>NZ_JBIBKX010000011.1:0-412432 GCF_042959425.1 Streptomyces sp. NPDC007896 | reverse complement strand
CCTAGCCAGGCCGCGTCTTCAGCCCGTCCGGCGTTTGAGGACGAGGCCGTTCAGGCCGATGCGGGGGTCCAGGGGGCGCAGCGCCCCTGGCGGGGTCGAAGGGGCGGAGCCCCTGGGGGATGGGACGGGTAGGGGCGGCGGGGGCGAGGGACCGTGTTGTGCGTGCCCACCCGCCCCAGCCGAGTCCCCCCGGCTAATTCACTTCGTGCAGCCCTTCTGACCCGATTTCAACGTGACGCACGCCTTCGCCTCGGCGGCGTCCTTGACGGCGATCATCGGGGTGTACGCATCGTTGGCATTGTCGACGGTCCCGGTCTGCTTGGCAGCGGTACCGGCCGTCACCTGCACCGAGTCACCGATCACGGCCTGCGTGATGCGGGCCCAGGCCGCGGCACAGGTCTTGCTGTAGCGCACCTCGACGAGGGTGGTACCGACGGTGATGCTGGTGCTGGTCGTCGCCAGTTGCCCACCGCACCCCATGTTCTCCGGGTCCTTGCCCGTGCAGCCGGCGCCACTGCACTTCACCCCCGCCGGCAGATCGGGATTGACCGCGGCGGACGTCGAGGGCGTCTTGGGCGCGCCCTGCGCCTTCTTGCTGTCGCCGCCCCCGGTGAAGTACACGACCGCGGCTATCACCACGAGCGCACCCACAACCCCCGCGAGGAACATCGTCAGCCGCCGCTTACGCCGCGCCGCCGCGTCCGCGGCTCCCCCCACGGGCGCGCCCGGCCCACCGGTACCGACAGGCCCGCCCGGACCCACGGAACCCCCCGGCCCCGCAGAACCCGCAGAACCCCCCGGTCCCGCAGAACCCCCCGGCCCCGCAGCCCCCGCCGGAGTCGACGGCCCGTACCGCCCCCCGTCACCGGACGGCGTGGCGACGACCCCCCAGCCCCCGCCACGCGAACCCCCACCGGACGAAGGTCCACCCGAAGGCCCGCCCGAAGAAGACCCGCCGTTCCCGGCACCCCCGCGCGCCCCACCCCCGAGCGACGACGAAGAGCCGTACGCCGAGTCCTCCACCTCCGTGGCGGACGGTTGCGGCGGCACCGTCGGCGACACCCCCGCGGGCCCGGCGATCCCCGGCGCGATGCCGGGCGTCGCGGTCGCGCTGCCGCCCTTGCGGGCCTGCTTGCCGTTGCTCCCCTTCGCCGGGGGCGTCCCGAACTCCCCGAGCGCGGCGCGCGCCTGGGAGATCCGGATCGCTTCCATGGTCATGTCGTGGCGCATCTCCGAGCGGCTCCACGCACGCTCGGCCAGCTCCCACATGGTCGTCAGATGGATGGGATTGGTCCCGGTCACCTCGGCCAGGGCGACGATCGCGCCCTTGGGCGCGAGGAGCCGACCGTTGAGGTACCGCTCCCAGGACGTCTTGCTGTAGCCCGTACGGTCGGCCACCGCGGCGATGCCCAGCCCGCTCCGGTCGACCAGCCGACGCAGCTGGCTGGCGAACTCCCTGACCTGCGGATCGAGTTCATCCGGCAAGTCCCTCCAACGAGGCATTACTGCTCCCCCCTGCTTCTTTCCCCCCGTACGTGCCTGACTGTTCCCCCGCGTGTTCGGCACCCCTGCGCCGAGTCCCCCGGCCCCCGACGGTCCCCGTTCTGGCTACCCACAGGGATGCGATCGGTCAGGATCTCAGTTCCCGGGATGGGGGCGCACGGGAGCATTCGGGCCCGGGCATGCGCCGTTGCACGCCCCGCGGGCTGCGGCCCATTGTCCCATCGACGTCATGGCCGCCAATCGGACCCTCGTCCTCCGCAACAGGACGTCCGGTACCGTCCCGATTGGCCACGCTAACCGGGTTGTTGGGACAGATCAGGGTAAATCCTTGAACTTGTCAAGACATCGACACAACGGGAACACAGGCGCGACCTCACCCGTCACGAGAACGCTCAGCTCACCCGAGGGTGACGGCACCCACGACGGCGGCGAGGAGGAGGACGACGGCGAGCAGGGCCGCGTAGAGGAGGAGGCGGGGCGTACGGGACGCGGGGGGCTGCCGGGACCACTCCTCGTCGAGCAGGTCCCACCACGGGAGCGTGGGGTCCTCCTCGTAGCCGTCACGGCCGCGCGCGGCGGGAACGACGTACGCGGCGGGGACGGCGGCTTCCGCGCCGGGAGCAGGTTCACCGCCGGAGACGGGGCCGGGGACGGGACCGCCCGCCGGTACCCGTACGGGCGGCGCGGGCGGCACGGGCGGCACGGGCGGCATGGGCTCGCGCGGCCAGGCCCGCACCGCCAGTTCCCAGCGCACCCCGAAGCGTTCGGTCTCCTCGCCCGCGACACCCGCGACCCGGCACAGGGCGACGACCGCCTGCCGGGGCGGCGGCTGGCTCGCGTTGAGGTAGCGCTGCCAGGAGGACTTGCTGTACGCGGTACGCGTGCCCAGCGCGACCAGGCTCATCCCGGTGCGGTCCTTGAGCAGCCGCAACTGCTCGACGAAGTGCCGTACCTCCGCAGGAAGCTCCTCCGGCAGCGGCTGCCAGGCACCCATCGCTCACCCACCTCCCGCAGCGCTTCCCAGGCGCTCCCGTGTCGTTCCCCGTGAGCGATTGACGACGCCGGGCGGTGGACGGTTCCCGTCACGCGACGCGGACACCGTGGCGGAATGGTCACTTCCGTGCCACAGGGAACTGACGGCTGTTGAACAGGCGGTGCCTGTGCAGAAGGGTTGACCCGGGCGGTCCGGCCGCCCGGGCGCGGCCCGTCCTTACTCGGGGGAGGGGACGGGCCGCGCCCTGCTTCAGGGCATGCGTGGGGGTCTCAGCGGACGGTGAAGTGCAGCGTGTCGTCCAGGAACGGGATGACCAGCCACGGGTGGGGCTGTGCCATCAGCGAGAGCAGCACGATGGCGACGCCCAGCACGCCGTACGTGAGCATGTCCGTGAAGCGGGAGCGGACCGCGAGCATGCCCACGTCGGGCAGCATCCAGCGCATCACGGCGCCGGCCAGCAGCGCGGCGCCGATCAGGACCGTGCCGAGCCGGAACACGTCGAGGGCGGTCAGCAGCAGGCCGAGTCCTACGGACGACAGCACGGCGAGGATCGGCCACTGGCGGGCCGGGGCCGGGGCGTCGCCGCCCGCCGCCCGGCCGCCGCCCTCGGGCCGCGCGGTGTCCCGCGTGAACAGGGGGAAGCGCCGTGTGGTGCGGCGCGGCTTCCCCTCGGCGTCGGGCGCGCTCACGGCGTCGAGCGCACCCGGCTCGCCCTCGGCGCCCTCCGCCTCCCGCACACCCGCCACACCGTTCACGGACCCCGCCTTCCCCGAACCGGCTTCACCGTTCACGGACCCCGCCTTCCGAGGACCGGCCTCACCGTTCACGGACCCCGCCTTCCGAGGACCGGCTTCACCGTTCACGGACCCCGCCTTCCGCACGGCGGACTCACCCTTCACCGCCCTCGCCCTCCGCACGGCCGACCCGCCGTTCGCGGACGCGGCCTCCCGTACGGCCGACTCGGCATCGGGTTCGGTGTCGGTGTCGCGGGCCGCGGCGTCCTCGGGCCCGCCGTCAGCCGACACTGCGCTCCGCCGCTTCCACCACGTTGACGAGCAGCTGGGCGCGGGTCATCGGGCCCACGCCGCCGGGGTTCGGGGAGATCCACGCGGCAACCTCGGCGACGTCCGGGTGGACGTCTCCGACGATCTTGCCCTCGGCGCTGCGCGAGACACCGACGTCGAGGACGGCGGCACCCGGCTTCACGTCCTCGGCGCGGATGAGGTGGGCCGATCCGGCCGCGGCGACGATGATGTCGGCGCGCTTCAGATGCGCGGAGAGATCACGGGTGCCGGTGTGACACTGGGTGACCGTGGCGTTCTCGCTACGCCGCGTCAGCAGCAGCGGCATCGGACGCCCGATGGTCACCCCGCGGCCGACGACCACGACCTCGGCGCCCTTGATCTCCACGCCGTAGCGGCGCAGCAGGGTGAGGACGCCGTTGGGGGTGCACGGCAGCGGGGCCGGCTCGTTGAGGACCAGCCGCCCGAGGTTCATCGGGTGCAGGCCGTCGGCGTCCTTGTCCGGGTCCATCAGTTCGAGGATGCGGTTCTCGTCGATGCCCTTGGGGAGCGGGAGCTGGACGATGTAGCCGGTGCAGGTGGGGTCTTCGTTGAGTTCGCGCACCACCGCCTCGATCTCCTCCTGCGTGGCGGTCGCGGGCAGTTCACGCTGGATGGACGCGATACCGACCTGGGCGCAGTCGCGGTGCTTGCCCGCGACGTACTTCTGGCTGCCGGGGTCGTCGCCGACCAGGACGGTCCCCAGGCCGGGCGTGACGCCCTTCTCCTTGAGGGCCGCCACGCGGGCGGTCAGATCGGACTTGATCGCGGCTGCGGTGGCCTTGCCATCGAGAATCTGGGCGGTCATGGCCCCATCCTCGCGGATGACCCGCTCCCGGTTCCAATCCGGGCGCCCCTTTCCCTCTGCCACCAGCCGCGATCAGCCGTGATCAGCGATGTTGCGCTTGCACAACACCTGCGCAACACAATCGGAAGGGCCCTGGACAAATAAGTAAGGCATTTAGAACGATGAACATCACAGTGCCGCGGACAGTACCGGGGGGACGGACCGCTCTGTAGAACTCTCCTCCGCACCTTGCCGCGCGTCCCCGCACCAGGCAACGGAGGAAGACCCGCCATGAGTTTCGGCGACCCGAACAACCCCTACGGTCCCCCGCAGGGCCAGCCGGCCGGCTACCCGCCCCAGGGCCAGCCCGGCTACGGCTACCCCCAGGGCGCCCCGCAGCAGCCCGGTTACGGCTACCCGCAGGCCCCGCCGCTCGGCCAGCAGCCGTACGGCGGCTACCCCGGCGGCCCGATGGAGATGCCCGGCACGGTCAAGGCCGCGCGGGTGATGTTGTTCGTCATCGGCGGTCTCCAGGTGCTCGGCGCCATCCTGATCGCGATCTCGGCGCTCGCCGTCTCCGCCGCGAAGAACAACGCGGACCTCAAGAACGACGTCCAGTTCCAGCAGCTCGCGGACTACTCGGCCGGCGTCCTGTGGGGCATCACGGTCGCGGTCCTGGCGTGGGGCGTCTTCGCGATCTGGCTCGGCGTCAAGTGCGCGAACGGCGGCAGCGGCGTCCGGATCGCCGCGCTGGTGTTCGGCATCCTCACCGCGGTCCTCGGTATCTACCCGTTCATCGTCATCGGTCTGGTGCACACCGTGCTCGCCATCCTCATCGCGGTGTTCGTCGGCAAGGCGGACGGCGCCGCCTGGTTCGACCGTCCGAAGTACTCGGTCTGAGGTCACCGGCGGCACGGCTGCCCCGAGGCCGACTTCCGGCCATGTGAGGTAGAGGCCGTTGACGCGCAAAGAAATGCGGCGGTGGTTTCCGGCCCTCCCCCGAGGGGCCGGAAGCCACCGCCGCGCACGTGTGCCAGGGCTCAGCCGCAGTTACCGGTGATCCACTGGTGGGACCGCACCTTGTACGTACCGGCGAGGTTGCCGCCCTGCTGCTGCCGGGTGCAGCCGATCCGGCCGTTGTAGTTGGTGTTCGCGTAGAAGGCGACACCGCTGTACGACCCGGTGCCGGCGTTCCACACCGACTTCACGTTCGTCGTGGCGGCCCAGGAACACTTGATGGCGCCGCTCTGCCAGTCGGGGTCGGCGACGCTCCACGAGCACTTGCTGCCGGTGAAGTTGAAGCCGGTCCAGAAGCAGACGTCACCCGACGCGCAGTCCACGGCGGCGGCCGAGGCGGGTGCCGCCGACGCGGAGGCGGGCAGGGCCAGCGTGGTGGCGGCCGCCGCGCTGACGGCGAGGGTCGCGAGGAGCGGGGAGAGGCGGCGCGGACGACGTACGGAAAGGTTCATGGGTCTGTTTCTCCTTGCGATGCGGCTGCTGGTGGTCGGACAGCCAGAAGGTGGCAACGCGTGTCCCGGCCGGGCAAGCAGACCGGGCGGGCTGGGACGCCGGGACGGCTGGACGCCCGCTACTTGGCGCGTTCTCTAACCCTTGGGACGGCCGTGGGACGGCTACTCTGTCCAGCCACTGGAACGTCTGACCAGCGTGCCGTAAGTGCCAGGGGGGAACAGCGATGCCCGCGTGCCCGGAAACCGAACGGTTCGCCGCGTTGTTGCGTTCGCTGAAGAACCGGTCAGGTCTGAGTTACGAGGCCCTCGCCAAGAAGACCGGCACCGCCGGGTCCACACTGCACCGCTACTGCCGCGGCACTTCGGTGCCCCAGGACTACGGAAGCGTGCACCGGTTCGCCACCGCCTGCGGCGCGACCCCGGACGAACTGCGGACGCTGCACCGGCAGTGGGCCCTGGCCGACGCCGCCCGGACGGAGACGGGGACGGAGGCGGGGGCAGAGACGCAGACGGGGACGGGGACGGAGGCCGCAGGAGACGCGGTGGATCCCGCAGATGCCGTTGTCGCCACTGATCTCGTGGACAGTGACGCCGGTGAGGGTGACGGTGACGATGACGAGAAGTCGGGGGCGGTGGAGGTCGAGCCCGTTCCGCCGGTCCGTCAGAGTCGTTTCCGTCTTGACCAGTTCCGGCAGGGCCGGTTCCGTGTCGTCGTGATCGGGGCCGTGGTCCTGACGCTCGGTGTCTCCGCCTGGGCCCTGACGACCGATCACCCGTCATCCGGCAGCGGCGGCGGCTCCGCGGCGGACGGCCGTCTGCTCTTCTCGGCCGCCTGTCAGCCCGTGGTGGCCATGGGCCAGCACGACGCGTGCGTGGGCGAGGTACAACGGCTGCTGCACGCGAAGGGCGCGGACATCGACGTCGACTCGGACTTCGGCCCGCAGACGCTGCGCCGGGTCACCGCCTTCCAGGTGTTCACCGGTCTCCAGCCCAACGGAGTCGTCGGGGACGCCACCAAGAAGGCGCTCTACACCTCGAACGTACGCATGACCGTCTGGCCGCCGGCGAAGGTAAGGGCGCACATCCGCGCGGTCTTCACCGACGCACCCGACGCGGCGGTCGCCATCGCGGACTGCCAGTCGTTCCTCGACCCGCTGCACATCCTGCCCAACACCAACGGCACCCGTAACTGGGGGCTGTTCCAGATCTCCGACCTGCGCCTGCGCGAGCTGGGCGGGACCCCGCGTCAGGCGCTGGACCCGGAGTGGAACATCAGGGCGGCCGAGCGCCTGTGGAGCAAGAAGCGCGACTTCCATGACTGGCCGAACTGCGAGCGCGCGGTCAAGGGCGCCGCCACCACCGCGCCCGCACGGTAGCGGCGGCCCACCGGAACCCCGGTGGACCGCCGCGCACGCACCGACCCGCCGCGGATCAGTGGAAGAAGTGCCGCGTCCCCGTGAAGTACATGGTGATGCCCGCCTTCTTCGCGGCCTCGACCACCAGCTCGTCACGGACCGAACCGCCGGGCTGGACCACGGCCCTGACGCCCGCCTCGGCGAGGATCTCCAGACCGTCGGGGAACGGGAAGAACGCGTCCGAGGCCGCGTACGACCCACGGGCCCGCTCGGCGCCCGCCCGCTCGACCGCGAGCTTCGCGGAGTCGACGCGGTTGACCTGGCCCATGCCGACGCCGACCGAGGCACCGTCCTTGGCGAGCAGGATCGCGTTGGACTTCACCGCGCGGCAGGCCCGCCAGGCGAAGGCCAGCTCGTCGAGCTCGCCCTCGTTCAGGGCGTCACCGGTCGCCAGGGTCCAGCTCGCCGGGTTGTCGCCGTCGGCCTGGATGCGGTCGGTGACCTGGAGCAGCGCGCCACCGTCGATCGGCTTGAGCTCGGTCGGGTTCGCGGGCGCGCGGTGGGCGCGCAGCACGCGGATGTTCTTCTTCTTGGTGAGGGCTTCGAGGGCGCCGTCCTCGTACTCGGGCGCCACGATGACCTCGGTGAAGATCTCGGCGACCTGCTCCGCCATCTCCTTCGTCACCGGCCGGTTGACCGCGATCACCCCGCCGAACGCGGACAGCGGGTCACAGGCGTGCGCCTTGCGGTGCGCCTCGGCGACGTTCGAGGCGATCGCGATGCCGCACGGGTTGGCGTGCTTGATGATCGCGACGCAGGGGTCCTCGTGGTCGTACGCGGCACGGCGCGCGGCGTCCGTGTCCGTGTAGTTGTTGTACGACATCTCCTTGCCGTGCAGCTGCTCGGCCTCCGCGAGACCGCCGGTGCCCGAGGTGTAGAGGGCGGCGGGCTGGTGCGGGTTCTCGCCGTAGCGGAGAGTGTGCGCGCGCTCCCAGGTGGCGCCGAGGAAGTCGGGGAACCGGGAGGCGTCGACGGGGGCGTACTCGGAGGCGAACCAGGAGGCGACGGCGACGTCGTACGCGGCCGTGTGCTGGAAGGCCTCGGCCGCGAGCCGCTTACGGGTGGTGAGGTCGAAGCCACCCCTCTGGACGGCGGCGAGGACGTCGCCGTACCGGTCGGGGCTGGTGACGACAGCCACGGACGGGTGGTTCTTGGCGGCGGCTCGGACCATCGAAGGCCCGCCGATGTCGATCTGCTCGACGCACTCGTCGGGCGTCGCGCCCGAGGCGACGGTCTCGCGGAAGGGGTAGAGGTTGACGACGACGAGGTCGAACGGCTTGACGCCCAGCTCTTCCAGCTGCCGCTGGTGGTCGGGCAGGCGCAGGTCGGCGAGGATGCCGGCGTGGACCTTGGGGTGCAGGGTCTTGACGCGGCCGTCGAGGCACTCGGGGAAGCCGGTCAGGTCCTCGACCTTGACGACGGGGACCCCGGCCGCGGCGATCTTGGCGGCGGTGGAGCCGGTGGAGACGAGCTCGACACCGGCCTCGTGGAGCCCGCGGGCAAGCTCTTCGAGCCCGGTCTTGTCGTAGACGCTGACGAGCGCGCGCCGGATGACCCGCTTGGTGCCCTCGGTGCTCTCGGCCGTGACTGTGCTGTCGGCGGTCACTGGATAACTACCTTTCGTCCCTCAATGCGATAGCCGTTGCGGGCGAGCCGCCCCACGACATCGACGAGCAGTCTTCGCTCGACTTCCTTGATGCGCTCGTGCAGAGCGCTCTCGTCGTCCTCGTCCCGGACCTCCACCACGCCCTGAGCGATGATCGGTCCGGTGTCGACGCCGTCGTCGACGAAGTGGACGGTGCAGCCGGTGACCTTCGCGCCGTACGCGAGCGCGTCGCGTACGCCGTGGGCCCCCGGGAAACTCGGCAGCAGGGCGGGATGCGTGTTGACGCACCGCCCACCGAACCGCGCGAGGAATTCCTTCCCCACGATCTTCATGAACCCCGCGGAGACCACGAGGTCGGGCTCGTGGTCGGAGACGGCCTCGGCGAGGGCGCGGTCCCACTCGTCCCGGGTGTCGTAGTCCTTGACGCGGCGGACGAAGGTCGGGATCCCGGCCCGCTCGGCCCGGGCGAGCCCTTCGATGCCGTCGCGGTCGGCGCCCACGGCCACGATCTCGGCCCCGTAGGCCTCCGGCCCGCCCGCGGCGATGCCATCGAGCAGTGCCTGCAGATTCGTGCCTGATCCGGAGACCAGCACGACGAGGCGCTTGGTCTTGGCCACGACGGGGCCCTTTCTCGGGGGAGCGTTTGTACGGTCGTACGAATGCTTCGCGCCCCTGGATACAGGGAAGTCTACAAAGCGGCCGACCGTCAGCAACGATACCGGCACACCGGGCGGCCCCCACGGGACGGGGGCGTGGCCGGAAGGTAGCGTCTGCGGTGGATCCTCCCGGGAACACCGTTCAGCACGGGGAACGCCCTGTGCGCTTGGGACGTTGACCTGGGACGGGTAGAACGTTCGGGGTACGAGCCCCGGGGGCGAACGTCCGGGGCGCGGGCCTCGGACGGAAAACCCGGGGCAGGGACTCCGTGGAGCGGTACCCGGGGTGCGAATCCCGGGTCCTGATCCTGAAAACGAACGCCCGGGGTGCGAGCCCCGCGCAGGACGCTCGGGGTGCGCGTCGCGAGCACGATGCCGTGTGGACACGCCGCCCGCCAGAACCACCAAGGGGAAGACGCACACCTGATGCCGGACCGCAGTCTCCGACTCCCTCCGCTGCTGCTGCGCGAGCGGCGCCCTTCGCCTACCCCGCCGCGGGAGAGCGGGGACACGCCCGCGGGTGCGAACGGTTCCGCGGACGGACGCGGCCCGGACACAGACTCCAGCACGGGCTCCGGCTCCGGCTCCGGCTCCGGCTCCGGCTCCGACGACAATCCCTTCGCTCCGCCGCCGGAGGGCACGCCCGACCGCCCCTGGCAGCCTCGACGTCCCGCGTCCGGCCAGAGCCCGAACGAGAACGACGGTTCCGACCCCGGACAGTCCCCTTGGGGCAGTCAGTGGAGCGACCGGCAGCCGGGGCGTTCGTCCGGCGGCGGTTTCGGCGACCGTCCCGGGGCTCCGCAGGGGCAGGGCGGCCCGGAAGGTCCCGGCGGTGGGCCGGGCTCCGGAATGCGCTGGGACCCGACGGACCCCGCCCAGCGCCGCGCGCGCTACGCGCTGCTCTCCGGAATGTGGGCGTTCTTCTTCGCCCTGTTCAGCTGGCCGTACGTGGCGCTGCTGCTCGGTGCGCTCGCCCTGTACTGGGGCGGCAGTGCCCTGCGCGCCAAGCCCCGCACGCCGGACCCGGACACCCCGGCCCCCGAAGCGAACACCCGCCCCCAGACGACCGCCGCGGTGAGCGGCCTCGTCACCGCGTCCCTGGCCATCGTCATGGTCGCCGCGACCTTCACCGCGCAACTCGTGTACACCGACTACTACGCCTGCACGAACGACGCCCTCACCAACGCCGCCAAACAGTCCTGCAACGACCTTCTCCCGAAGGACCTGAGGGGCGTCCTGGGAACGCACAGCTAGCTCGAACGCGCCCCGCCAGGAGCGCGGGGAACCGCGCGCCCAGCCCCCACCATCCGCAGCAAACTCCACCACAGCCCAGGGGCGCAGCCCGGGACGGGGTCTGGGGGCGCAGCCCCGGGCGGGGTCTGGGGCACAGCCCCCAGCGGGGTCTGGGGCACAGCCCCCAGCGGGGTCTGGGGCACAGCCCCGAGCAGGGTTCCGGAGCACAGCCCCAGCGGGTTCCAGGGCGCAGCCCGGGACGGGGTCTGGGGCGCAGCCCCAGGCGGGTTCCGGGGCTCAGCCCCCAGCGGGGTCTGGGGCGCAGCCCCAGGGGATGGGAATGGGTAGGGGCGGCGGGGGCGAGAAAACCGAGGGCTCCTCACTCACCCCGCTCAGGCGGCGCCGCCAAGGACGTCCCCTCCCCACCATCGGAGGGCAACAAGTCGTACGGCTCCAAGCTCGGATCCGTAGCCGGCCCGGAAGCCGGGACAGCGGCATCGGCAGCGGCAGCGGCAGCGGCAGCGGCAGGGACAGAAGCCGGAGCCGGAGCCTGAGCCGTCCCCACCGACGGAGTCACCCCCACCGACGGAGTCACCCCCACCGACGGAGTCACCCCCATCTGACCTCCGTCCCCCCGCGACCGCCCCGCCCAGAACCCCCACGAGAACCACAACCGGCACGACCCCCACGAGAACCACGCGGACCAAGAAACCCCCCGCCGCCGAAGCTCCCACCCCCACAACCCCACCCCCACAGGAACTCCCACCCCCACCGTCCAAACCACCACCGCTCCCCCCACCTGCCACCACACCGGCCCGAAGTGAGCCAACGCCGCCACCCCCAACGGCCCACCCGCCACCCTGGCAAGCAGCGCCATCACCAGCCCGCACATCACGGCCGCGGCCCCCACCCCCACCACGACCCGCCCCCACGACCAGGCCTCACGCCCCTCCCCCGGCGCCCCCGCGGTCACCAGGAACCACGCCACCGTCACCCCCGCCGCCACCGGCACCCCCATCCCCACCTCACTCCACGCCGCCCCCGGCACCGGCACCGCCGCCAGCAACGGAAACGCCGGCAGCAACGGCCCCGGCCCCGCCGCGGACAACGGCCCCACGACATGCCCGGCCCCCAGCACGACCCCGGGCCCGAGCCCGTACGCGGCCCCCCACACCGCCGCGTTCGGCACGAGCGCCAGACAGAGCAGCAGTACCGCGAACCGCCCCGACCACACCTCGGTGAGCTGCGCGAACGAGTCCCGGACGGCATCGCCGTGCCACACCAGCGACGCCGCCACCAAGAGCGAGCCACCCCCGACGAGCACCGCCGCCCCGGCCCCGGCCGCCCGCGCGCAGGCCCCGAGGAATTCGGGCGAGCAACGGCGTACGCCGGCGGGCAACACGGCGAGCAACCGCCGGACCCGCGCGGGCACGGGGAGGCCGGCGCGTCCGTACGCCGCCCATACCCCCACCCCCGCCGCACTCCCGGCGAGCAACGGCAGGCATCCGGCGGTCCACACCCACGAAGGCCGCAACTCCCCGCCCGAGCAGTACAGCGCGGCCGCGAGTCCGACCGTCAGATAGCCCCCGACGACCCCCGTCCACACCGTGCCCGGCTCCGCCTCGGCCTCGGCGTCCGCCACGCCGCGCGCCGCCCGGTACAGCAGCCACACGGGCAGGACGACCAGCAGCAGCGGTGTCACACCCACCGGCATGGGCAGGCCCGACAGGGTCTCGGTGCGGATCAGCTCCACGCCGTGCGCGAGCAGCCACAACGCGGCGGCCACGTGCAGCGATCCGCTGGGCCCGCTGTCCGGATAGGGCGAGCTGATCCACAGCATCATGACGAGGACGGCGAACGAGCCGAGTCCGAGCCCCGCCGCGAGAGCGCCACCCAGGAGGCTGGCGCCCAGTCCGGGTGAACGGTGGCGCATCCGGGTGAGCAGGGGCGACAACGACAGCCTGCGGTCGGTCATTTGGGTCACGTCCGCCATGCTCCCAACGACACGCGCTTTCTCGTCGTAACAGGCGAACCTTGGATGTGTCGCTCAATATGCAGCTATGTACTTTTTCGTACTAAGGGGCACCCTGTGGGGTCCGACATGACACGCACCCCTGAGACCCCGCTGCCCTCCCCCAAGGAGCGCCGCCGCCTGCGCGAGGCCCAGTCACTGAGCCAGGCCGACGTGGCGGCCGCGGTGGGCGTCACCCGTGCGACGGTGCGCTCGTGGGAGAACGGCAGTACGACGCCGCGCGGCAGCAAACGGGACGCGTACGCACGGCTGCTGACGGGCGCTGAGGAGGTGACCGCCCATCAGGAGAACCCGGCTCCCGCGCTCGTCGGCGCCGCCACCGGCCCCGTACAAGCGTCCCCCGACCACGCCGAAACCCCACCCGAGCCGCCCTCCGAAACCCCACCCGCCTCCGAACTCGGCCCCGAACCCAAACCCGCACTCGGCCCCGAACCCCAACCCGAACTCGCCCCCGGCCCCGAAGCCGAACTCGAACCCCTTTCGGCCCCCCTGACGCCCGATCAGGCCTTCGACGCCCTCTACGCGTTCTGCGCCCCCGCCCTCGTACGGCAGACCTACCTGCTCACCGGGCGGCGCGAACTGGCGCGCGAGTCGGTGGAGCGTGCCTTCCAGCTGGCCTGGCACCGCTGGCCCGAGGTGGCCATGGACCGCGATCCGGCGGGGTGGGTGCGGGCGACGGCGCACGAGTTCGCACTCTCGCCCTGGCACAGGCTGCGCCCCCGGCACCGCAATCCGGAGCCGCCGCCCACCGCCCCCGCGGACCGCGCGCTGCTCGACGTACTCCTGCAGCTGCCGCCCGTGTACCGGCGGACTCTGCTGCTCTACGACGGGGTCGGGCTCGATCTGCCGGAGACCGCGGCCGAGACGGAGGCGAGCACGCCCGCGGCGGCCAACCGGCTGCTGCACGCGCGCGAGGCCGTTGCCAAGCGACTGCCGGAGCTGGCGGAGCCGAAGGCGTTGCACCGGCGACTCGCCGAGGTCGCCTCCGCCGAGCGGCTGCGCGCCGCGAAGCCCACCACGGTCCGCTGGGGCGGCGAGCAGCGCGCCCGGCAGTGGACCCGCGCCGCCATCGCCTTCACGATCGTCCTCATCGGCGCCACGACGCTGACGCTCCGTACGGCCCCGGACCACTACGAACCGCCGCTGGCGCCCGGCGCCTCGGTGCGCGGGGTGCCGCCCCGGGTCGCGCCCGGGCCGCTGTCCGCGGAGGAGCTGGCCCTGCGCGCCAAGCTCAAGGCGGAGACGGCCAGCGGGCCGGAACGGCTTGTTCCGGAACCAGGCTGAGCTGGTTCCGGAGTCAGGCCGAGCGGGGTACGACGACGGACTGAGCCGGGTACGACGACGGGCTCGCACCCCCGTGGGGATGCGAGCCCGTTCAGTCTGGAGAAGGTCCAGCCTGGAGAAGTCAGCCGGCGAGGATCTCGCGGGCCAGCTTCGCCGTCTCGGTCGGCGTCTTGCCGACCTTGACGCCGGCGGCCTCGAGGGCCTCCTTCTTCGCGGCGGCCGTACCGGAGGAGCCGGAGACGATGGCGCCGGCGTGGCCCATGGTCTTGCCCTCGGGCGCGGTGAAGCCGGCGACGTAGCCGACGACCGGCTTCGTCACGTTCTTGGCGATGAAGTCCGCCGCACGCTCCTCGGCGTCGCCGCCGATCTCACCGATCATGACGATCAGGTCGGTGTCGGGGTCGGCCTCGAACGCGGCGAGCGCGTCGATGTGCGTCGTACCGATGATCGGGTCGCCACCGATGCCGACGGCGGACGAGAAGCCGATGTCACGGAGCTCGTACATCATCTGGTACGTCAGCGTGCCGGACTTCGAGACCAGGCCGATGCGGCCCGGCTTCGTGATGTCGCCCGGGATGATGCCGGCGTTCGACTGGCCCGGGGTGATGAGACCGGGGCAGTTCGGGCCGATGATGCGGGTCTTGTTGCCCTTCGACTTCGCGTACGCCCAGAAGGCCGCGGAGTCGTGGACGGCGATGCCCTCGGTGATGACGACCGCGAGGGGGATCTCCGCGTCGATCGCCTCGACGACGGCGGCCTTGGCGAAGGCCGGGGGCACGAAGAGGACGGAGACGTTGGCGCCCGTCTTCTCCATGGCCTCGGCGACCGTGCCGAAGACCGGGATCTCGGTGCCGTCGATGTCGACGGACGTGCCCGCCTTGCGCGGGTTCACGCCACCGACGATGTTCGTGCCGTCGGCCAGCATGAGCTTGGTGTGCTTCATGCCCGTGGCACCGGTCATGCCCTGGACGATGACCTTGCTGTCCTTGTTGAGGAAGATAGCCATGGCGGTTGTTTCCCTCGTCCCTTACTTCGCAGCCGCGAGCTCGGCGGCCTTGTCGGCCGCGCCGTCCATGGTGTCCACGCGCTGGACCAGCGGGTGGTTGGCGTCCGACAGGATCTTGCGGCCCAGCTCGGCGTTGTTGCCGTCCAGACGCACGACCAGCGGCTTGGTGACTTCCTCGCCCTTGTCCTTGAGCAGCTGGAGCGCCTGGACGATGCCGTTGGCGACCTCGTCACAGGCGGTGATGCCACCGAAGACGTTGACGAAGACGGACTTGACGTCCGGGTCGCCGAGGATGATCTCCAGGCCGTTCGCCATGACCGCGGCGGAGGCGCCGCCGCCGATGTCGAGGAAGTTGGCGGGCTTGACGCCGCCGTGGTTCTCACCGGCGTAGGCGACGACGTCGAGGGTGCTCATGACGAGACCCGCGCCGTTGCCGATGATGCCGACCTCGCCGTCGAGCTTGACGTAGTTGAGGTTCTTGGCCTTGGCCGCCGCCTCGAGCGGGTTGGCGGCGGCGTGGTCGACCAGCGCCTCGTGCTCCGGCTGACGGAACTCGGCGTTCTCGTCCAGGGACACCTTGCCGTCGAGCGCGATGACGCGGCCGTCGGCGACCTTGGCGAGCGGGTTGACCTCGACGAGGAGGGCGTCCTCCTTGATGAAGGTGTCCCACAGCGTCACCAGGATCTCGGCGACCTGCTCGGCGACGTCGGCCGGGAACTTCGCCTGGGCGACGATCTCGCGGGCCTTCTCGATCGAGACGCCCTCGTTGGCGTCGACCGGGACCTTCGCGAGGGCGTCGGGGTTCTCCTCCGCGACGACCTCGATCTCCACGCCGCCCTGAACGGACGCCATGGCGAGGAAGGTGCGGTTGGTGCGGTCGAGGAGGTACGAGACGTAGTACTCCTCGGCGATCTCGGGCGCGGTCTCGGCGATCATCACCTTGTGGACCGTGTGGCCCTTGATGTCCATGCCGAGGATGTCCGTCGCGCGGGCGACGGCCTCGTCCGGGGTGGCGGCGAGCTTGACGCCGCCGGCCTTGCCGCGGCCACCGACCTTCACCTGGGCCTTGACGACGGACTTGCCGCCAAGACGCTCGGTCGCCTCGCGGGCTGCCTCAGGCGTGTCAATGACTTCACCGGCCAGCACCGGTACACCGTGCTTGGCGAAGAGGTCCCTCGCCTGGTACTCGAACAGGTCCACGCGCGTCCGTCCCTATCAGTGATCTCGCGGTTCGTTGGATGCGTGGGCGTGCCGCGAAGGGCAACGTGACGTCCGCTGTCACAAGGGTGGCGCACACGATGTCCGAGCGCGCGGCATGTCCGTCTCGCAGGTTATCGCCGCAGGACGTGGGTCCCTAAATCGCAGGTCACACCTGAGCGGTGATACCTGTCACAGATCTGGCCGGGACAGGGCCTCACCAGGCTGGGGTTTGCCTGGTGAGGCCCCTCGAACAGCCCGTGAGGGGCCCGGGGAGGGGGTCCTCACCCCAATGGGGACCCCCCTCCCCATCCGCGGGGTTTCGGTCGGACACAGCCGACGGATTTCGGCCGTCCGGGACCGTGGCCCCGCGGAGTCGGTCGGTGCCCTACAGCGGTACAGCCAGCGGTAGCGCTGTACGGCAGGAGGGACGGTCAGACGCTGTACGTGCCGCCGTACTGGGCGTGGTGCAGATAGCTCGGTGTGACGGACTCGGCCACGCCCTGGACGCCGGTGACCGCGTGTCCCGCGAGCGGGCCGGCCTGGCCGACCACGCCGCCGGCGAACGGCCGCGCGTCGTCCACGACGCCCCCCGCGAAGCCGCGGACATTCCCTTGGACGCCGTAGGCCAGACCGGTGGCGCTGCCCTCGACGCCCGCCACGACCGGCCGCACGCGGTCGACGACCGGCTGTACGGCGCCGACGACACCCTGCGCGAAGGGGTCCACCTGGCCGGTGACGCCGTGCGCGAGGGTGCCCGCGTCGGCCACGACCCCGCCTGCGAGCGGCCGCACACCGCCCACCGCTCCGGACGCCAGAGCGCCCGCGTCCCCTGCCGCCTGCCCGGCGACCGGGACCACTCCGTGCACGGCGGTGGCGGCGACGGGAGGCAGAACGGAGGCGGCGGTGTCGTCGGCGACCTGCGCGACGGCGTGGTGCACGACCGGGGTGACGCCCTGTACGGCGCCGGCCGCGACCGGCGGCAGGGCGGCCGACGTGGTCTCGTCGACGGAGCTCCGGTCCAGCTGCGGCGCGAAGGCCGAGAGCGGGCCGAAGAGGTAGTCGACCTCGTCCTGCGGGGCCGAGGTGTGGGTGACCGTGGGGGCGGTCTTCTCGGTCTGGTGGGTGACGGCGGTCCGGGCGGTGTCCTCGACCGTGGGCACCGTCTTGGCGGCGGTGTCGCCGACCTTGCCGGTCACCGTGCCGGCGGTGTCCGTGGTGGCGGTGTCCGTGTCGCCCACGGTCGCCTCGGGCAGCGACAGCGACGAAGAGGGCAGCTCATCGGCGCTGGCGACGGCGGAGCCGAGCGCCCACGCGCCGGTGACACCAGCGGCTATGACGAGGGAACGGCGGGTGTTCTTGTTCATGTGTACGTCAGATCCTTCGGGTTTCCGAGAGTCCTGGGCTTCCGTCCGGGGACCGAGGAGGGTCCCGACAGGGACCGGAGAGGGTCCGGACGGCGGGCAGACCTGTTCCGCCCCCGCGCGGCAGGTCGACAGCGGGGGAAGGACTGCCCTAGCCGGGGAAGACCGGAATGTCCCGGTGCCTGTCCCGGGTTCCGGCCGCGGTCACCGCCGCGGGAACGCCGGGCACGAGCCGCAGCGGCGCCCGGTGGCTCGGAGTGACGGCATGAGGATCGCCGTGGCGCGGCGTGCCGTTGTCGACGGCAGACTGACCGCCCAGTGCGCCCGTGGGGTCGCCGGGGGGTGCCTGACGGTCGGGCCCCGGCCCCGGCGCCACGCCCCGGCGCTCGCCACGCACGGCGACACCGTCGGTGTCCGTACCGAGGCGGGTGGGGCCGTAGTACGTCGGGCCGACGGGCCCGGCGTACGCATGCCGCACCACCGCGTGCGACGCCGAGGACACGGCCCCCGCACCCGATTGGCGGGGCCCCGCCCCGGCGGACGGAACCTGATACCCCACGCCCAAAAGCGCGGGCGGACCAGGCTGACCGGGCAGCTCCGGCAAGGAAGGCAGGGAAGGCAGGGAAGGCAGGGAGGACCTGGAGGGCAACGAGGGAAGGGACGGCAGGGTTTTCGGCGGAGCCTGGCCCAACTCGCCGGTCACCGTCTCCACGAGATCACCGACCGGCCGTACGACGCTGTCGGCAGCCGGCCGTACGACGTGCCGGACGGTGTCGGTCACACGGGTGACGGTGCCGCCGACCCGAGCGGCGGTGTCCGTGACGTGAGCGTGAGTGACGGTGTCCGTGGCGCGAGTGACAGCCTGGGCCGCCAAGTGCGCCACCGGAAGCGGAGAAGCCGGCTTCGCCACCCGTACCGACGAACTCGCCGGAACCGTCGGCACCAATCCGCCCGCCCCGTCCGCCGCATGCGCCCGCTCCCCGCAGAGGAGCCCGAGTGCGAACAACCCGGTCACCAGCAGTGCCAGTTGCAGCGCACGCCGCCCGGCCGCCGTGCGCGTCAGGCGCAGAGCGGCACCGGCGAAGGGCAGTTCGGCGGCGGGCGGGGTCAAGACGGGGTGATCCTTCATGCGGCGGGAAGAGGCGTCGATCCTCGCACGGGTCTCCTGAGGCCGCGCAAGCCCCCTGTCGCCACTGCTACCGATGGGTAGTCATGTCGGCTTTCCCACACTCCTCACGTCTCCTCACGTCTCCTCACGTCTCCTCACGCGGTGTCCGGTATCGGGAGCGGGCGCTTCTCGATCGCCGCCGCCATCACCTCGGGAAACAGGTCGGGCGTACAGGCGAACGCCGGTGCGCCCAGCGCCGCGAGCGCCGCCGCGTGCTCACGGTCGTACGCGGGCGCCCCTTCGTCGGACAACGCCAGTAGCGTCACGAACTGCACCCCCGACGCCTTCATCGCCGCGACCCGCTTGAGCATCTCGTTGCGTATGCCTCCTTCGTAGAGGTCGCTGATGAGCACGACCACCGTGTCGGCGGGCCGGGTGATCTGCGACTGGCAGTACGCGAGCGCCCTGTTGATGTCCGTACCGCCGCCCAGCTGGGTGCCGAAGAGGACGTCGACCGGGTCGTCGAGCTGGTCGGTCAGATCGACGACGACCGTGTCGAAGACGACGAGCCGGGTGGCGATGGACCGCATCGACGCGAGGACGGCGCCGAACACGGAGGCGTAGACGACGGACGCCGCCATGGATCCCGACTGGTCGATACAGAGGATGACCTCCTTCTTCACGGACTGCGAGGCACGCCCGTAGCCGATCAGCCGTTCGGGCACGATCGTGCGGTACTCGGGCAGGTAGTGCTTCAGGTTCGCCGCGATCGTGCGGTTCCAGTCGATGTCCTGGTGACGGGGTCTGCTGATGCGCGTACTGCGGTCGAGGGCGCCGGTGAGAGTCGCCCGCGTGCGGCTCGCGAGCCGCTTCTCGAGATCCTCGACGACCTTGCGCACGACGGCCCGCGCCGTTTCCTTCGTCGTCTCCGGCATGGCCTTGTTGAGGGAGAGCAGCGTGCCGACCAGGTGCACGTCGGCCTCGACCGCTTCCAGCATCTCGGGCTCCAGCAGGAGGGTGGACAGCCCGAGCCGGTCGATGGCGTCCCGTTGCATGACCTGCACGACGGACGAGGGGAAGTACGTCCGGATGTCCCCGAGCCAGCGCGCGACCGACGGCGCCGACGCCCCGAGCCCCGCCGAACGGTCCCGCCCGGACCGCCCCTTGCCGCCCTTCCCGTACAACGCGGTGAGCGCCCCGTCCATCGCCGCGTCCTGCCCCGCGAGCACGCATCCGGTGCCGTCCGCCTCCTCACCCCCGAGCACAAGCCGCCACCGCCGCAGCCGCTCGCCGGCGACTTCGGCGGCTTCCGCGACTTCCGCGGGTCCGGCGACTTCGGCGGGTCCGGCGACTTCGGCGACTTCGGCAGGTCCGGCCGACCCGGCCGCTTCCACAGGTGCCGCTGTCATCGGGCCACCCCCGCAAAGTCGTCGTCGTAGGACTCGTCCAGCCCCAGCAGCAGGCTCAGCACCGGCAGGACCGCGTCGGCGCGCTCGAGGTCGAGGTCGGGGGCGAATCCGGGTATGCCGGAGACGGCGGCCTCGGCGCTCCCCCGCGCCCCCGGGCCGCGCCGGACCAGCTCACCCAGCGTTCTGCGCACCCCTGCCTCGTACGCCGAGAACGTGCGCCGCAGCAGCGGCAGCACATCGGTGAACGCCTCCGCCGGCACCCCGGTCAGCCACGCGTCCACCAGCCCGAGCAGCCGCTCGTCGTGCACGAGCAGCATCCCGCCCCCGGAGCCACCGCCGACGAACCCCTCGATCCACGCGGCCGCGTCCCCCGGCTCCGTACCCGGCGACAGGACGAGACCCATGAGCCGCGCGGCCTCGTCCTGCCCCAACTCCCCGTCGTCCAGCAGCAGTCGTACCGCTCGCCCACGGATCACCCCCGGCACGGTGTCCCGGCCGGCCAGCACCCGGAGTACGGAGTGCCAGCGCTCACGCATCCCGCCGGAGGCCGGCGTGCCCGGCTCCCCCAGCAACCCCACCGCGCCGTGCACCGCGTCCACATGGCCTCGCATGTGCTCGGCGGCCTCGGCGTCGAGGGCCACGCAGGCCGGTGGGAACCCGACGAAGATCCGCTCGGCGAGACCCACGGCGACGTCCGTGAGGGCGCGTGTGTCCGTGTCGCGCACATCGCCGTACCGCAGGGAGCGGACCAGCGCGGGCAGAGCCTGGGCGAGGTGGCCGACATCCGCGTCCAGCGCGGCCCGGTCGGCGAGGACCCTCATCACCACGGGCAGCGCGTCCGGGAGTTCGGCGAGCAGACAGCGCTCGGCCAGTGCCGTGACGTCGGCCAGGGCGTGCGCGGCGACGGCGTCCGCTTCGGCCTTGCCGGTCGCCGCCGACAGCACCGTCGTGCCCCAGACCCCGGCCTCGGCGACCCGCACGGACAGCTCCGGCTCCCAGCGCAGCCGCCAGGTCTCCCGGAAGGTGCCGGTGCTGCCGCGCGAGGCGGTGGGCTCCCCCCACGCGATGCCGAGCAGCCGCAGCCGGTGCAGGAGTCTGCTCCGCCCGGCGTCGGTCTCTCCCCGCAGATCCAGCTCCAACTCCCGCTCCATCGGCTCGGGTTTGAGCCGCAACCGCTTCTGCGCACGCGCGAGATCGCGCTGCAACGGCACCGCGGGAGCGGACTGAGGCACCTCGCCCAGCACATCGCCGACCACGAGCCGGTCGTGCACGAGCCCCAGTGGCACGTCCGAGCCCTCGCACATCACCGCCCGTACGGCATCGGTGGTCTCGGTCAGCCCGGGCAGTGGGCGACCACGCATGGCGGCGAGCGTGTCGGCCAGCCGTACCGCCTCGATGACGTGCGCGGACGACACCATCCGGTCCTCGTCGCGCAGCAGCCTCGCCACCTTCGTCATCCAGCGCTCGACGGGACGGTCCGGGGCGGCGAACAGATGCCCGTACCAACCCGGTGAGTCGATGCCCGCGCCGTACCCGCTGACCCGCGACAGCCTCCGGTGCGTCCACGGCACCCACGTCATGTCGGCCTTGGCCCTGGGGAGCCCCTTGAGCAGCGCCCGGTCGGCGGCCACGGTCGTCTTCTGCCGCAGCGCGGGCACGTGCCAGGCCCCGCACACCACGGCCACCTCGTCCCCGAACTCACGCTGCGCCGCCCGCATCTGGAGCCGCATGTACGCCTCGCGCACCAGGTCCCGGTCGTGTCCCCCGACTCCGTAGGCCTCCCGCAGTGCCCCCATCGCCTCCTCCAGCGCGGTGAACGGCGCGAACGGGTCGGCCCCGCTCCCCGCCCCGTCCCGGTGCTCGACCACGTCCTCCCACCAGCGCTCGGGATCGTCGTAACCGGCCGTCTCCGCGAGGACTGCGAGGGGGTCGATCCGCACGTCCGCGACGACGGAACGGTCGGATACACCGGCCTCCTTCTCCCCCTTCTCTCCCTTCTCCCCTTTCTCTCCTTGCCCCTTCTCCTTCTCCTCCTCCGCCGCCTCCTTCTCCTCTTCCCTCCCCCACGCCAGCGTGTGGGTCGCCGGGAGGTCGATGAAGCGGGCCTGGACCCCGTGCTCCAGGGCCCACCGGATCGCCACCCACTCGGGGGAGAACTCGGCGAGCGGCCAGAAGGCGGAGTGGCCGGGCTCGTCCACGACATGGGCGAGGAGTGCGACGGGAGGACGCATGTCCTTCTCGGCGGCGAGCGGGATGAGCGCGTCCGCCTCCGGGGGTCCCTCGATCAGTACAACCTCGGGCGTCGCCGCCTCCAGCGCGGCCCGCACGGCGCGGGCCGACCCCGGGCCGTGATGCCGCACCCCCAGCAGCAACGGCCCCGCTGTGAAGGTCGTCATGCGCTCACCTCCCGGCAGGCCCGATAGAAGTCCTTCCAGCCGTCCCGCTCGCGGACGACCGCCTCCAGGTACTCCTGCCAGATGACCCGGTCGGCGGCCGGATCGCGGACGACGGCGCCGAGGATGCCGGCCGCCACGTCGGACGCGCGCAGGATGCCGTCGCCGAAGTGGGCGGCGAGGGCCAGGCCGCCCGTGACGACCGAGATCGCCTCGGCGGTGGACAGCGTGCCGCTGGGCGACTTCAGCTTTGTCCGCCCGTCGGCCGTGACCCCGTCGCGCAGCTCGCGGAAGACGGTGACGACACGGCGGATCTCGTCGATGCCCTCGGGCACGGCGGGCAGGTCGAGGGAGCGGCCGATCTGGTCCACACGCCGCGAGACGATGTCGACCTCGGCGTCCGCGCTCTCCGGCAGGGGCAGCACCACCGTGTTGAAGCGGCGGCGCAGGGCGCTGGACAGCTCGTTCACCCCGCGGTCGCGGTCGTTGGCGGTGGCGATCAGGTTGAAGCCGCGGACGGCCTGCACCTCCTGGCCCAACTCCGGTATCGGCAGGACCTTTTCCGACAGGATCGTGATCAACGTGTCCTGTACGTCCGCCGGGATACGGGTCAGCTCCTCCACCCGGGCCGTCATGCCCTCGGCCATGGCGCGCATGACCGGGCTCGGCACGAGCGCGTCCCGGCTGGGGCCGTGGGCCAGCAGCTGCGCGTAGTTCCAGCCGTACCGGATCGCCTCCTCCGGTGTGCCGGCCGTGCCCTGCACCAGCAGGGTCGAGTCGCCGCTGACCGCCGCGGCCAGGTGCTCGGACACCCAGGTCTTCGCGGTGCCGGGCACGCCGAGCAGGAGCAGGGCGCGGTCGGTGGCGAGCGTGGTGACGGCGACCTCGACGATGCGGCGCGGTCCCACGTACTTCGGTGTGATCACCGTGCCGTCCGGCAGCGTGCCGCCCAGCAGATAGGTCGCCACCGCCCAGGGCGACAGCCGCCAGCGGACGGGCCGCGGCCGGTCGTCCTGCGCGGCCAGCGCGGCGAGTTCGGCGGCGAAGGCGTGCTCGGCATGTGGTCGCAGCACCTCGCCCGCGCTCTCGCGCACGCTTGCGCTCACACCTTCGCCCAGGCCCTCGCTCACGGGCGGACGGACGGTCGTCGGTTCAACGGACTCAACGGGCACGGACATGACTCGCTCCCCCTCCGGCTCGGCCGGTTCGGATCTGGTTCCACCGTGCACCACGCCACTGACAATGCGCTCTGACCTGCGTAAATACTCTCGCGAAGGTCGATTGTCAGTGGCGGGACCTACCTTCGATGACATGACTCAGCAGGGGGTGCGCTGGACGGCGGATCAGGTGCTGGCACTGGCGCCTGATGCCGCGTCACGTACGGCCGGCAGCAAGCTCGGCGCGGCCGGGCCGTGGTCGGAGGCAGGCAGTTCTGACGAGGGGACGGTATGGGGACTGTGCAGGGGAAGCGGCAGCAGGCCTTATCAGACGGTCATCGACATCGCGGACTCCACCGGGCCCGCGTACAAGTGCAGTTGCCCGAGCCGGAAGTTCCCGTGCAAGCACGCGCTGGGACTGCTGCTGCTCTGGGCGGGCGAGGACGGTTCGGTGTCGCGGGGGCCGGCGCCGGACTGGGCGGAGCAGTGGATAGAGGGGAGACGAGAGCGAGCGGGGGAGACGGGGACGACGGGCGGGGCATCTGGGACGGCGTCACCGGGCGATCCGGAGGCGGCGCGGCGCAGGGCGCAGCGGCGGGCCGAGCGGATCACCGCGGGGGCGGCGGAGCTGGAGCAGCGGTTGGCGGACCTGCTGCGGGGCGGCCTCGCGTCGGCCGAGCAGGCGGGGTACGGGATGTGGGAGGAGACGGCGGCCCGCATGGTCGACGCGCAGGCGCCCGGACTGGCCGCGCGGGTCAGGGAGTTGGGGGCGATTCCCTCCTCCGGACCCGGCTGGCCGGTGCGGCTGCTGGAGGAATGCGCGCTGCTCCATCTCCTCGACCAGGGCTGGCTGCGCCGTGAGCGGCTGCCGGACGACCTGGCCGCGACGGTTCGCTCGCGGGTGGGGCTGCCCGGTTCGGCGGACGGGCCGCCGGTGCGGGACCGCTGGCTGGTCCTCGCCCAGTACGACACGGCGGACACCCGGCTCACGACCCGCAGGATCTGGCTCCACGGCGCGGAGACCGACCGCACCGTGCTGCTCCTCTCCTATGGGGCCGCCGGCCGCGCGCCCGAGCTGACGCTGCCGGTGGGGCTGGCCTTCGAGGCGGAGGTGTCCGCGTATCCGGGCGCCGGACAGCTCCGAGCGGCCCTGGGCGAGCGGTTCACGCCGCCCGCCCCCGCGCGGACACGTCCACCGGGGCTGACCACCCCGCAGGCGGCGGCCCGCTTCGGCGAGGCCCTGCGGGCCGACCCCTGGCTCGACTCCCAGCCGGTCACACTGGCCCGGGTGATACCCACCCCCGTCGACGACACCTGGCAACTGGCGGACGCCGAGGGCTACTTCGGACTCCCGATCGCCCCTTCCCTACTCTCCCGACCCGGCCTGTGGCGCCTCGCCGCCCTCTCCGGCGGCGCCCCCGTCACGGTCTTCGGAGAGTGCGGCCACCAAGGCTTCACCCCCCTGACGGCCTGGCCGGAGGGCGACGGAAAGCCGGTGTCACTGTGCTGACCACCGGCACGACCCGCACCGCCGACACCGCCCGCACGACCCGCACCATCGGCACCGCTCACACCATCAGCATCACCGGCACCACCCAGACCACCGAGACCACCCACACCACCCGCCCGACCTCCGTCGCCCGCATCACCACTTCCGTTCTCACCAGCGCCTCCCCACGGAAAGGACGCTCATGAACACGACCTCCGCTTCCGCGGGCGCGCCCGTCGGGGGTTCCTGGGAAGAGCTCGTCACGATGGCCCTGCTCGGGACCGAGCGGCGCCCGCCTCCGGCCTGGGCCGCCGGGCGCGAGGCGCCGGTGGCCCTGCTGGACGCGGCCGCTGTGGAAACCCTGCGCCGGCGGGCCGGGGTGCGGGCCGCGCGGGCGGCCGCCCGTCCCGAGCCCGCCGCGCCCGACCCACGACCGGCCCTCCCGTCCGCCGCGGCCCGCCGACTCGCGACGCTGCTGGCGGACCGGCCCGGCACGGGAGGCGGTGGCCGCAGGGGCACGGCACCCGACCTCATGGAGCTGCTGCCGCAGTGGCTCGCGCTGGCGAACGCGCGGGGTTTCGCGCCGCCCCCGGAGACACTGCCCGCGCTCCTCGACGCGGCCCGGGGCCGTACGGACCTGCGGCCGGCGGCCCTGGCCTTCGCGGGGCCGCGCGCCCTGTGGCTCGCCCGGCTGAACCCGGAGTGGCGCTTCGCCCTGCGTTCGCTGCCCGGCGGCGGCACCGCGCTGCCCGGCCCAGAGGACCCCGGGCGCGCGCAACAGCTCTGGCAGGAGGGACTCTTCGCCGAGCGGGTCGCACTGCTCACATCGATACGGGCCCAGGACCCCAGGGCCGCGCGCGAGCTGCTCGCCACCACCTGGGCGACCGAGCGGGCCGAGGACCGGCTGATGTTCCTCGACTCCTTGCGCTCCGGACTGTGCGCGGCGGACGAGCCGTTCCTGGAGCGGGCGCTCGCCGACCGGAGCCGCAACGTCCGGGCCACGGCGGCGGAACTGCTGTCCGCACTGCCCGGTTCGGCGCTCGCCGCGCGGATGGGGGCGCGGGCCGGCTCGTGCGTGGCCGTCGACCGGACGCGGGGCACACCCTCGATCGTCGTCGAGGCGCCGCACGAGTGCGACGCGAGCATGGAGCGCGACGGTGTTGTACCGAAAGCTCCGGCGGGACGAGGGGAACGGTCGTGGTGGCTGGGCCAGTTGGTCGAAGCAGCGCCGCTCGGGACATGGTCGCGACGGCTCGGCGGACGTACGCCGGAGGAGATCGTGGTGCTTCCGGTGACGGACGACTGGCAGAGCGAGCTGCATGCCGCGTGGTGCCGGGCGGCGGTACGGCAGCGGGACCCGGGCTGGGCCCGGGCGCTCCTCGGCGCGCCGTCGGCTCCGGAGGCCGGCGGGCCGGGGGCGGTGTCACTGGCGGAGCGGTCGAAACTGCTCGCCACGTTGGGCTCCGCCGAGCGGGCCGAGTGGGTGGCCGGGTTCATCGCCACGCACGGGTTGTCCGAGGCGTTCCAGCTGCTCGGGGTCTGCGCGGTGCCGTGGGCGGGGCCCCTGGGACGGGCTGTGGTCGACGCGCTCAATATCGCGCGGGACGCGGGGAGTTATCCATGGAGCTTCAGTGGGGTGATGGGGCTGGCCGAGCGGTGCCTGGATCCGGCGGAGGCGGGGCGACTGGAGGGGCTCACGGCAGTCGCCGACGAGCCGGAGAACGCGGCGCCCGGCGCCGGTGGTTACTGGGCGGAGGCCTTCCAACGCCTCGTCACCACACTGCGTCTGCGCGCGGTGATGTCCTCGGAGCTGGATGGTGCGGGCCCGCGCTGACAGGAGCGCCCCTCGATGGGCGCGGGGAACTGTGCGACCAGCCCCCACCCACCCGCAGCCGCCCTACGAGCCATGGGGACCGCTCCCCCGCAGGAGAGGCGCTACGCGCCCGCCGGCTGGCGCACGTTCGCCCGGACCCACTCCACGATCGACGCGGTCGTCGCGCCCGGCGTGAAGATCTCGGCGACGCCCTTCTCCTTGAGCGGCGCGATGTCCGCCTCGGGAATGATCCCGCCGCCGAAGACCTTGATGTCCTCCGCGTCGCGCTCCTTGAGGAGATCGATGACGGCGGCGAACAGTGTGTTGTGGGCACCGGAGAGGATCGAGAGGCCGATCGCGTCGGCGTCCTCCTGGATCGCGGTGTCGACGATCTGCTCCGGGGTCTGGTGGAGCCCGGTGTAGATGACCTCCATACCGGCGTCGCGCAGCGCCCGCGCGATCACCTTGGCCCCGCGATCGTGGCCGTCGAGCCCCGGCTTGGCCACCACCACGCGGATCGGACCGGCTGCCACACCCATCACTGCCTCCATGAACGGACTTCATCGACCGCCCCGCGCCGCACCGGCGGGGGAAGTGAACGAACGTTATCGTCAGATCCGTGCAAACCGCAGTTTCCCGCTGAAGACCGAGGGGGAAATCACACGGTGGGACACATTCGCCGCGCACCGCTCCGCGTTTCTGCGGCACACGCGCCGCAGGGATCTGCGCCGCGCGGGCCGTGGCCGGAGCCTGCGCAAGGAGAGCCGCCAACAGGTGGCAGCACCACCGTCGCATCAGGGAGGCGCGACGGTGGTGCGGCGCACCGGCGGGAGCACGACGGCAGGGAATCCCGTCGCGTCACCGGCGCACCACACGCCACGGACGCACCGTCGGCCACCGCCCACGCCATCGCCACCGGCACCACCACCGCGGCTTTCCACGAGGGCACACGGGGGACAGAGCGGTCCCGTCGCGTGCCGACTGGAGGTCGGCCATGAAGGTCACCGGGGCCGAGTTGCCCTTTCTCCCTCTCCACCGGCGTCTGCTGCCCAGCAGACTGACCGGGCTCTCGGTGGCCTTGTTAAAGGCGACGGCCCTGGAGATCGCCATCCTCGCCGGGCACCTCCTCCTCTATCCGTCCGGCATCACCCAGGAGCGCCGCGGCACCCCCGCGCTCCCCCCGCCCGATGCGCCCCGGCTGCCCACCGGGACCAAGCCGCCGGTCGTGCTGCTGCACGGCTTCATCGACAACCGTTCGGTCTTCGTGCTGCTGCGCCGCAACCTCGCCCAGCACGGCAGGCAGCACATCGAGTCGCTCAACTACTCGCCGCTGACGAACGACATCCGCGCCGCCGCGGAGCTGCTCGGACGGCACATAGAGGACATCTGCGAGCGAACCGGGCGCGATCAGGTGGACATAGTGGGCCACAGCCTCGGCGGACTGATAGCCCGCTACTACGTCCAGCGCCTCGGCGGAGACCTGCGCGTCCGCACCCTGGTCACGCTCGGCACGCCGCACGCGGGCACGAAGGTCATTCCGCTGATGAACGCGCACCCGATCGTCCGTCAGATGCGTCCGGGTTCGGAGGTGATCGAGGAGCTGCGCAAGCCCGCGCCCGACTGCCGTACGCAGTTCGTGAGCTTCTGGAGCGACCTCGACCATCTGATGGACCCGCTGGAGAGCGCCTCCATCGACCATCCGGACCTGCTCGCGCAGAGCGTCCAAGTGAGCGGAATCGGACATCTCGCCCTGCCGGTCCACCCCGCGGTCGCCGCCGGGATACGGCAGGCACTCGACTTCGAGGAGACGCAGGCCCGCCCCACCGCCGCGCCCGCCGCCGAAGCGGGGGGTCTGACAGGGGGTCTGACAGTGGCGTAACGCCTCCGCGGAACACCCCCAACATCGAACGGCAATCGAACGCCAGGCCAAAGCCGTGCCCGCCCTCCCCCGAAACACGGCCGAATGCCCGTTTCCCGAGTGGAGGAAACCTGCCGAAGATTGTCGCGCCCGCGTACCGCCGGGTACAGTCGCCGCACTGCTCTGCCAGCCCCTGTTGTCGAGGCGAAAGAGAAGTTGGTGAACGACCGTCACCCGTCGGGGACCGTAACGCCCCCGGCTCCGGCCTCCGATGCCGCCGCGGCGCCCTATGCGTCGTACGGTGGCCAGGAAGCCCAGTACGGCGACTTCACCTCGTACGACGGCTATGCCACCACCGGTACCTACGCGACGGGAAGCTTCGAGACCACGGGTTTCGAGACCTCGACCTTCGCGGCGGACCCCCTCTTCGGCGACATGTCGGGCGGCGACGGCACGGGTTCGTACGACGCCACGCAGTGGAGCACCGGCAGCCACCAGACGCCGCACTACGACCCGTACGCCGCACAGCACCAGGCCGCGTACGACACCGGTGCCTACGACACGACCGCCTGGGCGAGCGGATACCAGCAGCTCGCCGACATCCCCGCGCAGCACCCGGGCCCCGAGGGCACCGGCCAGTGGGACGCGGCCGCCTGGCTCCAGGCCGAACAGACCGGCCAGACCCAGCAGTGGACGGCGCACACCCAGGAGACGGGTGCGTACGACGCCACGCAGTGGAACACCGCGGGCGAACACGACCCGTACGAGGGGTACGAGCAGCACCAGCAGGCCGAGTCGTACGAGCAGCAGCTCGCCGCCGAGGCCTACGAGCATCAGCCGGTGCCCGAGTCCGACGTCGACGACCGGCCCTTCGACCAGCAGGCGACCTCGACCTTCGAGCAGGTGTCGTACGAGGAACCCGGCGCCGCGGAGGACGAGTTCGAGGACGCCGGTGACGCGCAGGACGCGCCGCTGCTCGAGGACATGGAAGAGGTCACTCCGGCCCCCCGTGCCGCGAACCGGTCCGCGTCCCGTTCCCGTCGGCGCACGCCGGCGAAGCGTTCCGCCTTGCTGACCGTCGCGGTTCCCTCGGCCTGTGTGATGGGGGTCGCGGGGATCGCCGCCGCCTCCGTGGGCACCATCGGCGGGAACGACAGCAAGGACAACACGACCCTCAGCGCGTCCGACGGGACCGCGGTGAAGCCGTCGGCCGCCAACAACAAACTGGACACCCAGCTCCAGAGTCTCTCCGCGGGCGCGGACGACTTCGCCGACCGGGCCAGCCGGACGCAGGAACGTATCGACCTCAAGGCTCAGCAGGCCGCCGAGAAGCAGAAGGCGGCGGCGGAGGCGGCCCGCAAGGAGCGGCTGCGGCCGAAATTCGTGCTCCCGGTCACGCAGAGGGGCCTCAGCGCCTACTTCGGCCAGGCCGGCATCAACTGGATGTCCGTGCACACGGGCATCGACTTCCCGGTGTCGTACGGCACACCGGTGATGGCCGCGACCGACGGCACCGTACGGACGCAGTGGAACAGCGCGTACGGGAACATGGCGATCGTCACCGCGATGGACGGCACGGAGACCTGGTACTGCCACCTCTCCAGCTACAAGGTGCCGTCGGGGACGGTCGTGAAGGCCGGTGACCAGATCGCGTTCTCCGGGAACTCCGGCAACTCGACCGGTCCGCACCTGCACTTCGAGGTCCGCCCCGCGGGCGGTTCGGCGATCGACCCGCTGCCGTGGCTGCGCAGCCACGGCCTGGACCCGACGTAACCCACCGGCTCCTCACCCGACTCACCCGACGACGTGACCGCACGCCGTCGCCGGGCTCCGAGCTGCCGTCCCGTAGAACCCGTAGAACTACAGCTTCTCCACCGGCGCGTACCGCAGCAGCAACCGCTTCGGCTTCGCCTCGCCGAAGTCGACCGTCGCCTCCGCGTTCGCGCCCGTTCCCTTCACGCCGACCACGGTGCCCAGGCCGAACTGGTCATGGGTGACCCGGTCGCCGACCGCGAGCGAGACCACCGGCTTCTCGGAGATCCCGCGGCGCGTCGCGAAGCCGGAGGCGCCGGACGCCGCGGACCGCGAACGCGAGGACGACAGCGAGGCGGCCACACCGGAGACGGGCCCCGAGGACACGGGAGCGGTCGCACCGGTGCGCTTCCACTCCAGGTGCGTCTCCGGGATCTCCTCCAGGAAGCGGGACGGCGGGTTGTACGAGGGCTGGCCCCAGGCGCTGCGCATGGACGAACGGGTGAGGTACAGCCGCTCCCGCGCGCGCGTGATGCCGACGTACGCGAGGCGCCGCTCCTCCTCCAGCTCCTTGACCTGTCCCAGCGCGCGCATGTGCGGGAAGACGCCGTCCTCCATGCCGGTGAGGAAGACGACCGGGAACTCCAGGCCCTTGGCGGTGTGGAGGGTCATCAGGGTGATGACGCCGTTGCCGTCCTCCTCGTCCGGGATCTGGTCGGAGTCTGCGACGAGCGCGACCCGCTCCAGGAACGCGGAGAGCCCACCGGACGCCGTACCAGCACCCGCACCCGCAGCCGCACCGGCACCGGCATCCGCCGTACCCGCAGCCGCCCCCGTGCCTTCGCCTTCGCCCTCGCCGGTCTCCTGCTCGAACTCCAGGGCCACGGCGGCGAGCTCCTGAAGGTTCTCGATCCGGGTCTCGTCCTGCGGGTCGGTCGAGGCCTGCAGCTCGGCGAGGTAGCCGGTGCGCTCGAGGACCGCCTCCAGGACGGTCGCCGGGCCCGCGCCGGACTCGACGATCGTGCGGAGGTCCTCCATGAGCGTGTTGAACCGCTTCACGGCGTTCGTCGACCGCGCCGCCATCCCGTACGCCTCGTCGACGCGGCGCAGCGCCTGCGAGAAGCTGATCTTCTCGCGCTGCGAGAGCGCGTCGATCATGGCCTCGGCGCGCTCGCCGATGCCGCGCTTGGGAACGTTCAGAATGCGGCGCATCGGGACCGAGTCCTCGGGGTTGGCCAGGACCCTCAGGTACGCGAGGACGTCCCGGACCTCCTTGCGCTCGTAGAAGCGGACGCCGCCGACGACCTTGTAGGGCAGGCCGACGCGGATGAAGATCTCTTCGAAGACACGGGACTGGGCGTTCGTCCGGTAGAAGACGGCGACGTCACCCGCCCTGGCCTCGCCCGCGTCGGTGAGACGGTCTATCTCGTCGGCGACGAACTGGGCCTCGTCGTGCTCGGTGTCGGCGACATAGCCGGTGATGTTCGAACCGGCGCCCGCGTTGGTCCACAGGTTCTTGGGGCGGCGGGACTCGTTGCGCTCGATGACCGCGTTGGCGGCGGACAGGATCGTCTGGGTGGAGCGGTAGTTCTGCTCCAGCAGGATCGTCGTCGCGTCCGGGTAGTCCTCCTCGAACTGGAGGATGTTGCGGATGGTCGCGCCGCGGAAGGCGTAGATCGACTGGTCGGCGTCGCCCACGACGCACAGCTCGGCGGGCCCGAGCTCGCCCTCGGCGGGCGGCGCGTCCTCGGGCCGGTCACCGGCGGCCGGGCCGACGAGCTCCCTGACCAGGGCGTACTGCGCGTGGTTCGTGTCCTGGTACTCGTCGACCAGGACGTGGCGGAAGCGGCGCCGGTAGTGCTCGGCGACGTCCGGGAAGGCGCGCAGCAGGTTGACCGTGGTCATGATCAGGTCGTCGAAGTCGAGCGCGTTGGCCTCGCGCAGCCGCGACTGGTACATCGCGTAGGCCTGGGCGAGGGTCTTCTCGAAGCCGTCGGCGGCCTGGGCGGCGAAGTCCTCCTCGTCGATCAGCTCGTTCTTCAGGTTCGAGATCTTGGCGCTGAAGGACTTGGGCGGGAAGCGCTTGGGATCGAGATCCAGGTCACGGCAGACGAGCGCCATCAGCCGCTTGCTGTCGGCGGCGTCGTAGATCGAGAACGAGGAGGTGAAGCCGAGCTTCTTGCTCTCGCGGCGCAGGATCCGCACACACGCGCTGTGGAAGGTCATCACCCACATCGCGTTCGCGCGCGGGCCGACGAGCTGCTCGACGCGCTCCTTCATCTCGCCCGCGGCCTTGTTCGTGAAGGTGATCGCGAGGATCTGGCCGGGGTGGACATGGCGCTCGCCCAGCAGATGGGCGATGCGGTGGGTGAGCACCCGGGTCTTGCCGGAGCCCGCGCCGGCCACGATGAGCAGCGGGGAGCCGGAGTGCACCACGGCCGCGCGCTGGTTCTCGTTCAGCCCGTCCAACAGGGCCGCCGGGTCCACGGCGGGGCGGGGCGCGCCGTCGCGGTAGTAGGCGTCCCGGCTCGCGGACACGTCGAAGCGACCGCCGAACAGGTCGTCCGGAAGCGGCTCCGGCGCCCCGTCCTCGGGCGGCGGCGGGGGCTCTTCCTCGTGGGCCCCGGAAGGCTGGAGGTCCGCCAGAAAGCTGTCATCAAAGAGGCTGCTCATCGCTCTCCGAGTCTAGGCGGCCCCACTGACAACCCGCGGCCACCCTGGAAACCCGACCGGATTTTCCAACGACCGCGCATGATCCCTTTCCGCCACCCTTTCCGCCGCGGACGCCGTTACCGTTCAGGATCGTTTCATTACGGTCAGCCACAGTCGGTCCCGATCAATGACCTCCAAGGTCAAGGTCACGAAAATGTATCGGGCATATCGCACATCAAACTTCACAGAACACTTATGAGTTGGCTAGCGTGCCGGGCAGGCCGCTCGACCCAACCGGCGAACACCGCCGGGCCGTGCGGCCTCCGCCGAGTCCGGTGCGCCGTACGGCAGCCGGAGCCGGGGACCCAACCGACCTTGGGGTGAATCGGTCCAACTGTCCGCTGGGACAAGGACCGTAGGGCAAACCTTCCGGAATCACCCGCCCGAACCCGACAGCTAACTCGGTAGGCGGAAGACGGAAGGAGTCGCCTCTCTTGGCGTCGCATCGCAAGTGGAGTCCTACGGGTACGCGCATAGCGGGTATACGGACCCCCGCCCTCGCCACGGCGGCCCTCACCTCCGTGGCCCTGCTCTCCCAGACGGCGAACGCCGCGCCCTCGGCCGATCCCAAGCCGAGTGTCGAAGAGGTCGAGAAGAAGGTCGACGACCTCTACCACCAGGCCGAGGCGGCGACCGAGAAGTACAACGCGACCAGGGAGAAGACCGCGCAGCAGCGCAAGCGCGTCGACTCCCTCCTCGACGACGTGGCCCAGCGCACCGAGAAGCTGAACACCGCGCGCGAGGAGCTGGGTTCGTTCGCCGCGGCGCAGTACCGCACCGGTGCCGCCGCCCCCGACACCGCGACCCTCCTGCTGGCCGACAATCCGCAGGACTACTTCGACCAGACCCAGCTGATGGACCGGCTGACCAGCCGCCAGAAGGTGGCCGTCGACGACTACATCACCGAGCAGGCCGCCACCACCAAGAAGCGCGCGGAGGCCTCCCAGAGCCTGCAGACGCTCACCACGACGCAGAGCGCGCTGAGGACGTCCAAGGCCGACGTGCAGCGCAAGCTCGCCGAGGCGCGCGACCTGCTCTCGAAGCTGACCGCCGAGGAGAAGGCGCGGCTCGCGGCGATCGAGAAGAAGAAGCAGGAAGCGGCCGACCGCAAGGCGGCTGAGCTGGCGCAGCAGCAGGCCGCCGCGGAGAAGAAGGCCCAGGAGGCGGCCGCCCAGCAGCAGGCGACCACCGGGACCACCGGGACCACCGCCACCACCGGGACCACCGGGAGTTCGGCCACCGACTCCTCGTACACCGCCAAGGCCGACAAGGCCCTCGCCTTCGCCCGCACCCAGATCGGCAAGCCGTACGTCTGGGGCGCGACCGGGCCCGGCTCCTACGACTGCTCCGGCCTCACCCAGGCCGCCTGGAAGGCCGCCGGCGTCGATCTCCCGCGTACCACCTGGGACCAGGTCAACGTGGGCACGACGGTCCCGCTCTCCGACATCAAGCCCGGTGACCTCGTCTTCTTCTACGACGACATCAGCCACGTCGGCCTCTACATCGGCAACGGCATGATGATCCACGCCCCCAAGCCGGGCGCGTACGTCCGCGAGGAGTCGATCTTCTACGGCGGCGAGTCGATCATCCACAGCGTGGTGCGTCCGGCCTAACGCCCCGGCGCCCGGCACACGCGCGTGGGGCTCCTCGGACTCCACGCGCGCGTGGCCCGCCGCCAACCCTCTCGAAGGTCCTTAGCATCGGGCCCATGTCAGCCATCTCCCCGCCCGGCACCCGGTGGACCGGCCTGCGCACCTGGTGGGCGCAGAGTCCGCCGGGCGCCGGAGCCGCGATCCTGGCCACCGGCATCATCTCGATCGGGCTGGAGCAGACCGGCTACGAGATCCTGTCCCGGATCGTGCTGGCCCTGGCGGCCGTCGGCTGGCTCGGGCTCGCCGCGGCCTTCGTCGTACGGCTGCTGCGAGAGCGGGAGCGGTGGCTGGCGGAGGCCGCTACGCCGGGCGCGCTCACCGCGGTCGCGGCGACCACCGTGCTCGGCACGCGGCTGGTCACGCCGGGGTGGGAGGTGCCGGCCGAGGCCCTGCTCGCCCTGTCGGCGGTGCTCTGGCCCGGGCTGCTCTTCCTGGTCGTACGGCAATGGCGGCCCCGTATGCCCGGAGCGGTGTTCCTCGGCTGTGTGGCCACGCAGGGGCTCGCGGTGCTGGGCGCGACGCTCGCCCCCGCGACGCACACGGACTGGCTCGCGCACGCGGCGCTGGTGCTGTTCTGGCTGGGGCTCCTGCTCTACGCGCTGGCGCTGTTCTACTTCGACTACCGCGAGGTCGCCACGGGCGCCGGGGACCAGTGGGTCGCGGGCGGCGCGCTCGCCATCTCGGCGCTGGCGGGGTCGAAGCTGATCCTCGCGTACCAGGCGAACATCTACCTGTGGAACAACGACGACAACGGCGTGCTGCGCTGGGTGACCGAGGCGCTGCTCGTGCTCGTCCTCGGCTCGTACTGCGTGCTGGCCGTGGCGGAGGCCCTGTGGCCCCGCCCGCGCTACGACGTGCTGCGCTGGGCGACCGTGTTCCCGCTGGGGATGACGGCGGTGGCGGCGCTGTCGGTCGCGGCCGCCATCGGCGTCGGCTGGCTCAGGGGGCTCGGGCAGGTGCTGCTGTGGGTCTCGGTCGCGGCGTGGCTGGCGGTGGTGGTCGTGGCGGTCAGGCGTCCTCAGGAGCCGTAGCCGTCGGGCGTCCGCAGGACCGTAGCGCCGTCGGGCGTCCGCAGGACCGTAGCGCCGTCGGGCGTCCGCAGGACCGTAGCGCCGTCGGGCGTCCGCAGGACCGTAGCCGTCGGGTGTCCGAAAGCGCCGTGGCCGTCCGTGGGGGCCTTCGGGGGGCCGTCAGGTCCAGAGCACCGCGATGAAGATGTTCGCGGTCGTGAGCAGCCCTACGAGCCCGAACAGGCCCTTGTCCACCTTCTCGTCGTCCCGCTTCACATAGACGAGCCCGAGGATCACGATCAGCAGGGCGAGCTTCACGCCGATCTTGATGGTGTTGACCGAGTGGTCGTCGGCCTGGTTGAGGCCGACGAGGGCGACGCCCGTGACCAGCATGGTCAGCGCGCCGTGCAGCATGGCGGGGACGAACCGGGCGGTGCCCTGGCCCATCGCCTTCATCTGGGTGAGGAAACCGCCGAGGAGCGAGGCGATGCCGATGATGTGCAGGCCGACGAAGAGATGGATGAGTACGTCCATGGAGCCGGAGCCTAATCGGCGGCCCTCACCCCCCTTGTCACCGGCCCACCCCCTGTAGACCACTACCACCTGGGAACCACCGATTGTCCCGGAACCGCCCCATCGGTCATCACACCGCGTGAAGTCGACGGAGCCGGGCCGGGATCACGGTCACATGCGGTCACCCCGCGATCCAGTGGCGCCACTTCCGTACATGACGTTACCGGGGCATCACTCTCAGGTTTAGCGTCCTCCACCAGGTGACCGGCTCCCCACCGCCGCCCGGGCCAGGGGCGGCAGCCGGACACCACCGCCGAGAAAGGTCCGGCGGCGGCCCGCTCCCCCTGTGTGGGGCCGCCGCCGGACGTGTCCCCGCTGACCGCGCTCGTCCCCGGCGGTCGTACGCAAGTCCCCGGGAAGGATGTGGGCCCTCGTGGCAGCGCACCGAAAGGCCAGACAGCGCTCGCTCGGTGGAAACACGGCCCGCACAGCCGCGACCATCGCCCTCGCGGGCGCGGCCACGGCGACGGGCTTCGACGGGACGGGGCACGCGGACCCGCAGCTGTCGCCGGCACAGGTGAAGGCCAAGGTGGACACGTTGTACGAGGAGGCGGAGGTCGCCACCCAGAAGTACGACGGCGCGAAGGACAAGGCCGCCAAGGCCGAGCAGCGGCTGAACGCGCTGCGCGACGAGGCGGCGCGCAAGGAGGACCGGCTCAACGACGCCCGGGACGCGCTGGGTTCGATCGCCGCCGCGCAGTACCGCAGCGGAGGCTTGGACCCCGCGCTGCAACTCGCGCTCTCCGACAACCCCGACCAGTACCTGGAAGGGGCCGCGTTCGCCGAGCGGGCCGGCAGCCGGCAGGCGGAGGCCGTGGCCCGGGTGCGCAAACAGCTGCGGGAGATCGAGCAGCTGCGCGGGGCCGCTCATGTCGAGCTGGCCTCACTCAAGTCGCGTCAGGCGGAGCTGAAGCGGGCCAAGAAGACGATCACCGGGAAGCTGGACACGGCGCGGCAGCTGCTGTCGCGGCTCACCGACGAGCAGCGCGCGCAGCTCGGGGACCTGGGAGCGGCCGGGGGCACGGGAAGCGCCGGGCAGCGCGCCTCGCGCTCCGCCGCCCGGGACCTCGGCCCGGTGTCGTCGCCCGGCTCCGTCGCGGCGCCCAACTCCCGTGCGGCGGAGGCCGTCGCGTACGCCTACGGGAAGCTCGGCAGCCCCTATGTCTGGGGCGCCACCGGGCCCGACGCCTTCGACTGCTCGGGCCTGGCCCAGGCCGCGTACCGCGCCGCCGGTATCTCGCTGCCGCGCACGACGTATGCGCAGATCAACGCCGGACGCCGGGTCTCGCGGTCCGAACTCCTCCCCGGTGACCTGGTGTTCTTCTACTCGGGAATCAGCCATGTGGGCATCTACGTGGGCAACGGCCAGATGATCCACGCCCCGAACCCGTCGGCGCCCGTGCGGCTGGCGCCTGTCGACGAGATGCCGTTCGCGGGAGCCACCCGAGTGGCGTGAAAGACGCGGGGGCGACCGCGGTGTGGTGCGGACGGAGAAGTGGATCACGATAGCGTCGGCGCGGACTCTGTTTCCGCGTCATCGCTCCGTCGTCCCACCGTCGTTCCGTCGACGCTCCGTCGTCCGAGAGGTTCTGATGCCCGGCTCTCTGCTGCCGCCTCCGCCGCCGCCCGAGCACATCAGGACCTGGCCGGACCGGGCCGCGCTGCTGGCCGACCGGGGGCGGGCGCTGGAGGAGCTGCGCCGACGGAGCCTGGGGGTGCACCGGGTACTGCTGCTCTGGCTGCTGGCGCTCGCGGCGATCGTCGGCTGGGCGCTGCTGGTGCTGCCGCTGCGACAACTCGAGCAGCGCGACCCCACCGGTTTCGTCCTGGGCCCGCTCTTCGCCCTGCTGGGCCTGGCCGCGCTCGCCCCGACCGTCGTCGCCGTCGCCCTCTCCGTCCGCCGGGACCACCACATACACCGACTGCTCGACGCCTGGTCCGAGCTGGACCGGCACCCCGCGACCGACTCCCGGCTCCGCTCCCCCGGCCTCAGCCTCTTCTGGCTGCTCTCCTCGCTCGGCGTCTGCGCGATCGGTGCCTGGACGTCCTTCACGGCGGCCGCGCGGGCCGAGCCCGGCCACCCCCTGTACAGCGATGTCGTCCAGGGCATGGGCATCGGCCTGATCCTGTGGCTGACCGGCCTCATCGGCATCGTGAAGGCCGTACGCCACTACCGCTGGGCGCTACGGATACTGGGCCCGGCGCCCGACGCGAAACACCGGTAGGCACCGGACACCTCCGGCGGGCTCAGCGGACGTGGCCCTGGGCCCTCTCGACGCGATCGGCTAGACCAGCCGACGCGCCGTGGCCCATCGGGTCAGCTCGTGGCGGTTCGACAGCTGGAGCTTCCTGAGGACCGCCGAGACGTGCGACTCGACCGTCTTCACCGAGATGAACAGCTGCTTGGCGATCTCCTTGTAGGCGTAACCGCGGGCGATGAGACGCAGCACCTCGCGCTCGCGCTGGGTGAGACGGTCGAGGTCCTCGTCGACGGGCGGGGCGTCGGTGGAGGCGAACGCGTCCAGGACGAATCCGGCCAGGCGGGGCGAGAAGACCGCGTCGCCGTCCTGGACACGGAAGATGGAGTCCACCAGGTCCGTGCCGGTGATGGTCTTGGTGACGTACCCACGGGCGCCGCCGCGGATCACGCCGATGACGTCCTCCGCGGCGTCCGACACGGAGAGCGCGAGGAATCGGACCGGCTGCCGGGCGTCGGCCATCAACGGGGCGCAGCGGCGCAGCACTTCGACACCGCCGCCGCCCGGCAGATGGACGTCCAGCAGGACGACCTCGGGCCGGGTGGCCGTGATGACCGTGACCGCCTGGTCGACGTCCGCGGCCTCGCCGACCACCTCGACGCCGGTCCGCTCGGTCTCTCCGATCTCGGCCTGCACTCCCGTACGGAACATGCGGTGGTCGTCGACGAGCACGACCCGCACACGACGCCCGCCCGCGGCAGCGGTCGCGTTGGCGCCGACGGCGGTCGAACCCGTGGGCGCGCCCACACCGGCGACGGACTCGGCGCCCGGCCCGGTGGTCGACTCGGTCGCGGCCTCAGCCCCGGTCCCGGCCGTACCCACGGCGGCATCCTCCGGCCCGTTCGATGCCGGGGCCTGCCCGGTCGGTCCGTTCACGTCGCTCATGACGTCTTCTCCGCCCTTTCCATCTCCAGCTCGACCTCCGTGCCGCCGTCCGGCACCGCGCGCAGTCGCGCCGTGCCGCCGTTGCGCTCCATGCGGCCGATGATCGATTCTCTGACGCCCATGCGGTCGGCGGGTATCCCGTCGAGGTCGAAGCCGGGACCGCGGTCGCGGACGGACACGAAGACCGTCCTGCCCTCGACTTCGGCGTAGACCTGTACGGCGCCGCCCTCGCCACCGTACTTGGCGGCGTTCACCATCGCTTCCCGCGCGGCCTGCATCTGTGCGGTCAGGCCCTCGTCGAGCGGGCAGTCGCCCACGACGACGACCTCGATGGGGACGCCGTGCTTGTCCTCGACCTCGGCCGCGTTGCGGCGGACCGCCTCGGCCAGGGTCGCGGGCTCGTCCGCCTCGTCCTTGCCGGTGCCCTCCGGTTTGTAGAGCCAGGCGCGCAGGTCGCGCTCCTGGGCGCGGGCGAGCCGTCGCACCTCGTTCGCGTTCTCCGCGTTGCGCTGGATCAACGTCAGCGTGTGCAGCACCGAGTCGTGGACGTGGGCGGCGACCTCGGCCCGCTCCTGGGCGCGGATGCGCATCAGGCGCTCCTCGGAGAGGTCCTGGGTCATGCGCACGAGATAGGGGCCGGCGAGGAGCGCTGTGCCGACCAGAACCGCGAGTGCCGCCTGGAGGACCGAACCGAGGTGGGCCGCCGAGCCCTGGAGCACGAATATTCCGGAGACGCCCGCGGTGACGAGCAGGACACCGGCCGCGGAGCGCAGCAGCGTGAGCGTACGACGGCGACGGCCGACCTCGACCCAGCGGGCCCGCCGCGCGTTGTCCGCCTGGCGCCAGACCAGGGCGACGCCCGCGCCGACGAGAACGGTCGGCCACAGATAGGCCCTTGCCCCACCGCCGAGATTCACATTGCCGACGAAGACCATGGCCACGACGACCATGAGGAGCAGGGCGACCATCTGGCCCCGGTCCGGCTTGCGGGCCACGAGTCTGCGGCGGCCGTCGGGGGCGGTCTCGGTGGTGAAGGCCGGGGTGCGCCCGGAGTCGACGCCGCCGACGCCGAGTGGCACGAAGAACCAGAACGCGGCGTAGAGCAGTGCCCCGAGACCGTCCGCCATGAACAGGCCGACGAACACCAGCCGCACCCAGATCACGGGCAGCCCGAGGTGCCCGGCGAGCCCTCGCGCCACACCCCCGAGCCAGCGTCCGTCGCTGCTGCGGTAGAGCTTGCGCGGGGGCCGCGGGTCGTCGAGGGGCACTGCTGCGGCTTCCGGCATGCCATCGATGTTCACACGGCCGGAGGGCAGGAGCATCAGGGTCGACCCCCGAGACTCCCCTGATCTTCGAGAGACCGGTGCTCGAACGGTTCCCTCCGTCCCCGTCAGGGCCGATATCAGGGTTCGGCCAGGGTCGTCCCGACTGCCGCCGGGCCTTCCCGCCCGTCACCATGGACACATGACAGATCAGCAGCACGCGGCGGCGGAGCCGGATCCCGGCCCCGGCCCGGGCGCCCCGCCCTCGGGCGCCGGGCCGCGGGACGCCGTGCCGCCCTCCGCGGGCACCGCCACGGGCGCCGAGGGAGCCGCGGAGGGTGCGGGAGCGCCAGCCGCGACAGGTGAGGAACCGCGCGCGCACGGGGAGCCGCCCGCGCCCGAGGGCCCGCGCAGGTTCCGGCGCGACCGTCGGCAGAAGATGCTGGGCGGCGTGTGCGCCGGGCTGGGGCGGCAGTGCGACATGGACCCGGTGATCTTCCGGATCGTGCTCGCCGTGCTCTCCGCCACGGGCGGCATCGGTCTCATCTTCTACGGCTTCGTCTGGCTGTTCGTTCCCTACGACGACGAGGAGGAGAACGAGGTCCGCAAGCTCCTCACCGGCCGCGTCGACGGCCATGCGCTGGCGGCCGTGCTCTTCGCGCTGGTCGGCTGCGGGGTGTTCCTGTCGATGCTGAACAACGGCAGCGTGCTAACGTTCGCCGTCGTCCTCTCCCTGCTTCTCGCGGGCGCGGGGTACTGGTCGCAGCAGCGCGGCGCCCCCGACCCCGACCCTTCCCCAAGCTCTCGGCTCCGCTCGAGCAGGGGAGGCCCCATTGCCGCCCAGGCGGTGGCGGACGCCCCGCCGGAGGCGCAGGCCCCGCCCGTCCCCGTCTCCTACCCCTCCTGGTGGCGCGACCCGATCGTCAAGGACGGCTCGCACGTGGGCGGCACCGGCTATCTGTGGGGGCCGCCGGACGCCCGGGACCGGGATGTCGCGGCGGCGCTCAACATCGCCCGCGGCACGCCCCGCCCGGACATACGGGACCTCCGCGCGGCCCGTGAGCCGCAGCCGCGCGGCCCGCGCTGGATCGGCGGCTGGGTCTTTCTGCTCGCGCTGGTCGCGGGCGGCCTCGGCACGGGCCTGACGTGGAACGACCATCCGCTCGCCACCAGCCTGCAGACCGGTCTGTCCTGCGCGCTCGTCGTGTTCGGCCTGGGCATCGCGCTCAGCGCGTTCGTGGGGCGTACGGGCGCCGGGTCGATCTTCCTCGCAGTGATCACGGCGGCGCTGCTGGCGGGCTCCGTGGCCATGCCGAAGGACATCAGCACCCACTGGATGCGGGTCGAGTGGACGCCCAGGTCCGCTGCCGCCGTGCCGGAGAGTTTCGACCTCGGCACGGGTGTGGGCACTCTCGATCTCACCCATCTCGGCCTCACCAAGGGCCAGACGGTGACGACGACCGCGGAGGTGGGCGCGGGCCGGCTGAAGGTGATCGTCCCCAAGGACGCGACCGTGAAGCTGAACATCGACGTGGGCGTCGGGGACATCCAGTTGCCGGGCGACGGCAAGAAGGACGTGGACGTGGAACCCAGCAAGCACAAGCAGGTGACCCTGCCGGCCCCGACCGGCGCCAAGGACGGCGGCACGCTCGACCTGAACCTCCAGGTCGGCGTGGGACAGGCGGAGGTGATCCGTGCCACGTCATGAGTTCCAGCCGGGAAAGCTGGTCGCCGGCCTCTTCCTCACCGCCGCGGGCGTCACCTACGCGGGCGACGCGGGCGGTTGGTGGGAAACACCGTGGTTCGCGATCATCCCCGTCGTCACGGGTGGGCTCTGCCTGGCGGGCGCGGTGGCGTTCCTGACCCATGGCATACGTCGGCGACGGTTGCGGCGGCGGGGGGCGGGGGTGTCCGGGTAGCGGGGGCGTGAACGGAACGCCGCCAGGTGCAGGGCGATCCACGCCCTGCACCTGGCACCCTGCGATGCCCGCGCGCTGAACTGCCCTGACCCGCGACGGCTAGTAGCGGAGATTTCCGGACCGTTGGCTGCGCCTCGCGCGCAAGGCCGCGTCGACGGAGAAGTACGAGGCGCCCGCGAGGACCAGGGGCAGCCAGGCCATCAGGTAGGCGAGGTCATTGCCGTAGTAGTACGGGTCGGAGGCCCAGCTCACCGTCATCCACAGACTGAAAGAGATGAGCGCGCCGCCGAGGGCCGCGAGGCGGGCCAGCAGGCCGATCAGAGTGCCGATGCCGACGGCCAGTTCGCCGAAGGCGATGGCGTAGCCGAAGCCGACGGGGCTCTTCAGGGCGAGGTCGACGAGGGCCGGGATCGCGGAGGAATCGCGCACATTGCGCATCAGGTCACCGATCGAGCCGGAGCCGGAGTCGGAGAGGAAGGCGCTGTTGGTGAGTTTGTCGATGCCGGCGTAGATGAAGGTGACGCCGAGGAAGACGCGCAGGGGCAACAGGGCATAGCGGGTGGCGGTGTCCCGCCAGTCTCGTCCGCCGCCGTCGAGATAGGGGGTTTGGGTGTCCGACCGCATACCGTGAGTCATCGCTCTCCGCCGCCTCTCGCCACGTGCCGTTGACCCCTCAACAGACCATACGTACGAGAGCGGGTTCCCGCTCAACGCTCGGGGCCAGTTTTTTTCGATGGCGCGGGCCGCCCCCAAAGGGCGCGGAGAACTGCGCGAACGGCCCCCACCGGCCCGCAGTCGAACGACTCCGGTGAGCCCACCCGCCCGCATTCGAACTTACTCCGGTGAGGCCCCCGCCCGCAGCCTCGGGGTTCAGTCCGTCACCTCGATCTGGCAGCGGTTCGTCTCCACTCCGGCTGCCGTGACGACCTGGACCTCCACCCGCCCCGGTTCCACGTCGACCGGGACCGGCACGGTCAGGACCGCGTCCGTGGGGTTGCTGAAGCCGCCGGGGACCGGCACCAGGGGGACATGGACATGCACCGCGCCGATGCGGACGACCATGCGGGACAGACGGTCCGCGCTCTGGGCGCCGGGCGGGACGAAACCGGCGCCCCGGATCTCGATGTCGTCGCCGGTGCGGATCGGCGCGTCGAGGTCGCCGGCCTCACGGGAGCGGACGACGGAGAGGATGACGGGGCGGCCGCCTTCGGCGTACTTCCCGGCGAGGTAGGTGGCCGCCGAGACGAGGACCAGGAGCGCCAGGCCCCAGGGGAGGTCGGGGAGTTGTTCCGGGCGCCTGGCGAGCCGTACCGCCGCGAAGACCAGGGCGACGGCGCCGATGACGACGTACTGGATGTCGGCGAAGCTGCCCCGGCCGGAGTCGTCCGTGAGGAGGTCGGCGGCGCGCGGCCGGTCCGCGCGTACCTTCTGCAGGCGTTGCCCGAGGACCCGCAGGCCCACGACCCGGCGTACCAGCACCGCGATCGCGCAGACGATGGCGACGACGGTCACCACACCCGCACCGCGGGCGAGTTCGAGGCCGGCGATCAGGTCGTCGCGCTTGCCGTGGGCGGAGGCCGCCGCCAGTTGACCCACGAGGACGAGGACGGCGTAGACGACGAACAGGACCCAGCCGGCGGCCATCGCCCGCGAGGTGGAGAGGCGGTTGTCCTCGCCGACGACCGGGGCGAGGGCCCCGCCCCGCGCCCGGTGCAGATAGCCCGCGCCCGTCAGCCCCGCGGCCACCACCAGAGCGGCCAGCAGGCCCGCCGTGCGCGCCGCCGTCCAGCCCGCGCCGATCGCCGTGAGGGCCTGGACGATGAGCAGGGTCAGGACGGTTCCCCACACCGCGTACGCCGTGCGCCGCCACAGGCGTCCCAGCCATGCCTCGCCGTCGACGCGTCCGCGCTCGGCGACCAGGTCGGCGGACTGGGTGAGTTCGTCGGAGACCCACTGCCGGGACGCGGACGCCGAGTGCGCGACGGCGGCGGGCAGTCCCTGTCCGGACGCCAGCTCGTCGCGCTTGGCGAGGAACGCGGCGACGGCGCGCCGGTGCCCCTCGCGCGCCCCGTGCGGACAGTCCCCGCAGGTGCAGCCGCCCGTGTGCGCCGCCCCCTGTCCCGCGCCGAGCCCGCCACCGCGCTCCGCGCCGTGTCTCGCCTCCTGCACCGCCACGCCCGCTGCCGCCTTCCCCGCGCCGAGAGCTGCCTCGCAAGTCTTGCAACTGCCTTGCGATGACAGGGCATTGTGCCGCACGAAACAGTGCTCGCGTCGGGCAGGTCCGGTCAGCGCGGGTGAAGCGGGGGACCCCGTGTTGACCCGGCTGCGAGAATTTCCCCATGGCCGAGATCATCCAGCGCGACGGGACCTGGGCCTTCGACGGCAGCACGGTCAGGATCACGCCGGGACTCCACCGCTCCGTACCGTTGTTCCGGCAGACGTACGGAGAGATCGCCGTTCCCCTGGAGGCGGTTTCAGGCATCGTCTACGAACCAGAGCGCAAGCGCGGCAGACTGCGCCTCAGGCTCCGTGAGGGCGCCGATCCGCTGCTCCAGGCGACCGGCGGGCGCCTCCCCGACGCGGCGGACCCCTACCGGCTGACGGTCGACATCGACCGTACCGGGGTCGCCGAGTACGTCGCCGAGGAGATCCGGCACGCTCTGCTCCTGGACCAGATCCCCAAGGAGCCGGCGAAGGCCTTCCTCCTCGCGGGGCCGCCCGTGCCCGTGTCCGTCCGGTCCAGCGACGGCACGGTCTCCTTCGACGGCGCGCAGGTGCGGATCGACTGGGCGGACACCTCGGACCGGGTCAAGCGGGCGACGGGGCCGCGGATCATCGCCGTCGGGGACCTGGTGCAGGTGGAGTGGCTGCCCAACTCCGGGTACGAGGACGGGTTTCTGCGGTTCGTGACGCGCGAGACCGTGTTCTCCAAACTGCCGCCGGAGAAGGACCCGTTCGCCCTCGACCTGTGGGGCAGCGCCCGCCGCGACCTGCTCACGGCGCTCGTCGCCGCCGCGGTGACCGCCCGGCTGCCGCACCCGTCCCTCCGGGCGGGCGAGCACATCGACCGGCCGCCGCAGCTCACCGCCGCGGCGGCGGGACCAGAATCGGCACCGGTAACAGCGTCGGTACCGGCCCAGGCCGACCATCACGACGTACTGCTGCGCCGACTGCGGGAGCTGGGCGAGCTGCACCGCGACGGTGTCCTCACGGACGAGGAGTTCGCGGCGACCAAGGCGGCCGTACTGCGGGGTTTCTAGCCGTCGCGCTCCGGAACTCGGCTGAGGAGGTCGGGTATTGAGCTGAGGAGATCCGGTACTCAGCTGAGGAGGTCCGGTTCGCTGCGGCTGATGTCCTGCCACAGCGGCTGGTAGTTGATCCACGCCACCAGATCGCCGCCGAGCTGCTCCCGGGTCGCGACCGCCTGCTTGTGGTCGATGAGGATGGGGCGGCCCGCGGCCCGTGCGGTCAGCTGGACCTGGCTGGAGCGCTCCATCGACAGGAACCACCAGGCCGCCGCGTCCACCGAGTCGCCCACGGTCAGCAGCCCGTGGTTGCGCAGCACGAGCGCCTTGCGGGTGCCGAGCGCGGAGGCGATCCGGCGGCCCTCCTCGGTGTCCACGGCGACACCGGTGTACGAGTCGTACAGCGCGTGGTCCTCGTAGAAGGCGCAGCTCTCCTGGCTGATCGGGTCGAGCAGGTCACCGAGGGCGGACAGGGCGCGGCCGTGCACGGAGTGGCAGTGCGCAACGGCGACGACGTCGGGGCGGGCGGCGTGGACCTGGGCGTGCACGGTGAACGCCGCCTGGTTCACGTGGTAGCGGCCCTCGATCACCTGCCCGTCCTGGTTGGCCATGACCAGGTCGCTCACGGTGACGTGCTTGAAGGGCATCCCGAAGGGGTTCACCCAGAAGCAGTTGCTGTACTCCGGGTCGCGCGCGGTGATGTGACCGGAGACCCCGTCCTCGAAGCCGAGCCGCCCGAAGATCCGCAGCGCCCCGGCCAACCGCTCCTTGCGATGGCGTCGCTCGTCGTCCAACGAGTCGTACATCGGCGGCATGGCGAACTGCAGCTGGTCGGTGGGCAGGGGCACGGGCGGCGTGGGCCCTTGCATAGGTCCTCCAGCACTGGCGTGTCCGATACGGAGCGGAAGTTACCTCTGGTCGGTGCAGGAGAACAGAGCCGTTCGGTGAAGAGAGTGCGCAACCGTTACGAGAGGGCCGGGGCCGGGGCCCGAGGGCGCTTGCCGAGCGCCCGCCAATACACGACACAACGTGTCTGGTATTGGCGCCACACTCACCGTATGAGCGCTGCCAACGGCCTTACCGAGAGCCCTGCCGAACATGCGGACCCTGCGCGCTGGGGCACCTTCGCCGCCGCCGCACCCTCACTCGCCCGGTCGGTCGAAGAGCGTTTCGGGGCCTTCACGCACCACGTCCTCGCAACTCTCCGCAAGGACGGTTCGCCCCGGACCACCGGCCTGGAGGTGCGTTTCCTGCGCGGCGAGCTGTGGCTCGGCATGATGCCGGACTCGCTCAAGGCGCTCGACCTGCGCCGCGACCCGCGCTTCGCACTCCAGGCGAACCCGGGGCCGGGCACGGCGATGGGGGGCGGGGACGTCCGGATCAGCGGGCGGGCCGTCGAGGTCGACGACGGGGCGGCCAAGGCCGCGTACGTGAAAGAGGTGGAACCGCCGGAGCCGTTCCACCTCTTCCGCACCGAGCTGACGGAGGTCGTGCGGACCTACGTCGAGGACGACACGTATCTGGTCGTCGAGATCTGGAAGCCCGGAGAGCCGGTGCGGACTCTCAGGCGGACCTGATGGGTGGGACTACTCCCACTCGATCGTGCCCGGGGGCTTGCTCGTGACGTCGAGGACGACTCGGTTGACGTCCGCGACCTCGTTGGTGATGCGGGTCGAGATCTTGGCGAGGACCTCGTACGGGAGGCGCGACCAGTCGGCGGTCATCGCGTCCTCGGAGGAGACGGGGCGCAGCACGATCGGGTGGCCGTACGTACGGCCGTCGCCCTGGACGCCCACGCTGCGGACGTCCGCGAGCAGGACCACCGGGCACTGCCAGATGTCACGGTCCAGACCGGCCGCCGTGAGTTCCTCGCGGGCGATGGCGTCGGCCTCGCGGAGCAGGTCGAGCCGCTCCTTCGTCACCTCGCCGACGATCCGGATGCCGAGGCCCGGGCCCGGGAAGGGCTGGCGCTGGACGATCTCGTCGGGGAGACCGAGCTCCTGCCCGACCATCCGGACCTCGTCCTTGAACAGCTTGCGCAGCGGCTCGACGAGCTCGAACTCGAGGTCCTCGGGGAGACCGCCCACGTTGTGGTGGGACTTGATGTTGGCCGTGCCGGTGCCGCCACCGGACTCGACCACGTCCGGGTAGAGCGTGCCCTGGACCAGGAAGGCGACGTCCTCGCCCTCCGCGGCCTCGGCGATGATCTCCGCCTGGGCCTGCTCGAAGACCCGGATGAACTCCCGGCCGATGATCTTCCGCTTCTCCTCGGGGTCCGAGACGCCCTTGAGCGCGGTGAGGAACCGCTCCTGCGCGTCCACGACCTTCAGCTGTACGCCGGTCGCGGCCACGAAGTCCTTCTCGACCTGCTCGGTCTCACCCTTGCGCATCAGGCCGTGGTCGACGTACACGCAGGTCAGCTGGGAGCCGATGGCCTTCTGTACGAGAGCGGCGGCGACGGCGGAGTCCACACCGCCGGAGAGGCCGCAGATGGCGCGCTTGTCGCCGACCTGCTCGCGGATGAGGGCGACCTGCTCGTCGATGACGTTGCCGGTCGTCCAGTTCGGCGTGAGGCCCGCGCCGCGGTACAGGAAGTGCTCGAGCACCTGCTGGCCGTGCGTGGAGTGCATGACCTCCGGGTGGTACTGGACGCCGTACAGCTTCTTCTCGTCGTTCTCGAAGGCCGCGACCGGGACGACGTCCGTGGACGCCGTGACCGTGAAGCCCTCGGGGGCGGCGCTGCACGCGTCGCCGTGCGACATCCACACCGACTGCTCGTCCGGGGTGCCCTCGAAGAGGGTCGATCCGGACTTGGAGACGTGCAGGGGCGTACGGCCGTACTCGCGGGCGCCGGTGTTGTCGACCGTGCCGCCGAGGGTCGTCGCCATCAGCTGGAAGCCGTAGCACATGCCGAAGACGGGGACGCCGGACTCGAAGATCGCTCGGTCGAGACGGGGGGCGGCCTCGGCGTACACCGACGAGGGGCCTCCGGAGAGGATGATCGCCGCCGGGTTCTTGGCGAGCATCTCCTGGACCGGCATGGTGCTCGGCACGATCTCGCTGTAGACCCGGGCCTCGCGGACGCGGCGGGCGATGAGCTGGGCGTACTGCGCACCGAAGTCGACGACCAGGACGGTGTCGGGGGCGGCGGGGGACGCTTCTGGCACGGTTTGCCTTCCGGCGGTGAGCAGGGGGTGTGGGGTATCGAGTCTACCGGGGGTCCACGGGGGTGTGCCTGCACCGGGTTTCTCCGCCCCCGCCGCCCCTACCCAACCCATCCCCAGGGGCTCCGCCCCCGGACCCCCGCATCGGCCTGAACGGCCTCGTCCTCAAACGCCGGACGGGCTGAAGATGCGCGCGGGGAACTGCGCGACCAACCCCCACCGGACCCGCAGCCGAACGAACCGGGCGGGCGGGGGACGTGGGGCGAAGCCCCACCCGCTCGCGGGCGAGTCCGGGTCTCAGTATCCGAACCCGCTTGGACGTGGCACGGCCCTGCGGGCATACTGCTGCCATGCTTTCGCAGGCGACCTTCCTGTTTACCTATGGCAACCGGCCCACCGGCTGCCATGGTCGTGCTGCTTGAGCAACTGACAAGCGACTTCCCAGGCGCCCCGGGCCGACAAGGCCCGGGGCGTCTGTCGTTTCCGGGTCCTGCCGATCCGGGGCACCTCATCCAAGAGGAGCCCACCATGGCCGACGTACTCGACAAGACCGGCGCCCGTACCGACGAGGCCGCAGACGTGATCACCGGCGCCCGTGCACGCATCGACGCCCTCGACGACCGGATCATCGGCCTCGTCCAGGAACGGATGGCCGTGTCGAAGGTGATCCAGGAGGCCCGGATCGACTCCGGTGGCCGCCGGGTGAACCTCTCGCGCGAGATGGAGATCCTCGCCCGCTTCAGGGACGCGCTCGGCAAGCCCGGCACCTCGCTCGCCATGACGCTGCTGGAGCTGTGTCGCGGCCGCGTCTGACCCCGTACGCAACGTACACAACGTACGCACGTACGCATGCCCTCTCACCCGTACGGCGCGTGACCGGGGCGCCGCGGATTTCGTTGGTCCGGGTGTCCGTGCCAGCCAGGGGCGGGCCCGAAAGAACCACGCGTGGCTCCACTGGGGCGATGAGACGTACGGATCGTGCCGTACGTCGTGGGACCTCGTCCCAGGGGTGTGACCGGACGGCAGGGGACAGCGGCCCGGTCACTCAAGAGAACGGTCGGCTCCGGGGACGCCCGGAGCCGTCCGACGGAATCTGTTCAACGGAATCTGTTCAAGGGGCCGAGCACACCCCCCAGGCTTTGGCTTCCGCTCCACTCCGCTCCACGGTCCCAAGTCCCGTACCCCGTGTCCGTCCCCCCGTGTCCCCCCGTATCCGTACCCCGTGTCCGTACCAAGACCCGCGGCGCAACCCCCGGCGCCGCTCCCCAGGCACCGGCGCTGCCCTGACGTCGGTGCTGGCGAAGAAGGGCCCCGCGGTCTCCGTCCCGCGGGGCCCTTCGCACGCCCGTCAGATCCCGTCAGGTGCGCGACAACGTGCCGCACGTCTCCGTGCCGGGGTGCTGGATGTCCCGGCTGCGGTCGTACGGGTCGGTCGTGGGCCCCGTCGCAGGCGCGCCGGTGGGGGCGGCCGAGTCGAACTGGGGGTGCAGGAAACCGTCGTAGACATCGCACGCGGTGTTGCCGAGGTCCTGGTCGTACCGGATGACCGACAGCTTGCCGGGAGTGGCCTGGTACTTCCGCGGGTCGAGGAGTTCGAGGTCGAGGACCCGGCGCACGATGGTGCGGGCCACCTCGGTCGAGCCCCCGCCGGAACCCTCGGTCGGCGCCCCCGACGTCTCCGTCGCCCCCTGCGTCTTCGATGCCTGGTCGGCCTGGATCAGGGGGTAGACGAAGGTGTAGTCCATGTGGATGGCGACGGACCCGTGCGCGCCCGCCTTGAACGTCATCCGGCCACGGACTTTGACCACATCCCCGGCCGGCCGCACCTCGGCCGGGTCGAACCGGCTGAAGAGCATCAACGGATCGTGCTTCTTGCCCGGCGCGCGCAGCCAGCTGTTCACGTCGTCGAGCATGCGGGGCTGCTTCGGGTCGAGGACGGCGAGCGCGCTCTCGGGGCGCTCTCCCCGCAGGGTCCCCGGGGCCAGGTTCGCGCCGACGAGCAGGGTCTTCGCCTGCTTCAGGGCGGCGGCCACCTGCGCGCTCGTGAACGCAGCGACCGGCGTCGCCTTCGGTACGACGATGGCGGCGGCGCCGTCGGCCCAGCGCTCGGCGGGCGAGCCGGCGAACGGCCTGTCGAGGGTGGGCGTGTCGGGCGCGGCACTGGAGGGAGCGGCGGTCGGAGGCCCGGTTTCGGCGGGCAGCGCGGCGGCGGACGCGCCCCCGGACGGCGTACCGGACGACGCATTGGACGACGTACCGAAGGGGTCGCCGGGCAGCAGCGACGGCTTGACCGCCACCAGCGCCACGGCGATCGCGACGGGCACGCCGAGGATCGCCCACAGCCGGCGCCGACGGGCCGCGCGCCCGTTCATCTCCTGCCAGGCCGGACCCGTTCGCCACCCCTCCGGCTGGGCGCCCTTGGCGTCCTTCTGCCGGAGCCGCTCGGTCACCATGCGCGCCCGGGCGGACGGCTCCTTCGGCGCCGAACTGCGGATGTCACGTTCGGTGTCGCGGGCGAACCGCTCCCACACGTCGTCGGGGACGGAGGGTTGCTCGAACTCCCCGGACTCTCCCGCCCCTTCGGGCTGCTTGTCAGACACGAGGATCAGTTCTAAGTGGATCGAAAGCCTGTACACAAGGCAGATCCATACAGATCCGTGTGTGACACAGCCCACATAAGAATTCTGTGAGTGAAGGCACAACCGTTCACAGGCTTCGCGGGTCACACCTGCTGAACCAACGGCCACACCCGCGCCCCACACGCGGAGGCCTCATCCCATACGAGTACCGTGACGACGCGGTACCGGACTTTCCGAGGTCTTCATGAAGCTTCGCCGTGCCATGGCCCTGGCGGCCGCAACGGCAGCAATAGCCCCTCTGGCGCTGCTTTCGGCGCCGGCCGCGTTCGCGGACGAGAGCCCCTCCCCCACCGCGACGGTGTCCGAGACCGCGAGCGAGCCCGCGTCGGCGACCCCGACCGAGACCACTCCCGCGCCCTCCGAGACCCCGTCCGCGTCGGCGACCGAGATCGCTCCGACGTCGAGCGCCACCGCCACCGCCACCAGCTCGACCTCCGCGACCCCCGCGCCGAGCACCACGTCGCCGGAGCCGTCCGACACGCCGGAGCCCGAGCCGTCCGAGTGCCAGGACTCCAAGGTCGACGTCTCCATCTCCGGCCTGCCCGGCAAGATCGCGGCGGGCAGCGGTTGGCACAAGTTCTCCCTGAACGTGCTCAACAACTCCAAGTCCACGCTGAACGAGCTCGGCTTCTTCGCCGGCGCGTCCTCGGACAAGGCGGGCGACGACCTCTTCCAGAGCAAGAAGGTCCAGCTCCAGGCCTACAACGAGGACACCAAGGCCTGGGAGGATGTCGACTCCGAGGGTTACGCGGTCGGTTACGTCGGCTACACCGACGAGCTCAAGCCCGACTACGAGGTCGACATCCCGCTCCGTATCAACGTGAAGTCCAGCGCCCCGGTCGGCGCCGGCTTCTCGCTCGGCGCCAGCATCTACGGCGACACGGACGGCCAGTGCACGGGCTTCGGCGAGGTCGCGTACAAGTTCCAGATCGTCTCCTCGGGTACCGACACCGATGGCACCAAGCCGCAGGAAGGCGGCAAGGTTCCGGTCTCGGACAAGCCGGCCGACAAGGGCAACACCCCTGAGGTCAACGGCAGCCTCGCCGAGACCGGCTCCAGCTCCGCCCTGCCGATGATCGCGCTTGCCGGTGGCATCGCCGTCGTCGCCGGTGCGGGTGCGGTGTTCGTGGTGCGGCGTCGCAAGTCGGGTGACGCGACCGCGTAAGCGGTGAGCGGCACACCCACGTAGGCAGCACGCCTCGTAAGAGAAGAAGGACCTGGGCTCGGAGGGGGGCACAGGTCCTTCTTCGCGTTCACAGGAGCCGTCTACCCTTGTGTACTGCTTACGACTTCGGGGGCACCGCCGGCATCCCCAAGAACGGCAGCCGCAGCGCGCCGAAGGCGTCCGCGGGCACCGCCGGGTCACGGGGCTCGACCGGCTTCAGACGCTCGTACGCCGTTCCCGGCGCCGGACGCGGGTCCGCCTCGCCCTTGTTGGGCCAGTACGACATCGCGCGTTCGGCCTGGGCGGTGATGGTGAGCGACGGATTCACCCCGAGGTTCGCGGAGACCGCGGCGCCGTCGACGACGGAGATGCCCGGGTGGCCGTACAGCCGGTGGTACGGGTCGATCACGCCGGTCTCCCGAGAGTCGCCGATCGGGCAGCCGCCCAGGAAGTGCGCCGTCAGCGGCGTTCCCATCAGCTCGCCCACGTTGCTGCCCGCGAAGCCGTTGATCTCCGCGGCGACGGCGGACGCCGCCTCGGACGCGGCCCTGATCTGCTTGGGGTTGGGCGCGCCGTGGCCCTGCCGGGCCGTCAGCAGGCCCTTCCCCGCACCCTTCGGCTTCAGGTAGGTCGTCAGGGAGTTGTCCAGCGACTGCATCACCAACCCGATGATGGTCCGCTCGGACCAGCGGCGGTTGGAGAGGGAGCGGAGCACGAGAAGGGGGTGCTTCGCCGCGTTCGCCAGCCATCCCGCCACCCTCGACGAGCCCTCCGCGTACGGGACCTGGAGGATGGACAGGCCGCCCATGGCGTTCGAGCCCTTGCCGTAGCGGACGGGCTCGATGTGGGTGTTCTCGTCCGGGTGGATCGACGACGTGATGGCGACACCCTGGGTGAAGTCGGCCTTGGGCGTGCCGTGCGCCTTGCGGTAGCGGCGGTTGTCGGTCTGGGCGCCCACCAGCGCCTCCGAGTTGGTACGGGTCAGCTCGCCCAGCCTCGGGGAGAGGTACGGCAGTTGGCCGCCCGCCTTCATCCGGTGCAGCAGTGTCTGCGTGCCGTACGTACCCGCGGCGATGACGACCCTGCGCGCCTTGAACATCCGCCCTTCGCCCTTGCGCTTCTCGTCCGTGGGCAGGGTGGCGACGGCGTATCCGCCCTGCGAGTCGTCGGTGACGGACACGACGGTGGTCATCGGGTGCACGACCGCGCCCGCCTTCTCCGCCAGGTACAGGTAGTTCTCGTTGAGGGTGTTCTTCGCGCCGTGCCGGCAGCCGGTCATGCACTCACCGCACTCGGTGCACGCCTTGCGGGCGGGTCCGGCGCCCCCGAAGTAGGGGTCCTCCACCTCACCGCCGGGCGTGGCCTTCGCCGTGCCGTCCGCGTCCTGCCCGTCGCCGAAGAAGACGCCGACCGGCGCCATGTGGAAGCTGTCGCCGACGCCCATCCGCTGCGCGGCCGCCTTGAGATGGACGTCGGAGGGGGTCATCGTCGGGTTGAGCCGTACGCCGAGCATGCGGCGGGCCTGGTCGTAGTACGGCTTCAGCTCCGCCTGCCAGTCGGTGATGTCCTTCCACTGCGGGTCGTCGAAGAACGCCTTCGGCGGTACGTAGAGGGTGTTGGCGTAGTTCAGGGAGCCGCCGCCGACTCCGGCGCCCGCCAGCACCATGACGTTGCCCAGCAGGTGGATGCGCTGGATGCCGTACATGCCGAGCGCCGGCGCCCACAGGTAGTTCTTGATGTCCCAGGAGTTCTTGGGCAGCGCGTCGCGGGTGAAGCGACGGCCTGCTTCCAACACGCCTACGCGGTAGCCCTTTTCGGTGAGCCTGAGGGCCGTGACCGAGCCACCGAAGCCGGAGCCGACGACGATGACGTCGTAGTCGTACGCGGTGTCGTCCGGGTTGTGGACGGAGTTCTCCTGTGACACGTGCTGCTCTCCTCATTGAGAACGTGGTGCGGCCTGACGGAGCCCTTGCCGGGACCCTTGGCGGAGCCCTTGCCGGAGCCCCTATCGCAGCCGGAGCGCCTTCATCACCCTCAGGCTGCGGCTCATGAACTGGGCGTACTTCTCGTCGTCCATGCCGAGCGAGGGTGCCATCGGCAGCAGTCGCTGCTGGGCGACGGTCTGCGCCTCGGTGTACTTGAGGATGCCCTCGGAGCCGTGTCGGCGGCCGAGGCCGGAGTCCTTCATGCCGCCCATCGGCGACTGGACACTGCCGTACGCGGGCGCGTATCCCTCGTTGACGTTCACCGTGCCGGTGCGCAGCCGCGCCGCGACCGCGCGTCCGCGCCGCCCGTCCTTCGTCCAGACGGAGGAGTTGAGGCCGTACGACGTGGAGTTGGCGAGTTCGACGACCTCGTCGTCCGTCTTGAAGCGGTAGAGGGAGACGACGGGCCCGAAGGTCTCCTCGTTGCAGACGGCCATGGGGGCCTCCACGCCGTCGAGGATGGTGGGCTCGTAGAAGTAGGGGCCGATGTCGGGGCGGGCGACGCCACCGGCGACGACCTTCGCGCCCTTCGCGACCGCCTCCTCCACATGCCGGGTCACGGTCTTCAGCTGCCGCTCCCCCACCAGCGAGCCCATGTCGGCGCCGTAGGCGAGAGAGGTGCCGAGCCGCATGGCCCTGGTCCGGGCGGCGAAGCGCTCCGCGAACGCGTCGGCGATGGACTCGTGGACGTACAACCGCTCGATGGAGATGCAGAGCTGACCGGCGGAGGAGAAGCAGGCGCGGACGGCGCCCGCGGCGGCCTTGTCGATGTCGGCGTCCGCCAGGACCACCATCGCGTTCTTGCCGCCGAGTTCGAGGGAGACGCCGACGAGCCGGGCGGCGGCGCCCTGGGCGACCTCGCGGCCGGTCCGGGTGGACCCGGTGAAGGAGACGTAGTCGGCGTGCTTGACGACTTCCGGCCCGACGACCGGCCCGTCCCCGATGACGACCTGGAAGACCTCGGCGGGCAGCCCGGCCTCGATGAGCAGGTCACGCGCCCACAGGGCGGTGAGGCAGGTCTCGGTGTCCGGCTTCATCACCACCGCGTTGCCCGCGACGAAGGCCGGGAGCGCGTCGCCGACGGAGAGTTCGAGGGGGTAGTTCCAGGGCGCGATCTGGCCCACGACACCGCGCGGGTGACGCAGTTCGGTGACCTTGGTGAGAGTGGGCATGGCCCCGGCGTGCCGCTTGGGGCGGAGGTAGGCGGGAGCCTTCCTGCCGTAGTGGCGGGCGGCCACGACGACGGCCTGCACCTCTTCGTGCGCGTGCAGCCGGGCCTTGCCGGTCTCCAGCTGGATGAGGTCGAGCACCTCGGCCTGGCGGGCGAGCACCAGGTCGTGGAAGCGGAGCAGGACGGCGGCGCGCTGCCGTACGGGCGTGGCACCCCAGGCGACCTGCGCCTTACGGGCCCGCTCGAAGGCCACCTGTACGTCCTCGGGGGTGGACTCGGGCAGGTCGGCCAGCTTCTCGCCGGTGAACGGGGTGTGATTGGCGGTCCGTCCGGAGCCGACGACACCCTTGGTGAGCTGCGCGACCAGCTCGGGCGTGACCACGTCGGCGGCGGTGCGGGCGCCCACGGGAGCGGGGGCGAGGGGGTTGGTGCCGGTCTTTTCCGACTTGACCGTGCCGGTGATTTCCGAGGCCTGCGAGTCCGTCATGAGGCGCAGCGTATGACGGAGCGGGGGCTTTGGGTACCCGTTGGTAACTCGCTTTCACCGACTGCACACACCGTGCCAGTGGGCACTGGCAGCGAATGCCCTGATCAGGGCGTTGTTCGGGAGCTCAGCACCGTCTCGCCGACGTCGAGGCGTGCGCGGGCGCTCGTGAACAGCGAGGTGCCCCGACGGCGTGCGCGGCATCCGGGGCACCCTTTATGTCCCACTTATATTCCGCCCATACCCAGCGATTACCGCAAGGAAATTTCCCAGGAAAACCCTCTTCCACCGCACCACCCTTTCCCGCACCAATTATCCAGAGCACTGTTTTCGGGAGAAAGCATGAGGGAATCGGTCATTCGAGAAGTGAGCTGAACCACACTCCGGGCCCTCACTTCACTGTGCATTCATGTTGAACACACCGGCGACTCACGGTATGTTCACATCTCTGTCGGCACCTTCTCCCACATATATGGATCTTGCTTACGCGGTTTCCCAAGTGGCCAGCAAACGAGGGGCGTGCCCCGTCTTGCCAGGAGAACGTGACGATGGCTGTGCCCACTGTTTCGGTGATTGTCGCTGCTTATAACGCGATGCCCTACCTGACACGGTGTATTACGTCCGTCGCCGATCAGAGCATCGGGCAGGACAAACTGGAGATCATCGTCGTCAACGACGGCTCCACGGACGGCACGGCCGCCGAACTCGAGCGGTTGTCCGACACGTATCCGGCCCTGATGCGGGTGATCCATCAGGAAAACTCCGGTGGCCCCTCCGCCCCGCGCAACCGCGGACTCGACCACGCGCGGGGACAGTTCGTGTTCTTCCTCGACGCCGATGACTACCTGGGGCCGGAGGCCCTGGAGCGCATGGTGGCGATGGCCGAGGAGAACGGCACGGATGTCGTCCTCGGCAAGATGGTCGGTGTGGGCGGACGCGGCGCGCCCACCTCCATGTTCCGGCGCGACCAGCCGAAGACCGACGTCTTCTCCTCACGGGTCTACTGGACCCTGAACCCGATGAAGCTGTTCCGCCGCGAGCTCCTGGAACGGCACCATCTCCGCTTCCCGACCGATCTCAAGATCGGCGAGGACCAGATGTTCGTCGGCCCGGCGTATCTGCACGCCTCGGGGATCTCTGTGCTGGCCTCGTACGACTGCCTGTACTGGGTGCAGCGGGACGACGACGGCAACATCACCCTGCAGACCGGGGGCTCCGAGCCCCGGCTGCGCTTCCTGCCCCGCATCGTCGACGTGATCCTGGAGAACGTGCCGGCCGGCCCGGGCCGCGACCACCTCGCGCACCGGCATCTGACCGTCGAGGTGCAGCAGCTCCTCGGTCATGTGGCGCGCGAACCCCGCGAGCTGCAGCAGAAGCAGCTGGACCGGCTGGCCGACGCGATCGCACCGCTGTGGCACGAGGGGCTGAACGACCAGCTCTCGGCGATGGCCCGGCTCCGGCTCCACCTCGTACGGCACCGGATGCTCGACGAGGTGCTCGAACTGACCAGGTTCGAGAAGCAGCTGGCCAAGAGCAAGGTCGCCACCCCCGTACTGGTCGACGGCGGCCGGGCCTATGCCCGCTACCCCTTCCTCCGCGACCCCGCCCGCTCCGTCCCGGACGGCTGCTACGACGTCACCGACCAGCTCGGCCTGCGCCACCAGGTCACCCGCGCCGAGCTGCACGGCACCACCCTCCGCCTGGCCGGGTACGGGTACCTCCACCGCGTCGCCACCGAGGACGTCACCACCGACCTCGTCCTGCGCGAGCGTGACAGCGGGACGGAGTACCGGCTCCCCGTCAAGCACACCGCCACTCCGGGGCTCGGCGCGCACGAGGACGCGGGGGCGTACACCTACGAAGAGGCCGGATTCGAGACGACCATCGACATCGACACCGCCGCGGGCGGCGCACCGCTCGGCGACGGACTGTGGGACATCTCCCTGGCCGTCGGCGCCCAGGGGCTGTCCCGTGAGGTGCGGATCGGCAGCAAGCGGGCCCTGGACGTCTCCGGCACGGCGGACACCCGTGTCGTGGACACCACCCGCGGCGTGCGCGCCGTCACCCTCTACACCACCAAGCCGCACGGCAACTTCACGCTCGACCTGGGCGAGAAGAAGAACCGGGTCCTGCCGCACCTCCAGTTCGGGGAGCCGCGCTGGAACGCCAGCAACCCCACCGAACTGCTGATCACCGGCCGCTGGACCCTCGGTGCCTACCCGGACGGCCCGCTGACCCTGGCCCTCAGCAACGACAGCGGCGCCACCGCCGCCTTCCCCGTCGCACGCACCGCCCACGCCGACACCTTCACCGCCCGCGTACCGGTCTGCGACCTCGCCGCAGGCGTCTGGACCGGCGAACTTCGACTCTCCGGCTGGTCCTTCGCCCTGCCGAAGGTCCCGAAGGACCTGGAAGCGAGCAAGTGGCGCCGCCGGGGTCTGCCCTGGTACGCGAAGTCGGCTTCCGGCTCTGGTGGGCGCTTCGCCCTGCTGGTCGCGAAGACCGACCTGGTCAAGGCAGTCGCGGGCAAGCTGAAGGCGTGACCGCCATCGCCGCGGACGGCGCTTTACCAACTTGACGTTTCCTTGACCTTTACCACATAGTCCTTTCACCTCATGTACACGGCAGGTACCGGCCGCGCCTCAGGCGCGGCCGGTCGTGTCCGCACACCGAAGGACTTCCTCAGAATGAAGAGATCCGCGCTGTCGCGCCCCGGCGTCGCAGTGGTCGCGTCGGCGCTCGCGCTCGCCCTGGCCACGGGCTGTTCCGACTCCGGTTCGGATTCCGGCTCCGGCTCCGGCTCCGGTGACAAGGCGACGGGCGGCAAGGGGGCGGCGGCCACGGTCAAGGCCCTGAGCGACGCCGAGTTGAAGAAGCTGATCGTCGGCAAGGGTGACCTCGGCGGATACCGCTTCGCGGCGGCCGACCAGTCCGAGCGGTTCGCCTCCTCCAAGGAGGAGATCACCGTCGTCGACGAGAAGTGCGCGCCGCTCGCCTATGTCCTCACCGGCTTCGCGCCGGGCGACTCGACCGCGTACGTCAACACCATGGCCACGCCGGTGGAGGCCAAGCCCAGCGCGTCCTCCACCAAGAGCATGGAGGACATGACGGAGAAGGAGCTCGACGAGGCGCTGAACTCGATCACCGACACCCTCGGCGGGACAGTCACCATCGTCTCGCTCTCCTCGTACGAGGGCGACGGCGCCCAGAAGGCCATGTCCTCCGTCTCCGACGCGGTCAAGGGCTGCGCGGGCGGGTTCAAGGCCACGTCGAAGGGCTCGAAGGACGACCCTCAGAAGTTCACCAAGGTCGAGGCGGAGAAGGCCTCGGGCAGCGGCGACGAGTCGGTCGCCTTCGCCGTGACCGGCGACTCGGACGGTGACACGATCGTCGTACACGCCGAGGCGGTGCGTCACGGCAGCACGGTGGCCACGTACTACTCGCTGAACCTGGCCGTGTTCCTCGCCGACGGGAAGCCCAAGGAGTACGGCATCCCGGCCGACCTCATCAAGGCCCAGGCCGCCAAGCTCGCCTGAGCCCTCGCCAGGCCCTTACAGCCGGTCGATGTCCAGGTTCGCGATCGCCGTCCTGGCGACTTCACGGCCGCGTGCCGTGAAGTCGCCCTTGCCCGGATAGCTGATCGTGAACTTGTACATGTCGCCCTTGGACGACTTGTAGTAGAAGATCTTCACCTCGCGCGGGCGCGGGTTCTGGCTGTCGGTGGTCGTGTAGACGACAGTGTTCTCGGCGGCCTGCCTGCCGTGGTACTTCGCGTTCTCCGGGGCCGTCCGCGGGGCCTCGGGCATGCTCAGCTCGTACGCGCCACTGCCCTTGAAGTCGTCGTTGTCGGCGTACATCTCGGCGGCCGAGGAGTCCTTGATCCGGTGGCTCGTGTCCTCGGACGCCTTGATCAGGGTCAGGCCGATCCAGATGCTGCCGCTCCAGTCGGTGTACGTGACCCAGTGCCCCTTGTCCGACGTCCGGTCCGGCGTCGATCTCTGGTAGCCCGCGGGCGCCGCCAGTGTCGCGGCGACGTCCGTCTCGTGGTGCTTCTTCCAGCCGTCGGGCAGCGGCCCCGCGAACGGGTTCGCGAACACCAGGTACGCCGCCACCGCCGCCGCGACCACCACCGCGCCGAGGCCGATGAACAGGGGTGTGCGGCGCACACGCAGACCCTTGCCGCCCGGACCCGCGATCTGCACCACCTGCGTCGGCTCCGGGGCGGGTGGCGCGGCGGCCTCCTCCAGCATCCGTCGGACCCGGTCCGCGCCGGGGCGGCGGGACGGCTCCTTGTCCAGCAGCCCGTTGATGGCCTCCGCCAGCGGACCCCGCGTCGAAGCGGGCGGAGCCGGGGTGGAGTTGAGGACCGACTGGAGCGTCGCGGGCGTGTTGCTGCGACGGAAGGGCGACACGCCCTCCGTGGCCGCGTACAGGACGACACCGAGCGACCAGAGGTCGCAGGCCGGGCCCGGACGCTGGCCCAGCACCCGCTCCGGCGCGATGTACTCGGGCGACCCGACGAAGCCGCCCGTGGCCGTCAGATTCGTCTCGCCCTCGATCTGCGCGATGCCGAAGTCGGTGAGGACGACCCGGCCGTGCGGGCCGAGCAGCACGTTGTCGGGCTTGACGTCCCGGTGCAGGATGCCCGCCGCGTGCGCCGCCTCCAGCGCGCCGAGCACCTCCAGACCGATACGCGCCGCCTCACGCACCCCGAGCGTGCCCTCCTGGAGGGCTGCGCCCAGCGAACGGCCCCGCACCAGCTCCATGACGATCCAGGGCTGTCCGTCCACGACGGCGACGTCGTGGACGTTCACCACCGCCGGGTGATCGAGCCGGGCCGCGGCGCGCGCCTCGCGGCGCATCCGCTCGAAGACATTGGCGCGTTCACGCTCGGGAAGGTGGTCCGGGACGCGCGGCTCCTTGACGGCGACCTCACGGTCCACCGTCTCGTCCTTGGCCCGCCAGACCGTCCCCATCCCACCGTGACCGAGCTTGCCGAGCAGCCGGTAGCGGCCCGCGATGAGCCGCCCGGTGCCGGGGTCAGGGTCGGGCGCGGTCGCGGGATCGGGCGCGAGATCGGGCGCGGGCACGGGATCGGACGTGGACTCGACCGTCGGCTCCGGGGCGACCCGGGTCGGCGGTTGCAGAACGAAACTCGTCGGCTCGTCGGACCCGTAAGGGACTCCCCCGTTGTTCCTCATGGGTCCATCCCTATCGCGGCACGCTCTCCGGCATCCAGACCCGTCGCGCACCGGTCACAGACCCGTGACGCGGACCGCCCCTTATCTCCCGTTCATCTCCCGCCTACGGGGCCACGAAGGTGTCCAACGCCACGTCGAAGTACTCCTTCGCCTGCGTCACCTTGCCGACCGGCGCCGACACCCACACGTCGTACATCCGGCCGCCTTCCTCCCAGCAGAGGTCGTACGTGTGCCGCGCGCCCTCCTCCGTGGTGAAGCCGTTCCAGGTGAACTCCCAGAGCGCGGCGGGCTGTCCGTCGTGCGTGGTCGAGGTGACGGTGCCGTCGTGGTAGCCCGGGTTCGTGGAGGACCCGTCGGCGTCGGCACGCCGCATCACCGCGAGCGGGCCGCCCGCCTCCGGGTCGGTCGCCTTGATGCCGAGGCGGAAGGTCTGGCCCGGAGACAGGTAGAAGATCCGCTCGCCCTCCGGATCCCGTGTGAAGCCCTCCGGCACGGCGAGCGAGAACCCGTCCGGGTCATGGACCGTCCGGTAGCCCGAGGGCGCCGTGCCGGAGGCGGCGGTCGGCTTCTGCTGCCGGGTGACGGTGACCGTGGGGGCGGGGCTCGGTGAGGCCGAAGACCCCGGCGCTGCGGGCGCGCTCGGGGAGTGCGACGCGCTCACGGACGTGCCCGGCGCCGAACTGGCGGACGGAGTCGACCTACCGCCCCCGCCAGCGCCGTGGTTCACCAGCAGCGCCGCCGTCACACCGGCCCCGGCCACGGCGGCGACCAGCGCCGCGACGACGAGCATGGTCCGCGCCGACCGCTTCGGGGCACGGCCGGGCGCGGCGGCAGGAGGAGAAACCGGCGAAGGGGAGGGGTGCGCGGCCTGCTGGGCGGACGATTTCCGCTTCGGCAGGTCCCGTTGCGTGGGCGTGTAGCCGGCCGACGCGGCCCGCGGCGTACGGCCCGTCTCCAGGAACGCCTTGAGCAGCCGCTCCGCCTCCAGCGCGTCGAGCCGCCGCTCCGGATCGCGCTCCAGCAGCCCTCGTACGACGGGCAGCAGGGGTGCGGCCTGCGCGGGCGGGCGGATCTCGTCCATGACGACGGCGTGCAGGATGCCGCCCAACGAGTCACGGCGGAAGGGCGATTCGCCGCTCAGGACCGTGCAGAGCAGCGCGCCGAGCGACCACAGATCGGACTCGGGGCCGGTCCTGACCCCGGACATCCGCTCGGGCGCGGTGTATTCGGGCGAGCCGACGAACGACCCGCTCTCGGTGAGGGTCGTGGCGCCCGCGACCTGGGCGATGCCGAAGTCGGTGAGCACGACACGGTCGGTGCCCGCCTCCATCAGGACGTTGGCGGGCTTGAGGTCACGGTGCAGGACACCCGCGTCGTGCGCGCGGCGCAGCGCGCCGAGGAGGGCGAGACCGATCCGGGCGGCCTCGCGCGCGTCGACAGGACCGTCGGCGGAGATCCGCTCGGCGAGCGAGCCGCCGTCGATCAGCTCCATGACGATGTAGGGCCGTTCGTCCTCCTCGACCACGTCGTGCACGACGATGATGTGCGGGTGGTGCAGCTGGGCGACCGCGCGGGCCTCGCGCAGGGTGCGGTCGCGCTGCGTCCGGGCCTCGTCGTCGGAGAGCGAGTCGTCGAGGGCGAGCTCCTTCACCGCGACCTGCCGGGCGAGCAGCTGGTCGGTGGCGCGCCAGACGACGCCCATGCCGCCCCGGCCGATCCTGGCCTCCAGCCGGTAACGGCCGCCGATCACACGGACGTTCTCCCCCTCGGTCCCCATACGCCCCATCATGCCGCACCGGACGGACGCGCTCCGGGCACCGGACCGCGCGATGGCTGTTATCCGGCCTCGTCAGACCGGTTGCGGCCAGTTCGTGTCCGTCCGGCCCGTCAGGTCTTGGGGAGCCAGCTGCGGAGAATCACGTCGAACTGCCGACGCGCCGTGTCCCAGTCCGCCGCGGGCGAGGACATGTAGATCGCGTACTCGACACCCTCACGGCTGAGGTACGTCTGCTCGATCGCCCGCCGCTTGCCGGGGAACGGCGTCTGCTTCGCCAGCGCGGTCCAGGTGAAGTCCCACAGGGAGCCCGGGCAGTCGCGGAACGTGTTGGACTGCAGAAGCACCTGGTGGTAGTCGGCCAGCTTGGTCAACTGCTGCTCCAGGTCCTGCTGGTGTGCGAACGGGGTGGGGAAGTCCGGCGAGTTGTCGATGGCGATGCGGACGAAGTGCTCGCCGCCGTCGGGCGTGTAGTCGACCTGGTTGCCGTTGGCCTGCCGCTGCCAGGTCTTGTCGGGCAGGGAGATGGTGAAGCCCTCGACGTCGTCCCGCTGCACCCAGGTGTCGGGCACGGCGCCGGACGGCTCCTGGGTGCCCGAAGTCGCGGTCGGGGTGCTCCCGGGCTTGGTGGTGCCGGGGTTCGCGGTGCCGGACGAGGCACTGTTGTGGGTGTCGTCGGTCCGTGCGCCGTTCAGGTAGTTCATGGCCACGGCGCCGCCACCGCCGATCAGGGCGGCGAGTACGACGACGAGGGCGATCGTACGACCGCGGCGCCGTCTCCCGGACGCGCCCCCGGTGCCGTTGCCCATGGGCCCGGGCACCGGCGCATGAAGCGTCGGCGTCGCCCCGTGCGCGCCCGGTCCGTGCGCCACGGACCCGTGCGACGCCGTCTCGTGCGCCCCCGGTCCGTGGGGCGCGGCGCCGTGCGATCCCGTCCCCTGGGGCACCGTCCCGTAGGCCGCCACCGGCTGCGCGCCCATCCCCATGGTGCCCGTGTCCACATGCTGTTGCGTCGGCACATACGCCTGCGCCGCACTCGGCCGACGCCCCTCCGCGGCCTCGGCGAGCATCTGCTCGGCCTCCTCCGCACCGGGCCGCACGGCCGGGTCCTTGTTCAGCAGCGCGGTGATGACGGGCCCGAGCGGACCGGCGTGCGGCGGCGGCGTGGGCTCCTCGTCGACCACGGCCTGCATGGTGGTCAGCGGCGAGGTACGCCGGAACGGCGACCGCCCCTCCACCGCCGTGTACAGCGTCGCGCCGAGCGCCCACAGGTCGGCGGACGGACCGGGATCGTGCCCGCGCACCCGCTCGGGCGCCAGATAGTCGACCGAGCCGACGATCTCGCCGGTACGCGTGATGGTCGTGTCGCCCTCGACCTGCGCGATCCCGAAGTCGGTGAGCAGCACCCGTCGGTCGGAGGACAGCAGTACGTTCCCGGGCTTCACGTCACGGTGCAGTACGCCGGCGGAGTGCGCGGCGCGCAGGGCGCGCAGCACCCACAACCCGATCCGCGCCGCCTCGGTCGGTTCGACGCGCCCCTGCTCCTTGACCTCGTCGGCGAGTGAGTTGCCCTCGACCAGCTCCATGACGATCCAGGGCCGGTTGTCGTGATCCAGGACGTCGTGCACGGTGACGACGGCCGAGTGGTTGATCCGGGCGGCGGCCCGCGCTTCGGCGTGGGTGCGCGCCAACAGCACGGCCCGGTCACTCTCCGTCACATACAGCGCGGCCGTCAGCTCCTTGATCGCGACGGCGCGGTGCAGCACTTCGTCGTGCGCGCGCCACACGCGGCCCATGCCACCGCTGCCGATGGATTCGACAAGTCGGTAGCGGCCCGCGAGGAGCAGGCCCTGCATCTGATTCACGTTTCCCCGCAATGGTATTGACAGGGTCAGACTAAAGAGCGGTCCCCGCGCAGGGAACCGGCGGGGTCGTACGGAGACCGCACTGTGACGGTTCTCCCTTCGGGGTACGGGAGGGAACCATTCAGCGTTCAGCGGTTCATGACTACGGGAATTGCTCAGCCGGTGACTTGGTACGTCGCCGACGCCTGCTCGTACAGTCTCGTGACCTCGTCCCGTTCGGCCTCCGGGCCGCGGACCTGCACCACGTGGTAGTGCCCGCCGACGATGATCGCGAGATTGCGGACGTACAGTGACTGCCCGGCGGAGTTCTGCCAGGTGAACTGCCCCTCCGCCATGGTCCGTCCGCCCACGTCGATCCGCCGCATCCCGCTGGACGTGGCCCACGTCGAGTCGCGGAACGGCTGCAACTCGCTCTCGGTCTCCCGCTGGTACGTCAGCGGATCGCTGCCGTACTTGCCGGTGCTGTCCCGTCCGGGTACGACGATGAGCTCGAAGTCGCCCTGGGAGTAGACCACCTGGCCGCGCCCGTTCTTGGGCGTGCGGTTCCAGCCGTTGGCCACGGCGACCTGGAAGCCCTCGGAGTCCTTGCGCAGGGTGAAGCCCTGGCCGACCGCCGGGTCGTTGGACTGCGAGGTCGTCGAACTGGCGCCGCCCGAAGGGTTCGTGTCCGTGCCGGGAGAGGTCTGGTCGGGGCGCGGACGGCTGCTGGCGCTGCCGTCGGCGCCCGTGCCCGCGGTGTTCCCTGGTGCCGGGCTCACCTGGCCCGCGGAGCCGGTCCGTTCGCCGTTCGCGTCGCTGTTCGGGTCGGTCTTCTTCGGCATGAAGACCATCGCGTACGCGACCGCCGCGACCAGCAGGAGCAGGACCAGCAGGAGCAGGTTCCGGCCCAGCTTGCGGGGCTTGGCCGTCTCCGTCGACCTGGCCGGCCTCGCCTGCCGGTCGGGCTTCGCGCGCTTGTGGCGGGCGTGTGCGCTGGTCGCGGGCAGTCCGGCCCGGCGCCTGCGGACGAGCTCACCCCTGCGCCGTACGATCGGCAGCCGGCTGGGGTCGACGGGCGGCGCCGCGACGACGTGCGCGCCCGCCTCGGGCTCCGGCGCGGACCGCACCAGCGAGCGCAGCCAGCCGCTCAGCTCCTCGAAGTCCAGCCGCTCGGTGGGGTCCTGACGCAGCAGCGACTCCACGACGGGCCGCAGTGGCCCGCACTCCTCGGCGAACGCGGGCGGCTCCGCGCAGACCAGCTGCACCAGCTCCGCGGTGTTGTCCTCCGGGTAGGGCGCGTGTCCCTGCACGGCCCGGAAGAGCAGGGCGCCCAGCGCCCACAGATCGGTCTGGGGGCCGATCGGCGCCGCCAACTGCCAGTTCTCGTGCACCGGCCCGGCCTGCTCCGGCGCCCATCGCTCGGTCACCGGACCGACGACGGCCATCCGCGCCTGCCGGGCCCGCTCCGCGGCGAGCGCGGTGGCGGGACCGCGCCGCGGGGGCGCACCGGCGACCAGCTCGTCCCAACGGCCGTTGGGGGTCGGGGCGGGGGTGGACTGCTGTCCGGGCACGAGGGCTGGGGCGCCGTGGTTCTGGGCGCCGTGGGGGCCCTGGGTGCCGTGAAGGCCCTGGGGTCCCGGGGGCACCGGGGTGCCGCTGTGGCCACTTCCAGGACCGGCCGCGGGGCCGGGGAGCGCCGGGCGCCCCTGACCGCCGTTGCCGCCGGGGCCGGGACCACCGAAGCCAGGGCCGTTGACGCCAGGGCCGGTGCCGGGGCGTGGCTGCGCGCCGGGCCACGCGCCCGCACTCCCGACGCCGACGCCGTACGGGTCGGCGATCTGACCGGGGGGCGGGGTCTCGGGCCGCTGCTCCCCACCCTGCCCGGAGCCCTGGGCCCCCGGCACGGAGCCGTCGGCCGGTGGGGCGGAACGGGGCGCGGGCAGTGCCGCCGGACCGCCCCGCTGCTGCTCGTGCACGCGGGCCGCGGCCCGGGCTCCGGCCCGGTACGCGGCGATGGCCCCGGCCCGGGCCGCCCGGGCGTCGCCTCCGGCCTCCAGCGCCCTGCGCGCCAGGGCCGCCCCGCCTTCGGCGGGCGGCTCCCCCACGGGTGTGGTGTTCTCGGCCCGCGCCTCGATCGCGGCCCGCCGCGCGGCCTCGGCATCGGCCCCCTGCGCACTGGCGACCACCGCGCCGAACGAGGCTCCGGGACCCCCGCCGGACGCACCACCGGCTCCCCCACCGGGCAGCCCTCCGGTCACTCCACCGGGCGCGGCACCGCGCGTACGGGCCGCGCCATGCGGGACGCCGGCGCCCGTGCCCGTACCCCCTCGTGAATCCGCACCGGCACCCGAGTGGGGTGAACCGGCACCGGCGCCTCCCTCACCCCCGGGACCCTCGAAGTCCTGTACCGGCACCGGGTCGTACCCGCACAGTGCCTCCTCCGCGGCGCCGGCGGCCAGGCCGGTCAGCATCACGCGGCCGTCGTCGCAGACGAGCACCGTGCGCACGGTGATGTTGCGGTGGACCCATCCGTGCGCGTGCAGCACCCTCAGCGCGGTGACGACGTCGGCGGCGACCTCGGCCGCCCGATAGGGGCTCAGCGGCTTCTCGGCGAGCAGCGCGGCCAGCGACCGCGCGGGCACCAGCTCACTCACTATCCACAACGACCCGCCTTCGGCGAACACGTCGAAGACCTGGTCGAGCCGGGGATGGTCGGGAATCTGCGCGGCGGCCTGCGCCGCCTCGATCGCCCGTCGTACGGCGGGTTCGGTGGGTCGGCGCGTGGTCCGTGCGGAGGCACGCCGCACCCCGCCGTCCCGCGCCACGAACCCCTCGGGCAGCCCGTCCGCGTCGAGCATCTCCGCCTCGACGACCTCCGGCAACGGCACCTGCCGGACCAGGACTTCCTGTCCGCTGTAGGTGTCGAAGGCCCGGCTCTCGGCGAGTTCGTACTCGTCGGAGGGCGGCAGCGGCAGGCGGTAACGGTCGGCGAGTACCCGTCCCCCATAGTCGTCCACGATGCCTCCCCCGGCCGCCCGGTGGTCAATTCCGTTCGCCTTGCGCCCCGTTACGGCTTCGTACGGTCCGCAACCACTCACGATACGTGCCGGAGGCAACCCGCAATGTCGGGATGCGAGATGTCACCGGCCCGTGACCGACCCCTACAACAGACACCCCGGGCGAACCGGCCCGAACCTCACGGCATGGGCACGCGCCTCACGACGTGGGTTCGGGCCCGTGCCTCACGACTTCGGCTGGAACGTCTTCGTCAGCGTCTGCCACGTGTCCTTGCGCAGCTGGCTGTCCCAGTCGGATGCCTTCGCCGTGTACATCAGCCCGTACCCGAGATGATCATTCACGACGAATCCGCGGTCGATCGACCGGTACTTCGTGCCACCGTCCTGATAGGTGAACTCCCAGTCGGCCGTGTTCCAACCGCGGTAGTCCACCTGCTCTATGCGCACCCGCTTGTACTGCGAGCGCACCATGTACCCCTCTTGGTTCTTCCAGTCCGCCACAGGGTCACTCTTGGGCGTGGTCGTCCAGCCGACGAGGAGCTTCTGCCCGTCGGGACCGGTGAAGCGGGCTCCCGCGTCATCCGTCGACTGGTACTTCCACCCCTTGGGCAGCCCGATCTTGAACCCCTGGCCGGCCGTGTACGTCAACACGGCGGTGGAGCCCGAGGAGCCCGACTCCTTGCCGTCGCCGCTCGTCCCGTTCGTGGCGGCGGCGCTGCCCGACGCGTCGGTGTTCGGCGTGCTGCCCGAACTCCCGTCCCCGGCCGACCCGGTGGCACCATCCGTCTTGTCGCCGGTGTCGGTGTGCGAGCCGCTGGTCGCGCCCTTGCCGCCACTGCCCGCGGTCACTCCGCTGGACGCGGCCGCCTTGGTGTCACCGCTCTTGCCGTTCTTCGACCCGCTGTCGTCACCGCCACCGAGAGTCAGGGCCAGCACGGTCCCGATCACGGCGAGCGCCACGACCACCGCGATGATCACCAGGGTCCGCCGCGGCACCACATCGGTGAGCGGCGCCCGCGGCACGGGCCGCGGCGGCCGCTCGGGCGCCACGGGCCACCCGGAGGCCGCCCTGGTCTCGCCGGCCGAACCGGTGGAGCCGGCACCCCCCGAACCCGCCGAGCCGAGAGCCCCCTTCGAGCCGACGGAACCGGAGGCCGAGCCCGCCGGCGCGCCGTCACGCACGCCCGGCTTCGGGGAGCCCTCAGCCGCCTTGCCACCCTGGGCGGGCGTGACCGTCCCGGACTTCCCCTCAGCCGCTGCGGGCTTCGACACATCCACGCGCGGCGGAGCCGGGGGAGCCTTCGGAGCGGCCGGAGCCGCACTCTCCACGCCCACCGAACCGGAAGCCGCGGTACCGCCGGCACCACCCGCACCGCTCGCGCTGCCCGTCTCGCCCGCAGCGCCGGACTTCGCACGAGCCGTCGCCGCGGCGGTGGCCGCCGCCGTGGCCGCACCGGCGACCGAGGCGGCCTTCCGCACGGAACGCAGCGCCCCGCGCAGCCGCTCCCCGGCCTCCTCGCCCCGCTTGGCACCGGAGCCGCGCGAGCCGCCCGAACTCTTCTTGCCCGGGCCCTCGTCCGGCACCGGCGGCAGCGCCACGACCTTCGTCGCGTCCGCCGGCTCCGGCACGGTCTCCTTGGGCTCGGGGGCGTAGATCACCTCGCTGAGCATCGCCCGGGCGCGCTCGTTGTCGAGCCGCTGCGCGGGGTCCTTCACGAGCAGCCCGTAAATCACGTTCTCCAGCGGGCCCGCGTTCTTCGGCTGCTCCACCGGCTCGGTCATCACCGCGGTGAGCGTCGCGATCGCGGAACCCTTGTCGTAGGGCGGCACACCCTCGACCGACGCGTACAACAGCCCGCCCAGCGACCACAGGTCGGCCGCTGGGCCAGGCTTGTGCCCGCGCGCCCGCTCCGGCGAGATGTACGAGGGCGCGCCCACGAGCATGCCGGTCGAGGTGATGGACGGGTCGCCCTCGACCTGCGCGATACCGAAGTCGGTCAGCACGACCCGGCCGTCGTCGGAGATCAGCACGTTCGACGGCTTCACATCGCGGTGCAGGATGCCCTCGCGGTGCGCGGAACGCAGCACGTCGAGTATCGCGAGCCCCACCTCGGCGGCGCGCTTCGGCGTGAGCAGGCCGTCCTCGCGGATGACCTCGGCGAGCGACTTGCCCTCGACGAGCTCCATCACGATCCACGGCCGGTTGTCCTCGTCGACCACGTCGAAGACCGTCACCGCGCCGTTGTTGCGAATCCGCGCGATCGCCTTGGCCTCACGCAGGGTGCGCGTGATCAGCCGCCGTTTCTCGTCGTCATCGATGCTCGACGGGAACCGCAGCTCCTTGACGGCGACCGTGCGGCCCAGCGTTTCGTCCTGGGCCCGCCACACCGTGCCCATGCCGCCGCGGCCGAGAACATCTCCCAGCCGGTAGCGCCCGGCGAGGAGACGTTCGCTCTTGTCCTGACGGGATGCTCCCGCCCGCTCCGCCTCCGACATGCGTCCCCTCATGCAAACCGCCCTGACAGAGCCTTCATTGTCCCTCACCCGACAAGCGCTCAGCGCCCAGGGGGCCCTTCGGCCGACCAGCCCTCGGCGACCGGCACGCCCCTCACCTGCGGACCACCCGCTCGTGCGCACAGGTCCGTCCCCCATGATGTGCCGCAACAAGGAAGGAACGCCGATGCCTGCGCCCCGGACACCTCGGACACTCCTGGTCATACCCGTGTCTCTGGCCGTCCTCGTCCTGGCCCCGATCGGCCTGCCGCGCCTGATGCCGACCGCCGGCCCTTCCCACTCCACCACACCCTCGGCCGCCCGTCACACCCTCAGGTCCGCGGCCCCGACGGGCTCACACTCCCCCGCCGCCGCCCCGGCAACGGGCGCCACCCGCGCCTTCCGCCGTCTGCTCCCCCTTCTCGTCACCCGCGGCAAGGCTCCCGCCGCCGCGCTGCTGGCCAGTGACGCCGCCGGCGCACGCTTCGCCCGCGCCGGCGACGGCATCGCCCGCGGCGACCACTTCCGCGCGGGCAGCATCACCAAGACGTTCATCGCGACCGTGGTGCTGCAACTCGCCACCGAGCACCGGCTGTCCCTGTCCGACACCCTGGACGCTCACCTACCGGGTCTGGTGCGCGGCGCGGGCAACGACGGCCGGCGTCTGACGCTGCGCTCCCTGCTCACCCACACCAGCGGCCTGTACGACTTCACCGATGACACCAAGGGCGCCGTCCCCCTCACCCCGCTCCAGGCCGTCCGCATCGCACTCACCCACCCCCCGGCCGCCCGCGGCCGCTTCGCCTACTCGAACACCAACTACGTCCTGCTCGGCATGGTCATCCGCCAGGTCACCGGCCACTCGTACGCCATCGAAGCCGAGCGCCGCGTCATCAACCCCCTTCGTCTGACGGGCACCTCCTTCCCCGGCACCCGCACCTCGCTGCCCTCCCCGCACGGCCGCGCCTACTCCGCCGACGGCACCGACGTGACCGCCCTCGACCCGCGCGTGGCCGGCGCGGCGGGTGAGCTGGTCACCACGCTCGCCGACCTGAACCGCTTCTACGCGGCCCTGCTCGCCGGCGACCTGCTCCCGCCCCGCCAACTGCGCGAGATGCTCGACACCCGCACCGCACAAGGCCTGTACGGCATGGGTCTGTATCCGCAGAAGCTGTCGTGCGGCACCACCGTGTGGGGGCACGACGGCCATATATCCGGCAGCTACGTGCGCACCGCGGCTACCGTCGACGGCCGTCGTGTCCTCACCTTCCGGGTGAACACGGACGGGATCGAGGACCCTGACCTGGAACCCGAACTGCTCGCCGCCGAGTTCTGCCCCCGCACCCAGTAGAACGGCCGGGTTTCGAGCGAAGATCCCAGCTCACGACACCCGTTCGAGTGACATTCACGGGAACTCCCGGGCAGGCGCTCATAGGCAGCGGGGCCCGATCAGCGCGGCACGATGTCCGGCGCCCCCAGCCGCGCCGCGTCCGCCGTCTGGTCGTCCGGCTGGCGCTGGGACTCCCGCTCGGCCTCGACCCGCTTCTCGTAGTGCTCCACCTCGCGCTCGATCTGGTCCTTGTCCCAGCCGAGGACCGGCGCCATCAGCTCGGCGGCCTCGCGGGCGCTGCGCGTACCGCGGTCGAAGGTCTCGATGGAGATACGGGTGCGCCGGGTGAGCACGTCGTCCAGGTGCCGCGCACCCTCGTGCGAGGCGGCGTAGACGATCTCGGCCTTGAGGTAGTCCTCGGCGGCCGGAAGGGGCTCGCCCAGCGCGGGGTTGGCGGCGATGAGCTCGAATATCTCCTCGGCCAGCACACCGAACCGGTTCAGCAGATGCTCCACGCGGACCACATGGAGTCCGGTGCGCTGCGCGATCCGCGCCCGCGCGTTCCACAGCGCCCGGTACCCCTCTGCCCCGAGCAGGGGAATGTCCTCGGTGACGCATTCGGCGACCCGCTGGTCGAGACCGTGCACCGCCTCGTCGACCGCGTCCTTGGCCATCACCCGGTAGGTCGTGTACTTGCCGCCCGCCACGACCACCAGTCCCGGCACCGGATGGGCCACGGTGTGCTCGCGCGAGAGCTTGCTGGTGGCGTCCGACTCGCCCGCGAGCAGCGGCCGCAGTCCCGCGTACACACCCTCCACGTCATCGCGGGTCAGGGGCACCGAGAGCACCGAGTTCACATGCTCCAGCAGATAGTCGATGTCGGCGCTCGAGGCCGCGGGGTGGGCCTTGTCGAGGTTCCAGTCGGTGTCCGTGGTGCCGATGATCCAGTGCCGCCCCCAGGGGATCACGAAGAGGACGGACTTCTCGGTGCGCAGGATCAGGCCCGTCGCGGCGTTGATCCGGTCCTTCGGCACGACCAGGTGGATGCCCTTGGAGGCCCGTACGTGGAACTGGCCTCTCTCGCCCACCATGGCCTGGGTGTCGTCGGTCCACACGCCCGTGGCGTTGACGATCTGCTTGGCGCGGATCTCGTACTCCCCGCCGCCCTCGACGTCCTGCACCCTGGCGCCGACCACGCGCTCGCCCTCGCGCAGGAATCCGGTCACGCGAGCACGGTTGGCGACCTTCGCGCCGTACGCCGCCGCCGTGCGCACCAACGTGGCCACATAGCGGGCGTCGTCCACCTGCGCGTCGTAGTACTGCAACGCGCCGACCAGCGCGTCCTTCTTCAAGGCGGGTGCTATGCGCAGGGCGTGGCTGCGCGTCAGATGGCGATGGGCGGGCAGTCCTCGTCCGTGTCCGCTCGTCATCGACATGGCGTCGTACAGCGCGACGCCCGATCCCGCGTACAGCCGCTCCCAGCCCTTGTGCTGGAGCGGGTAGAGGAAGGGCACCGGCTTCACCAGATGCGGTGCGAGCCGCTCCAGAAGGAGTCCACGCTCCTTCAGGGCCTCGCGCACGAGGGCGAAGTCGAGCATCTCGAGATAGCGCAGGCCGCCGTGGATCAGCTTGCTGGACCTGCTGGAGGTGCCCGACGCCCAGTCGCGCGCCTCGACCAGGCCCGTGGACAGGCCGCGCGTCACGGCGTCGAGCGCCGTCCCCGCACCGACCACGCCCGCGCCCACCACCAGCACATCCAGCTCACGCTCGGCCATTCCCGCCAGGGACTCGGCGCGCTCCGCCGGCCCCAGTTTCGCTGTCCTCACCGCTGCCTCCCGCTGTCTGTAGCGCTGGCCGCACCTGTCCGGCTACGCCCGGCTCACGTCCCCCTGCCCCAAAGTCTGACCGTGATGTCCGTCATCGGCCACCACGCGCCCCCAGCCTGTGGACAACACTCCCGGAAACTCGCCCACCCAATACCGTAAATCGGTCATATTTACTCCTAGTCTGACATTGCGCTCGCCCGTTCTGTCCACAGGGCTTGCGCACCTGTCCCGCTTCGGTTACTGGGAAGGACGGCCCACGCCATGCCCGCAGATCTCGCCGTCATCGGACTCGGACATCTCGGCCTGCCCCTGGCCCAGGCCGCCGTCGCCGCCGGCATCCCCACGCTCGGCTACAAGACCGGGCCGGAAGGCGGCTCACTCACCCCGGCCGAACTGCGCCGGATGCTCTCGGGGGGCTTCCGGCCCACCACCAACCCCGCCGAACTCGGCCGCGTCCGCACCGCCGTCATCTGCGCCCCGACCCCACCCGGCCCGGACGGCACCCCCGACCTGGGCCAAGTGGCCTCGGCCGCCCGCACCCTGGCCGAACGGCTGCGCCCGCACACCACCGTGATCCTGGAGTCGCCGGTCCACCCCGGCACCACCGAGGGCTTCCTGCGCCCGCTCCTCGAAGAGGGCTCGGGCCTGCGCGCGGGACGCGACTTCCACCTCGCGTACTCGCCCAGCCGCGTCGATCCGGGCAACCGCGACTTCACCCCCGCCAACACCCCCAAGGTCATCGGCGGCCTCACCCCCGCCTGCACCGAGTCGGCCGCCGCCTTCTACGGGCGCCTCACCGACAAGGTCGTACGCGCGCGTGGCCCCCGCGAGGCGGAGACCGTACAGCTCCTGGAGAACAACTACCGGCACGTCAACATCGCCCTGGTCAACGAGATGGCCGTGCTCTGCCACGACCTGGGCGTCGACGTGTGGGACGTCATCCGCTGCGCCGAGACCAAGCCGTTCGGATTCCAGGCGTTCCGGCCGGGGCCGGGCGTCGGCGGCCACGGCATCGCCCAGGACCTGGCGGGCCACTCGGGCCGCACCCTCCGCATGGTCGAACTGGCCCAGCAGGTCAACAGCCACATGCCGCGGTACGTCATCCAGCGCGCCGCCACGCTCCTCAACGAGCACGGGAAATCGGCCCGCGCCGCGCGCGTGCTCCTCCTCGGCGTCACCTACAAGCCCGACCTCGCCGACCAACAGGGCACGCCCGCCCACGAGATCGCCCTGCGTCTGATGGAGCTCGGCGCGACCGTCAGCTACCACGACCCGCACGTCCCGGCCTGGAACGTCCTCGGCCGCCCCGTCCCGCGCGCCGACTCCCTCTACGAGGCCGCCGCCGACGCCGACCTCACGATCCTGCTCCAACAGCACCGCACGTACGACCTGCAGGGACTGTCGGTGAAAGCACAACTGCTGCTGGACACCAGGGGAGCGACCCCGACCGGAGCCGCGCACCGACTCTGACCCCGACGAAACCCCTGGACGGGATGTCACTGCCGACTGCTACTGTGCGTCAGCTCTCGCACACCAGTACGCCCGCGTCCCGGGCGCTCCCAGGTGTGCGCTCACATCCCTGGGGGGAACCACATGAGTCAGTCGTCTCCACCGCCGTCCGGTCCACCGGTCGACAACCCGTACGCGGACCAGAACCCGTACGCCGGCCAGCCGGGCCAGCCGCCCACGCCGCCGAAGGACGCCGCCCAGGCCGGGGTCCCGCAGCAGGGTGCCCCGCAGGGCGCACCCCAGCCGGGCTTCCCGATGGCTCCCGTCGCCCCGGCCGCTCCGGTGCGCGACAAGCTCGGGCTCGGCCTCGCGGCCGCCGTCGGTGCCGCCCTGGTCGCGGCGGGCGTCTACGGAGTCATCATCGGCCTCACCAAGCACGAGATCGTCTGGGCGGCCGTCGGCGTCGGCTTCGTGATCGGCCTCGCCGCGGGCCGCGTCGGCGGGCGCAACCCGATCCTGCCGATCGCCGGCGTGATCCTTTCGGTGGCCTCGGTCTACCTCGGCCAGCTGGTCGGCGAGGCCATGATCGGTGCCAAGGAGATCGGCGTCGGCTTCAACGAGGTCTTCTTCCAGCACTTCAGCGCGGTCCAGGAAGCCTGGAAGGCCCAGGCCGACCCGCTGACCTTCCTCTTCTTCGCCATCGCCGCGTACGCGGCCTTCTCCGGCGCCAAGAAGGCCGGTCAGTAACCCCGCCCGACATGCGCGAGGGCCCGCCCACCTCATGGTGGACGGGCCCTTCGGCGTCGTACGAGTCGCCGTACCGCTACCGCTTGTGCTGGGAGTCCGCGACCGTCACCTCGACGCGCTGGAACTCCTTGAGCTCGCTGTAGCCGGTGGTGGCCATGGCGCGGCGGAGGGCGCCGAAGATGTTCATGGAGCCGTCGGGGATGTGCGAGGGCCCGGTGAGGATCTCCTCGATGGTGCCGACGGTGCCGAGGTCGACCTTCTTGCCGCGCGGCAGCTCCTCGTTGACCGCTTCCATGCCCCAGTGGTGGCCCCTGCCGGGCGCGTCCGTGGCGCGGGCCAGCGGGGAGCCCATCATCACCGAGTCGGCGCCGCAGGCGATCGCCTTGGGGAGGTCGCCGGACCAGCCGACACCGCCGTCCGCGATCACGTGCACATAGCGGCCGCCGGACTCGTCCATGTAGTCGCGGCGGGCCGCGGCCACGTCGGCGACGGCGGTCGCCATCGGGACCTGGATGCCCAGCACGTTGCGCGTGGTGTGCGCGGCACCGCCGCCGAAGCCGACCAGGACACCGGCCGCGCCCGTGCGCATCAGGTGCAGCGCCGCCGTGTACGTGGCGCAGCCGCCGACGATCACGGGGACGTCGAGCTCGTAGATGAACTGCTTCAGGTTCAGCGGTTCGGCGGCACCGGAGACGTGCTCCGCGGAGACCGTCGTACCGCGGATGACGAAGATGTCCACGCCCGCGTCGACGACGGCCTTGGAGAACTGGGCCGTGCGCTGCGGCGACAGGGCGGCGGCGGTGACGACGCCCGAGTCGCGCACCTCCTTGATGCGCTGCCCGATCAGCTCCTCCTTGATGGGAGCGGCGTAGATCTCCTGGAGGCGGCGGGTCGCGGTGTCCGCGTCCAGCTCGGCGATCTCGTCGAGCAGCGGCTGCGGGTCCTCGTACCGCGTCCACAGGCCTTCGAGGTTCAGTACGCCCAGGCCGCCCAGCTCGCCGATGCGGATCGCGGTGGCCGGGGAGACGACCGAGTCCATCGGGGCGGCCAGGAACGGCAGCTCGAAGCGGTAGGCGTCGATCTGCCAAGCGATCGAGACCTCCTTCGGGTCTCGCGTACGGCGGCTCGGGACGACGGCGATGTCGTCGAAGGCGTACGCCCGGCGGCCGCGCTTGCCGCGCCCGATCTCGATCTCAGTCACGTGTGTGGCCTTTCCCTCTTCGGTTCTGCGCGTCCCAGTATCCCCGACACCTACGACAAGGGCGGCCCCGGAACCTCCGGGACCGCCCTCACGAACATGTACGGCTGGTCGTCAGTGCATGTACGGCTAGTCGTTACGGCTGTAGTTCGGCGCCTCGACCGTCATCTGGATGTCGTGCGGGTGGCTCTCCTTGAGGCCCGCCGAGGTGATCCGGACGAACCGGCCCTTGGACTCCATCTCGTCGATGGTGGCGGCGCCCACGTACCCCATGGTCTGACGCAGACCGCCGACGAGCTGGTGCAGCACGTTGGCCAGCGGGCCGCGGTAGGGCACCTGCCCCTCGATGCCCTCGGGCACGAGCTTGTCGTCGGACGCGACGTCCGCCTGGAAGTAGCGGTCCTTCGAGTACGACCTGCCCTGCCCACGGGACTGCATGGCGCCGAGGGAGCCCATGCCGCGGTACGACTTGAACTGCTTGCCGTTGATGAAGAGCAGCTCGCCGGGCGACTCCTCACAGCCCGCCAGGAGGCTGCCGAGCATCACCGTGTCGGCACCGGCGGCCAGCGCCTTGCCGATGTCGCCGGAGTACTGCAGACCACCGTCACCGATCACCGGGACACCCGCGGCACGGGCCGCGAGGGCCGCTTCGTAGATGGCGGTGACCTGCGGGACGCCGATGCCGGCGACCACACGGGTGGTACAGATCGAGCCGGGGCCCACACCCACCTTGACGCCGTCGACGCCGGCGTCGATCAGGGCCTGGGCACCGTCACGGGTGGCGACGTTGCCGCCGATCACGTCGACGTTCACGCTCGACTTGATCTTCGCCATCCAGTTGAGCGCGTTGCTGTTGTGCCCGTGCGAGGTGTCGACGATCAGGAAGTCCACCCCGGCCTCGGCCAGCGCCTGAGCGCGCTCCAGCGCCTCGGGGCTGGCGCCGACGGCGGCACCCACCAGCAGGCGGCCCTCGGCGTCCTTCGCGGCGTTCGGGTACTTCTCGGCCTTCACGAAGTCCTTGACCGTGATGAGGCCCTTGAGGACGCCCGCGTCGTCGACCAGCGGAAGCTTCTCGATCTTGTGGCGGCGCAGCAGTTCCATGGCGTCGGTGCCGGAGATGCCGACCTTGCCGGTGACCAGGGGCATCGGCGTCATGACCTCGCGCACCTGGCGCGAACGGTCGGTCTCGAAGGCCATGTCACGGTTGGTGACGATGCCGAGCAGCTTGCCGCTGCCGTCGGTGACGGGGACACCGCTGATGCGGAACTTGGCACACAGCGCGTCGGCCTCGGCCAGTGTCGCGTCCGGGTGCACCGTGATCGGGTCGGTGACCATGCCGGACTCGGAGCGCTTCACCAGGTCGACCTGGTTGACCTGGTCCTCGATGGAGAGGTTGCGGTGCAGTACACCGACGCCTCCCTGCCGGGCCATGGCGATCGCCATGCGCGACTCGGTCACCTTGTCCATCGCCGCGGAGAGCAGCGGGATGTTCACACGTACGTTGCGGGAGATGCGGGACGAGGTGTCGACCGCATTGGGCAGCACCTCAGAGGCGCCCGGCAGCAGCAGCACGTCGTCGTAGGTCAGCCCGAGTGTCGCGAATTTGGCGGGCACTCCGTCGACGTTGGCAGTCATGACACCTTCCCCAAATGGCCTTGATCGGTGCGGATGTCCATGCTAACGGGAAGCAAGGCTCTCCCATTCCACGGTTCGGACCGCCCTTGGGCTTCGTAGGTTCGTACGGGCGGGGTGGCGATGCCGTTCAGTCGCGGGCCGGGGCCCGGTCCCCGCGGGAGAACGACGCGAGCCCCACGCCCGAGGAAAAACCGGTCCGCCCCTTGGGAGGGCTGACCCGCCTCGCCGACCGACGCGTCCCCAGAGGTCCCGGTGGCCGAAGACCCCTGGGACCCGCCTACTGCTCCGCCAGCGCCCGCAACCGGCTCAGTGCGCGGTGCTGAGCCACCCGTACGGCGCCCGGTGACATTCCCAACATCTGGCCCGTCTCCTCGGCCGTGAGGCCCACCGCGATGCGCAGCAGGAGCAGCTCGCGCTGGTTCTCGGGGAGGTTGGCCAGGAGTTTCTTGGCCCACTCGGCGTCGCTGCTGAGGAGAGCGCGCTCCTCCGGGCCGAGGGAGTCGTCGGGGCGCTCGGGCATCTCGTCCGAGGGAACCGCCGTCGAACCGGGGTGGCGCATCGCGGCGCGCTGCAGGTCGGCGACCTTGTGCGCGGCGATGGCGAAGACGAACGCCTCGAAGGGGCGCCCGGTGTCCTTGTAGCGCGGCAGTGCCAGGAGCACCGCTACGCAGACCTCCTGGGCCAGGTCCTCGACGAAGTGCCGCGCGTCGCCCGGAAGCCGGGAGAGGCGGGTGCGGCAGTAGCGCAACGCCAAGGGATGTACATGCGCGAGCAGGTCGTGCGTGGCCTGCTCGTCGCCGTCGACCGCGCGATGGACGAGCGCACCGATCACCGTCGTCTCGTCGTCGCGCATCGGTCCATGGTGCCTTGGCGTCGTCTTGTCCGTGGCACCGCGTCCGTAGTTGTGCACCGAAGCGTTATGAGTAGGTGCGCCGGAACTCATCTCCGTCGCCCTCCCCTTCCGCTCGACCGACTCGTCCCCGAGGAACTCCACACCTCAAGCATGCGGCATCCGCGGCGAAACGAGCAGCGGGCACTCGGCGGGCCCTGTTGTCGGCCCCGCCCACCATGAGGTAGGCGGGGTGCGTCGTACCCCCGCGACGGCTCACCTAACGAACCAGACCCCACCGGAAACCGAGCGCCACGGCGTGCGCGCGGTCCGAGGCGCCGAGCTTCTTGAAGAGCCGCCGGGCGTGCGTCTTCACGGTGTCCTCGGAGAGGAACAGCTCGCGGCCGATCTCGGCGTTGGAGCGACCGTGACTCATGCCTTCCAGCACCTGGATCTCACGCGCCGTGAGCGTCGGCGCCGCGCCCATCTCGGCCGACCGCAGTCTGCGCGGGGCGAGCCGCCAGGTGGGGTCGGCGAGCGCCTGGGTCACGGTCGCGCGCAGCTCCGCGCGGGAGGCGTCCTTGTGCAGATAGCCGCGGGCCCCGGCGGCGACGGCGAGTGCCACACCGTCCAGGTCCTCGGCCACGGTGAGCATGATGATGCGCGCACCGGGGTCGGCGGACAGCAGCCGCCGGACGGTCTCGACGCCACCCAGTCCGGGCATGCGTACGTCCATCAGAATCAGGTCCGAGCGGTCGGCACCCCAGCGGCGGAGGACTTCCTCGCCGTTGGCTGCCGTCGTCACGCGCTCGACGCCGGGCACGGTCGCCACCGCACGGCGGAGCGCCTCTCGGGCAAGCGGGGAGTCGTCGCAGACGAGGACGGATGTCATGGCCGCCCTCCGCAGCTGATGCGCGTCACCTTGAGCCTCCAGGCTGGTACGAATCGTCATCTGTGCGGTCGACACTCGCCGACGGAACTGCCGTCTGCCCGAGCGCTTGTTCCTTCAACCGCCTCCGCACTCTCAACGATGGTCACTCGAAAGAGTTACGGGGCAGTCGGTCGTCTTCGGCACTCTACGTGAGGGCGTGGACACGACGCAGACATGCGCAACGGACCCTCAACGTTTCATCACAACCTATGCCCCATTCAGCCTGTTTTCTTCCCATTTGCTGGTGTCTGCGGCTAGATTCGCAATGAGTCATATTTTCATCTCCTTAGATCGTAGATGTACGGTCGGTGGGCACAGAGCAGCCCAGAACGGCGACAAGGGGACAAAGCAATGGCAGATTTCTCCCGCCTTCCCGGTCCGAACGCGGACCTCTGGGACTGGCAGCTCCTCGCGGCCTGCCGCGGGGTCGACAGCTCGCTCTTCTTCCACCCGGAGGGCGAGCGCGGTGCGGCACGGAGCGCTCGCGAGAACTCGGCCAAAGAGGTCTGCATGCGATGCCCGGTACGAGCCCAGTGCGCGGCGCACGCCTTGGCGGTGCGCGAACCGTACGGCGTATGGGGCGGCCTGACCGAGGACGAGCGCGAGGAACTCATGGGGCGGGCGCGCAACCGGCTGGTGGCGGCGTCGACCACCGGGAGCGGCGATCCCGCTTCGAACAACTGAAGGAACGTTTCTGCTTTTCAGTCCACCGTCGGGCACGCGCACGCGTGCCCATGCTTTTTGGCGACGTCAGCCGCTTTTGGGCGGCGTCAGCGGCTCGCGGCCCGCGCCAGTTGGTCGAGCGTCGCCGCCACCGCCGGCACCTGTGCCAGGTCCGGGAGGGTGAGCGCGACGATCTCGCGCCGCACCGGCGGCTCCACCGTCACGGTGCGTGCGCCCTTGGGGCGTACGGACTCGATCGCGAGCTCCGGCAGGACCGCGACCCCGAGACCCGCGCCGACCAGCCCGACCACGGCCGGGTAGTCGTCGGTGGCGAAGTCGATGCGGGGCACGAAGCCCGCGGCGCGGCAGACCTCCACCAGTTGTCCGCGGCAGCGCGGGCAGCCCGCGATCCACGGCTCCCCGGCGAGTTCGGCGATCGCGACCGACCCGGCCCGCGCGAGCCGGTGCCTCTCGGGGACCAGCCCGACGAGCCGGTCCCGCAGCAGGGGCCGTACGACCAGATCGTCCCACTCCTCGGCACCCGCGGCTCCCTCGTAGCGGAACGCGAGGGCGATGTCGCAGTCGCCGGCCCGGAGCTTCTCGACGGACTCCGGCGGCTCGGCCTCCTCCAGGGAGACCCGGGTGCCGGGATGCGCGGCGCGCAGCGCGGCGAGGGCCGTGGGGACGAGCGTGGAACTGCCGCTGGGGAAGGAGACGAGCCGGACCCGGCCCGCGCGCAGGCCCGCGATCGCGGCGACCTCCTCCTCGGCTGCGGTCAGGCCCGCGATGATGCCCGCCGCGTGCCGGACCAGGGCCTCGCCCGCCTGGGTGAGGCGCATCTCGCGACCTGTGCGGATGAGCAGCGGCGTGCCGACGGACGATTCGAGCGCCTTCATCTGCTGGCTGACGGCGGGCTGGGTGCAGCCCAGTTCACGTCCCGCCGCCGAGAAGGAGCCGGTGGCGGCGACGGCGCGCAGGACACGGAGATGACGGGCCTCGATCACCTTTCGAGCATAAGCGAGCCTTGGATACGGCGGCGAATATTGCGTCGCCGCTTTGGCTCTCATCCCCTAGCGTGCTGTCATGAAGCTTCTGTCCTTGAACATCGGCCGCCCGCGGGCCGTCCCGTACACGGACCAGCCCGAGGGCGTGACCGGTATCGACAAGCGGCCGGTGGACGGGCCGGTGCGGGTGGCGGCACCCGGGCCCAAGGGGGTCGGCGCGAGCGGTCTCGCCGGGGACGCGGTGTGCGACCTGCGCCATCACGGCGGGAACGACCAGGCGGTGTACGCGGTCGCCCGCGAGGACCTCGACGACTGGGGGCGCGAGCTCGGCCGGCCGCTGGCGAGCGGCGCGTTCGGCGAGAACCTGACGACCCAGGGGCTCGACGTGTCCGGCGCGCGGATCGGCGAGCGCTGGCGCGTCGGCTCCGAGGTGGTCCTCGAAGTCACCTGCGGGCGCATCCCCTGCCGTACGTTCCAGGGGCACGTCGGTGAGCAGCGCTGGGTGAAGCGGTTCACCCAGAAGGGCGCGCCCGGCGCCTATCTGCGGGTGATCGAGCCGGGCGAGATCAGGGCGGGCGACCCGATCGAGGTCGTGCACCGGCCCGACCACGAGGTGACGGTCGCCCTCGCCTTCCGCGCCGAGACGACCGAACGGGCGCTGCTGACAAGGGTGTTGGCCGCGGGCGACGCGCTGCACCCGGAGTTGCTGGAGATGGCGGAGAAGTACGTGGCGCGGCACAGCGACTAGATGCTCGAAGCGGGGGCGTGGGGCGGGGGCGTCCGGGGTGTGCGGGGAACTCGTGGAGCAACGTCAGGCGTTGGGTGGTGGGGGCGGCGGCGGGCCTGGTCAGGTCATTAGCCTTGGGCCATGACAACGGCTCTGATTACGGGATCGACCGCGGGCATCGGCGCCGCCTTCGCGCGGCGGCTGGCGGCTGACGGGCACAACCTCGTGCTGGTGGCGCGCGACACCAAGCGGCTGGGCGAGCAGGCGACCGAACTGCACGACCGGCACGGCATCGAGGCGGAGGTGCTGACCGCCGACCTGGCGACGGACGAGGGCATCGAGGCCGTGGCCGCCCGCCTCTCCGACCGCAAGAACCCGGTCGACCTGCTGATCAACAACGCGGGCTTCGGCAACAAGGGCCGCTATCTCGAGGTGTCGATGGCCGACGAGCTGACGATGCTCAAGGTCCACTGCGAGGCGGTGCTGCGGTTGACGTCGGCGGCGACCGAGGCCATGCGGGAGCGCGGCCGGGGCGGAGTCGTCAACGTCGCCTCGGTGGCCGCGTTCGTGCCGCGGGGTACGTACGGGGCGTCCAAGGCGTGGGTCGTGCAGTTCACGCAGGGCGCGGCGCGGGATCTGGCGGGCAGCGGCGTACGGCTGATGGCGCTGGCTCCCGGCTTCGTCCGCACCGAGTTCCACCAGCGGGCCGGAATGGGCACGGACAACATCCCGAACTGGATGTGGCTGGATGCGGACAAGCTGGTCGCGGCGGCGCTCGCGGACCTGGCCCGCGGCAAGTCGCTGTCCATCCCCGACCCCCGCTACAAGGCGCTGATGGGCCTGGTGAAGGTGGCGCCGCGAGGACTGCTGGGCGGAATCACGTCGAAGACGGGCCGGAAGTACGGCCCCCAGTAAGGGCCACCGCGCAGTGGGTGGTGTCGTCCCTCCGGTGGGAAACTGAGGGTGTTCAACCGGACCCAGGGGGCCGGAGGCGACGCCATGACATTCGTACAGCTCATCGATTGCAGGACCAGCCGGTTCGACGAGATGAACCAGCTGATGGACACATGGGTCGAGAAGACCAGGGGCAAGCGGACCGCGACGCACAGTGTGATCGGCAAGGACCGCTCCGACGCGACCCACTTCATAGAGATCATGGAGTTCCCCTCGTTCGAGGAGGCGATGCGGAACTCGAACCTCCCCGAGACCGAACGGATCTTCCAGGAGATGGTGGCGCTCTGCGACGAGCTGCCGACGTTCACCGACCTGGACGTGGTGCGGGACGAGCAGTTGTACGCGGCCAATATCCGCAGGTTCTTCGAGACGCTCGCGACGCCGGGTGAACTGCCGCCGCTCAACGGTCTGATGGCGGAGAGCTACCACGACCACGATCCGGCCAACGCGCAGGACACCATCGGCCTCGACGCGATGCGGCGCGAGATCGAGATGTGGCGCGGCGGGTTCGACTTCACGTTCACCGTCGAGGACCAGCTCACCCAGGGCGACCGGGTCTGCACCCGGTGGGCCTGGAACGGCACCCACAAGGGCGACTTCATGGGGATCCCGGCGACCGGGAAGCAGGTCACCATGACCGGTACGACCGTCTTCCGTTGTCAGGAGGACGGGAAGATCGCCGAGGGCTGGTGGCAGTACGACCAGCTGGGGCTGCTGGGTCAGCTGGGGGCGCTGGACGCGCTGGAGCAGTAGTACCGGCTGGAGCAGTAGAACGGGTCGGTGCCGGTGGTGCGGGACCTGGCAGGTGGTACCGAGTACGCGAGAAGCCCCCGTTCCGTGTGGAACGGGGGCTTCTTCGGGAGTACGAGACTCAGTGGGAGTGCCCGTGGCCGTGGCCGTGACCGGCGTCGGCCTCCTCCTCGGCCGGCTTCTCGACGACCAGGGTCTCGGTCGTGAGGAGCAGGGAGGCGATGGAGGCGGCGTTCTCCAGGGCGGAGCGGGTGACCTTGACCGGGTCGATGACACCGGACTTGACCAGGTCGCCGTACTCGCCGGTGGCGGCGTTGAAGCCCTGGCCCTTGTCGAGCTCGGCGACCTTGGAGGTGATGACGTAACCCTCAAGGCCGGCGTTCTCGGCGATCCAGCGCAGCGGCTCGACGGCGGCCTTGCGGACGACCGCGACACCCGTGGCCTCGTCGCCGGTCTTGCCGAGGTTGCCCTCGAGGATCTTCACGGCGTGGACGAGCGCGGAGCCACCACCGGAGACGATGCCCTCCTCGACCGCGGCGCGGGTCGCGGAGATGGCGTCCTCCAGACGGTGCTTCTTCTCCTTGAGCTCGACCTCGGTGGCGGCGCCGACCTTGATCACGCACACGCCGCCGGCCAGCTTCGCGAGGCGCTCCTGGAGCTTCTCGCGGTCCCAGTCGGAGTCGGTGTTCTCGATCTCGGCCTTGATCTGGTTGACCCGGCCGAGGACCTCCTCGGAGTTGCCGCCACCGTCGACGATGGTGGTGTCGTCCTTGGTGACGGTCACACGGCGGGCGCTGCCGAGCACGTCCAGACCGACCTGGTCGAGCTTGAGGCCGACCTCTTCGGCGATGACCTGACCACCGGTGAGGGTGGCGATGTCGCCGAGCATGGCCTTGCGGCGGTCGCCGAAGCCGGGGGCCTTCACGGCGACGGCGTTGAACGTGCCGCGGATCTTGTTCACGACCAGGGTCGACAGGGCCTCGCCCTCGACGTCCTCGGCGATGATCAGCAGCGGCCGGGAGGCGTTGGACTGGATGACCTTCTCCAGCAGCGGCAGCAGGTCCTGGATGGAGCTGATCTTGCCCTGGTGGATGAGGATGTACGGGTCGTCGAGGACGGCCTCCATACGCTCCTGGTCGGACACCATGTACGGCGACAGGTAGCCCTTGTCGAAGGCCATGCCCTCGGTGAAGTCCAGCTCCAGGCCGAAGGTGTTGGACTCCTCGACGGTGATGACACCGTCCTTGCCGACCTTGTCCATCGCCTCGGCGATGAGCTCGCCGACCTGCGGGTCCTGGGCGGACAGCGCGGCGACGGCGGCGATGTCCGACTTCTCCTCGATCGGGCGCGCGGTGGCGAGGAGCTCGTCCGAGACCGCCTTGACGGCCGCGTCGATGCCCTTCTTCAGCAGCGCCGGGGAGGCACCCGCGGCGACGTTCTTCAGGCCCTCGCGGACGAGCGCCTGGGCCAGCACGGTGGCGGTGGTCGTACCGTCACCCGCGATGTCGTTGGTCTTGGTCGCCACCTCCTTCACCAGCTGGGCGCCGAGGTTCTCGTACGGGTCGTCGAGCTCGACCTCGCGGGCGATGGTGACACCGTCGTTGGTGATGGTGGGTGCGCCGAACTTCTTGTCGATGACGACGTTGCGGCCCTTGGGGCCGATCGTCACCTTGACCGTGTCGGCAAGCTTGTTGACGCCGCGCTCGAGGGCGCGACGGGCGTCCTCGTCGAACTTCAGGATCTTCGCCATGGGAGCGATTCAGCCCTCTCGGAAAACTGGGGTGAACGAACCGCGCCCCCGACGCCCGGCTGGTTATGGTCGCGGGGGCCAGGGGCGCAGTTCACTGCAAAACTGGGTCAAACGGTGAAGCTCGGCGAACTACTTCTCGATGATCGCGAGCACGTCGCGAGCCGAGAGGACGAGGTACTCCTCGCCGTTGTACTTCACCTCGGTGCCGCCGTACTTGCTGTACAGCACGATGTCGCCGGTGCTGACGTCGAGCGGCAGGCGCTCGCCGTTCTCGAAGCGGCCCGGGCCCACGGCGAGGACGACGCCCTCCTGGGGCTTCTCCTTCGCGGTGTCCGGGATGACCAGGCCGGAAGCCGTGGTCTGCTCGGCGTCCAGCGGCTGGACCACAACACGGTCCTCGAGCGGCTTGATGGCAACCTTGGAGCTGGTGGTCGTCACGATCCGACCTCCCCCTTCGGAGATCTCACGGGGTTAACTGTCTGAGGTGGCGACCAGGTGGATCCGTCGTCGCGGGTGCCGGACCTGCCCGTCGCTATTGGCACTCTCCAGGGGGGAGTGCCAGGGCCGAGACTATGACCGCGATTAGCACTCGGTCAAGCGGAGTGCCAAAGCGTGCGGCGTGGCGTGGGGTTTTGGGGCACCCTGCGCGCGTGTCGGCGTCCCCCAGACGAATGGTCAGAGGTAGTTCTCCAGGCGTGCCGGTGTGAGGCCCTCCGCCTGGATGCGTCGCAGGAGTCTGACCGTCGCCTCCGTGAGGTTGGGCTCCTCGAAGCCGGTGAGGATGTCACCCGCTCGCAAACGGTGGGCGTCGGGCTCCCGGCCGAGGACGACGGCCACGACCCCGCAGTCGGCGGCGGCGTGCAGCGTGGTGGTGTCGTAGGCGCCGTAGGGGGGACGGAAGAGCCGGGGGCGGATGCCGAAGCGGGCCTTGAGCTTCTCCTGCTGGCCGCAGATCTCGGCCCGCTGGCCCGCGTACGGCAGTCCGCGCAGCGAGGCGTGGTGGAGGGTGTGGTTCTGCACGCTCGCGCCGACCGTCCGCAGTTGGGCGAAGTGCCCGTACCCCGGCCCGACGACACTGTCCGTGAGGAACATGCTGACCGGCAGCCGCAGTTCACGGACCATGTCGACGAACCGCGGATCGCGCTCGGCACCGTCGTCGTACGTCAGGAAGACCACTTTGTCGTGGGTGGGTACGCGACCCACGACGGGAGCCAGTCCCGGCTCCGCGCCGCGGAGGGCGGGCCGGGCGGGCCGCTGCGGCGGGGCGGCGAGCGGGGTGGGCAGCCCCCAGTGGCGGTACATCGCCGGGGTCGGCCCGTTCGGCCTGGACCTGCGCACCTCCTGCGCGGCCTTCTTGCCCAGCCGTTCGATCGGGTCGACGGACTGGGCACAGCCGGTGCAGCCGGTCAGGAGCGCCGCGGTGAGCGCCCCCGCGACCAGCGCCCGCGTTCTCACAGGTAGTCCTCCAGCCGTGCCACCGCGTACCCCTTGTCGGTGACCAGCTTCAGGAAGCGGCGGATCATGTCGGGCATGGTGCCGTCCCAGTCCTCTTTGCCGCGGAAGTGGGTGAGGACGATGTCGCCGGGGTGCAGGTCGCGGTCCCAGTCGCGGTACTCCCAGTGGTCGACGAAGACCTCCTCGTCCCAGATGGGCGCGTACTTGATGCCGCAGGACTTGGCGGCGCGCAGGGTGTCCTGGTTGTAGTTGCCGTAGGGCGGCCTGAAAACCTTCGGGCGCTTGCCGAACTGCTTCTCCATGACGTCCTGCATGCCGCAGATCTCCTGCCGCTGCTCCTCGTACGACAGCCCGGGCAGGTAGGGGTGGGTGAGGGTGTGGTTGTTGAGGGTGACGCCCTGGTCGCGCATCTTGCGGAAGTACCCGTAGTCGTCCTTGACCAGGTAGTTGCTCAGGAAGGCGGTGTACGGGATCTTCAGGTCGCTCATCATCCTGAGGAACGCGGGGTCCTTCTCGGAGCCGTCGTCGATGGTGAGGAAGACGACTTTGTCCTTGGTGGGGACGGTCGTGAAGACAGGCGGCAGTCCGAGCTCTTCCTGATCGGTGACCTCGAAGCCGTCGCGGGGTCCGATGACCGGCTTCCTCGCCGGGGGCGGGGGCGCGGCCAGCGGGACCTTCGCGAGCCCCCAGTGCTTGGCCGCGACGGCCCGGGCGGCCTGCTGCGCGCGGAGTCTGGCGGCGTAGGAGTCGAGAGCGCGGGCCGGGGGCGCGTGCAGCGCCTGCTGGGGCCCCTGGGCCGAACGGGCGCCGTTGGTGTCGTCGTCGGCGCAACCGGACGCGAGGGCGGCGACGGCGAGGACGGCGACCCCGCCCCAGACACGTGCCCTCTTTGCGTTGTTTTTGTACTTTTGTCGTACTGATCGCATGGTGTCGGATCCTTGCAGGCCACCACGCGTCCAAGGCTCCGACACCGCGACCGGGGGCGCACCGTCCACCGACTGGCCCACACCCGCCCGCACTGACCGACAATGGGCCGGTGAACGACGTCTCCTTCGCCTCCCTCCTCACCCCCGAGGGCCGTGCCCTGCTCGACGAGGTGCGCGGCACCGAACCGGCCCAGGAGCTGGCCGTCGCCACCCGGCTGCGCCGCGACCACCCGGCCGAACTGGTCTCGGCCGCGCTCGGGCAGGCGCGGCTGCGGCAGCGGGCGGCGGCGAAGTTCGGCGCCGAGGACGCGGAGCGGATGTTCTTCACCCCGAACGGGGTCGAGCAGTCGACGCGCACCACGGTCGCCACCCATCGCGCGCTGCGGCTGCGGTCCCTGGGCGTGCGCTCGGTCGCCGACCTGTGCTCCGGCATCGGCGGCGACGCGATCGCGCTGGCCCGTGCCGGGATCCGCGTCCTCGCCGTCGACCGCGACCCGCTGACGGTGGCGGTGGCGCGCGCGAACGCCGAGGCGCTCGGGCTCGCCGACCTGATCGAGGTGCGCGAGGCCGATGTCACGGAGGTCGACACGCAGGCGTACGACGCGGTCTTCGTGGACCCGGCGCGGCGCGGCGGACGCGGCCGGATCTTCGACCCGGAGGCGTACTCGCCCCCGCTCTCCTGGGCGATCGCGACGGCTCTGAAGGCCCCGCTCGCCGCCCTGAAGATCGCCCCGGGCATCCCCCACGAGGCCATCCCCGCCGAGGCCGAGGCCGAGTGGATCTCGGACGCCGGTGACGTGAAGGAGGCGGTGCTGTGGTTCGGCACCGAGCCGGGGCTGGTGCGGGCCACCCTGCTGCCCGGCCCGCGCGAGCTGCGCGGCCGCGGCCTCCCCGACCCCGCGGTGCGCGAGGTCGGGCGCTACCTGTACGAGCCCGACGGCGCCGTCATCCGCGCCCATCTGGTCGCCGAGGTCGCCGAGGAAGTCGACGGCGGGCTCGTCGACGAGACGATCGCGTACATCACGGCGGACGAACTGCGCCCGACGCCGTACGCCTCCGCCTACGAGATCACCGACCGACTCCCCTTCAACGTGAAGAAGTTGAAGGCGCTGCTGCGGGAGCGGGGGGTCGGGGTGCTGACGGTGAAGAAGCGGGGGTCGGCGGTCGAGCCGGAGGAACTCCGCAAGAAGGCCCTGCCCAAGTCGCACGGCCCGCACTCGGCCACCGTCTTCCTGACCAGGGTCGCGGGGGCACCGACGATGCTGCTCGGCCACCCGGCCCAGCGGCACGCCTCCTAGGTCCTGTCCGGCGGATCATGCCGCAGACGCGGGGCTTGGCACGCCCATCCGCCGGACAGGCCCTAGCGGCAGTCCCGCGCGCGGGTCTCCAGCAGCTCGCGTTCCCGTTCGTTGCGGGCCAGGCCGGCGGCTCGTTCGAACTCCGCGCGGGCCTCCGCCGTACGGCCGAGGCGGGCCAACAGGTCGCCGCGGACGCTGGGCAGCAGGTGGTAGTCGCGCAGGGTCGGTTCGCCGGCCAGACGGTCGACGATCTCCAGCGCCGGGGCGGGGCCCTCGGCCATGGAGACGGCGACGGCGCGGTTCAACTCGACCACGGGAGACGGGGAACGGGTCGCCAGCAGCCCGTACAGGGTGGCGATCTGCCGCCAGTCCGTGTCCTCGTACGCATACGCCTGGGCGTGGCAGGCGGCGATGGCGGCCTGGAGGGCGTACGGGCCGGGGGGTCCGGTGGTGACGGCGCTCGCCCGGCCGAGGGCGGCGAAGCCGCGGCGGATCAGCAGGCGGTTCCAGCGGCGCCGGCTTTGGTCCTTGAGGAGGACGGGTTCGCCCGAGGGGCCGGTGCGGGCGGCGGCGCGGGACTCCTGGAGCTCCAGCAGGGACACCAGCCCGTGCACTTCGGGCTCCTTGGGCATCAACTCGGCGAGCACGCGGGCCAGTCGCAGCGCGTCCTCGCACAGGGCGGGGCGCAGCAGGTCGTCGCCCGCCGTGGCCGCGTACCCCTCGTTGAAGACCAGGTAGATGACCTCCAGTACGGACCCGAGGCGGGCCTCGCGGTCCGGGCCGTAGGGGACCTCGAAGGGGACGCCCTTCGTCGCCAGGGTCCGCTTGGCGCGCACGATGCGCTGGGCGACGGTCGCCTCCGGGGCGAGGAAGGCGCGGGCGATCTCGGGGGTGGTCAGACCGCCGACCAGGCGCAGGGTGAGGGCGATGCGGGCCTCGGCGGAGAGGACGGGGTGGCAGGCGGTGAAGACGAGCCGCAGCAGGTCGTCGTCGATGTCGTCCGGGTCGGAGGGTTCGTCGAGGTGGTGCGGGGCGGTCACCGAAAGGTCCCGCCCCACCTCCTCCAGCTTGCGCGCGTACTGCTCCCTGCGGCGTACGAGATCGATCGCACGACGTTTGGCCGTGGTCGTCAGCCACGCGCCCGGGTTGTCCGGGACCCCGTCCCGCGGCCACTGCTCCAGGGCCGCGACCAGGGCGTCCTGCGCGAGCTCCTCGGCGATGCCGACGTCACGCACGATGCGGGAGACGCCGGCGATGATGCGGGGCGACTCGATCCGGAAGATCGTCTCGACGGCTTCGACGGCACCTCTGGTGGCCCCGGACGGGTCCGGCGGTGTGACGGGCGTGACGGGCGTGACGGGCGTGACGGGCGTGACGGCGGGCTGCTGCTCTTCCACAACCCACCATCAGACACCCGCGAAGGCCGCAGGCCAAGGAATGCTCAGCCCTCGGCGATCTCCCGCACCTCGCAGGTCACCGTCCAGTGCTCCTCGTGCACCTTCAGGAACCGCTTGGTCCACTCCAGGGCCTCGGTCATGTCCTTGCACTGCATGAGCGCGTACCCGCCGACGACCTCCTTGGACTCGGTGAAGGGCCCGTCGGTGACGGACAGCTGCCCGCCCGACCAGTGCACCCGCTTGCCCTGGGCGGACGGCGTCAGCCCGGCGGTGTCGAGCATGACCCCCGCCTTGGTGATCTCCTCGATCAGCTCGCCCATCCGCTGCATCAGCTCCGGGCTCGGGCCCTCGGCGGGCGCGGTGCTCTCGTCGATCTGGACCAGCGACAGGTAACGCGGCATGGTGACTCCTCGTGTCCGTGGTGCCTCGGAGGCGGGGCTTCTCCCTGCCTCTCACCCGTGCGTCGAACGGCAGACACCGGTTTCGACACCGTCCCCGAAATTCTTTGAACTTTCTCGCCGGGCGCTGCCGCGGGGTTCGTGTGGGCAAGGTCCTCGTATGCCCTTCGACCACAACGACCACTATCACCGGCTGTTGCTGCGGAAGCTGCCGAAGCAGGGACGCGTCGCCCTTGACGTCGGCTGTGGCACCGGACGATTCGCGCGGCGGCTGGCGGCGCGGGGCTATGAGGTCGATGCCGTCGATCCGTCCGCCGAGGTGATCGCCGCGGCGCGGCGGATCGGGGGCGGCCCCCGGTTCCGGAGGACGGACTTCGCCTCCGCCGGGCTGCCGAAAGGGCACTACGACGTCATCACCTGTCTGGCGAGCCTGCACCACATGCCGTTCGGCACGGTGACCAGATTCCGGGAGGCGCTCGCGCCCGGCGGAGTGCTGCTGGTGCTGGGCTGCTACGCGGGGATCACCTGGTGGGATCTCGCGGCCGTGCCCGCCAATGCCGTGGCACGGGCGGGGGTGGCGATGGGTGAGCGGCTGCGCGGAAGCGAAGCCGTGCCCCTGCGGGCGCCGGTGCGCGAGCCGCGGATGTCGCTGGCGGACGTCCGGAGCGAGGCGGAGCGGCTGCTGCCCGGCTCGCGCGTCCGCCAACTCCTCTACTGGCGTTACCTGTTGACCTACCGGGTCGGCGGGGTCGACCGGCTCACCTGAGCGAGGTCCACAGGTCGCTCGCCTCCGGCTCGTCGGCCACCACCCGGTTCGGGTTCGACGGAGCCGTCACCACCGGCATGGTGACCGTCTTGACCTTGTCGGAGGAGAGGGACTTCAGGCTCTGGCCGAGCTTCATCAGTTCGCCCAGCGAGTCGAGGCCCGTGTCCGTCGTCAGACTGCCGGTGACGGCGTCGGCGACCTTGTAGAGCTTGGCGGGGTCGGTCAGCAGGGACGTCGACGCCATCTGTTCCAGCAGTGCCTTCACCAGCTTCTGCTGGAGGCCTATGCGGCCGAGGTCGCTGCCGTCGCCTATGCCGTGCCGGGTGCGGGCCAGCGCCAGGGCCTGGGTGCCGCCCAGATGGTGCGTGCCCGCCTTCAGGTGCAGATGGCTCTTGTCGTCGTCGATGTTCTGGTCCGTCGTGACCGTGACGCCGCCGAGCGCGTCCACCAGCTTCGCGAAGCCGGAGAAGTCGATCTCGATGTAGTGGTCCATGCGGACGTCCGTGAGGGACTCGACGGTCTTCACCGCGCAGACCGGACCGCCCACCGAGTACGCGCTGTTGAACATCGCGTTGTACGCCACCGAGGTCGTCCCGCCGGACGAGGTCGGGCACGACGGGCGGGTCACCAGGGTGTCCCGGGGGATGCTCACCACCGTCGCCTTGGTGCGCCCCTCGTCGACGTGGACGACCATCGCCGTGTCGGAGCGGGCGCCCGAGCTGTCGCCGCCCCCGAGCGCGGCGTTCGCCTTCCCGCTGCGCGAGTCGGAGCCGAGGACCAGGATGTTCAGGGCGCCGCTCGGCAGCGGGGCGGCCGAGGCGGAGGCGGACGCCGACGGGGCCGACACCGCCTTCGCCGGACGGTCGTCGCCCAGCGCGCTGTTGATGTCCACGCTCTTGATGTTGTGGTTCAGGTGCCAGTAGGCCCAGCCCGCCCCGGCCGCGGAGAGCACGAGGACGCCGGCGAGCGTGATGCCGGCGGCCTTCAGCAGGCCTCTCCGCCGTCCGGCACGTCTCGCGGCGCCCTCGTTCCCGTCTCCGCTCTCGGCCCCGTTCCCGTCCCCGCGCCCGGCCTCACGTCCGCCCCCGCGCTCCTCTTCTGCTGTCACGCGGAGGAACGTAAGTCCGAATTATTACGAGCAGGAACCTCTTCTGGGGTTTCCTTCGGAAAATCTCAGACTTCTCACGCCACCCTCAGCCCAGCGTCACCGTGGGCACCGGATTGCTCCCGCTCCATGACGCGTTGAACCCGAACGTCACTGATCCGCCGTTCGGTACCGTTCCGTTGTAGGAGGCGTTCGCGCACGTCACCGCCGCACCGGACTGGGTGCAGTCGGCGTTCCAGGCCTGGGTGATCCGCTGGCCCGCGCCGTACGTCCAGTTCACCTTCCACGACGACAGCGCGGCCCCGGAACAGGCGATCCTCACCTGCCCCGTGAACCCCGTGTTCCACTGGCTCTGGACGCTGTACGTCGCCGTGCAGGCACCCGTGGGCGGTGGCGTCGAGGTCCCGCCCAGCGAGCCCGCGATCGCGTAGTACGCCGGTTTCGGCACGTAGTTCTCGTCGTACGGGGTCGCCGCGCCGTACCCGGAGAAGACGTCCGGGATCCAGGAGTCGGAGTCGGTGAAGCCCCAGACGGTGACGCCGTAGCACCGGGACACCGCGACGCACGCGTCGAAGACGGCCTTGTAGTCGGCGGCCTGCTGCGTCAGCTTCGCGCTGTCGGAGGGAAGCTGCATACGGATGTCCAGCTCCGTGATCGCCACGTCGACGCCGAGGTCGGCGAAGCGCTGGATGTTCTGCTGGAGCGTGGACGGCACCTGACCGAGGATGAGGTGGGCCTGGAGGCCGACCCCGTCGATCGGGACGCCGCGCTCCTTCAGCGACTTGACCAGGTTGTAGAGGGCGGTGCTCTTGGCGTTGACGCCTTCGACGTTGTAGTCGTTGATGTAGAGCTTGGCGCCCGGGTCGGCCGCGTGCGCCCAGGTCAGGGCCTGGGCGATGTAGTCGGAGCCGAGGCCGTTGTACCAGAGGGTCGAGCGGTAGGTGCCGTCCTCGTTGAAGGGCTCGTTCACCACGTCCCAGGCGGCCAGCTTGCCCTTGTAGCGGGTGACCTCGGTGGTGATGTGGTCCTGGAGCAGCGAGCTGAGCTGGGCGGACGTCCAGGTGCCGTTCGTCAGCCAGCTCGGGTTCTGGCTGTGCCAGACCAGCGTGTGGCCGCGCACCTGCTGGTTGTGGGCCTGCGCGAAGGCCACGATCTGGTCGGCCTCGGCCCAGTTGTAGGTGCCCCGGGTGGGCTCGACGGTCTCCCACTTCATGGCGTTGCCGGGGGTGAGCGAGCTGAACTGGGCCCCGGTGATGTCGCCGTACGTCCCCGTGAGCTTGGACCCGGTGACGGCGGTGCCGATGACCTTGCCCTTGGCGGCGGCGAGGTCGCGCAGCGGGGTGTCGGCCGCGTGGGCGGCGGGGGCCGCGACCAGCAGGGCGCCGAGGGCGGCGATGCCAGTGAGGACGGACCCCAGGGATAAGCCTGTTCTCAGAGATCTCATGCGGGTGCCTCCGAAAGTTTCGGCCTTGCAACCGATTGGCTTCGGAGGAGTGTGGGACGGGATGCCCCCCTCGTCAATACGTCCACTTCACGCCAGGCCGACCGCCGGAGGCACCCCCGTACTGCTGCGCACCACCAGACTCGTCGCCAGCTCCATCCGGGTCCCCGCCGCCGGCCGCTCCTCACGCCCCAGCTCCAGCACCAGCCTGGCCGCCGCCTCCGCCATCTCCGTCAGGGGCTGTCGTACGGTCGTCAGCGGCGGCCCGACCCAGCGCGCCACCGGCAGATCGTCGAACCCCACGACGCTCAGGTCCTCCGGGATGCGCAGGCCCAGCTCGCGGGCGGCCTCGTACAGGCCGAGCGCCTGGAGGTCGTTGCCGGTGAAGACGGCCGTCGGGCGGTCGGGGCGGCGCAGCAGGTCGAGGCCCAGCCGGTAGCCGTCCTCGTGGTGGAAGTTCCCGACTCTGATCAGCTCCGGGTCCACCGGCAGTCCCGCCGTCTCCAGCGCCGCCCGGTATCCGTCGACGCGCGCGCGGCTGCACATCATCCGCGAGGGCCCGCTGATCGCGCCGATCCGCCGGTGCCCCAGGTCGACGAGATGGCGGGTCGCGGCCAGCCCGCCGTGCCAGTTGGTGGCGCCGATGGACGGCACGTCGTCACCCGGGTCGCCCGCCGGGTCCATCACCACGAAGGGGATGGACCTGCTGGTCAGCAGCGCGCGCTGGGACTCGTCCAGCCGGGACAGCACGAGGATCACGCCGTGCGGGCGACGGGCGGCGACCTGGTCGGCCCAGGTCCGCCCGGGGGTCAGCCGCCCCGCGCTCTCCGAGAGGACGACGCTCAGCCCCTCGTCCCGCGCCACGTTCTCGACACCCCGGATGACCTCCATCGCCCAGGCGCTCTCCAGCTCGTGGAAGACCAGGTCGATGAGGGGTGAGCGGGTCGCCTCGGCCCGGCGGCGCCGGTAGCCGTACGCGCGCAGCAGCTCCTCGACACGGGTGCGGGTGGCCGGGGCGACATCGGCCCGGCCATTGAGCACCTTCGAAACAGTCGGAGCGGAGACGCCTGCCTCGCGGGCGATCTCGGCGAGGGTCGCGGTCCCCGAGGACCGTTCCGCCATCCGCTTCTCCACGGGCTTCGCGGGATTCATGGGCGCGATCGTATCCCCGGGTGCACGCCGGGCGACCCCTCTCCGACCTCAGGAAGGTCCGTAACATTCGAGAACAGGCAGGAAGCATTCGGCGACGGCGCGAACCGACGGCTCACTTCACGCGCACCTCGCACCGCATCCGCCGCTCCCGGCCCACCACCCGTTCGGGCCCGGTCAGCGTCACCGGCACCGCGTACCGCACCTCGCCCTCGGCGCTGGACACCCCCAACCGCAGCTCCAGCTCCCCCGGTTCGACGATCCGGTCGCCGTCCGGGCCGGTGTACGCGGCCAGGTCCGCCGGGACCGTGAAGTGGACCTCCGCCGACGCGCCCGCCTCCAGCGGCACCCGCGCGTAGCCCACCAGCCGGGCCACCGGCCGCGCCACCTTGCCGACCGGGTCGTGGAGATAGAGCTGCACGACCTCGGTACCGGCCCGCTCCCCCGTGTTGCGGACGGTCAGCCGCAGGGTCGTCTCGCCGTCCGTCGGGAACGCGGTCTCGTCGACCGACGGCGCCTGCCAGTCGTACGTCGTGTAGGACAACCCATGCCCGAAGGGGAACAGCGGCGTCGGGTCGAGGTTGCTGGCCCCACTGCGCTGTCCGAGCGGCGGCGCGAGATACGTCCACGGCTGCCCGGCCCGCTCGCGCGGCACGCTCACCGGGAGCCGCCCCGACGGGTTCACCCGTCCGGACAGCACCCCGGCCACCGCGGGACCCCCCTCCTGTCCCGCGAAGAACGCCTGCACCACCGCCGCGCACCGGTCCGCCCAGCGCCCGAGCGCGTACGGCCGCCCCGAGAGCAGCACCAGCACGACCGGTGTCCCGGAGGCCAGCGTCTTGTCGACCAAATCTCCCTGTCCCTCGGGAAGTTCGAGATCGGCCGCGTCGCACCCCTCGCCCGAGGTGCCCCGCCCGAACAGCCCCGAGCGGTCGCCGACCGCCACCACACACACGTCGGCGGCCACCGGATCGTCGGTGAACTCCACGTCCGGCAGCTCGGCGCGCAGCGCCTCCAGCAGCGTCGGCACGCCCACCCCCATCTCGACCTCGGGGTGGTCGAGGAGGACATGGCGGGGGAAGGTGTAGCAGCCGAGCATGGCCGCGGGATCGTCGGCCAGCGGACCGAGCACGGCGATCCGCCGCACCCCGGACGCCAGCGGCAACGTACCGCCGTTGGCCAGCAGGACGACCGACTCCTCCGCCAACTGCCGGGCCAGCGCCCGCATGTGCGGCGGATCGAGATCGACGGACGCGGAGTCGGCGGGCGGTGCCCAGTCGGGGTCCAGCAGCCCCAGTTCGCACTTCTGCGTCAGCACCCGCAGCGCGGCCCGGTCCACGAACTCCTCGTCGAGGGGCCCGGCGCCGTAGCAGCGCACGGCGGGCAGCTCGACGTCCACGCCCGCCGCGAGCGCGAGCCCGGCCGCCCCCGCGGGCGAGTCGGTGAGCCCGTGCGCGGACTCCAGGAGGGACACCCCGAAGTAGTCGGCCACGACCGTGCCGGTGAACTGCCACTCCTCCCGCAGGAGTTCGGTGAGCAGTCGGCGGTGCGCGTGGGCGGGCAGCCCGTCGAGGTCGTTGTACGAGGCCATCACCGACCGCGCCCCGCCCTCCCGTACGGCCATCTCGAACGGCGGCAGGATGACGTCCGCCAGTTCGCGCGGGCCGAGCGAGGCGGGCGCGTGGTTGCGGGCGCCGCGGGAGGCCGAGTAGCCGGCGAAGTGCTTGAGGGTGGCGACGACACCCGCCGACTCCAGGCCCTGGACATAGGCGGTGCCGACGGTCGCCACGAGGTAGGGGTCCTCGCCGATCGACTCCTCCGTACGGCCCCAGCGGGGATCGCGTACGACGTCGAGGACCGGGGCGAGGCCCTGGTGGACGCCGACCGAGCGCATCGAGGCGCCGATCGCCGCCGCCATCTCCTTCACCAGGGCCGGGTCGAAGCTCGCGCCCCAGGCGAGCGGGGTCGGGAAGACGGTCGCCCGCCAGGCCGTGAACCCGGTGAGGCACTCCTCGTGGGCGAGCGCCGGCAGCCGGAAGCGGTTCGCGGATCGGATGCGCTCCTGGAGGGCGGCAAGACGGGCGGCGCCCTCGGCCGGGTCGACCGGTGCGGTGCCGAAGGGGCGGGTCAGCTGGCCGAGCCCGTGCGGGAGCAGCCGCGTCAGGTCGATGTCCTCGGACAGGGCGTGCTGCATCGGCGCCATGTCCCCGCCCGGGGTCTGGTTCGAGCCGGGCCAGACGCTGTAGAGCTGGGCGACTTTCTCTTCCGTGGTCATACGGGCGAGCAGATCGGCGGCGCGGACGCCTGCGGGCAGAGCGGGGTCCTGCCAGGGGTCGGTCATGTAACTCCTCACATCCACAGGGGCATCTGGAGGGGCTGGTGTTCAGCCCTTGGTCGCGCCGAGCGTGATGCCGCCGATCAGCTGTCGTTCGGCGACCGCGTAGAAGGCCAGGGCGGGCGCCATGGCGAGGACCAGATAGGCGAAGATGCGGGCCACGTCGGAGGCGTACTGGCCCTGGAACTGCTGGATGCCGACGGGGACCGTCCACCAGGTGGGTTCGCTGAAGACGAGCAGGGGGAGCAGGAAGTTGTTCCAACTGCCCACGATGGCGAGGACGGAGATGGTGCCGAGCGCCGGGCGGGCCAGCGGCAGCAGGATCCGCCAGAAGAAGCCGAACGAGGAGCAGCCGTCGAGGGTGGCGGCCTCCTCCAGTTCGCCGGGGATCTCCCGGAAGAAACCGCGCAGGATGACGATCGTCATGGGCAGGCCGAAGGCGGCCTGGGGCAGGATCACGCCCCAGGGGTTGTCCAGCAGCCCGAAGGTGCGCAGCAGGATGAACAGCGGCAGGATCGCCACCGCGAAGGGGAACATCAGCCCCATCGTGAAGACGGTGAAGAGCACTTCCCTGCCCCGGAAGGCGAACCGCGCGAGCGCGTAGGCGGCGAGCGCCGACGCCCCCACGGTCAGCAGGGCGGTGGCGACCGCGATGAGGGTGCTGCTGCCGACGGACCGCCAGAACGATCCCGAGCCGAGCAGCGAGGTGTAGTTCGAGGTCACCCAGGGGTGGGGAAGGCCGAAGGTGTTGCTGGAGAGCTGGTCGGTGGACTTGAAGCCGGAGACGAGGGCGTACAGCAGTGGCGTCACCATGACGGCGCCGACCAGCCACAGGATCACGTACACGGGCAGCGAGCGCAGCCTGCGACGGCGTACGACACTCTTCGGGACCGTGCTCTCAGGGACCGTGTTTTCCGGGACCGTGCTCTTCACGACCGCACTCATCGGCCTGCTCGCATGGTGGTGATGGCTCCTTCGGTGTCACGGCGCAGCACGAAACGCTGGTAGGCGAGGGCGAAGACGAGGCTGATCAGGAACATCGCCACGCTGATCGCGCTGGCGTAGCCCATCTGGTAGCGCTTGAAGCCGTACTGGAACATGCTGATGACCATGGTTTCGGAGTGGTGGTCGGGACCGCCCGCGGAGATCACCCAGACCAGGTCGAAGAGCTGGATGGCGCCGATCACGGACAGGAACACGCTGATCCGCAGGGTCGGCGCGAGCAGCGGGAGCGTGACGTGGCGGAAGCGCTGCCAGCTGCCGGCGCCGTCGATGCGTGCCGCCTCGTGCAGCTCCGCCGGGATGCCCTGGAGGCCTGCCAGGTAGAGCATCATGTGGAAGCCGAAGTACTTCCAGGTCATGACCAGGAAGAGGGTGGGCAGGACGGTGTTCTGACCCGCGAACCAGAGCCCGCCCAGGCCGTCGAGACCGACCGCGCCGAGGACCTTGTCGGCGAGTCCGCCGCCCGGCGCGAAGATCATGCCGAACAGCACGCCGGTGATGACCTCGGACAGGATGTACGGCGCGAAGAACAGCATCCGGTAGACGGCCCGGCCGCGCAGCTTCTGGTTGAGCAGCACGGCCATGGCGAGCGCGAACGGCAGCTGGAGGACGAGGGAGAAGGCGACGAGCAGGACGCCGCGCCACAGGTCCCCGAGGAACACCGGGTCCTGGAAGAGCCGGGTGTAGTTGTCGAACCCCACGGAGTCGGTGGGCGAGCCGAACCCGCCCCAGTTGAAGAAGCTGACGTAGAAGGCGTAGCCCATCGGCAGGAGGACGAGCATCCCGAACAGGGCGAGCGCCGGGATGGTGAAGACGAAGGCCGCGAACCAGTCGCGTACGCGCCGCAGGGCGGGACGGCGGGGCCCTTGGCCCGGTGAAACGGCCGCCACACCGGTCGACTTGCCGCGATGGGGCACATACGTCGACGCGGTCGAGGTCGAGGTCGAGTGCGTCATCGCCGGCCGCTAGCTCTTCTCGCTCTTGGCGACCTGGGTCACCGAACGCGTGACCTGCTCCGGGGACTTGGACCCGGCGATGAGCGCCGCGACGCTGTCGTTGATCTCCTGGCCGACGGCGGGGACGTACGCCTGGTCGAGGTAGAGCTGGAAGCCGGTGGCGTTGTTCAGGGCGTCCGACACGGCGGTGAGGTTGGGGTCGGTCAGCGCGGGGCGCGCGTCCTTGGACACCGGTATCAGGCCGGTCTCCTTGACGAGCGTCTCGGCGAACTCCTTCTCCGCGAAGAACTTCAGGAACTCCACCGCCGCGTCCGGCGCCCCCTTGCGCACCGCGTGGCCGCCGCCCCCGCCGAACACCTCGGTGAGCGCGCCCTTTCCGCCCTCCACGGAGGGAAAGGAGAAGAAGCCCAGGTCGTCGCCGATGCCCTTGCCCGAGTCCTTCTCGACGGTCGGCGCCCACTGGCCCATCAGTTCCATGGCCGCCTTGCCGTTGCCCATCAGGGCCGCCTCACCGTTGGGGTCGGAGTAGGCCCCGCCGAGGAAACCCTTCTGGAAGGGTTCGAGCGCGACGAGGTCCTTGAGGTGCTGACCCGCCGTGACGAACCCCTCGCCGGTGAAGTCGGCGTCGGTGGCGGCCTTCTGCATCGCCTCCAGCCCGGCGACGCGCATCGACAGATACGCCCAGTAGTACATGCCGGGCCACTTCTCCTTGCCGGCCAGCGCGATGGGCGTGATCCCGGCGTTCTTGAGGGCCCTGATGGTGTCGAGATAGCCGGACCAGGTGGTGGGCGGGGTGTCGATCTTGGCCTTCTTGAAGAGCGCCTTGTTGTACCAGAAGCCGACCATGCCGATGTCGAACGGGACCGCGTACGTCTTCTTGTCGAACTGGTAGGCCGCCAGCGAGGCGGGCACATAGTCCTTCGTCCAGGAGGCGGTCTTGTCGGTCAGGTCCTCGACCAGACCCGCGTCGATCTGCTGCTTGAGGACTCCGCCGCCCCAGGTGTGGAAGACGTCCGGAAGCTTCCCGGAGGTGGTCAGCGCGGTCATCTTCGACTTGTACGCCTCGTTCTCCAGCGTGACGACCTTGACCTTCACGTCCGGGTGCGCGGCCTCGAAGTCCTTGGCGCGCTGGGCCCACAGCTTCTTCGCGGGCTGGGTGGTGGTGATGTTCCACCACTCGATCGTGGTCTTGCCCGAACTGTTCCCGCTGTCGGAGGAACCGCACGCGCTCAGGGCGGCCGCGCCCAGTCCGGTCGCAGCGGATGCCGCCAGGAACCTCCGGCGGGAGAAAGAGGTGTAGGTGTTGCCCAACGCTCGCATCGCACACCTTCCGGAAGAGAGCCGATAATTATCGGCCGAGTGCGCCGGAAGTTACGGGTGCGGGACAGCCGTGTCAACGCCCCTGACAAATATCGGAAGTTCTTCGAGTGCGGGCCGGTGGGGACTGGTCGCGCAGTTCCCCGCGCCCCTTCGGGCACGCCGGGATCAGCGCCCCTTCAGGGGCGCGGGGAACTGCGCGACCGGCCACGAATCACCCGCAGCCGCCGAATCGCCCTCAGACGCCCCGCCCCTGAGGGGCCCCTCAACCCCGTCGCGCCGTACTCGCCCGCACGACCAACTCGGTCGCCAACTCAACCCGAGGAGAGACCGGGTCCTCGCCAAGGGCCAGTCGCAGCACCGTCCGCGTGGCCAGCTTCCCCATGTCCGCCAGCGGCTGCCGCACCGTCGTGAGCGGCGGCGCCGACCACCGGACCTCCGGCAGATCGTCGAACCCGACGACACTCATGTCCTCGGGCACCCGCAACCCCCGCCGACGCAACGCCTCGATCGCCCCGAGCGCCATCTGGTCACTCGCCGCGAACACCGCGGTCGGCGGTTCCTCCAGGTCGAGCAGCGTGTTGCAGCCGTCGAAGCCGGCCTGGTGGTAGAAGTCCCCCGGCACGATCAGCGCGTCGTCGACCGCGACGCCCGCCCCGTCCAGCGCCGCCCGGTACCCGTCGAGCCGCGCCCGCGAGCACAGCAACCGCACCGGCCCCGCGACAAAGCCGATCCGCCGGTGCCCGAGCCCGAGCAGATGCTCCGTCGCCGCCATCCCGCCCGCCCAGTTGGCGGCGCCGACGGTCGGTATGTCCAGAGTCGGGGACCCCGCCGGATCGACCACGACGAGCGGCACCCCGAGCCGCCGCAACTCCTCGTGCAGCCGGGGTTCGAGGACCGAGGTCACGAGGATCACGCCGTCCGAGGCGCGGGCGCGCAGATTGGTCATCCACTGCCGGGCCGAGCCCGACGCACCGTGGATGGCGGACACCACCGTGCCCACTCCGGAGGCGTGCGCGACCTCCTCGACCCCCCGGATGATCTCCACGGCCCAGGGGCTGTCGAGATCGTTGAAGACCAGGTCGATCAGGGCCGCCCGGTCTCCGGGCGCGGACGACCTGCGCTGGTAGCCGTGGCGCCGCAGCAGGTCCTCGATGCGGGCCCGGGTCTCCGGCGAGACGTCGGAGCGGCCGTTGACGACACGCGACACGGTGGGCACCGAGACGCCGGCCTGCCGGGCGATCTCGGTGATCGTCACCTTGTTCTTGATGCTCTCCCGGGCCACTGCGCCCACCTCCGTCGACACGTCGAACCGCCCCTCTACCGTTCCACACCCACGGACGAAACTTTGCAGGAGTCTTCCGGAAAAGCGAGGTCGGCGTGAAGCCCAGCCGGAAACGACGACGGAAACGAAGACGTCAGGAGACCGACTCGAACCGCCACCGATGGACCGCCCGGGTCACCAACTCCCCGTCCGGCTCCGGGAGTTCGGGGAGCTCGGCGTCGTAGGCCGCATCCCACCAGGTGATGACGAGCACCCGGTCCTGCGGCGCGCGCAGGATCTCCCGCCGCAGCGGCTGCCTCGCCGGCTCCTGTCCCCGCACCCAGGCGAGCAGTTCCTCGCCCCGCCCGGGGACGGCCCGTGCCTCCCACATCAACGCGACGGTCACGAGTACAGGTTCTCCTTCGAGACCTCGTGCACATGATCATGATCATGGCCGTGCCCGTGCGAACGACCGGGCACATGCGGGTCCGTCACCGGCAGTGACGAGTCGGCCGACAGGTCCCAGTCGGAGGCGGCCCGGTTCCGGGAGACCATCTCCGCGCCCAGCGCGGCCACCATCGCCCCGTTGTCCGTGCACAGCTTCGGCCGCGGCACCCGCAGCCGGATCCCCGCGGCCTCGCAGCGCTCCTGGGCCAGCGCCCGCAGCCGTGAGTTGGCGGCCACGCCACCGCCGATCATCAGGTGGTCGACGCCCTCGTCCTTGCAGGCCCGTACGGCCTTGCGGGTCAGCACGTCGACGACCGCCTCCTGGAAGGAGGCCGACACGTCACGCACCGGCACCTCCTCACCCGCCGCCCGCTTGGCCTCGATCCAGCGGGCAACGGACGTCTTCAGCCCGGAGAAGGAGAAGTCGTACGCCGGGTCGCGCGGGCCGGTCAGGCCGCGCGGGAACGCGATCGCCGAGGGGTCGCCCTCGCGGGCGTACCGGTCGATGACCGGACCGCCGGGGAAGCCCAGGTTCAGCACGCGCGCGATCTTGTCGAAGGCCTCGCCGGCCGCGTCGTCGATGGTCGCGCCCAGCGGGCGGACGTCCGAGGTGATGTCGGTCGACAGCAGCAGCGAGGAGTGACCGCCGGAGACCAGCAGGGCCATCGTCGGCTCCGGCAGCGGGCCGTGCTCCAGCTGGTCCACACAGATGTGGGAGGCGAGGTGGTTGACGCCGTAGAGGGGCTTGCCCAGCGCGTAGGCGTACGCCTTGGCGGCGGTGACGCCGACGAGGAGGGCGCCGGCGAGGCCGGGACCGGCGGTGACCGCGATGCCGTCCAGGTCCTTCGCGCTCACCCCCGCGTCCTTGAGCGCCCGGTCGATGGTCGGCACCATCGCCTCCAGGTGGGCGCGGGAGGCGACCTCGGGCACGACGCCGCCGAAACGGGCGTGCTCGTCGACGCTGGACGCGATGGCGTCCGCGAGCAGCGTGGTGCCGCGGACGATGCCGACGCCGGTCTCGTCGCAGGAGGTCTCGATACCCAGGACCAGCGGTTCGTCAGCCATTGCTCTCTGTTCCTTGTACGCCGTTTACTGAGGGTGAACCCGCGGCGGAGCCGCTGCCGGACGCGGTGTGCAGCCGCATGACCAGGGCGTCGACGTTCCCCGGCTGGTAGTAGCCGCGGCGGAAGCCGATGGGCTCGAAACCGAAGCGCTCGTACAGCTTCTGCGCGCGGACGTTGTCCACGCGGCACTCGAGCATGACCTCGGCGCACTCGAACGCGGTCGCGGCCCGCACCAGCTCGGTCAGCAGCCGGGCGCCGAGGCCGGTGCCCCACTGATCACGTCGTACGGCGATGGTCTGTACGTCGCCCAGGTCGCCGGAGGCGGCGAGCCCGGCGTATCCGACGAGCCGGCCGCTCTCGGTCGCGACCACGTACCGGCGCGTCGCCCCGGGCCCGCGGGCGTGGGCCAGCTCGGACCAGAACATCCCCCGCGACCAGGCGTCCTCGGGGAAGAGGTCCTTCTCCAGCTCCAGTACGGGATCGATGTCCCACCAGCGCATCTCGCGCAGCTCGGCGGTCACTTCGGGGTGACCACCTTGTAGTTCTTGGGCACCTGGGCGTCCGGGCGGCGCAGGTAGAGCGGCCGGGGCGCCACGAGCTCCTCGCCCGCGGCGAGTTTCTCCGCCGCCAGGGACGCGAGCGCGCCCGCCGAGACATGCTCGGGAGCACGGGCGTCCGGGAAGGTGTCGGGATAGAGCAGCGCACCCGCGCCCACGGCGGGCAGACCGGCAACCGTCCCGGCGATGTCGGCGGGCCGGTCGACGGCGGGCTCGGAGGCACGCGTACGGGGGTCGTCGTACAGCGCCCAGTACACCTCCTTGCGCCGGGCGTCCGTCGCGACGACGAACGGCCCCTCGACGCCGGTGCCGTCGGCGGCGTACGCGAGCCCGTCGAGGGTGCACAGGCCGTGCACGGGCACGCCGAGCACGAGGCCGAAGGTGTCGGCGGTCATGAGGCCGACACGCAGCCCCGTGTACGGGCCGGGGCCTACGCCCACGACGATGCCGGTGACGGCGTCCAGCTTGAGGCCTGCCTCGGCGAGCACCCGGTCGACGGCCGGCAGCAGCAGCTCTCCGTGCCGGCGCGCGTCCACCTGGCTCGACGAGGCGATGACGGACGTGCCGTCGTGCAGGGCGACGGTCACGGCGGGGGTGGCGGTATCCAGAGCGAGCAAGAGCACGCAAACAGCCTACGGCGCCCGAGCGCGACGCACGGCCGCCCCGGTCTGCGGGGTGGCGACTGCTACCGTCACCACAAAGGACGTAATGGACACGAACGCGGTACGAGAGGCGGGTACACAAGGTGGCTAGGAGCAGCTCGGGATTCGTGGCCGGGCTCACCGCGGCGGCTGTCGCGGTGGTCGGCTTCCTCGCCTACCAGGCGTCCGCGAACGTACCCGACACCCTGAGCAAGCCCCTCGCGGGCGCGACCCCCAAGGTCCCCACCACGAAGGCACCCCGGGACAAGAAGAACCCGGTGGCGCTGCCGGCCGCCTCCGGCAGGGGTGAGCGGGTCGTCTACTCGGTCGACGACGACCGCGTGTGGCTGGTCGCCGCGAACAACAGGACCGAGCGCACCTTCAAGGTCACCGCCGGCACGGTGGACCCCGCGGTCGGCAGCTACGCCGTCACCTCCCGCTCCAAGGCTGTCACCGGATCGGACGGCGCCCAGATCGAGCACGTCGTCCGCTTCGCCCTCGTCGACGGCGTGACGATCGGCTTCAGCTCCGCCATAGACGGCTCCACGGGTTCCCCCGACTCCACCAAGAAACTCGGCGGCATCCGGGAGTCCCGCAAGGACGGCACCGCGATGTGGAACTTCGCGACGATCGGCGTGAAGGTAGTCGTCATCCGCTAGTCGGCGGACCTGCGCGCAAGCGCGCCGTCAGGGGCGCGGGGAACTGCGCGACCAGCCCCCACCGGACCCGCAGCCGAAGAACCACGCCTCCGCGGAGCGCTCACGCCGCCTTGCGGGACCGCTCAGCCGCACACGGAGCCTCCGGCAGGGGCGCCCGAGGCGGCCTGGACACCGCGTCGGCGGCCGCACACGACGCCAACAGATCCCGCATCGACACCCCACCGCACGGCTGCTGCACCGGCCGCACCGGCACGTCACGTTCCGAAGCCGACATGGACGCCTCCTGGGGATTCGGGGGCACGCGTGGTTAGGTAGACCTAACTACGGACTGAGGTCCATGTGACCACGGCCGAGACACCGAACGCAACATCTTGCCGACGACTTGTCGGAACCTTCACGCCCCCGGAACCCTCACCCAGGGTGATCAGGCCGCGAGCACGCTCAGATCGGTCGTCGCCCAGCGCTCCCCGAGTCCGGTGAGCGTGACGTGCCGCACCTCGTCCGTGGTGTCGCCGACGGCCCGGTGGATGACGACGTCGAGCCGGTCGTCGGTCAGCTCCTCGACCTTGCCCTCGCCCCACTCCACGACGATCACCGAGTCGGAGAGCGCCACGTCGAGGTCGAGGTCCTCCATCTCGTCGAGGCCACCGCCCAGCCGGTACGCGTCCACGTGCACGAGCGGCGGACCGTCACCCAGGGAGGGGTGCACACGGGCGATGACGAACGTCGGCGAGGTGACCGCGCCCCGTACGCCGAGCCCCTCGCCGAGTCCGCGCGTCAGCGTCGTCTTGCCCGCGCCGAGCTCCCCGTTCAGCATCACGAGATCGCCCGCGCGCAGCAGCTTGGCCAGGTGAAGGCCCAACTCCCGCATCTGCTCGGGCGAGTTGACGGTGATCCGGACGTTCACGCCCTCGGCGGCGGGCTCAGCCGGGTTGTGCGCTGCTGCTGGTGCTTCCATAGCCACCCACGGTAGCCCCTGCCGGGACGGCGCCCGCACGCATCAAGAGGTCGGCGAGACGGTCTATGACCACCTCGGGGTGCTCCAGCATGACCAGGTGCCCGGCGTCCGGGACGAGCACCAGTTCGGCGTCCGGCAGCAGATCCGCGATCGCCTCGCTGTGCTCACTCGGTGTCACCATGTCGCCGACCCCGGCCAGCACCAGTACCGGCAGTTCGGCGAAGTACGCGAGCGCCTCGGTCTTGTCGTGCTCGGTGAACGCCGGGTAGAACTCCGCGACGACGTCGATCGGAGTGCCCTCGATCATCCGTTCGGCGAACCGCACGATGGCCGGGTCGACGTCCCGGGACGCGAACGAGTACCGCTTGATGATCCCCGCGAACAGGTCGGCCGTGGCCCGCCGCCCCCGCTCCACCAAGGCGGCCTGCTGACCGAGCGCCTTCAGCACACCGGGCAGCACTCGCCGCACCGCGTTGACGCCCGCGACGGGCAGCCCGAAGTTGACCTCACCGAGCCGCCCCGACGACGTACCGACGAGCGCGACGGCGACGACCCGCTCGCGGACGAGGTCCGGGTACTCGTCGGCCAGCGCCATGACGGTCATCCCGCCCATGGAGTGCCCCACCAGCACGATCGGCCCCTCGGGCACGGCCGCGTCGATGACGGCCTTCAGGTCCTGGCCGAGCTGGTCGATGGAGACGGGTGTGCCGTCCTGCGTCTGCGCGACCCCGCGCCCGGAGCGGCCGTGACTGCGCTGGTCCCAGTGCACCGTGCGCACCACACCGCGCAGCGCGGCCCGCTGGAAGTGCCAGGAGTCCTGGTTGAGGCAGTACCCGTGACTGAAGACGACGGTGACGGGGGCGGGAGCCTTGCGCCCGAAGAGCCGCCGCCGACGCGGGGTGAACGTCACATCCTGTTCGATGTCGTCCACCTCGTAGTACAGCTCGGTGCCGTCGTCGGCGTACGCCTTGCCGGGCGTGCCGCGCAGCGAGCCGTAGGGGCCCGTCGAGTCGAGCGCGAGGCGGGCCTTGCTGCGCATGCCGCGGCCCACCGTGAGCCGCTCTATGGCGACTCCGGCGGCGGCGCCCGCGGCGACCACGCCTATGGCGACGCCGGCGATACCGGCCTTGCGCCAGTTCCCGGCGGCGGAGGCGACGGCCGCCGCGGCGACGTCCGTGACGGCCTCCGCGCTGCTCTCGCTCACGTACCGCTCCTCTTCGCCGGGGTGTCGTTCACTTCAGAAGGTCGTGCTGGGGGTGGTGCCGGTCGTGCTCAGGGTGGTGCCGGAGGTACCACTGATGGTGCAACTATGTCCTGTTGCCCTGTTGCCCTACGCGGGGCACCCCCTGTACTCCTTGCGGGTTACCCGCCTTGTTCCTTATTCACGTATACGCGCGGCACTCGGGTTCCGATCCGGGTGACGATTTCGTACGCGATCGTCCCCGCCGCCCGCGCCCAGTCCTCGGCGGTCGGCTCGCCCCGGTCACCCGGACCGAACAGGATCGCCTCCGAACCGGGCACCGGCTCGTCCCCGCCCAGGTCGACCACGAACTGGTCCATCGCGACCCGCCCCGCCACCGTCCGCCACTTGCCGCCCACCAGCACCGGTCCGGTGCCGGAGGCGTGGCGCGGCACGCCGTCCGCGTAGCCGACGGGGACGAGGCCGAGGGTGGTGGCACCCGCGGAGACGTAGTGATGCCCGTAACTGACCCCGTGGCCCCCCGGTACGTGCTTCACCAGCGCGAGGGACGCGCTGAGCGTCATCACCGGGCGCAGCCCGAAGTCGGCCGGGGTGCCGATCTCGGGGCTGGGCGAGATGCCGTAGACCGCGATCCCCGTCCGTACGAGGTCGAAGTGGCTCTCGGGGAGGGTCAGCGTGGCCGGCGAGTTGGCGATGTGCCGCACCTCGGGGCGCACGCCCCGCTCCTCGGCGTACGTCACCATCTCGCGGAAAAGGTTCAGTTGGGCCTGGATGGAGGGATGCCCGGGTTCGTCGGCGCAGGCGAAGTGCGACCACAGACCGGTGATGTCGATCAGCCCGCGTTCCTCGACGCGCAGCGCCTCACGCACGAGTTCGGGCCAGTCGGCGGGCTGGCAGCCGGCGCGACCGAGCCCGGTGTCGGCCTTGAGCTGGACCCGGGCGGGGATCCCGGCCGCCTCGGCCGCGGCGGTGACCTCCCGCAGGGCCCACATCCCGCTCACCGACACGTCGAGGTCGGCCTCGATGGCCTCCCGCCACGGCCCGCCCGGCGTCCACAGCCAGCACATGATCCGGCTGTCTGTCAGGCCGGCCGCGCGCAGGGCGAGGGCCTCCTCGGGGGTGGCGGTGCCGAGCCAGGTGGCGCCCGCCTCCAGCGCCGCGCGGGCGCACGGGACCGCCCCGTGGCCGTACGCGTCGGACTTGACCACGGCCATCAAGGCCGCGGACGGCGCGTGGGCACGCAGGGTCCGCACGTTGGCACGCAGGGCGGCCAGGTCGATCTCTGCGCGGGCGCGCAGGGGTGCTGTGTCGTTCATCGCGCCCCCAGTGTCTCAGAGGGGCCCGAGAGCCCCCGGAGGACGGTCAGGTGCCGGCCCTGCGGCCCCACACGTACACGTGGTCGCCCGTCTTGGTGACGTTCCACAGGGAGCGGGCGTCGGCGAGGCGCAGATTCACACAGCCGTACGAGCCGTTCGGGTCGTAGATGCTGCCGTAGATGGCGTGGAAGGCCTCTCCGCCGCTGAAGAACTGGCTGTACGGCATCGGGGTGTTGTACAGCGTCGACCAGTGGCTCTTGTGCTTCCAGTAGACCTTGAACCAGCCGGTCCTGGTCCGGTACCCGGCCCGCCCGCTGCGCATCGGCACCGGTCCCCACAGCACCTTCTTCCCCTTCTGCACCCAGGTGAGCTGCCGGGTCAGATCCACACACGCGACCCGATACGACCGCACGGGACACTTCTTGGACGCGTTCGGTTTCTTCTTCGCGGACATCAGCTGCATCCGGGCCCAGGTGACGGGGCCGGCGAAGCCGGTGTTCGGCTTGATCCCCTCCTTCGTCTGGAACGCCCGGATGGCGGCGCAGTCCCTCGCCGACTGCTTCCCGTCGACCTTCAGCTTCAGCCACCGCTCGACCTGCCGCTGGTACGGCCCGGTCAGCTTGGAGCACGTCACGGACTTGCCCGCGACGGCCTCGACGAGGGGGACGTACTCGATGAGCGCGTCCGTCTCCGCGGGGGCGTCCCTCGGCTCGACGGCGTCCTCCTGCGCGCTCGGTCTGTACACCTTGGGCGGCAGCATCTGGTCCGGCGTGTCCACCAGCCACGGCTGATGCGGCCCCGGCGGCACGCCGGGCACCAGCTCGCTCCCCGGGCCGGGCGCCGGGGGCCCGGCCTCCGCCGCCGCACCGTCCACCGGCATCACCACCAGCAGCGCGAGGAGCACTCCCACGCTCCGGCATCTCATTCGTCTGCTCATCATCATGCGACCAGCGATACGCAACCCCGGGGCGAGCGGGGGTGAGCCGCGCGGACGGGGTCCCCCGTAATGGGCAACGCAGCGCCCCCGTAAGGGGCGCGAGGAACTGCGCGCCCAGCCCCTACCGCCCCGCAGCCAAAGAACCCACCCGGGGGCTGGGGCGAAGCCCCGCCCCAGGGGCGCGGGGAACTGCGCGCCCAGCCCCACCCACCCGCAGCCAAAGAACGGCGCAGTCAGCGGAGCGCGTCGCGGACGTCCCGCCAGGCCTCCGGAATCGCCGCCGCGACATCATGCGCCCCCAAGGGCGCCCCGTCCGCCGCGAGCCTCCCCGCCAGCCCATGCAGATACGCGCCCACACTCCCCGCGTCCAACGCCGACAGCCCCGCCGCGAGCAACGACCCCGCAAGCCCCGACAGCACGTCTCCGCTCCCGGCCGTGGCCAACCACGCCGTCCCCGTCGGATTCACCCGCACCGCACCGCCCGCCGGGTCGGCGACCAGCGTCGTCGACCCCTTCAGCAGCACGGTCGCCCCGTACCGAAGCGCCAACTCCCGCGCCGACGCCAGCCGAGCCCCCTCCACCGACTCCCGCGAAACCCCGAGCAACGCCGCCGCCTCCCCGGCATGCGGAGTCATCAGCGTGGGCGCGGTGCGGGCCCGTACGGCGGACCGGTCCGCGAGCCGCAGCCCGTCCGCGTCCACCAGCACCGGCACGTCCGCCCCGAGCACCTGCGCCACCGCCGACGCGTCGTCCCCGACCCCGGGCCCCACCACCCACGCCTGGACCCGCCCGGCCCGCTCGGGCCCCTGGTCCGACACGAGCGTCTCGGGAAAGCGGGAGATCACGGCATCCGCCGCGGGCCCGACGTACCGCACCGCCCCCGCCCCACCCCGCAAGGCCCCGGACACGGCGAGCACGGCGGCCCCGGGATACCGCGCGGACCCGGCCGCGATCCCGAGGACCCCGCGCCGGTACTTGTCACTCTCGGCCCCGGGCACCGGCAGCCGCGCCGCCACGTCCACGTGCTGAAGGGCCTCGAGTTCGGCCTCCTCGGGCAGTTCGAGCCCGATGTCGACGAGGCGTACGGAACCGGCGTACTCACGCCCCGGGTCGATCAGCAGTCCGGGCTTGTGCGTCCCGAAGGTCACCGTCAGATCGGCGCGGACGGCGGTGCCCCGGACCTCTCCCGTGTCGGCCTCGATCCCGCTCGGCAGGTCCACGGCGACCACGGCCGCCCGGGAGTCCGCGGCGTACTCGGCCAGCGGCACCGCCTCGGGCCGCAGCCCGCCCTTGCCCCCGATACCGACGATCCCGTCCACGACGAGGTCGGCCCGCAGGATCAACTCTTCGGCGGCGCCGGACCCGGCCACCGTGCCCCCGGCCCGCCGCAGCGCGGCCAGGCCCGCGCCATGCGTCCGTTCGGGCGCGAGCAGCACGGCGGTGACCCCCGCCCCCCGCCGCGCCAGCCGGGCCCCGGCGTACAGGGCGTCGCCCCCGTTGTCCCCGCTGCCCACGAGCAGCACGACCCGGCTGCCGTACACCCGTCCCAGCAAGTCCGCGCAGGCAGCGGCCAGTCCGGCCGCGGCGCGCTGCATCAGCGCACCCTCCGGAAGCCGCGCCATCAACTCACGCTCTGCCGCCCTGACCGTCTCCACGCTGTACGCAGTACGCATGGGTCGAGTCTCCCGTACGCGGGCTCACCGCGCCGCTCCGGCCGCCGGACAACCGGCCTCCCCGGACCTACCCCTACCCCTCCGCCACCACCACCGCCGAGGCCACCCCCGCGTCATGGCTCAGCGACACATGCCACGAGCGGACGCCCAGTTCGGCCGCGCGCGCCGCCACCGTCCCCGTGACCCGCAGTCGCGGCCGGCCGCTGTCCTCGACGTAGACCTCCGCGTCCGTCCAGTGCATGCCCGCCGGAGCGCCCAGCGCCTTGGCGACCGCCTCCTTCGCGGCGAAGCGCGCGGCCAGGGACGCGATGCCGCGGCGCTCCCCGTTCGGCAGGTGCAACTCCTGATCCAGGAAGAGCCGATGGGCCAGCCCCGGCGTACGCTCCAGCGCCGCCAGGAACCGGTCGATCTCGGCCACGTCGATACCGACCCCGATGATGCTCATGTCCAGCACCCTATGGGCCGGACGGCCGCCGACGTGCCGACCTCTCGGCGTTGATTGCCCGAGCTCAGTGCTTGGCGTTCTTCGGCACCGTGATCTGGCGCTCGCCCCAGCTCATCCGCGTCGTCGCCTCGTAGTTCACCGTCGTCCCCGCGTCGAGACCCGCTTCCCGGGCCCTGGCCGACGGTTCGACCAGCACGCTCTGCTCGCAGAGCATCGCGCCGGTGGACGGGTCCACGACCAGCCGCTGCTGCACGCTTCCCAGCGGGGTCCGCGCCGTGCCGGGGAACGCGACACCGACGCCCTCACGCCCCAGTGGATCGGTGACACGCCCGAGCCCCCGGACGCCGGGCAGGTCCGCGATCACCCGATACGCGGCCGCCCGTACGGCGGGCTTCACCGGCATGGTGATGAGGTCGGCCGCCTGACGCAGCACATAGGCCGTGCGGCCGCCGCCGGTCTCGGCACCGCTGCTGTCCTCTCCGTACAGCTTCTCCAGCCGACGGCGCAACTCCGCACCGCTGGAGGGAAGTTCGCGCAGATCCTGGTACGAGACGTTCCGCGGGCCGAGGGCGTAGATCTTGTCGTCGGCGTCGGTCCGCATGACCATCGGCCGCCCGGTTCCGATCCTGTACCCCAGCGTTCCCGATCCGGCCGCTGTCGAGACCTCGGCCCGCACGGTGGCGGGCGAGCCCGCGGCCCGCCAGCGTGCCTTGTCCGCCTCGGTGCGGGGCGCGGTCACGTCGTCCAGACCGGAGACCATCAGGCTCCGGGTTCCCGGACGCACACCCACCGACCACTCCCCGGTCGACGTGGTGCGCACGGCGAAGAGCTGTCCCTTCGCACCGACGACGTTCACGTCCTGCGAGCGCGTGGTGGTCTGCCAGTACGTTCCCTCGGCGGCCGGTGTCTCCGCCTTCTTCGCCACGCTGAGCAGTTCGAGACGGCCGTCGACCTGGACGTCGGCGCGACCCTCCGACTCGGCCGAAGCCGACCCCGGCGTGGCGGCGGAGGACTGCGGATGGGCGCTCGCGCGCACGCCTGAAGGATCCTGCCGGTCGAGCGTGCTCACGACCATCACGGACGCAGCGACGGCCGCGACAGCCACGACGGTCCCGAGCGGCCGGATCCCGACCCGGAGGCGCCGCGGTTCCTGGGAGCGTGCCGCGTGACCGTCCGTCGCTCCGGCCAGGATGCGTGCCAGGTCGTCGTGCTGCCGCGGGGAGTCGGCCAGCCGGGCCGGGTCGAGTTCGTCGGGCCGGGCGCCCGCGAGCACCGTCATGACGTCGGGCCGCCCGGACCGTTCGCGGGTGTTCTTCATGTGAGTGCTCCTTTGCGATCAGTGCTGCGGTGCGGGGCCCGAGCGGGTGGCACTTGCGCGGTCTGCGCTGGTGCGGGCGGCGCTGGTGCGGGCGGCACCCGTGCAGGCGGCGCTTGTGCAGTCGCCACGGACGCCGTCTCCGCCGGGGGCACCGCGTCCAAGGCCTTCTCCAGACGGCGACGGGCCCGGTGCAGCCGGACGGTCAGCGTCGCGATGGTGCAGCCCAGGACCCGTGCCGCCTGCTTGGGGCTCAGCCCGTGCCAGGCGATCAGAGTCAGCAGCTCCCGGTCGGCGTCGGACAGACTCGCCAGGGCCTGCAACGCGGCTTCCCGGTCGGTCACGTCCGCCGCGACGTCCCCGACGTTGCTCCGGGCTCCGCTGCTGATGCGCTGGGCCTCCTGGGCGGCGACGGCGTACTGGTGGCTGTCCCGGCGGCGCAGTTCGCGCACCAGGTTGCGGGCCACTCCCAGGAGCCAGGGCAGCGCGGGTTGCGGAATGTCCCGCACGCGCCGCCAGGCGACGGTGAACGTCTCGCTCGTGATGTCCTCGCCTACCTGTCGACCCACCAGACTCGTGGCATAGGCGAGGACGCGCGGATAGCACTCCTCGTAGACGTCCCTGAAGCGTTGGGCATGTGTCACACGCCATCCCCTCATATCGGCTCTCTCACCAAGCAATGCGCGTGACGGCCCACTTCTTACAGGGCGAGCCGAAATTCATGCGGTGTGGTACGCGTCACGCCGCGGAGAGGCGAGGGGTGCCCGATACGAATCGAGCGGGAACGGCCGCAGCCGTTCCCGCTCGATCTCTGTGCTGTACGGCCGGACGAGTCCTGGCCCGGATCTCTCAGACGGTGCCGGAGTCCGAGATGACGATCTTCTTGGACGTGGCACCGGAACGGCTGCCGAGCTTCTCGACGGCCCTGACGACGTCCATGCCCTCGACGACCTCGCCGAAGACGACGTGCTTGCCGTCGAGCCAGTCGGTGACGATCGTGGTGATGAAGAACTGCGAGCCGTTGGTGTTCGGGCCGGCGTTGGCCATGCTCAGCAGGCCCGGCTTGGTGTGCTTGAGCTTGAAGTTCTCGTCCGGGAACTTCGTACCGTAGATGCTCTTGCCGCCGGTGCCGTTCTCGTTGGTGAAGTCACCGCCCTGCAGCATGAAGTCCGGGATGACACGGTGGAACGGCGAGCCCTTGTAGCCGAACCCGTTCTGACCGGTGGCCAGCTCACGGAAGTTGCGGGCCGTCTCCGGGACCACGTCGTCGTACAGCTTGAACTCGATCCGGCCGAGCGGCTCCCCGTCCGCGGACACCTCGAAGAAGACGTTCTGTCCCATGGCACTGCTCCTCTTGTATTCGAAAGGTCGTGTCCGAGAATAAGAGGGCACGGGCCCACGGGTCGCAGCGGGAACCCCCACAGCGGGACAAACGGCCTAACGCCGGCGTCGGGACGAGCCTCCTCGCCCGCGCTAGTCACCGTCGCTGCTGGACTGATTCACACTCCGTCGCCCGTTGCTCTTCACGGCGGCGCGCACCAGCTGCCCCACGACGAGCGTCACCGCCGCCACGCCCCGGACCCAGCGGGGCCCGCCGCGCGACGCCCACACCACGCACACGCACCCACCGACGACAAGCACCAGGAGACCGGCCAGCACCAGAACGCCCATGTTCCCCACCCTGCATTCGCATATCCGTACGGTGCGAGTGATCCTCTCAGGAGGGAGGGCCCCCGCGGGATGTCACTGGGCTCACTTGCCGGAGCCGACGTGGTAGCCGATGGGGTCGACATAGACGTCGGGAGCGCCGCCGCTGGGGGCGGCGATGGTGATGGCCAGGTCGTTGAGATTCACGATCTCCGAGACCTTCTCGTTGGGCGGGGTGACGGAGAGCCGGGTGTAGGTCTTGGCCGAGCCGCTGGTGCTCGGGATGTAGCGCAGCAGGAAGCGGGTTTCCTCGCCGGGCCCGATGCTGACGGTGGACCCCGAGACGTCGGTGCGGGCGGCGTCGGGCCCGGTGTCGCCCAGGCCGTCGGGGCCCACGAGTTGGACGCCCGGGAAGCCGTGCATGCTGCACTTGCCGGAACCGGTGTTCTTCAGGTTGACGACTATCTGGTTCTTGACCCCCGTGGCGGAGGCGCTGAGGGCGAGATGGTCGGTCTTGCACATGGAGCCCGACGTCGCGGACTGGTTCTGGGCGGTCAGCCCGCTGCCCTTGGTGGAGCCGGTGGAGGAGCCGGACGAGGAGGAACCAGCGGTCGAGGTCGAGTCCTGGCCGCCGGTGGAGCTGCTCGCGGCGGTGGAGCTGCTCGCGGCGGTGGACGCGCTGGTGTGGGACGCGCTGGTGTCGGCGGAAGCGCTGGATCCGTCGCTGCTGCCGCACGCGGTCAGCGAGAGGCCGGCAGCGGCAACGATGAGAGCGAGGGCGGACATCTTCTTGACGCGCATCGGTACTCCTGGGAAGCGGTGTCGTCGCGCTCGCTCCGGCTGAGCGGGCGTTGCTGCTTCAGAGGAGACCCGCCGCCGGGAGGGCGTTGCGACTGGAGTTGCATCAAGACGCCCCTGTGACAAGCGAGTCGACGCGCCGTTACGGGAAAGCGGAGGAAGTCGAACAGCAGACCGGGCACGTGCCAACTGCCCACCCGCCACGGCAAACACCGTTGCAGTGTTAGGCCGCCGCCAGCTCGCACCACACGTACTTGCCGCGTTGCCCGTTCCTGGCCAGCGGCTGCCAGCCCCACAGATCGGCGCAGGCCCGCACGAGGGCGAGGCCGCGCCCCTCCTCCGCGTCCGCGACCCGGTCCCACGGCAGGGACGGTTCCGGCGGCTGCGGGTCCGCGTCCCGGGCGCCGATGCGCAGGACCCCGGCCCGCCACTGCACCCGTAGCGCCGCCTGCCCCTTCGTATGCCGTACGGCGTTGGAGACCAGCTCGGCCGCGACCAGCTCGCCGACGTCGGTGAGGCGGATCAGTCCGTGCAGGGTGAGGATCAGGCGGACGGTACGGCGACTGACGGTGACGGCGCGGAGGTCGTGGGGGATGTACATCATGTACTCCCAGGGCTCGGCGACGGTTTCGGGCATGGGTGAACTCCGTTCGGCCGGTGGGGAGTTGGAGATACGCGGCGGTTTCGGGCGGTGGCATTGACGCAGCCGTCACGGCAGAACGGAGCGGTGCGCTTCCGGTGCCCCGGGGTGTCACAGTGTGTGCGTCGCGTCACCGACGGTAGGGGTTAATGTTTCGGTTGGGCAAGCCGACCGCGTAATCTGACCCCGAACGAGTTGCGCTTACAGGCGCGTTGCACCGAGGAGCAGTCGATGACGACGAGGCGCGACCCGACGGCACGCCAGATGCGCCTGGCGGTCGAACTGCGCAGACTCCGCGAGGCGGCAGGCCTCAGCGGCCGCCAGGCGGCAGCGCTGCTGGGAGTGAGCCCCGTCCAGCTCAGCCATATCGAGTCCGGTCTCTCGGGGGTGAGCGAGGAACGTCTGCGCCGACTTGCGTCCCACTACGCCTGCGAAGACAGCAAGTTCATCGATTCCTTGGTCGCCTTGGCCACCGATCGGACACGCGGCTGGTGGGAGGAGTACCGGGGCCTGCTGCCCACGTCGTTCCTGGACCTCTCCGAACTGAACCACCACGCCTCCTTCCGGCGCGATGTGGCGGTCCTGTACGTACCGGGCCTGCTGCAGACGGAGGAATACGCCCGTGCCGTCTTCTCCTCCAGAGTGCCCGAACTCACGCATGACGAGCTTGAATTGCGCGTCCGTCACCGAATGGCACGCCAGGAGATCACCATCCCGTACGAGTTGGTGATCCACGAGGCGGCCCTACGCATCAGGGTCAGCGACCGCGCCGCCTCCCAGGCTCAACTCGCCCGGGTCCTGGAAATCTCCGAAGCGGACCACATCACCGTGCGCGTCATCCCCTTCGATCTGGACGGCTTCGCCAGGGCCGCCAGCACCATGACCTACGTGGGCGGCCCCGTGCTCAAACTGGACACGGTGGTGCGTGACGTACCTCATGGCTCGGCCTTCATCGACTCCGAAGCACAACTCAGCGCCTTCCGAACGCGCTTCCGTAAGGTGGAAGCCGCATCACTCGACCCCGAACGGTCGCGTGACTTCATCCACCGGCTGGCAAAAGAGCTGTGAGGCATCCCATGGACAACTGGCGGAAGTCGTCCTACTCAGGCCCCGACGACGGCAACGAGTGCGTGGAAATCGCAAGCACACCCACCCGCATAACCATCCGCGACTCCAAGACCCCGGCCAAGGCCACCCTCACCTTCCCGACCGGAGCCTTCACCCCCTTCATCGAAGCCCTAAAGACAACTCACTCCACCGTCACCGACTTCGCCAGGTTCCGAGGCTGATCCACCTCGTTGCCCCGCGCCGTCGCCAGTTCACACGCGAACACCTGCAACGGCACCGTCGCGACGAGCGGCTGAAGCAACGTCGGCGTGGCCGGAATCCGGATCAGGTGGTCGGCGTAAGGGACCACCGCCTCGTCCCCCTCCTCCGCGATCACGATCGTCCGCGCACCCCTCGCCCGGATCTCCTGGATGTTGGACACGATCTTGTCGTAGAGAACCGAGCGCCCGCGCGGGGACGGCACCACGACCACGACCGGCAGATCGTCCTCGATCAACGCGATCGGCCCGTGCTTCAGCTCACCCGCCGCGAAGCCCTCGGCGTGCATGTAGGCGAGCTCCTTGAGCTTGAGGGCGCCTTCCAGGGCGACCGGATAACCGACGTGCCGCCCCAGGAACAGCACGGTCTTCTTGTCGGCGAGCGATCGTGCGAGCTCTCGTACCGGCTCCATGGTCTCCAGGACCCGTTCCACCTCGCCGGAGATCTGGGACAGGTCCCGGATGACGGCCTGGATCTCGTCGCCCCACTTGGTGCCGCGCACCTGGCCCAGGTACAGCGCGACCAGATAGCAGGCGACCAGCTGCGTCAAGAACGCCTTCGTGGACGCGACCGCAACCTCCGGACCCGCGTGCGTGTACAGCACCGCATCCGACTCGCGCGGGATCGTCGAACCGTTCGTGTTGCAGATCGCCAGCACCTTGGAGCCCTGCTCGCGGGCGTGCCGCAGGGCCATCAGCGTGTCCATGGTCTCGCCGGACTGGGAGATGGCGATCACCAGCGACCGCGTACCGAGAATCGGATCCCGGTACCGGAACTCGCTCGCGAGCTCCACCTCGCACGGGATCCGCGTCCAGTGCTCGATGGCGTACTTGGCGATCAGCCCGGCGTGGAAGGCGGTCCCGCAGGCCACGATGACGACCTTGTCGACCTCGCGCAGCTCGTGAACCGGGATCCGCACCTCGTCGAGCGTCAGTGAACCGGCCGCGTCGATCCGGCCCAGGAGCGTATCGGCGACCGCCTTGGGCTGCTCGGCGATCTCCTTGAGCATGAAGTAGTCATAACCCCCCTTTTCCGCGGCCGACGCGTCCCAGTCGATGTGATACGAGCGCACGTCCGCCGGACGGCCGTCGAAACCGGTCACCGTCACGCCGTCCCGGCGCAGCGCCACCACCTGGTCCTGACCCAGCTCGATCGCCGACCGCGTGTGGGCGATGAACGCGGCGACATCCGAGGCGAGAAAGGCCTCGCCCTCTCCAACGCCCACCACGAGCGGCGAGTTCCGCCGCGCCCCCACCACCACGTCCGGATCGTCCGCGTGCACGGCGACCAGCGTGAACGCGCCCTCCAGGCGGCGGCACACCAGCCGCATCGCCTCCGCGAGGTCGTCGCACGCCGAGAACTCCTCGGCGATCAGGTGTGCGACCACCTCGGTGTCGGTCTCGGAGGCCAGCTCGTGCCCGCGCTCGGCCAACTCGGCACGCAGCAGCGCGAAGTTCTCGATGATCCCGTTGTGCACGACGGCGACGCGCCCCGCGTTGTCGAGATGCGGATGGGCGTTCGCGTCCGTGGGCCCCCCGTGCGTGGCCCAGCGCGTGTGCCCGATCCCCGTCGACCCGGTCGGCAGCGGCCGGCCGACCAGCTCCTTCTCCAGGTTGACCAGCTTCCCGGCCTTCTTCGCGGCGGCGAGCCCCCCGTCCGCCAGCACGGCGACACCCGCCGAGTCGTACCCCCGGTACTCCAGCCGCTTCAGCCCGGCCATCACCACATCGAGCGCCGCCTGCGACCCCACGTATCCCACGATTCCGCACATGCGCCGCAGCCTAAGCGCCAACAGCCCCCCGAACCCGGCACTCCGTGCCCGAATTCGGAAATTCCAGCCACCTTTCGATGGGTCCACCGGCCCCCTGGACGCCCTTGGACGCTCCCGCGTGACCCCGAGTAACCGACTACGTGACCCACCCCACCCCCCACCCAGTCCACACTCCCGTAACAATGGACTGTGATCTCTCCGGTCTCCCCGATGCCCCGGAGCGCCCACCGGCACAGGCCGGAGGCGACTCCCTACGTCGACCTCACCCGAGCCGAGTGGAGCGTGCTGCGCGAAAAGACGCCGCTGCCACTGACCGCCGAGGAGGTCGAGAAGCTGCGCGGTCTGGGCGATGTCATCGACCTCGACGAGGTGCGGGACATCTATCTGCCGCTGTCCAGACTGCTCAATCTGTACGTCGGCGCCACGGACGGGCTCAGAGGAGCGCTGAACACCTTCCTCGGCGAGAAGGGCTCCCAGTCCGGCACCCCGTTCGTCATAGGGGTGGCCGGGTCGGTCGCCGTCGGCAAGTCCACCGTGGCGCGCCTGCTGCAGGCCCTGCTCTCCCGTTGGCCCGAACACCCACGCGTCGAACTGGTGACCACGGACGGCTTCCTGCTCCCCACCAAGGAGCTGGAGGCGCGCGGCCTGATGTCGAGGAAAGGTTTCCCCGAGTCGTACGACCGTCGTGCCCTCACCCGGTTCGTCGCCGACATCAAGGCGGGGAAGGACGAGGTCACGGCCCCCGTCTACTCCCACCTGATCTACGACATCGTCCCCGACCAGCGGCTCACCGTCCGCCGCCCGGACATCCTCATCGTCGAGGGCCTGAACGTCCTGCAGCCCGCCCTCCCCGGCAAGGACGGCCGCACCCGCGTCGGCCTCGCCGACTACTTCGACTTCAGCGTGTACGTCGACGCCCGCGCCGAGGACATCGAGCGCTGGTACCTCAACCGGTTCAAGAAGCTCCGCCAGACCGCCTTCCAGAAACCCGACTCCTACTTCCGCAGGTACACACAGGTATCCGAGGAGGAGGCGCTCGACTACGCCCGCACGACCTGGCGCACCATCAACAAGCCCAACCTGCTGGAGAACGTGGCGCCCACCCGGGGCCGGGCCACCCTCGTCGTGCGCAAGGGCCCGGACCACAAGGTGCAGCGCCTGAGCCTGCGCAAGCTGTAGTCGCAGGGGCCCCGCCGCCGGCTGTCATCGCACGCCGCAATGCCGCATCCAGCGCGTGGGGCTCCACCGGGCAGTTGCTGCTCGACCTGCTGGGCATCGTGCCGGCCGGTACGTTCACGCCGGTCGTCCAGAAGTGGCTCTGGGCCCAGCAGCGTGAACGTACCGCCAGGACAGGTCGCTTCTAGCCCAGCGCCGACTTCACCGCGTCCGCGAGCCGACCCGCCACCGACCGTGCGTGGTCGATGTCGGCGGCCTCGACCATGACCCGGACGAGCGGCTCGGTGCCGGAGGGGCGCAGCAGCACCCGGCCGGTGGAGCCGAGTTCCCGCTCGGCCTCGGCGACCGCGGTCGCGAGTTCGGCGGAGCTCTGCACCCGGGTGCGGTCGACGTCGGGGACGTTGATGAGAACCTGCGGCAGCCGCTCCATGACGGACGCGAGGTCCTGGAGCGTACGGCCGGTCTGGGCGATCCGGGCCGCCAGCAGCAGGCCGGTCAGCGTGCCGTCGCCGGTGGTGGCGTGGTCGAGGATGATCACGTGCCCGGACTGCTCGCCGCCGAGCGCGTAGTTGTGCTCCTTCATCTCCTCCAGGACATAACGGTCGCCGACCGCGGTCTGGATGAGGGAGACTCCCTCGCGCTCCATGGCCAGCTTGAAGCCCAGGTTGGACATGACCGTCGCGACGACAGTGTCGGAGCGCAGTGCGGAACGCTCCCGCATCGCCAGCGCGAGTACGGCCAGGATCTGATCGCCGTCCACCTCGGCACCCGTGTGGTCCACGGCGAGGCAGCGGTCGGCGTCGCCGTCGTGCGCGACGCCGAGGTCGGCCCCGTGCTCGACGACGGCGGCCTTCAGGAGGTCGAGGTGGGTGGAGCCGCAGCCGTCGTTGATGTTCAGGCCGTCGGGCGAGGCGCCGATCGTGATGATCTCGGCACCGGCCTGCGTGAAGGCCTCGGGAGACACTCGGGCGGCGGCGCCGTGCGCCTCGTCGAGGACGACCTTCAGGCCGTCGAGGCGGTTCGGGAGCACGCCGAGGAGGTGGGCGACGTACTGGTCGAGCCCCTCGTCGTACGCGCGCACGCGCCCGACCCCGGCGCCGGTGGGCCGGTCCCAGGGCGCGCCGGTGCGGTGCTCCTCGTAGACGCCCTCGATCCTGTCCTCCAGCTCGTCGGCGAGCTTGTGGCCGCCGCGGGCGAAGAACTTGATGCCGTTGTCGGGCATGGCGTTGTGGCTGGCCGAGAGCATCACGCCGAGGTCGGCGCCCAGCGCGCCGGTGAGGTACGCCACCGCGGGGGTGGGCAGCACACCGACGAGCAGGACGTCCACACCCGCGCTGGCCAGGCCCGCGACCACGGCCGCTTCCAGGAACTCCCCGGACGCACGTGGGTCCCGCCCGACCACGGCCACCGGCCGGTGGCCCTCGAACGTACCCGCCTCGGCCAGCACATGTGCCGCCGCCACGGAGAGACCGAGCGCCAGCTCGGCCGTCAGATCCGCGTTGGCGACACCGCGCACGCCGTCCGTGCCGAAGAGTCGTCCCACTGGTGTCCTCCTGATGAAGCTCAGTTTTCGGAAGTCATCCGATCATGCAAGCCTTTGAGCGCCTTGTGCCGTTATACGCCCTGGGCTGTGATAAACGAACGCCCCGGCGGCACACAGCGTGCCGCCGGGGCGAACGGTCGTACGAATACGCAGCAGCCAGTGATTAACGCTTGCTGTACTGCGGAGCCTTACGGGCCTTCTTGAGACCGGCCTTCTTGCGCTCGACCGCACGGTCGTCGCGCTTGAGGAAGCCGGCCTTCTTCAGGGCCGGGCGGTTGTTGTCCACGTCCGCCTCGTTCAGCGCGCGGGCGACACCGAGACGGAGCGCACCGGCCTGACCGGAGACGCCGCCACCCGAGATACGGGCGATGACGTCGTAGCGGTTGTCGAGCTCGAGCACCTTGAAGGGCTCGTTGACTTCCTGCTGGTGCACCTTGTTGGGGAAGTAGTCCTCAAGGGTGCGACCGTTGATCTTCCACTTGCCGGTGCCCGGGACGATCCGGACGCGGGCGATGGCGTTCTTGCGACGGCCCAGGCCGGCGGCCGGCTGCGGGTCGCCGAAGCGGCCCGCGAGCGACTCCGAGGTGTACTCGCCCTCGACGGGGACCTCGGACTCGGTGGTGTAGTTCTCGATGTCGACGAGCTCAGTCTCTTCGACCGGCTGCTCAACGGTGGTCTCGGCCACGATTCTCCTCAGATTCTTTTCTGTCTTAGGGGGTGGTGGCCGGAACTACTGCGCGACCTGGGTGATCTCGAACGGGACCGGCTGCTGGGCAGCGTGCGGGTGGTTCTCGCCCGCGTAGACCTTCAGCTTCGAGAGCACCTGACGGCCCAGGGTGTTCTTGGGGATCATGCCCTTGATGGCCTTCTCGACGGCCTTCTCGGGGTTCTTCGCCAGCAGCTCGTCGTAGCGGACGGAGCGCAGACCACCCGGGTAACCGGAGTGGCGGTACGCCAGCTTCTGGGTCTTCTTGTTGCCGGAGAGGTGCACCTTGTCGGCGTTGATGATGATGACGAAGTCACCAGCATCGACGTGCGGCGCAAAGATCGGCTTGTGCTTGCCCCGCAGGATGTTCGCGGCAGTGGTCGCCAGACGACCCAGGACGACATCCTGGGCGTCGATGACGTACCACTGGCGAGTGATGTCGCCGGGCTTGGGGCTGTACGTACGCACGGTCGTAGCCTTCGCTTCTTCAGTGAGTGGGTCCTGACATGGCCACCACGGACGATCACGACAGCCCTGACCGCACCTCGGTGACGCATACCGAGTGCTGGTCGCTGGTCATCGGCCCCGGTGGACCGGTGTAAGGGCCCCTCACGTGAGAATGAGCAAGCCAATACACATAACGAACTGCAAGAGTACCCGCGCTTGCCCGGAAGGGTCAAAACGCGGGTTCGCGACCCGGGTGCCTCGGCACCCAGGGCCACGCGAACAGTCACTGGAAACAGAGTAAGGCAGCCCTTGCCTCCGCAACCGTCCGACTACCCGGCGTCACCGGACGGCCGGCGCCGGGAAGCCTGTCGAAGCGTGTCGCACCAAGCACCCGGAGATGTCAGTTTTGCCCTTGCGCACTCAGGTCACGCTAGGGGCTCAAGTGCCCTCCGGTGCGGAACGCCACCCCCCGTACCCCGTCTAAGATGCGCCCCATGAGTTATGGGCAGGGTGGGCAGGGGGAGCCTCCGTGGGATCCCTGGAAGCCTGGTTCTCAGCAACCCGATTGGGGACGTCGGAACCAGACTCCGGACTGGGCGGCACTCGCCGAGGCGTCCGAGACACGCAACCGGAGGCGCAGACTGCTGGTGATCGTCGGCTCGGCGGTCGCCACGATCGCGGTCGGCGCTGCCGTCGCCGTGGCCGTCGTCTCCTCGAACGGGGACAACCAGGCCGGGAACACGCCCAGCAAGCTGCCCGCCACCGCGACCATCCCGAGCGACAGCACGGCGCCGATACCGACGTTCGCGCCGACCTCGGCGCCGCCGCCGCTGGATCCGATGGACTTCATATCCAGCGTGCAGAAGGACACCGCGCCGCTCAGCCCGGACATCCTCTTCCCCGGTTCGCAGCTGACGATGGGTGACCGCGTCTACCGCAAGGGCCCCACCGCCTCGACGGAGAAGTGCGCGTCGGCCGTGCAGGGCACACTGCCCGCGGTGCTCACCAAGAACGACTGCACCCGGTTGATGCGCGTCACCTACAGCAAGGACGGCGTCGGGGTGACCGTCGGCGTCGCGGTCTTCAACACCGCGGCCCAGGCGGCCAAGGCGAAGTCCGAGGCGGACAGCAAGAGCATCATCACCTCGCTGTCCGGCCAGGGCGTCGCCAACTTCTGCCGTACGGCGGTCTGTCGCTCGACCACCAACTCCTACGGCCGTTACGCCTACTTCACGCTGGCCGGCTTCATCAACGGCAAGGACGTGACGACGAAGGACGCCAAGGTCTTCACGACCGGCGACGACCTGGCTGAGTTCGCCTTCCGCCAGATCCACCGCCGCGGCGAGGCCCAGGCGTCGACGGCGGCCAACCAGTAACCGGCCGGCCGCCCCCCGCACCCGGGACCCGGGTCACTTGTTCTTCATACGCAGCCGGATCGGCACCACCGCCGACTCCAGCTGCGTCTTCAGCGTCATCTTCGAGACCCCCTCGGTCCGCTCCTCGAAACGGATCGGGATCTCGACGGCGCTGTGCCCCGCCCGTACGGCCTTGTACTTCAGCTCGACCTGGAAGCTGTAACCGGCGCTGTCCAGCGTGGCAAGATCGATGTCGCGCAGAGCCTGGGCCGACCAGAGGTTGAACCCGGCCGTGATGTCCCGGATCCGGGTGCCGAGCACGGTACGGGCGTACCGGTTGGCGAAGCGGGAGAGCAGGACGCGGTGCGCGCCCCAGTCCTCGTCCAGCGAGCCGCCCTCCACGTACCGGCTGCCGATGACCAGGCCCACCCCGTTGGCCAGGGCCGTGCCGAGCATCCGGGGCACGGCCTCGACGGGGTGGCTGCCGTCGGCGTCCATCTGGACGACGTACTCGGCGCCCTCGTCGAGCGCGAGACTCATCCCGGCCGCGTAGGCACGCCCGAGCCCGTCCTTCTCGGTGCGGTGCAGCACGCTCATCCGGCGCCGCCCCTTGTTGTTGTACTTCTCCGCCAGCTCGTCGGCGATCCTGCCGGTGCCGTCCGGGCTGGAGTCGTCCACGATCTTCAAGTGAAGGCCGTCGAGCGGCAGTTGAAGTACGGCTTCGGCCATTCTCGGCAGATTGGCCGCCTCGTTGTAGGTAGGCATGACCACGGTCACCGCCGTGTCCGCCCCCATGTCGTACATCAAGCCCTTCTCCCCTCCCCACCGGGCGCGGGACGACCCAGCGCCCGGAATTCCCAGCCCGCCGCGGTCCAGCGGTCCGCGTCGAGCACTCCTCTGCCGTCCACGATCCGCGGACGGGACACCAGGGCCGCCAGCGGCCCCGGGTCCAGCTCCCGGAACTGCGGCCACTCCGTCAGATGCAGCACGAGGTCCGCCCCGCCGAGTGCCTCCTCGACCGAGACGGCGTACCCGAGCAGCGGATACGCCTTGCGGGCATTGTCCATCGCCTCGGGGTCGTAGACCGTGACATCGGCGCCGTCGAGCCGCAGCCGGGCGGCCACGTTCAGCGCGGGCGAGTCGCGGATGTCGTCCGAGTCCGGCTTGAACGCGGCACCCAGGACGGCGATCCGGGCCCCGAGGACCCCTCCCCCGCACAGTTCCCGGGCGAGCGCGACCGCCCTGTCGCGGCGGCGCATGTTGATGGCGTCGACCTCGCGCAGGAACCCGAGCGGGACGCCGAGCTCATCGGCGCGGTGCGCGAAGGCGCGGATGTCCTTGGGCAGACAGCCGCCGCCGAACCCGACGCCCGCGCGCAGGAACTTGGCGCCGATCCGGTCGTCGTGGCCGATGGCCTCGGCCAGGACGGACACGTCGCCGCCCGCCGCCTCGCACACCTCCGCCATCGCGTTGATGAACGAGATCTTGGTGGCGAGGAAGGCGTTGGCCGCCGTCTTGACCAGCTCGGCGGTCGGGAAGTCCGCGGTGACCAGCGGCGTCCCGGCGGCCAGGACCGGGGCGTACACCTCCCGGAGGATCGCCTCGGCACGTGCGGAGCCGACGCCGAACACCAGCCGGTCGGGCCGCAGGGTGTCCTCGACGGCGAAGCCCTCGCGCAGGAACTCGGGGTTCCAGGCGACCTCCACGGCATGGGTGTCCGCGAGCCGCCGGGCCGTTCCCACCGGCACGGTCGACTTCCCGACGAGCAGCGCGTCCTCGGCCGCGTGCGCGGCGATCGCCGCGAACGCCGCGTCGACGTACCGCAGGTCGGCGCCGTCGCAGTCGGCCCGCTGCGGGGTCCCGACGCACACGAAGTGCACCTGCCCGAAAGCCGCCGCCTCCTCGTAGGAGGTGGTGAACCGCAGCCGTCCCGAGCCGAGATGCCTGCGGACGAGTTCACCGAGCCCGGGCTCATGGAACGGCACCCGCCCCGCGGCCAGCGCGGCCACCTTGTCGGGGTCGACATCGACCCCGAGCACCTCGTGCCCGAGCTCCGCCATACAGGCGGCGTGGGTGGCACCGAGATAGCCGGTGCCGATGACTGTGAGCCGCATGAGCACGGCCTTTCCTACGGGATCAGGAACGAAATGGTGAGAGGTGACCGGCATTCAGGACGTCTTCGTCCAGATCTTGTACGTGCCCGAGCCGCCCGAGCTGATCTTGAACGGGATCGCGCCGACCAGGCGGTAGTGCCCGCTCTCGCGCACCTGTCGTTCGAGGTACTTGTCGAGCTCCGGGGTGGCGATACCGTCCAGGACGACGAGGTCGAAGTAGCCGTCCTTCAGGGCGAGCCGGTAGCCCTCGTTGCCGTGGTGGACGGCGCCCTTCTTGTCCGCGTATCCGATGCCGTACGTCGAGGTCCACCGCGAGTGGTCCGTCTTGTCCCGCAGGTAGTAGACGGGAACCTCGTACGTGGCGCCCAGATACCTGCCCTGGGGCTTCATGTACGGCTCGATCGCCTTGACGAGCGGCGTCGAGTCCGGCCACAGGCCGAAGCGCCACTCCGACTGCGAGACACCGAGGCACAACGCGGTGACCCAGATCAGGATGCCGAGCTGGGGGTAGCGGAAGTGTTTGCCCACCAGGCGGATCACGCCGATCCCCGCCATCGGTGCGGCGAAGAGCAGACCGAAGTCCAGGTGCTTGTAGAGCGAGACGGAGGTCTGCAGATGGATCTGGTACGCCGGGGCCAGCAACGCCGTACCGGTCAGCAGCAGCCCGAGCAGCGTGCGCCAGCGCCATCCCGGCCCGTGCAACCCGTACGAGCGCGGGGACTCGTTCATCCGGCCCCGGCGCGCGTAGAAGAACGCTCCCGCGCAGGCCGTGGCGAACATCAGCCCGCCCCACTCCCCCGACTTCTCCAAGAGATCCATGGCGGCATCGGTGCCGTGCGCACGGTTGGTGGTGGTCTGCTTCACGCCTGCCAGAACGTTCGTGTACATCAGCCCGACGCCGACGAGCACACCGGTGCCCACGGTCAGCAGGGCCGCCCGCAGCAGACAGCGCCAGCCGCGGTAGTGCCAGCTCGTCAGCGCGGCGAGCACGATCAGAGTGGGCACGTACAGCGCGGACGCGTACTTCACCGCGACGGCGAGGACCATCACGGGTGCCGCGAGCAGCACCACGACCGCGGGCGCCCGGTTGGTGCGTACGACGATCCAGGCGGCCAGAGCGAGAAGGAAGATCGCGGGCGCGTCGTAGGTGGCGAACCAGCCCAGCACGATCGTCGGCTGGGTGACCGCGAACAGGGCGGCGGCCACCAGCGCGACGCGCTCGTTGAACATGCGCCGGGTGAAGGAGTACAGCAGGCTGGTGGCGCCCAGCATGCACAGCAGGCTGAGCAGCCGCGCTCCGGACAGCCCGAAGTATCCGTCGACGACCGCGGCCGCCACCGGGTACAGCATCGGCGACCCCGAGAAGTACGACTCGTAACCGCTGTGCAGCGGTGTGCCGTTCATCAGGTGGTCGATGATGTTGTGTCCGGCCGCCAGGTACAGGGCCTCGTCCTGGAAGGCGGTGTTGGACAGCCGCAGCGACAGCACGGCCTGGATCGCCAGGACGAACAGCAGCACCCCGCGGCTCACCCAGGAGCGCCGTCGGCTGGGGGTGTCGTCCCACCCGGCGTCCGGGGTCTCGGGAATCGTGTACGCGGGTTCGACGGGCACCTGCTGCTCGACGGTGCGCAGCGCGTACGTGGGCTGGTCGTCGTGCCGCTGCTCGGGAACGGCCGGGGCGTACTGCTCCTGCTGGTACTGCCCTTGGTACTGCTGCTGATACGCGGCCGGCTCACCCCCGGAGTTGAACCACGTGACATCCTCCTCGTCCGCGCCGTACGGGTCGTAGGGCTGCGGCGTGTAGTGGTTCTGTCCGGCGTTCATCGCGACTTCCGTATGTCGAAGCCGAAGAGGTCGTTCGCGGCGAGGCGCTTGAACTCCTCGAGGGCCAGCGGGCTCGCCTCCAGCCGCCAGTCGGCACGCTTGCGGTGGTTGAACCAGATGAAGCCGATCATGTTGTCGTCGGCCTCCACACCCGCGAAGAGGTTGCGGATGTCGGCGCGACGCCGCTCGCCGGGCATGGCTCCGGTCTCCAGAAGCAGCATGGGCTTCTTGGTGAAGGTGCGGATCTGGTCCCGGGTCGGACCGAAGACACTCTCGAAGGCGTTGTCCTCGCCGAGCGTGAAGTAGCCGACGAGTCCGACCCAGTCGACATAGGCGTCACCCGGGTAGTACGGCTTCAGCTTGACGGTCTTGACCGGGTTGATGATGTTGGGCGCCCAGGCCCAGATCACGTTCGAGGCACCCGCGTCGAGGAACGTGTCGTGGATGTGTCGCCAGGCGGCCACGTACTGCTGGGGCGTGACGCTCTGGGTGCCCCACTTCTCCCAGTGACCATTCATCTCGTCGGCGAAGTCGATCACGACGGGCAGGTTCAGCTTCCGGACCGCCGTCGCGTACTTCTTGATGTACGCGTCCGACTTACCGGCCGCGATGTCGGTGAACGAGACGTCGAAGGGCTCCCAGGACATCAGCGTCAGGGCGCCCTCGCCCCAGGCCTTGCGGACCCCGCTGGCGTCGAAGCCGTCGCCCCACCCCGCGTAGTACTCGATCAGGTTCGGCTGCTTACCGGTCATCTTCGTGTACGCGTCGACGCTCTTCATCGAGGTCGGGGCTCCCGCGACGGCCGCTCCGTAGTACTTCTTCGCCGGCTTGAGCAGCGGTACGACGTCGTACGGGACGTCCGACTCGGCGCTCGCCGAGGGATCCGTCTTCGCGCCTCCGGAGGAGGCCGACGTGTCGGTGTCATCGCCGAGCAGCGAGCAGCCGCTGAGCATGAGCAGCGCGGAGAGTGCGAGCACGGCGGACCGTGCACGGGTGAACAACATCAGGCGGCCGCCTCCGCTCGGGGCTGGACCAGAACGCGGCCCACGACGAGGGCGTAGAAGAGTCCGGAGGACAGGATCAGGGCGAAGTCGGGGGCGTTCATCGTGAACATCCGCCATGCCCCGGCACCCACCCAGATCAGGGCGGTGCCGCCGCTCCACACCCACATGCCGATCCAGAAGCGCCGGGTCTTGTTCTTCTTGGCGCCGGAGGAGCCGGTCGGCTGCCAGCCCATGCGGTTCTTGCGGAGGATGTCCCAGATCGCGAAGACATGGGCCCAGCCGTACATCATGCGGGCCGCCCAGGCCTCGAGCCGGTAGGGGGCCTTGTGCCACATGGGGAAGATGATCGTGGTGTAGACGATGCTGGGCACCACCAGGAGCAGATTCTCGACCTTGAGCTTCTCCGGCATCATCAGCAGCAGCACGATCGGGATCACCGGCGCCGCGAAGGTGAACAGTGCCGTGTGGATGTAGTAGAAGAAGCCCGACATGTAGCAGAGGCGGCTGGACAACTTGATCTTCCGCTGCCAGAACTTCTTGCTGCCGAGCAGACTCATCGAGCCCGAGCACCAGCGGTACTGCTGGTTGAAGAAGGCGCCCGCGCTGTCCGGGCAGACCCCGGTGGAAACGGCGACCGGCACGTACCGCAGGTCCCAGCCCAGGCCGCGCAGGTCGAAGCCCGTGTGGACGTCCTCGGAGTGCTCGATCAGCGTGGTTCCGCCGTTGGTGTCCAGGGCGGCCCGCCGGTAGATGGCACAGGAGCCGACGCAGATCGCGCCGTCGCTGCCCTGCCGGGACACTTGCACGGACCGGTAGAACAGCTCCTGTACGGCGCCCGCACCGCGCTCGATCCAGTTCTGCGAGTCCAGGACGCGGAAGTACTGCGGGGACTGGACGATCCCGACGCGCGGGTCCTCGGCCATGTACGGCAGCAGCTCTTCGAGCAGGTCGGCGCGCGGCGTGAAGTCGGCGTCGAGGATGAGGCAGAACTCGCCGTCCGACTGCGCGAAGCCGAAGTGCAGATTGCCCGCTTTCTTGAACCAGCCGCGGTTCTCCCGGGTGCCGTAGCGGAACCCGAAGTCATGGGCCATCGCCTCGAGCTCGGAGCTGGCTCCGTCGTCGAGCACGAACGGCACACAGACGCCCGGATACCGGTCGGCCATCGCCCGCACATGCGTCCAGGTGTTGTGCAGCACCTCGATGGGCTCACCGCACACCGGCAGGAAGACGTCGACCGAGGGATAGACCTCGGGCCGCCAGTTCGCCACCAGACGCCGGTGGTGCTTGATGTCGAAGTCCCGCGTGAAGCCGTTCACCCGCAGCGAGATCAGGTAATAGATCACCGTGAAGACGAGCAGCGGCGTGTAGATCCACAGCACCGGCGTGGACTGCGCCAGTTTGAACTGGCTCACGATCAGGCAGAGAAAGCTGACCAGCGAACTGATCGTCAGAATCCACAGATGCCGCTTGGCGTACGAGTACTTCTCAGCCTCGCTGGGCGGCAGCGGCAGCAATCCCAGGGAGACCTGGCCGCCGCGCCCCGCTCTTCGCCTTCCGCTCTGCCGCGTAGCGCGGCGCCCACCCGTGCGGACAGGACCAACTGAACTCATGCACAACCCACCCCCGGGTCGGAAATGACCCGATGACCCCCACCCTCGCCCCAGCCACCCCATTTCGAACTATTGGCCGGGAGGCGAAATCATATCCGGGAGGTAAGGGCTTCGTAAGGTACAACCTGCGCACTAAGTCGGATATCACGCATGATGGGCGATATAAAGAGGGAACATCCTGGTTACGCGCGCATTTCGGCACGCCGCATAACGGGCCAATCTCCCTCTGCAGGGAGACCGAGATCACGTCAGCAGCAGCCGGCCCCGGGCAGCGTCCGCCGGTTCCGCGCCTCCTTGTTGCGCGCGGCGAGCAGTTCGTCCGCGGGGTAGCCGACCTCCTCCAGGGTCAGCCCGTGCGGCCGTACGACATGGACGGCCGAGTCCCGTACGCCGGCCGCGAGCACCTTCCCGGGCCAGTCCGGCCCCCGGTGCCCGTCCCCCACGAACAGCAGCGCACCGATGAGCGAGCGCACCATGTTGTGGCAGAAGGCGTCGGCGCGGACGGTGGCGGTGATGACCCCGTCGTCCCCGCGCACCAGGCTCAGCTTCTGGAGCGTACGAATGGTCGTGGCGCCCTCGCGCTTCTTGCAGTAGGCGGCGAAGTCGTGCTCGCCCACGAGCCGCTCGGCCGCCTCGTTCATGGCGTCGACGTCCAACGGCCAGTCGTGCCACAGGACGTGACCCCGCAGCAGGGGGTCCACTCCCCCGGGGTTGTCGGTGACGCGGTAGGCGTAGCGCCGCCAGATCGCGGAGAAGCGGGCGTTGAACCCGCTGGGGGCCTCCCGCAGGGACCACACCCGCACGTCCTTGGGCAGCCGTCCGGCCAGCCGCTTGAGCAGCTTCTCCTCGTGCTCGGCCCACAGCTCGACGGGAAGATCGACGTGCGCCACCTGCCCGCGCGCGTGCACACCGGCGTCGGTGCGTCCGGCGACGGTCAGCTCGTACGTGGTGTCCTTGGACCGCGTGACGGTCCTGAGGGCGTCCTCGATCTCCCCCTGCACGGTCCGGCGCCCCGAGGCCTGCTTGGCCCACCCGGAGAACTCGGTCCCGTCGTACGACAGATCCAAACGCACCCGTACGAACCCGGGCTGTACTTCGTCACTCACACCTAGATCCTCTCAAGGCCGGCATCTGTGCCGGAACACGAAAGCGGGCCCGCCCCCGAAGGGACGGACCCGCTCACAGCCAGGCAGTGCCTCAGGCGTCCTTCGACTCCTCGGCGGGAGCCTCGGCGGCGTCCTCGACCTTGGCGTCCTCGACCTTGGCCGGAGCCTCGGTCTTGACCTCGGCGTCCTTGGCGGCACGCTTGGTGGCCGCCTCGGCCTCACCGGTGGCCTGCTGGGCCACGGTCAGGGCCTCCACCAGCTCGATGACGGCCATGGGCGCGTTGTCGCCACGGCGGTTACCGATCTTGGTGATACGGGTGTAGCCACCCGGGCGGTTCTCGTAGCGCGGGCCGATCTCGGTGAAGAGCGTGTGCACGATGCTCTTGTCCGTGATCACCGAGAGCACCTGACGGCGGTTGTGAAGGTCACCCTTCTTCGCCTTGGTGACCAGACGCTCCGCGTACGGGCGCAGGCGACGGGCCTTCGCCTCGGTGGTGGTGATGCGGCCGTGCTCGAAGAGCGACTTCGCGAGGTTCGCGAGGAGCAGCTTCTCGTGCGCGGCGCTGCCGCCCAGACGGGCACCCTTGGTGGGCTTCGGCATGGTGTTTCTCCTAGGTGTCTGCCCCGGCCGTATCAGGTACCGGGGTCAGTGTCCGAGCGGGCGATTGCCCGTCGGAGATCCGGACAAGCCCTGAAGGGGCGAGTCCGGAAGGGGCGCGGGGAACTGCGCGACAAGCCACAGCGCACCCGCACCCAAGAACCGGCAGCCGGTCCCGAGCTCTTAGTACTGCTCGGTCTCGACGAACCCGGCATCCGCGTCGTCGTCCGCGCCGAACGCGTCCGCCGCAGCGGTGGGGTCGAATCCGGGCGGGCTGTCCTTGAGGGCCAGGCCCATGCCGGCCAGCTTCGCCTTGACCTCGTCGATGGACTTCGCACCGAAGTTGCGGATGTCCAGGAGGTCTGCCTCGGAGCGGGCGACGAGCTCACCCACGGAGTGGATGCCCTCACGCTTGAGGCAGTTGTACGAACGAACGGTGAGCTCCAGCTCCTCGATCGGCAGCGCGAGGTCGGCGGCGAGGGCGGCGTCCGTGGGGGACGGGCCCATGTCGATGCCCTCGGCGTCGATGTTGAGCTCGCGGGCCAGACCGAACAGCTCGACCAGGGTCTTACCGGCCGACGCCATGGCGTCACGCGGACGCATGGCCTGCTTGGTCTCGACGTCGACGATCAGCTTGTCGAAGTCGGTGCGCTGCTCGACACGAGTCGCCTCGACCTTGTACGTGACCTTCAGCACCGGCGAGTAGATCGAGTCGACCGGGATGCGCCCGATCTCCTGACCGACCTGCTTGTTCTGAACGGCGGAGACGTAGCCGCGACCGCGCTCGACGGTCAGCTCCATCTCCAGCTTGCCCTTGCCGTTGAGCGTGGCGAGGACGAGGTCGGGGTTGTGCACCTCGACACCGGCCGGGGGCGCGATGTCGGCGGCGGTGACCAGACCCGGGCCCTGCTTGCGCAGGTACATCACGACCGGCTCGTCGTGCTCCGAGGAGACGACCAGCTGCTTGATGTTGAGGATCAGGTCGGTGACGTCCTCCTTGACGCCCGGCACGGTGGTGAACTCGTGCAGAACGCCGTCGATGCGGATGGACGTGACCGCCGCACCCGGGATCGAGGACAGGAGGGTCCGGCGCAGGGAGTTGCCGAGGGTGTAGCCGAAGCCCGGCTCCAGCGGCTCGATCACGAACCGGGAGCGGAATTCGTCGACGACCTCTTCGGTCAACGAGGGACGCTGAGCAATCAGCATGTTGCGATCCTTCAGTCATGGGCGCCCGCTATTTGACGCCCTGCTGCTACTGCAAGGGTACGGGCGGCACGCCTCCGAAGAGGCGTACCGCCCGCAACCTCAAGACAACCGAGCCTCAGACGCGGCGGCGCTTGGGCGGACGGCAGCCGTTGTGCGGGGTGGGGGTGACGTCCTGGATGGAGCCGACCTCGAGGCCAGTGGCCTGGAGGGAGCGGATCGCGGTCTCGCGACCGGAGCCCGGGCCCTTCACGAAGACGTCAACCTTGCGCATGCCGTGCTCCTGCGCGCGACGGGCGGCCGACTCGGCGGCCATCTGCGCGGCGAAGGGGGTGGACTTGCGCGAGCCCTTGAAGCCGACGTGGCCGGCGGAGGCCCAGGAGATCACGTTGCCCGAGGGGTCCGTGATCGAGACGATCGTGTTGTTGAACGTGCTCTTGATGTGAGCGTGCCCGTGAGCGACGTTCTTCTTTTCCTTGCGGCGCACCTTCTTGGCAGCGCCCTGACGACCCTTGGGGGGCATCTATTACTCCTACGGGAGGTGGTCGGTCCTACAGCGAAGACCGCTGATAAGCGTCCGCTGAGGACTACTTCTTGCCCGGCTTCTTCTTACCGGCGATGGCGCGACGCGGGCCCTTGCGGGTACGAGCGTTCGTGCTGGTGCGCTGACCGTGGACGGGCAGGCCACGACGGTGGCGCAGACCCTGGTAGCAGCCGATCTCGACCTTGCGGCGGATGTCGGCCTGAATCTCGCGACGGAGGTCACCCTCGGTCTTGATGTTGGCGTCCACGTACTCGCGGATCTTGACCAGCTCTTCTTCGGAGAGGTCACGAACGCGGGTGTTCGGGTTCACGCCGGTCTCGGCCAGCGTCTGCTGGGAAAGGGTCCGGCCGATGCCGAACACGTAGGTCAGGGCGACCTCCACACGCTTTTCGCGCGGGATGTCAACACCGGAAACGCGTGCCATTCAATGGCTCCAGTTGTCGTTCGGAGGTCTTCCGCAGAACCGGATCCCGCCCGCCGTCCTCTTCACGCTGAAGATTCGGTACGAACCGGGTCCCCGGCCTCCGACCGGGGGTGTCAGGCCTGATGAGACTCAGCCCTGGGTTCTGCGTATGAACATGTACTGCTTGCGTCGCGCGAAGTATCTGCGGGTGCAGAAGGTGCGGTCGTGCGTCAGCCCTGGCGCTGCTTGTGGCGCGGGTTTTCGCAGATGACCATGACCCGACCGTGACGGCGGATCACCCTGCACTTGTCGCAGATCTTCTTGACGCTCGGCTTGACCTTCATTGGGTGAGGTTCTCCGGGTCAGTGCCACCCCCCGCGTCCCGGAACCGGGAGCACGGAGTAAAGGCAAGATCTACTTGTAGCGGTAGACGATCCGGCCACGCGTGAGGTCGTACGGAGACAGCTCCACCACGACCCGGTCGTCAGGGAGGATGCGGATGTAGTGCATCCGCATCTTGCCGCTGATATGTGCCAGGACCTGGTGGCCGTTCTGGAGCTCGACCTTGAACATGGCGTTCGGAAGAGACTCGACGACAGTGCCCTCGATCTCGATGGCACCTTGCTTCTTGGCCACGCTTCGCCCTTCGAATCGACTACCTTGATCGACTTCGCACGAGCGCATGCAGACATGCGGGTGCACGAGAGCCGACGAGTCAGTCTACGTCAGGGCCCTCGGAAAGACGAATCGAGAAAGAATGCCCCACTACCGAGATCTTTAAGCAACTGGGGTCGGCCGCGCGTGACCGCAGGCCGCCGCGCGGGCGTTCCGTACCGGAGCCGTGGAGACGTACGGCGACCACGTCGCCACCCGCCGTAGCCCACCCGCGCCGGCCACTCGGCGGCCACGGCGCCCCCGCACTCCGGCGGCCGGGCAGAGCCACCGGCATCGACTGGCAGCCCCGGCACGGGCCACCGCCCGGCCACACCGACAGGTCCGGACGACGGGTCCGGCGCGCGACCCCGCGCTCCGCCGGCCTCGCCTGCCGCCGTCAGGCCAGCGGGTCCGGCGCCGCAGTAACCCCGTACTCCGCCAACTTCGCCCTGCCGCCGTCAGGGGCGGTGAGGACCAGCGGGCCCTGCTCCGTCAGCGCCACCGAGTGCTCCCAGTGCGAGGACCACGTGCCGTCCGTCGTGATGACCGTCCAGTCGTCCTCCAGCACCTCGGTGCGCGGTGTGCCCAAGGAGACCATCGGCTCGATGGCCAGGCAGAAGCCGGGGACCAGCTTCGGGCCCTTGCCGCGCCGCTTCTCGACGTAGTTCAGGAGGTGCGGGTCCATGTGCATCTCGGTGCCGATGCCGTGGCCGCCGTAGTCCTCGATGATTCCGTACTTGCCGCCGCCGGGCTTCGGCTGGCGGCGGATGTACGTCTCGATGGCGCGGGAGACGTCGACCAGGCGGTTGCCGAGCTTCATGGCCGCGATGCCGGCCCACATCGACTCCTCGGTCACCCGGGAGAGCTCGACCAGCTCCGGAGCGTGCCCCGTGCCGACGAACGCGGTGAACGCGGCGTCGCCGTGCCAGCCGTCGATGATCGCGCCGGCGTCGATGGAGATGACGTCGCCGTCCTTGAGGACGACCTCGTCGGACGGGATGCCGTGGACCACGACCTCGTTCACCGAGGTGCAGATCGTCGCGGGGAAGCCGCCGTAGCCGAGGAAGTTCGGCTTCGCGTCGTGCTCCGCGAGCACCTTGCGCGCGACCTCGTCCAGGTCCTTCGTCGTCGCACCCGGCACGGCCGCCTCACGCGTCGCCGCGTGGATGGCGGCGACGACCAGCCCCGCCTCACGCATCTTGGCGATCTGCTCGGGGGTCTTGATCTGCACCATCAGCTCTGCCTTCTCCAGGTTTCTCACGGGTGCGAGCCCGGTTTTGTACACCACAACAGTACGGCCCCCGGCGGGGTGGCAACACGCGGTCGCGCCGGTCGCGGCCGTACCCCGGTCAACGCCGGGTGAATACCGGGAACCAGCGGCTCTCGTCCTGCAGCTTCGCCGTCCGGAAGCCGGAAAGCGGAGTGGCCTTGCCGTCCAGGCCGACCAGGAGCAGCTGGTTGCGGAACTCACCCTCGCCGGGGCTGCAGCGCTCGGGATCACACCGCCAGGCGATGAGGTGACTGTTGTCGGCCCACGCGAGCAGCTGCTGGCCGGGGACCACCGCGGCCCGCTTGCCGGTCTTCGCATTCCGTATCTCGGAGACGATCTGGTCGCCCTGCCCCACGAAGGCGCCGGCCACCAGGTTCCCGTCGGGGGACCGGACCGCCCCCGGGTAGGACGGACGCGCCTCCTGATCCGGGGCAGGCATCCTCTTGCCGGTCACGTCGTAGTAGATCAGGCCCGCCTCATTGTTGCCGGGTTCCCACACCAGCTCCCCGTCACGGCTCCACTGGAAGTCCTGACGCCCACCGGCAGGGGCCCCCTGCCCGCTCTTCTCGCCCGGCCGCTCGGCGAAGTCCGCCTTGCCGGAGGCGACATCGATCACGTAGAAGCCGGTGCGGCTCTGCTTCGGCCCGGGCACGGTCTTGTCGTTCACCCGGTAGGACGCGTCCTTGAACAGACCGTCCGGGTTGAGGCTGTACGCCGTCGCCAGCAGGCGTTTGCCGTCCGGTGAGAACTGCACACCGCCGACGCTCCTGTCGACCTTGATCCAACGCTGCACCTTGCCCGTGGCCAGGTTCAGCAGCCCTATCCGGTCGACGGGCAGATCGCGCTCAAGCACCGCCGCGGTCTGCATCCCGGGGGCGACGTCCAGCCAGGCCCAGTCGGTCTTCCCGTACCGCCCGGTGGCCGTGTTGAGCAACCGCCACTCGTAGGTGCCGATCGCGTTCCCGTTCGGCTGCTTCACGAGCTTCATCGTGTAGTACGCCGTGACGGCGGCCTTCCCCGCCGCGATCAGCTCTCGAGGCGGCGACTGATCCGGGTGTGCCGCCACGCCCGTGACATCGGGCACGCTCGCGGGCCGCCCATGCGCTTCACCACCGCGCAGGGCGAGCGACACCGCGATCCCCGCGGCGACGACCGCCGCGACGACGGCGGCCACCACGAGGCGTCGAGCCTTGCGACGGCGCAGCAGCGGCTGTGGCCGTTCGGCGGAGTCCGCGGCCGGTCGCGCCTCTGGAGAGGACGTTTTGACCGCCGCGCGGGCATGCGGGTCGGGAGCCATGCTCGTACCTCCATGGGAGAGACGACTGGGACAGGAATCTGGCCGGTTGGCGCGAAGGACAGCGAAGGAGTTCACCGCGTGCGGGCCCCTGTGCCACGGACAACGAAGGGGCTGCTCCCGCAACACCGGAGCAGCCCCTCTGCAGTTGATCTCAGCCCACGAGCAGGTCAAGCATCATGGGTCGAGAGCGAACTCATCCGCGGTTTACTCGTTGAACCAGTCCGGCGACCAGACGGAAGCGCCTCCACCGTTCCACCAGACCTCCATCTTGTAGACGGAGAGCTGGCCGATGTTCTCGCCCTTCTTGTCGCAGCCGGAGTCGCCGCCGTCGTCAATGGTCCACAGTCGCGACGTGATGCCGGCGGAGTTCCGGACCCACAGAGCACCGGTCACCCCGTAGCCGTCGGCCTTGGTGTCACAGACCGAGAACACATCGCCGTCGTCGTGGAAGTGCATGTACCCACGGCCCGACGGAAGGTTGATCTGCTTGTCGCTGTCGGCCTGCGCCGAAGCGCTCACCCCGACGACCAGGGCAGCGGACGCGCCAACGACCGCGGCGGCACGCGCGAGCTTTGACTTGATCATGATCCCTCTTTCCCCAATGAGGTTGCACATCACCGGTGTTGCCGGTGAGATTGCAGTGATCCGAACACTAGTTCACCCGCGCAGAGCATGTCCACATCAAATCACCCCCCGGCGATCATGACAAAGGCTGCTCCGGACCAGCCGGAGCAGCCTTGTCGTCGTCCTTGCAACCCTGATCAGGGGCGCGGCAGCGCCTCCATGGCGCGTCCCGTGACCTCTTCCACCTTGCCGAGGGCCGAGATCGTGACCACCAAGCCCTGGGACTTGTAGTAGTCGATGATCGGCTCGGTCTGGCTGTGGTAGACCTCCAGGCGCTTGCGCACCGTGTCCTCGGAGTCGTCGTCACGCTGGTACAGCTCGCCGCCGCAGACGTCGCAGACGCCTTCGCTCTTCGGCTGCTTGTACGTCACGTGGAAGACGTGCGCCGAGTCGTTGCGGCAGATGCGGCGGCCCGCGATGCGCTTGACCACCTCGTCCTCGGGGACCTCCAGGTCCAGCACCGCGTCCAGCTTCATTTCCTCGGCCTCGAGCATCTCGTCGAGGGCCTCGGCCTGCGAGACGTTACGAGGGAAGCCGTCCAGCAGAAAGCCGTTCGCGGCGTCCGGCTGCTCCATGCGGTCCTTGGCCATCCCGATGGTGACCTCGTCCGGCACCAGGTTGCCGGCGTCCATGTACGCCTTGGCCTGCTTGCCCAGCTCCGTGCCCTGGCTGATGTTGGCGCGGAAGAGGTCGCCCGTGGAGATGTGCGGGATCGACAGGTTCTTGGCGAGGAACGCAGCCTGCGTTCCCTTCCCGGCACCGGGCGGCCCGACGAGGACGATTCGCATCAGCGGAGGAACCCTTCGTAATTGCGCTGCTGAAGCTGGCTCTCGATCTGCTTCACCGTCTCGAGACCGACACCCACGATGATCAGGATGCTGGTACCACCGAACGGGAAGTTCTGGCTTGCCCCGAAGCCAACCAACGCCACCGTCGGTACGAGAGCGATCAGACCCAGATACAGCGAACCCGGCCAGGTGATCCTGTTGAGCACGTAACTGAGGTACTCAGCGGTCGGTCGGCCAGCCCGGATGCCCGGGATGAAGCCACCATACTTCTTCATGTTGTCGGCGACTTCTTCGGGGTTGAAGGAGATCGCCACGTAGAAGAACGCGAAGAACACGATCAGCAAAAAGTACATGCTGATGTAAATCGGGTGGTTACCCTTGGTCAAATTCTGCTCAACCCAGGTTTTCCAGCCGGAAGTGTCCTTGGAGAACTGGGCGACCAGAGCCGGGATGTAGAGCAGCGACGACGCGAAGATGACGGGAATCACACCCGCCTGATTCACCTTCAACGGGATGTAGGTGGACGTACCGCCGTAGGACCGGCGGCCGATCATGCGCTTCGCGTACTGGACCGGAACGCGGCGCTGGGCCTGCTCGACGAAGACGACCAGGCCGACCATGACCAGGCCGACCAGGATCACGGTGCCGAACTCGATCCAGCCGCCGGCCAGCGTGCCCTGCGTCTTGATCGCCCACAGCGCGGACGGGAAGGTCGCGGCGATCGAGATGAACATGAGGATCGACATGCCGTTGCCGATGCCGCGGTCGGTGATGAGCTCGCCCAGCCACATGACGACGCCCGTACCGGCGGTCATGGTGACGACCATCACGATGGTCTGGAAGATCGACTGGTCAGGAACGATCTGGTTGGCAACCTGGCAGCCGCTGAACAGGGCGCCGCTGCGGGCGGTCGCGACAAGGCCGGTGCCCTGAAGGATCGCCAGCGCCACCGTCAGGTAACGGGTGTACTGCGTGATCTTCGCGGTGCCGGCCGAGCCCTCCTTCTTGAGGGCTTCGAGGCGCGGGATCACCACCGTCAGCAGCTGCAGAATGATGCTCGCCGTGATGTACGGCATGATGCCGAGCGCGAAGATCGTGATCTGCAGCAGCGCACCACCACTGAACATGTTGACCAGCCCGAACAGACCCTGGTTGCCCTTGGCCACGTCGATACAGGTCTGGACGTTCTTGTAGTCGACACCTGGGATCGGTACGTGGGTACCGACCCGGTAGACCACGATGATGCCGAGCGTGAAGAGCAGCTTCTTGCGCAGGTCGGGCGTCTTGAACGCCCGGGCGAACGCGGTGAGCACGGTGCCTCCTGCGACCCCCGCGCAACTGCGTCAGAGGTGACGGTCTTGAGGTTCGACGAATAGGTAGGTATCGGTCGACTGCCGCCCGATGGAACGCCGGACGAAAGTCGGCAGTGCAGGCCACCTTACCGGCGAGACTGCCCCCCTAGGAACGACCAACCGGGGATACCCCTTTTGTAGGGGCACCCCCGGTCGGGTTCGCTCATGTCATCGAGACGCCTGGAAAGATCAGACGAGCTCGGTGACGGTACCGCCGGCGGCGGTGATCTTCTCCTTGGCGGAGCCGGAGACGGCGTCAACCGAAACCTGCAGCGCGACGGAGATCTCGCCCTGGCCGAGGACCTTGACGAGGCTGTTCTTGCGAACGGCACCCTTGGCGACGAGACCCTCGACGGTGACCTCGCCACCCTCCGGGTACAGCGCGGCCAGCTTGTCGAGGTTCACGACCTGGAACTCGGTCTTGAACGGGTTCTTGAAGCCCTTCAGCTTCGGGAGGCGCATGTGGAGGGGCATCTGCCCGCCCTCGAAGCGCTCCGGAACCTGGTAGCGGGCCTTCGTGCCCTTGGTACCACGACCGGCCGTCTTACCCTTCGACGCCTCACCACGACCCACACGGGTCTTGGCGGTCTTGGCGCCCGGGGCGGGACGGAGGTTGTGGATCTTGAGCGGGTTGTTCTCCGCCATGATCAGTCGACCTCCTCAACCGTCACGAGGTGGCGGACGGTGTGCACCATTCCGCGGAACTCGGGGCGGTCCTCCTTGACGACCACGTCGTTCAGGCGCTTGAGCCCGAGCGAACGCAGGGTGTCGCGGTGGTTCTGCTTGCTGCCGATGTACGACTTCGTCTGCGTGATCCTGAGCTGAGCCATGATTACGCACCCGCTCCCGCACGTGCACGAAGCAGAGCCGCGGGGGCGACGTCCTCGAGGGGCAGACCGCGGCGGGCCGCGATCTCCTCGGGACGCTGCAGGCCCTTGAGGGCCGCCACGGTCGCGTGCACGATGTTGATCGCGTTGGACGAGCCGAGCGACTTCGACAGGATGTCGTGAACGCCGGCGCACTCGAGCACCGCACGCACCGGGCCACCGGCGATAACGCCGGTACCGGGGGAAGCAGGCTTGAGCAGGACGACGCCCGCAGCCTTCTCGCCCGTGATCGGGTGCGGGATGGTGCCCTGGATACGGGGGACCTTGAAGAAGTGCTTCTTGGCCTCCTCAACACCCTTGGCGATGGCGGCCGGCACCTCCTTGGCCTTGCCGTAACCAACACCGACGGTGCCGTCACCATCGCCCACCACGACCAGCGCGGTGAAGCTGAAGCGACGACCACCCTTCACAACCTTGGCGACGCGGTTGATCGCGACGACACGCTCAACGTACGCGGTCTTCTCGGCAGCAGCGCCGCCGTCACGGCCCTTCCGGTCCCGCCGCTCGCCGCCACCGGCACCGCTTCCGCGGCGCTGGGGTCCAGCCATTGGAATTACCTCTCTCTGTTTCCGCTAGCTACGGAACCGACTCAGAACTTGAGTCCGGCTTCGCGGGCGGCGTCCGCCAGAGCGGCAATGCGCCCGGCGTACTGGTTACCACCACGGTCGAATACGACAGCCTCGACACCGGCGGCCTTGGCGCGCTCGGCGACAAGGGCGCCGACCGACTTGGCCTGCGCGGACTTGTCGCCCTCGGCACCACGGACCGTGGTGTCCAGGGTCGACGCCGACGCGAGGGTGTGACCCTTAACGTCGTCGATGACCTGGGCCACGATGTGACGGTTGGAGCGCGTCACGACCAGGCGCGGACGCTCAGCCGTACCCGAGATGTGCTTACGGATCCGGATGTGGCGACGCTTGATGGCAGCACGCTTGTAAGCGTCGCCCTTAGCAATCTTGACACCGTATGCCATGGCTTACTTACCCGCCTTTCCGACCTTGCGGCGGATGACTTCGCCTTCGTACTTGACGCCCTTGGCCTTGTACGGGTCGGGCTTGCGCAGCTTGCGGATGTTGGCCGCAACCTCTCCGACCTTCTGCTTGTCGATGCCCTCGACCGAGAACCGCGTCGGGTTCTCGACCTTGAAGGTGATGCCTTCGGGGGCCTCGACGGTGATCGAGTGGCTGTAGCCGAGCGAGAACTCCAGGTTGGAGCCCTTCGCCAGGACGCGGTAACCGACACCGCTGATTTCGAGCTTCTTCACGTAACCCTGGGTCACGCCGGTGATCATGTTCGCCACCAGCGTGCGGGACAGGCCGTGCAGGGCCTTGTTCTGACGCTCGTCGTTCGGGCGGGTGACATTGAGAATGCCGTCCTCACCCTTGGCGACCTCGATCGGCGCCGCGACGGTGTGGGAGAGGGTGCCCTTGGGGCCCTTCACCTGGACCGTACGGCCGTCGATGGTGACGTCCACGCCGGCGGGAACCGTGATGGGGAGCTTGCCAATACGCGACATAGCTGTTTCCTCCGTTCCCTTCCGTTACCAGACGTAGGCGAGAACTTCTCCGCCTACGCCCTTCTTGCCGGCCTGCTTGTCGGTGAGGAGACCGTGCGACGTGGAGATGATCGCCACGCCGAGGCCACCGAGCACCTTGGGCAGGGAGGTGGACTTCGCGTACACACGCAGACCCGGCTTCGAAATCCGCTTGATGCCCGCGATGGAGCGCTCACGGTTCGGGCCGAACTTCAGCTCGAGGACGAGCTTCTTGCCGACCTCGGCGTCCTCGACCTTCCAGCCGGTGATGAAGCCCTCCTGCTGGAGGATCTCCGCGATGTGCGACTTGATCTTGCTGTGCGGCATCGCGACATCGTCGTGGTACGCCGAGTTCGCGTTACGCAGACGAGTAAGCATGTCTGCGATGGGATCAGTCATGGTCATGAATTGGCCTTCGGCCTCTCTCGCCGGGGTTTCCTGTATGCGCCATCCCTCTCCCCACTCAGTGGCGGGACGGGTGCGGTGCGGGGACCTACGGCGTAGTAAGTCGTACGGGCGTCAGGCGCCCAACCCTCCTAGCCTAAGCCATGGAGGGCAGGGCACCTGACCGAACCCTTTACTTACCGAGAGCCCTGGAATCCCTTGTTGGGGGGACTACCAGGAGCTCTTGGTCACGCCCGGCAGCTCGCCACGGTGAGCCATCTCACGAAGGCAGACGCGGCACAGGCCGAACTTGCGGTACACGGAGTGCGGACGGCCGCAGCGCTGGCAGCGCGTGTAGCCACGTACGCCGAACTTGGGCTTACGAGCAGCCTTGGCAATCAGAGCCTTCTTCGCCATCTCGCTTACGCCTCCTTGAAGGGGAAGCCGAGGTGACGGAGAAGGGCACGGCCCTCAGCGTCGTTGGTCGCCGTGGTCACCACGGTGATGTCCATGCCCCGGGTACGGTCGATCTTGTCCTGGTCGATCTCGTGGAACATGACCTGCTCCGTGAGACCGAAGGTGTAGTTGCCACGGCCGTCGAACTGCTTGGGGGACAGACCACGGAAGTCGCGGATGCGCGGCAGCGCGAGCGACAGGGTGCGGTCCAGGAACTCCCACATGCGGTCGCCACGGAGCGTGACGTGGGCACCGATCGGCTGACCCTCACGCAGCTTGAACTGCGCGATGGACTTGCGGGCCTTGGTGACGGCCGGCTTCTGACCGGTGATCGTGGTCAGGTCACGGACGGCACCGTCCATGAGCTTCGAGTCACGGGCGGCGTCACCGACACCCATGTTGACCACAATCTTGACGAGGCCGGGAACCTGCATGACGTTCTCGTAGGAGAACTCCTCACGCAGCTTGCCCGCGATCTCCTCGCGGTACTTCGTCTTGAGACGCGGAGTCGTGGTGGTAGCCATCAGATGTCCTCACCCGTCCGCTTGGCAACGCGAACCTTGTTGCCCTCATCGTCGAAGCGGTAACCGACACGCGTGACGACCTTGTTGCCGTCCTTCTCCACGACGAGCTGAACGTTGCTCACGTGAATCGGGGCCTCGGTCGTGACGATGCCGCCGGCCTGGGAACCGCTGGCGGTCGGGCCGGCCTTGGTGTGCTTCTTGACCCGGTTGACACCCTCGACCAGGACGCGCTCGTCGCGCGGGTAAGCGGCAATGACCTTGCCCTGCTTGCCCTTGTCCTTGCCGGTGATGACCTGAACCGTGTCACCCTTCTTGATCTTCATGCTTACAGCACCTCCGGCGCGAGCGAGATGATCTTCATGAACTTCTTCTCGCGCAGCTCACGGCCGACGGGGCCGAAGATACGGGTGCCGCGAGGGTCGCCGTCGTTCTTCAGAATGACGGCGGCGTTCTCGTCGAAGCGGATGTACGAGCCGTCCGGACGGCGGCGCTCCTTGACGGTGCGAACGATGACCGCCTTGACGACGTCACCCTTCTTCACGTTGCCGCCGGGGATCGCGTCCTTGACGGTGGCGACGATGACGTCACCGATGCCCGCGTAGCGGCGACCGGAGCCACCGAGCACACGGATGCAAAGGATTTCCTTCGCCCCCGTGTTGTCGGCGACACGCAGTCGCGACTCCTGCTGGATCACGTCTATCTCCTGATTGTCTGCCGGTTCCCGCGGGGATCCCTTTCGGGTCGCCCCGCGAGCCTGGCGGAACCGTCCTGCGGGTAAGCCCCGCAGGAATTACTTGGCCTGTCGAGGGAGAAAACCTCCGCCGGGGGCCGGGCACCTGACGGTGCGGCAGACCCCCGGCGGGGGGCAACGGGGGGACTGAGCCCCCCGTTTGATTACTTCGCCTTCTCGAGGATCTCCACGATGCGCCAGCGCTTCGTCGTGGACAGCGGACGCGTCTCCATGAGGAGGACGCGGTCGCCGATACCCGCGGCGTTCTGCTCGTCGTGGGCCTTCAGCTTGCTCGTACGGCGGATGACCTTGCCGTACAGGGCGTGCTTGACGCGGTCCTCGACGGCGACGACGACGGTCTTGTCCATCTTGTCGCTGACGACGAGACCCTCACGGGTCTTGCGGAATCCGCGCGCCTCAGTTGTGTTCTCGGTCACGTTGCTCTCGCTCATCAGGCGCTCTCCACCGTTTCGATGCCCAGCTCGCGCTCACGCATCAGGGTGTAGATCCGCGCGATGTCCTTGCGGACGGCCTTGAGCCGACCGTGGTTCTCGAGCTGACCGGTCGCCGCCTGGAAGCGGAGGTTGAACAGCTCTTCCTTGGCTTCGCGAAGCTTCGCGAGAAGCTCCTCGTCACCCAGTTCGCGCAGCTCGGACGCCTTGGTACCGGCCGACATCACGCTTCACCTGCCTCGCGCTTGACGATCCGGCACTTCATCGGCAGCTTGTGGGCTGCGCGAGTGAGGGCCTCACGGGCGATCTTCTCGTTGGGGTAGGACAGTTCGAACATGACCCGGCCCGGGTGCACGTTCGCGATCCACCACTCCGGCGAACCCTTACCGGAACCCATGCGGGTCTCGGCAGGCTTCTTCGTGAGCGGGCGGTCCGGGTAGATGTTGATCCAGACCTTGCCGCCACGCTTGATGTGGCGGGTCATCGCGATACGGGCGGCCTCGATCTGGCGGTTCGTCACGTACGCCGGCGTGAGGGCCTGAATGCCGTACTCGCCGAACGAAACCTGCGTACCGCCCTTGGCCTGACCACGGCGCTTGGGGTGGTGCTGCTTGCGGTGCTTGACCCTACGGGGGATCAGCATGTCGGTCAGGCCTCCGTTCCGGTGCTCTCAGCCGGAGCGGCAGCCGCCGGAGCCTCGGCCTTGGGGGCCTCGGCAGCGGGAGCCTGCTGCGGCTTGCGGCCGCGGCCGCCACGCTCGCCACCACGGCCACCACGGCCGGCCGGGCGGTCGTTGCCGCCACCACGGGCCGGGCGGTTGCCGGCGCGGGCAGCGGCGTTCTCGGCGCGGACCTCGGCGATGTTCTTGACGTCGCCCTTGTAGATCCAGACCTTCACACCGATACGGCCGAAGGTCGTCTTGGCCTCGAAGAAGCCGTAGTCGACGTTCGCACGGAGCGTGTGCAGGGGCACACGGCCCTCGCGGTAGAACTCCGAGCGGGACATCTCGGCGCCGCCGAGACGGCCACCACACTGGATCTTGATGCCCTTGGCGCCGGCCTTCATCGTGCCCTGCATGCTCTTACGCATGGCACGGCGGAAGGAGACGCGGGAGGACAGCTGCTCGGCAACGGCCTGAGCAACCAGCTGAGCGTCGGTCTCGGGGTTCTTGACCTCGAGGATGTTCAGCTGGACCTGCTTGCCCGTGAGCTTCTCGAGGTCACCGCGGATGCGGTCGGCCTCGGCGCCACGGCGGCCGATGACGATGCCGGGACGCGCGGTGTGGATGTCCACCCGCACGCGGTCACGGGTGCGCTCGATCTCAACCTTCGAGATGCCGGCGCGCTCCATGCCGGACGTCATCATCCGACGGATGGCGACGTCTTCCTTGACGTAGTCCTTGTACAGCTTGTCGGCGTACCAACGGGACTTGAAGTCCGTGGTGATGCCGAGCCGGAACCCATGCGGGTTAACCTTCTGGCCCATTACCGGGTTCCTTCCTTGCTGCTGACGACCACGGTGATGTGGCTGGTCCGCTTGCGGATCCGGTAGGCACGGCCCTGGGCGCGCGGACGGAACCGCTTCAGGGTCGGACCCTCGTCGACGTACGCCTCGGAGATGAAGAGGCTGTCGGCGTCGGTGTGGTCGTAGTTGTGCGCGGCGTTGGCAATGGCGCTGTCAAGCACCTTGCCGACCGGCACGCTCGCGGCCTGCGGGGCGAAACGCAGGACCGCCTGAGCCTCCGTGGCATCCATGCCACGGATAAGGTCCACCACGCGGCGGGCCTTCATGGGCGTAACGCGGATGTACCGCGCCTGGGCCCTGGCTTCCATGGTTGTCCTTCCAGTGTCTGTCATGGTCATTCCACCCCGCGTTAGCGGCGCTTCGACTTCCGGTCGTCCTTGACGTGACCCCGGAAGGTGCGCGTCGGCGAGAACTCGCCGAGCTTGTGGCCGACCATCGACTCGGTGACAAACACCGGAATGTGGGTCTTGCCGTTGTGCACCGCGATCGTGTGGCCGAGCATGGCCGGGATGATCATCGAGCGACGGGACCAGGTCTTGATGACGTTCTTGGTACCGGCTTCGTTCTGAGCGTCCACCTTCTTTACGAGGTGGCCGTCAACGAAGGGTCCCTTCTTGAGACTGCGCGGCATCTAAACCCGCTCCTAGCGCTTCTTGTTCGTCTTGCGGCGGCGGACGATGTACTTGTTCGAAGCCTTCTTCGGCGAACGAGTACGACCCTCCTTCTGACCCCACGGCGAGACCGGGTGGCGACCACCGGAGGTCTTGCCCTCACCACCACCGTGCGGGTGGTCAACCGGGTTCATCGCCACACCGCGGACGGTCGGGCGAACGCCCAGCCAGCGCTTACGGCCGGCCTTACCCCAGTTGATGTTGCTCTGCTCGGCGTTGCCGACCTCGCCGACCGTGGCGCGGCAGCGCTGGTCGACCAGGCGGATCTCACCGGAAGGCATACGAAGGTGGGCCATCGTGCCCTCCTTCGCGAGCAGCTGCACCGAGGCACCGGCGGAGCGGGCGAACTTGGCACCGCCACCGGGACGGATCTCGATCGCGTGGATCGTGGTACCGACCGGGATGTTGCGGAGCGCCAGGTTGTTGCCGGGCTTGATGTCGGCCCCGGGACCGTTCTCGACGCGGTCACCCTGCTGCAGGTTGCGCGGGGCGAGGATGTAGCGCTTCTCGCCGTCCGCGTAGTGCAGCAGCGCGATGCGCGCGGTGCGGTTGGGGTCGTACTCGATGTGCGCGACCTTCGCCGGCACGCCGTCCTTGTCGTGACGACGGAAGTCGATCACTCGGAAGGCGCGCTTGTGTCCGCCACCCTGGTGGCGAACGGTCACACGACCGGAATTGTTACGGCCGCCCTTGCTGTGCAGCGGGCGGACCAGCGACTTCTCCGGCGTGGACCGCGTGACCTCGACGAAGTCGGCGACGCTGGAGCCACGACGGCCCGGCGTAGTCGGCTTGTACTTGCGGATTCCCATTTCTCAGTCCTCGTCCGATATCGGACCAGGGCGCTCCGTTAGGAGGCCTGGCCGAAGATGTCGATACGGTCGCCCTCAGCGAGGGTCACGATGGCGCGCTTGGTGTCAGCACGCTTACCGAAGCCACTCTTGGTCCGCTTGCGCTTGCCCTGGCGGTTGATCGTGTTGACCCCGGTGACCTTGACCGAGAAGACCGCCTGGACGGCCTGCTTGATCTGGGTCTTGTTGGCGCCCGGCGCCACGACGAAGGTGTACTTGCCCTCGTCGAGCAGCGCGTAGCTCTTCTCGGAGACGACCGGCTTGAGAAGGACGTCACGGTGGTCCGTGAAGCTCTTGCTCAGCGGCGTCTCGACGGTGTTCTTGCCCTCGGCCTCGTGACGCTTCGCCTTGGCGACGCGCGCGACCTTCTTGGCCTTGGCGGCCTTCGAGGCAATGCTCGGGTGACGCGTAGCCATCAGGCTTCGCTCCCTTCGGTGTCAGCGGCCTGGGGGCCAGACACGAAGGACTCGAAAGCGGCCTGGGTGAAGACCACGTCGTCCGAGACGAGAACGTCGTACGTGTTCAGCTGGCCCGGCTCCAGGATGTGGACCTGGGGCAGGTTGCGCGCGGAAAGCAGCGCGGCCTCGTCGGAGCGCTCGATGACCAGGAGCACGTTCTTGCGCTCGCTGACCTTGCCGAGGAAGCTCTTGGCGGCCTTGGTGGAGGGGGTCTCGCCCTCGATCACGCCGGTGATGACGTGGATGCGAGCGTTGCGGGCCCGGTCGGTGAGGGCGTGGCGCAGGGCCGCGGCCTTCATCTTCTTCGGGGTCCGCTGCGAGTAGTCACGCGGCGTGGGGCCGTGGACGACGCCACCGCCGGCGAACTGCGGCGCACGGGTCGAACCCTGGCGCGCGCGGCCGGTGCCCTTCTGGCGGTAAGGCTTCTTACCGCCACCGCGGACCTCGCCACGACGCTTGACCTTGTGCGTGCCCTGACGGGCGGCGGCCAGCTGTGCGACGACGACCTGGTGAAGCAGCGGAATGCTGATCTTCTCTACGTCGAAGATCTCGGCCGGGAGCTCAACGGTCCCGGCGGTGTCGCCGGAGGGCGACAGAATGTCAATGGTGCTCATAGTCCTCAGGCCCCCTTGGCCGCGGTGCGGACCAGGACGAGGCCGCCGTTCGGACCAGGAACCGCGCCCTTGATAAGGAGCAGGCCCTTCTCCGCGTCAACGGCGTGAACGGTCAGGTTCTGGGTGGTGACCCGCTCGTTGCCCATGCGACCCGCCATGCGGAGGCCCTTGAACACACGACCCGGGGTGGCGCAGCCACCGATGGAGCCGGGGGAGCGGTGCTTGCGCTGGGTGCCGTGACCGGCGCCGAGGCCCTTGAAGTTGTGACGCTTCATGACACCGGCGAAGCCCTTGCCCTTGCTCTTGCCGGTGACGTCGACCTTCACGCCCGCCTCGAAGACCTCGGCGGAGATCTCCTGGCCGAGGGTGTACTCGGAGGCATCCGCGGTGCGGATCTCGACGAGGTGACGACGGGGGGTGACGTCGGCCTTGGCGAAGTGACCCTTGAGGGGCTTGTTCACCTTGCGCGGGTCGATCTCGCCGAAGGCGATCTGGACCGACTCGTAGCCGTCGATGTCGTTGGTACGCACCTGGGTGACGACGTTGGGGCCGGCCTTGACGACGGTGACCGGAACAACACGGTTGTTCTCGTCCCACACCTGCGTCATGCCGAGCTTCTCGCCCAGGATGCCCTTGATCTGCTTAGCCATTCTCAGATCACCGATCCCTAGAGCTTGATCTCGATGTCGACACCGGCCGGGAGGTCGAGTCGCATCAGAGAGTCAACGGTCTTGGGCGTCGGGTCGAGGATGTCGATCAGGCGCTTGTGCGTGCGCATCTCGAAGTGCTCGCGCGAGTCCTTGTACTTGTGCGGCGACTTGATGACGCAGTACACGTTCTTCTCAGTGGGCAGCGGCACCGGGCCTGCGACCGACGCACCAGTGCGGGTCACCGTCTCGACGATCTTCTTCGCCGAGCTGTCGATGACCTCGTGGTCGTAGGCCTTGAGCCGGATGCGGATCTTCTGTCCCGCCATGGCTACTCAGTAGTCCTTTGTCTCGTGAAACGCTCTGGAACCCGGGGGTTCGCGTCCCGTATCTCCGACCCACGCGGTCGGGTGTGTCGCGCTCCTGCCGCAGAAATATCCGTCACGGATTTCCCTACGAGGGACGCGGCCCGCCCGAAAGCAACCGCAGGACCGGAGGCTGGAACACCCACCGGGCGCCTGGCCCGCACCCCGCTGACACTTCCCGAAAGATTCCCGTACGTCCGCCCCAGCGCTGCCTTACGGCAGTTGAGGCGACGAGTACTGTGGGACTCGCTTCCGGTCCTCCCGACGGGAGGCGCGCAGCATCGGCACTCGACCGAGCAACCCCGTTAGTCTGCCATACGGGGCGGGGGCCTGGCCAATCGAGCCGAGGATCGTACCCCTTGAGTGACGCAGGTCAAACCCTTGCCGCCTGCGTGCCCCGACGGAGGTCGCCCTGGTCGGCCTTGAGTCGGCCGACCGGGACGAACTGTGACGATGAGTGGAAGTCCGCGCACAGTACGTGACGCCCGCCGCGCGGTGGGCGGCGCCGGCACAGCCGATGAACGAGGATCCCGCGCGAAGCGGGCTCGGGATCATGCGGCGACGGCACAGGACCACAGGACGACGAACACGGGTACGGCACAGGCCAGGGGCCCGAGCAGGGCGAGCCGGGTCGTTCGGGCCAAGCGGCGAAAGCCCGGAGCGAAGTAGAGGCCGCCCAGTACGACAGCGGCCACTGCGAGCTGCGTGACCGGTGTCCGCAGGATCGGCCAGGGTGAACGCCATCCCTCCGAGTCCGCCGAGTTCATCACAGTCACGAGGATGAAGAAGCCGGCCACGACGGCCATCAGCAGAGCCGCGCACCCCCAGAAGAACCGGGCGAGCCCGGCGAAGACGGGCCAGTCGGCGAGATCGCGGGGCTTGACGACGCGTACGGGACCTTGTGTGACGCTCATGGCGACAGCCTGTCGCCGGACGTGGGCGGGCGGCATGAGCGTGCGTACTCAACCGGTACTCAAGGAAGTACCCCTTGCTCGGGGTCCCGCCGACCTCACAGTTTGCCGGTGATGACTCCGCGCCAGGTCCACCCCGCGCCCAGAACGGCGTCGTGCAGGGAGTTCTTGAGCTCGGAGCTGTCGAAGCTGAACGTCTCGGTCACTTCGAGGCCACCGTCCTCGCCCCCGCCGAGCGTCCACTGCTTCGAGACCGTCCGCACCTGACCGCGTTGGACCTCGGCCGAGATGGACAGGCTAGGGGTGCCGCCGACCCAGGTGACCTCGTACTGCTGGTCGAGGGAGCGCACCTCCTTCTTCTCCGGGACCAGGCGCATACGGACCTGGAACACGCGGCTCACCTGGTTGCGGGCGAAGAAGGTCTGCCAGGCCGGCTCCAGCATCCGCCACTCCGCCACCAGCTCGGCGCCCTCCGCGCGGCCGTCCCGGATGACATACGGGACATCGGAGCGATTGAGCCCGAACAGCGCCGCGCGGACCTCGGCGGCGGATCGGGGGGCGACATCGTCGGCCGGGCGCTTGGTTCCGGTCAGCTTGTCGAAGAGTCCCATGAAGTCAACCTATGCCGATTCCCCGCCGGTGTCCGGGCGGACCCTGTGCACGAAGTCCCGGAAGTCGCCCAGGACGGCGGGGTGTTGGGACGCGGTGGCGGTCAGGACCAGGCGGATCACCGACGGCTTGCGTGGATGGGCGACGTCCAGTTGGTCGGGCCGGTGTCGGATCCGGCGCCACCCTCGGCCAGAGCGAGGCCGGCGCCGACGGGTGGGTCTCCGAAGGAGAGAGCGAGGCCTCCGGCCCCGGCGTCGGAACAGCGGTCCGGAGACCGTGGCGGGCGCCGAGTCAGGCCCCGTACGACAGGCTTCCCGAGAATCGGGCGTCGCGTGGGAACTCGTTCCGGGAACAGCGACCGGTCCGGACGACCCGCTTCCAGACCGTTTCATCGCCGTCGAATCGGCCGCAGGTCTGTCCGATCAGCTGAGGGCAATCGCTCAGGTTTGGCGCTCCGAGAGCCCCGACCTACCCGGCAGCGGCCTCGCGCCGACCCTCGCCGCCGTCTAGAAGCCCCCCGACCGGCTGACGGGCGGGGCCGCCCCGGAGGTCGTTCGCTCGGCAAGCACTTCGCTGCTGACCTCCAGCTTCGCGGCCGCTGGAGTGGAAGATGTCGTGACGGAGAGACCGGAGGCGGTCGGCCGACGCGTCCAGGTGGGCCTCCTGCTCGAGGAGTCCGCTCAGACATCGGCTGCGTTCGCGGCGCTGTCGCCCAAGGTGGCCGTCTGACACCGGGTGGCGTCCGTAGGCGTGCTGCACGCCAAACTGATCGCTGCCGACCGGCACACTGCTTTCCGCGGTTCGCAACAAGCACAATGGTCGACTGACGACGCGCTGCCCGGCACCATGTGAACTTGCCCAAGGACGGCACCGACGATCTCGTCCGCAACGCCGTCAACGCAGGCTGGGACGCCAGTAGTGAGTACCGGAGCAACACGAAGGAGCGTCCCTAGTGGGGAAGTCACAGAACAGCCCGACGCCGCTTACTTCTTGGCGGAACACAAGAGTCGTCCTTCTGTTCCTAGTGGTTCTCGGGCTCTTCTGCGCCGCCGGATGGACTTTCCTGAACAAAGGTCTCTATCTGCTCCCCGGCAAAATGTGTGAAGGCACTCTCGAACGGGACATGGTCAAAAGCGTTCTGCCGTCGGCGCGATCGGCCGACAGTGGCTCCGCCAGCCAGGGCGCGGGGGGTGGGATTACTTTCGGGTGTTATGTCACCACCAGCAATGACTCGTCCCTCTCCGGGGAAGCCCGGGTCCAGCCCACCTCGCGTGAGAAATGGCTCGCCTACTATCGAGGGTCCGGGGGCCAGAATCGGATCATCCGCGTCTCTGTCGGCAACATAGAAGCTCTGGCTCAGGTCAATCCCGGTGCGGACACTTCATCGGTGTACGTGCCCTGTGCTCCGCCAAGTGTCCCCTCCTACAACGCCTCCCAGCCCTATGCCGTCGTCGGAGAGGCCCGGATCCACGGACCTGCCAAGGCCACGGGCGTGCCACTGCGGCAGGCCCTGACGGACTTCACCTATCAACTCACCAAACGCGCCTACAAACTGGCCGAGTGCAAGGATCCCCGCGACTTTCCCGAGGAACTGCCCCGCTACGAGAACAACCGATGAAGGACGAGGAGATCCTCGCGTACTTCGATCGCCGCGGTCGGGTCGAGCTGCGTACCGGCCGCATCGGCGCGCCGCAACTCTGGACATCCCGACTCTGACCGACCTCGGCCACGAGAAAGCCGGCGACGGATACCACCACCCGGTCAAATAGTCCCGAGGGCCGCGAACTGCTCCTCGAACAGAAGACGTTCAACAAGGTGATCCGGGGCATCCACAGCGTCGCCGAACGCGCCAACGCCCTGCTGAAGGTCACCTTCAAAGCCCTGCGCAGAGTCAGCCTGGACCCTGCGCGGGGCGGCGTGCCAGGTCGGCCCCCTCGCCGCGCTGGCTCGTCTCACCCGAGAACGGCATCATGCGCCGCGCCTGAGCCAAGGGGCATCCCTAAGCCCCGGCTCCCGCCTACGAACACATGCTCCGCACGCCCGTTGAGGCGTCTCAGCGGCGCAACTGGAGGGGCGCCTGCTGGCTCGGGAGCTCCGGGTCGCCGTACGCGCCCATGGGAGTGCCCGACGGATAGCGCGCGCATTCGGCATACGCACGCACCATGAGACGGTCACCGGGGTACGCCTCGACCGTGACGGTGTCATCGGTCCCCGGGGGCCGCGTGCTCAGCTCGTTCCGGAACTTGCTCTCCTCGTACGAGGTGACCTTCCACCCCTGCCGGGCCAACTCGCCCCTCGCCCGCCGAAGCGCTGCCTTCGCCTGCGCCGAGGAGACCCCCTCGAGCGCCCACTCACTGTCCACGTCGACCACGCCCGGCACACTCGGCGGGGAGTCGCTCAGCTGCTTGGACAGGTTGCTGAACCCCCGGCAGTAACAGCCGGAACCGTCGGCCTCCACACCACTCCCGGGCCAGTCGGAGGCCAGCACCGCGGCCAAGACGTTGATCGCCTTGCGGCGCTGCCCGAAGCCGGTGTTTCTCTGTGTCATGTCCAGCATCGTCCGCAGCGGCCGCACCGCGAGCATGAGTACGTGTGCTCAACCTCCGCCGACTTCCCACTCACCCCGGTTATGCGCACTTCAAGCTCGTTGCGGTGTCTCACCGAACGCTCAGAGCTTGAGCACTCCCCGCCAGGTCCATCCGGCGCCGAGCACCACGTTCCGCAGAGGGTCCGTCATCTCCCGGGTATCGAAGCGGAACGTCTCGACCTTGCGCCGGCGGCCGTCGGGGCCCTGCTTGGTCTCCCACTGCCGGTACACCGCGGGCGCGTGCCCACGTCCGTACTGCGCATCGGCATGGTCGGACGAACGGTTCTCCCACCGCTCGTCGAGGAAACGCACCTGGTGCTTCTCCGGAATCAGGCGCATGCGGGTCTTGAGGGCCACGCCCACTTCCCGGATCCGGCACTCCGCGACCAGATCGGCCTTCTCCTTGGGGAGGGCGTTGCGCACGCGAAACGGCACATCCGGCCCGTTGAGCGCGAGCAGCGCGGCCCGGAGTTCTACGGCCGGCACCAGTACGACACCGCTGTCGGGGTACTTGGTGCCGGTCAACTTGTCGAAGAAGCCCATCGGATCAACCTGCCTAAGTATGCGCGCGCGGAGGGATTGAGTGCCCCTCCCAATGCCTCGGACGGCCATCGTTGATGGGGTTCTGCCGCTCCTCGCCTTTGGGAGCACAGCCTGTGCCGGGCCCACGACGAGCTCTGGGACATGCACGGGCGTGGCAGTGGCTGTGTCCTGATGACCACCCACGGCCGTGCCCACCTGTCCGGGTCGTATCAGAACTGCTCGATCTTCTGGCCGTCCGGAACCTGATAGCAGCCGGATACGACGAAGAAGCTGAGGTTCGACGGATTGTCCTTGGCCTGGTAGACGATTTTTACGCTGAATTTCTTCGTGTCGTTGTCGGCCGTGAGGCTGAGGTTCTTGTTCCGGCTGCTGTCCGGTCCGTATTCGACAACCTTCCAGCCATGCTTGGGAAGTTTTGACTTCAGCTGTTCCATTGCACCCTCGAGCTGCTGGGACGAGGTCGGAGTGAAGGACCAGGAATGGAAGATCTGGAAGTATTTATCCGGGTCCTTTTTTCCGCACTCCTTGACTCCCGGCCCAGTGTCGGATGCCTTCCCTTTGAGGTCGATCAGGTTGTACAGATCGCTGGAAGTCTTCTTCGCATGCTCGGCGGCGTCACTTGACGTGCTGACGCCGGAAGACGGGATGTCGTCGGAATTTTTGGTGTCAGTCACGCTGCATCCGGTGAGGGTCGCAAGGGCGATGGGCAGAGTGAGCGCGATTGCGCCCAGTTTCGTCTTCAAATCGGGGACCTCGTTTGATCGAACCGGGACACGGGCCGGCCTGTTGGCCGGGCAGCCATGCTTCCTACTTCACATGCGCCCAGGGGTCCGGCGGCGGCTTCAGCTCTACGTCGTCACCCTTTCCGACCGCGACCCGGGCCTGGTTCCGCAGGCTGTCGGAGCCCGCATCCCAGTAACCGCTGTGGCCCTCGGTATCCGTGGTCATCTGGTTGGCGCCGAAGCTCGGATCACTGGGAACGACCCAGCCATCCCCACCGTGGCCGAAACGACCGATGTCCGGAACAGGGTCTCCGTCGGCCTCCTCGTTCCACACGTGCCCCGCGGGGACGTCCAGGTCCGTTGCGTGGGAAACCTTGACGCCGGGGCTGCCTGCGAGGACAACATCATCGGCGTTGAGCTGCCCCGTCTGGGCCGCGGCGCCGACAAGGGTCGTTCCGTACGAGTGAGCGATCACAGTTCGGTGCGGATCCGAATCACCGGAATGTGATGCGTCAAGGCCGTCCATGAAGTCGCGGAACGCCGGAGCGCCGTCATATGCGTAGTGTTCGAACGGCGAGTCTTTGACGAGATTCTGAGGTGCGTCGTAGCCGAGCCAGGTGATCGTAGAAACAGACTCGCCATGTGCCTCGGTATTGGCCACACGCCACAGGTCCGTCATTCGGCCGATATCGCCGTCGATTTTGCCCAGATTCGATGTTGTGCCCGGCACATACACTGCCTGATGATCAGCGGTGTCGGGATTCCCGTTGGCGACAATCGCCCGCCCATTGCCGTCCGCGTTGAACCCCAGCAGGTACGCCTCGGGCAGCCCACCATTACCCGTCGCGTCGAAGCGGGTCTGGATCGACTCCATGCCCTTGAGGGATGCGGTGAGGTGATCGTACCGATCCCCGTACTTGTTGTACCAATCCATCCATTCATCGGTATGCACCTTGGACGCATAGCCCCCGGCGCTGATCCAGGTCCACTCATTGAGCGGCGGCGCCGGTATCGAATTCAGCTCTGTCTGCATCTCGCCCCGTACCTCGTCGAACACGATGCGGTTGGCCTCGTCCCGAACCGTGGCGGGCAGCCCGTCGAGCGCGCCCACGGAGTCGGGATGCATGGAGACCCACGCGGCCTGCTCCTCCGCACTGAGTCCCTTCCACCACCCCGCGTTGTCCTTCGGGCTGCCGTTCGTGGGTGGCTGCGGCAGCGAGTCGAGATACTTCTTGCCCGCCTCGCTCACACCCTTCGTGTCCGAGGAAGCGTCGGCCCAGTCCTTGTCGGAGACGGTCAGATCGTCGTCCGCCTTCAGCGCCCGCAGCTTCGGCGCCCACTTCTCGTCGGCCTCCGTCGCCTCCTTGAGGGCAGCGGCGATCTGGTCCGCGTAGTCCTGCGCGAGGCGGTGATGGGGGTTGGGGTCGAAGTTGGCCGCCTGACGGCCCACCGCGGAGGCGGTCCCATCCGTCAGGCCGCTCACTGTGCCGCCCTCGGGAGTCTTGCCGTCCTCGCCCTTCTCGCCGGCCGGCGGATAGGTGATCGAGCCGTCGGCGTTCACGGTGAGTTTCGCTGCCTGTGCGCCCTCAAGAGCCGCGTCGAGCTTGCTCTTGGCCGCTCCCACCTCGTACGAGAAGGCTTCGAGAGCCGTACTGACGAGACCGCATTCGACCTGGACGTAGTGGAAGTTCTTGCCCAGTTCCGTCAGCTGATTGATCGCCGCGGTCGCGGCCTCGCCTTTCAGGGAGTTCCTCATGGCCACGGCGATCTGGTTGTCGATGCGATCCTTGGCCGCGCTCGCCATGTCGGACGTGCTGCGGTATCCGTCAGCCGCTTCCGAATACTCGGTCGGTTTGAGGGCTTTGAGCGTTGCAAGGTCCATGCCTGTGCTCACTGCCCCTTGGCCTGGCCGCCGACAGCCGGCGTGTCCGCGTACTCGACCTTCAGATTGCCGATCTCGACCTCAACCGCCTCGTCGGTCGCCAGTTGGGCATTGCCCGTCTTCTCCAGCAAACCCGCCAACTTCCCGCAGCGCCCACTCACGTCCCGGACGTAGCGCTCCCACGAGCCGTAAACGTCCTTCTGGGCCTCTGCGGTCAGGCAACCTGAGTCCTTGCCGAGGCCTTTCTGGCCGTCCGCCAGTTTCCCCAGCACCTTGCCGATGTCCTCACGGAGTGATCCGACGCCTTCCCCGGCCTTAGCCCAGGCCGGCCTGTTCGACACCAGCGTGCCGCCGGCACCCCCAGGATCCATCGGTACGTGGTTCAGCTGCATCCGGGCCGAGTTCCGCTCAGCCGCTGCGGTTTTGAGCTGCTCCCACTCCTCCCACGCCATGCGTGGTCCCTCCCCCGTGTCTCGCCGTACACCGACGAACCCATGTAAACGTGCGGCAGCAATGCTGCGGTGATCACGCAATACCGTAGCGTCACCTCGTCAGGCGTCTCATCCGTACCGACAACCATCAGGCGTGAGTACGCGTACTCAGGTGCCCCTGGCGTGCCGGCGCCTGCCGACGACCACAGCCGTGACGGCTCCGCCGAGCAGTACGGCAGCACCGACGCCCAACCCGATCCAGAAGGGGCCACTGCCTCCGTCTTCGGCGGAAGCCGCGGCCGCGGTGCTGTTCTCCTTCGACTTGGCACTTGTGCCGTTGGGGCCCGTGGCCTCTGCCGACGGAGATGCTGAGTCCGCGGCCGCGAGGTCAGGGAGGGGATACTCGGCGGCGGGGCCCGGGTCACCGGGGTTCTGCAGGGCGACGCGGGGGCGCACGATGCCGTAGCCGATGGAGTCATTGCGCCTGGCGCCGTCCGTAGGGCCGCCGATGGTGTTGAGCATGACGCGCAGGACCTGGTTGTTGGTCCAGGTCGGGTGCTTGGACCAGATGAGGGCGGCGCTGGCGGAGGCCAGGGCGGTGGCGTCGCTGGTGCCGTGGGAGCGGCACAAGCCCGCGCCGTTCGGGCATACGGAGTACATCTCTTCACCAGGCGCGGCAATGTCGACCTGCGGGCCGTACTCGGACTCGGTGGTCTTGCGGAGGTCTTTGCCCACCGCGCCCACGCCGACCACGCCCGGAGTCGCGGCGGGGTACTCCACTGGGTTTCCCTTGTCTTCGCTGCCGCTGTTTCCGACGCCGGCAAAGATCAGCGAGCCCTTTTCCAGCGCGTACTTCACAGCGGCGGTGAGTTGCTCCGATCCTTCGGGCACTGCCATCGAGATGTTGATCACCTGTGCACCAGAATCGGCGGCGTAGCGAATCCCGCGGCTCACGGTCTCGCTGAACTCCTTGGTGTATCGGACGCCGTCCAATCCCCTATCAGGTGTCCGTACCGGGAGGATCTTGGCTCCCGGTGCGAGGCCGAAAGTGCCAGCGCCTCCGTCGGCCTTGCCTGTGCCGGCAATCAGAAGGGCCATCCCGGTTCCATGCCCCTCGTAATCCGTGTGCTCGTCGCCGGGTGAGTCCGGTGCCTCGTCCATGCCGGGGAGTATCTGCCCCTTCAGGTCGGGCAGGTCGGCGTTCACGCCCGAGTCGATGACGGCCACGGTGATGCCCTTGCCCGTGCTGGTCTGCCACATCTGCTCGGCCTTCATGGCCGTAAGGTGCCACTCTCGCTCCCGGATGGACTCCGCGTAGGCGGGCGTGGCCGCAATGCCCACCAACAGCAGGCCCACGGCTCCGGAGACGGCACTCCCAAGGCGGGCTTTCCTTATCGTGCTGGCAGGCATCTGCTTCCTCTGGGTCTGCTGTGCAGGGTCGGTCGGCTTCTGGTGGCTAGGTCTCCAAGCGGCCATTCTGCTTTCCGGACTCCTGCTCCTCGGTTCGGTTGCCGGCCCTCTTGTCCCGCTCGTTATTCCGTCTCGGCGAGTTCGATGTCCGGGAACCGTTCGGCGGCGCGCCCGTACGCCCGACGGCGCTCGACGTAGGCGTAGCGCAATCGGAGTCCTGGTTCCGCACCAATCCCGACCCACCGCGGGTGAACGGCCCGGTTCCCGAGCGTTTCTGCGGCTGTGGGCGGCCACCCACTACGCCGCTCTCTGGACCGGTTCCCGTGCCCCGCAGCTCAGGTGTCACGCGCTGTCCGTTACGCGCTGCACCGGCACCGGCAGGGGGCTTTGGGCCGCTAGCACCGCGACCAGGCGTGTTGGGTGTTTCACCCCCCACGACGGTGCCGCGCGGCAGCCCACGGGCGGGCCGAGCAGCAGCCGGTGACATGGGACGGCCACCGACAATGTCGCTACTGCCCGGCGCCCGCCCGGGAGTTGCGACTGCCTTCCCGCGCCCCAGAGGGACCGCAGGACGACCTCCGACTATCGGACGTGCCGTGCCTGTCGAGCTCCCTGGCTCGGCCACACCTCCGATACCCCGTACGCCTCGGGAGAGCGGTCCCTCCGGCCCACGCCTGGGCTGAACCAAAGGACGGCCACCGGCCGTCGCGCGCTCCGGCCCCGTCAGGCGTGCGGGCGAACCCGGCACGCCACTCGGCATCGGCGGAATCGTCCCCGTGGGTGGCGAGCCACCGACGTCAGCCCTGCCACCGCTCGGCAGGCCGGCCGGACTCACGGAAGGTGCTGAGGGCGCTTGCGGCAGTGCCTGCGTCCCGTCGATCTTCACGCCCACATGGTCCGAGGCTTCGGGGCGCGATCGTTCAACTGTCCCGAGCGAGCCGGATTCATGGCTTATCCCTCCTCCGCGCCCAGTGGCTTCGGCCGCAGTTCTCGGCGCCCCGGAGGAGAACGAAGCGGGAACCGTGTGTCTGCTGGATGGCGTGTCGGTGGCACCGCCTCCGGTCGACACGACTTCGTTTGACCAGACACTGTCCGGATCAGGCTGAATCGCCTTCGGCGGCGGCGGAAACTTGGGTCTCTCCAGCCCGTCCAGCTGCGTGGCCGACAGCGAGTACGTCTGGCCCAGCTTCCGCATCTGCGCGGCCGCCTCCTGCCGCACCTTCTCCTTGTCCGCTGCCAGCGCCGCGAGTTCACTTGCGGACTTGCTGCTCACCGTCGCCGCGTCCGGGTCGTTGTGCGCCGCTTGGGCCGCGTCCAGGTTCGCCTGTGCGCCGGCCTTGTCGCGCGGAATGGACGCCTGGGCCGTGGCGATCGCCCCCGAGGCCTCGCCCAGCCACTTCGCGGCGCCCTCGCTGAAATCACCCAAGCGCAAAGTCGAGTTGGCCAGGTCGCCGCTCCACGTGCGGAACGCGTCCGCGCCCTCGCCCTTCCACTCCACGTACTGCGGACGGACCTTGAGCTCCTCCGCGATCTTGCGGATCTCCTTGGCTGCGGCGATCAGCCGGTCGGCGGCCCCCTGCACCGTGCCGGCGTTCGCCTGGTCCAGCCACGCGAGCATCTGCTCGTGGCTCATGCCCTCGAAAGACGTACCGTCGCCGGTCCCCTTGCCGGACATCAGATCGTGCCTCCCGAGTCGCCGCCTGAAGGTGTCTGGTCCGGCTTCGACCCGGTGCCGCCTTCGTGGGTCTTCTTCGGCAGCGCGGGGTCGTAGCTCCCCCCGTAGTGCTTCGTCGTCTCCGCGCTGATCGCCGTCATACGGTCGCGCACGTCCAGATCGATGTTCTGGTAACCCTTGTGCGAGGCCAGCACCGCGATGTTCATGCCCTCCATGGAGTCGGACAGCAGCTTCGACAGGCTCTCCAGCTCCGTGATCACCGTCTCGTACGAGGTGAACAGTCCGGATGCCTCCGCCCACTCGCCCGCTCCGCCGCCGAACTGGTGGCGCGCCAGCTGCTCCTGCCCCACCTCGCCCGGTCCCGCCGCCGAACCCTTGAGGTCGCGAATCAGGTCGTCGACGCGCTTCTGGAACTTCGTGAACGACGACAGCTCGGTGACCACATCACCGATCGCGTTCTGCGCCGCGTCGAACACACCCGACGCCCACGACGACGGTCCAGGCGCCGCCCCACTATCGCTCGGCAACACAATCTCTCCCCCGTACAGCCAAAACAGCCGAAGCTTCACCAGCAACTCTAGCTATCGGCTGTGACAGTCCACAGGCAGCCTCTGGCAGGGAGTGACCGGAATCGGGCCATTCCGAGTAGCGGCTCGGCCAGTCGCCGAGGCCGGTGAGGAAGAGCATGGCTCCACTCAACCCCAGGGCAGGAGATGGCACATGAGTGCCCGTACTCATATGAGGGAGCATGCCCGTCCGAGCCGAACTCCATCTCGCGTCACCGGAGCACGGCGGAGCGTGTTCCGGTGCGGCCGGCGATCTTCCCCAAGAAACACGAGAGGGAAAGAACCCCGCCAAGCCCCACCCCTCCCGCCCGCCCGCCCGCCGAAACGGTGACCGCCGCGCAAACTCACTCCCGCGAGTGAATATGCCCAACTCGGGTGGATTCGGGACCGGTTGCCTGCCTTACGCTCAGCGCGACAGAGCACAACCGCAGACATGCGGCAGACATGCGACGGCCCCCGCCGGGACGGCAATCCCAATGCGAGGGCCTGACCACCGAGGAAGAAGAGAGCTTCCCGATGGATACCCAGAACCCTAGCGCGCCCCCGCGCGCCCAGTCCCGTATCGCGGGCAAAAACCACACCCACCAGAACGCTCACGCCCGTCCCAGTGGCGTCATCCACGACAACACCCGCCACACCACCCGCTTCACGGTGATCGGCAACCACCTCGCCCAGCACCCGGAGCTCTCAGGACTCGCGATCGGGCTCGCCGTCTACATCCAGTCGCTCCCCACAGGCGCCCGCGTCGACATCAAGACCCTCGCCGCCCGGTTCCCCGAAGGCCCGACCCGTATCGCCGCCGCCCTGCGCGAGCTCGAAACCCACGGCTACCTCCGCCGCACCCGCGAACGCACTCCCGGCGGCCGCATCGTCACCCGCACCGTCTCCTGCAATCAGCCCGGACATCACGGGACGCCGGCCGACACCCCCAGCAGGCCCATCCGACGCCCGGGCCCAGCCGAACCCCCGCCCCGCAAGCTCCTCCCTACCGTGCCCCGACCCGCGCACGCCTCCCCCGCTCTCCTCCGGACCGCCACCGACCTCCTCGCCGGCCTCCGCCGTCACGACCCCCGCCTCCTCCTCTCCGTCACCGACGCCGAGCACCTCGCCCCCGGCGTCGCCGCCTGGCTGGAACGAGACCTCACCCTCACCGCCGTACAACACGCACTGACCACGGACCTGCCACCCGAAGACCTGCGCCGCCCAGCCGCCCTTCTCGCCCATCGACTCGCCGCGCAGCTGCCGCCTCCGCCGCCGTTCCGCGTGCCCGCGCCGCCCCCGGACGTACGGCATCCGCTCCAGAACTGCGAGGGCTGCGACCGCGCCTTCCGCTCCCCCGGCCCCGGCCGCTGCCGTGAATGTCGATCCTCACGCAATGAAGGTCGCGCAGCTTGAATATGCCGATCCTTGCCGCCCCCGCCCCGTCGACTGCAGTCCGAAGGAGGTCCCGCGGCAGCACGGCCGGCTCCTTGGACGTGAGATTCCTGCACCGGAGTCCGCCACAGTGGCGACGCAGGATTCGCCCTCACCAGTGCCCCAGCCGGATACCCTGGCCAGGGCACTCCTGGAGGACACCATGAGCACACTGGCCGACCACGGACACGAGCTGATCCCCCGCCCCGAGCAGAACCCGGACGCGCTCCGCGCCGCTCTCGCCACCGTTGCCCCGGGCCGCCTGGAGGAGATGCAGGCCACGAAGGACGAAGCCTTCGCCAAGGCGGTCGAGTGGCAGTCCCTGAGCCCCGTACAGAGCTGGGTCCTGATCTGGGCCAGGGACATCGAGATCGCCCGCCGCCCAGACCTGTCCGCCCGCTTCGCCCATGCGCAGAGCAAGCTGGAGCATGAGGACCCCGTCACCGCCCAGGAAGCCCTGCGGGAGCTGGGCACCGTCCTGGACGACGCCATGAAGGCAGTGCGCGGTTGAGCTGGAAGTGGGAGTACGCCTTCGGTGCGGAAGAAGCCGCCCGCACCGCTCCCGCCAACTTCCTCACCAGGGTGGAAGAGAAGGCGGACGAGCTCGTCAGGGCAGCCGAAGCCGCCCACATCCACGGCCGGACCCATCAGGGCACGGATCCGAAGGGCGGCGACATCATCGTCCCTGGCGGCATGTTCACCTATCAGGTCGTCCTACGCCGCGAACGTGTCTACGTCGTTCAGATCACTTACCTGGGCTTCTGACGTCAGACGAGGAGCGAGCGCCATGACCATCGCCGCGGACGACGCGCAGCAGGGCGGCTCCCGCCGGTACCAGGCCATGCGGGACTTCGTTCAGTCCATGGACTACACCACCACCGCACCATCACTCCGTCTGGAGCACTCCCCCGCGACACCCCACCCCCGCCCGACGACGCTGAACGCATGGCAGAAGAGACCGTCACACTCCCCGAGCGGCCCGAGCAGCCCCTTCCCCCTGTTCGGGACTGGCCCGCCGGTGAGCTGAACGCCATCGAGTTCGAGCCGGTGCTCGCGGAGCTGATGCGGGAGGGGCCGCTGACGCGGATCCGGCTTCCGTACGGGGAGGGCTGGGCGTGGCTGGCGACGCGCTACGACGACGTGAAGATGATCACGAACGACCCCCGGTTCAGCCGGCGGGAGGCCTCCGTCCGGCAGGTCACACGACTGGCGCCGCACTTCGCGCCCCGGCCCGGAGCCCTGGCCTGGGCCGATCAGCCCGACCACAACCGGCTCCGGCACGCCGTCTCGAACGCCTACACCGTGAGCGCCGTGAAGCGCCTGCGCCCCCGTGCCCAGGAGATGCTCGACGTCCTGGTGGACGGGATGGTGGCGGCCGGCCCCCCTGCCGACCTGATCGAGCGGGTCCTCGAACCCTTCCCGATCAACGTCGTCTGCGAGGTCATGGGCGTACCCGTCGACGAGCGGCAGAAGTTGCACGACTGGACGCGGGAGATCATCTCCACGGCGGGCGGCGCCGAGGCCTCCGAGCACGCCAAGAAGGGGCTCTTCGGGTGGATCGGGGAGGCCGTCCGCGAGCGCCGAGACAGCGAAGGCGACGATGCCGGTGCCGGTGCCGGTGAGGACGTGTTGTCCCTGCTCGGTGGTGCCGTGCGGCGGGGCGAGCTCGGCCTGGAGGAGGCGATCAGTGTCGCCGGGCCGCTCCAGATCGGCGGCGAGGCCATCACCAACAACAGCGGCCAGATGTTCTACCTCCTCCTCACCCGGCCCGACCTGCTGGAACGCTTCCACAACGACCCCGCCTCCCGCCCGGCGGCCATCGAGGAACTCCTGCGCTACATCCCGCACCGCGCCGCCGTCGGCCTGCCCCGCATCGCCACGGAGGACGTCGACATCCACGGCACCCTCGTCAGGGCCGGCGACGCCGTCTACGTCTCCTACCTGGCCGCCAACCGCGACCCGGACGTCTTCCCCGACCCCGACCGGATCGACCTCGACCGGGACGCGGGCGCCCATGTGTCGTTCGGCAACGGGCCGCACTTCTGCACGGGTGCCGTCTTCTCCCGTATGCAGATCGAGCTGCTGATCGACACCCTGCTCGAACGCCTGCCCGGGCTGCGTCTCGCCGTACCCGCCGATCAGGTCCCCTTCCGGCAGCGCACGATGATCCGCGGTCCGGTGGCCTTGCCGGTCACCTGGTGACACCCCGGTCCACACGGTGACTCTCCGGCGGGCCCAGGTACGTCGGCCTTAGCCCACCCGTGTCGATCACCAGCCGTTGCAGCACCACCGTCGGGTCGACCATCCAGAACTTCAGGAGGTGCACGCCGGGAGCGGCGATCGCATGCCGCGTCGACGTCACGTTCACGTTGTCCGACGTGTTGCGGGCCCACTGGCTGTTCATCAGGCCGTCGTCGGCTCCCGTGGCCGCGTGGATGTCGCCCGTCCGCGGCGGCGCGTCGTCGAAGGAGAGCGCGTAGCGCAGGCCGCCCGTCGGGAGGGCCGGGTTGCGCGGGGACAGGTACGCCCACACGGTCACCGTGCCGGCGCTCAACAGACTCACCTCGTACTCCAGGCGGGGGGAGGCCGTGCCGCCCGGCGTCCGGCGCGGGGCCGTCACGGGGTACGGCGTCATGCCCGCCCCGGTGCGGCCGATCCGGTCGATCCGCCGCCAGGTGCCCACCGCCCGTACGCAGTGCTCCGCGTCCATCGCCACATACCCGCCCGCCTCGACGAATCCCCGCAGCCCGCGGGCGGACGGGTTATCGGCGATCACCGGCACGACCACCGAGGCTCCCGCGCCGCTCACCGTGATCCGGGCCCCCGTACGACCGTGCGGTGCCCGCGACCAGTCCGCCTTCACCACCGCCCGCGCCTGGTCACGGACTCTCCCGCGCGGACGGTCCACGGTGATCCACGGCTCCGAGGCCTCGATCCGGTAGTCGAAGGCGTCCCGGCCCCGGTTGAACACCTCGATATACGGCGCCGGGCCCGCCCGGTACGGGCTCAGCACCGCCTCCGCTCCCGGGGAGCCGTCGACCGCCACCCCCAGCTCGGCGCCCGGCGGCAGTTCGATGCGGCGCACCGCGGGGAACAGGACGTCCGGCAGTGCCGCGTTGTTCAGCTCCGGCTGCTGCCAGCTCGCGTTCGGGCCGTAGCGCGCCACATCTCCGTAGTCGATGTGCGGCTGCGTCTGGAAGCCCGCCCATTTGCCGCCCGCGACGCCATGGTTGAAGCGTTCGGCGAGGGCGAAGTCCCGTTCCAGGCCCGCCTCCGCCGCCGCGGCCAGGTCGTTCGTCGCCGCCCGGCCCTGGACGGCGTAGAGCAGGTTCGTGAACTCCGCCTCCCGCAGCTCGTACAGGTTGGCCGTCGCCTCGACCTCGTAGCCGATCAGCTCGAACCACGCGTCCCGCGCCGAGTCCGGCAGCCGTCGCGCGATCCGCCCGGTCCGTGCCGCGAGCGTCCGCCACTCCTGCGTGACCTGCTCGAGTTCCCGGCCGTAGAAGGGGGTTGCCTGGTCGTCGTACACCACCGCGCCCGATGCCGGGTCGAGGGTGATCCGGCGGTTGAGGAGTTCCGGCTTGCGGCGCGACTGGAGTTGTCCGTACGTCGCCAGTACGTCCGCGATCGCCGTCGCGTGCCGCGCGCCGAAGTTCTGCCGCGCGTACCGCCTCTCCCACTCGCCGAGCGCGCCAGGGTCGTCCCAACGGCCGGAATTCCAGGCGTAGTCGAGGAAGAACTCGGTCGGTAGCTCGTTGCCCTTGAGGTCGCCGACGTTCGTCACCCACAGCCCGTGGTTGCCGTACGCGTGCGCCTGGTGGAGCTGGTCCCAGAGGTTGGGCAGGTTGGCCGTGTCGACCCACTTGTAGTTGCGGCCCGCGCCCACGTAGTCGAAGTGGTAGTAGAGGCCGTAGCCACCGGGCCGCGCGGGCTCGGCCGGGTCGGGGTGCTTGCGGATGTTGCCCCAGTTGTCGTCCGTCAGTACGACGGTGACGTCGTCCGGGGCCCGCAGCCCGCGGTCCCAGTACCGCTGGACCTCCTTGTAGAGCGTCCACACCTGGGGGACCGAGGCCGGGTCGCGGCCCGTCACCTCGGCGATGATCGTCCGCTGTGCGTCGATGATCTCCCGCATCAGCTCGACGCCGTCGCCGTCCGGCAGGCTGGTGTCGCCGTTTCCGCGCATCCCGAGGGTGACGACGCCCTCGAAGTCCTGGTCGGCCATCCGGCGGATGCCGTCGCGCCAGTACGCCTTGAGCGCGTCGGCGTTGCGGCGGAACGACCACTCCCCCGTACCGCCGTACGGGTCATGGCCGGGCGTGACGACGGCTGCGGCGCTGTCGCGCACGGCGGGTACCGCGTGCCGGTTCCACTCCTCGATGCCCCGCATCATGGGCGCCTCGTGGGACGTGCCCATGACAATCCCGTACTCCTTGGCGCGGGCGTGGTTGCGCGGATCGTCCTCGGCGAAGGCGCGGCCCCACACCGCCGGCCACAGATAGTTCGCCTTCAGACGGAGCAGTACCTCGAAGACCTTCGCGTAGAAGTCGGCGTTGAAGCCGCCGTCGTGGCCGGGCGCCCTGCCGGGGCCGAAGAAGGCGGGGGCCCAGGTCCCGAGGGCCGGGTTCTCGTCGTTGATGAAGATCCCCCGGTACTTCACCGCGGGGGTGCCCTGCGTGTGCCGTCCCGGCAGCACGTGGAGCGCGTCGCGGTGGACCGGGCGTACGTCGTCCCACCAGTACCAGGGCGAGACGCCGATGCCGTACGAGACGTCGTACGCGCCGAAGATCGTGCCGCGGGGGTCGCTGCCCGCGATGACGAAGGCCCGGTCGACGCCAGGCATCGGCCGCTCCACGACGGTCTGCAGGGAGGTCTCCCACCGTCCCCGCACCCCCGTGACATCCAGCTTCCCGGAGGCGATCAGGCCGTCGATCAGCGGGCTGCGCCCGATCGTCCCGACGAGCACGACCTCCCGGGCCATCCCGTCACCGGGCCGTACGTCCGTCACCCGTTCGAGGTCGTCACGGAGGTCGCCCGCCACCCGTACGACTCCGAGGTGGTCCTCCGGGGACACCACGACCGGCGCGCCCACCAGCGAGAACGCTCCGCCCGTGAAGGAGATGTACGCGCCGGGGTCGGTGGGCCCCGGCTGCCCACCGTCCACCCACGCCACTCCCGGCAGCCCCGGTAACGCCGCGAGCCCGGCACCGAGCCCGGCACCGAGAACGGTTCTGCGACTGACGTCTCCAGACATGCCTCACCCCTCGCCCCGACGGCGTACTAATTTGCTCAGCGGCATGACAAATAGGGGAGGGAGGGTCACGCGGGGGAATGGGCCGTCGGCGTCGAACACTTTCGGAGGCCGTCATCACGCTTACGAAGGCCGCCATCGGCATACGGAGACCGACATCGGCATACGTAGACCGACATCGCTGACAGAGACCGTCATCGGCACGCGAAGGCCGTCATCGGCAAAGATCGTCGGCGGTGCCGGCCACGGCCGGGCCGAGTCCCGCCGGAAGGTGGGCCACGACCAGGGCGACGGCCGCTTCCGCCGTGTCGGTCTCGCCGAGGAGGGTCCCGACGCGGGGCACGAAGACCTGGAAGCGCCCGTCGTGCCGAGACAGGACGCTCGGCACCCGCAGCGCGTACGGGTACCGGGTGCAGCTGCTCAGGTGCAGGGCGAAGTGGCTGGTGTACGGATACAGCTGCCGCAGCGTCCGTTCCGCGTGGGCCACCTCGATGAGGTGCACGATGCCCGGGTAGCCCACCCCCGGCCGGAGGACCTCCTGCCGCTCGCGACGCCACTGCCACGCCAGCGCCAGCTGCCGCCACCGCGCCTCGACGGCATCGGCCGGGCCACGCCGATGCGCAGCCGCCAGGTCCGGAAGATCCGGCTTCGCCGGCAGCGGCCGACGTCCCACCGCGCCCAGGTCATGGGAATCCACGCACGCAGTGTGCGCGATGGGCACGGCAAAGGGGCCCGTACGACCGAAGTCGTACGGGCCCCTTCAAGGAGCTCGCGAGGAGCTACCAGGCTGTCAAGCCAACAAGGACTTACTTGTTGATCTTGATGACCTGGCCGGCGCCCACGGTCCGGCCACCCTCACGGATGGCGAACTTCAGGCCCTCCTCCATGGCGACGGGCTGGATGAGCGAAACGGTCATCTCAGTGTTGTCGCCCGGCATGACCATCTCGGTGCCCTCGGGGAGGGTCACAACGCCGGTCACGTCCGTCGTGCGGAAGTAGAACTGCGGACGGTAGTTGTTGAAGAACGGCGTGTGGCGGCCACCCTCGTCCTTGGACAGGATGTAGGCCTGGGCCTCGAACTCGGTGTGCGGCGTAACCGAACCGGGCTTGATGATGACCTGGCCGCGCTCGACGTCCTCGCGCTTGATGCCACGGAGGAGCAGACCGACGTTCTCACCGGCCTGGCCCTCGTCGAGCAGCTTGCGGAACATCTCGATGCCGGTGACCGTGGTGGTGGTCTTGTCCTGCTTGATGCCCACGATGTCGACGGTCTCGTTGACCTTGAGGACACCACGCTCGATACGACCGGTGACGACGGTGCCACGACCGGTGATCGTGAAGACGTCCTCGATCGGCATCAGGAACGGCTTGTCGACGTCACGCTCGGGCTGCGGGATGTTCTCGTCGACGGCCTGCATCAGGTCGAGGACGGTCTGGCCCCACTCCTTGTCGCCCTCAAGGGCCTTGAGCGCCGAGACCTTGACGACCGGCAGGTCGTCGCCCGGGAACTCGTACTCGGAGAGCAGCTCGCGAACCTCGAGCTCGACGAGCTCCAGGATCTCCTCGTCGTCCACCATGTCGGCCTTGTTCAGGGCGACGACGATGTAGGGAACGCCGACCTGGCGGGCCAGGAGCACGTGCTCCTTGGTCTGCGGCATCGGGCCGTCGGTGGCGGCAACCACGAGGATGGCGCCGTCCATCTGCGCCGCACCCGTGATCATGTTCTTGATGTAGTCCGCGTGACCGGGGCAGTCGACGTGGGCGTAGTGACGCGTCTCGGTCTGGTACTCGACGTGCGCGATGGAGATGGTGATACCGCGCTGGCGCTCCTCAGGAGCCTTGTCGATCTGGTCGAAGGCCGAGGCCTCGTTCAGGTCCGGGTACGCGTCGTGCAGCACCTTGGTAATGGCGGCCGTGAGGGTCGTCTTACCGTGGTCGATGTGACCGATGGTGCCGATGTTGACGTGCGGCTTAGTCCGCTCGAACTTCGCCTTCGCCACTGGGTCCTCCTGTGGAGTGGTTCTGGTACGCCTTACTCATCGGCGCCAGGTGATCTTTGCTGGGATGCCGCCCGCCGGGGTTCTCCCCCGGGGGACGATCCCTCGTCCCCTTGCCGGTTCGAAGCCCCGGCGGTCGGTGTCAAGCCTAAAGCGTGTAAACGGGGTGCGTTACTCGCCCTTGGCCTTCGCGATGATCTCCTCGGCGACGTTCCGGGGAACCTCGGCGTAGGAGTCGAACTGCATCGAGTAGCTTGCGCGACCCGAGGTCTTGCTGCGGAGGTCGCCGACGTAGCCGAACATCTCCGAGAGGGGCACGAGGCCCTTCACGACGCGCGCACCGGCACGCTCCTCCATGGCCTGGATCTGACCACGGCGGGAGTTGATGTCGCCGATGACCTCACCCATGTAGTCCTCGGGCGTGGTGACCTCGACGGCCATCATCGGCTCAAGGAGCACGGGGGAAGCCTTGCGCGCGGCCTCCTTGAAGGCCTGCGAACCGGCGATCTTGAACGCGAGCTCGGAGGAGTCGACCTCGTGGTAGCCACCGTCGAGAAGAATGACGCGGACGCCCGTCATCTCGTAGCCGGCCAGGATGCCGAACTGCATGGCCTCCTGCGCACCCGCGTCGACCGAAGGGATGTACTCCTTCGGGATGCGGCCACCGGTGACCTTGTTCACGAACTCGTACGAGGCGTCGCCGCCCTCGATCGGCTCGATCGCGATCTGCACCTTGGCGAACTGACCGGTACCACCGGTCTGCTTCTTGTGCGTGTAGTCGTGACGCTCGACGGCCTTGCGGATCGTCTCGCGGTACGCGACCTGCGGCTTGCCGACGTTGGCCTCGACCTTGAACTCACGACGCATACGGTCGACCAGCACCTCGAGGTGCAGCTCGCCCATACCACCGATGATGGTCTGGCCGGTCTCCTCGTCCGAGTGAACCTGGAAGGAGGGGTCCTCCTCCGCGAGACGCTGGATGGCGACACCCAGCTTCTCCTGGTCGCCCTTGGACTTGGGCTCGATGGCGACCTGAATGACCGGCGCCGGGAAGTCCATGGACTCCAGGATGACCGGGTTCTTGTCGTCGGCCAGCGTCTCACCGGTGGTGGTCTGCTTCAGGCCCATGACGGCGACGATGTCACCGGCGCCCACCGACTCGATCTCCTCACGCTTGTTCGCGTGCATGCGGTAGATCTTGCCGATGCGCTCCTTCTTGCCCTTGACGGAGTTCAGCACGGCGCTGCCGGACTCCAGGCGGCCCGAGTACACCCGGACGAAGGTGAGCTTGCCCAGGTGCGGGTCGCTCATGATCTTGAACGCGAGGGCGGAGAGCGGCTCGTCGTCGGACGGCTTGCGCTTGACGACCAGCTCCGGGTCCTTCACGTCGTGGCCCTCGATGGCCTCGACGTCAAGCGGAGTCGGCAGGTAGCGCACGACCGCGTCGAGCAGGGGCTGAACGCCCTTGTTCTTGAACGCGGTGCCACAGAACACCGGGGTGACCGTGACGCCCTTGGACTTGCCGGACGCGATGGTGACACGACGGATCGCGGCGTACAGCTGCTCCTCGGTGGGCTCCTGGCCCTCCAGGAACAGCTCCATGATCTCGTCGTCGTTCTCCGCGACGGCCTCGACGAGCTTGCCGCGGTACTCCTCGGCAGCCTCGGTGTGCGTGGCCGGGATGTCGACGACGTCGTACATCTCACCCTTGGCGGCCTCGGCGGACCACACGAGCGCCTTCATGCGGACCAGGTCCACAACGCCCTTGAAGTCCATTTCGGCGCCGATCGGAAGCTGCATGATCAGCGGCACCGCACCGAGGCGGTCCTTGATCATGTCGACGCAGCGGTGGAACTCCGCGCCGGTCCGGTCGAGCTTGTTGACGAAGCAGATGCGCGGCACGCCGTAACGGTCGGCCTGACGCCACACCGTCTCGGACTGCGGCTCGACACCGGCGACACCGTCGAACACCGTGACGGCACCGTCGAGGACGCGGAGCGAACGCTCCACCTCGACCGTGAAGTCGACGTGCCCCGGGGTGTCGATGATGTTGATCGTGTAGTCGTTGTCCTCGAGCGGCCAGTGACAGGTGGTGGCAGCAGAGGTGATCGTGATGCCACGCTCCTGCTCCTGCTCCATCCAGTCCATGGTGGCAGCGCCGTCGTGGACCTCACCGATCTTGTAGCTGACGCCGGTGTAGAAGAGGATCCGCTCGGTGGTGGTCGTCTTGCCCGCGTCGATGTGGGCCATGATCCCGATGTTGCGGACCCTGGCCAGGTCAAGTGAAGTGGTAGCCATAAGGCTTCGGTCTTCTCTCGGTCTCGATGGGGGTAGCGACTACCAGCGGTAGTGCGCGAAGGCCTTGTTGGACTCGGCCATCTTGTGGGTGTCCTCGCGCTTCTTCACAGCGGCACCGAGGCCGTTGGAGGCGTCGAGAAGCTCGTTGAGCAGACGCTCGGTCATGGTCTTCTCGCGACGGGCGCGGGAGTAACCGACGAGCCAGCGCAGCGCGAGCGTGTTGGCACGACCGGGCTTGACCTCGATCGGAACCTGGTACGTCGCACCACCGACACGGCGGGACTTGACCTCGAGGGTCGGCTTGATGTTCTCCAGCGCGCGCTTCAGCGTGATGATCGGGTCGTTGCCCGTCTTCTCACGCAGACCCTCCATGGCGCCGTAGACGATGCGCTCGGCGGTGGAGCGCTTGCCGTTCAGCAGCACCTTGTTGATGAGGGAGGTCACCAGAGGGGAACCGTAGACCGGGTCGATGATGACCGGGCGCTTCGGGGCGGGGCCCTTACGAGGCATTTCTACTTCTCCTTCTTGGCGCCGTAGCGGCTGCGGGCCTGCTTGCGGTTCTTGACACCCTGGGTGTCGAGCGAACCACGGATGATCTTGTAGCGAACACCCGGCAGGTCCTTCACACGGCCGCCGCGCACGAGCACGATGGAGTGCTCCTGCAGGTTGTGTCCCTCACCCGGAATGTAAGCGGTGACCTCGATCCCGCTGGTCAGACGCACACGCGCGACCTTACGCAGGGCCGAGTTCGGCTTCTTCGGGGTGGTCGTGAACACACGCGTGCAGACGCCGCGACGCTGGGGCGAACCCTCAAGTGCGGGCGTCTTGTTCTTCTCGACCTTGTCCTGCCGGCCCTTCCGGACCAGCTGCTGGATCGTAGGCACTACTTCTCCGGTTTCTGTGTGCCGAATGGTGAAGCTAACCTGGAACATCTCCGACCCACGCGGTCGGGTGTGTCGAATGCTGCAGACTCCCGCCGCGAGGCGAAAAGGGCGCAGATTACGGTGGCCGGTTACGGCTCGCCTTGCGGTTTGAAGGCACGCACGCGAGCCAGGGCACACCCCAGGCACAAGGTCTGAGCGTACCTACCGCAAGGACTTCGGTCAAAACAAATGCTGTCCAGGGCGACACGCCGGACTTCTTGCCACGTCACCGCGGTGCTCCCGCAGGTCGGACGCGAGTGGGAACGCGAGCGGGAGACGGTGCGGTCGGGGGCGGCCACGGGACGGTCGCCGGGCCGGCCTTAGCGCATTCTCCGGGCCCTCGTCCCCAAAAGTTTCCGATCCTGGACGGTACCGCGCAATCTCTGTCCACCATCGCATGCCCTTCAGTACTTTGATCGGTCGGCTGCGGCGATCGGGGGGCGACATGACGGCAGCACACCCACCGGACACATCCGGGGCATCGGGCTCGTCGGGCTCGTCGGACTTACCGGACTCATGGGATTCGTCGGGCTTACCCGGCGACGGAGGGCTCGACGACCGGGTGCCGTTCCTGGCCCGGCTGGAGAGCGAGGACCGCTCGGCGCTGCTCGGTCTCGGGCACGAGCTCTCGTACGCGCCCCGGATGGTGCTCCTGCACCAGAGCGAGCCGTCCTCGCACGTCCTGTTCGTCACGCACGGCTGGACGAAGGTGACCGCGGCCGCCTCCAACGGCTACGAGGCGCTGCTCGCGCTGCGCGGCCCCGGCGACATCATCGGGGAGTCCGCGGCGCTCACCGGGCGCCCGCGGTCGGCCACCGTGACGGCCTTGGAGCCGGTCCGTACGGTCGCCGTCGAACGCGGCCGCTTCACCGAGTTCCTCGCCCGCTCCCCCGCCGTCTCCTTCGCCCTCCTCGGCCTCACCTCTGATCGCACCCGGGCGGCCGATCGGCGCCGCCTGGAATTCGCCTCCCTCAGCGTGCGGGAGCGCTTCGCGATCCTGCTGCTGGACCTCGCCCGCACCCATGGGCGCCGCACCGACCAGGGCATCGAACTCTCCGTCCCCCTGAGCAAACAGGAACTCGCCGGGTCGGTGGGGGCCTCCCGGGAAATGGTCCAACGCCTGCTGAAGGACCTGCGGGAACGGGGGGTCGTGATGACGGGGCGCCGGGCGCTGGTGATCGTGCGGCCGGATGTGCTGCGGCAGATTGCGCGGGGGTGAGGTGGGACTGGGGGCTGGGTCAGGTGGATCACCGCGGGCCGGTGGGGGCTGGTCGCGCGGTTCCCCGCGCCCCTCGAAGCCGAATCGGGGTCGAAGGGGCGGAGCCCCTGGGGATGAGGCGGAGCCCCTGGGGATGAGGCGGAGCCCCTGGGGATGAGGCGGAGCCCCTGGGGATGGGGCGGAGCCCCTGGAGATGGGGCGGGTGGGGGCGGCGGGGGCGAAGGACCGGCGGTTCTGTGTACGCCGTCACACTCCGACTGCGTCATCCGCCCTCACGCCACCACAACCCCGCCCGCCACTCTTCTGCCACTGCCGCACCACCTGCGAAAGGCGACCATGAGCGACCCCGTGAGCCGGACGATCCTGTTGCTCGACATCGAGAAGTACAGCGACCGGGACGACATCGAGCAGGCGTACCTGCGGCGCATGCTGTACGACGTCGCCGACCGCACCCTGGAGCGCGCCGGCATCGACGAACGCCTGCGCCTGCGCGCCGACCGGGGCGACTCCGTGATGGAGCTGATCGACGCCAACGCCTCCGTCACCGCACTGCTGCGCGCCCTGCTCACCGAGGTCCCCACCCAGCTGCACGCGGTCAACCGGATGGCGTCCAGCTCGGCGCAGATCCGGCTGCGCGGCGTCGTCGCCACGGGCTACGTCGCCGTGGACGAGCACGACGGCTGGGTCGGCTCCGACCTCAACCACGCCTGCCGCCTCCTCGACGCCCAGCTGCTGCGCGCGGCCCTGCGGGAGCGGAGAGACGACTTCGCCCTGTGCGTCTCGGAGAGCGTGCACACGGGGATCGTGCGGCACGGCCACGCGGGCATCCCCGCGGAGGACTTCCACGCGGTGACCGTGGACAGCAAGAACGGCCCGCTGCGCGCCTGGCTGCACGGCCCGGTGCCGGGGGGCGGCGACGACCACAGTGGGAAGGGGGGAACCTCGGTGCCGGGCGCCAGCTCGGGGGAGCGTCCGGCACCGAGGCGGGACCAGCCAGGGGCCCAGGCGTCCGGGCACCGGGCCCCCGAGGCCCGCGCTCCCCAGCCCTCCGCCCCTCCCGCGGGCGCCGTCTTCCACTTCGACGGAGGCGCCCCCACCTTCGGCGGCAGCCTCGTCGGCGGCGACCAGCACGGTGTGTCCGGCGGCCAGGTCACCGGAGACGTCCACCTCGGCGGGTCCGGGGGTGAGTCGGCGTGACGGTGCCTCCACCCACGGCGCCGGCCCCCGACGACGTACCCCCGAAGGACGTACACCCGGCCCCCGAACCGGACATCCGGCGCCAGGAGGGAGAGGGAGAAGGAGAGGGGGAACAGGAGCGGACGCAGGAGGCGCGCGCGGCTCAGCGCGAGCTCTTCGCGCACACCCCGGGATTCATCCTCGGCTCGGCCGCGTCCTTCGGCGGGAGTCTGGTCGGCGGCGCCCAGCACGGCGTGTCCGGCGGCGAGGTCGCCGGTGACGTGTTCATGGGCGGCAAGACGGAGATCCACCACCACGGCCCGGCGGCTTCGGCCGCGTACGCCTCCGGAGAGATCCCGCGGCGCCACCTCGAAGACCTCGGCGCCGTCTTCGTCGAGAGCCCCGCCTTCGCCGCCGCCCTGGACCGGCTCCGCGAAGAACGCGTCCTCGTCCTCGCCGGCGCGCACGCCACCGGCCGCCACGCCGCCGCGCTGATGCTCCTGCACCGTCTGGGCGTGCCCGCCGTGCACGCCCTCTCGCCGGAGACGAGCCCGGCGACCCTGAGCGCGCCGCTCACCGCGCCCGGCGGGCACGTCCTGCGCGATCTGCCGCTCAGCCGCAACCGGCCGCTGCGCGACACCCATCTCTACGCGGCCCGCGACCAGCTGAAGAAGGTCGACGGGTACCTGGTGGTGACCGTCGAGAACTCGCCCTTCCTGCTGGGCGTCACCGCCTCCGTCTGGCAGCCGCCGGAGGCGTCGGCGGTCGTCCGCGCGTATGTGAGCAAGCACCGCGCGCAGGACACCGACGACCTCCTCGCCCTCGCCCCGGTGCGGGACTTCCTCGCCCGGGGGCACCATCAGCCCGCCGAGGCGGCCGAGTTCGCGAAGGAGGTGGCGGGTTACGACGGTGGCGAGGCGGCCGCGGCCCGGCTCACGGAGTTCGGGCAGGCGGCCGTGGAGCAGCAGTGCCGGGAGTGGCTGAGCGACCCCGAGTCCACGCTGCGCGACAAGGCCTTCCTCATCTCGCTCGCCGTCTTCGACCGGTCGCCGTACGTCCTCGCCGCGGAACTCGCGGACAAGCTGTTCGTGCACTTCCAGCGCCTGCAGCACCCCGAAGAGCCGCCGGAGATCCCGGTGTTCGGACTCGCCGCCGAGACCCGGCTCGCGCGGGCCCGCGCCGAGGGGGAAGTGCGGGACGAGGCGACCGAATGGGGCCCGGTGCCGCAGTTCACCGCGTTCTTCCGGAAGGAGAACACTCCGCGCGCCCTGCTCTCGGAGGTGTGGACGGGCCATCCCTCGGCCCGGCCCGCGCTGATCGCCTGGCTGAAAGAGCTGGCCCGCGACGGGCGTCCCGTCGTACGGACCCGGGCCGCCGCGGCCACCGCCATGCTCGCGCTCGCCGATCTGCCCTCCGCGGTCGCGCTGCTGATCGACGGCTGGGCGGTGGCGAAGACGTTCGGCCCCCGCGTCACCGCCGCGAACACCCTCACGCTCGCGCAGCTCCTCGACGCGCCCGTCGTCCTGCGCCTGCTCACCCAGTGGTGCACGGACGCCCACTGGGGCCGCCGCTGGACCGCGATCCGCGCCTTCGGACTGCTCACGCCGTTGCGACCGGAACTCGTGGGCCCCGCTCTCAGCGCGCTCGCGGCCCGGGCCCGCGCCGACAACAGCAGCCCGGCCGAGGCGGCCAACCTGATCGAGTCCACGGCCCTGCTGCTCTCCGTGGGCCTCAGGCGCGGCGAGATGCTCTCCGAGCTGGTGCGGCTGCTCCACCACGACACCCCCGCGGTCCGCGCGCTGGCGCTGGGCGCCTTCGTACTGGCATGCGACAACGCCGAGGAGGGCGCGCTCGTCGAGTGGTACGCCGACACCGGCATGTACGAGGCGGACTCGGCCCGTGACCTCGCCACGCTCTGGCGCACCGCCCTCGGCGACCGCGCCCACACCCGAGGCGCCCTGAACGCCCTGCACACCTGGGTGTACGTGGCCGAGCGCCGCCCGGACGCGGCCCAGGCCCTGGAGCTGCTGCTGCCCGCACTGGTCGTCACAGCGGACGACCACAAACGCCTCAGCCATGAACTGCGCACCCTGCGCGGCCAGGACGGCGGCCCGCGCCCGCCGCTCGCCGACCGCCTGCTCGCCGCGCTGCGTCCCACCGTCCCGACACCCTGACACAGAGTTACGAGGAGTTGACCCATGGCGGAATTCCGCCGCCCGCCGGAGTGGCAGCAACAGGCCGACCGGCACACCATGCTGATCGACCCGGTGCTCACCGTGCGGCCGATCTCCCGTTTCGACTACACGGCCCGGCGGCCGGTCTCCGCGATCGACCACGCGCTGGTGTTCGCCACCGTGGGCGGCGCCTACGACGCGTACATGCCCCCGCACCGGCCGAGCCGCACGGACGCCGCGACCCGCCGCTACACCTCGGTCTACGAGGTCGACATGGGCAGCCACCCGGTCCAGCTGGAACTCGAACTGCCCAGCGACGACGACGCGTTCTCGTTCAGCGCGACCGCCGATCTGACCTGGCGCGTCTCGGACCCGATCGCGTACGTGGCCGGCGGCGAACGCGATGTGCCCACGCGGCTGACCCGTGAAATCCACCAGTTCGCGCGGCCGGTCAGCCGCCGGTTCTCCATCGAGGACAGCCGGGAGGCCGAGGCCGAGGTCCAGTACGCGATCGAGAGCGGCGTCTTCGCCGACGGCATCGGGCTCACGGTCACCTGCGCGGTGCGGCTGCGCCTGGACGACGACGCGATCGCGCACAGACGGCGCAAACGGGCGCTGCGCTACGAGGCCGACATGCTCGACCCCGAGCACGAGTACCGACTGCGCCAGGCCCAGCAGCTGCACGAGCTGGAGGTGCTGCGCCAGCACCAGTCCCAGGAGCTGATGGCCCAGAAGATCGCCTTCTACCAGTACCACCTGCAGCACGGGGGCGTCGCCCAGTGGGCCTTCCACCTCGCCGCGCACCCCGAGGACACCCGGATGGTCATCAACGCCCTCAAGAAGGACCAGCTCTCCGCCATCGAGAGCCAGCTGGAGCTGATCGCCGGAGACACCCTGGAGGACTACCAGAAGGCCGAGTCGGCCCGCTCCACCCTGCGCGTCGTCAAGGAACTGAACAGCCGCCAGGAGCCCCCGCCGCAGCCGCCGGTTCCCGACCGACCGGCGCCGCCGCCCGGGGGCGTACCGCAGCCGCCGTACGACCCCTCACAGCCGTACGCCCCCTCCCAGCCGTACGCCGCCTCACAGCCGTACGACCCCTCACAGCCGTACGGGGCCGCCGCCCAGCCCTATGGCGGCGCTCCGGCCCCCGGAGGGTTACCGGGCGCCCCCTACACCCCGCCGGGGCCGCCCGTGTCCCACCAGCCGTACGTCCCGCCCGCGCCCGGAACCGTGCCTGCGGGGCCGTACCAGGCCGAGCCCCCGGCCCCGCCCACGCCCGCCGCCGGCAGCCCGTACGACCAGGCCCCGCCGCCCCCGGCCGTGGCTCCCACGCCCGTCATTCCGCCCGCGCCCTCCGCGTACCCGCCGCCCTCTCCCCGGCCCCCGGCCCCGGAGTCCCCCGGGGCGGGACCGGAGTGACCACCACCGCTCCCGGCACCAGAACCGCCGAACGGCTGCTGGAGGAGCTGCGGGGCGAGATCGCCCGGGCCGACAGCAAGGCGTCCGTGCTCGTGGCGGCGCTCGGGATGACGGCGGGGGTGTTCAGCGGGCTGCTGGCCGGACGGAACTGGTCGCCGAGCTCGCTCTCCGCGCCCGGTACGGCCGTCTGGTGGACCGGCGCCCTGGCCCTCGCCTTCGCCCTGTTCGCGCTGCTGCTCGCGGTGCTCCCCCGGTACCGCGGCAGCTCATGGGCCCCGGGCCGGCCCCTCTGCTTCTTCGGCGACATCCAACAAGCCGTACGTGAAGGTCTGTTGGCGACCGCTCTCGCCGACACCGACCGCGACCCCGCCGCCGGACTCACCGCGGCGCTCACCGAGACCAGCCGTATCGCCGCCCGCAAGCACCAGTGGATCCGCACCGGCCTGATCGCCTTCTGCGCGGGCACGGTACTGCTTCCCGCCGGGCTGCTCATCGGCTGACGTCCCCATCCCTGAAGGAGCCCCACCTTGTCCTACCCACCAGACCCGGCCGCCGCCGAGCCCGGCCCCGTCTACCCGGACCCCCCGTACCCGGGCACACCCGCGCCCCCGCCGCCGTACCCCGGGGCCACCTCGACTCCGCCGCCATATCCCGGGGCCGCCACTCCCCCACCCTCGTACCCCGGGGCCGCCACTCCCCCGCCCCCGTACCCCGGGGCCGCCGCTCCGCCCCTGTACCCGGAGGCCCCCGCGCCCCCGTCCTATCCGGGCGGCGCACCCCAGTACCCGGGGGCCGGTGCCGCACCTTCGTACCCCGCGGCGCCGCCCGCCCCTCCGGGGGCCACGCCCACGTACCCGAGCGGCCCGCAGCCCCCCACCGCCACCGCACCGCCGTACATCCCGCCGCAGACGCCCCCCATGCAAACGCCCCCCTCCGCCTCACCCGCGGCACCGCCCGTACCTCCAGCACCGCCGGAGGCCCCCGCACCCGACGACCTCGACTACCGGCACGCGGGCTCCCGCGTCCACGTGGCCGCGCACCAGCGCGGTGCCGACGCCACCGCGATCGGGCAGCTGGCGGTCCAGGTGCCGGGCTTCCTGGTGAGCCTCGCCGTGGTCGCCTCGTTCGCCGTGGGAATCCTCGGCACGGCCATGGGCTGGCTGGTCATCCTCGCCTGGCTGGCCTCCGGGGCGCTCGTCTTCCACCGGCCCACCGAGCTGGCCTTCGCCCGGCACGTGATGAAGCTCAGGGTGCCGCTCGCCCAGGAGCGGGCCCGTCTGGAGCCGATCTGGCGCGAGGTCACCGCCCGTGCGGGCGTCGAGGCGCACACGTACGAGCTGATGGTGGAGAACAGCCCGGACCTGAACGCCGTGGCGGCCGCCGGCCACGTCGTCGGCGTCACGACGTACGCGCTGAACGAGATCCCCAGCAGCAACCTCGCCGCCGTACTCGCCCATGAACTCGGGCACCACACCGGCGGTCACGCCTGGACGGGCCTGCTCGGCTACTGGTACTCGCTGCCCGGCCGGATCGCCTGGGCCTTCATGCGGGGCATCGCCCGGATCGCGATCCGGGTCGCGAGCGTCTTCTCACTCGCCGCGACCGGGATGGTCTACCTCTTCATCGGGATGTTCGTGATCGGCGGGTTCGTCGCCGCCTGGTACATCACCGTGCCGCTCGTCGTCGCCCCCTATCTGCTCGCCTACGTGGGTCGCCAGGGCGAGCTGCGTGCCGACCGGCAGGCGGCCGACCTCGGCTTCGCACCCCAGCTGGCGCAGGTCCTGCACCACTTCCAGGCCCAGGAGGACGCCGTGAAGGCGCAGGCCGCGGCGCAGGGCAGGCAGCTCAAGGAACCGGGCGGCCTGGCCAAGCTGCTGACCACCCACCCGGACAACTACACCCGGCTCCAGGCCCTGGAGCCCTACCTCCAGCTCAGCCGCTGACCCCGACCCCTGACAACGCCGAAGGGCGGCCACCCCGTACGAAACGGAGTGGCCGCCCTTCAGTACTTCAGACGTACGCCTTACTGGTTGTACGGACCGTAGTCGTAGTCCTCCAGCGGAACGGCCTGGCCGGAGCCGGTGCCGAACGGCGAGTAGTCGATGTCGTCGTAGCCGACGGCCGAGTACATCGCGGCCTTGGCCTCTTCGGTCGGCTCGACCCGGATGTTGCGGTAGCGGGACAGACCCGTACCGGCCGGGATGAGCTTACCGATGATGACGTTCTCCTTGAGGCCGATCAGGGAGTCGGACTTGGCGTTGATCGCCGCGTCCGTCAGAACCCTGGTCGTCTCCTGGAAGGACGCCGCCGACAGCCACGACTCGGTCGCCAGCGAGGCCTTGGTGATACCCATCAGCTGCGGACGGCCGGAGGCCGGGTGGCCGCCTTCCTGGACCACACGACGGTTCTCGGTCTCGAACTTCGAACGCTCGACCAGCTCGCCGGGCAGCAGCTCCGCGTCGCCCGACTCGATGATCGTCACACGGCGCAGCATCTGCCGGATGATGATCTCGATGTGCTTGTCGTGGATCGACACACCCTGCGAGTTGTAGACCTTCTGGACCTCGCCGACCAGGTGGACCTGGACGGCACGCTGACCCAGGATGCGCAGCACGTCGTGCGGGTTGGTGGCACCCACGGTGAGCTTCTGGCCCACCTCGACGTGCTCGCCCTCGGACACCAGGAGCCGGGCACGCTTCGAGATCGGGAACGCCGTCTCGTCGCTGCCGTCGTCCGGGGTGACGACGAGCTTCTTGGTCTTCTCGGTCTCCTCGATCCGCACGCGGCCGGAGGCCTCGGAGATCGGGGCGACACCCTTCGGCGTACGAGCCTCGAAGAGCTCGACGACACGGGGCAGACCCTGGGTGATGTCGTCACCGGCCACACCACCGGTGTGGAAGGTACGCATCGTCAGCTGGGTACCGGGCTCACCGATGGACTGGGCGGCGATGATGCCGACCGCCTCACCGATGTCGACCAGCTTGCCGGTGGCCAGCGAACGGCCGTAGCACATGGCGCAGGTGCCGACGGCGGACTCGCAGGTCAGGACCGAACGGGTCTTGACCTCCTCGATGCCGTGCTTGACCAGCTCGTCGATGAGGACGTCGCCGAGGTCGGTGTTGGCCGGGGCCAGCACCCTGCCGTCGACGGTGATGTCCTCGGCCAGCGCACGTGCGTACACGCTGGTCTCGACGTTCTCCGCCTTGCGCAGGACACCGTCCGCGCCGCGCTCCGCGATGTGCAGCTTGAGGCCACGGTCGGTGCCGCAGTCCTCCTCGCGGATGATGACGTCCTGGGAGACGTCGACCAGACGACGGGTGAGGTAACCCGAGTCGGCGGTACGCAGAGCCGTGTCCGCCAGACCCTTACGAGCACCGTGCGTCGAGATGAAGTACTCCAGCACCGACAGGCCCTCACGGAAGGAGGCCTTGATCGGACGCGGGATCGTCTCGTTCTTGGCGTTCGACACCAGACCGCGCATACCGGCGATCTGACGCATCTGCATCATGTTTCCTCGGGCACCCGAGTCAACCATCATGAAGATGGGGTTCGTCTTCGGGAAGTTCGCGTTCATCGCCTCGGCAACCTCGTTGGTCGCCTTGGTCCAGATCGCGATGAGCTCCTGAGTGCGCTCTTCCTTGGTGATCAGACCGCGCTCGTACTGCTTCTGGACCTTCTCGTCCTGCGCCTCGTAGCCCTTGACGATCTCCTTCTTCGCCTCGGGAACGACGATGTCGGAGATGGCCACGGTGACGCCGGAGCGGGTGCCCCAGTAGAAGCCCGCCGCCTTCAGGTTGTCGAGCGTCGCCGCCACGATGACCTTGGGGTAGCGCTCGGCCAGGTCGTTGACGATCTCGCCGAGCTGCTTCTTGCCCACCGAGTAGTCGACGAACGGGTAGTCCTCGGGCAGCAGCTCGTTGAAGAGCGCACGGCCCAGGGTCGTACGGAGGCGGAAGGTGTCACCCTGCTGCCACTCGGGCTCGCCCTCCTCCTGCGCCGGCGGGGTCCAGCCGCGCGGCGGGATGGTGCCCACCGGGAAGCGGATGTCGACGGCCGACTGGAGCGCGAGCTCCCCGGCGTCGAACGCCATCGTCGCCTCGGCGGTCGAGCCGAAGGCACGGCCCTCACCCTTGACGTCGCGCAGCTCGCCGTCCGTGGTCAGGAAGAACAGACCGAGGACCATGTCCTGGGTCGGCATCGTGACCGGGCGGCCGTCGGCGGGCTTGAGGATGTTGTTCGAGGACAGCATCAGGATGCGGGCCTCGGCCTGCGCCTCCGCGGAGAGCGGCAGGTGGACGGCCATCTGGTCACCGTCGAAGTCCGCGTTGAACGCGGTGCAGACGAGCGGGTGGATCTGGATGGCCTTGCCCTCGACCAGCTGCGGCTCGAAGGCCTGGATGCCGAGGCGGTGCAGCGTGGGCGCACGGTTCAGCAGAACCGGGTGCTCGGCGATGACCTCTTCCAGGACGTCGTACACGACCGTGCGGCCGCGCTCGACCATCCGCTTGGCGCTCTTGATGTTCTGCGCGTGGTTCAGGTCGACCAGACGCTTCATCACGAACGGCTTGAAGAGCTCCAGCGCCATGGCCTTGGGCAGACCACACTGGTGCAGCTTCAGCTGCGGACCGACGACGATCACGGAACGCGCGGAGTAGTCCACACGCTTGCCGAGCAGGTTCTGACGGAATCGACCCTGCTTACCCTTCAGCATGTCGCTGAGGGACTTCAGCGGACGGTTGCCGGGGCCCGTGACCGGGCGACCACGACGGCCGTTGTCGAAGAGCGCGTCGACGGCCTCCTGAAGCATGCGCTTCTCGTTGTTCACGATGATCTCGGGGGCACCGAGGTCAAGGAGTCGCTTCAGACGGTTGTTGCGGTTGATCACGCGGCGGTACAGGTCGTTCAGGTCGGAGGTCGCGAAGCGGCCACCGTCCAGCTGCACCATCGGACGCAGGTCCGGCGGGATGACCGGCACGCAGTCGAGCACCATGCCCTTGGGGCTGTTGCTGGTCTGCAGGAACGCGGAGACGACCTTGAGGCGCTTGAGCGCACGGGTCTTCTTCTGGCCCTTGCCGGTGCGGATGATCTCGCGAAGGCGCTCGGCCTCCTCGTCGAGGTCGAAGGACTCCAGGCGCTTCTGCAGCGCCGCGGCACCCATCGAACCGTCGAAGTACGTGCCGAAGCGGTCACGCAGCTCGCGGTAGAGGAGCTCGTCGCCCTCAAGGTCCTGGACCTTCAGGTTCTTGAAGCGGGTCCACACCTCGTCGAGACGGTCGATCTCGCGCTGCGAACGGTCACGCAGCTGCTTCATCTCACGCTCGGCACCCTCGCGCACCTTGCGGCGCACGTCGGCCTTGGCACCCTCGGCCTCGAGCTCGGCCAGGTCGGTCTCGAGCTTCTTGGCGCGGGCCTCGAGGTCGGCGTCGCGACGGTTCTCGATCTGCTGACGCTCGACGGAGACATGCGCCTCCAGCGAGGGCAGGTCGCGGGTGCGGCGCTCCTCGTCGACGAACGTGATCATGTACGCCGCGAAGTAGATGACCTTCTCGAGGTCCTTCGGGGCGAGGTCGAGCAGGTAGCCCAGACGCGACGGAACGCCCTTGAAGTACCAGATGTGGGTGACGGGAGCGGCAAGCTCGATGTGGCCCATCCGCTCACGACGCACCTTGGCGCGAGTGACCTCGACGCCGCAGCGCTCACAGATGATGCCCTTGAAGCGGACACGCTTGTACTTACCGCAGTAGCACTCCCAGTCCCGGGTCGGACCGAAGATCTTCTCGCAGAAGAGTCCGTCCTTTTCGGGCTTGAGGGTGCGGTAGTTGATGGTCTCGGGCTTCTTGACCTCGCCGTGGCTCCACTGACGGATGTCGTCAGCGGTGGCCAGACCGATCCGGAGCTCATCGAAGAAGTTGACGTCGAGCACTATGCGTCAATCCCTCTCAGGGTTGTAAGTCTTGGGGTCTGAAACGGGGGTCCTGGGGCCGGCAGGCCTTTGTCACCTTTTCCACAGGTGGTCAAAGGCCCGCCGAACTCCCGTCAGACCTCTTCGACGCTGCTCGGCTCGCGCCGGGACAGGTCGATGCCGAGCTCCTCCGCCGCGCGGAAGACGTCCTCGTCGGTGTCACGCATTTCGATGGACATACCGTCGCTGGACAGCACCTCCACGTTGAGGCAGAGAGACTGCATCTCCTTGATGAGCACCTTGAAGGACTCGGGGATGCCGGGCTCGGGGATGTTCTCGCCCTTGACGATGGCCTCGTAGACCTTCACGCGGCCGGTCACGTCGTCGGACTTGATGGTCAGCAGCTCCTGGAGGGCGTAAGCGGCGCCGTACGCCTCCAGCGCCCACACCTCCATCTCACCGAAGCGCTGGCCACCGAACTGGGCCTTACCACCCAGCGGCTGCTGGGTGATCATCGAGTACGGACCGGTCGAGCGGGCGTGCAGCTTGTCGTCGACCAGGTGGTGGAGCTTGAGGATGTACATGTAGCCGACCGAGATCGGCTCCGGGAACGGCTCGCCGGAGCGGCCGTCGAACAGCGGCGCCTTGCCGGTCGGGAGCACCATGCGCTCTCCGTCGCGGTTCGGGATCGTGTGCTGCAGCAGACCCGCGAGCTCGTCCTCACGCGCACCGTCGAAGACGGGGGTGGCGACGTTGGTGCCCGGGGCGACCACGTCGGCCTCGATGGCCTGCAGTCGCTGCGCCCAGTCGTCGGCGAGACCGGAGACGTCCCAGCCGCGGCTGGCGAGCCAGCCGAGGTGGATCTCCAGGACCTGTCCCGGGTTCATTCGGGACGGGACACCGAGCGGGTTGAGGATGATGTCGACCGGGGTGCCGTCCTCCAGGAACGGCATGTCCTCGATCGGCAGGATCTTGGAGATGACACCCTTGTTGCCGTGGCGGCCGGCGAGCTTGTCACCGTCCGTGATCTTGCGCTTCTGCGCCACGTAGACACGAACCAGCTGGTTCACGCCCGGCGGCAGCTCGTCGCCCTCTTCACGGTCGAAGACGCGGACGCCGATGACCTTGCCGATCTCGCCGTGCGGCACCTTCAGCGAGGTGTCGCGCACCTCGCGCGCCTTCTCACCGAAGATCGCGCGGAGCAGGCGCTCCTCCGGGGTCAGCTCGGTCTCACCCTTGGGCGTGACCTTGCCGACCAGGATGTCGCCGGCGACGACCTCGGCACCGATGCGGATGATGCCGCGCTCGTCGAGGTCGGCGAGGACCTCCTCGGAGACGTTCGGGATGTCCCGGGTGATCTCCTCGGGGCCGAGCTTGGTGTCACGGGCGTCGACCTCGTGCTCCTCGATGTGGATCGAGGAGAGGACGTCGTCCTGCACGAGGCGCTGCGACAGGATGATCGCGTCCTCGTAGTTGTGACCCTCCCACGGCATGAACGCCACGAGCAGGTTCTTGCCGAGCGCCATCTCGCCGTTCTCGGTCGCCGGGCCGTCGGCCAGAACCTGACCGGCGATGACCCGGGCGCCCTCGTCCACGACAACCTTCTGGTTGACGGAGGTGCCCTGGTTCGAGCGGGAGAACTTGTGCAGGCGGTACGTGGTGTACGTGCCGTCGTCGTTGGCGGTGGTGACGTAGTCCGCGGAGACCTCCTGGACCACACCGTCCTTCTCCGACTTCAGTACGTCACCGGCGTCGACCGCACAGCGGTACTCCATGCCGGTGCCGACCAGCGGCGCCTCGGACTTGATGAGCGGCACGGCCTGACGCATCATGTTCGCGCCCATGAGGGCACGGTTGGCGTCGTCGTGCTCGAGGAACGGGATCATGGCGGTCGCGACCGACACCATCTGGCGCGGCGAGACGTCCATGTAGTCGACGTCCTCACCGGGGACGTAGTCGACCTCTCCGCCACGACGGCGGACCAGGACGCGGGACTCCTCGAAGCGGAGCTCGTCCGTCAGCGGCGCGTTGGCCTGCGCGATGACGAATCGGTCCTCTTCGTCGGCCGTGAGGTAGTCGACCTCGTCGGTGACGACACCGCCGGTGACCTTGCGGTACGGCGTCTCGACGAAACCGAACGCGTTGACGCGGCCGTAGGAGGCGAGCGAGCCGATCAGACCGATGTTCGGGCCTTCAGGGGTCTCGATCGGGCACATGCGGCCGTAGTGCGAGGGGTGCACGTCACGGACCTCGAAGCCGGCCCGCTCACGGGAGAGACCACCCGGGCCAAGAGCCGACAGACGGCGCTTGTGGGTGAGACCCGACAGCGGGTTGTTCTGGTCCATGAACTGCGACAGCTGGCTGGTGCCGAAGAACTCCTTGATGGAGGCGACGACCGGCCGGATGTTGATCAGGGTCTGCGGCGTGATCGCCTCGACGTCCTGAGTCGTCATGCGCTCGCGGACGACGCGCTCCATACGAGCCAGACCCGTGCGGACCTGGTTCTGGATGAGCTCGCCGACGTTGCGCAGACGACGGTTGCCGAAGTGGTCGATGTCGTCCGTCTCGACGACGATCTGCGTGCCGTTGTTACCGACGGTCTCGGTCTCACCGGCGTGCAGCTTCACCAGGTACTTGATCGACGAGATGATGTCCTCGACGGTCAGGATCCCGGCGTCCAGCGGGGCCTCGCCGCCCAGCTTCTTGTTGACCTTGTAGCGGCCGACCTTCGCGAGGTCGTAGCGCTTCGGGTTGAAGTAGAGGTTCTCAAGAAGCGTCTGCGCGGCCTCGCGGGTCGGGGGCTCGCCCGGACGCAGCTTGCGGTAGATGTCGAGCAGCGCGTCGTCCTGGCCCTGGGTGTGGTCCTTCTCCAGGGTGGCGCGCATGGACTCGTACTCGCCGAACTCCTCGAGGATCTGCTCGGTCGTCCAACCGAGAGCCTTCAGGAGAACGGTGACGGACTGCTTGCGCTTGCGGTCGATGCGGACACCGACCATGTCGCGCTTGTCGATCTCCATCTCCAGCCAGGCACCCCGGGACGGGATGACCTTCGCGGAGAAGATGTCCTTGTCGGACGTCTTGTCGATCGAGGAGTCGAAGTAGACGCCCGGCGAGCGGACCAGCTGCGACACCACGACACGCTCGGTGCCGTTGATGACGAAGGTGCCCTTGTTGGTCATGAGCGGGAAGTCGCCCATGAAGACCGTCTGGGACTTGATCTCGCCGGTCTCGTTGTTGGTGAACTCGGCGGTGACGAAGAGCGGGGCCGCGTACGTGAAGTCGCGGTCCTTGCACTCGTCGATGGAATTCTTCGGAGGCTCGAAGCGGTGGTCCCGGAACGTCAGGGACATCGACCCGGAGAAGTCCTCGATCGGGGAGATCTCCTCGAAGATCTCCTCCAGACCGGACTTCGTGGGGACGTCCTGTCCGTTGTCCAGAGCCGCCTCGACACGAGCCTTCCACGCGTCGTTGCCGAGCAGCCAGTCGAAGCTCTCGGTTTGCAGCGCAAGAAGGTTCGGAACCTCGAGGGGCTCCTTGATCTTTGCAAAGGAGATGCGCAGCGGGGCGGTGCTGGCGCCGTTGTTCGTATTCGCGGTCGAGGCAGTGCGCGAGGCGGCCAAGAGGGGGTCCTTCCGAGGGCTCGGACTCACTACGCGCGTACCGGCCCCCCACTGTGGGCACAGAGACAGTCCGTTCCCGATTCAGCCAAAAGGCCAGGTCAGGGATGATCTAGTCATCGGTGCTCACGCGAGGGCATGCCCCTGGTGACGGGCAGGAGGCAGCTAACAGGCAGCGCAAAGGGTCAGTGTAGCCACTAGGCCCACTGATGTCCAGTCCCGGTTTTTTGAGACCATCGTTGTTCTCAACACCTGCGGCAAGCCACGCCCTCAATGCACATCGATACTGCCCTCTTCGCCACCGATCCATGCCTCGGATCCGGATCGTTGTGACGACGCGTCCTGAGAATTGCGCGCTGCGTGCGGTTCGTCAAGGCCCCCCATGCCCTAAGCAAGTGCCGCGATCGTCACGTGCAACCTGTCTTGCAGCCCGTCTTGCAGCCCGTCACGGGCTCGGCCGGAGGCAACAACGAAGATCACCATACTCGTCGCCATCGACAGTGCAAGGCAGCCGCCACCGGACCCCAGGAACGCCGAAGAGCGACCACCCAGTTGGGTGATCGCTCTTCAGTGCGTCAGCGTTACAGGCGCACTAGTGGACCTGTATCAGCTCGCGAGGGGCCCTCAGCGGGCCCGTGGGACTACTTGACCTCGACGGAGGCGCCGGCGCCCTTGAGGGACTCGGCAGCCTTCTCGGCGGCCTCCTTGGCGACCTTCTCGAGAACGGGCTTCGGGGCGCCGTCCACGAGGTCCTTGGCCTCCTTCAGACCCAGGGAGGTCAGCTCACGCACGACCTTGATGACCTGGATCTTCTTCTCGCCGGCACCCGTGAGGATGACGTCGAACTCGTCCTGCTCCTCGACGGCCTCGGCAGCGGCGGCGGGGCCGGCCGGACCGGCAACGGCGACCGCGGCGGCGGCGGTGACGTCGAACTTCGCCTCGAACGCCTTCACGAACTCGGAGAGCTCGATGAGGGTCATGTCCTCGAACTGCGCGAGCAGGTCTTCCTGGCTGAGCTTCGCCATGATGGGCGATCCTTCCACTTATTCGGCTGGTGCCGGATGTACATGTGAGGCGGGCGTACTTTCGGCCCGCTGCGACCACTGCCTAGACGGAGCTGCCTAGGCGGCGATCAATGCGCGAGCCGAATTACTCGGCACCGCCCTGCTCGGCCTGCTTGGCACGAAGAGCGTCCACGGTGCGGACGAGCTTCGAGGGGAGCGCCTGGAAGAGCTGGGCAGCCTGAGTCTGCTTGCCCTTGAAGGCACCCGCCAGCTTGGCGAGCAGAACCTCGCGGGACTCGAGGTCCGCAAGCTTCTTGATCTCGTCGGCGGACAGCGCCTTGCCGTCAAGGACACCGCCCTTGATGACGAGGTTGGGGTTGTCCTTGGCGAAGTCACGAAGACCCTTCGCGGACACCACCGGGTCACCGGTGATGAACGCGACCGCCGTCGGACCGTTGAACAGGTCGTCGAGCGTGGAGATCCCGGCCTCGTTGGCCGCAATCTTGGTCAGCGTGTTCTTCACCACGGCGTACTGGGCGTCTTCACCGAGCGAACGACGCAGCGTCTTGAGCTGCGCCACGGTGAGACCCCGGTACTCGGTCAGCACAGCGGCGTTCGAGCTGCGGAACTGGTCCGCGAGCTCGGCTACCGCGGCAGCCTTGTCGGGCCTTGCCATAGAGCGTCGGCCTCCTTCCGGGTGATGAGGACCGCTCAGAAGGGGCTGGGCAAAACGAAACGCCCCGGCGCAGGCGCACGGGGCGTAGCTCGACCGGTACGTCCGCAAGCTGGGCAAGCGAACTCCGGGAGCACATCCACGGTCACCTACGCGGGTCGTCCGCAGTTTCAGCGGATCCTTCGGCCGCCCTGCCCTCTTGCGAGCGCAAGGCAACGACCAGCGGTCTTTGGCTTCTGGGGAACAGTACGTGACCGGGTCGCTGTCAAGCAAATCCGCTCGACAGCGCCTCGTCCCGGCACTCGACGGCGCCTCGGCTCAGCGCCCCACGGCGCCTCGGCTCAGTGACGGTTCAGTGCCGGATCAGCCCTTCTGGGCGTCCTTCATCAGCTGCGCGAGGTCGACGGTGTCCTTGGCGGGCGGGGCCTTCACCGTCACCGGCTTGTTGTAGTCGAGGAAGACCATGGTCATGTCGAGCGGGCCCTTGTCGGAGGCGGCGCGCACCCGGACCTGCTTGGTGTGGTCGTCCGGCCCGACCCACATGTCCATCGTGAGCTTGTCGGCGCCCAGCTCCTCGTACTGCTTCAGGCTCTTCTCGCGCTTGTCCCGCGTCGCCTTGTCCTTCTTCTTGAGCTCGGCGCGGAGTTCGTCGAGGGTGACCGTGCCGTTGTAGTGGGTGGTCTGCACGCCGTCGATCTTCTCGGTGCCGACCTTCTTCACGTCCTTGGCGCCGGTCAGGTAGGTGGACGCCTGGGACGGGTCCTGGTCGGCCTGGTTGGAGAGCTTGCTCGCGTCGATGCCCGCGGAGCCGTCGGCGCCCTTGGCCATCCCGGAGATGTCGAACTTCATCCAGCTCTTGCCGTCCATCTCCTTGGCGGCGGCCGCGCCCCCGCCCAGGTACATCGCCCCGTCGACGACCCGGATCTCCATCTTGCCGTCGGCGCCCTGGTCGAGAGCGGTCATCTTCATGCTCATGGCCAGCGGCTTCATGCTCATCGACGCCTGGGCCTCGACGCGGCCCGTCTCCGGGACCTTGCCGGTCATCCGGTAGCTGAGCGAGGTGATGGTCTCGCTGTTCTTCGCCGCCTTGGCCACGGCCGCCGCGGGCGTCATCTTCGGCGACTCGTCGCCCTTCGCACAGGCGACGGCGCCCCCTCCGAGGACCAGGGCCGCGAGTGCGGCCCCCGCCGCTCCGTGCCGTACGGAGTCACGCACAGAAAACATCAGGATCCCCCCAGGGAACACATGAGCGATACACAGACTTCGCCGGCAGCGTAGCCCAGGGAGGTTCGAGCGTCTCCTGAATTCTTTTGAGTTTCTTGGTACTTGAGTTTCTTGGTACTTGAGTTTCTTGGTACTTGAGTTTCTGGTACCTGGACCTCTGGGCACCTGGGCACCCGGACCTCCAGGCGCCTGAAGCCTCAGCTCGTGGTGCCCGACCCGCTCGAAGTGTCGCCGCTGCCCGGCGTCAGGCCCTGCGTCTTCAGCAGGTCCTTGAAGTCGGCCGTGTCGCTCGCCGGGGGCGCCACGGCGGAGACCTTCACGCCGTAGTCGCTGTAGTACGTCGTCGAGGACATCGTGCCGCTCGACAGCTCGCCCTTGGAGACCGCCTTGACGAGCAGGTCCTTGCCGTTGACCCAGATGTCGACGTCCTCCGTCGTGATGCCGGCCTGGGTGAACTGCTTCTTCAGGTCGGTGAGTTGGCTCGCGGTGAGGTGCGAGCTCTTGGCCGCGAGGTCCGAGACGTTGACCGTGCCCGCGTAGTGCGTGGTCTTCTCTCCGCGGACCGTCTCGTCGCCGACCTTCTTCACATCGCCGGAGGCCAGCAGGAGCTTCACCGACTGGTTCGGCGAGTTGTTCTGCATCTGGTCCTTCAGGAACGCGCCGGAGCCGCCCGCGAACTTCGCCAGGTCGTCGTACGCGTACTTGATCCAGTGCTTGCCGCCCACCTGCTTGGCGAACGCCTCGCCCATCCTGGCGTAGTAGGCGTCCGACAGATAGCGGGCCTGCATGGAGCTGCTGCCCGTCTTGCGCATCGTCTCGGCCATCGTGCCGCCGGTGTACGTGATCGTCATGTCACCGGTGAGGCCGTTGCCCCAGCCCATGGAGCCGTCCGACTTCATGGACATCAGCGTGCCCAGGCTCATCGTGGACTCGATCCTGGCGGAGTCGGCGCCGTCGGTGGACTTCTCGGCGGACCGCAGGGCCGCTATGGGGCTGACGTGAGTCGTGCCCTGGGCCGCCTTGTCGTCCTTGCCGGAGCCTCCGGAGGAGCCCGAGGAACAGGCGGCCACCCCCGCCAGCGCGCTCACCAGCGCGATCGAAAGGGTCACTCGGCGCACGCGCGTGCTCTTCATTCGTCCCACCCCTATGCGAATCCTGAGAGCTGCACGCTAACGCAGCCCACTGACACACGTATCCGAGAATGGGGACGGGCCCCGCACCTCGAAAGGTTGCGGGGCCCGTGCCAAGAACGCGTATGCGACGCGGTCACCGTGGTGAGCGAAAGGCTCAGACGGCGGCCGGGTCCTCCTCGACGAGGAGGTTGCGGGTGCGGTTCGGGTCGACCGGAACGCCGGGGCCGATCGTGGTGCTGATCGCGGCCTTCTTGATGTAGCGACCCTTGGCGGCGGACGGCTTCAGACGAAGGATCTCGTCCAGCGCGGCGCCGTAGTTCTCCACCAGCTTGGCCTCGTCGAAGGAGGTCTTGCCGATGATGAAGTGCAGGTTCGAGTGCTTGTCGACGCGGAACTCGATCTTGCCGCCCTTGATCTCGGTCACGGCCTTGGCCACGTCCGGGGTCACGGTGCCGGTCTTCGGGTTCGGCATCAGACCACGCGGGCCGAGGACACGGCCCAGACGGCCGACCTTGCCCATGAGGTCCGGGGTGGCGACGACGGCGTCGAAGTCCAGACGGCCCTTCGACACCTCGTCGATGAGCTCGTCGGAGCCGACGATGTCGGCGCCCGCGGCGAGTGCGGCCTCGGCACGGTCACCGGTCGCGAAGACCAGGACCCGGGCGGTCTTACCGGTGCCGTGCGGGAGGTTCACGGTGCCGCGGACCATCTGGTCGGCCTTGCGCGGGTCTACACCCAGGCGGAAGGCGACCTCGACGGTGCCGTCGAACTTGCTCGTGGAGGTCTCCTTGGCGAGACGGACGGCCTCGAGCGGGGCGTAGAGCTTCTCCCGGTCGATCTTGGCGTCCGCAGCGCGGAGAGACTTGCTGCGCTTGCTCACTACTGCTCCTGATGTGTTCTGAGGAGTCGTGGTACGGACCGAGCAGGCCCTGCCACGTGCGGCTCACACCGCATGGTTCCTACGAAGGTGGGCGTCAGCCCTCGACCGTGATGCCCATGGAACGGGCGGTGCCGGCGATGATCTTCGACGCGGCGTCCAGGTCGTTGGCGTTGAGGTCGGGCATCTTCGTGGTGGCGATCTCGCGGACCTGCGCCTGGGTGATCTTGGCGACCTTGGTCTTGTGCGGCTCGCCGGAGCCCTTCTCGACACCCGCGGCCTTGAGGATCATCTTGGCGGCCGGCGGAGTCTTGGTGATGAAGGTGAAGGAGCGGTCTTCGTAGACCGTGATCTCCACCGGGATGACCCAACCGCGCTGCGACTCGGTCGCGGCGTTGTAGGCCTTGCAGAACTCCATGATGTTGACGCCGTGCTGGCCCAGCGCCGGGCCGACCGGCGGAGCCGGGTTGGCCGCGCCGGCCTGGATCTGGAGCTTGATAAGCCCCGTGACCTTCTTCTTCTTGGGAGGCATGTGCTCTCTCCGGGTCCTAGTGAGAGTTTTCAGCTTCCGCCCGGTTCATCCGGATGGAGGCATACCGCACAACGATAACGGGTATCCATGCGCGGCCAAAAACCGAGCAGGTCAGACGGGCTGCGTGAGCCCGTCTGACCTGTTCGGAAGACGTACGTCCAGAAGGTGTCAGTTCTTCTGGATCTGGTCGAACGAAAGCTCGACCGGGGTCTCGCGACCGAAGATCTCCACCAGGCCCTTGACCTTCTTGGAGTCGGCGTTGATCTCGTTGATGGTCGCCTGCAGCGTGGCGAACGGGCCGTCCGTGACGGTGACCGAGTCGCCGACCTCGAAGTCCAGCACCTGGACCTCGACCTTGCGCTGGGGAGCGGGCTTGCCCTCGGCCTCGGCGGCCTCACGGGCGGCCTTCTCCTCGGCCTCCGGGGCGAGCATCTTGACGATCTCGTCCAGCGTCAGCGGGTACGGGTCGTAGGCGTTGCCCACGAAGCCGGTGACACCGGGAGTGTTGCGGACGACACCCCAGGACTCGTTCGTCAGGTCCATGCGGACCAGGACGTAGCCCGGGAGCTTGTTCTGCTTGATCGTCTTGCGCTCGCCGTTCTTGATCTGCGCGACTTCTTCCTGCGGCACCTCGGCCTGGAAGATGAAGTCCTCGACGTTCAGCGAGACGGCGCGCTGTTCGAGGTTGGTCTTCACGCGGTTCTCGTAACCGGCGTACGTGTGGATGACGTACCACTCGCCGGGGAGCGTGCGCAGCTCCTCGCGCAGTGCGGTGACAGGGTCGACGGGCTCGGCCTCTTCTTCGGCCTCTTCCTCGTCGCCTTCCTCGGCGTCTTCAGCGAGGGCCTCGTCGGGAACGTCCTCGTCCTCGACGTCCTCACCGGACTCGTCCTCGACGTGCAGGGCCGCTTCCTCGGCGGGCTCGCCGGCGGCGGCATCGGCAGCCTCGAACTCGTCCACGACGTCCGCGCCCTCGACGATGTCGAGCTCGTCGTCAACGGACTCGACCGACTCGCTGGCATCGTTCAGGTTCGGGTCAGACACGGTGGCTGCTTCTTCCTGGATACATGGGGGTGGAACACGCGAAAGGGGCGCCGGTGACGGCGCCCTTCGCTCTCGGCTCAGCCGAAGACGTACTTGGCGGCGTGGTTGAGCCCATAGTCAATCACGGTCACCAGGCCAATCATGATGACGACGAAGACAATCACCACTGTGGTGTACGTCGTCAACTGATTGCGAGTCGGCCAGACGACCTTGCGGAGTTCCGCGACGATCTGGCGGTAGAAAGTGGCAAGGCGCTTCAGCGGGCCCTTCTTGGCACGCTTACCGCCCTTGCGGGCCTTCTTCTGAGACTCGGGCGCCTCGGCATCAGGCATGTCGATGGAGCCCACGGCGTCCGTCACTCGTCCTCACCTGATTCCGGGTCGTGGCCGTGCCGCGCCCGGTTGAGCCGCACGGCGGTGCATTGCGGTACGTACATGCGCACACATCCTGGCGAAGGTGTGTGTAGCAGGGCCGGAGGGACTTGAACCCCCAACCGCTGGTTTTGGAGACCAGTGCTCTACCAATTGAGCTACGACCCTTTGTTTCCCCCAACGTACCGCATCCACCCGGATGCTCGGTGTGCATCGGATGAGTGCGACCGCTGAAGGCCAACGAGGTGAGAGTGTACGTGGTCCGGGGCCGGTCGTCGAACAGAAAGTGTCCGTACGGGCTTTGTCCGCCGAAGATCGACCGGCGAGGGGTCCGGATACGGACGGTTGTTCTCTTGTTGTTCAGTCCGTGAAACCCGCGTGCCGGGGAAGTTTCCGGTCTGAAACGATGGGGGCCATGAGCCCTGCAACCCCTCCCACCGAGCGCCGGGTCTCCGCCCGAGTCGGCGCGATCTCCGAGTCCGCCACCCTCGCCGTGGATGCCAAGGCGAAGGCCCTGAAGGCCGCCGGGCGCCCGGTGATCGGCTTCGGCGCCGGTGAGCCCGACTTCCCGACCCCGGACTACATCGTCCAGGCCGCCATCGAGGCGTGCTCCAACCCGAAGTACCACCGCTACACGCCGGCCGGCGGCCTGCCCGAGCTGAAGGCCGCGATCGCCGCGAAGACCCTGCGTGACTCCGGCTACGAGGTGGAGGCCGCCCAGGTCCTGGTCACCAACGGTGGCAAGCAGGCCATCTACGAGGCCTTCGCCGCGATCCTCGACCCGGGCGACGAGGTCATCGTCCCGGCGCCGTACTGGACGACGTACCCGGAGTCGATCCGTCTCGCCGGCGGTGTCCCGGTCGAGGTCGTCGCCGACGAGACCACCGGCTACCGCGTCTCGGTCGAGCAGCTGGAGGCCGCCCGCACCGAGAACACCAAGGTGCTGCTCTTCGTCTCCCCGTCCAACCCGACGGGCGCGGTCTACAGCCGCGAGCAGATCGAGGAGATCGGCCGCTGGGCCGCCGAGAAGGGCCTGTGGGTCCTGACGGACGAGATCTACGAGCACCTGGTCTACGGGGACGCGGAATTCCACTCCCTCCCGGTGGTCGTCCCCGAGCTCGCCGACAAGTGCATCGTCGTGAACGGCGTCGCGAAGACGTACGCCATGACCGGCTGGCGCGTGGGCTGGCTCATCGGCCCGAAGGACGTCGTCAAGGCCGCGACCAACCTCCAGTCGCACGCCACCTCGAACGTGTCCAACGTCGCCCAGGTCGCCGCCCTCGCCGCCGTCTCCGGCGATCTGACGGCCGTCGCCGAGATGCGCGAGGCCTTCGACCGCCGCCGCAAGACCATCGTGCGGATGCTCAACGAGATCGACGGCGTGCTTTGCCCCGAGCCCGAGGGCGCCTTCTACGCGTACCCCTCGGTCAAGGCCCTCGTCGGCAAGGAGATCCGCGGCAAGCGCCCCAAGGACACGGTCGAGCTGGCCGCGCTCATCCTGGAGGAGGCCGAGGTCGCGGTCGTCCCGGGTGAGGCCTTCGGCACCCCGGGGTACCTGCGTCTGTCGTACGCCCTGGGTGACGAGGATCTCGTCGAGGGCGTCAGCCGGATCCAGAAGCTCCTGGCCGAGGCACGGGACTGACGTTTTCGCGCTCCACGCGTGTGTGCGGGCCGTTTCCCTCCGGGGAGGCGGCCCGCTTCTTCGTGCGAGCAAGACCACTAACGGGGAAAGCGCTACCGGCACGGCGGGAACGTACGGCAGGATCCTGGGATGGAGCGCGTACGTGATCTCTCTGAACTGCCGAAAGCCCATCTGCACCTGCACTTCACCGGTTCGATGCGGCCCACCACCGTGCTGGAACTGGCCGACAAGTACGGCGTCCGGCTGCCCGAAGCCCTCACCGAAGCCCTGACCAGCGGCGAACCGCCCAGGCTGCGGGCGACCGACGAGCGCGGCTGGTTCCGCTTCCAGCGGCTGTACGACGCGGCGCGGTCCTGTCTCAGAGAGCCCGAGGACATCCAGCGCCTGGTGCGCGAGGCCGCCGAGGAGGACATCAAGGACGGCTCCGGCTGGCTGGAGATCCAGGTCGACCCGACCTCGTACGCGCCCCGGCTGGGCGGGCTCATCCCGGCGCTGGAGATCATCCTGGACGCGGTGGACTCGGCCGTGCGGGAGACCGGGCTCGGGATGCGCGTCCTGGTGGCCGCGAACCGCATGAAGCACCCGCTGGACGCCCGCACCCTGGCCCGGCTCGCCGTGCGCTACGCGGACCGCGGCGTCGTCGGCTTCGGGCTCTCCAACGACGAGCGGCGGGGCATGGCGCGGGACTTCGACCGGGCCTTCGCGATCGCGCGGGACGGCGGGCTGCTGTCCGCGCCGCACGGCGGCGAGCTGACCGGCCCGGCGTCGGTCCGCGACTGCCTGGACGACCTGCACGCCACCCGGATCGGGCACGGTGTGCGCGCCGCCGAGGACCCACGACTGCTGAAGCGGCTCGCGGACCGCGGCATCACCTGCGAGGTGTGCCCGGCGTCGAACGTCGCCCTGGGGGTCTACGAGAAGGCCGAGGACGTCCCCCTGCGCACCCTCTTCGAGGCCGGCGTCCCGATGGCCCTCGGCGCCGACGACCCCCTGCTGTTCGGCTCCCGGCTCGCCGCCCAGTACGAGCTGGCACGCCACCACCACGGCTTCACGGACGCGGAACTGGCCGAGCTGGCACGCCAGTCGGTGCGGGCCACGGCGGCCCCCAAGGACGTCAAGGAGAAGCTGCTGTCAGGCATCGACGACTGGCTGGCCGCCCCGGTCGCCTGAAGTGGGTGTAGGGCGGATACGCCTGGAAGCCGATGTCCAGCTCGACATGGCGGCCCCGGGACAGCGGCAGGTGCGGGGTCAGGGAGGCGACGAGCACGTCATGCCCCTTGGCGGCCCGCTTCCCCCGCGGCCCGAACCCGGCCGCCACCTCCAGGTGCGTGGCCGCCGAGGCGAAGGTGTCCCGGGCCCCGAGGAGGAAGAGCGTCCCCGCGTGTACGGCCGGATGGATCCGGTCCCGCGCGTCGAGGCGGTCCCAGCGCTGCTCCCAGCGCGCCTCCCAGGCGGCCGCGTGGGCGGCGGTGCGCTCCTCGTTCGTGCGCACGGTGAGCGGGGTGCCCTCCCGCAGCCGACGGCGCAGCTCGGGCCAGGCGGAGGCCCGCAGGCCCGGCGACCGGTGGGCGAGGACGAGGTCGACCGGCACCCCGGGCGCGTGGGCCCTGGGGATGCTCCGCCGCAGCGGGACGTACACGATCGTGTGCCGGGAGAACGCGGCGAACGAGAAGAGCGCGGCGAGCCGGGCGAGTCCGTCATGGTCGCCCACGAGGTAGCCCCAGCCTTCGAAGGGGTCACTGAGCGTGGTGTGCCGCAACGGCGGACGCGGCTGGACGACCCGGTAGGCGCGCGGGCCGACGCGCGGCGTGAACTCCGTGACGCTCAGCCGCACGGGGAGTGCCGCACGGCCGTGGGGGCTGGTCTCATCGCACCAGGGTGACCGTCACGACGACTCGTCCGCAACGGAGATTCCGCCCAGCAGCGTGCGGGCGATGGACGAGGCGAACTCGTCCACGGGCGGCGGCTTGCCCTCCTCCGTGGAGTCGTAGGCGAAGGCCCGCTGGGCGCAGGCGCCCAGCAGGAGCGAGGCCGCCGCGTAGGTGTCGACCCCGGCGCGGACCCGGCCCGCGCCCTGTTCGGCGCGGAGATAGGCGTCGAGGCCCCGGATGGGCATGTGGGGGCCCGATCCCATGGAGCGCATCGACTCCTCGTGCCGGCGCTTGAGTTGCGTCTCCGCGTACAAGGAGGCGGCGATCGGAAAACTCTGCTCATAGAAGAGGGCCGCCTGACGGGCGATCCCGGTGAGGTTCTCCAGGAGGGTGCCCCGGCCCGGCTCGGCCGCGAGGCCGGCCAGCAGCGGGGTCAGCTGGGGCAGGCGTTCCTTGAGCACCTTGACGAACAGTTCCTCCTTGCTCGGGAAGTACTTGTAGAGCGCCGCCTCCGAGCAGCCCGCGGCCTTGGCGATCTCCTTGGTCGTGGCGCGGGCGAGGCCGATGGTGAGCATGAGCTCGTGCGCCGCGTCGAGGATGCGGATCCGGGCCGGTTTCTGCTGCATGGGCCCCAAGGATTCCATGGTCACCCCTGTTCGGCCTTGACGGGTGGGTGAGTGCTTACCCACTCTAGGAGCAAGCAGTGGTGAGTGAATGCTCACCCACCAGATCCACCCAGGGGGGATCACGTCATGAAATTCACCGTCTTCGGTGCCACCGGCGGCATCGGCCAGGAGATCGTCCGGCAGGCGCTGGACTCCGGCCACCAGGTCACGGCCGTCGTACGGGATCCGACGCGGCTGACCGTCACGGGTGCGGGCCTGGAGGTGTTCCGCGCGGACCTCACTGACCCGCAGGCGCTGCGCCCCGCGGTCACGGGCCGGGACGCCGTTCTCTCCGGGCTCGGCGCCCGCACCCGCAAGGACGCCGGGATCGCGACCCGGCTCACCCGTACGGTGCTGGGCGCCATGGAGGCCGAGGGGGTGCGCCGGCTGCTGGTGGTGAGCGCGGGGCCGGTCGGTCCCGACCCCGAGGGCGCGCCGTTCGCCGACCGTGCCGCGCGGGGTCTGGTCTCGCTGATCCTGAAGGACGTCTACGCCGACCTGGCGGCCATGGAGGGCGAACTGGCCCGGAGTGCGACCGACTGGACGGTCGTACGCCCGCCGCGGCTGCAGAACAAGCCGGTGACCGGCTCGTACCGGACGGTCGTCGGGGGCTTCCCGCTCAAGGGCCGGTTCATCGGACGCGCCGACGTGGCGCACGCGATGCTGGCGATGATCGACGACCCGGGGACGGTGAAGCAGGGCGTCGGAGTCGCGTACTAGGACTCCGCCGAGCGACCCCGCCGTGTGTGCGAATCACCTTCCAGAGCTCCACCTCGAACTCTGCCCTGAACTCTGTCTAGAGCTCCACGCCCACCGTCACCGGCTCGTTGACCAGGGTGATCCCGAAGGCGTCGCGGACGCCGGCGACGACCTCGCGGGCCAGCGCGAGGAGGTCCTCGGTGGTGGCCAGGCCCCGGTTGGTGAGGGCCAGGGTGTGCTTGGTGGAAATCCGGGCGGGTCCGGAGCCGTAGCCCTTGGTGAAGCCGGACTTGTCGATCAGCCAGGCCGCGGAGGTCTTGGTGCGGCCCTCCCCCGCCGGGTACGCGGGCGGCACGACCTCGGCGCCCAGCCGCTCCGCCACGCGCGCGTGGAACGCGGCGAAATCCTCGTCGGTGAGGATCGGGTTGGTGAAGAACGACCCGGCCGACCAGGTGTCGTGGTCCTCGGGGTCGAGCACCATGCCCTTGCCGGAGCGCAGCTTCAGGACGGTCTCGCGGGCGGCGGCGAGCGGCACCCGGTCACCGGGCTCGACCCCGAGGGAGCGTGCCGTCTCGGCGTACTTGATCGGCGCCGACAGCCCGTCCGCGTCCTCCAGCTCGAACCTGACGCGCAGCACGACGTACCGCTCGGGGTCCGCCTTGAAGCGACTGTGGCGGTACGAGAAGGCGCAGTCGGCGTTGGCCAGGGTGACCGTCTCACGCGCCCTACGGTCGTACGCGATCACTTCGGTGATGGTGGACGACACTTCCTGGCCGTACGCGCCCACGTTCTGGATCGGGGTCGCGCCTGCGGAGCCGGGGATCCCGGCGAGGCACTCGACGCCGGCGAGCCCGGCCTCGACGGTGCGGGCGACCGCGTCGGTCCACACCTCGCCCGCCGCCAGCTCCAGCCTCGTACCTTCGAGGGCGAAGCCGGTGGTCGCGATGCGCAGGGCGGTCCCGGCGAAGCCCTTGTCGCCGATGACCAGGTTCGATCCGCCGCCGATGATCAGCAGCGGCGTACCGGTGTCGTCGGCCTCTCGGACGGCGGCGATCACCTCGGCGTCGGTCGTGGCGGTGATCAGCCGGGTCGCGGGACCCCCCAGCCGGAAGGTGGTCAGCGGGGCGAGCGGGGCGTCGTGGAGTTCCTGCACGGGCTCAAGAGTACGAGAAGGGCCCCGCCGGTCGAGGCGGGGCCGCTTCTGTGTGTTCACGTAGGGACCAATCAAGGGTTTGGATCCTGGACCCTCCCCCGGCGGGCGGTTTCCCTCCCGCTCACCGCGAGGCGGATTCCATCCCCTCAGCGCGAGGCGGTTTCCAGAACCGGCACCTGGGCCAGATCCTGCCCCTGGGGCGACTCGGAGGCGACGACCCGGGCCTGAGCCGCACGCCGCGCCGTCGGGATGAGCAGCACCGCGACACCCGCCAGGGCGACCACCGCGGAGCCCACCACGAGCGCGGGCCGCAGGCCGTCCACGAAGGTCTGAGCGGTCCCGTAGCCGCCCTGCGCGGAGAAGATCGAGGACATCACCGCGATACCGAGCGCGCCACCCACCTCACGCAGCGCGTTGTTGGCTCCGGAGGCGATGCCCTGCTCCTGCGGACGGACGCTGGACATGACCAGGTTGGAGGCCGGGGCGAAGTACAGGGACATTCCGATGCCGCTGACGATCAGGGCGGGCAGCTGCGCGGCGTACGAGGCGTGGGCGGCGACCACGGAGGCGTAGTACGCGAGCCCGGCGGCCTGCAGGAAGAGCCCGGTGGCGACCACGGGACGCCCGCCGATGCGGTCGGAGAGGTACCCGGCGATCGGCGCGACGAGCATCGGCATCCCGGTCCAGGGCAGCATCCGCAGGCCGGCCTGGGTGGGCGAGTAGCCGAGGACGCCCTGCATGTACTGGCTGAGCAGGAAGATCGAGCCGAACATCCCGAGGAACATCAGCAGGCTCGCGGCGTTGATCCCGGCGAAGGCACGAGAGCGGAAGAGCCGCATCGGCAGCATCGGGTTCTTGGCGCGGATGCCGTGGAAGACGAAGCCGGTGAGCAGTGCGGCGCCCGCGAGCAGACCGGTCAGGACGATCGGGCTGGCCCAGCCCTCGGCGGGCCCGCGGACCAGGCCGTACACGATCCCGAAGAGACCGCCGCTGACGAGCAGGGTGCCGGTGATGTCGAGCGGGGCGCCGGTGCCGTGGGACTCGGCCAGCCGCAGTCGGGCGAGGGGCAGCAGCGCGAGGCCCAGCGGCACGTTCAGCCAGAAGATCCAGTGCCAGGACACGTGTTCGGTGAGGCTGCCGCCGATGAGGGGCCCGGAGGCGACCGCGAGTCCGTTCACGGCGCCCCAGATCCCGTACGCCATGCCGCGCTTGGCGGCCGGCACCGCGGCCGTCAGCAGGGTGAGCGTGAGCGGCATCATGATCGCCGCGCCGACGCCCTGGACCGCGCGGGCGGCGATCAGCGAGTCGAGGCCGGGCGCCATGGCGGCGGCCGCCGAGGCGCCGGTGAAGACGGAGAGACCGACGAGGAAGAGCCGACGACGGCCGAACCGGTCGCCGAGCGCCGCACCGAACATCAGCAGGACGGCGAAGGTGAGCGTGTAGGCGCTCACGGTCCATTCCAGGTCGTCCAGCGCTCCGCCGAGATCCCTGCGGATGGAGGGCAGTGCGGTGGTGACGACGAGATTGTCGAGAGCCGCCATGAATCCGGCGACGCTGGTGATGATGAGGGCCCAGGTGGCTCCCCCGCGACGTGCGGTCTGCTGTGACATCGCTCCCCCTAAGGGCGATCGTTCCCTATGGTTAGTTATTACTGACTAACTTTCGCGACCAGAAAAAGGCGCCGACATCCGCCTCCCCCACCCGCTTCCCCTACCTACTTCTCCAGCCGGCCACTGGGCCGCGCCGACGGATAGAGCCCTTCCCAGACCCTGTGCTCGGGCGGAAAACCCATGGCCACCAGGCAGTTGATGAGCATCCCGTACGCCATGAAGCCCGTCGTCTCGTTCAGGTCGGCGCCGAGCGGCAGGTGGACGGTCTCCCACAGCCGCATCCAGTCGGCCCGTACGGCCTCACCGAGCTCGCGATCGCCGGCCTGCTCCGCGGCCGCGGTCACGACGTACATCTGCATCTGCATCAGCAGTTGCTCGGGGTGCTCCGCGATCGCCTTGGTGTACGCGTTCGCCATGGAATGCAGGGCATCTTCACCCTCCAGACCCTTCGCGGCCTCCCCGAAGGTGCGGACGGCGTCCTCCATGCAGCGATGCGCCGCCGCGAGGAAGATCGCCCGCTTGTCGGGGAAGAGCCGGAAGAGATACGGCTGCGAGACGCCGACGCGCTTGGCGATCACCTCGGTGGACGTGCCGTAGTAACCACCCCGGGCGAACTCCACGATCGCCGCGCGGATGACGCTCTCGCGCCTCTCGTCTGCGCTCATCCTGACCATGCGACTAAGTTAGTGCCCAATCACTAACTAAGTCAAGCGGTAGGCGGGAGCGGCTTCGAGCGATGCGCACGCCCCACAACCGGCAGCCGCGACGACCTGCGGCCGCACACGCACGCGAGGGGCCGTGCCGGTACGTCGAGCGGTAGGCGGGAGCGGCTTCGAGCGATGCGCACGCCCCACAACCGGCAGCCGCGCACCCACGGACGGGCCGTGCCGGTACGTCGCAAGCCCGTCGCTTACGTTCGGATCGAGCAGCGGCTCGCTTGCCCGGCCCACGTCTGATCCGGCGGCGACGGGCTCGACGTACCGGCACGGCCCCGACCCACCACACAGCGGGCCGGAGCGGACGGACCGTGAACAGCCGGACCGCGGACGGACGAACCACGGGCGCCTGCAGACAACCGCTACAGCAGACAGACCGCAGTCACCCGCAAACCACCGGACCGCAAACGGACGAACCGGATACGGCCGGGTGCGGCCAGGCGCGGCCAGAGGACATGTAAGGGGCGCCGACAGTGGCCGGCGCCCCTTACCCGCTCACCCATCGCTCCTCATGACGGCCATCAGGCCAGTCGAACGACCGCTCGCGACATGCCCAGGACCTTCTGCCCCGCGCTCATCGCGGTGAGGTCGACGCGGACGGTGTTGTCGTCCAGCTTGGCCGCGACCTTGCCGCTGACCTCGATGGTCGCCCCCTTGTCGTCGTTGGGGACGACGACGGGCTTGGTGAAGCGGACGCCGTACTCGACGACCGCACCCGGATCACCCGCCCAGTCGGTGACGACGCGGATCGCCTCGGCCATGGTGAACATGCCGTGCGCGATGACGTCGGGGAGACCGACCTCGACCGCGAACTTCTCGTTCCAGTGGATGGGATTGAAGTCCCCGGAGGCGCCCGCGTACTGCACGAGTGTGGCGCGTGTCACGGGGAAGGTCCGGGCCGGCAGCTCGGCACCGATCTCGACGTCGTCATACGCGATCTTCGCCGTCATGGTCAGCCCTTCTCCGCCGCGCGAGCCACGAGCTTGGTGACGGCCGTCACCACGTGCTCGCCCGCCTCGTCATGGACCTCACCACGGATGTCCACGATGTCGTTGCCCGCCATGGACTTGATCGCCTCGATGGTCGAGGTGACCGTGAGCCGGTCGCCCGCACGCACCGGACGGGTGTAGGCGAACTTCTGGTCACCATGCACCACCCGGCTGTAGTCGAGACCCAGTTGGGGGTCCTGGACGACCTGCCCCGCGGCCTTGAAGGTGATCGCGAACACAAAGGTCGGCGGGGCGATCACATCGGAGTACCCGAGCGCCTTGGCGGCCTCCGGGTCCGTGTACGCCGGGTTGGTGTCCCCCACGGCCTCCGCGAACTCGCGGATCTTCTCGCGACCGACCTCATAGGGGTCGGTGGGCGGGTAGGACCGCCCCACGAAGGACTGCTCGAGCGCCATGGGCTCGGTACCTCCTGGTTTTCAGCCGGTGCAGCGATTCTCGGACCGATGCCCGTACGAGGACTGTCGGCGACTGCTCGACGACCACTCGCACGTCGGCACTCCGCCGGTGAACGACGCGAGGCCGCCCCCGTTACTGGGGACGGCCTCGTGTACGAGCCTGATTTATCGCGTTTCGCGGTGCGCGGTGTGCGCGTTGCAACGCGGGCAGTGCTTCTTCATCTCCAGTCGGTCCGGGTCGTTACGCCGGTTCTTCTTGGTGATGTAGTTCCGCTCCTTGCACTCCACGCAGGCCAGCGTGATCTTCGGGCGGACGTCGGTGGCAGCCACAGGAGTGCTCCTTGACGAACGGATGGGACATTAACGCATAGAAGAGTAGCCGATCGAAGGACCGACCCCACAATCGGCTACTGTCTGTAGCGGTGACCGGACTTGAACCGGTGACACAGCGATTATGAGCCGCTTGCTCTACCGACTGAGCTACACCGCTGTGATGCGATTGGCCCCCGTCTTGCGACGGGAACCTCTCACACCAGAGCCCCAATACGGAATCGAACCGTAGACCTTCTCCTTACCATGGAGACGCTCTACCGACTGAGCTATTGGGGCGAGCGATGAAGACATTACACGCTCGCCCGCCGATCGCCCAAATCCGTTTCGCGGCACCCTCCCCGGCCCGTTCCCGGCCGTTCCCCGCCGCTCTTCCGGCCCCTCACGCACGGTGCGTCACGGCCGCGACTCCGGCCGCTCCCGCCCCACGAATCACGGACACACCGCCCGGCCGACAGCCCCCGGTCCCGGCCTCACGGCCCGGCTGACCAGCGACTCCGTCCGGCCGCCCCGCGCGCCCGGCTCTCATCTCCCGCTTTCTGTCCGTGCACGGACCACACCGGTACGACTATTGCGCTCCTCCCGGACGAGAAGGGCTCGCCACCCTAGGCTCGACTCACGCTGCGTGATCTTGCCCCTCACTCCCCATGACGTCGCCCCACGACGTCGCCCCACTCCTCCACCCCATCACCTCCCGCCACCCCCACACCCCCCCACCGCGAAAGCGCCCACCTCCCCAGTCGCCCCTCCCAGCAGCCGCCCCCGAGCCCCAGGAGCGCGATGCCCGACAGCCAGCCGCAGCCACCCCACTCCTCGTGGGGACAGGCCGACACCGCCACCCTGCTGCTGCGCGGGGCGCGGCTCACCGACGGCCGGACTGTGGACGTGCGGCTGGGCGGCGGGCGCATCGAGGCGGTCGGCACCGCCGGGAGCCTGGCGACACCCGCCTCCGGCTCGCGCGCCGCGAAGGTGGACCTCGACGGCTACCTGCTCCTGCCGGCCCCCGCCGAGCCTCACGCACACGGCGACACGGCCCTGACGGCCGACGGCGACGGCCCCCTCTCGTACGACACCCAGGAGGTCCAGCGCCGGGCCACCGAGGCCGCGTTGCTGCAACTCGGGCACGGGGCGACGGCGTTGCGCTCGCACGTGCGCGTCGGCGACGTACAGGGCCTCGACGCGCTGGCGGCGGTGCTCCAGGCGCGGCGGGCGCTGCGCGGGCTGGCCGAGCTGACGGCGGTGGCGATGCCGCGGGTGCTCACCGGGGTCGCCGGTGCCGACGGGCTCGCGATACTGCAGGACGCCGTGAAGATGGGCGCTTCGGTGGTGGGCGGCTGCCCGGACGCCGACCCGGATCCGACGGGGTACGTGGAGGCGGTCCTGGAACTCGCCTCGGAACACGGCTGCCCGGTCGACCTGCACACGGACGCCTCCGATCCCGCCCGGCTCGCCCGGCTCGCGGCAATGGCGGGCGGACTGCGGTCCGGAGTGACGCTCGGCCCGTGCGGCGGCCTCGGCCGACTGCCGTCCGAGGTGGCCTCCCGGGCGGCCGACCAACTCGCCGCGGCGGGCGTGACCGTGGTGTGCCTGCCGCAGGGCGGCTGCGGAGGCGTGGACCGGCGCGGAACGGCTCCGGTACGGATGCTGCGGGCGGCCGGGGTACGGATCGCCGCGGGCAGCGGCGCCCTGCGGGACGTATCGAACCCGGTGGGCCGCGGCGACCCCCTGGAGGCCGCGTACCTGCTGGCCTCACGGCACGGTCAGCGCCCCGAGGACGCGTACGACGCCGTGAGCTCCGGCGCGCGGGCTGCCCTCGGACTGCCCGAGGTACGCGTGGAAGCCGGTTTCCCGGCCGAGTTGCTCGCGGTGCGCGGGAACCGCCTGGCAGGGGCGCTGTCGCTCGCGTACAGCCGGATCGTGGTGCACCGGGGGCGCGTGGTGGCGCGGACCAGCGCGGTGCGGGAGTACTGCAACTCGGCGGCAGCGGTGGGGCTGGACCTGCCCCGACAGGGACGCGGAGAGCCTTCCTAGCCACAACTGCCGTCCACGACCCCACACGTTGTGCACGCACGGCTGCAACCACCCCCCGAGCGCCCCCTGTTCACCACGCGGGCCGAGTGCATGACGGCCTCCGCCGCCGCGCGCCCCTGTGGACAACTCAAGAGACCCCTGAGTTGTCCACAGGGTCGTGCGGCGAACGGGTCCATCCGGGCGTACGGTCGGAAACATGCGCATTGTCATCGCTGGAGGTCATGGTCAGATCGCGCTGCGGCTGGAGCGCCTGCTCGCCGCGCGCGGTGACGAGGTCGCGGGGATCATCCGCCGCGCCGAGCAGGGCGACGATCTGCGGGCGGCCGGTGCCGAGCCGGTCCTCTGCGATCTGGAGTCGGCTTCGGTGGAGGAGGTCGCCGCCCATCTGCAGGGCGCGGACGCGGCCGTCTTCGCGGCGGGCGCGGGCCCGGGCAGCGGTCCGGCCCGCAAGGAGACGGTGGACAAGGGCGCCGCCGTCCTGTTCGCCGACGCCGCGGAACGAACGGGCGTGCGACGCCACGTCGTCGTGTCGTCCATGGGCGCGGACCCGGCGCACCCGGGCGACGACGTCTTCGACCTGTATCTGCGCGCCAAGGGCGAGGCCGACGAGTACGTACGCGGTCGTACGTCTTTGGACTGGACGATCCTGCGCCCCGGATCGCTGATCAACGACGCCGGCACCGGACTCGTACGCCTGGAGGCCTCGACCGGCCGCGGAGCGATCCCACGGGACGACGTCGCCGCGGTCCTGGCGGAGCTGGTGGAGACTCCTGCGACGGCCGGGCTGACCCTGGAGTTGATCGGCGGCTCGACACCGATTTCGGTGGCGGTCAAATCGGTCGCGGGGAACTAGCCACCGCCCGGACCGGACCGGACCGGAGCGTGCCGGACCGGACCGGAGCGTGCCGGACCGGACCGGAGCGTGCCATCCGCCGGCCCGCTCAGAACAACGGAAGCTGCCCGGGAAAGTCGGGCACGGAGTACCCGTCCAACGTCGGCTGGGCCGCCCCCAGCTGCGCCGGCCGACGCGACCCGGGACACGAGACCAGCTCCCCGCTCCCCCGCACACCAGGCGGATCATGCCGGGCGAACCGTCCCGCGACGATGGCGATCTCCCGACGGCACTCGGGGCAGTTCCTACGACGCGATGACATGAGATCAGTCTGCCCGGCGGGCAGCAGCCGCACCGACAGCACCCGAACCTATGGCCTCACGGCGATGGCATGTCAGCATGATCTAGCCCCGTGACCTGCGGAAACGTTGCGCTCAACCGTGAGAGACGGTGAGGCCGTAGAAGGCGACCCGAGCGCCCTTGGTGGTGCTGTCGGAGGACGACTGGTTGTACGAGCCTGCCTTGAAGTACTGCTTGTAGGCGTCGAACGACGACGGGATGGCGTAGTGCGTGGTGCTCCCGTTGACCGTCAGGTCGATGGTGTGCCCGCCCGAGACTGCGATCGTGTAGTACCATGTCTTGCCGACCGATACGTGGCCGACGGTGTGCAGTGTCTGCCCTCCGGAGGGCGAGTTCTCCGTGCCGAGGACGATGTCACCGCTCGACCGGTAGTACAGCTCCAGCAGCGGTTTGGTGGACGAGCCTCCTGTGCCGAGGTGGATCTGTCCTACACAGACGTTCGATGTGACGGACACGACCCGCAGCGTCGCCTTCATTTGATGCGTGCCGCTGAGCGACCAGTTGGCGGCGGTGCCGTTGCGGTTCATCTCCCGCAGTTCGGAGCGGGCGTAGTTCGAGTTCGGTGTGGTGACGCCCTTCTCCGGCGCCCAGAAGGTCATCGCGCCGTCACGGGTGTCCGTGTAGAAGTACGAGTCCTGGAACCCGTTGGCCCCCTGAAGCCGGGAGGACGGGATCGTCGTCGGTGAGCCGGGGGAGCCCACCGGCTCCTGAAGCTGCCATACCGACAGGTCGAAATTCCCACCGGGCGCGACGGACGGGTCCGCCATGGGTGAGGAAACGACGTTGGTACTGCGCTGGCCGCTGGGTGCGCCGGCCACGCCCGCGGCGGCGGAAGCGGCGGCGGAAAGTGAACTGGCCGGCGCGGCGGGAGCCACAAGGGCCAGGCCGCCGGTGACGGCGGTGGCGGTGGCCAGGGAGGTGAGCAGCGTACGCATGCGCATGGGGGGTGCCTTCCTGTCGGCTCGGTGGGCTCGGTTGGCGGGCGCGCGTATTTCTCAGCACAGCGTGTTCACGTACATGAACTTCATATGTCAACATGAACACTTGGTGTCGCGACAGTAGGGCCGTGGCGCGGTCACGTCAAGGCTGATGGTCGAGCAACGCATGCGTACCGGTGCACTCGCTTCGCCGGCCTGACCTACGGGTGTTGAGAGGCGTGGCCGGCCTGACTGGGCAAGGTCTGTGTCCACTCGCGCTCAGGAGCCCTGACTGGGCAAGGTCTGCGTCCACTCACGCTCAGGAGCAGAGATTCACGTGCCGGACGGCCAGAACGTGCCCTGCCGCGTCGATGAGGCGGCTGCGGGCGAGGTGTCCGCCGCCCACCGCATTGGTGATCGCCGAGGCGATCGAGGACGTCTGGGAGCTGACATTGCCCCCCAGATCGAACATGACCATGTCGGCACCAGAGCGCAGGGCCTGGACGGCGGCGGCGGGGATGCTGAAGCCGGCGGCGGAGATCGCCTTCGCGCTGAGCGAGTCGGTGACCACCAGCCCCTTGAATCCCAGCTTGCCGCGCAGCTCGGAGCTGATGACGGTGGGTGACAGGCTCGCCGGATTGGTGCCCAGGCCCGGCACGATGTTGTTGGAGACCATGATGGCCGGGGCACCGGCCTTGATGGCCGCTGTGAACGGCGGGATGCCCACCTTTTGCAGGGTGGACCAGGGCAGGGTGCGGGCGGGGCCGAAGTCGGAGTTGTAGCTGGAGCCGCCAAGGCCCGGGAAGTGCTTGACGACGGGTATCACGCCTCCGGCGCGCAACCCGTTCACGTACGCGACACCGGCCTTGGAGACCACCGCGGTGTTGCCGCTGAAGGACCGCCATCCGTCGGGGTTGGTCCGGCTGGGGGCCACGTTTCTGCCGTCGACGTCGACCACCGGCGCGAGGTCCATGTTCACCTGGGCGGCCGCCATCTTGGTGGCGACCTTGGTGACGTTCTGCTGGATCTGGGCCGGGGTCCAGTGTGCGCCCATGTACGCGGGCCAGGGCAGGGACCCGACGAGGTTCGACATGCGCTGGATGCCGCCGCCCTCCTCGTCGGTCATCACCAGCAGGCCCAGGTGTCCGGGTACGTGGGACTTCAGGGCGGTCAGCCGCGAGCCGAGGTCGGACGGCGCCTTGCTGCCGAACAGAAGCACCCCGCCCGCACCGGCGCTCACCTCGGAGGTGACGCCGGCCACCGAGGTCTCCGACACCGGGACGGCGATGGTCAGCATGGCCAGCCGGCGGTTCGACCACCCGGCCAGCTTCGTGCTGTTGGTGCACGCGGTGGCGGCGGTGGTGAGGGCCGGAGCGAGGGACGAAGAGGAGGGGGAACGCGTGACGGGCGGGGCGAGGGACACGTCGGGGCCACTGGAGTGCGGGGACGCCTTGGGGGTCGTGCCACAGCCCGCCAGAAGCATCGCCGCCACAGCGGCAGCGGTGCTCAGTCTGCGTGCGGTCGTGGCCCGGCCGGGGAGCCGCGGTGGTGCTGTCGCGCTTCTACGGTCACGGTACGAAGGGACATTCATCGCCCGGCCTCCTTCCGGAAGACGCGACGGGTACCCGTCGCGCTGATGGCCGTATGAGCCTGAGCTGGGCTTCACGAAGCGTGAGATGCGCTCCAGCCCGCATTTGTTCGAAGCTCCGCGGCCGGCGTATCACCAGAATCCCGCGTCTCGGAGTCGGCCGCTAACTCCAGCCGACGTTAGGGGGCCCTTTCAACGAGCGGCCGTCCGGCAAACACGCAAACGAGTCTCGGGGCCGCACAGCAGCGCCGCCCCGTTCGCTACTCAACGCAGGAGCGTCCCACTGTCCGTGAGGTCTTACGTTTCCTCCCCAGCCCCAGACGCTGCCGTCTCCCTTCCGCGAGACCCACTCGACGATCGCCGCGGCAGCACGGATGACGGGCCGCCGGCCCTGAGACCCCGCCCGCGTAACGCGTACCCATCGCCAACTACGTTTGCTGCCACGGGACCTGACCGAGCAAAGCAGGAGTCAGGCCGTTGACGATCTATCGAAGGATCGTCGAGGACCTGTCGAAATCCCGCCAGCTCGCGGGGGTTTACTAGACAGTCGCGTCTGTCCACGCGGACAGCCGGACACGGTCGGCTGTGCTTGCTGTGGACAGTCGGAGCCGATAGTCGATAAGGAGCACAGCAATGCTGAAGAAGTCACTGGTGGCGGTTCTGAGCGCTTCCGCCCTCGCGATAGGGGCGCTCGGACTGAGTGCCGAGTCCGCGTCGGCAGCTTCCACTTGGAAGCTGAAGGCCACGTGCAGCTCGGTCAACATACGAGCGAACTCCAACACCAGCGCGAAGGTCACTGGCGTCGCTTACAAGGGCGACCTCATGAACGGCACGAAGGTGGACTACAAGGGCTACAAGGACATCAAGGTGGACAAGGCCTGGATCTACGGCAAGGTGGTGCGCAAGGACCACAAGGTCATCTACGGCTGGGCCGCGCTCAAGTGCTTCAACCCTTACGAGCAGTAGGGGAATCCCGCTCGGACAACACCACGGCCTCTGACTGTCCCACTCGGTCAGGGGCCGTCCACCTGACGGCGGGTGTGGAATCTGAACCCACACCGACTCGCACCACGACGGTTCTCAAGAGCTGCCCCTGTCCACCGGATTTACGTCCCCCGGTATGGGATGACTGACCTGCGGCCGTTTCGGACCAGCCGCGGGGGCCTGCGGCAAGAAACCGGTACGGGGAGGTCCGGGCAAAAGCTCGGGAAAAAGTGATCAGCGCGGCTGAGGCCGCTTCCCCGCACGCACGGCGGCCCTACGACCTGCGTCATGCCGGGGTCTCCTCTGGCCGAGCTCCGACCCAGGAGAGAGCCAACCGGCGGATAGAAGCTGCCCTGCGCGGGTGGAACGAGCCGGAGCGACCGTCCGCCCGTCCCCCGGGGGATGCCTGGGGGACGGGCAGGCTGATCAGGAGTGGGATCCGGGCGAGACGGGGTGAGACAAGTCACCCCGTTTCGATTCTGACCGAAAGATCGCGTTCGATAACGAAGAGACCCCCTCCGATCTACGTTTCCGCAGATCGGAGGGGGTCTACCTTCATGTGGCGGCGCCAGGATTCGAACCTGGGAAGGCTGAGCCGGCAGATTTACAGTCTGCTCCCTTTGGCCGCTCGGGCACACCGCCGGGGTTGCTGCCTTGAGGACCGCTTTTCGGCGGTGCTCCCTGGCAACGACGTAAACGATACCTGATGCTCGGGGGTGCTTCGCCACCCGATTGATCTGCGCTTGGAGGGGAGGGGGTGGCTAGGCTTATGCGGATGCGGCCGGGGACCTACGCCGGGTTCGACGGCCGCCCCTACGCACCCCGATACAAGGAGCCACAGGACATGGCCGACTCCAGTTTCGACATCGTCTCGAAGGTCGAGCGGCAGGAGGTCGACAACGCCCTCAACCAGGCCGCCAAGGAAATCTCGCAGCGCTACGACTTCAAGAACGTGGGCGCCTCCATCTCCTGGTCCGGCGAGAAGATCCTGATGGAGGCGAACTCCGAGGAGCGGGTCAAGGCCATCCTCGATGTGTTCGAGACCAAGCTGGTCAAGCGCGGTATCTCGCTGAAGGCGCTGGACGCGGGCGAGCCCCAGCTCTCCGGCAAGGAGTACAAGATCTTCGCGTCCATCGAGGAGGGCATCTCCCAGGAGAACGCGAAGAAGGTGGCGAAGATCATTCGCGACGAGGGCCCGAAGGGCGTGAAGGCGCAGGTGCAGGGCGACGAGCTGCGCGTCAGCTCCAAGAGCCGTGACGACCTGCAGGCCGTGCAGGCGCTGCTCAAGGGCAAGGACTTCGACTTCGCGCTGCAGTACGTGAACTACCGGTAGCCGTCGGCCGTCAACCGGCTTCGGCCGGTGGTTCATTGCGCGTACGAGCGAAGTTGCGCGTACGAGGAAGGGTGGGCCCCGGAGGTGCCCACCCTTCTCGCCTGCTGGCTGCGGCCTCGGGGCGCGCGCTCAACGGCGCGAGTCGCCGAACAGGATGCGGTAGAGGATGAGCAGGACGAGCGAGCCGCCGATCGCGGCGGCCCACGTGGCCCCGTCGTAGAACTGCTTGGCGATCGGGTGGTCCAGCCACCGCGCGGAGATCCAGCCGCCGATGAAGGCGCCCGCGATGCCGATGACGGTCGTGCCGATGAAGCCGCCCGGGTCACGGCCCGGCAGCAGGAATTTGGCGATGGCCCCGGCCAACAGTCCCAGAATGATCCAGCTGATGATGCCCATGCCCTGAACCTGCCTCTCCGCGCTGTCCCTGTGCTGTGATCCTGCTCCGGACCTGCTGTGTCATGCCTTCGAGTTCGAGCAGCCGGTGTCGTGCTGGTGTTCCTGGCGCGTCGTCGGCAAGGACGTCTCGTCGGCGGCGGTCGGTTGCAGCGATCAGTAGGGTGCCGCCCATGACACAGTCCGGATCCGAGTTGCGGCGCACCCTGGGCGTCGGGGACGCCGTGGTCATCGGGCTCGGGTCGATGGTGGGTGCCGGGATCTTCGCGGCGCTGGGCCCCGCGGCGCGGGCGGCCGGGTCCGGTCTGCTCCTCGGGCTCGCGGTCGCGGCCGTGGTCGCGTACTGCAATGCGATGTCCTCCGCACGGCTGGCCGCTCTGTATCCGGCCTCCGGTGGCACATATGTATACGGGCGTGAGCGTCTCGGCGCCTTCTGGGGGTATCTGGCGGGCTGGTCGTTCGTCGTCGGGAAGACGGCTTCCTGTGCGGCGATGGCGCTCACCGTGGGCGCGTACGTCTGGCCGGGGCAGGCGCACGCGGTGGCGGTCGGGGCCGTGGTGGTGCTCACCGCGGTGAACTACGGCGGCATGCAGAAGTCCGCCTGGCTGACCCGGGTGATCGTTTCGGTGGTCCTCGCGGTCCTCGCTTCCGTGGTGGTCGTGTGTCTCGGTTCGGACGCCTCCGACGCTGGGCGGCTGGACGTCGGGGTCTCCGGTGGCGCGGGCGGGGTGCTCCAGGCGGCGGGGCTGCTGTTCTTCGCGTTCGCCGGGTACGCGCGGATCGCGACGCTCGGTGAGGAGGTACGGGATCCGGCGCGCACCATTCCACGCGCGATCCCGACGGCTCTGGGTGTCACGCTCCTCGTGTACGCGGCGGTCGCGGTGGCGGTCCTTTCGGTGCTGGGGCCGGACGGGCTCGGGCGCGCCTCGGCGCCACTGGCCGACGCTGTGCGGGCGGCCGGTGTGCCGGGGCTCGTGCCGGTGGTGCGGGTGGGTGCGACCGTGGCCGCGCTCGGCTCGCTCCTCGCCCTGATCCTGGGCGTCTCACGCACGACGCTGGCCATGGCCCGCGACGGTCATCTGCCGAGCTCCCTGGCCGCCGTACATCCGCGTTTCCAGGTGCCGCACCGGGCGGAGCTGGCCGTGGGCGCGGTGGTCGCCGCGCTGGCCGCGAGGGTGGATGTGCGGGGCGCGATCGGGTTCTCCTCCTTCGGTGTACTGGCGTACTACGCCGTGGCCAACGCGTCGGCCTGGACGCTGAGTCCCGCTCCGGCGGCGCGGGTGGTGCCGGTGGTGGGACTCGTCGGATGTGTGACCCTGGCGTTCGCGCTGCCGGCGGATTCGGTGGTCGTGGGCGCGGCAGTGCTGGCTGTGGGGGCGGCGGCGTACGGCGTGAGGGTGTGGGCGGCCTCGCGGTAGCCACCGGCGGGGCCGCGGTGGTGGGCGGGTCGCTACGAGGTCTGTGCCGTCGCCGTGCGTATGCGGAAGTCGGGCCAGGGGGCCAAGTCCGTGTCGTCGTTGGACTCCTCGTACCAGCCGGAGCCCTCCAGCCAGGTGCCCAGCCACGCCTCCAGGTCGGGTGCGTCCACGTACCAGGCGTGGTCGGCCTCGTCGGCGTTCGGCTCGTAGAGCAGGACCGTGCCCCGGGGGCTGCGGCAGTCCACGCACGCGTACATACCGCAGCCCCAGTGGGATATCGGCAGAACGCCCTCCGGTCAGGGCCAGTCGGGGTCCTGGCGGCCGCTCTCCCGGTGGGCGAGGTACTGCGGGACGGCGGCGGGCTCGCCTGACGGGGGACCGTCGAGCAGCGGCAACAGGCCGTACTCCGGACCGAAGCCGCCGTCCCCTATCCGCAGGTAGAGCGCGGCGAGCAGCGGCGGCAGGGTGAACCCCAGGACGGCTTCGGCGCGGGCGACCGCCGCCGCGTCCACGGGCTCGGGGAGCGAAGGCCAGCCCCACGGGCGGGTGTTACGGGCCTCCGTACCGACCCGTGCCAGCAACTGCTCGATTTCGGTCATGGATTCATGATGCAGCGCGCCACTGACAATCGGGCGGCCTGTGGATAACCCATCAGGCGATGCGTACGTCGACGCCGTTCTCGGTGAGGAAGGCGAGGAGTTCCTCGAATGTCGGGGGTCTGCGGTCGCGGCACGGTGTCACGCCGAGGCAGGTGCGGGCGACGTCGGCGTCGTGCCACACGAGGGTGAAGGGCGGCGCGGCGCCGTAGCCGTCTCGCAGGCGGTCGGCGACGGTGGTCAGGTCGTGGCCGAAGTAGCCGCCGGGGCCGTTCACCGCCTCGCCCAGCGCACAGTGGAAGGCCGGCACGTCGGTGACGTGGCGGCCGTCGAGGTGGTAGGTGGAGCCGGGCTCTGGGTCGGGCCCGTACGGATTCGTTCCTTCCCGGGCTCGGTCGAGCCAGAACTCGCGCCCCTGTGGGCTGCATCGGACCCAGCTGTTCGGCTCGGACTGGCGTTCGTGCCACCACACGTCCCACGCCTCCCGAGCTGCTGTGGGAAGCCGCCGCGACCAGGGGTCAAGGGTGAGATCGACCAGGCCCCGGCCGTGCGCGGAGGGGATCCACGCGATGATCTCGCCTTCGAGTACGGAGCCGACCGTCCGGCCGACCCGGTTGAGGCGCAGCACGCGAGCATGCCCCAGGTCCTCGTCGCCCGCTTCGAGCGCGTCGCGCAGGGATCCGCGCGGGGAGCAGCCGAGCAGGCGCACCGGCGGCTCGGCCGGTTCGAGGAATTCGACGGGGACTTGGCCGAGGTCCCTGCAATGGCCCCACGCCTCGCCGTCCGCGCCCAGGAGTCGGTGTCCCGTGGAAGGTAACGGCCGCTGGGGGTGTTCGGCCTGGGTGTCCGGGACCGCCGACACCTCGACGGTGATGTCGCGCAGCGTCGGGTCGAGCGGGCACGGGCGATCACCGAGGACCCTTGCGTACTCCAGTGGCCATTCCTCCCCGACCGGGGTGTGTGTGGCGTCGAGGGTCCGCACCAATAGGCCGCCCAACGGAGCGGAGCCCGTGGTGCGGGCCCGCTCCATGGCCCCGGCCAGCTCGCCCCGGGGTGCGCAGCCGAGGAGTTCGTACCGGACGCGCGGCGGAGGGAGCGGATCGACGTAGAGCTCGTCAGTGGCGTCCTTGCACAGGGCCCATATCGACTCGCCGACGCCCCTGTTGCTGTACGCCGCCACGGCGTACTTCGGATTCTGCACCCCCGCGCCGCCTCGTCAGCGCGTGGCGAACGGCTCGTCCGTGCGGACGATTTCGCGGCCCAGCGGAAGCAACGAGACCGGGATGAGCTTGAAGTTGGCGATGCCGAATGGGATGCCGATGATCGTGATGCACAGGAGGATGCCGGTCACGATGTGGGCGAGGGCGAGCCACCAGCCCGCGAGGACCAGCCACAGGACGTTGCCGACGCAGGAGGGTGCGCCCGCGTCGCGGCGCTCCACCGTCGTATAGCCGAAGGGCCACAGGGCGTAGACGCCGATACGGAAGGCCGCGATGCCGAACGGGATGCCGATAATGGTGATGCACAGCAGCACGCCGGCAGCCAAGTAGCCGAGGAACAGCCAAAAGCCGCTCAGGACGAGCCAAATGACGTTCAGGATTGTCTTCATTGCTGGCGACCTGCCATCTGCTCGAGCCGGGCAATGCGCTCCGCCATCGGCGGGTGCGTGGAGAACATCTTCGACATTCCCTGGCCCGGGCGAAAGGGGTTGGCGATCATCATGTGGCTAGCGGTCTCGATGCGCGGCTCGGGGGGCAACGGCAGTTGTTTGGTGCCCGCGTCGAGCTTGCGCAGGGCACTGGCGAGGGCGAGGGGGTCGCCGGTGAGCTGGGCGCCGGACGCGTCCGCCTCGTACTCCCTGGAGCGGCTGATGGCCAGCTGGATGAGGGACGCGGCGAGCGGACCCAGGATCATGATCAGCAGCAAGCCGAGGACGCCGGGACCCTCGTCGTCGTTCGAACGGCCTACCGGGATCAGCCAGGCGAAATTCACCAGGAACATGATCACGGAGGCGAGGGCGCCCGCGACCGACGAGATCAGGATGTCTCGGTTGTAGACATGGCTGAGCTCGTGGCCGATGACGCCGCGCAGCTCGCGTTCGTCCAGGATGCGCAGGATTCCTTCGGTGCAGCACACCGCCGCGTTGCGCGGGTTGCGCCCCGTCGCGAACGCGTTCGGCGCTTCCGTCGGTGAGATGTACAGGCGCGGCATGGGCTGGCGGGCCTGGGTCGAGAGCTCCCGGACGATGCGGTACAGGGCCGGGGCCTCGAATTCGCTCACCGGGCGTGCGCGCATCGCGCGTAGAGCCAGTTTGTCGCTGTTCCAGTACGCGTACGCGTTCGTCCCGATCGCGATGAACAGCGCGACGACGAGGCCGGTACGCCCGAAGAAGCTGCCGATGACGATGATGAGTGCGGACAGTCCCCCGAGGAGTACGGCGGTCCTGAGCCCGTTGTGCCGGCGGTGCACGGTACGCCCTCCAAGTGGTGCGGCAGGGGAACCCTTTTGCTTGCTGATGCCTTGCGTCCACTCTTCAGTGGACCCTCCCGTACTGGTCAACGCCAGGCGGGGAGCACTAGTTCCCTTGTGCGGGCGGTGGCGCGTGTAGGCCGTGCGGGTGACGGTGTCAGAACAGGCCGGTGGCCGAGAAGCGCAGGACCAGCTGAGGTGCTCCGGACAGGGCGATGCCCAGGACTGCCGTCAGGGCGATCGCGGCGGTCAGCGGGGCCGGGACGCGGTGTTTCTCGGGCTCGCCCTCGGGGGCGCGGAAGAGCAGGGTCGTCCACTGGAGGTAGTAGAAGAGCGCGATCACGACGTTGACGGCCATGATCACGGCCAGCCAGCCGAGCCCGGCGTCGACGGCCGCCGAGAAGACGGTGACCTTCGCGAAGAGGCCGATGATGCCCGGCGGCAGCCCCGCGAGGCACAGCAGGAAGAAGCCGAGGAGGAGGGCCGAGAGGGGGCGCGACGCGTACAGGCCCCGGTAGTCGCTGATGCGGTTCAGGGGGCTCGTACGGGCGACGAGGGCGGCCACGGCGAAGGCGCCGAGGTTCACGGCCGCGTACATCAGGGCGTACGCGACGGTGGAGCCGACGGCCTTGTCGGCGTCCTTGGAGTAGCCGGCGGACGCGATCGGGACCAGGAGGTAGCCGGCCTGGCCGACGGAGGACCAGGCGAGCAGGCGGACCGCGCTGTACGCGCGCGTGGCCTGCTGGCGCAGGGCGCCGACGTTGCCGACGGTCATGGTGAGGGCGGCCAGCGCGGCGAGCGCGGGGCCCCAGACGTCCGCGTACGAGGGAAGGGCGACGACGGTGACGAGGATCAGGCCGGAGAAGCCGACCGCCTTGCCGACGACCGACAAGTAGGCGGCGATCGGCAAGGGCGCCCCTACGTAGGTGTCGGGCACCCAGAAGTGGAAGGGCACGGCGGCCGTCTTGAAGGCGAAGCCGACGAGGGTGAGGACGACTCCCGCCTGGGCGAGGGTGTGGAACTGTCCGTCGACGTGCTGGATCTTGTCCGCGATCTGGGTGAGGTAGAGGGTGCCGGTCGTCGCGTAGACGAAGCTGACGCCCATGAGGCTCACGGCGGTCGCGGTGACGGAGGACAGGAAGAACTTCAGGGCCGCCTCGGAGGACTTCTTGTCGCCGCGTTTGATGCCGACGAGTGCGAAGGCGGGCAGCGAGGCGACTTCGAGGGCGACGATGAGCGTCGCGAGATCACGGGAGGCGGGCAGCAGGGCGGCGCCCGCGGCCGAGGAGAGCAGCAGGAACCAGAACTCCCCTTCGGGGATTTCCTTGTTGGCGTCCTTCAGGGCCGTGACCGACAGCAGTGCTGCCAGGAGCGCGCCGCCGAGGACCAGGAACTGGATGACGAGGGTGAAGCGGTCCGCCGTGTAGCTGCAGGCGTGCGCGTCGCCCGTCAGACAGAAGGTGGCGCGGTCGCCGTCCAGGAGGGGCAGCAGCATGAGCGCGGACGCGGCGAGCCCCGCCACCGACACCCAGCCGAGTACCGCCTTCTTCTCCTCTCCGATGAAGAGATCGGCGACGAGCACGACGAGTCCGACGACCGCGGCGAGGGTGGGCGGCGCGATCGCGAGCCAGTCGACGGACTGGACCAGGGAGCTCATCGGGTGCCTCCTGCGAGGAGCTGCTGTACGGCCGGGTCGGTCAGGCCGAGGAGGGCCTTGGGCCACAGACCGGCGACGACGGTGAGGACGACGAGCGGCGTCCAGGCCGCGAACTCGTAGCTCTGGACGTCGGCGAGCTTCGGCGCCTCCTGCCGCGGGGTCTCGCCCATGCACACACGGCGTACGACGACGAGCATGTACGCGGCCGTGAGCAGCGTGCCGAAGGCGGCGATCGCCATGAACGTCAGATACGCGGGGCGGCTGAGGTCGGCGGCGGGTTTGAACGCGCCGAACAGGGCCAGCATCTCGCCCCAGAATCCGGCGAGGCCCGGGAGCCCGAGCGAGGCGACGGCGGCGAAGGCGAGGAGGCCGCCGAGACGTGGAGCCTTGCCGTAGAGCGCGGCGCCGGTCTCCTCGGCGAGGGTGTCGAGGTCGGTGGTGCCCGTGCGGTCCTTCAGCGCCCCGACGAGGAAGAAGAGGAGTCCGGTGATGAGGCCGTGGGCGATGTTGGCGAACAGCGCGCCGTTCACGCCGGTCGGGGTCATCGTCGCGATGCCGAGCAGGACGAATCCCATGTGGCCGACGGACGAGTACGCGATGAGCCGCTTGAGATCGCCCTTCGCGCCCTGTTTCGCGAGGGCCAGGCAGGCCAGGGATCCGTAGATGATCCCGACCACGGCGAAGGCGGCGAGGTAGGGGGCGAAGGTGTGCATGCCGTCCGGCGCGATCGGCAGCAGAATACGGACGAAACCGTACGTACCCATCTTCAGGAGTACACCGGCCAGCAGGACCGAGCCGACGGTGGGCGCGGCGGTGTGGGCGTCCGGCAGCCAGCTGTGCAGCGGCCACATCGGCGTCTTGACCGCGAGCCCGATTCCGATCGCCAAAACGGCGATGACCTGCACGGATGTGGTCAGCGACCGGCCGTTGTCAGTGGCGAGTGCCACCATGTCGAATGTGCCCGCCTTGATTCCGATCAGGAGCAGGCCCAGCAGCATGACGACCGAACCGAGCAGCGTGAAGAGGATGAACTTCCAGGCCGCGGCCTGGCGCTGGGCACCGCCCCATCGGGCGATGAGGAAGTACATCGGGATGAGCACCATCTCGAACGCGAGGAAGAACAGCAGCAGATCGAGGACGGCGAAGGTCGCGAGGGTGCCGGACTCGAGGACGAGCAGCAGTGCGACGAAGGCCTTCGGGGTCGGACCCGCGGGCATCTTGAAGTAGCTGTAGAGCGCGCAGAGGAAGGTCAGCAGCGCGGTCAGGACCAGAAGGGGGAGGGAAATGCCGTCGATGCCGAGGTGGATCCGCACGTCGAGTGCGGGGATCCAGCTGATGTCCGTCGTGGCCTGCATCTGCTGTGCCTTGGCCGGGGTGTCATGGTCAAAGCCGAGCGCGAGGACGATCGCGGCGATGAGCACCACGCCGGTGACGATCACGCCGTGCCGCAGCACGGCCTGGTCCGGCGACTTTCCCTTCAGTCCGGGCGGCGCGGGCAGGAGAGCGGCGGCGGCCCCGATGAGCGGCCCGACGACGATCAACGCGAGAAGAATCTGCATCACGGATTCACTGATATCGATCACGCCTGCTCACGCTCCCGTGGCGACTAGGAGGGCGGCGACCACCAGGACGACGGTGCCGGCGAGCAGCGCGCTCACATAGGTCTGCACATTGCCGGTCTGCGCGCGCCGTACGGCGGCGCCGAGCAGGCGGGGTAGGGCGGCGGCACCGCGTACGTAGGTGTCGACGACCTCACGGTCGAGGAACCGGACGAGTGTGGCTCCGGCCTGGACGGGGCGGACGAACAGCACGTTGTACACGGCGTCGAGGTGGAAACCGACGGCCGCGTGCCGGTGCAGCGGGCCGAGCAGCAGCCGTCCGGGGTCCGCCGGGTCGGGGGCGTAGGCCACGTCTCCGAACACGGGTGCGTGGCTGGCGATCGCCTCCGCCTCGACCTGCGCGGGTTCGGCGTCGGGGTGGGCCACGACCGCGCCCATCGGCACGCGGGGAGCCAGCGCGGTGGTGTGCCGCCAGGCGCCGTAAGTGACGATCCCGCCGACCAGGGCGAGCCCCGTGCTGAGGACGGAGGTGGTGAGGACCGGTGTCAGGTCGCGGCCGTCGAACCAGTCGGGAAGCGCACCGTACGCGAGCCCGAAGGCGAGGGACGGGACGGCGAGTACCCACAGCACGACCGTCATGCTGCGTGGTTCCTTGCCGTGGTCGGGGGCCTCGACGCCCCGGCCGTGGAAGGCCAGCAGCCACAGCCGGGTCGCGTACGCGGCGGTGAGTACGGCGGTGACCAGGCCGGCGATGAGGACGATCCAGCCCGCGGAGCCGGGGGCGTGCTCGGTGTGGCCGGTGGCGACGTGCTCGGCCGCGCCGAGGACGGCCTCCTTGGAGAAGAAGCCGCTGAACGGCGGGATCGCGGCGAGCGCGAGCAGCGCGACGGTCATCGTCCAGTAGGCGTCGGGGACGCGGGATCGCAGGCCCGTCATGCGGGACATGACGGCCAGCGAGTTGGTGCCGGAGGCGTGGATGATCACGCCGGCGGCGAGGAACAGCAGCGCCTTGAAGGCGCCGTGGGACAGGAGGTGGAAGACGGCGGCACCGCGGTCGCCGACGGCGAGGGCGCCGGCCATGTAGCCGAGCTGGCCGATCGTCGAGTACGCGAGGACACGCTTGATGTCGTCCTGGGCGAGTGCGGCCAGTGCCGAGCCCGCCATCGTGACGGCGGCCATGACGGCTAGGACCACCATCGCGGCCGAGGAGGCCTGGAAGACGGGGAGGAGCCGGGCGACGAAGTAGATACCGGCGGCGACCATCGTCGCGGCGTGGATCAGGGCGGAGACGGGTGTCGGGCCCGCCATCGCGTCGGGCAGCCAGGTGTGCAGCGGGAACAGCGCCGACTTGCCCGCCACGCCGGCGAGGAGCAGCAGGGCGACCAGCGTCGGATGGTGCAGTCCGCCGCTCGCGACGGTGCCGAGGACCGTGGTGATGCGGAAGGACCCGGCGTCGGTGCCGAGGGCGAACAGACCGATGAGGAAAGGGACGTCGCCGAGTTTGGTGACCAGGAAGGCCTTGATCGAGGCGGCGCGGGCCTCAGGGGTCTCCCAGTAGTGGCCAACCAGGAAGTACGAGCAGATGCCCATGACCTCCCAGCCGACCAGGAGCACGATCAGGTCGCCGGAGTAGACGACGAGCAGCATCGCGGAGGTGAAGAGGGAGATGAGAGCGGCGTACGAGGGGTAGCGCGGGTCGTTGCGCAGGTAGCCCGTCGAGTAGATCTGCACGCAGGAGGCGACGACGCCGACGAGTACGGCGACGAGAGCGGCGAAGCCGTCGATGTGCAGGGAGAGTTCGATCGGGACCGAGCCGGTGGGCGTCAGTTCGGTGGCCGCGTTGATGGCCTGGCCGCCGCCCTGGCGCACGGCGACCAGTACGGCGAGGACGAGGGAGGTGAGGGACGGGAGTACCGCGAGGGGGCGGACGTAGCCGGGGGCCGTGCGGCCGAGGAGGAGTCCGGCCGCGGCGCCCAGGAACGGAAGGAGGGGGACGAGGACGGCGAGGGTGGTCGTGGTCACGCGGTGGCCTCAGCCTTCTCGTCTCCCGTGACGGGGGCTTCTTCGGTGCCGTCGCCGTGGGAGCCGTCCGGGGCGGGGCCCTCGGCGGTGTCGCGGAGCTTGTCGATGTCCGAGGTGCCGCGGCCCCGGTAGACGGCGAGGACGATCGCCAGGCCGATGCCGATCTCGGCGGCCGCGATGGCGATGGTGAACAGGGTCAGGGCCTGGCCGGAGTGGAGCGTGTCGCGGGCGGTCCTGGAGAGCCAGACGTCGAAGGCGACGAGGTTCAGGTTGACGGCGTTGAGCATGAGCTCGACGGACATCAGGACCAGGATCGCGTTGCGGCGCGCGAGGACTCCGTACAGGCCCGTGCAGAAGAGGAGGGCGGAGAGCACGGCGGGATAGGCGAGGTGCATCAGCGGGTCCCTTCCTTCTCGCTCCGGCGGCTCTGGGCACCCGCGGGGGCGGCGGTGCCCGCGGGGGAGGTCGCGTCCGCGGTGATGGTCGCGTCCGCCTTCGCCTTGCGGGAGAGGACGATCGCGCCGACCAGGGCGGCGAGAAGGAGGACGGAGAGGGCCTCGAAGGGGAGGACCCAGTTCTGGAAGAGGCTCGCCCCGGTGACCTCGGTGGAGCCGGCGGCGGGGCCCTTCAGGTCGACCCAGGTGGTGCGGAAGGCGTCCACGACCACCCAGACGAGGGCGGCGGCCGCGGCGAGGGCCACGGTGAGGGCGGCCCAGCGGTTGCCGGAGTCGGCGTCCGGGGAGCGGCCGATCGGCGCCTTGGTGAGCATCAGACCGAACAGAAGGAGGACGACGACGGAACCGACATAGATGAGGACCTGCACCCAGGCGATGAACTCGGCCGTGAGCAGGAGGTACTCGACGGCGAGGCCGCCGAGCGTCATCACCAGCCACAGGGCGGCGTGCACCAGCTGCTTGGTGGTGACGGTGACGATCGCGGCGCCGAAGGTGACCAGACCGACGAGGAGGAAGGCGATCTCGACGCCCGTCGGGGAGAGGAAGCCGTGGCTTTCGGCGGCGGTGGTCGTGGCCCGCGCCGCGGCGGCCGTGGCTGCTGCGAGGCTCACGACGCACCGTCCTGCGGGTCGGAGGGCTTGGAGGGCTCGGGCGTGCCCGTGGTCGTGCCTGTGGTCGGGTCCTTGGTCGTGCCTGTGGTCGGGTCCTTGGTCGTGCCTGTGGTCGTGCCTGTGGTCGTAGGCGTGTCCCGGGCCGGGGGTTCGGGCTGGACAGCCTGGTCGGCTGTCTGCGCAGCGAGTCCGACCGCCTCGGCTGCCTCGGCTGCCGTGGCTGCCTCGGCGGCGAGCTTGTCGGCTGTTTTGCGGGCGGCGGCCAGTTCCTTCGGTTCCTCGGCGCCTGGGTCGAGGGCGGGCGGGGCCGGAACCGTCCACATCCACTCGCGGAGCTTGTCGCGCTCGTGGGTGAGTTCGTGGATGTCGGTCTCCGCGTACTCGAACTCCGGGGACCAGAACAGCGCGTCGAAAGGACAGACCTCGATGCAGATACCGCAGTACATGCACAGGGAGAAGTCGATGGCGAAGCGGTCGAGGACGTTGCGGCTGCGCTCGCGGCCACCGGGGGCGGTCGGCGGGACCGTCTCCTTGTGGGAGTCGATGTAGATGCACCAGTCCGGGCACTCGCGGGCGCACAGCATGCAGACCGTGCAGTTCTCCTCGAACAGGCCGATGACGCCGCGGGAGCGGGGCGGGAGTTCGGGCTGGGCGTCCGGGTACTGCGCGGTGACGGTCTTCTTCGTCATCGTGCGGAGGGTGACGGCCAGGCCCTTGGCGAGTCCGGAGCCAGGAATGCGGGGACGGGTGGGCGGGAGAGGCTCGGCCATGGTTACGAGATCACCACCTTGACGATGCCGGTGAGGGCGATCTGGGCGAGAGAGAGGGGGACGAGGAGGGTCCAGGAGAGTTTCTGGAGCTGGTCCTCACGCAGGCGGGGATAGGTGACGCGCAGCCAGATCACGACGAAGGCGAGGAGGGCCGCCTTCAGGAGGGTCCAGACCCAGCCGAGGCCGTCGGCACCCCACGGGCCGTGCCAGCCGCCCAGGAAGAGGACGGTGGTCAGACCGCACAGGACGACGATTCCGGCGTACTCGGCAAGGAGGAAGAGCGCGAAGCGCAGGCCGGTGTACTCGGTGTACGCGCCGAAGATGATCTCCGAGTCGGCGACGGGCATGTCGAAGGGCGGGCGCTGGAGTTCGGCGAGGCCCGCCACGAAGAAGACGATCGCGCCGACGATCTGCCATGGCACCCACCACCACTCGAAGGCGGCGACGATGCCGGGCAGGGAGACCGTGCCGGCCGCCATCGCGACGGAGGCGGCGGTCAGCAGCATCGGGAGTTCGTAGGCGAGGAGCTGGGCGGCGGTGCGCAGGCCGCCGAGGAGGGAGAACTTGTTGGCCGAGGCCCAGCCCGCCATGAGCGAGCCGAGGACGCCCACGCCCATCACGGCGAGAACGAAGAAGATGCCCGCGTCGACGACCTGGCCGACGGCGCCCTCGCCCGGGCCGATCGGGATGGCGAGGAGGACGAGAAGGTACGGGAGGAGGGCGACGGCGGGGGCGAGCTGGAAGATACGGCGGTCCGCACCCGCGGGGACGATGTCTTCCTTCTGGGCGAACTTCACGCCGTCCGCGACGAGTTGGGCCCAGCCGTGGAAGCCGCCGGCGTACATCGGGCCGAGGCGGCCCTGCATGTGGGCCATCACCTTGTGCTCGGTCTGACCGACGATCAGGGGGAACGTCAGGAACACCACGAAGACGACGAGGAGGCGTAGGGCGACGTCGAGAGCGTCGTTCACTGTGTGCCTCCGGTTGGGTTTCTGGGGGTGGGGTCTTCGGGGGTGGGGTCTTCGGGGGTGGAGCCGGGGTCCGAGTCGGAGTCCGAATCAGGGGATGCCGGGGGTTTCGCAGTGACCTCGGGGTCGGGACTCTGGGCGGCTGCGGGCTCCGGGGTGGCCCCCGGCTCCGACTCCGAACCGGACTCCTGCTTCGATTCCTGCTTCTGCTTCGGTTCCTGCTCGCGCTTCGGTTCCTGCTCCTGCTCCTGCTCGTCGAACGCAGGGCGGGCGTGGTGCCAAGGGGCATCGGAGCTGCGCGGCGCCGCGGGCCTTGCGGGTGCGGCGGCAGCGGGCGGCTCGGTGGCCTGTGTCCTTTGTGTCGCCGAGCCCTGGCTCGCGCTGCGCGTACGGCGGGGGCCGGCGGGAGGCGTCGGCTCGGCGGTCCCTGGGGCACCGGGGGCTGTCGTGGTCGACTGCTGCTCGGTGGCCGGGGCCTCGGTCTGCTGGCTGGCCGAGCCCTGGCTGGCGCTGCGCGCCCGGCGAGGAGGCGTCGGGGCCTGCGCACCGGCAGCGGCAGCAGCGGTTGCCGTGGTGGCAGCGGCAGCAGCGGTTGCCGTGGTGGCAGCGGCGGAGGGATCGGTCCCCGTGCCGCCGCCGGTGGTGGCGGCCTGGCTTGCCGAGCCCTCGCCCGCCGTGCGGGCCCGCCGCACCGGGCGGTCGCCGGCGGTGCGGGCCGCTCCGCGCGCCGGGCGGGCGGGGGCCGGAGGGAGCTGGCCCTTCAGGGGACCCCATTCGTTGGGGTCGGGGACGCCGGGCGGAAGCATCTGGCGGCGCTTGGGGCCACCGTGATCGGACTCCCCCGGCTCCTTCGCCCCGGGCCAGGCCTTGGCGACGCGGGCGGCGAGGACGAAGTCCTTGCGGAGGGGGTGGCCTTCGAAGCCCTCGGGGAGAAGAAGGGGGTCGAGGCCCGGGTGGCCCTCGAAGGTGACGCCGAACATCTCGTGGGTCTCGCGCTCGTGCCAGCCGGCGCCGGCGTACACGGAGACCGCCGTCGCCAGGACGGGTGCCGAGTGCGGGACGGTCGTACGGACGAGGAGGCGGCGTACGGGAGACAGGGCCACCACGTGCGCGGCGACGCGGAAGCCCGTGCCGGGTTCGTCGACGGCGCTCAACCAGTCGAAGTAGGTGCAGCCCAGCGAGTCGCGCGCGGTCTCCAGGGCGGGGAGCCAGGCAGTCGGCGGTACGTCGACCGTCAGGACCGCGTACGACTCCTCGGCCGTGGCCTCCGGGCCGAAGAGTTCCTCGACGGGCGCGGGGAGCCAGCCGACGGTCATCGGTCCTCCCTCACGGCGGGCGGACGCACCAGGTCGCTCTGGAGGGCGGCGGCCGACGGGCGCGGCGAGGAGCTGTAGCGCTCCCCCAGCGACTCCCGGGCGATCTTCTCCTGGAGCTTGAGGATGCCCTGGAGCAGCGCCTCGGGACGGGGCGGGCACCCGGGGACGTAGACGTCCACCGGGATGATCTGGTCGACGCCCTTGGTGACGGAGTAGGAGTCCCAGTAGGGGCCGCCACAGTTGCTGCACGCGCCGAAGGAGATGACGTACTTCGGCTCGGGCATCTGCTCGTAGAGGCGCTTGACGGCGGGGGCCATCTTGTCCGTGACCGTGCCGGAGACGACCATCAGGTCGGCCTGGCGCGGGCCTGGTGCGAACGGGATCACGCCGAGCCGGATGAAGTCGTGCCGGGCCATCGACGCGGCGATGAACTCGATCGCGCAGCAGGCGAGGCCGAAGTTGAAGACCCAGAGTGAGTAGCGGCGGCCCCAGTTCAGGACCACCTTCATCGGCTCCGGAGCCAGCCGGGAGAGCACGCCGAGACGCTTCGGCTCGGGAAGCAGCACGGGCTCGGGAAGCAGCACGGGCTCGGGCAGCGGCGCCTGCTCGGAGGTCATCGAGGGGGTCACGTCCGAGGCGGTCACGTCCGAGTGGGTCACGTCCATGTCAGGACGCCCTTCTTGTATGCGTACAGCAGGCCCACGGCCAGGAAGCCGAGGAAGATGAACATCTCCACGAGGGTGGCCGCGCCGTAGCCGGGCGCGGCGAAGACGGTCGCCCAGGGGAAGAGGAAGATCGAGTCGACGGCGAAGATGACGTAGAGGAAGGCGTAGACGTAGTAGCGGACCTGGGTGTGGGCCCAGCCCTCGCCGACGGGGTCGACGCCGCACTCGTACGTCAGGAGTTTCTCGGGGGTCGGGACCACCGGCCGCAGCAGACGGCCCGCCCCGAAGGCGACGGCGACGAAGAGCACGCCGACGACGACGAGCAGTCCGACGACCGAGTACGACTGGAAGTACCCCGCCGCGACGACGGCCCCGGTTGCCGTGACAACGGTCGGTTCCGGCACGTCAGCCCCTCACTCCCTGACCTCGTTGCGCCCGGCGCGCGCCCCGTCGCGCACGCTGTGATGCGCCCTGTTCGACGATCTGTACGGACGGGAGTCTAGGGCCTGCTAAAGAGACGGTAAGCAGCCCGTCACGCATTGGCTATCGGGGACATGTCACGGACTCGTCCGCCTTGCCCGTCGCCGGGTTCCCGCACTCGCCCGGCTCACGTGTCACCGGGTTCCCGTCCGCACCTCGCGGTCACTACCCATTTCACCTCGCGAGCACGTCCAGGTACACCGTGCGGCGGCGTTCGCTTTCACCTCAAGGGGTGGGGTTTTCCCCAGTGGATCGTGGCGGTCGACCTCATGGCGCGGCGACTCGCCGCCGGGCAGGCTAGCGAATATGACCGAACGCATCATCCCTGTCGGCCCCCTCGGCCCGTCGGACACGCCGCAAGCCTCGGATATACCGGGCCTACTGGATGCATCAGACATACCGGACGGGTCGGCCGACAGTGACCGGCTGCCTCCCCCACGCTTCGCCCTCGGCCGGCAGACGTGGAAGGAGATCGCGCACCTCCTCGCCAATCTGCCGGTCTCGATCTTCGGCTTCGTCTACGTCGTGACGCTCATCTCCACGGGCGCGGGGCTGGCTGTCACGGTGATCGGGCTGCCGCTGCTCGCGGGCGGGCTGCGGGGCACACGGCTGCTGGGCCGGATGGAGCGGGCACGGGCGCGCAAGCTGCTCGGCGTGCGGATCGACGAGCCGAGCCCGATGCCGGTGCGCGGGACGGGCTTCTTCCCCTGGTTGTGGTCGAGCCTGCGGGACCCGGTGGCCTGGCGGACGGTGCTGTACGACTTCATCCGGCTGCCGTGGGGCATCGTCACCTTCACGGTCACGCTGACGTCGTTGTTCCTGCTGTGGCCGGTGCTGCCGTTCCTCGCGCGGGGGCTGACGAACGTGGACCGGGCCATGGTGCGCGGGCTGCTGTCTCCCTCGGACGAGTTGGAGCGGCGCATCGCCGAGCTGGAGTCGGACCGGGGGGTCGTGGTCGACACGGCAGCGGCGGACCTGCGGCGCATCGAACGGGACCTGCACGACGGGGCGCAGGCGCGGCTCGTCAACCTCGCGATGGGGCTCGGTCTGGCCAAGGAGAAGCTCCTCGAGGGCCAGGCCGACGAGACCGTCGCGGCCATGGTCGACGAGGCGCACGGCGAGGTGAAGCTGGCCCTGCAGGAGCTGCGCGATCTGGCCCGCGGCATCCATCCCGCGGTCCTCACCGACCGGGGCCTCGACGCGGCGCTGTCGTCGGTCGCCTCGCGCTGCACCGTGCCGGTGAAGGTGACGGCCGACCTCCCGACGAGACCGGCCGCCGCCATCGAGGGCATCGCCTACTTCACCGTGTCCGAGCTGTTGCAGAACGTCAGCAAGCACAGCGGGGCGCGCTCCGCGTCCGTCGACGTGTGGCGGTCGGACGAGCGGCTGCTCATACAGGTCCAGGACGACGGCCGCGGCGGGGCCGCCCTCGACGGCGGTACCGGGATGGCGGGGCTCGCGGACCGGCTGGGTGCGGTGGACGGGCTGTTCGTCGTCGACTCACCGCCCGGCGGCCCGACCACCATCACGGCGGAGCTGCCTTGGCGGGACCGGGGGGATGGGCGGGGCTGACGGGGCGAGTGGGACAGGCGGGACGGGCGGGGCGGGGCGGGCGGGACCGGTGGACAGGCCTTGGCGGGCGCGGCCCTGCGTTCTGCGGGCGGGCGTCGGGCTCGGGGTGGCGTCTCCGGGGTCGCGTCGGGCTCCGGGATCGCATCGGGCTCCGGGATCGCATCGGGCTCCGGGATCGCATCGGGCTCCGGGGTAGGGAAAACCCCCGTCCCAAGACGCCGACCCGCTCCATGGTCGGGAAGAGCCGGGGACAGCAGGGTGGGAGTACGAGCCGACGAGCAGGACGAGTAGAACGGACGACACCGATGGCGACGGAGTACGGACAGGGGTACGGGTACCCGAACGGGCCCGGATTCCACGAGGCGGGTGCCGAGGAGCGGCGGCACCGTCTCCCGGCACCGCTGCGGGCGCCGATCGAGGCGCGCAGCTGGCGCGAGTTCGGTTATGTGATGTCGGGCCTGCCGGTCGGCATCCTCATGTTCACGTTCGCCGTCACGATGTTCTCGCTCGGCATGGGGCTGCTGGTCACCTTCCTGGGGATCCCGGTGCTCGCCGCGGCCCTCGCCGGCGTCCTCGGGTTCGGCGCGCTGGAACGGGCGCGGGCGCGCGGGTTGCTCGGGATCGAGGTGGCCGCGCCGGAGCCCTTGCGGGTGCGCAAGCACGGGGCGATGGCGTGGATGGGGGCGATCCTCAAGAGCGGTTCGGCGTGGCGGCATCTGCTGTACTCGGTGGTGCAGTTCCCGTGGTCGGTGTTCTCGTTCGTGGTGACCCTGAGTTTCTGGGCGTACGGCTGGGCGATGCTGACGTATCCACTGTGGTTCTGGCTGTTCCCCGTGTACGGCGGGCAGGGGGGCCTCCAGCTCTACGGTGACGGCACACACCGCATCTACCTGGACAACCCCTTCGAGATCACCGTCACCGCGCTGCTGGGGCTGCTGATCACGATGGCCACGCCGTGGATCGTGCGGGCGCTGACCACGGTGGACCGGGTGATGGTGGCGGGGCTGCTCGGGCCGTCGCGGCTGGCGAGCCGGGTGGTCGAGCTGGAGTCGGACCGGGGGGTCGTGGTCGACACGGCCGCGGCGGACCTGCGGCGCATCGAACGGGACCTGCACGACGGGGCACAGGCGCGGCTCGTCAACCTCGCGATGGGGCTCGGTCTGGCCAAGGAGAAGCTCACCGAGGATCCGCGGGCGGCGGCGCGGATGGTGGACGAGGCGCACGGTGAGGTGAAGACGGCGTTGCAGGAGCTGCGGGATCTGGCGCGTGGGATTCATCCGGCCGTGCTGACCGATCGTGGGCTGGATGCGGCGCTGTCTTCCGTGGCCTCGCGGTGCACCGTGCCGGTGCAGGTGGATGTGGATCTTCCCGCTCGGCCGGCGCCGGCGATCGAGGGGATCGCGTACTTCACCGTCTCCGAGCTGCTGCAGAACATCAGTAAGCATGCGCGGGCGGCGCGGGCCATGGTCGATGTGTGGCGGGTCGAGAACCGGTTGATGCTTCAGGTTGTCGACGATGGTGTGGGTGGGGCCGATGTTTCCGGTGGGTCCGGGCTCGCGGGGCTGGCGGAGCGGCTCGATGCGGTGGACGGGGTTCTGGTGGTGGACTCTCCTGTGGGTGGGCCCACTCGGATTACTGCGGAGTTGCCCTGGCGGGGGTGAGCGGGGGCGCGGGGTGGGGTGTTTCTCGCCCCCGCCGCCCCTACCCGTCCCATCCCCGGGGCTCCGCCCCGCGCCCCGGTGGGGCTCCGCCCCTGCACCCCACCGGGGCGCGGCCCCAAACCCCGCGCGGCTCCACTCCTGCACCCCACCGGGGCGGCCCCCGACTCCCGCGCGGCTCCGCCTCTGCAACCCCACCGGGGCACGGCCCCCGACCCTCACGGGGCTCCACCCCCGCACCCCACCTGGGGCGCGGGCCCGACCCTCGTCCCGGGCGCTGCCCCAGCCCCCGACGAAGCTCGGTCCCCGGACCCCGCAGGGGATCACCGCCCTCAACCCACGAAGAAGGGCTGCCCCCTCAACCCCGCCAAGGCGGCGACGCCCCCAAGCCCACGGCAGCCCACGGCCCCTTTGCCCCGACCCCCAGCCGGTCCCCGCCTCCGCACCGCGCCGCGAACATTGCCCTCAGCCCCGCCCCAAGGGGCTCCGCCCCGGCACCTCGCGGGTCCGCCCGAGCCCACCCTCCTCGTGGGCTCCCCGAACCCCACCGCTGGGCCCTGCCCCTGCACCCCACCAAGAACCCTTACGAGGCGGCGCGGTCCCCAGGGGCTCCGCCCCCCACCCCCAGGCCCCGCCCCCTACTCCTCACTCCCCCCCCACCAGCCTGAAATCCCCGCCCCCCCAAAAAACCCACCCGGGGCCAAAAGTGCGTCCCCCGTATTCCCCCTTCCTCTTCCCCCTGATTCCCCTTGGTTCCCGTTGATTCCCCTCGTCCTGGCGCAGGGTGGTCCGAATGCTGGGATGCTGTGGGCTGATGTATGAGCGGGGACGCTGCCGGCGTGGGTCGGGGAATGGTGTGGGGGGCCGAGAATCGTGGAGGACAGGGTGCGGGTGGTCATCGCCGAGGATTCAGTGCTGCTCAGGGAGGGCCTGACCCGGTTGTTGACCGACCGCGGACACGACGTCGTGGCCGGCGTCGGAGACGGCGACGCGCTGATCAAGACGATCACCGACCTGGCGGCCCAGGACTCGCTGCCGGACGTCGTGGTCGCGGACGTACGGATGCCACCGACGCACACCGACGAGGGCGTGAAGGCGGCCGTGCAGCTGCGCAAGCAGCACCCGGGGGTGGGCGTGCTGGTGCTGTCGCAGTACGTGGAGGAGCGCTACGCCACCGAACTGCTGGCCGGTTCGACCCGTGGCGTCGGCTACCTGCTCAAGGACCGCGTCGCGGAGGTGCGCGAGTTCGTGGACGCGGTGGTGCGGGTGGCCCAGGGGGGTACCGCGCTGGACCCGGAAGTGGTCGCGCAGCTGCTTGGGCGCAGCCGTAAGCAGGACGTACTGGCCGGGCTCACCCCGCGGGAGCGGGAGGTCCTAGGACTTATGGCCGAGGGACGCACCAACTCGGCGATCGCGCGGCAGCTCGTGGTGAGTGACGGGGCGGTCGAGAAGCACGTCAGCAATATCTTCCTGAAACTCGGGCTTTCCCCGAGCGACGGCGATCACCGGCGTGTTCTCGCGGTCCTCACCTATCTGAACTCCTGAGGGGCTGACACTGGGTCAGCCGAACGGAATCGCCCTCGAAGGACACTCGAAGGACAGGGGCGCCCGACACGGCACCAGAGCGGCGCGAGACCGGCACGAGAACCAAAGGATGAGGTAGAAGCGTCTTCCAGAGGAGCGTCGGGGGCGAGTAAGTCATGACAAGTCAGGGCGTCGAACCGTCTCAAAATGGTGTCCATCATGCGAACGGCCGAGGGAAGGCGACCCTTACAGACGTAGGGTTGGTCCTGGGAAGGCCTGCGGGAAGGCCGTTCCCAGACAGCCGCCTCGAAGGAGGTCCAGTTAAGTGACCAGCCAGGTCAGTAGCCCAGCGGAGCAGGCCGACGAAGCCGTCGTAGGAGAACAGCGCAAACCGGCGGGGGCAAAGGAAACACGCCGGCTCGACCGGGTGATCATCCGGTTCGCGGGTGACTCCGGTGACGGAATGCAACTCACCGGCGACCGCTTCACCTCCGAGACGGCGTCCTTCGGCAACGATCTTTCGACGCTGCCGAACTTCCCCGCCGAAATCCGAGCGCCCGCAGGCACACTGCCGGGCGTTTCTTCATTTCAGCTGCATTTCGCTGACCATGACATCCTCACGCCCGGTGACGCGCCGAATGTGCTGGTGGCCATGAATCCGGCGGCACTCAAGGCGAACATCGGTGACGTGCCGCGCGGCGCGGAGATCATCGTCAACACGGACGAGTTCACTAAGCGGGCGATGGCGAAGGTCGGTTACGCGGCCAGCCCGCTGGAGGACGGTTCGCTGGACGCGTACGCCGTCCATCCGGTCCCGCTGACGACGATGACGGTCGAGGCGCTCAAGGAGTTCGAGCTGTCCCGCAAGGAGGCCGAGCGCAGCAAGAACATGTTCGCGCTGGGCCTGCTGTCCTGGATGTACCACCGGCCCACCGAGGGCACCGAGAAGTTCCTGCGGACCAAGTTCGCGAAGAAGCCCGAGATCGCCGCCGCCAACATCGCCGCGTTCCGGGCGGGCTGGAACTTCGGCGAGACGACCGAGGACTTCGCGGTCTCCTACGAGGTCGCCCCGGCCGCCAAGACCTTCCCGACCGGCACCTACCGCAACATCTCCGGGAACCTGGCCCTGTCGTACGGCCTGATCGCCGCCTCCAAACAGGCGGACCTGCCCCTCTACCTGGGCTCCTACCCGATCACCCCGGCCTCCGACATCCTGCACGAGCTGAGCCGGCACAAGAACTTCGGCGTGCGCACCTTCCAGGCCGAGGACGAGATCGCGGGCATCGGCGCCGCCCTGGGCGCGGCCTTCGGCGGCTCCCTCGCCGTCACCACCACCTCCGGGCCGGGCGTGGCACTGAAATCGGAGACCATCGGGCTCGCGGTCTCCCTGGAACTGCCGCTCCTGGTCATCGACATCCAGCGCGGCGGTCCGTCCACGGGTCTGCCGACGAAGACGGAGCAGGCGGACCTGCTCCAGGCGATGTACGGGCGCAACGGAGAGGCCCCGGTACCGGTGGTCGCCCCGTGCACACCGGCCGACTGCTTCGACGCCGCCCTGGAGGCGGCCCGGATCGCCCTCATCTACCGCACCCCCGTCCTCCTCCTCTCCGACGGCTACCTGGCCAACGGCTCCGAGCCGTGGCGGATCCCGGAGGTCGACGAACTCCCGGACCTGCGGGTGCAGTTCGCACAGGGTCCGAACCACACCCTGGACGACGGCACCGAGGTGTTCTGGCCGTACAAGCGCGACCCGGGGACCCTGGCCCGCCCCTGGGCGATCCCGGGCACACCGGGTCTCGAACACCGCATCGGCGGGATCGAGAAGCAGGACGGCACGGGCAACATCTCCTACGACCCCGCCAACCACGACTTCATGGTCCGCACCCGCCAGGCGAAGATCGACGGCATCGACGTCCCGGACATCGAGGTCGACGACCCGTCCGGCGAGGCCAACACCCTGGTTCTGGGCTGGGGTTCGACGTACGGACCCATCACCGCGGCGGTACGGCGGCTGCGGGCGGCCGGGGAGAACATCGCGCAGGCCCATCTGCGCCACCTCAACCCGTTCCCCCGGAATCTCGGCGCGGTGCTGAGGCGTTACGAGAAGGTGGTGATCCCCGAGATGAACCTCGGCCAGCTCGCCACGCTCGTCCGGGCGAAGTACCTGGTCGACGCGCACTCCTACAACCAGGTCAACGGCATGCCGTTCAAGGCCGAACAGCTCGCCACGGCGCTCAAGGAGGCCATCGATGGCTGAGACGACCACAGGAAGCGCGGACACGATCGAGGCGCTCACTCTGGTGCCCAAGGCCGAGGCCAGGCAGTCCATGAAGGACTTCAAGTCCGATCAGGAAGTGCGCTGGTGCCCCGGTTGCGGTGACTACGCGGTCCTGGCCGCCGTGCAGGGCTTCATGCCCGAGCTCGGCCTCGCCAAGGAGAACATCGTCTTCGTGTCGGGCATCGGCTGCTCGTCCCGCTTCCCGTACTACATGAATACGTACGGCATGCACTCCATCCACGGCCGCGCGCCCGCCATCGCGACGGGGCTCGCCTCCAGCAGGCGGGACCTGAGTGTGTGGGTGGTGACCGGTGACGGGGACGCCCTCTCCATCGGCGGCAACCATCTGATCCACGCGCTGCGCCGCAACGTGAACCTGAAGATCCTGCTGTTCAACAACCGGATCTACGGCCTCACCAAGGGGCAGTACTCACCGACCTCCGAGGTCGGCAAGATCACCAAGTCGACGCCGATGGGCTCGCTGGACGCGCCTTTCAACCCGGTGTCCCTGGCCATCGGCGCGGAGGCGTCCTTCGTGGCCCGGACCGTGGACTCCGACCGCAAGCACCTCACCGACGTACTGCGGCAGGCCGCCGCCCACCCGGGCACGGCGCTGGTGGAGATCTACCAGAACTGCAACATCTTCAACGACGGCGCTTTCGAGGTCCTCAAGGACAAGCAGCAGGCCGAGGAGGCGGTGATCCGCCTCGAACACGGGCAGCAGATCCGCTTCGGCGCGGACCGCGCCAAGGGTGTCGTACGGGATCAGCTGACCGGTGACCTGAAGGTCGTCGCCGTCACCCCGGAGAACGAGGCACAGATCCTGGTCCACGACGCCCACTCCGCGTCCCCGACCACGGCCTTCGCGCTCTCCCGGCTGGCCGACCCGGACACCCTGCACCACACCCCGATCGGCGTCCTGCGCTCCGTGGAGCGGCCGGTCTACGACACCCAGATGGCCGACCAGCTCGACACGGCCATCGAACAGAACGGCAAGGGCGACCTCGCGACGCTCCTCGCGGGCGGGGACTCCTGGACGGTCGTCGGCTGAGCCAGCCGACCGTTCGAGGCGTTCTTGGAGGCGTTCTTGGAGGCGTTCTTGGAGGCGTTCTTCGAGGCGTTCTTCGAGGCGTTCAAGAAGTTCCAGGGGCCCGGGTGGCTGACGCCCGGGCCTCGTCGTAGGCGTGGCGGGACTTCTCGACGTCGTCCATCCGGTCCTTGGTCCAGACGGCCAGCGCGCGCACCTGCTCGGCGGCCTCGCGGCCCAGTTCCGTGAGCGAGTAGTCGACACGGGGCGGGATCACGGGCTTCGCGTCACGGTGGACGAGACCGTCGCGCTCCAGGGTCTGGAGAGTCTGGGTGAGCATCTTCTCGCTGACCCGGCCGATCGCCCGGCGCAGTTCACTGAAGCGGTAGGGGCGGTCGAGGAGCTCGATCAGTACGAGCACGCCCCAACGGCTGGTGACGTGCTCCAGGACGAGGCGGTACGGGCACATCGCCTCGCCGGTGTCGTACCTGGAGACGGCCGCGGGCACTTCTGCACTTACTCCCATGCCAGTACCTTACTTCAAAGTGGGTACTTTCGCATAGTTAGCGCTTCTCCTAGGGTTAGTGGCAGACCCACCCCACAAGGAGCCACGTCATGAGCATCGTCGTCACCGGAGCCACCGGACACCTCGGCCGCCACGTCATCGAGGGGCTGCTGGAGAAGGTTCCGGCCGACCAGATCACCGCCGTCGTCCGCGACGCGGAGAAGGCCGCCGGCTTCTCGGCCCGCGGTGTGAAGATCGCGGTCGCCAACTACAACGAGCCCGAGACCTTCGGGACCCTCTTCGCCGCCGGTGACAAGGTGCTGCTCATCTCCGGCAACGAGTTCGACAAGGGCCGCGTGGCCCAGCACCAGGTGGTCCTGGACGCCGCAAAGGCCGCCGGGGTCGCGCTCTTCGCGTACACCAGCGCCCCGGGCACCCTCACCGCCGCCCTCGCCGACGACCACAAGGGCACCGAGAAGGCGATCCTGGAGTCGGGTGTGCCCTACGCCCTGCTGCGCAACGGCTGGTACAACGAGAACTACACCGAGAACCTCGCCCCGGTCCTCGAGTACGGCGCCGTCACCCAGGCCGCCGGCGACGGCAGGGTCGCCTCCGCCACCCGCGCCGACTACGCGGCCGCCGCCGTGGCCGTACTGACCGGTGAGGGCCACGAGAACAAGACGTACGAGCTGAGCGGCGACACCGCGTGGAGCTTCGCCGAGTACGCCGCCCTGGTGGCCGAGCAGTCCGGCAAGGAGATCGCCTACAACAGCGTCTCCGTCGAGGCGCTCACCGGCATCCTGACCGGCGCCGGACTGCCCGGCCCCCTCGCCGCGATCCTGGCGGGCGTCGACGCGTCCATCGAGAAGGGCGAGCTCGCGGGCACCAGCGGTGACCTGTCCCGGCTGACCGGCCGCCCGACCACGCCGGTCGCCGAGTCGATCGCGGCGGCGCTGAAGGGCTGACTCCCCCTCGGGCCCCGGCACCGTCGCCACCCGCACCCCCGCCCGTCATGACCGTATAGCGATACGGGCATGACAGGCGGGGGTGCTCGGCGCTACCTTCTTGGAGGCTGCACGGGAGCAGCTGTGCGAGAGGGAGGGCCGGTGGCCGTGCAGCAGGCGAAGGATTCGACGGGTGCGACCGGCTCCATGAGTTCCAGTGGCCCGGTCGGCCCGACAGGGCCCCAGATATCCAAGGCCGAGCAGCGCGTCGGGCTGTTGAACGGCTTCGCCGCGTACGGCATGTGGGGGCTCGTTCCCCTCTTCTGGCCGCTGTTGAAGCCGGCCGGGGCCCTGGAGATCCTCGCCCACCGGATGGTGTGGTCCCTCGCCGTGGTCGGCATCGCCCTGCTGGTGATGCGTCGCTGGGCCTGGCTCGGCGAGTTGCTGCGACAGCCGCGCAAGCTGGCGCTGATCAGCGTCGCGGCGGCCGTGATCACGATCAACTGGGGCGTCTACATCTGGGCCGTGAACAGCGAGCACGTCGTCGAGGCGTCCCTCGGCTACTTCATCAACCCGCTCGTCACCATCGCCATGGGCGTCCTGCTGCTGAAGGAACGGCTGCGCCCCGTGCAGTGGGCGGCGGTCGGTGTCGGCTTCTCCGCGGTGCTCGTCCTCACCATCGGGTACGGCCGGCCGCCGTGGATCTCTCTCACCCTCGCCTTCTCCTTCGCCACGTACGGGCTGGTGAAGAAGAAGGTCAACCTCGGCGGGATCGAGTCGCTCGCCGCCGAGACGGCGATCCAGTTCCTGCCCGCGCTCGCCTATCTGCTGTGGCTGGGTTCGAGCGGGGGCGCGACCTTCGCCACGGAGGGTGCGGGGCATGCGACGTTGCTCGCGGCGACGGGCGTGGTGACCGCGCTTCCGCTGGTCTGTTTCGGCGCGGCCGCGATACGGGTGCCGTTGTCCACGCTGGGGCTGTTGCAGTACCTCGCCCCGGTGTTCCAGTTCCTGCTCGGCATCCTCTACTTCCACGAGGCCATGCCGCTGGAGCGGTGGGCCGGGTTCGCGCTGGTCTGGCTCGCGCTGTCGCTGCTCACCTTCGACGCGCTGCGGACCGCGCGGCGGGCGGCTCGGGCGCTCAAGGCCGGGGCCGGCGGGGGTGCCGTTGCCGGCGTGCGGAGTGCCGCCGCCGTGGACGCCAAGTCGTAGAGGGTTTCGCCCCCGCCGCCCCTACCCCGCACCCCTGGAAGCCTCGGGGTGTCCGGCGTCCACTGTCCGGCGTCCACTGTCCGGGGTCCGGGGTCCGGGGTCCGGGGTCCGGTGTTCGAGGGGCACCTGCGCGAATCCGTTGCACGCTCGGTCATGCAACCACTATGAGTGGCTGCATGACGCCTACGCCCGTGCACTGGAAGCTGGTCATCGACGCCACCGACCCGCACGCCCAAGCCGACTTCTGGGCCGCCGCCCTCGGTTACGAGGTCGAGGACAACAGCGCGCTCGTCGAACGACTCCTGGGCCTCGGTGCCCTGCCGGCCGAGGCCGCCGTCGACTTCCACGGCCGCCCGGCCTTCCGGGACCTGATCGCCGTACGGCATCCGGACGACCCGTACGACAAGGAGCGCGGCATCGAGCTCGGGCGGCGCCTGCTCTTCCAGCGCGTCCCTGAGCCGAAGACTGTCAAGAACCGGCTCCATCTCGACCTGCACCCGGGCGAGGGCCGACGCGCGGACGAGGTCGCCCGGCTGGAGGGGCTGGGCGCGGACGTACTGCGCCATGTGAAGGAACCGGCCGGCGAGTGGGTGGTGATGACCGACCCGGAGGGGAACGAGTTCTGCGTGCAGTGAGCGTCGCTCACCCCGGTGGCCCGGGTCCGCTATGCGAACCACCCTGACCGGATTGCGCTCTTGACGGAACGTCAGCCTCAGAAACACCATCAGGCACCTCTTTCCCACAAGGAATCCGGAGCCCCCCCACATGAAGCTCTCCGTTCCCGGGCGTGCCACCGGCGCCGTCGTCGTCGCGGCCGTCACGCTCCTCACCACCGGCGCGATAACCGGCGCGGCGCCCGCCCCCACCGCCGCGGCCGCCGCACCCGACATCCCCGTGGCCAACGTCAAGGCCCATCTCGCACAGCTGCAGTCCATCGCCACCGCCAACGGCGGCAACCGCGCACACGGCCGCACCGGTTACAAGGCCTCCATCGACTACGTGAAGGCGAAACTGGACGCGGCCGGATTCACCACGACCCTCCAGCAGTTCACGTCCTCCGGGCGCACCGGGTACAACCTGATCGCCGACTGGCCCGGCGGCGACGCCAACCAGGTCGTCATGGCGGGCTCCCACCTCGACAGCGTGACCGCCGGGCCCGGCATCAACGACAACGGATCCGGGTCCGCCGCGATCCTGGAGACCGCGCTCGCCGTCTCCCGGACCCAGTACCAGCCCACCAAGCACCTGCGCTTCGCCTGGTGGGGCGCGGAAGAGCTGGGGATGGTCGGCTCGAAGTACTACGTGAACAGCCTGTCCTCCGCGAACCGGGCGAAGATCGGCGACTATCTGAACTTCGACATGATCGGCTCGCCGAACCCCGGCTACTTCGTCTACGACGACGACCCCACGATCGAGAAGACCTTCAAGGACTACTTCGCGGGCGTCGGCATCGCCACGGAGCCCGAGACCGAGGGCGACGGCCGCTCGGACCATTCCCCCTTCAAGAACGTGGGCATACCGGTCGGCGGCCTCTTCAGCGGCGCCGACTACATCAAGACGGCCGCCCAGGCCGCCAAGTGGGGCGGTACCTCCGGCCAGGCCTTCGACCGCTGCTACCACGCTTCCTGCGACACGGCGTCCAACATCGACGACACGGCGCTGAACCGGAACGCGGACGCGCTGGCGCACGCCGTGTGGACGCTGTCCTCCTAGGGCTCCTGGGGCTCCTAGGGCTCCCAGGGGGCTCCGTGGGGGCTCCGTGGGGGCTCCGTGGGGGCTCCGTGGGGGCACCCACGGAGTCTTCCCTGCGGGGCCTCGTCCTCCCAGCCCTCCTAGGCTGTGTACGGGTTGTCCGCCAGGGGGCGGGCCCGGGCCCGCCCCGCGAGGCGGGTCATACGGGTGCGGGCCGAGTCGAGCTGTTCGAGGTCGTCTGCGGCGGGGCCGCCGTCGGCCACGAGTTCGGTCCACAGCGTGATCAGGTCCTGCCCCAGATTCAGCCCCTGCACGGGGTCGCGGACGGCGCGCCAGGCCGCGGCGGCGCTCTGTACGTTGCCATACGCGGCGTCGGGGTCCTGGTGCCGCCTGCGGACCCGGGCGAGGTCGAGGGAGAGGTGGAACGCCCGGAGCGGGTCACCGGCCAAGTAGGCGATGTACGAGGTCAGCTCACGCAGCCGCAGCACCTCCGGGTGCTCGGGGCCCAGCGACCGCGCCGCGTCCGCGCCGACCCGCTCCGCCATCCCCGTGGCCTCTTCGATCCGGCCCATCTTCACGGCCTCGTTGATCCGCGCCACGGGCTCCACGAGGAACGCCGCGCCCTCCGTCTCCTGAACCGGTGCCAGCACCGACTCGGCGACGGCGTCGAAGCCGCGCGCGGGAGTGGGCTTCGGCTCCGGCTCGGGGTCCATGAGGGACATGGCCTCCATCGCGGGGGCCGGACGCTCAGGAGTCAGCCCCACGGGCGGCGGGCCGAACTCGCCCGTCGGTGCCACCGCGACGCCGGGCGTGGCGTCCCGCGTCGGCTCCGGCAGCGCCCGCAGCGCATGCGTCGCCGCGGCCCCGGGCAGGGGCTGAGGCTCCGACACCGACACCGGCATCGGCTGCGGCACCGGCTGCGGCTCCTCCACGGCCCGCACCACGTGCGTCGCGCTGTCCCGTGGCGGAACCGGAGGTACCGGCGGCGGCGGCGCGGGGGGAGCCGCGGGCATCGCGGGAGGGGATTCCTGCACCCCGGGCACCTCGGCCGGCGGCCCCACCCGTACCGGCTCGCCCGTGTACCGGCTCGACCCGTCCCCGTACACCTCCAGCGGTACGACGAAGCCGATCCGTTCGTCGTGGACGGTGGCGAGGACGGAGTGACCGACGGCGATGGCGAGTCCGTGGAGGTGGTTCAGGACGGCGGCCTGGACTGTCTCGCCGGGCACCACGACGACCGGCACACCACCGACCGTGGCGGCGCCCCCGTTTTCCCCCGCAGGCACGGGGACCCGCACCTCCAGCGGGCCGGCACCGGGGCCGACCGCCGAGCGCTGCCGCTTGGATTCCCGCTTCTGTTCGCGGCTGAGTCGAGACATCGATTCCCTCACTCGGGTCGTACTTCCATGCGTCGACCTTGCCTCAAGATCCGGTCAGGTACATACAGTCAAGTCTCTCGGCTCACCACCGCTGCATGCGTCACTACGACGTCACAGGCTCGTAAGAGTGGCCGACGACAAGGATGACGGTCGGTGACGACCGATGACTGACAACGGACGGCCGAGGAGAGTGGTCAGGTGATGCAGGGGAGCACGCGGCAGGGGACGGCGGGGCCCGAAATCTGGCTCCGCGGGCCGGTCGCCGACACGGTGGAACCCACTCGGTGGCCCGAACCCGCGGGGGGCGAACCGGGCCACCTCGCCGTCGGCCCACGACGGTTCGCCTGGGTCGCGACGCACGGCGGGGCCGGCACCACCACGCTCGCCGCGGCCTTCGGCGGCCATGACGCCGGGCGGAACTGGCCCCGGCCCGACCAGGGAGAACCGGGGTCGGTGCTCCTCGTCGGGCGTACGCACGCGGCGGGACTGGACGCCGTCTCGCACACCCTGGACACCTTCCGCCGGGGCGAGGCGCCCCCGGGGCTCGACCTCGACGCCGTGGTGCTGGTCGCGGACGCGCCCGGACGGCTGCCCCGCCCACTCGCCCAGCGCGTCAAGGTGATCGATTCGATGATCGACGTGTATCAGGTGCCGTGGATCCCGGCGTGGCGCATCGGTGACCTCGCCTCGCCGCCGCCCCGCGAAACGGCCGCGCTGGCCCGCCTGACGGACGCCGCGCGTCGGCTCTGACCTCAGACAAGACGCCCGGCAGCCGACGGCAGGCATCCCTCATCCCGTATCGCAGCATGGACGTCTCATGCGCATGCATATATTGTGCACGCATGCAGTCGCGGTCGTGCTGTTCCACGACCCGTCGCACACGCACCCTGGGGGACCCATGAGCCGACATTTCCTGTTCCTGCTGGGCAGCAGCCGCCCCGACGGCAACACCGAGCTGCTGGCCCGCCGGGCCGCCGAACAGTTGCCCGCGGATGTCGAGCAGCGCTGGCTGAGCCTCGCCGAGCACCCGCTGCCCGACTTCGTGGACCTGCGGCGCGACAGCGACCACGTACACCCGGCCGCCGGGAGCAACCCGGCGCTGCTGCTCGACGCCACCCTGGCGGCCACCGACATCGTGATCGCCTCGCCGCTGTACTGGTACTCGGTCTCCGGCCTCACCAAGCGCTACCTGGACTACTGGTCGGGCTGGCTGCGTACCCCCGGCGTCGACTTCAAGGCCAGGATGGCGGGGCGCACCCTCTGGGGCGTCACCGCGCTGGCGCACGAGGAGGAAGAGGTCGCCGACCCGCTGATCGGCACTCTCGACCACTCGGCCGCGTACCTGGGCATGCGGTTCGGCGGGGTCCTGCTCGGCAACGGCAGCAAGCCCGGTGACGTACTGAAGGACACGGCCGCGCTGGCGCGTGCGAAGACGTTCTTCGCACGGGAGGCACCGCTCGCCCGCTACCCCTACGAGACGCACGACACCGACGAGGGGCACGAAAGGCGCGAAAGGCGCGAGACCCAGGGTGTGGCAGCCGCGCGCTAGCGGCTACGCGGTGATGTCCTTCGCCGTGAACCGCGCCCACGCCGCCGAGCCGAACACCGCCGCGTACAGGCCCTGGAGTCCGAGATTGCGGACCAGGTCGTCCCAGTACACCGGGTCGCGCATGAGGTCGGCGAAGGACAGCCAGTAGTGGGAGAAGAAGTACGGCTGGAGGGCGTGGAGCTGGGGGATCTGGTCCAGGATCTGGATGGTGATGAGAAGGCCGACCGTCGTCGCCATCGCCGCGATGCCGCTGTTGGTCAGCGTCGAGACGAACAGGCCGAGGGCCGCGACGCCGATCAGTGACGCGGCGACGACCAGCGCGATGAGGAACGCCCGCCCGAGCCCCTCGGTGAAGCTGATCCTGGTCCCGGAAATCGTCGTCAGCTCGCCCAGGGGAAAGAGCAGCGCGCCGACCGTGAGCGCCGAGAGCGCCACCACCAGGGTCGCGACCAGGCAGAACGTCATGGTGGTCGCGTACTTGGTGAGCAGCAGGCGGCTGCGGCCGGCGGGCGCGACCAGCAGGTAGCGCAGCGTCCCCGCGTTCGCCTCGCCCGCGATCGCGTCGCCCGCGATGACGCCGATGGCCATCGGCAGGAAGAAGGGGAGGGTCGCGGCGAGCGCCGTGAACACCAGGAACAGGCCGTTGTTGGTGATCTGCGAGATGAACGCCGGTCCTTCGCCGCCACCACCGCCCCCCGTCGAGCCGTCGCGGGTCTCGATCTTGATCGCGATGCCGATGAGGATCGGCACGGCCGCGAGCACGGCGAGCAGCGCGATGGTCCGCCAGCGCCGGAAGGTGGTGAGGAGTTCGCTGCGGAAGAGTCCGAAGGTCCACAGGGGACTCGGTTTCCGTACCGCCGTGTCCTGGACGCGTATTGCCTCGGCCTCGGCTTCAGCCTCGCCCTCGGTCTCAGCCCGCGACATCGAACCCCTCCCCCGTCAGCGCCACGAACGCGTCCTCCAGTGAGGCCCGTTCGACGCCGAAGCCACGGACGCGGACGCCCGCCGTGACCAACGCGGCGTTCAGTTCGGCGAGTTCGCGGTCCGGAGGTTCGGCGGTCACGCCCGTCTCCGTCACGACGAGATCCGCGATTCCCTGTTCCTTCAGTACGCGCGCCGCGTCCCCGGGGTCCGGGGTGGTCACGACCAGCCGCCCTCGTGCCCCCGCCGCGAGCTCCGCCACCGGGCCCTGGGTGATCAGCCGCCCCTGTGCCATCACTGCGGCGTGCGTGCACACCTGCTCGATCTCGTCGAGCAGGTGTGAGGAGAGGAAGACGGTCGTGCCGTCCGAGGCCAGCTCCCGCACGAGGGAACGGATCTCGCGCATGCCCTGCGGGTCGAGGCCGTTGGTCGGCTCGTCCAGGACGAGCAGGCGGCGGGGCTGGAGCAGCGCGGCCGCGAGCCCGAGCCGCTGCTTCATGCCGAGCGAGTACGCCTTCGCCTTCTTGCCCGCGGCCGCGGTGAGTCCGACCCGGTCGAGGGCGGCCGCGACGCGGGTACGCCGGGTGCGCGGGTCGGCGGTCGGGTCGGCGGCGTCGTACCGGAGGAGGTTGTCACGGCCGGAGAGGAAGCCGTACAGCGCGGGGCCCTCGATGAGGGCGCCCACGTGCGGGAGCACGGCGCGGGTGGCGCGGGGCATGGGCTGCCCCAGCACACGCGCCGTGCCCGAGGTCGGCTCGATCAGGCCCATCAGCATGCGGATGGTGGTGGTCTTGCCCGAGCCGTTGGGTCCGAGGAAGCCGAAGACGCTGCCCGCCGGGACGGTCAGATCGAGACCGTCCACGGCGAGCTGTCCGCCGCGGAAGCGCTTGGTGAGCGCGCGGGTGGCGATCACCGTACCCTCGGCGGACGCGGTGGCGGTGCCTGCCACAGGCGGGTCCGTACCCTCGGCGGACCGCTCCTCCATGGGCTCCCTCGTTTCGGCTTCATCCGTACCCTGGTCGGTTCCGTCCGTCGGTTCCGTCCGTACGGTGCTCAGTGGGCCGCGTTGGCCGCCTTCACCAACGCGTCCTTGGTGACCGCACCGGCGTACACCTTGCCATCGTCCGTGATCAGCGCGTTGACCAGGCGGGTCGAGAAGACCGTGCCCGAGCCGAACTTGCCCTTGACGTGGTCACCGAGGGAGTTCAGGAACCCGGAGAAGTTGCCGCCCTGGGACGACGAGCCGGAGGGCATGCCCTGGCCGCCCGTGTCGAACTCCGCGATGGTGCTCCAGCCCTTGCCGATGGTCTTCAGACCGTCGAGCCCCTTGCCGAGGTCACCGCGGGTCGGACCGGACTCCGGGGCCTTGGAGTCCTTGGAGTCCTTGCCCTCGGTGACCTTCGCACCCTTCGGCGGGGTGAAGTCGAAGGTCGAGGCGGCCGGCTTGGCGAAGGCGACCTGGGTGAAACCGGCGTCCACCACGGCCGCGCCGCCGCTCTTCGGGACCAGCGTGAACTTCAGCGGCACCCCGGTCTTCGCGTCCACCGCGACGGTGATCGCGCCGACCGTGGAGCCGGACTGCTTCGGCTTGATGAGCAGCTTGTAGGCGTCACGGCCCGCGACCTGCGCCGTGCCGTCGACCGTCACGGAGGTCGTGTCGTCGACCGACTTCAGGGCCTCGTCGGCGAGCTCCTTGGGCGTCGTCGGGACGTCCTTCGGCGCCTTCTCCCGGCCCTTTTCGGCTGCGGGGGCCGTCGAGTGGTACACCTCGTTCGACTTGCTGTCGTACGCCCATACGTCGCTGCCGTTGTGGATGACGCTGTACTCGGCGGCGTTTTCCAGGACGGAGACCTTGGCCTTGTCCGGGCCGTCGGCCGCGACGCGCACCGTGTGCGTGCCGGAGGCCAGCTCCATGAGCTTGGACTGCGGGTCGGCGGAGGAGCCGCCGGATCCCTTGGTGGCGCCGGACAGCATGCCGCTCTCCAGGCCGCCCAGGCTGGGCAGTCCGAGATCGGTGCTGACCTTGACCGTGCCGGACAGCTGCTGGACGTCCGACTTGGCGATCTTCTCGATGAGCTGCTCTGCGGTGATCTTCGGCAGGCTGGGGTCGCCGGAGTCGGCGAGCGCCGGGACGAGCCCGATGGTCGCGGCCGCCACCCCCACCACTGCGACCGGAACGACGTAACGAGCAGCCTTGCGCCGACCGGCGCGGACGTCGTCGGCCTCGTCGGGCAGCCCTTCCGCCCCGGCGGTCCTGTCGGATTCGTACGGTGCCATGTGTGCCTTACCTCCGTCGTCGGCGGCGGCCTACCGTCCTCACTTCTCCACCCCTATAGCCGCCATTCTCACCCGAACCGGTGAGGAGTGGTGTTCTCAATCTGACCAAATCGGCCGACGAGAAGCGTCAGACCCCGGACTCAACTCCACGTAGTCCTGCGGTATGACGTGAGGAGGCGGTGGCTCCCCCGACCCGTAGGGGTTGGGGAAACCACCGCATGAGCCTCACTGCGCCTCGGTACCCGTCAGCGCCGCACGAGGCCCGTGTCCGTCACAGCGCCGCACGAGGCCCGTGTCCGTCACAGCGCCGCACGAGGCCCGTGTCCGTCAGCGCTGCACGAACACGTAGTCCGCCCGGTAGGGCACGCCCACGATCGTGCCCGGCGAGCAGGAGCCGGCCGGGGCGACGCCGCCCACGGTGTTGAGCCGCAGGATCTCCTGCGTGTCGGCCAGCAGACCGCGGTGCTTGCCGGACTGGGTGGCCTTGAGGTCCAGCTCGGCGATGTTCTTGTCGCCGTTCGGAGTCTTGGAGATCACCGCTCCGGTGACCGCGCTACGGTCGGGCGCGACCCACTGCGGCGTACCGGAGTTGGGCTTCACGAACGTGTGCACGATGTCGCCACCGAGCAGCGCGGCGACGTCACGCTGCGCGAAGGCGTAGCCACCACCCTCGGCGGGCTTGCACTCGTAGATCTGCTTGCCCTTGACCACGGACGCCTGGAAGTTGTCGAGGGAGTCACGGAAGTCGAAGGAGCCGGTGACCTTGTGGAGCTGGCCGCGGACAGCTCCGCCCGGGAACTCGGCGGTGTGCAGATTGGCGTAGAACGCACCCGGGTCGTTCTTCAGCCGCTCCAGCAGGGCGGCGTCCTTCACCTTCACGGTGCCGACCACGTGGTGGCCCTTGATCGTGCCGAGCAGCTTGGTGAAGTCGATCTTGACGCCGCCGTTGGTGCCCTTGGCGCCCTGGTGGATGTGGAGCATGGTCGGCCTGCCGGTGCCGCGCCAGGTCACGGCGACGGACACCTTGTCCCCCTTGACCTTGATGAACTCCAGTGCCGCGCCGTCCTTGTCGCCGACGGCGGGGCCGCCCTTGACGGGTACCTCGTTGGCTCCGCGGAGGCTGGTGGCGAGGATGGTGCCGCCGCTGCCGCCGACGACTCCGCTCTGCGCGACGATGGTCTGGTCGCCATGCGCCGAGTGGCTCATGCCGCCGTGGTCACTGTGGTGGCTGCCGCCGGCGGCGACCGCCGGGATGACGGCGGCGGCCACACCGGCCGCGGCTGCCACCGCGACACCGGCCAGGACCAGGCCCCTGCGACGCATGTCCGACATGGCATTGAACGTGGCGTTCGATTCCATGATTCTTTTTTCTCCCCGTAATGCAGCCGACGCCCCCTGCGTCAGCTTCTGTACGGGAGTACGGACCGATTCCTACCCTGGACTCAATCCAACAACGTGACGTGCATCACATCGGGGAGGGTGTACGTCGACACCGGGGAGGGCGTACGCCAGTGGCGCGCTCCGGGCGCCTATCCGGCCCGGTGCACCACCGCGTCCACCAGTTCCACGAGCGCGGCCTTCGCATCGCACTCGGGGAGCGGAACGAGCGCGGCGCGGGCCTCCTCGGCGTACCGCACGGTGTCACGGCGGGCCTGTTCCAGCGCGGGATGCGCCCGCAGCAGGGCCAGCGCCTGCGCGTGCCGGTCGTCGTCCGTGAGGTCGGAGTCGAGCAGCTCGCACAGCGCGATGTCCTCGGCGAGACCGAGCCGCTCCGCCCGCTCACGCAGCCGCAGCACCGGCAGCGTGGCGATGCCCTCGCGCAGGTCCGTCCCCGGCGTCTTCCCGGACTCGTGCGAGTCGGAGGCGATGTCGAGCACGTCGTCCGCGAGCTGGAAGGCGACGCCCAGCCGCTCCCCGTACTGCGTCAGCACGTCCACGACCGTCTCGTCGGCGCCCGACATCATCGCGCCGAACCGGCACGCCACGGCGACCAGCGAGCCCGTCTTGCCGCTGAGCACGTCGAGGTAGTGGTCGACCGGGTCGCGCCCGTCGCGGGGCCCCGCCGTCTCCAGGATCTGTCCGGTGACGAGCCGCTCGAACGCCTCGGCCTGGATGCGGACGGCCTCGGGCCCGAGGTCGGCCAGGGTGTGCGACGCGCGCGCGAAGAGGAAGTCGCCGGTGAGCACGGCGACCGAGTTGCCCCAGCGGGTGTTCGCGCTGGGCACGCCGCGCCGCGCGTCGGCCTCGTCCATCACGTCGTCGTGGTACAGGGTGGCGAGATGGGTCAGTTCGACGACCACGGCCGAGGGCACGACACCCGGCGCGTAGGGGTCACCGAACTGCGCGGCGAGCATCACGAGCAGCGGACGGAACCGCTTCCCGCCGGCGCGCAGCAGGTGCTGCGCGGCCTCTGTGATGAAGGGGACCTCGCTCTTGGTGACTTCGAGCAAGCCCTCCTCCACAGCCGTCAATCCGGCCTGGACATCGGCTTCGAGAGCCTGGTCCCGCACGCTCAGCCCGAACGGCCCGACGACGGTCACGAGAGGTTCTCCTGTCTGCTGACGATCACATGGCGAACTCGGTCGATCATTCGGTCGATGACACGGTTTGTCGATGTGTCGCTGCCATCACTCAAGTCAGCGTATCCGGTCACGTTTCGATCACCACGAGCGCCCACCGTCCCCACTGCCGACTTCCTCCCGACTTCCCTCTCCCCCGCCACCCGATGTCCCCCGAGCGGCAGACAGTCCCACACTCGGGCGATACGGGATCACGGGCGGTATGTTCTTGATCAGTCGATTCGGCCGGATATCAGACGTATCGGCTGATAGGACGGGTTGAGAGCCGACCGCCGAGGACGACCGGGGCACCGAGGACGACCGCAGGGCACTGAGGACGCAGAGGACACCGAGGACACAGAGGACACCGTGATGAGCATGCACATCCGTACGTCCTCTCGCACGAGACGACTCACGAGGATCTGTGGATCCCTCTCCCGGACGGCACCCGCTTGCACGCACGCGTGTGGCGCCCGCTGACCGACGCGCCCGTCCCCGCGCTCCTCGAATATCTCCCGGACCGGCTCACCGACCGGACCGCGCCACGCGACTGGCAGCGCCACCCCTGGTACGCGGGCCACGGCTACGCCTCCGTCCGGGTGGATGCCCGCGGTTACGGCAATTCGGAGGGCGTGCCGGCGGACCCGTACGGGGAGGGCGAGCGGGCCGACGGGGTGGAAGTGATCCACTGGCTGGCGGACCAGCCCTGGTGCAGCGGCGCGGTGGGCATGTTCGGCGTCTCCCGGGGCGGCTTCACCTCCCTCCGGATCGCGGCCCTCGCGCCCGAACCGCTCAAGGCGATCGTCACGGTCTGCTCGACCGACGACCCCTATGACAACGACGGGCACCGCATGGGAGGTTCCGTCCTCGCCGTCGAGACGCACGCCCGGGCGGCCATGGCGCTCGCCGACGTCGCCCGTCCGCCGGATCCGGCACACGTGGGCCAGGTGATGTGGCGCGACATGTGGGTGAAGCGCCTGGACACGGTGGAGCCGTTCATCCATACGTGGCTGTCCCACCCGACCCGGGACGCGTACTGGCGCCACGCCGGTGTGCGCGAGGACGGGGGATACGGAGGGATCCGGGCCGCCGTGCTCGCGGTGGGCGGCTGGCACGACCCGTACCGCGACACGGTGCTGCGGCTGGTCGAGAGCCTTCCCGCCGACCGCGTGCGCGGCCTGATCGGCCCTTGGTGCCACCAGTACCCGGACCGGGGCCTGCCGCCGGGCCCGGCGATCGGCTTCCTCCAGGAGACGCTGAGGTGGTGGGACCACTGGCTCAGGCCGACCGACACGAGCGTCCCAGGGCCCGAGCCCGACGTGATCGGTCATCCCGACCTCTACGTGATCGGCAATCCCGACCTCGGCGCGATCAACAATCCCAGCCCCGACGGGACCGCAGATCGGGGCTCCGACGCGACCGCCTACCCGGACTCCGGCACGACCCCCGATCCGAACCCCGGCACGACCGCCCACCCGAACCCCGACACGACCGCCGAACCGAACCCCGACACGACCGCCCACCCGAACCCCGGCGTGAACAACCGTGACGTGATGGCGCAGCCCCTCCTGCGCTCCTACGTCATGGCCGCGCACCTCCCGGCGACGACGTACCCGTCTCTCCCCGGCCGCTGGGTGGGCGACACCGCCTGGCCCTCACCTTCCGTGACCCCGATCGCGTACGCGCTGTGGGGCGCGCCGGTGCTGGTGCGCTCCCCTCAGCACACGGGCGTGGACGCGGGCCGTTTCCGTCCCGTCGGGAACGACGCGGACCTGCCGCCGAACCAGCGGGAGGAGGACGCGAGATCGGCCTGCTTCGAGTTCGAGGTCCCGGGGGAGACCTGGGTCCTGGGGCGCCCGAGGGTCCGCCTCCGTCTGACGTCCCACTCCCCCTGGGGCCAGGTGATCGCCCGGGTGTGCGACGTCGCTGTCGACGGTTCCTCGACGCTGGTGACCCGGGGTGCTCTGAACCTGTCAGCGCGCTACGGCTCCGACCAGGCGGTCTCCTGGAAACCGGGCTCTACGGAGGACGTGGTTTTCGACCTGACCGCCATCGGCTACGCGTTCCCGCCCGGCCACCGCATCCGGCTCTCCCTCTCCTCCGCCTACTGGCCGTGGATCTGGCCCCAGCCGGGCTCGGCGGTGGGGTTCACCCTGGACCCGGCGGCCAGTTCCCTCGAACTTCCGGTGCGAGCGCGGGAGTCGGACCCGGGGATCACCTTCGAGGAGCCGGAGCAGTCCGAACCCCTGGGAGTGACGTCACCGGCCACCCTTGACGAGCCCCGCCCCGAACGCCTGGTCTCCCGTGACGTGGCGAGGGGCGAGTGGCGCCTGGAGGTCGACCCTCGCCGGGACGGCACCCGTGTCCACCCGGACGGCCTCGAATGCACGGAGGACGCCCTGGACACGTACACCATCGACGAGTCGGACCCGCTCTCCGCCCGCACCCGCTCGACGAGGTCGATCCGTCTGCACCGCCCGGAACTGCCCTGGGACGCCCGGGTCGAGACACGCTCCGAACTCAGCTGCGACGCCCGGGAGTTCATCACCTCGAACGAGCTGATCTGCAAGGACGGCAACGAGGTGGTCTTCCATCGGACGTGGGAGAGGAGAATCCCCCGGACGGCGGACTGGAGTCCCGGCGGCGGCATGGGCAACCCGGAGGAGCATGGCGCGGACCGGTGAGTTCCTGATGGCCCTGGACGAGGGGATGCTCGCGTACTTCCGCGAGATGGCCGACGCGATGGTCTCGCGCTTCGGGATTCCCCGGGCCGAGGCGGTGGCGAGGATCAACAGGGCTTACGTGGGGCAGGAGTTCGACCCCTACCCGGACCTGATGTGCCACGAACTCCCCGAATACTGGGCCCACGGCCTCTACTTCAAGCCCAACGCCGGCCGGCTCCCCGACGACGACCCCGACACGGACCTGTCCGTGTGGAAGGTGCGCCCGGCTCCGCCCGCGGCCTCACCGGCCTGGACACTCGAAGCCTGATGTCCGATTTGCCGCCAGTGCCGCTTTATTTCTGCTTGGTCGCGTGAGTTGGGTCACGCCCATGCGGGGCGGGCTCTTTATCCCCTCTTGACGACTCCCCCTTTGCATAAGGCAAGTTGAGTGTCACGTTCCGGATTAATCGGGCATTTTCTCCCCCCTATTTCGCAGGTGAAAGCGATCTACACCGGGAAATGAGGGCTTGTTCCGGACATGTGCTCTCGCATACGTTCACGTCGATCCGGACGGACCGCCCAATCCTGCCGCCGACCGGAATATCCCAGCCACCCACACACGCACGGCAGGAGCGGGGGACCCAGGTAAGCCGCCGATCCGGACACCGGAACGGCTAGGGGTGAAGTCGCACACACCGTGCGGCCGGGCAGCTCCCGCCCGAACCCGACAGCTCACCTCGCAGGCACCGGAGAGGAATTCGCCATGTCCGCACGAGGCAAACGCCGCAGCTTCAAGACCCACAGCATCCTCACTCGGGGCATCCTCGCCGCGGGACTGGGCGGAGTCACGCTCGCCCTTCCGATCGTGGGCGCGACCTGCGCACAGGCCGCCACCCCCACCGCCGCCACCACCACCGACGTCCAGCTCATCACGTACAAGGTGGTCGCGGGCGACACCCTGCCCAAGATCGCGCAGAAGTACCCCACGAGCGGTGGCGCGGCGAAGCTGTACGTCGCCAACCGCGCGGTCATAGGCCCCGACCCGTCGACGCTCCGCCCGGGCCTCACCCTGACCGTGGGCACCAAAAGGGTCCAAACCCCCACCAAGGCGACCCCGGCGCCCACCGCCACCAAGGCCTCCGCGAAGACGTACGCGAACAACCTCGACGGATGGATCAAGCACTCGCTGGACATCATGGCCCGCGCCAAGATCCCCGGCACCTACAACGGCATCCACCGCAACGTCATGCGCGAGTCCTCCGGGAACCCCCTGGCCATCAACAACTGGGACTCCAACGCCAAGGCCGGTATCCCCTCCAAGGGGCTCCTCCAGGTCATCGACCCGACGTTCAAGGCCTACCACGTGCCCGGCACGTCGATGAACCCCTACGACCCGGTCGCGAACATCACGGCGGCCTGCAACTACGCGGCGGCGAAGTACGGCTCGATCGACAACGTCAACGGCCCCTACTGATAGGACTGGTGGGGTTGGTTGGGCCGGTAGGGCTGGTACGACTGCCGGAGTTGATGGGGCTGATGGGGTCGAGGAGACTCGGACGGCTGCAGGGGCCCACGGGGCTCTCCGGATTCCCGGGACCGATCCGTCCGGCTCGGGAACAACCGCTCCAGTACCACCGCGATCCCGTCGTCCTCGTTCGACAGCGTCACCTCGTCGGCCACCGCCTTCAGCTCCGGATGGGCGTTGGCCATGGCGACCCCCCGGGCGGCCCAGTCGAACATGGGGATGTCGTTGGGCATGTCACCGAAGGCGATGGTGGCGGCGGGAGTGAGACCGAGGTGGGCGGCGGCGAGCGCCAGACCGGTCGCCTTGGTCACGCCGCATGGCTGGAGTTCGACGGTCCCTGGCCCCGACATGGTGACGGTGGCCAGCGAGCCCACCACACCCCGGGCCGCCGATGCCAACTCGTCGTCGGACAGCGACGGGTGACGGAGCAGCACCTTGCTGATCGGCTCCGTCCACAGGTCGTCGCGGCGGTGTACCCGTACCGCCGGAAGCGTCGGATGCGGCATCACGTACCCCGGCTCGATGAGCGTCAGCCCGTCCACGCCGTCCTGGTCCACCGCGGCGTAGAGCAGCCCGACCTCCGCCTCGATCTTGCCGAGCGCGGTCTCCGCGAGTTCTCTGTCCAGGGTCACCGACCACAGCAGGCGGTCCGCCGCCGCGTCGTACAACTGCGCCCCCTGCCCGCACACCGCCAGCCCCGCGCCGCCGAGTTCGTCGAGCAGCGGTCGAACTCTCGGCGCCGGGCGCCCCGTCACGACCAGGTGCCGGGCACCCGCCTCGGCCACCCTCGCCAACACGGCCCGGGACCGGTCGGAGAGGGTGTCGTCGCCGCGGAGCAGCGTTCCGTCCAGGTCAGTGGCGATAAGTGAATATGCAGTCGGAGCGGCCATGATCCGAAGAATACGGATCGAACGACTCATCGGCCCGGCGTGAACCGGACGACGTCCGGTATCCCGTCAGCAACGCCGTTCACCGTACGGGGCGTACCGGGCGTACAGAGTGCACTTCTGCCCTGCCCACCGAAGCGGGCGGTACGAAAACACTCCGAGCGGAATGTCACTCCAGAGGATGACGCGGCTGCGGTGACTGTGGCTGCCTGAGCCCAACACGAGCTCCGGCGAGGCTGGTTGGGCCCAGCCCGGGGGCGTGGCTCACAAGCCGCCGCCCCCTCGACCGTACGGACCCCGGCCACCTCACCCGTGCGCGCCCGCCAAGTGCTTGGCCAGCCGCGGCGAAGCGAACTCCGTACCGCACACGAACCGCATCACCGGCCCGTAGGAAGCCGCCGCCGGCAACCCCGTGAAGTACAGCCCGGGCACCGAGGAGCGGTACCCCGCACCGAGCTTGGGAGTGCCGCGGCTCACCTCGAGCGCCGTACGCAACTCGTGTCCCAGGAAGTCCATCGCGGCGATGTCGACGCGATAGCCGGTCGCCGCGATGACATGGTCGGCGGAAACCTCCTCGGTCCGGCCGCCCAGGGTCCGCACGGAGAGGACCGGACGCCCGTCCGAGACGTCGGCGCGAACGATCCCGGAGACCTCGCTGACCTCGACCTTGCCCTCGAAGCGGTCGCGCAGCCACCACGCGCCGAGCGGGCCGAGGACTCGGCGGACCAGGTAGTGCCGGGTCTCGGCGGGCAGATAGCGGTAGGGGTGCGGGTAGTAGCTGAGCGCCCACAGGGACCAGGCACGTCCGAAGGGCGACTCGGGGCGCAGCTTCGGCTGCTTCCAGGGCGGCGCGCCGAAGGCGACCCTGCCCCGTCCCCGGGACACCACCCGCACCTGCGCGCCCGCCTCCGCCGCGAGCGCCGCCGTCTCCAGCGCGGACTGGCCCGCGCCGACGACGATCAGCTCCTTGCCGGAGAACCGGGTGAGGTCGTGGTGCTGGGAGCTGTGTGAGACGGGGCCGGTGGGTGTGGGTCCGTCCGCCGCCGCGCCGCCGAGTTCGGGCGGCAGATGGGCGAGTCCGTACAGTCCCGTGGCCACGACGACCGCCCGCGCCGTGAACGACTCCCCCGAGTCCAGCTTGAGTTCGAAGCCCTCGCCGCCCCGGCGGTCGACGGACACGACCCGCACCCGCTCCAGCTCGGGCACCAGCTTCTGCTGGAACCACTCGCCGTACGCGATGAACGTCTCGACCGGAATGATGTCCTCGTCCGTGACGAGCCGACGGATCCCCGCCGCGTCGCAGTAGTCGGCGATCGTGTGGCCGGGCTGCGGGGCGTCGAGGCTGGACGCGACCGGAGTCGACTTGAGAAGCATCCCCTCGGGCATGTGGTCACGCCAGCTCACCATGGGCTCGCCGAACACGCGCACCGGGATACCGCGCGCCCGCAGATGGGCGGCGGTGGACAGGCCGAACGGGCCGGCACCGATGACTGCTACCGGATGAATCACGAAGTCCCTCCCCAGGACGTACTTTCGTCACTTCGTGGTCGTACTGGTGCTGTTGCCGCGGCGGTTGGTCCGCCACAGCTGATACAGATGCCTCGCGCCCGGCCGCACGAGGCGCGCGAGCATCGTGAAGAACGGCCGCAGGTCGTCACCCGCGAGCCAGGCCAGCTCCGTACCGCTCGCGCGAGCCGGCGCGTGCGGGGTCGTGTAGCCGCTGCGCCGGTAGGCGAGCAGGGCCGGCAGGTCGATGTTCTCCACGATGTACCGGTGACCGGCCCGCTGTTCACCTTCGGGAACGGTGCGCCCGGTCAGGTCGAGATGCATGGCACGGACGACGTCGATCCCCGACTCGTTCTCGAAGAGCCGGAACTGCGCGCCCATCCGGGGGTTGAAGTCGAGGAGTTTGTACTGCCCGTCGCGCCGGTCGAAGCGCAGGTCGAGGTCGATGACGCCGCTGAAGCCGATCTGTTTGATGAAACGCGCGGCGAGGTCCGCGAGTTCCGGATTGTCGACGACATACGCGTTCGCCGTCATTCCCGCGTGCGGCGGCCAGGAGCGGACCTTCACGCCCGTGAACATCGCGAGCGGCGTCGAGTCCGCGTCGAAGTACGCGTGCACGATCCAGTCCTCCGCCTCCTCCCTGGGCAGGTACTCCTGGAGGATCACGCCAGGCTGATCACCCCAGTCCCGAGCGAGTGACAGAAGCCCCTCCCGGGTCGCGATCCTCGTCGTCCCGTTCACGGCCGGCCGGCTGCGGCGTACGAACGCCTCGCGGTTCTTGGCCACGATCGGAAACCGGGCACTCTCGGCGAACGCCACGATCTCCTCGTACGACTGCGGAAAGGCCGCCGCCGGACTGGGGATGCCGTGTTCCACACAGAGTTCGTGTAGGCCCTGCTTGCTGGCGAGGCGCCGGGGCAGTTTGGCGTCCACCCGAGGGAAGAGGAACCGCTCCCCCAGCTCCTCCTGGTGCTCGGCGATCAGGACGGCCGCCTCCTCGTCCGTCGGGACGAGCACCGTCGGCCGCCCGATGCGGGCCCCGATCCGCAGCAGCCCCTCGACGAGACGCTCCGGCTCCTCCGTCCCCGTCGTCGGCCAGACGAAGGCACGGCGCAGATAGCGCGAGGCCGCGGCAGGCGTGTAACGGTCCTCGGTGATCGCATACATCGGTATGCCGAGGCGGCCCAGACTTCGGATGGCGCCCACACCGCCGTGGTGCAGCGGATAGTCACCAAACTTCACGATCAGGCCCGGAACGTTCCGGTCGGCGTCGACCGGTACTCCGCTGACGCTCCTGGCCACGGGTCCCCCCACGTGTCCCCCCTACGGACCGGACCCACCCCGTCCGTGTCCCCAAAGGACGCTAAGCCGGAACTACCGCGTCCGACAAGGCCTATTCGGACATTGCGAACTCTTTAGGCACTGTCGAGGCAACTCTTCGGGTACCGCCGCTGCGACTCAGGACAACTCACGGCGACTCACGGCAACTCTCTGGGCACTGCCACAGCACGTCACTCCCCCGTAACCTGTGCCGCGACCACCCGGAACACGTGAAACACCCACACGTGCACCGCGCGGATCACACGGCCAAGACAGATCACACGGATCACACAGCGCGCACGACCACGAAAGCGAGGCACCACCCGATGCCCCCCTTCGACGTCCCCGAGGGCGATCCCTTCGGCCCGCACAACCTCCCCTACGGCGTCTTCTCCCGGGCCGGAGCGTCCGAGCGGAGCGTCGGCGTCCGGCTCGGCGACCACGTCCTCGACGCGGGAGCGACCGCCCGGGCACTCGGCTCCCCGTACGCCGAACTGCTCGCGCAGCCCACCCTGAACCCGCTGCTCGCCGCCGGCCGCACGGCCTGGTCCGACGTACGCCGCGCACTCACCGCCTGGGTGACGGTCCCGGCCCACCGGGAGACCATCGCGCCCCTCCTGCACCCCCTCTCCGAGGTGACCCTGCACCTCCCCTTCGAGGTCGCGGACTACGTCGACTTCTACGCCTCCGAGAACCACGCCCGGAACGTCGGCCAGATCTTCCGCCCCGACGCCACCGACTCCCTCACCCCCAACTGGAAGCACCTGCCGATCGGTTACCACGGCCGCTCCGGCACGGTCGTGGTGTCGGGCACGGAGGTGGTCCGCCCCTCGGGCCAGCGCAAGGCCCCTTCCGACACCGCCCCCGTCTTCGGCCCCTCCGTCCGGCTCGACATCGAGGCGGAGGTCGGCTTCGTGGTCGGCGCACCCTCGACCAGGGGCACGCCTGTCCCTCTCTCCTCCTTCCGCGACCACGTCTTCGGCCTCTGCCTCCTCAACGACTGGTCGGCGCGCGACATCCAGGCCTGGGAGTACGTCCCTCTCGGCCCCTTCCTCGGCAAGTCCTTCGCCACCTCGGTGTCGGCCTGGATCACGCCGCTCGACGCGCTGGACGACGCACGGGTCGCGCCCCCGGCCCGCACGCACCCCCTCCTCCCCTACCTGGACGACTCCGAGGACGAGCCCGGCGGCTACGACCTCCGTATCTCCGTCGCCGTCAACGGCCACGTCGTCTCCGAACCCCCCTTCTCCACCATGTACTGGACGGCTGCCCAGCAACTGGCCCACATGACGGTCAACGGAGCCTCCCTGCGCACCGGCGACCTGTACGGCTCGGGAACGGTCAGCGGCCCCTCCGAGCACGAGCGCGGCTCCCTCCTGGAACTCACCTGGAACGGCCGCGACACCCTCGACCTCCCCGACGGCAAGCGGGCCTTCCTGGAGGACGGCGACGAGGTCACCCTGACGGCCTGGGCCCCGGGCCCCGGTGGCACGCGAGTGGGGCTGGGCGAGGTGACGGGCCGCATCACCCCGGCACCCGACCCTTCCTGACTCCGGCCCGGGATGGTCCGGGGGCGCAAGCCCCGTCGGGATGCGGGGGCGAAGCCGCGCGGTGGTCCCCCGGGGGAGGCGAGTCCCCACCCTGCGGTAGTCCCCCAGGGAGGGGAGTCCCCGGGGGAGCGAACGAGGTCGAGGGGGCGGCGCCCCTGGGATGGGACGGGTAGGGGCGGCGGGGGCGAAAACCCCTACCCCGCCTGTCCCACGCCCCCGCACCCACAAGACACCCCCGCCCCACACCGCGCCCCCACGGGTGGCAGATCTCCCCTCCTCCCGACCAAAACCGCAGGCCAACCCCCGGCCCTCACCATCGACAGGTGGCGCAATACTCCAGCAACACCACCACCCGCACGCCGTCGGTATGGTCCGTCGCATGCCCACCGAACGCATCCGAGAGCACGCCGGCCCCGGCGCGACCACCGTCGCCGCCCACCGGCGCCGGCTGCGCGCGGACCGGGCGAGGCAACTCGCCGACCTGCTCCGCCACCAGGTGCTGACCGGCAGCTTCCCGGACGGCGCCCTTCCGCACGAAGCCGCCCTCGGCACCGACTACCGCGCCTCGCGCAACACCGTCCGCCAGGCCCTCGACCTGCTCCGCGCGGAAGGCCTGGTGGAACGCCTTCCCGGCGTCGGCACCGTCGTCGTCGCCCAGAAGTACCCGCACGGACTCGACCGGCTGATGGGGCTCGCGGAGACCCTGCGCGAACACGGCCAGGTCACCAACGAGGTCCGCACGGTCGGCCCCGTGGCCGCGCCCACCCCCGTGGCCGACCGCCTCCGTATCGCCCCCGGCGCCGACGTCCTCTACATCGAACGACTCCGCCGCCTCGACGGACTCCCCCTCTCCCTCGACCTCACCTACATCCCGCTCGACCTGGGCACCGCCCTGCTCGGCGCCGACCTGGAGAACACCGATGTCTTCCGCCTCCTGGAAGCCATCGCAGGCCAGCCGCTGGGGCACGCCGAGATCACCCTGGAGGCGGTCAACTCCGACGCACACTCGGCGGCCGTCCTGCAAGCGCCCCGCGGTACGGCCGTCCTCATGCTGGAGCGGCTCACTCACCTCGCCGACGGCCGCCCCGTGGACCTGGAGTTCATCCGCTTCCGCGGCGATCGCATCACGATGAGCGGCCAGCTCCGCCGCACGCTCTGACGCCTCTCTTCACCACATCACCGTCACCCCCTTCCTCACCGCGCCCCTCGCCACCGCGCCCCTCCACCCCTTCATCGTTTCGAAGGACCCTTCCGGTTCATCCCACGCACGACTTTTCTGGAGACAGCCATGCCCTTGGCGCCCCAGCGGGCCGACGTGCCCGTGACCATCGACGAGTCGAAGTGCATCGACGGCTGCACGCTCTGCGTGGACATGTGCCCGCTGGACTCCCTCGCCATCGACGAGAGCAACGGCAAGGCGTACATGCACGTCGACGAGTGCTGGTACTGCGGCCCCTGCGCGGCCCGCTGCCCCACCGGGGCCGTCACGGTCAACATGCCCTACCTCCTCCGGTGAGAGGACCGAACTCCCATGAAACTCAAGGCATTCGCCGCCCTCGCCACGGCCGCCCTCGTCCTTCCTCTCACTGCCTGCGGCAGCGGCGCGACGACCGGCGCCGGCTCCACGGTCACCATCACGGTCGGCTACCAGTCCAAGACCATCAACACCGTCACCGCGGGAACCCTGCTTCGTTCCCTCGGCTCCTTCGAGAAGGAGTTGAACTCCCTGAGGGACGGCACCACGTACAAGGTGAACTGGCAGGACTACGCGACCGGCGCCCCGATCACCGCCCAGATGACCGCCGGTAAGATCGACATCGGTTCGATGGGCGACTTCCCGCTGCTGATCAACGCGGCCCGCGGCAAACTGCTCGGCCGCCCCACCCGCCTCGTCTCCGTCACCGGCTACAACCTCCGAGGCGGCCTCAACACCATCGTCACGGCACCGGACTCGAAGCTCGCCACCCTCGACGACCTGCGCGGCAAGAAGGTGTCGACCAGCATCGGTTCGGCGGCCGACGGCACCCTCGTACGAGCCCTGCAGCGCGCCGGAATCGACCCGGACAAGGGCATCCAGAAGCTCAACCAGCAGCCCGCGGTGGGCGCTTCGGCCCTCGCCGCGGGCAGCACCGACGCGCTCTCGCAGTTCGTCGCCTGGCCCGGCCTGCTCGCCTTCCAGGGCAAGGCGAAGGCCCTGTACGACGGCGCCGCACTCGATCTGCCGACCTTCCACGGCGTCACCGCCCGCGAGGACTTCGCGAAGAAGCGCCCGGCCGTCCTGGAGGCCTTCCTCAAGGCCCAGGCGGAGGCGACGACCTACCTGCGCGACCACCCACTGGCCGCCGCCCAGAAGGTCGCGAAGGCGACCGACCTGCCCGCCGAGGTCGTCTACCTCTACAACGGCGCTCACGGCATCGCCACCTTCGACCCGGCCCTCAAGCCCCAGCTGATCTCCGCGCTGAAGAAGGACGTCTCCGTCCTGAAGTCGGCGAAGCTCGTAGGAGACGTCGACGTGGACGCCTTCGTCGACGACCAGTACGTCAGGCGCGCCCTCGGCCCGACCACGTACGCCGATCAGCTCGCCGCGTCACCTCCGCCGGTCGCGAGCGAGGTGTGGCCCAAGGGCGCCTCCTCGACCCGTGCCTTCGCCTCCCCCTCCTCTCTTCTCCACTACGTGTCATCCCATCGCGACACCGTCCGCGCCACGTACGTCCCCGACGCCACGACCGGCACTCTGTGGTTCGCCGACCGGGCGGTGTGGGTGGCCGACGGCAGCGACCTGCGCCCCTTCGTCACGGCGGCGACCGCGCAGGCATACATCGCCGGCCACCAGGGCGCGCACACGATCTCGTACGCCTCCGCGCTGGAGCGGGCGTCATGACCCGGTATCTCGTCAGGGCCGCGTCGCTCGCCGCGGCCCTGACCACCTGGCAGCTGCTGACCAGCCTGAACGTCGACCTCTGGCTGCGCTTCTCGCAGTTCCCCACCGTCGCCGACGTGGCCCGTGCCTTCGGTGACCGCCTCGGCGGCCACGACTACTGGACGGACCTCACCGACAGCCTCACCCGGATCCTCACCGGCTTCCTGCTGGCGGCCGTCCTAGGGGTGACCACGGGCGTGCTCGTGGCCCGCTCGCGCCTCGCCGAGGACCTGCTCGGCCCGCTGGTGGAAGTGGTCAGGCCGATCCCCGCGATCGCGCTCGTCCCGGTGGCGATCCTCCTCTTCCCCGACAACGAACAGGGCATCGTCTTCATCACGTGCGCCGCCGCCTTCTTCCCGGTCCTGGTCTCCACCCGGCACGCGGTTCGTGCCCTGGCCCCCGTGTGGGAGGAGGCGGTACGCACCATGGGCGGCGGCCGATGGCGGATCCTCGGCTCGGTCGTCCTGCCCGGCGCCCTCCCCGGGATCTTCGGCGGTCTCTCGGTCGGCATCGGCGTCTCGTGGATCTGTGTGATCTCCGCCGAGATGATCTCCGGCCAGTACGGCGTCGGCTACCGCACCTGGCAGGACTACACCGTCGTCGACTACCCCGGTGTCTTCGTCGGCATGGTCACGATCGGTGTGCTGGGCTGGGTCACCTCCACGGCCGTCGAGCGCGTGGGGCGGTGGCTCACCCGGTGGCTGCCACGCACCGAGTACGTCGCCGGGGCGCGCCCGCGCAAGGCCCTGGCCCCGGTCTCGTCCGTCCCGGAGCCTGTCCGCGAGGAGGGGGTGCGCGATGAGCACCTCGTCTGAGACCGGGACGCCCGTCGCCGCGCGCGGCACCCGGCTGTCCCTCACACGCGCCTCGCTCGGCCGCCCCGGCGCGCCCGTCCTCGAAGGCGTCGACCTGGACATCACCCCCGGCGAGATCCTCACCGTCGTAGGCCCCTCCGGCTGCGGCAAGTCGACCCTTCTGCGCACCCTCGCCGGGCTGCTGCCCGCACTCGCCGGAACCGTCGCCCAGGACGGTCGCCCCCTGGCGGGCCCCGGTGGCGACCGGGCGCTCGTCTTCCAGGAGGACGCCCTTCTTCCCTGGCGCACCCTGCGCGCCAACGTGGAACTCCCGCTGGCCATCAAGGGCTCGTCCCGCACCGAGCGGCACGCGCAGGCCTCGGCCTGGCTCGCCCGCGTCAAACTCGCCGACCGCGAAAGGCAGTTGCCGCACCGCGTCTCCGGCGGCCAGCGCCAGCGCGTCCAGCTCGCCCGCGCCCTCGCCGGAGCACCCCGCGCCGTCCTCATGGACGAACCCTTCGGCGCCCTCGACGCCCAGACCCGCGCCGGCATGCAGGACCTCCTCGTCGAAGTACTGCACGGCACCGGAGCGACCGTCGTCTTCGTCACCCACGACGTGGACGAGGCGCTGTTCCTGGGCGACCGGGTCGCGCTCCTCGGCTCCGGACACCCGGCCGACGACGGCGATCCCGGCAGCCCCGGCCGGCTTCTCTCCGTACGTGAAGTACCGCGCCCGCGTGAGCGATCCGCACTCGACGACCCGGCGCGGCTCACCCTGCGCGGCGAGATCCTCACGTCCCTCAGCACCTGAAAGGCACCCTCGTGGACACCCTCGTGGAGATCCCCGCGCTCGCGGACGCCGAAGAGCTGTCCTGCGACGTACTCGTCATCGGCGGCGGCACGGCCGGCACGATGGCGGCCCTCACCGCCGCCGAGCACGGGGCCGACGTCCTGCTCCTGGAGAAGGCCCACGTCCGCCACTCCGGCGCGCTCGCCATGGGCATGGACGGCGTCAACAACGCGGTCATCCCCGGCCGCGCCGAACCCGACGACTACGTCGCCGAGATCACCCGCGCCAACGACGGCATCGTCGACCAGACCACCGTCCGCCAGACCGCGACCCGCGGCTTCGCGATGGTGCGGCGCCTGGAGTCGTACGGCGTGAAGTTCGAGAAGGACGAGCACGGTGAGTACGCGGTCCGCCAGGTGCATCGCTCCGGCTCTTACGTGCTGCCGATGCCCGAGGGCAAGGACGTCAAGAAGGTCCTCTACCGGCAGTTGCGGCGCCGCGAGATGCGCGAGCGCATCCGCATCGAGAACCGGGTGATGCCGGTACGGGTCCTCACGGCGGAGGGGCGTGCGGTGGGTGCCGCGGGCTTCAACACCCGCACGGGGCGGTTCGTCTCCGTACGCGCCGGGGCCGTGATCCTCGCGACCGGCGCCTGCGGCCGCCTCGGTCTGCCCGCCTCCGGCTACCTCTACGGCACATACGAGAACCCCACCAACGCCGGTGACGGCTACTCCATGGCCTACCACGCCGGCGCCGAACTCACCGGCATCGAGTGCTTCCAGATCAACCCGCTGATCAAGGACTACAACGGTCCCGCCTGCGCCTACGTCGCCAACCCCTTCGGCGGCTACCAGGTCAACCGGCACGGCGAACGCTTCGTCGACTCCGACTACTGGTCGGGCCAGATGATGGCCGAGTTCGCCGCCGAGATCGCCTCGGACCGGGGCCCGGTGTACCTCAAGCTCAGCCACCTCCCCGAGGAGTCGATCAGCGCCCTCGAGTCCATTCTGCACACCACCGAACGCCCCACGCGCGGTACCTTCCACGCCGGTCGCGGCCACGACTACCGCACCCATGACATCGAGATGCACATCTCCGAGATCGGCCTGTGCGGCGGCCACTCCGCTTCGGGCGTACGGGTCGACGACCACGCCCGTACGACCGTGCCCCGCCTGTACGCCGCCGGGGACCTGGCCTGTGTCCCCCACAACTACATGATCGGCGCGTTCGTCTTCGGCGACCTCGCGGGAGCGGACGCCGCCCAGTACAAGCCCTACGAGGGCAAGTTGCCGCAGGATCAGCTGCGCGACGCGCACGAACTGGTCTACCGCCCGCTGCACCACCCGGACGGGCCCCCGCAGTCCCAGGTCGAGTACAAACTCCGCCGCTTCGTGAACGACTACGTGGCACCGCCGAAGTCCGGCGCCCGGCTCTCCCTCGCCCTGGAGGCGTTCGAGCGGATCCGCACGGACATCGCGGAGATGGGTGCCCGTACTCCGCACGAGCTGATGCGGTGCGCCGAAGTCACGTTCATCCGCGACTGCGCGGAGATGGCGGCCCGCGCCTCCCTGGCCCGCACGGAGTCCCGCTGGGGCCTGTACCACGACCGCACGGACCATCCCACGCGCGACGACGACTCCTGGTTCCACCACCTCGACCTGCACAAGTCCCCCTCCGGCTCCATGGAGTTCACGGCCCGTCCCGTGGCTCCCTATCTCGTCCCGGTTCCCGACTTCGCCCCGACGGGCGGCCCCTGCCGACACCTCGGCGAGGTCCACCCGGAGGCGGTCGCCACGGCGGGGGCACGGGACGCCGCGCCGGTGGCCTCGGCGCCCCCTTCCGTCACGGTCCCCGGCACCGATCCCGACGGCAGGGGACTCGACCACACCGGCGGCGGCACCTCGCCCCGCCTCCTCGCACTCCTCACCCTCACGGAACAGGAGCCCGAACTCAGCGCGCTGCTGCCCTACTTGGAAGACCCGTCCCCCGCTGTCCGACGCTCGGCCGTCGGCGTCCTCACCGAGACCGTGCCGCCCGGCACCGGTCCCGCCCTCGCCGCCGCACTCCGGGACCCGCACGGCGACGTACGGGCCACCGCCGCGGCCTCGCTGCGCGAGCTGGTGGAGACCCTGCCGGCCGAGCCGGACCTGCGCGAGGGCCTCGCCGCCGCCCTGACCGAGGACGATCCCGTCGTACGCGCCGCCGCCCTGGACGTCCTGCGCGCGCTGCGCCTGGGCGACGCGGAACTGTTCGCGAACGCCCTCGCCGATCCCGAAACCGCCGTCCGCGTCGAGGCCGTGCGCGCCCTGGTCTCCGTCGACGCCACGGAGCCCCTGAGCCGGGCGGCGGCCGACCCGTCCCGCGAGGTCCGCGTCACGGTGGCCAAGGCCCTCGCCAACGTGACCCCGGGAAAGCTCGTCGAGGACACCCTCGACCGGCTCACCACCGACCCGGACGCCCTGGCCCGGGCAGCGGCCTTCGCGACGCTGGCCGTCACCGGCTGCCCCGCGTCCCTGGCCGCGCGTGCCGTCGCCGCTCAGGCCGACCCCGCCTGGCAGGTGCGCTCCGGCGCCGCGACCGCGCTGTCCGCCGCGGAGGGCGGGGTCGCCGTCCCGGCGCTCGCCCGGGCTCTGGAAGACCCGAACGCCGACGTCCGCAAGGCGGCGGTCCTGGCCCTCGTACGGCACTCCTCGATCGACGAGGGCGCCCGCGTGGCCCTGGCCACGGCCACGGCGGACTCCGACGCGGACGTCAGGGCGTACGCGTCACGGGCCCTGTGACCACAGCGTCGGGCAGAGGGCCGGGGCGCCCTATATCCAGTCCTCCGGCTCGGGTTCCGCGTCCATCTCGGGCCAGTCCGGGTCCGGTGCCTCACTGGCCGCGGGAGCCGGTGCTGCTCCGGGGGCGCCGCCGCCCAGGGAGGCGAGCACTGCGACCACGCCCTCTCCGTACGTCGCCAGCTTCTTCTCGCCCACCCCGCTGATGCCGCCGAGGCCTTCGACCGAGGTCGGCCACACCGTGGCGATCTCCCGGAGCGTGGCGTCGTGGAAGATGACGTACGCCGGGACGCCCTGTTCCTTGGCCTGTTCGGCGCGCCAGGAGCGCAGGGCCTCGAAGGCGGGGACGAGCTCCTGGGGCAGGTCGGCCGCGGCTGCCTTGGCCTTGCGATCGCCCCGCGAGGACGAGGAGGACGAGCGGGAGACGGTGGGCTTCGGCGGCTCCTTGCGGAGCGGCACCTCGCGCTCGCGCCGCAGCACCGTCCCGCTCTCCTCGGTCAGCACCAGCGTCCCGTACTCGCCCTCGACCGCGAGCAGGCCCTGCGCCAGCAACTGCCTCACCACGCCGCGCCATTCGGACTCGGCGAGGTCCTCACCGATGCCGAACACGGACAGCTGGTCGTGATCGAACTGGATCACCTTGGCGGTGCGCCGCCCCAGCAGGATGTCGATGATCTGGCCGGCGCCGAACTTCTGCCCGCGCTCGCGCTGCAGCCGTACCACCGTGGACAGCAGCTTCTGTGCCACGACCGTGCCGTCCGAGGTCTCCGGCGGTGCGAGGCACGTGTCGCAGTTGCCACATGCCGGGGTGTGCGGGTCCTGGCCGAAGTAGGCGAGGAGCTGGGAGCGCCGGCACTGGACCGTCTCGCACAGGGCCAGCATCGAGTCCAGGTGGGCGGCGGCCCGGCGGCGGAACGCCTCGTCGCCCTCGGAACCCTGGATCATTTTGCGCTGCTGGACGACGTCCTGAAGCCCGTACGCCATCCATGCGGTGGACGGCAGTCCGTCACGGCCCGCGCGTCCCGTTTCCTGGTAGTAGCCCTCGACCGACTTGGGCAGGTCGAGGTGGGCGACGAACCGCACGTCCGGCTTGTCGATACCCATGCCGAAGGCGATGGTGGCGACCACGACCAGGCCCTCTTCGCGCAGGAAGCGCGACTGGTGGGTGGCGCGGGTGCCCGCGTCCAGACCCGCGTGGTACGGCACCGCCTCGACGCCGTTGCGGGAGAGGAACTCGGCCGTCTTCTCGACCGAGTTGCGCGAGAGGCAGTACACGATGCCCGCGTCACCCGCGTGCTCGTCTCGCAGGAAGGACAGCAGCTGCTTCTTGGGGTCGGCCTTCGGGACGATCCGGTACTGGATGTTGGGACGGTCGAAGCTCGCCTCGAAGTGGCGGGCGGTCGGCATGGCCAGGCGCTGGGTGATCTCCTTGTGCGTCGCGCGGGTGGCCGTGGCCGTCAGCGCGATACGCGGGACGTCCGGCCAGCGCTCGCCGAGCAGTGAGAGCGCCAGATAGTCGGGGCGGAAGTCGTGACCCCACTGGGCCACGCAGTGCGCCTCGTCGATCGCGAAGACGGAGATCTTCCCGCGTGACAGCAGGTCCAGCGTGGTCTCCAGGCGCAGCCGCTCCGGGGCCAGGTAGAGCACGTCGAGCTCCCCCGACAGGAACTCGGCCTCCACCACGCGCCGCTCGTCGAAGTCCTGCGTGGAGTTCATGAACCCGGCGCGCACGCCCAGCGCGCGCAGCGCGTCCACCTGATCCTGCATCAGCGCGATGAGGGGCGAGACCACGACTCCCGTACCCGGTCTGACCAGGGCCGGAATCTGGTAGCAGAGCGACTTGCCGCCACCCGTCGGCATCAGGACGACAGCGTCACCGCCCGCCACCACGTGCTCGATGATCGCTTCCTGCTCGCCGCGGAAGGCGTCGTACCCGAAGACCCGGTGGAGCGTGGCCAGTGCCTCGCTCTCTCCCAGCGTCCCCGTCGCGTCCGCTTCGGTCATCACACCCGTCCCGCCCATCGTCCTGTCCCCCGTACGTCGCGCCTCGACCACTGCGTCCACGATAGGGGTCCGCGCCGACAGCCCGAGAGTTATCCACAGGCTGCGACCGATCGGCTTCCCTACGCACTCGCGTCCCGCCGGTCTCACTCCCCTGCACGGCGCGCCCTGCGCGCGTTCAATCCGTTGGCCCCACTCGCATGGCGACGCCTCTCCAGCCGGGAACATGCTGCTCGGGCGGGAGGGGGCCGCGACGGGCCGGCACAGTCACGTACGCCTCTCACGCCTCTAGGGAATCCCACGGTCAAGTGCCCGGTCCGTTCGGGCCAGGCGGCTCAGACGGGGCTCGCGATGCGCTGATCACAGCTCGGGCCCCGCTCCCTCACGAGGAGGGAGCGGGGCCCCGGCCCGTACGTGGTTCAGCGGACGAAGACTCCCGCCTGGCTCGCCAGGTTCAGGAAGTACTGCGGCGCCACACCGAGCACCAGCGTGACCGCCACGCCGAACCCGATCGCCGTCATGGTCAGCGGCGAGGGCACGGCGACCGTCGGTCCCTCCGGCCGCGGCTCGCTGAAGAACATGAGCACGATCACGCGGATGTAGAAGAACGCCGCGATCGCCGACGAGATCACACCGACCACGACCAGCGGGCCCGCGCCGCCCTCCGCCGCCGCCTTGAAGACGGCGAACTTCCCGGCGAAGCCGGAGGTCAGCGGGATGCCCGCGAACGCCAGCAGGAAGACCGCGAAGACCGCCGCCACCAGCGGGGAGCGGCGTCCGAGGCCCGCCCACTTGGACAGGTGCGTGGCCTCGCCGCCCGCGTCCCGGACCAGGGTCACGACCGCGAAGGCCCCGATCGTCACGAACGAGTACGCGGCCAGGTAGAAGAGGACCGACGAGACGCCGTCCGGCGAGGTCGCGATGACGCCCGCGAGGATGAATCCGGCGTGCGCGATGGACGAGTACGCAAGGAGCCGCTTGATGTCGGTCTGGGTGATCGCGACGATCGCACCGCCCAGCATGGTGACGATCGCGACGGCCCACATGACCGGCCGCCAGTCCCAGCGCAGACCCGGCAGGACGACGTACAGCAGCCGCAGCAGCGCCCCGAAGGCGGCCACCTTCGTCGCCGCGGCCATGAAGCCGGTGACCGGTGTCGGCGCGCCCTGGTAGACGTCGGGCGTCCACATGTGGAACGGCACCGCGCCGACCTTGAAGAGCAGGCCCATGACGACCATCGCGGCGCCGATGAGCAGCAGCACGTCGTTGCCCATGGTGCCGGCGAGCGCCAGGTCGACGTTCGGGATCGTGCCGTCCACGACCTGCGCGATCGTCGCGTACGACACGGAGCCCGCGTAGCCGTAGAGCAGGGCGATGCCGAAGAGGGTGAACGCGGAGGCGAAGGCGCCGAGCAGGAAGTACTTGACCGCGGCCTCCTGCGACATGAGCCGCTTGCGGCGGGCCACGGCACACAGCAGGTAGAGGGGCAGCGAGAAGACTTCCAGCGCGATGAACAGCGTCAGCAGGTCGTTGGCCGACGGGAAGACCAGCATGCCGCCGATCGCGAAGAGCAGCAGCGGGAACACCTCGGTGGTGGTGAACCCGGCCTTCACCGCGGCCTTCTCGCTGTCGCTGCCGGGCACGGAAGCGGCCTGCGCGGCGAACGAGTCGACGCGGTTGCCGTGCGCCTCCGGGTCGAGCCGTCGCTCGGCGAAGGTGAAGACACCGAGGATGCCCGCCAGCAGGATCGTGCCCTGCAGGAACAGGGACGGTCCGTCGACGGCGATCGCGCCCATGGCCGCGATATGCGCCTTTGTGGTGCCGTATCCGCCCGCCGCCAGTGCGATCACCGCGGCGAAGGCGGCGGCGAGCGCGACGACGGACAGGAAGACCTGCGTGTAGTAGCGGAACTTGCGCGGCACGAAGGCCTCGACGAGCACCCCTACGAGCGCCGCCCCGATCACGATCAGGGTGGGCGACAATTGCCCGTATTCGATCTTCGGCGCGTTGATCTTGGAGATCGGTTCGGCCGCGGTTGTCCACAGGCTGTGGACGGCTGCTGCGCTCACTTGGCCGCCTCCACCTCGGGCTTGGGGTCCGTCTTATGGACGTCGGACATGGTCTGCTGGACCGCCGGGTTGACGATGTCGGTGACCGGCTTCGGATAGACGCCCAGGAAGATCAGCAGGGCGATCAGCGGGGCGACCACCAGGAGCTCACGCACCCTGAGGTCGGGCATCTCGGCGACCTCCGCCTTCACCGGGCCCGTCATCGTCCGCTGATAGAGGACGAGCGTGTAGAGCGCGGCGAGGACGATGCCGAAGGTGGCGACGATGCCGACGGCCGGGTAGCGCTCGAACGCGCCCACCAGGACCAGGAATTCACTCACGAAGGGCGCGAGCCCGGGGAGCGAGAGGGTCGCGAGGCCGCCGATCAGGAAGGTGCCCGCGAGCACCGGGGCGACTTTCTGCACCCCTCCGTAGTCGGCGATCAGACGCGAGCCGCGCCGCGAGATCAGGAAGCCCGCCACCAGCATCAGGGCGGCGGTCGAGATCCCGTGGTTGACCATGTAGAGCGTCGCGCCCGACTGGCCCTGGCTGGTCATCGCGAAGATGCCCAGGATGATGAACCCGAAGTGCGAGATCGACGCGTACGCCACCAGCCGTTTGATGTCCCGCTGGCCGACCGCGAGCAGCGCCCCGTAGATGATGCTGATGAGGGCGAGGACGAGGATGACCGGCGTCGCCCACTTGCTCGCCTCCGGGAAGAGCTGGAGGCAGAAGCGGAGCATCGCGAAGGTGCCGACCTTGTCGACCACCGCCGTGATCAGTACCGCGACCGGGGCCGTGGCCTCTCCCATGGCGTTGGGCAGCCAGGTGTGCAGCGGCCACAGGGGCGCCTTCACCGCGAACGCGAAGAAGAAGCCGAGGAACAGCCACCGCTCCGTGCTGGTCGCCATGTGCAGCGATCCACTGGCGCGGGCCTGCACGATCTCCTGGAGCGAGAAGTTTCCGGCCACTACATAGAGGCCGATGACGGCGGCCAGCATGATCAGGCCGCCGACCAGGTTGTAGAGGAGGAACTTCACCGCGGCGTACGAGCGTTGGGTCGCCGCCGCCTCGTCCCCGTGCTCGTGGGCACGGTCCCCGAAGCCGCCGATGAGGAAGTACATCGGGATCAGCATGGCTTCGAAGAAGATGTAGAAGAGGAAGACGTCCGTGGCCTCGAAGGAGATGATCACCATCGCCTCGACGGCCAGGATCAGGGCGAAGAAGCCCTGGGTCGGCCGCCAGCGCCTGTTTCCTGTCTCCTGCGGGTCGGCATCGTGCCAGCCCGCCAGGATCACGAACGGGATCAGCAGCGCGGTCAGCGCGACGAGCGCCACCCCGATGCCGTCCACGCCCAGCTCGTACCGCACTCCGAAGTCCTTGATCCAGGCATGGGATTCGGTGAGCTGGTAGCGGTCGCCGCCGGGGTCGAAGCGTACGAGCACGATCGCGGCCAGGACGAGCGTGGCGAGCGAGACGAGCAGCGCCAGCCACTTGGCGGCGACGCGTTGCGCGGCCGGCACGGCGGCCGTGGCGATCGCCCCGATCGCCGGGAGCGCCGCCGTCGCTGTCAGCAGAGGAAAGGACATCGGTATCAGACCGCCCTCATCAGCAGGGTCGCGGCGACGAGGATCGCCACACCGCCGAACATCGAGACCGCGTAACTGCGCGCATAGCCGTTCTGCAACTTGCGCAGCCGCCCGGAGAGGCCGCCCATGGAGGCCGCGGTGCCGTTGACGACCCCGTCGACCAGGGTGTGGTCGACGTACACCAGGGAGCGTGTGAGGTGCTCCCCGCCGCGTACCAGCACGACGTGGTTGAAGTCGTCCTGGAGCAGGTCGCGCCGGGCGGCCCGGGTGAGCAGGGAACCGCGCGGGGCGACGACCGGGACGGGGCTGCGCCCGTACTGGGCGTACGCGATTCCGGCGCCGACGACGAGCAGCACCATCGTGGCCAGCGTGACGGTGAGGGCGCTGACGGGCGAGTTGCCCTCCGAGTGCCCGGTGACCGGCTCCAGCCAGTTGAGGAAGCGGTCGCCGATGCTGAAGAAACCGCCCGCGAAGACCGATCCGAAGGCCAGCACGATCATGGGGATCGTCATGGACCGCGGGGACTCGTGCGGGTGCGGCTCATGGCCTTCGGCGTCCGGCTGCCAGCGCTTCTCCCCGAAGAAGGTCATGATCATCACGCGGGTCATGTAGTACGCCGTGATGGCCGCGCCCAGCAGGGCCGCCCCGCCGAGGATCCAGCCCTCGGTGCCGCCCTTCGCGAAGGCCGCCTCGATGATCTTGTCCTTGGAGAAGAAGCCGGACAGGCCCGGGAAGCCGATGATGGCGAGATAGCCGAGGCCGAAGGTGACGAAGGTGATCGGCATGTACGTGCGGAGGCCGCCGTACTTGCGCATGTCGACCTCGTCGTTCATGCCGTGCATGACCGAGCCGGCGCCGAGGAACAGTCCGGCCTTGAAGAAGCCGTGCGTCACCAGGTGCATGATCGCGAAGACGTAGCCGATGGGGCCGAGGCCCGCGGCCAGCACCATGTAGCCGATCTGCGACATCGTCGATCCGGCGAGCGCCTTCTTGATGTCGTCCTTCGCGCAACCGACGATCGCACCGAACAGGAGCGTGACGGCGCCGACCACGGTGACGACGAGCTGGGCGTCGGGCGCGGCGTTGAAGATCGCGGCAGAGCGGACGATCAGGTAGACACCCGCGGTCACCATGGTCGCGGCGTGGATGAGGGCCGAGACCGGGGTCGGGCCCTCCATCGCGTCTCCGAGCCAGGACTGCAGCGGCACCTGGGCGGACTTGCCGCAGGCGGCGAGCAGCAGCATCAGGGCGACGGCGGTGAGCTTGCCCTCGGTCGCGCCACCGACGAGCCCCGGGTGCCCCTCGGTACCGAGCACCGGCCCGAAGGCGAAGGACCCGAAGGTGGTGAACATCAGCATGATGGCGATCGACAGGCCCATGTCGCCGACGCGGTTGACCAGGAAGGCCTTCTTCGCGGCGGTGGCGGCGCTGGGCTTGTGCTGCCAGAAGCCGATCAGCAGGTACGAGGCGAGGCCGACGCCCTCCCAGCCGACGTACAACAGCAGGTAGTTGTCGGCGAGGACGAGCAGCAGCATCGCCGCGAGGAACAGGTTCAGGTAGCCGAAGAAGCGGCGGCGCCGCTCGTCGTGCTCCATGTACCCGATCGAGTACAGGTGGATCAGTGAGCCGACGCCGGTGATCAGCAGGACGAACGTCATCGACAGCTGGTCGAGCTGGAAGGAGACGTCCGCCTGGAAGCCCTCGACGGGGACCCAGCTGAACAGGTACTGGCTCATGGCCCGGTGGTCCGCGCTCTTGCCCAGCATGTCGGCGAAGAGGATCGCGCCGATCACGAAGGACGCGGCCGCGAGCGCCGTACCGATCCAGTGGCCGACGGCATCGAGCCGCCGGCCGCCGCACAGCAGTACGGCCGCTCCGAGCAGAGGCGCCGCTACCAGCAGCGCAATCAGGTTCTCCACGATTCAGCGACCCCTTACAGCTTCATCAGGCTGGCGTCGTCGACCGAGGCCGAGTGGCGGGAACGGAAGAGCGACACGATGATCGCGAGCCCGACCACGACCTCCGCGGCGGCGACGACCATCGTGAAGAAGGCGATGATCTGGCCGTCGAGATTGCCGTGCAGGCGGGAGAAGACGACGAACGCGAGGTTGCAGGCGTTGAGCATGAGCTCGACGCACATGAACACCACGATCGCGTTGCGTCTGATCAGCACGCCGGTGGCGCCGATCGTGAACAACAGGGCGGCGAGATAGAGGTAGTTGACCGGGTTCACTTGGACGCCTCCTCCGTCTTCGTGCGCTCCAGGCGTTCTTCGGCTCGCTGCTCCAGCGCCTTCAGATCGCTCAGCGCCTCTGTGGACACGTCACGGATCTGGCCGCGGTCCCGCAGCGTCTTGCTGACGGTCAGCTCGGACGGGGTGCCGTCCGGGAGGAGGCCGGCGATGTCCACCGCGTTGTGCCGGGCGTAGACACCGGGGGCCGGCAGCGGCGGTACGTGCTTGCCTTCCCGTACGCGCTGCTCGGACAGCTCGCGCTGGGTCTTGGCGCGCTCGGTGCGCTCGCGGTGCGTGAGCACCATCGCGCCAACGGCGGCCGTGATGAGCAGGGCGCCGGTGATTTCGAAGGCGAACACGTACTTCGTGAAGATGAGGGCGGCGAGGCCTTCCACGTTCCCGTTGGCGTTGGCCTTGCTCAGGCCGTTGAAGTCCTTCAGGGACGCGTTGCCGATGCCCGCGATCAGCAGGACGCCGAAGCCGAGTCCGCACACCAGAGCCAGCCAGCGCTGACCCTTGATGGTCTCTTTCAGGGAGTCCGCCGCGGTGACACCGACGAGCATGACCACGAAGAGGAACAGCATCATGATCGCGCCGGTGTAGACGACGATCTGCACGACGCCCAGGAAGTAGGCGCCGTTGGCGAGGTAGAACACCGCCAGGATGATCATGGTGCCGGCGAGACAGAGCGCGCTGTGCACGGTCTTCTTCATGAAGACGGTGCACAAGGCGCCGATCACAGCGACCGCGCCGAGGACCCAGAACTGGAAGGCCTCTCCGGTGGAGGTGGAGTAGGCGGCGAGCTGCGCGCTCATGCCCCCACCCCCTCTTCCGTGGGCTTCTCGCCCTTGGAGACGGCGACTTGGCGCTGCGTGCCCGGCGCCGCCTCGGTCACCAGACCCTGGTAGTAGTCCTGCTCGTCCGTGCCGGGGAAGATCGAGTGCGGTGTGTCGACCATGCCCTCATCGAGCCCGGCGAGCAGCTGTTCCTTGGTGTAGATGAGGTTGGCGCGGCTGGAGTCGGCGAGCTCGAACTCGTTCGTCATCGTGAGCGCGCGGGTGGGGCACGCCTCGATGCACAGGCCGCACAGGATGCAGCGGGCGTAGTTGATCTGGTAGACGCGGCCGTACCGCTCGCCCGGCGAGTAGCGCTCCTCGTCGGTGTTGTCCGCGCCCTCCACATAGATGGCGTCCGCGGGGCAGGCCCAGGCGCACAGCTCGCAGCCGATGCACTTCTCCAGACCGTCCGGGTGGCGGTTGAGCTGGTGCCGGCCGTGGAACCGCGGGGCGGTGGTCTTCTGCTGCTCCGGGTACTGCTCCGTCAGGCGCTTCTTGAACATGGCCTTGAAGGTCACGCCGAAGCCGGCGACGGGGTTCTGGAAACCAGGCTTGGTCTCCTTCGGCTCCTCAGCCATCGGACCCCTCCTTTCCGTCACGAGTTCCGCCATTCGATCCGTCACTCGCAGTATCGGACCCACCACTGACAATCAACTCGCGCTCGCGGCGCGGGCGGCGCCGTGGCACGGGTGGCAGCTCCTGTCCCGGCAGTGGCGGCACCGGGAATCCACCGGCCATCGGGTCGAAGGCGGCGGGCTCGGCAGGCGCTTCCTGCGCTCCCTGCTTGTCGCGGAAGATGTCCACGGCGAACGAGAGCAGCAGCAGGACGAGGACGCCACCGCCGACGTACAGGGCGATGTCGGCGAAGCCGTAGTTCTCGTTCTTGAGGGTCCGTACGGTCGCGACGAGCATCAGCCAGACCACGGAGACCGGGATGAGGACCTTCCAGCCGAGCTTCATCAGCTGGTCGTAGCGGACGCGCGGCAGCGTGCCGCGCAGCCAGATGAAGAAGAACAGCAGCAGCTGCACCTTCACCACGAACCAGAGCATCGGCCACCAGCCGTGGTTGGCACCCTCCCAGAAGGTGCTGATGGGCCACGGGGCCCGCCAGCCGCCCAGGAAGAGCGTGGTCGACACGGCCGAGACCGTCACCATGTTCACGTACTCGGCGAGCATGAACAGCGCGAACTTGATGGACGAGTACTCGGTGTTGAAACCGCCGACGAGGTCGCCCTCGGACTCCGGCATGTCGAAGGGGGCGCGGTTGGTCTCGCCCACCATTGTGATGATGTAGATCAGGAACGAGACCGGCAGCAGGATGATGTACCAGCGGTCGTGCTGCTGTTCGACGATCGTCGAGGTCGACATCGACCCGGAGTAGAGGAACACCGAGGCGAAAGCGGCGCCCATGGCGATCTCGTACGAGATCATCTGCGCGCAGGACCGCAGACCGCCCAGCAGCGGGTAGGTGGATCCAGAACTCCAACCCGCCAGCACGATCCCGTAGATGCCCACCGAGGCGACCGCGAGGATGTACAGCATCGCGATCGGCAGGTCCGTGAGCTGCATCGTGGTGCGATGGCCGAAGATCGAGATCTCGTTGTCGGCGGGTCCGAAGGGGATCACCGCGATCGCCATGAAGGCCGGGATGGCCGCGACGATCGGCGCGAGGACGTAGACCACCTTGTCCGCGCGTTTGACGATGACGTCTTCCTTGAGCATCAGTTTGACGCCGTCGGCGAGCGACTGGAGCATGCCCCAGGGGCCGTGCCGGTTGGGTCCGATGCGCAGCTGCATCCAGGCGACGACCTTGCGCTCCCACACGATGGAGAAGAGCACGGTCACCATCAGGAAGGCGAAGCAGAAGACCGCCTTGACGACGACCAGCCACCAGGGGTCGTGGCCGAACATGGAGAGGTCTTCAGCGGCGAGGTACGGCGTCATGCCTCCACCTCCTTGGGGGCCTCGGTGGCGAGCGTCGCCGGGCCGATGCGGACGAGTGCGCCGGGCAGCGCCCCCGTGTCGGAGGCGACGCCCCCTCCGGTGGAGTTCAGCGGGAGCCAGACCACGCGGTCGGGCATCTCGGTGATCTGCAGCGGGAGTTCGACGGTTCCGGCGCTGCTGGTGACCGCGAGGAGGTCGCCTTCCTTGACGCCCGCCTCGGCGGCCGTGGCGGCCGACACACGCGCGCGTGCGGCATGCCGGGTCCCGGCGAGCGCGTCGTCGCCTTCCTGGAGGCGTCCCTGGTCGAGCAGCAGTCGGTGGCCCGCGAGCACGGCCTCCCCCGCGGCGGGACGCGGCAGCGATGCCGCGATCTCCACGGGCCCGGTGGCCCGCAGGCCGCCCCAGGGACCGAGCCGGTCCAGCTCCCCGCGCGTGGTGCGCAGATCCGGCAGACCCAGGTGTACGTCCATGGCGTCGGCGAGCATCTGCAGGACGCGCGCGTCGGTGGGCGCCAGGCGGCGGGTCATCTGGTCGGGCTTGAGCGCGGCCTCGAAGAAGCGCACCCTGCCTTCCCAGTTCAGGAAGGTGCCCGCCTTCTCGGCGACCGCGGCCACCGGGAGGACGACATCCGCGTGCTCGGTGACCTCACCGGGCCGCAGTTCGAGCGACACCAGGAAGCCGACTTCGGAAAGGGCCGCACGCGCGCGTGCCGGGTCGGGAAGGTCGGCGACCTCCACGCCCGCCACCACCAGGGCTCGCAGCTCCCCGCCGACGGCGGCCTCGACGATCTGGCCGGTGTCGCGCCCGTAGCGGTGCGGGAGTGCGGAGACGCCCCAGGCTGTCGCGACCTCCTCCCGCGCGCGCGGGTCGGTGGCCGGACGCCCGCCCGGTAGCAGCGACGGCAGCGCGCCCGCCTCGATCGCGCCGCGCTCCCCGGCCCGGCGCGGGATCCACACCAGTGTGGCGCCGGTCGCGGACGCGGCCCGTACGGCGGCGGTGAGTCCGCCCGCCACGCCCGCGAGCCGCTCGCCGACGACGATCACCGCGCCCTCGGTGTGCAGCGCCTCGGCGGCCTTGGCACCGTCGCCCTCCAGACCGACGCCGCTCGCGAGGGCGTCCAGCCACTCGGTCTCGGTACCGGGCGCGGCGGGCAGCAGCGTGCCGCCCGCCTTGTCCAGGCCGCGTGTCGCGTACGTGGCGAGCGAGAAGGTCTTCTGTCCGTGTCCGCGCCAGGCCTTGCGCAGCCGCAGGAAGACTCCGGGCGCCTCCTCCTCGGCCTCGAAGCCGACGAGCAGGACGGCGGGCGCCTTCTCCAAAGTGGTGTAGGTCAGGCCCGTACCGTCGAGGTCCCGTCCGTGTCCGGCGACCCGGGAGGCCAGGAAGTCGGCCTCCTCGGCGCTGTGCACGCGCGCGCGGAAGTCGATGTCGTTCGTGTCGAGGGCCACGCGCGCGAACTTGCTGTAGGCGTAGGCGTCCTCGATGGTGAGGCGGCCACCGGTCAGGACGCCGGTCCGGCCGCGTGCCGCCGACAGGCCCCGAGCCGCCGCCTCCAGGGCCTCGGGCCAGGAAGCGGGCTCCAGTTCACCCGACTCACCCCGTACCAGGGGTGTGTCGAGCCGGTCCCGCTGCTGCGCGTACCGGAACCCGAACCGCCCCTTGTCGCAGAGCCACTCCTCGTTGACCTCGGGGTCGGGGGAGGCCAGGCGCCGCATGACCTTGCCGCGCCGGTGGTCGGTGCGGGTCGCGCAGCCGCCCGCGCAGTGCTCGCACACCGAGTGCGAGGAGACGAGGTCGAACGGACGCGAGCGGAAGCGATACGCCGCCGAGGTCAGCGCGCCCACCGGGCAGATCTGGATGGTGTTCCCGGAGAAGTACGACTCGAACGGGTCGCCCTCGCCGGTGCCGACCTGCTGGAGCGCGCCCCGCTCGATCAGCTCGATCATCGGGTCGCCCGCGATCTGGTTGGAGAAGCGGGTGCAGCGGGCGCACAGCACGCACCGCTCGCGGTCGAGCAGCACCTGCGTGGAGATCGGGACCGGCTTCTCGTAGGTCCGCTTCTTGCCCTCGAAGCGGGATTCGGCGTTGCCGTGCGACATCGCCTGGTTCTGCAGCGGGCACTCGCCGCCCTTGTCGCAGACCGGGCAGTCCAGCGGGTGGTTGATGAGCAGCAGCTCCATCACACCGTGCTGGGCCTTTTCGGCGGCGGGCGAGGTGAGGTGAGTCTTCACCACCATTCCGTCCGTACACGTGATCGTGCAGGACGCCATGGGCTTGCGCTGGCCCTCGACCTCGACGATGCACTGGCGGCAGGCGCCGGCCGGGTCGAGCAGCGGATGGTCGCAGAATCGGGGGATCTCGATGCCGAGCTGTTCGGCGGCCCGGATGACCAGGGTGCCCTTGGGCACGCTGATCTCTGCTCCGTCGATCGTCAGCGAGACGAGGTCCTCCGGCGGAACCGCCGCCTCTCCCCCTCCCGAGGGAGCGCTGGTGGTCACCGTCATGCGTTCACCTCCGTGCGGTCGGCCCAAGCGGTGGACTTGGCCGGATCAAAGGGGCAGCCGCGGCCCGTGATGTGCTCCTCGTACTCCCCGCGGAAGTACTTGAGCGAGGAGAAGATCGGCGAGGCGGCGCCGTCGCCGAGGGCGCAGAACGACTTGCCGTTGATGTTGTCGGCGATGTCGTTGAGCTTGTCGAGGTCCGACATGACGCCCTTGCCGGCCTCGATGTCGCGCAGCAACTGCACGAGCCAGTAGGTCCCTTCGCGGCAGGGTGTGCACTTGCCGCAGGACTCGTGGGCGTAGAACTCGGTCCACCGGGTGACCGCCCGCACGACGCAGGTCGTCTCGTCGAAGCACTGGAGTGCTTTTGTGCCGAGCATGGAACCCGCGGCACCCACTCCTTCGTAATCAAGAGGGACGTCGAGGTGCTCGTCGGTGAACATCGGGGTCGAGGAGCCGCCCGGAGTCCAGAACTTCAACCGGTGGCCGGGGCGCATCCCGCCGCTCATCTCGAGGAGTTGACGGAGTGTGATGCCGAGCGGAGCTTCGTACTGGCCGGGGCTGGCGACATGGCCGCTGAGCGAGTAGAGCGTGAAGCCCGGGGACTTCTCGCTGCCCATCGACCTGAACCATTCCTTGCCTTTTCGGAGAATGGCGGGAACTGACGCGATCGACTCGACGTTATTCACCACAGTCGGGCACGCATAGAGGCCCGCGACGGCTGGGAAGGGGGGACGGAGCCGCGGTTGACCACGGCGGCCTTCGAGCGAGTCGAGCAGTGCGGTCTCCTCACCGCAGATGTACGCGCCCGCGCCCGCGTGCACGGTGAGCTTGAGGTCTAGTCCGCTGCCCAGGATGTTCTCGCCCAGGTAGCCCGCCGCGTAGGCCTCTCGAACGGCCTCGTGCAACCGTCGCAATACGGGGACGACTTCACCGCGGAGATAGATGAACGCATGCGAAGACCGGATGGCATAACACGCGATCACCATGCCCTCGATGAGGCTGTGCGGGTTCGCGAAGAGGAGCGGGATGTCCTTGCAGGTTCCCGGCTCCGATTCGTCGGCGTTGACAACTAGATAGTGAGGTTTGCCATCGCCCTGAGGAATGAACTGCCACTTCATTCCGGTGGGGAATCCCGCGCCGCCCCGGCCGCGCAGACCGGAGTCCTTGACGTACGCGATCAGGTCGTCCGGCGACATGGCCAGCGCCTTGCGCAGCCCCTCGTACCCCTCGTGCCTCCGGTAGACGTCCAGCGTCCAGGACTTCTCCTCGTCCCAGAAGGCCGACAGCACGGGTGCGAGCAGCTTCTCCGGGCTGGTCTCGTCGATCTCGGGTGCCAACGTCATCACTCCCCCTCCTCGGCTGCGGGACCCGCCGGGTGCGACGGATCAGAGGCCGATGTGTCCTGCGGCGCGTCGTGCGAGCTCAGGTGCTCGGCCGGCGGCTGGTCCTGCGGTGCCCGGCCGCCTCGTGGGTGGACCACGCGCGCCTGGACGCTCTCCCCCTTGGCCAGGCGGAGACCGATCAGTGAGGCGGGGCCCGCGCTGCCGCCCGCCTCCACGGCGCCCTCGCGCTCGTCGGGGAAGCCCGCCAGGATTCGCGCGGTGTCCTTGAAGCTGCACAAGGGGGCGCCGCGGGTGGGTGCGACCTGTGCTCCCGTGCGCAGGTCGTCGACGAGGCGCTTCGCGGAGGCCACGGTCTGGTTGTCGAAGAACTCCCAGTTGACCATCACGACCGGTGCGAAGTCGCAGGCCGCGTTGCACTCGATGTGCTCCAGCGTGACCTTGCCGTCGTCGGTGGTCTCACCGTTGCCGACGCCCAGGTGGTCCTGCAGGGCCTCGAAGATCGCGTCGCCGCCCATGACCGCGCACAGGGTGTTGGTGCACACACCCACCTGGTAGTCACCGCTCGGCTTGCGCCGGTACATCGAGTAGAAGGTCGCGACGGCGGTGACCTCGGCCGTGGTCAGGTTCAGTACGTCGGCGCAGAACCGCTGCCCCGTGCGCGTGACGTGGCCCTCCTCCGACTGCACGAGATGCAGCAACGGAAGGAGCGCCGAACGGGAGTCCGGGTAGCGGGCGACGATCTCGCGCGCGTCCGCTTCGAGCCGGGCTCGAACGTCGTCCGGATAGTCGGGCGCGGGCAGTTGGGGCATACCCAGGCTGACGCCCTCGGGGGTGGTGGTCACCGGTCGACGCCTCCCATCACGGGGTCGATGGACGCGACGGCGACGATGACGTCGGCGACCTGGCCGCCCTCGCACATCGCCGCCATCGCCTGCAGATTGGTGAAGGACGGGTCGCGGAAGTGGACCCGGTAGGGGCGGGTGCCTCCGTCGGACACGGCGTGCACCCCGAGCTCGCCCTTGGGCGACTCGACCGCCGCGTACGCCTGTCCCGGCGGGACGCGGAAGCCCTCGGTCACCAGCTTGAAGTGGTGGATCAGGGCCTCCATGGAGGTGCCCATGATCTTCTTGATGTGGTCTAGGGAGTTGCCGAGACCGTCGGGGCCCAGTGCGAGCTGGGCGGGCCAGGCGATCTTCTTGTCGGCGACCATGACCGGGCCGGGCTGCAGCCGGTCCAGGCACTGCTCGACGATGTGCAGCGACTGGCGCATTTCCTCCAGGCGGATCAGGAAGCGCCCGTAGGAGTCGCAGGTGTCGGCGGTCGGGATCTCGAAGTCGTACGTCTCGTAGCCGCAGTACGGCTGGGCCTTGCGCAGGTCGTGCGGCAGGCCCGCGGAGCGCAGGATCGGGCCGGTGGCGCCGAGGGCCATGCAGCCGGCCAGGTCGAGGTAGCCGACGTCCTGCATACGGGCCTTGAAGATGGGGTTCCCGGTGGCGAGCTTGTCGTACTCGGGAAGGTTCTTGTGCATCTTCTTCACGAACTCGCGGATCTGGTCCACCGCGCCGGGCGGCAGGTCCTGGGCGAGTCCGCCGGGGCGGATGTACGCGTGGTTCATCCGCAGGCCGGTGATCAGCTCGTAGATGTCGAGAATGAGTTCACGATCACGGAAGCCGTAGATCATGATCGTGGTGGCGCCGAGTTCCATGCCTCCGGTGGCGATGCACACCAGATGGGAGGAGAGTCGGTTCAGCTCCATCAGGAGGACGCGGATGATCGTGGCGCGGTCGGGGATCTGGTCCTCGATGCCGAGGAGTTTCTCGACGGCGAGACAGTAGGCCGTCTCGTTGAAGAACGGCGTCAGATAGTCCATGCGCGTCACGAACGTGGTGCCCTGGGTCCACGTGCGGAACTCGAGGTTCTTCTCGATGCCGGTGTGGAGGTAGCCGATGCCGCAGCGGGCCTCGGTGACCGTCTCGCCGTCGATCTCCAGGATGAGCCGGAGCACGCCGTGGGTGGACGGGTGCTGCGGGCCCATGTTGACGATGATGCGCTCGTCGTCGGACTTCGCCGCGGACTGGGCGATCTCGTCCCAGTCGCCACCGGTGACCGTATATACGGTGCCCTCGGTCGTCTCCCGCGCCGCCGCGGCGGACGCGCCGGAAGAAGGGGTCTGCGTGCTCATGAGTACGACCTCCGCTGGTCCGGAGCAGGGATCTGGGCGCCCTTGTACTCGATGGGGATGCCACCGAGGGGGTAGTCCTTGCGCTGCGGGTGGCCCTGCCAGTCGTCCGGCATCATGATCCGCGTCAGGGCCGGGTGGCCGTCGAAGATCAGGCCGAAGAAGTCGTACGTCTCGCGCTCGTGCCAGTCGTTCGTCGGGTAGACGGAGACGAGCGAGGGGACGTGCGGGTCGGCGTCGGGGGCGCTGACTTCGAGGCGGATCAGCCGGTTGTGGGTGATCGAGCGCAGGTGGTAGACGGCGTGCAGCTCCCGGCCCTTGTCGCTCGGGTAGTGCACTGCGCTCACACCCGTGCACAGTTCGAAGCGGAGGGCCGGGTCGTCGCGGAGGGTCTGGGCGACCCGGAGCAGGTACTCGCGTTCGATGTGGAAGGTGAGCTCGTCGCGGTCGACGATCGTCTTCTCGATGGCGTTGTCGGGGACGAGTCCCTGTTCCTCCAGGGCGCCTTCCAGTTCGTCGGCGACCTCGTCGAACCAGCCGCCGTAGGGGCGGGTGGCCGGGCCGGGGAGCCGGACGGAGCGGACCAGGCCTCCGTAGCCGGTGGTGTCGCCGCCGTTGTTGGCGCCGAACATGCCGCGCTGGACGCGGATCTCCTCACCGCCCTCGCCACGCTGGCCGGGGAGGTTGGAGGCGCCGAGGTCCTTCTCGGGGTTCACCCCGTTGCCGTTCACGTCGCTCACCGCAGCAGGCCCTTCATCTCGATGGTGGGGAGCGCCTTGAGCGCCGCTTCCTCCGCCTCGCGGGCCGCCTCCTCGGCGTTCACGCCGAGCTTGGAGGTCTGGATCTTCTGGTGGAGCTTGAGGATCGCGTCGATCAGCATCTCGGGCCGCGGCGGACAGCCGGGCAAATAGATGTCGACCGGGACGATGTGGTCGACGCCCTGCACAATGGCGTAGTTGTTGAACATTCCACCCGATGAGGCACAGACCCCCATGGAGATCACCCACTTGGGGTTGGGCATCTGGTCATAGACCTGCCGCAGCACCGGCGCCATCTTCTGACTGACGCGGCCGGCCACGATCATGAGGTCGGCCTGGCGCGGTGAGCCGCGGAAGACCTCCATGCCGAAGCGCGCGAGGTCGTAGCGGCCCGCGCCGGTCGTCATCATCTCGATGGCGCAGCAGGCGAGTCCGAACGTGGCGGGGAAGACGGACGCCTTGCGCACCCAGCCCGCGGCCTGCTCGACGGTGGTCAGCAGGAATCCGCTCGGCAGCTTTTCTTCGAGTCCCATGTCTTAAAGGCCCCTCAGTCCCATTCCAGGCCGCCGCGCCGCCATACGTACGCGTACGCGACGAAGACGGTGAGCACGAAGAGCAGCATCTCCACGAGCCCGAAAACACCCAGGGCGTCGAAGGTGACGGCCCAGGGGTAGAGGAAGACGATCTCGATGTCGAAGACGATGAAGAGCATCGCCGTCAGGTAGTACTTGATGGGGAAGCGCCCGCCGCCGGCCGGCGTGGGGGTCGGCTCGATACCGCACTCGTAGGCCTCGAGCTTGGCCCGGTTGTATCGCTTTGGACCGATAAGCGTGGCCATGACCACGGAGAAGATCGCAAAGCCTGCCCCGAGGGCTCCCAGTACGAGGATCGGCGCATACGCGTTCACGCTCCTCGCTCCTCTCAGTCGGCACTGACTGCTGGCGGTTGCGTCAGGCAAGCACTTCCGCCCCACCCGTCCCACGAACCCCGTGCGTCCCGACGAAGATCGCGTACATGTGAAGCAGGTCACAAGCCCAACTGCCTCGCATCTTATGCCCGCCGGTCTGTGATCTGCGACACGGGGTATTGCACAAGCTTTGTGATCTCCACCACCTGACGAAGGATCATGAAGTCGGATGAGCAGTGATCTTCATACGCGAAGCGTCCGCGCGATCACCAGATGTGACATTTCCGCTCGTCACCACAGGTCCGGGGCGGCGTCTCAATATCAAGAGACTTCCGATGCATGCAAATTGGTGCTGGACGCAGGGGCTTGGTAGAGGAGCGCGTTCACACATCGGAGGGAGAGGTGTGGACGGATGTGGACGGACGTCGACGCGTGCACACATTCACGAGCAGAGGGCAGTCGAGAGGTGCGCGCGAGACGCCGTCGACCCGGTGACCGTTCCGTGACCTGTGTCACATCGATCTATGGGTCAGATAAGCCGGCCTTGGCCACAGGCTGCGACCAGTGGTAGGCAGAGGGCAATTCGGACGTAATACGGAAAGGGCATGATCACAGGCTTGATCATCTCTGTCCAGAATGCCCGTTACGGCGTCAATAAGAAGTGACGCGCCCCGGATTCGGCCGCGGATTGAACAACTGTGGCGCACCACACGTTTCTTGAAGGTATGAGGGAGTCCCTGATACCGGTTGTACCCATGTCCCACACCGCTCACATACGCAACCACCGGAAGCCCCGCCGCAACGCGTCGACGCTAGCGATGCGCGCCGGAGTTGCCGGTGGCGTTCTCAGCACCTTGGCCGTGGCCGGTGCGGCTGGTTCGGCGAACGCGGCCGAGCCCGTGACCCAGACCCTCGAACTGCCCACCCTGACGGCCGACCTGGCCACTCAGCTGGCGCAGTCCGCGGATGCCACGCAGCAGGCAGCTGCCAACTACGAGCTGCAGGCCGAGCGCGACGCGGCCGCCGCAAAGGCCGCGAAGCAGGCCAAGGCGGACCTCGCGGACGCCAAGAAGAAGGCCGAGGCCAAGAAGAAGGCCGAGGACGCGCGCAAGGCCGCAGCCGCCCAGGCCGCCTCTCGGTCGTCCACGCGGACCGTCCTGTCCAGCTCCGCGGGCTCCTCGAGTTCGACCGTCTCCGCCCCGGCCAGCGGCAGTGTCGCCACCGTCATCGCCTTCCTCAAGGCTCAGGTCGGCGACGCGTACGTGATGGGCGGTACGGGCCCCAACGCCTGGGACTGCTCCGGCCTCGTACAGGCCGCGTTCCGGCAGGTCGGTGTCGACCTGCCGCGCGTCTCGCAGGACCAGTCGACGTCCGGTACGCCGGTCTCGCTGTCCAACATCCAGGTCGGCGACATCCTGTACTGGGGTTCGGCCGGTTCGGCGTACCACGTGGGTGTGTACATCGGTAACGGCCAGTACCTGGACGCGGCCAACCCCTCCAAGGGTGTGGTGATTCAGGACCTTTCGGGCTACCCGGCCACGGGCGCGGTGCGCGTTCTCTGAGTCGCGGGACCTTGTGAGTCATACGGCGTGAAGGCCGCCACCCGAGTGGGTGGCGGCCTCGTCGTGCTGCCCTGGGGCCGGGACCGCCCCCGGAGGACCCCGGAGGACCCTGGAGGTCCCCCCGGCGCGCCCCCGTGATGGTGTCAGGCTTTCGGTGCCACTTTCGAGAGGCCGTTGATGATGCGGTCCATCGCGTCGCCGCCGGTCGGGTCCGTGAGGTTCGCGAGCATCTTGAGGGTGAACTTCATCAGCAGCGGGTGGGTCAGGCCGCGCTGGGTCGCGATCTTCATGACCTTCGGGTTGCCGATGAGCTTCACGAAGGCGCGGCCGAGGGTGTAGTAGCCGCCGTAGGTGTCCTTGAGGACACGGGGGTAGCGCTGGAGGGCCAGTTCTCGCTGGGTCGGCGTCGAGCGGGCGTGGGCCTGCACGATGACGTCCGCGGCGATCTGGCCGGACTCCATGGCGTAGGCGATGCCCTCGCCGTTGAAGGGATTGACCAGGCCACCGGCGTCGCCGACCAGCAGCAGACCCTTGGTGTAGTGCGGTTGGCGGTTGAAGGCCATGGGGAGGGCGGCGCCGCGGATGGGGCCGGTCATGTTCTCCGGCGTGTAGCCCCAGTCCTCCGGCATGGACGCGCACCAGGCCTTCAGGACCTCGCGCCAGTCCAGCTCCTTGAAGGAGTCGGAGGTGTTGAGCACGCCCAGGCCGACGTTCGAGGTGCCGTCGCCCATGCCGAAGATCCAGCCGTAGCCGGGCAGCAGACGGTCCTCGGCGCCCCGGCGGTCCCACAGCTCCAGCCAGGACTCCAGGTAGTCGTCCTCGTGGCGCGGGGACGTGAAGTACGTACGGACCGCGACACCCATCGGGCGGTCCTCCCGGCGGTGCAGGCCCATCGCCAGGGACAGGCGGGTCGAGTTGCCGTCGGCGGCGACGACCAGCGGCGCGTGGAAGGTGACCTCGCGCTTCTCCCCCGTGTCGCCCAGCTTCGCGTGCACGCCCGTGATGCGGCCGGTGCGGTCGTCGATGATGGGGGCGCCGACGTTGCAGCGCTCGTACAGCCGCGCGCCCGCCTTCTGCGCCTGCCGGGCCAGCTGCTCGTCGAAGTCGTCGCGCTTGCGGACGAGTCCGTAGTCCGGGTAGGAGGCGAGATCCGGCCAGTCCAGCTGGAGGCGGACGCCGCCGCCGATGATGCGCAGGCCCTTGTTGCGCAGCCAGCCGGCCTCTTCGGAGATGTCGATCCCCATGGAGACGAGCTGCTTGGTGGCGCGCGGGGTCAGGCCGTCACCGCAGACCTTCTCCCTCGGGAACGCGGTCTTCTCCAGGAGCAGGACGTCGAGTCCGGCCTTCGCCAGGTAGTACGCGGTCGTGGAACCGGCTGGTCCAGCCCCGACGACGATCACATCTGCGGTGTTTTCGGAGAGGGGTTGGGGCTCGGTCACGGCGGGGTCTCCCCAAGACTCGAAATCTGCGTGCTGACGGGCACTGGACATGGGCAGTCTATGCAGCGGTACTGATCACCTGGCTGAAGGGTTGCCCCGTGAACCGAGCTCTCCCCGACGTACGGCTGCGTGTCCCCACCGACGAGGACGCGTTCGCCTGGCACCGGATCTTCGCCGACCCCGAGGTCATGGAGTTCCACGGTGGGAAGGCGGCCGAACTGTCGGTGTACGAGGAGCTCACCGCGCGGCAACGCCGGCACGACGCAGAACTCGGTTTCTGTCTGTGGACCCTGGTCGACGCGGAAGGTGAGGTGCTGGGCTTCACCGGGGCGCAGCCGTGGCCGCGTGAGTGGGGGCCCAAGGGCGAGATCGAGATCGGATGGCGGCTCGGCAGGGCGCATTGGGGCAAGGGCTACGTCACCGCCGCCACGCTCACCACCCTGGAGCGGGTGCGCGCGGCGGGCGTCTCGGATGTCGTCGCCATCGTCAGACCGGGCAACGAGCGTTCCATCGCCGTGACCCGACGCGTCGGCATGGAACTGGCCGAGGTCGTCACCCATCCCACGACGGCCGAACCCGCGCACTGCTACCGCCTCGCCCTCTGACGGCTTCCGGAAGGCCGCCTCACGGTTTCTGGCAGCCACCCGACGGTTTCCGGCGGCCACCCGACGGCTTCCGGAAGGGCCGGGCCCTGGCTTACCCTTCCGGTACCGCTGGGGGTGACGTCCGTGCGCCTGACACCCAAGACACCCGAAGTGCGCGTGCCGCGGCTCATCGGCCTGATGGCCGTGGACGCACGCGAGACGGCCGACGCGCGAGGTGTGCTGCTCGCCGCGCCCGACCGGCCCGACTTCCATCTCACCGTCGTCGACTACGTCGTACGCCAATATCCGCCGCCCGGCTCCGAGGTGCCGCGCGGGGCCGTGGTCACCGTGTGGTTCGACCTCGGTGACGCGGAGGGCGGCGCGGGTGTGCGGGAGCCGCGGCTGCCGGGTCCGCCGTCGGGCGGCATGCGCCGTGAGCTCGACGAGCCCGGGGACCCGTTCGAAGTGCTCAGGTGAGACAGGCGCTCTCCGGAACCGGGAGCGGCAGCTCGCCCGGAGAACGCGTCCGGCGGCGCTTGCCCGGAAGAGGGGTCGGGCGGCCCCTTGCCCGGAGAAGGCGTCAGCCGGCGCTTGCCCGGAGAAGGCGTCAGGCGGCCTTGAAGCCCCGGTGCAGGGCCACCACGCCGCCCGTCAGGTTCCGCCAGGCCACCTTCGACCAGCCGGCCTTGCGCAGCTTCTCGGCGAGTTCGGGCTGGTTCGGCCAGGCGCGGATGGACTCGGCGAGATAGACGTACGCGTCGGGGTTGGAGGACACCGCACGGGCGACCGGCGGCAACGCGCGCATCAGGTACTCGGTGTAGACCGTGCGGAACGGGGCCCAGGTCGGGTGCGAGAACTCGCAGATCACGACCCGGCCGCCGGGCTTGGTCACCCGGTACAGCTCGCTCAGCGCCGTGTCGGTGTCCTGGACGTTGCGCAGGCCGAAGGAGATCGTCACCGCGTCGAAGGTGTCGTCCTTGAAGGGCAGCTTCGTCGCGTCGCCCGCGGTCAGCGGCAGCCAGGGGTGGTTCTTCTTGCCGACCCGGAGCATGCCGAGGGAGAAGTCGCAGGGCACGACGTAGGCGCCGGTGCGGGCGAAGGGGAGGGACGAGGTCGCCGTACCGGCCGCCAGGTCCAGGATCTTCTGTGCGGGGCGCGCGTCGACCGCCTTCGCGACCTCCCTGCGCCACACCCGGTCCTGGCCGAGCGACAGCACGTCGTTCGTCAGGTCGTACCGTTCCGCCACGTCGTCGAACATCGAGGCGACTTCGTGCGGCTGCTTGTCCAGGGATGCGCGGGTCACTCCCCCATTGTGGCAGCACGGGCCGGGCGACTTCGCGGCGCCCGGCCCGTACGCCGGTCTCGTGCAACCCCCTCAGGAGATCTCCCGGAGGTTCCTTCAGGGGAGCAGCTTCGGCTTCTTCTTGGCGGCCACGTCCTCGACCCAGCCGACCAGCGGGATGGCGACCCAGATCAGCACCCAGCCGATGCCGAACATGAACCACTGGCTCTCCAGCGGCAGCCACTTCTCGAAGGCGGGCACCTTCCAGAACTGGTCGATCAGCGGGACCGCGAGCACGAGGGCGATCTCGTGCCAGAGGTAGATCGTCACCGCCCGCCCGTTGAAGATCGTCACGGTCCGGTCGAGCCGCTTGAAGCGGGCGAGCCAGGCGAAGTCGACGTTGTAGTACGCCTTGAAGTACATCAGCAGCGTCACGAAGCCGGCCGACCAGAAGGTCTGCGCGACGGGGACCTCGTCCAGGTCGTACGTACCGAACTCCGCCTGGTGCGCGAAGGCGTACCAGCCGCCGTACGCCAGGAGGGCGAGCGACGCAAGGATCACCAGGGCCGGCTTCAGCCGCTGGAGCACGCCCTCGCGGTGCGCGAAGCCGACCAGCCAGCAGAACAGGAAGGTGGCGAAGTCCGTCAGGCCGCTGCCGAAGCGGTCGTACGGAGGCTGCCAGGCGTACTGGAAGACCATGATCGGGGCGAGGGAGAGGAGCAGGACCGGGAGGGGGGCCTTGCGGAAGACCTTCAGGAGCAGCGGGGACATCAGGACGAACCAGAGATACGTCCGCAGGTACCAGAGGATCTCCCAGGCCTGGATGCCCCACTGGTTGCCCGGCGGGTCGCCGACCGGCACGATCCAGAAGACGATCTGCCAGCCCGGCATCCAGTCGTGGATCAGCATCGCCACCACGACGAAGAAGCCCCAGAACCAGAAAGGCGGCAGCAGCCGTCGCATCCGGCTCTTGACCACCGTGAGCGCGGGGCGTTCCAGGGACTTGGCCATCAGTGAGCCGGCGAGCGCGAACATCACGCCCATCGACGGGAAGACCAGGCCTGCCCAGGCCCAGCCGAAGGTGTGGTACGCCACGACACGGACCAGCGCGACGGCGCGCAGCGCGTCGAAGTAGCGGTCGCGTCCGCTGCCTTTGGCCTTCGGCGCAGGTTCGGCGGCGGGGCTTTCGGGCTCCCCGGCGTCAGGGCTGAGCTCGGTCCGGACGGCAGCGTCCGCCGCGGGCTCCGGCTCGATCACCGGCAGGGGTGCCGTCTCGGTGACGTACACCTGGCCATGGTCGACGTATCCCGAGCCGTAGCCGTACAGCTGGGGGACCTGAGGCTGCCGGCCCTGGCCGTACGGATCGGGCTGCTGCCCGTACCCGTAGTCATATCCCTGCTGCCCCTGCTGCCCCTGCTGCCCTTGGTAGTCCTGCTGGCCTTGGTACCCCTCATATCCCTGGTACCGCTGTTGTTCCGAGCCCCAGCTCATGTCAGCTCACTCCTGCCGGGGTCCCGACCTCACCCGTGCGCTTGAGCTTCTGCCAGCGGAGGCGGCCGCCGGTCAGAGCGGTCACGGAGGAGTGGATCAGGACGAGGTACATCATCTGGCGGTACGCGAGCTGCTGCAGTGGCAGCATCGCGAGGTAGCGGTACTTCTCACGGTCGAGGCGGAACGCGTAGGCGGCGCAGACGAGTTGGACGACCAGCACCGCCAGCCAGGCCAGCAGTGAGGCCCAGAAGTCCACGAAGATCATCGAGTAGATGGTGAACACGTCGATGAGCGGAGCAAGGACCGGCGTGATGATCTGGAAGATCACCACGAGCGGCATGCCTATGCGGCCGAAGCGGCCCGACGGGCCCTTGTCCGTCAGGGACTTGCGGTGCTTCCACAGCGCCTGCATGGTGCCGTACGACCAGCGGTAGCGCTGCGACCACAGCTGCTTCAGCGAACTCGGCGCCTCCGTCCAGGCCTTGGCGTGCTCCTGGTAGACGACCCGCCAGCCCGCGCGGTGCATCGCGATGGTGATGTCGGTGTCCTCGGCGAGCGTGTCCTCGCTCATGCCGCCGACCTCGAGGACCGCGTCGCGGCGGAACGCGCCGATCGCGCCCGGGATGGTGGGCATGCAACGCAGCAGGTCGTACATGCGGCGGTCGAGGTTGAAGCCCATCACGTACTCGATGTGCTGCCAGGCGCCGATGACGGTGTTGCGGTTGCCGACCTTGGCGTTGCCCGCGACCGCGCCGATGCCCGGGTCCGCGAAGGGCTGGACGAGCTGGTGCACGGCGTCCGGTTCGAAGACGGTGTCGCCGTCCATCATCACGACGATGTCGTAACTGGCGTTGCGGACACCGTTGTTGAGGGCGGCCGGTTTACCCGCGTTCTCCTGGCGGATGACCCGGACATTGGGCAGGCCCAGCGACTCGGCGATCTCCTTGGTGCCGTCCGTGGAGCCGTCGTCGACGACGATGATCTCGATCGGATGGGTGCTCTGCGCCAGCGAGTGGAGCGTGTTGGCGATGCACTCCTTCTCGTTGTACGCGGGCACGATCACCGTCACCGGCCCGGTGACCGTCGGCCCCCAGCTGAACTTGCCGCCCTTGCCGCGTTTCCTGTTGCGCTGTCTGTAGTGGCGGCGGGCGAGGATCAGCATCATCCCGAAGCGGCCCATGACGGAGATGCCGACGACCAGCAGCAGCCAGGAGAGCAGCGGCAGGACCCATTCGGCGACCGCGACCGCGTAGACGAGGGCCTTGCCCTCGTAGAGGGTCGAGCCGGTGGCCTTCTGCTGGCCGGACTGCTCGACGTTCACCTTGTCGGTGGAGTTGGTGGTGGAGCTCGAACCGGGCGCGGACTGCGTGCCGCCCGGCTGCTCGCCCAGCGCGCCGGTGTCCGTACCGGCACCCGCCCCCGCCCCCGCCCCTGTACCGGTCTGTCCGATCCCGGCCTCGACGGCCTGTCCGGAACCGGCGGTGCCCGTGCGGCCGGCACCGTTCGCCGCCCTGTTCAGCTTCGCCATCGCGCCGCTGACGGTGGTGAAGGAGTACCCCTTCGCCTTCATCTTCTTGATGTACGTGTCGAGCGCCTTGACCGTCTCCGAGCGGTCGCCGCCCGCGTCGTGCATGAGGACGACGGCGCCCTTGTTGTTCTTCGGCGTGGCCCACTGGACGATCTTCGAGACGCCCGGCTTCTTCCAGTCGTCGCTGTCGGTGTCGACGAAGACGCTGGTGTAGCCGAGGTTGCCGATCTCCTTGTAGACGGGCCAGCTGTAGTTGTCGACGGCGTTGATCTCCGAGGAGTACGGGGCCCGGAACAGCGTCGTGGTGATCCCCGCCGCACCCGCGAGCGCGAGCTGGGTCTGCTTCAGCTCGCGCTGGAGCCGGCCCGTGCCCTGGTAGGAGAGGTCGACGTGGGTGAAGGTGTGGATGCCGACCTCGTTGCCCTGGTCCACGAGGTCCTTCACGACGCTCGGATAGCGGGAGACCATCGAGCCGACCATGAAGAAGGTGGCCTCGACGCCGTTGTCTTCGAGCACCTTGAGGATCTGGGGAGTCCAGGTCGGGGTCGGACCGTCGTCGAAGGTGAGCACGATGGTCTTCTTCGGGACGGACTGGGTCTTGGCCGTGCCGCCCGTGAACGTCAGGAGCGGACCGCCGTCGAGGATCTTCTGCGGCACCTTGTCGTAGGCCGCGCCGTCGCGCACCCGCGCGTCGTTGCCGATCTCGGAACGCAGATAGCCGTCGAGCAGCATCACGCTGGTGAGCCCCAGCAGGAGCAGCAGCGCGAGGATCACGCGCGGCTTCTGCAGCGCCGCGGCCTTGCCGGCCGCCCGCTCCATCTTGGTGGGGGCGCGCCGGCGGCCGCGTGAAGGCGTCGTCGAAGTCATGGAGGTGGGTCCGTTCCGGTCAGTTGGCGCCGGTGGAAGCGGACGCGGATGCGGATGCGGCCGGGGCCGGGGAAGCGGCCGAGGAGGGGGCCGTGCCCGTGCGCAGGCCCGACGGCGGGGTGCCGGTCGGCCTGCCGGTGGGGGCCACGCCGCCCTGCGGCCGGAGATTGCCCCCGGGTGCGGAGCCGGCCTGGCCGCCGCTGAACGGGAAGAGCGAGGACGGGGTCAGCGAGGTGCCCCAGCCCATGAAGGCCATCCCGAGGACGACCGCGTAACCGAAGCAGACGGCGCCGACGAGCATGCCGAACCTGCGCAGCAGACGTGCTCTGCGCCCGGAGTTGTCAACGAACACGGGACCGTCTTCGGACGCGTTGCCGCGTTTGCGGCGGCGGCCGCGCCCTTGACTGTGGTTTTCGATGGCTGACTCGGATTGCATTCCCCGGATATTAGGGCTCCTTTATGTGGCCAATTCTCTGGTTCTCATGTGAGGCGCCCATGAAACTTGACCCAAGCTGTCCATTCCCTGAGAGAATCCTTGAACATCTGCGCAGCTCAGGGTCGATACATATTTGCCTTGTGTACCGATTCGCGGCCCGGCTTGCCCGATTCGCGTACCGCTACTCATGGGTTACCCATGCGCTTCCTGTATTCGGAAATCACCCTCGGATGTGCCACCTTGGAACTCCCGAATCGCACTTTGTTTCGGTCCTGAGACAGAAATCACGAGAGCGGGTGCATACGCAATGAGGGGTTATCTGAGGCCGGCTGCCGGGCTCACCTGCCTGTTTGCTCTGGCGGCGGCGGGGTGCTCTTCCGGTGGTACGGGTGCCACGGACGCGGCGCCCGCGCAGACCTCCCAGGCCCCGCGGACGAGTGCGGCGCCCTCCGAGAGCGAGTCCTCCCCCAGCACCTCGTCCAGCACCTCGTACGCGCCCTACGTGAGCGCCACAGAGGCCTCCGCGACGGACTCGAAGGGGTCTCCGACCACGTACAACCTGGCCTTCGTGATCTCCGACGGCACCAACTGCACGGCCAAGTGGAACGGCACGGACGCCATCGACAAGGCCGCCGTGAAGTCCCGGATCTCTGCGCTGAAGGAGTCCGGCGCGAGTGTGCGCGTCTCGTTCGGCGGGGCGTCCGGCAAGGAGCTGGCGGAGGTCTGCGACAGCGCGAGCGCGCTCGCGGCGGCGTACGGGGCGGCGCTCGACGCCGCCGGGTCCACCCAGGCCGACTTCGACATCGAGGGGGGCGCGCTGACCGACTCCGCGTCGGTCGCGCTGCGGTCCAAGGCGATCGCGCTGCTCCAGAAGGAGCGCGGTGACCTGAAGGTGTCCTTCACGCTGCCGGTCATGCCGTCGGGGCTGGATTCGGACAGTCTGGCGCTGCTGGAGTCCGCCAACGACAACGCCGTGACGGTCTCCACGGTCAACATCATGACGATGAACTACGGGAGTTCGTACTCCGGGGACATGAGCGACTACGCCGAGACCTCCGCCAAGGCGACCCATGATCAACTGCGGGATGTTTTCGGACTGTCGAGTGCGGGCGCCTGGCAGGGGCTCGCGTTGACCTCGATGATCGGGGACAACGACGTGGCCAAGGAGACGTTCAGCCTCTCGGACGCGGCGCAGGTCCGTGCGTTCGCCGAGTCGAAGAAGATCGCTTGGGTGTCGATGTGGTCGACGTTCCGGGATCAGCAGTGTTCGAGTGGTGACGCTTCTTCGGACAATGCGGCCACCAATTGCAGTGGGGTTTCGCAGAGTTCGGGGGCGTTTGCGGAGGCGTTCGCTGGGTGACGGCGCATATCTGATCTGCGGGCCGGTGGGGGCTGGTCGCGCCCCGCGGCGGAGCCGCATATGTACACAGCCCCGCGCCCCTGAAAACGGGGCGCTTCCCCGCCCGGGGTGAAGAAGTTCAGCGGCGTCTGTGTACCAGGCGGCCTGCGCACACCGTCGCCAAGCACGTCCCGTCCGCATCGAAGACCGCCAAGTCGGCTCGGCCGGTATCGGTGATCTCGGGCTTTCTTGCACTACGGAGTACGGCGACCTCGTTGCGGGAGGCCGCCGCGCGGAGGTCGGGGGTGTCGGCGTACTCCGCCAGTACCGCTGTGGCACCCGACTTCAGCACCGCGTGAACACGTTCCCGTGGGGACGGTGCCTCGGGCAGTGGGCCCTCGTGGACGAGCGCCGGCCCGAGGACCCCGGGCCATCTGCGGACCCGCGCCCCCGCAAAGCGCTCCAGCAGCACGTCCAGCGGCCCGGTGCCCGCGACCCGGTCGCCCTCCACGGCGACCGCGCCGCCCTTCAGCGGGTCCGCGTCCCAGCTGATGCGCAGCTCGTCGGCGGTGTGGATCGTCAGCACGGCGGGGCTAGTTGGAGGCGAGCAGCTTCAGCTCGGGATGCGCCGTACCGCCCTCGATCGCGGTGGACGAGATGTGGGACATGACGCGCTCGTCGACCGGGTCGTTCGCCGGGTCGTCGTGGACGACGATGTGCTCGTACGTCGTGGTCCGCTGGGCGGGCACGCGGCCGGCCTTGCGGATCAGGTCGATGATCTCCATGCGGTTGGAGCGGTGCTTGGCGCCCGCCGAGGAGACGACGTTCTCCTCCAGCATGATCGAGCCGAGGTCGTCCGCGCCGTAGTGCAGGGAGAGCTGGCCGACCTCCTTGCCGGTGGTCAGCCAGGAGCCCTGGATGTGGGCGATGTTGTCCATGAACAGCCGGGCGATCGCGATCATCCGCAGGTACTCGAAGAGCGTCGCCTGCGTGCGGCCCTTCAGGTGGTTGTTCTCGGGCTGGTAGGTGTACGGGATGAAGGCGCGGAAGCCGCCCGTGCGGTCCTGTACGTCACGGATCATCCGCAGGTGCTCGATACGCTCGGCGTTGGTCTCGCCGGTGCCCATGAGCATGGTGGACGTCGACTCGACGCCCAGCCCGTGCGCGGTCTCCATGATCTCCAGCCAGCGCTCGCCGGACTCCTTGAGGGGGGCGATCGCCTTGCGGGGGCGGGCCGGGAGGAGTTCGGCACCTGCGCCCGCGAAGGAGTCGAGGCCGGCGGTGTGGATCCGCTGGATGGCCTCCTCCACACTCACCTTGGAGATGCGGGCCATGTGCTCGACCTCGGACGCGCCGAGGGAGTGGATGACCAGCTGCGGGTAGGCGGCCTTGATCGCGGCGAAGTGCTTCTCGTAGTACTCGACGCCGTAGTCCGGGTGGTGTCCGCCCTGGAACATGATCTGCGTACCGCCGAGTTCGACGGTCTCCGCGCAGCGGCGCAGGATGTCGTCGAGGTCGCGCGTCCAGCCCTTGGCCGTGTCCTTGGGAGCCGCGTAGAAGGCGCAGAACTTGCACGCCGTGACGCACACGTTCGTGTAGTTGATGTTGCGCTCGATGATGTACGTGGCGATGTGCTCGGTCCCCGCGTACCGGCGGCGGCGTACCGCGTCCGCGGCGGCGCCCAGGGCGTGCAGCGGGGCGTCGCGGTAGAGGACGAGCGCCTCTTCGGGGGTGATCCGCCCACCCGCGGCAGCACGGTCGAGGACGGCTGTGACATCAAAAGACGTGAGGTCGGCCTTCTCGGTCACCGGGAGCGTCCCTTTCGTAAGGGTTCTGGACGGACCCGGCCAGCCTACGCCAGCCCCGTCCGCGACCCGACGTCAGGCCGCGTACGCCCCGATCAGCAGCCCGACGTACGCCCCCGCGATCAGGAACGGTCCGAAGGGGATGGACGTCTTGCGCCCCGCGCGTCGCATCAGCACCAGCCCCAGCCCGTACAGGCCGCCGAACAAGAACCCGGCGAAGGTCCCGAGCACCACGGTCCCCCATCCGTACCAGCCGAGCACGGCCCCGATCCCCAGCGCGAGCTTCACATCCCCGAAGCCCATGCCGTTCGGGTTGACGAGGAAGAGGAGGAAGTACGCGCCGCCCAGCACGAGCGACCCGAACAGCGCGGTCGGCCACTGCCCCGCGTGCTCCGGTACGAGGGCCATCAGGCCCAGCAGTACGAGCGCCAGGCCCGCGAGCGGCAGGGTCAGGACGTCCGGCAGGCGCTGCACCTGGAAGTCCACGACCGCGAGCAGCACACCGAGCGGCGCGAGCAGCAGCCAGACGGCCAGTTCGGGGCGGGCGCCGGCGGCGAGGGCGAGACCGGCGCAGGCCCCCGCGGTGGTGAGGGCGACGAGCGGGGTGCCGGGGCCGTAGCGGTAGGTCGTCGGGGCACCGCCCGGCACCCGCCCCGCACCGCCCGGCACGGTCCCCGCATCACCGGGCGTATGCCCCGCGTCGCCGGGCGCCGACCACGACGTACGAAGGTCACGAAGGTACTCGGCGCAGTCGGCGCAGCGGGCGAGGCCGAGCCAGCCGCCCGCGGCGCCGGTGAGGGCGTGTCCGTCGGGGCACCGGGTCCGCCACGCCTCGTCCGGCTCCACCGCGAACCGGTAGGCGGCCCGCGGTACCAGCAGTCCCGCCGCCGCGCCCCAGAGGGCGGCGAGGACGGTCAGCCACAGCGGCCGGACGGACCAGAGTTCGAGGTCCACGGCTACTCGGCCTTCGACATACGGGCCACCGGATCGCCCGCGTCCGCGTTGTCCGTCTCGTACTTGAGGTCGCCCCCGGCGGGGATCAGCCGCACCTCGTGGCTGCCCGTCGTGCAGGTGCTGGGGTTGGACGTCTTGGCGGTGCTCGTCGCGGTGAGCTGTTTGTCGGTGACCTTCTTCAGGACGAGTACGTCGTCACAGGTGCCGCCGATCAGGTCGGTCGACCGGAACGTGCCCAACTCCTTGCCCACGGCGGCCTGGTGGAGGGTGACCCGGAACGTGCCCGCGGGCAGCTTCCCGCTCAGTGCGTAGGCATCGCCCGACCAGGTACCGAGGTAGTGCGCGGGCACGGAGGCGAGCGTCGCGCCGGCCGAGCCGGAGGCGTTCGGTGTCGCCGCCGGAGGGCTGGCCGCGGAATCGGAGCCGCTGGAGGCCGAGTTGTCGTCACCGCCGCCCGGAAGCAGATGGAACAGGAACACCGAGCCCACGGTCACCGCGGCCAGCGCTCCCGCGACGGCCAGCGCGAGCGTGCAACTCACCCTGCGGCCACGACCGTTCGCACCGGGCGCCGAGGCCGCGGCCACGCTGACGGAGAGCCTGCCCGGGTGGACCGTCGGCGCCGCGACCGCGTCCTGGACATCGCGCTGCCCCGGTACGTACGTCGGCATGGCGTACGGCGGCATGGTCGGCGGCGGACCGAACACCCCGTCGGGCGGCGGCGGACCGGTCCCGGAGTCCGTGCCCACCGAAGGGCTGCTGAAGCCCACCGGCCCGGACGGCGTCACCTCCGCCGCCTCCAGGTTCAGCAGCTGCACCGCGCTGCGGCTGACCTGCTCCACCAGGGGCCCCGGCAGCCAGCCGGCGGTCACCAGCCGGGCCGCGCCCTCGGGGGCCAGCCGTCCGGCCACCTCGCCCGGGCTCGGCCGACCGGCCGGGTCCTTGGCGAGGCAGGCGGCCACGAGTTCCCGTAGCTCCCCTTCCAGGGAGCCGAGCCGGGGCTCCTCGTGCACCACCTTGTAGAGGAGGGCGGCCGAGGAGTCACCGGGGAACGGGGACTCGCCCGTCGCCGCGTACACCAGCACCGCGCCCAGGGAGAAGACGTCCGCCGCGCCCGTGACCCCCTTGCCGAGGATCTGCTCGGGGGACATGTAGCCGGGGGAGCCGACGGAGACGCCCGTCGAGGTGAGCGAGGCGGTGCCGTCGGTGGCGCGGGCGATGCCGAAGTCGATGAGGAGGGGGCCGTCGAGGGTGAGCAGGACGTTGGAGGGCTTGACGTCACGGTGGACGAGGCCCAGTGCGTGGACCGCCGTGAGCGCCTCGGCCAGGCCCGCGCCCAGCACCCGTACCGAATGCGCCGGAAGCGGCCCGCTCGCGTCGGCGATCGCCGCCGCGAGCGAGGGACCGGCCGCGTAGCCGGTCGCGACCCATGGCACGGACGCCTCCGGGTCCGCGTCGAGGACCGGGGCCGTCCACGCGCCGCCCACCCGTCGCGCGGCCTCGACCTCGCGGCGGAAGCGGGCACGGAACTCCTCGTCGAGCGCGAAGTGCGGGTGCACGATCTTGACCGCGACCGTCCGCCCGCCCGCGCTGCGGCCCAGGTACACCCGCCCCATGCCGCCGGCCCCCAGCCGGCCGAGCAGCCGGTAGGGCCCCACGACCGTGGGTTCATCCACTCCGAGCGGCTGCATGGCGCTCCCACCTCCCCCGTACGCACGGACGCACTGCCCAGCAGGGTAGTTCCGTACGCCCCCACGGGGTCCCGAACACCCCCGCGGGTTCACAACGTCCCCGCGCTCTCAGGGAGTCAGCAGTTCGACCTTCACGTCCGTCGGAAAGCCGGTGGTCGAGCCGACCCGCCGGGCGAACTCCTGTACGGCCGCGAGCTGCGGGCCGCCGAAGCGGAAGTCGAGCGTGGTGAAGTACTGCTCCAGGGTCCGCTCGTCGAAGGCCTCCCAGCGGGCCGCCTGCTCGGCGACCTTGGAGACCTCGTCCAGCGAGAGGTCCCGGGAGGCGAGGAAGGCCTCGTGCACCTTGCGGGTGACGACGGGCTCGCGCTCCAGGTAGTCGCGGCGGGCCGCCCACACGGCGAAGACGAACGGCAGGCCCGTCCACTCCTTCCACAGCGTGCCGAGGTCGTGCACCTCCAGACCGAACTTCGGCCCGTCGAGGAGGTTGGCCCGCAGTGCCGCGTCGCCGATGAGGACGGCGGCGTCGGCCTCCTGCATCATCAGGCTGAGGTCGGGCGGGCACGTGTAGTAGGACGGCTGGACGCCCACGCTCTCGGCCAGCAGCAGCTGCGCGAGCCGAACGGACGTACGAGAGGTGGAGCCGAGGGCGACCCGTGCGCCGTCCAGCTGGTCCAGCGGGACCTGCGAGACGATCACACAGGACATCACCGGACCGTCGCAGCCGACCGCGATGTCCGGGAAGGCGACCAGCTCGTCGGCGTGCTTGAGGAACTCGACGAGCGTGATGGGCCCGATGTCGAGGTCGCCCCGCACCAGCTTCTCGCTGAGCTTCTCCGGGGTGTCCTTGGTGAGCTCGAAGTCGAGGAGCGTGCCCGTTCTCGCGAGCCCCCAGTAGAGGGGCAGGCAGTTCAGGAACTGGATGTGGCCGACGCGCGGCCGGGTGCGGTAATTGTCCACATCGCGAGGCTAGACCCCATGGAGTACCGTGCAGTCTCCAGGGTCCCCGCGTGGTTTCCGAAACCCTTCCGCCCTCTTGTGTCAACCCTTGCGACAGCAAGCCGACACCATCACGTCAACCCATCCGCCATGCGGGTCAAACATCCGGGTGACGTGATCTTGCCCCCTATTGCTTTCGGCTGCCTGCGTGCTAGGCTCGCCGCAAGTTGCAGTTTGGTTTCCCTTGCAGTACAGAGCCTGCGGAGCATGTGACCGCGGGCTCTCGTCGTTTTCAGACGTATGCAGTTGTTTACACAATCGCAGGTTCTGGAGCAGGGCAACCCTTTGGGCCCAAGGAGGGCTTATGGCTACCGGAACCGTGAAGTGGTTCAACGCCGAAAAGGGCTTTGGTTTCATCGCCCAGGAAGGCGGCGGCCCGGACGTCTTCGTCCACTACTCCGCGATCAACGCGAGCGGATTCCGCTCTCTCGAAGAGAACCAGTCGGTTTCCTTCGACGTCACGCAGGGTCCGAAGGGCCCGCAGGCGGAGAACGTCACCCCGATCTAAGTCTGCGGGCTTCATGAGCCCAATGCTTTGATCCGGAACGGATCGCATTACCCAAGGAGCCCCGCGCCAGCCGGTCGCGGGGCTCCTGCCTTGTCCGGATCGGCCCTACCGCACGTACAGCTCCTCGATCTCCTTGCTGAAGTCACGTTCGATCGCCGCCCGCTTCAGCTTCATGGTGGGGGTCACGTGGCCCGCCAGTTCCGTGAAGTCCCCCGGAAGGACGGCGAAGCGGCGGATGGACTCGGGGCGGGAGACGAGCTTGTTGGCCTCGTCGATCGCGCGCTGGAGGATGGCGTTCAGCTCCGGGTCGTCCATGAGGAGCTCCGGCGGGACGGGGTGCTTGCCGATCATCTGGCGCCAGTGGGTGACGCCGTCCTGGTCGAGGGTGATGAGGACGGTGACGTAGGGGCGGCGGTCGCCGAGGACGATGCACTGGGCGATCAGCGGATGCGAGCGGAGCCAGTTCTCCAGGGGCGCGGGGGCCACGCTCTTGCCGCCCGCGGTGATCAGGATCTCCTTCTTGCGGCCTGTGATGGTGAGGTAGCCCCCGTCGTCCAGTTCGCCGATGTCACCGGTCGCGAACCAGCCGTCCGGCGCCGCGTCGACGACGCCGCCCGCGTTCGGGTCCCAGTAGCCGCGGAAGATCTGTTCGCCGCCCAGCAGGATCTCGCCGTCCCCGGCTATCCGGACCCTGGTGCCGGGCAGCGGCCAGCCCACCGTGCCCAGTCGGGGTTTGAGCGGGGGCGTGACGGTCGCGGCGGCGGTGGCCTCCGTCAGGCCGTACCCCTCGAAGATCTCGATGCCGGCGCCCGCGTAGAACGCGGCGAGACGGCGGCCCAGCGGGGAGCCGCCGCAGATCGCGTAGCGGACCTTGCCGCCCAGCGCGTTGCGGATACGGCGGTAGACCAGGGGGTCGTACAGGGCGCGGGCGGCACGCAGGGAGCGCGAGGGACCCGGCCCGGTGCCGTGCTGCTTGGCCTCGACCGCCTCGCCGTAGCTGCACGCGATGCGCGCGGCGCGGTCGAAGGAGGACCCGCGGCCCATCTTCTCGGCCGTGGCCCGGCCGGTGTTGAACACCTTCTCCAGGACATAGGGGATGGCCAGCAGGAAGGTGGGTCTGAAGCTCGCCAGGTCCGCGAGCAGGTCTTCGGTACTCAGGCTCGGCGCATGGCCCAGGCGCACCCGTGCGCGCAGACAGGCGACCGCGACCATCCGCCCGAAGACATGGGAGAGGGGGAGGAAGAGGAGCATCGACGCGGCGTCCGAGGTCTTCGCCTTGAAGATCGGGTAGAGCAGTTCGATCGCGTTGTCGATCTCGGCGAAGAAGTTGCCGTGGGAGAGTGCGCAGCCCTTGGGGCGGCCGGTGGTGCCCGAGGTGTAGATGAGGGTGGCGAGCGTGTCGGGGCCGAGCACTCCACGGCGTACGGCGACCTCCTGGTCCGGGATGTCCTGGCCCAGCTCGGCCAGCCGCTCCAGGTGTCCCTTGTCGAAGACCCACATGTGCCGCAGGTCGGGGATCCGGTCGCGTTCCGGGCCGAGCGCGGACGCCTGCGCCACCGTCTCCGTGGCGAGGGCGACGGCTCCCGAGTCCTGGAGGATCCAGCGGACCTGGAAGACGGAGGAGGTGGGATAGACGGGGACGGTGACCAGACCCGCCGCCCAGGCCGCGAAGTCCAGGAGCGTCCACTCGTACGTCGTCCGCGCCATGATCGCGATGCGGTCGCCGGGCGCCAGGCCCTCGGCGATCAGGCCCTTCGCGACCGCCAGCACCTGCGCGGCGAACTCGGTGGCGGTCACGTCCTCCCAGGCACCGTCGGCGTTCTTCCTGCTGAGAACCGCCGCGTTCGGGGCCACGGTCGCGTTGTCGAACGGGATGTCCGCGAGCGAGCCGTGGGTCACCTGACCGACGAGGGGCGGCATGGACACCTCGCGCACCACTCCGTCCAGCCGCTTGATCTCGGGCTCCACGAGGGAGGGTACGGATGGGTCTGAATGGTACGGGCTGGACACGGGGGCGGCTCCTTGTCTGCCGGGACCAGGGGGTGTGAGGCGGGGTGAGGGCGCCAAGCCTCAGAAGCCTCATACGGCCCCGGGCCATGGGGGGTTCAGGCGAGGCAGGGGTGACGGGATCGTACGGGGCCGAAGTGTGGGGTTTGTGGGTGTCTGGGGTGGGCGAGGTGCGAGTTACCCAGGGTAAATCTTAAATCTTCAAAGGAAGTTCGGCCCACACCGTTTTGCCGACGAGACGGTCCGCGATGCCCCAGACGGGCGCGAGCAGGGCCACGATGATCAGACCCCGCCCTCCCTCACCGTCCATCGCCCCCGCACCGAACCGCAGTTGCCGGTCACCACGCGCGTCACTCACCTCGATGCGCAGCGTGTCCTCCGGAAGGCGCAGCAGGCGGAGTTCGAAGTCGCGTCCGGGAACGCGGCCGTGGGTGACCGCGTTGGCGGCGAGTTCGGCCACGACGTGCTGTGCGGTGTCGTTCACGTCGCTGTCGTGCGGGTATCCCCACTCGGCGAGTTGGTGTGCGGTGAGGCGACGGGCCAGGCGGGCGCCGCGCGGGGTGGAGCTGAGGCGCTGGCTCAGTTCGTCGGTGGGGGTGGAGATTCGAGAGTTCACATCACCGAGCGTGGTCGGCTCGCCCTACGCTGACCAGGAGTGACCCGGCGACGCTGCGTAGCCGTACGGATGCGGTGCGCGGGGTGTGCGGGTTGTCGGCCGTGGCGGTGAGCGTGTGAAGGCGGTGGCGTACGTGACGGAAGAGACCGACCGGAGGCCGGAGACACCGGCGGAGGCCGAGGGAACGACGGGCTTGTTCACCGCGCTCGGCAAGATGCTGAAACTGCTGCGGGAGCGGGCGGGGCTGACGCAGAAGGAGTTCGGGCAGTCGGTGGGGTACGGGCCCGACGCGATCTCCGCCATGGAGCGGGGGGTACGGGTGACTCGGCCCGAGCTGCTGGAGAAGGCGGACGAACTCCTGGACGCCGGGGGCCTGTTGAAGCAGGCGATCCCCGAGGTCAGGGAGGCGATGAAGAAGGCGCGGACGCGTCATCCGGAGTGGTATCGGAGTTACGCGGGGTTGGAGGCGGAGGCCGTTTCGTTGTACGACTACAGCACGATGGGCGTGCTCGGGCTGTTGCAGACGGAGTCGTACGCGCGGGCGGTGTTCACGCAACGGCACCCTCCCCTCGACGAGTCGACCATCGAGCGACGCGTGGCGGACCGCCTCTCGCGACAGCAGCTCTTCGAGCGATGGCCTCCGCCGGAGTGCAGCTTCGTGCTGGAGCAGGCGGTACTGGAACGGCCCATCGGCGGGCCCGAAGTGCACGCTGAACAGTTGCAACAGTTGCTGCGTATCGGGCGCCTGCGAAACGTGCAGCTTCAGGTGATGCCGACGGGGCGCCGTGAACACCCCAGCCTGGGCGGCTCGTTCACGCTTCTCATCCCGAAGGGGAAGGACCAGGTGGGGTATATGGAGATCCAGGGGTACCCACGCCTGATCACCGACCGCGAAGAGGTCCGCGTCCTCGCCGCCCGCTATGGGATCATCCGGGCGCAGGCGCTCAACCCGTACGAGTCCCTGGACCTGATCGAGAAGATGCTGGAAGAGCGATGACCATAGAGCAGCTGAACTGGTTCAAGTCGAGCTACAGCAGCGGCGAAGGCGGCCAATGCCTCGAAGTCGCCTACACCTGGCGCAAGTCGAGCTACAGCGACGGCGAGGGAGGTCAGTGCCTCGAAGTCGCTGTCACCCCCCACACCATCCACATCCGCGACTCCAAGAACCCCACCGGCCCCCGCCTCACCCTCTCCCCCACCACCTGGTCCGCCTTCCTCACCGCCGGGCCCGGGATTGCGGGCCCCTGACGCGGACGCCGCGACCAACGCCGCGGAACTCGGCGCAGCCCTGTCCGTCGAGATCGGGTGCTCGGTCCCCCGCGACGGGTACCACCCTGCGCCCCGGCAGGCATTGACGCACCCTTACCCTGGGTAACCTGACTCCGGAGTAAATACATCCGAGCCGGGAGTTGGACCATGGCCGACCGCTACCTGACCCCTGTCCTCGCCCGAGGCGCGCTCCTCTCCCCCTTCAAGCGACCCCGCCCGGACGCCCACGTCCCGCCGACCCCTCTCGTTCTCCCGGACGTCCGTATCGACCTCGCCCGGCTCGCCGCGTACGAGCGGGTCTGTGGGTTCGCGACGGGGGCGGACGCGCTGCCGGTGACGTATCCGCACGTCCTCGGGTTTCCGCTCGCGATGCGGATCATGGCGAGCCGCTCGTTCCCGCTGCCGCTGCTCGGGCTCGTCCACACCTCGATCGAGATCACCCAGCGGCAGCCGCTGGCCGCCACGGAGGCGTACGAACTCGGCGTGTGTGTCGCTGGGTTGGCGCCCCATCGTCGCGGGACGCAAGCCGTCGTCGCGACCGAGGCCAGGATCGACGGCGAGCCGGTGTGGGAGTCGAGGAGTACCTATCTCGCCCGGCACCGGACGGCCGGGGAGCCGACGTCCACGCCCCCGCGGGAGTCGGACGACGCCAAGCCCCTCCCCGTCCGCGCCGAATGGCGTCTCGGCGCGGACGTCGGGCGGCGGTACGGTGCGGCCTCGGGGGACCGCAACCCCATCCACCTGCACCCCCTCACCGCCCGCCTGTTCGGCTTTCCCCGCGCCATCGCGCACGGCATGTGGACGGTGGCCCGCTGCCTCGCGGAACAGGGCCCCCAGGACGCGGTACGGCTGCGTGCCGACTTCAAGGCCCCCGTTCTCCTCCCGGGCACGGTCACCTACGCCGCCGACGGTCCCGCCTTCGAGCTCCGCGGCACGGACTCCGGGCGCCTGCATCTGACGGGCGACCTACAGCTCATACGGTGAAGGGGTCAGTCCTGCGGAGGCGTCCACGGGCGGTTCTCCATCAGGTCGCCCAGGCCCGCCCAGGCGAAGTTCATCAGCGTCGCCGCCGCCTGCTTCGCGGAGACGCCCGGCGTGGCGTTGGCCCAGGCGGCGAGGGACTCGGCGGCGCCGACGAGGGCCTCGGCGAGTCCGGCGACCTCCCGTTCGGCCAGGGACGGGTCACGATGTGCCTCGCGCGCGGCGACCACGATCAGCTGGGTGACGAACGCGACGAGTTCCTCACGCATCGCCGCGACCTCGGCCGCGAACGGCTCGCCGTGCGTGCGCGCCTGACGGTGCAGGACCGCCCAGCCGTCCGGGTTGTCCGCCGTGTGCGTGAAGAACGCCCGCAGGCCTGCCCAGAGTTGACGGTCGGCGGGCAGACCGGACTGGACGCCCGCGCGTACCGCCGTGGTCAGTGCGGCCGCCTCACGGCGGATGCAGGCGGTGAAGAGGTCTTCCTTGGAGTTCAGGTACAGGTACACCAACGGCTTTGACACGCCCGCCAGATCGGCGATCTCGTCCATCGAAGCGGATCGGTACCCCCGCTGCCCGAAGGTCCGCACGGCGGCGTCCAGCATCTGCTGTTCACGCACCGCGCGCGGCATCCGCTTGTTCTTCACAGCACCCATACGGGCAAGCGTACGATCGGCCGCCGTCGGCCAGGCACAGCGTTACGAGGTCTGGCCCTGCACGCCGCCGCGGGCGGCGTCGTCCACGCCGTCCTCCTGGCTGCGGTTCTGCTCCAGGTTGGTCTTCATGCGATCCACGCGCGCGACGACCTGGGCGGAGGCGCGGTCGCGCTCCTTGCGCAGCACGACGAAACTGATGGGCGCGGAGATCACCAGCGCGAGCAGGACGATCCACATGTAGTTGGAGTCACCCAGGCCGCGCGGGGCGATGCCCAGGTAGACGAGGCCCCAGACGACCACGAGGCAGCCGGCGAAGACGCCGAGGCGCATCAGTGTGTAGCGGCCCATGTCAATCCACTCTTCCGTTCCGAACCGTTTCGAACGTTCCCAAAGGGCACCGTCCAGTGAAGCACGCCCGGCCCGATCCTCGTGCAGGGGGGCCTCAGTCGCCAGGCGGGAGAGGCAGCAGCATCGTGATCTCGTCACGGTCGTCGCCCGGGGCGACACGCAGCGCGTCGGGCGCCCGGCCGATCTCCTTGTAGCCGCAGGAGGCGTAGAAGCGTTCCAGTCCCTCCCCGCCCCGGCAGGTGAGGCGGAGTCCCTCCAGGCCGAGTGCGCGGGCCCGGTCCTCGGCCTCGCGGAGCAGGTCGGCGCCGTAGCCGCGGCCCTGGAGGGCCGGGTCGACCATGACGGTGTACAGCCAGGCCCAGTGGCGCATGAGGGGGTGGTCGTTGAGGGCGAGGAACGCGGTGGCGGCGAGCCGGCCGTCGGCGGTGAATCCGGCGAGGAGCCGGGTGCGGCCCTCGGCTATCGCCGTGAGGTGGGCCTCGGCGCGGGGGCGTATGTCGACGGGGGTCACCGGCGGCACGAAGCCGACCGCACCACCCGCGTTGGTGACATCCGTCCAGAGGGTGAGCAGCTGGTCGGGCAGGAGGTGGGTCGGCTTCGCGTCACGCGTGAACAGGGTGAAGGTCAGTGGCACGGCCACCGAGCGTAGAACACCGAGGTCGGAGCGGGCCAACCGCAGATGTCACCCCGCTACGCCAGGTTGAACGTCCGGAACACGATGGCGGAGTCGTCGGACGAAGCGACATGCCGGCCCCCTCCGCGAGGAGGGAACCGGCACAGGGGCCGTCATGGGCGTACGACCGGACCGCGGAGCGTCAGACGCGCATCGGCTGCGGCGACTCGCGGCGCGCCGGGTCCGGGCCGTCGTACTCGCGGATGATCTCGTAACGGGTGTTGCGCTCGACCGGCTGGAAGCCCGCGTCGCGGATCAGGTCGAGCAGGTCCTCGCGGGTCAGCTTGTTCGGCGTGCCGTAGTTGTCCGCGTCGTGCGTGATCTTGTACTCGACGACCGAGCCGTCCATGTCGTCGGCACCGTGCTGGAGGGCGAGCTGCGCGGTCTGTACGCCGTGCATCACCCAGAAGACCTTGACGTGCGGCACGTTGTCAAAGAGGAGACGGGAGACCGCGAAGGTCTTCAGGGCCTCGGCGCCGGTCGCCATCTGGGTGCGCGCCTGGAGCCGGTTGCGGACCTTGCCGTCCTTCACGTCCACGAAGTCGTGCTGGTAGCGCAGCGGGATGAAGACCTGGAAACCACCGGTCTCGTCCTGGAGCTCACGGAGCCTGAGGACGTGGTCGACGCGGTGGCGGGGCTCCTCGATGTGCCCGTACAGCATCGTGCACGGAGTCTTCAGACCCTTCTCGTGCGCGAGCCGGTGGATGCGCGACCAGTCCTCCCAGTGCGTGCGGTGGTCCACGATGTGCTGGCGGACCTCCCAGTCGAAGATCTCCGCGCCGCCACCGGTGAGGGACTCCAGGCCCGCCTCGATCAGCTCGTCGAGGATCTCCGACGCCGACAGCCCGGAGATCGTCTCGAAGTGGTGGATCTCCGTCGCCGTGAAGGCCTTCAGGGAGACGTTCGGGAGGGCCTTCTTCAGCTCGCTCAGCGACCGCGGGTAGTAGCGCCACGGCAGGTTCGGGTGCAGGCCGTTGACGATGTGCAGCTCGGTGAGGTTGTCGTTCTCCATCGCCTTGGCGAGGCGGACGGCCTCCTCGATGCGCATCGTGTACGCGTCCTTCTCGCCCGGCTTGCGCTGGAACGAGCAGTACGCGCAGGACGCGGTGCACACGTTCGTCATGTTGAGGTGGCGGTTGACGTTGAAGTGGACGACGTCGCCGTTCTTGCGCGTGCGCACCTCGTGGGCGAGCCCGCCCAGCCAGGCCAGGTCGTCCGACTCGTACAGCGCGATGCCGTCTTCGCGGGTCAGCCGCTCACCGGCTCGAACCTTCTGCTCCAGCTCGCGCTTGAGCCCGACGTCCATGCCTCTACCTCTTCCTCAGACAGCCTTCGTAAACCGTACTCCCCCACCCTCCGGGCGGGAGGGGCCCCCATCAGGCACTTCGTGCCCTAACCCTCTTCGGGCAGCTCTCCGACCCGGTTCTCCCACTTCGTGGAGAGCACGATCGTCGTACGGGTCCGGGAGACACCCTTCGTCCCCGAGAGCCGCCGGATGGTCTTCTCCAGCCCGTCGACATCACTCGCCCGCACCTTGAGCATGAACGAGTCGTCGCCCGCGATGAACCAGCAGTCCTCGATCTCGCCGAGGTCCCGCATCCGCCGGGCCACGTCCTCGTGGTCGGCGGCGTCGGAGAGCGAGATGCCGATCAGGGCGGTGACGCCGAGACCGAGCGAGGCGGAGTCGACGGTGGCGCGGTAACCGGTGATGACCCCGGCCGCCTCCAGCCGGTTGATGCGGTCGGTGACGCTGGGTCCCGACAGACCGACGAGGCGCCCCAGCTCCGCGTAGGAGGCCCGGCCGTTCTCTCTCAGGGCCTGGATGAGCTGCCTGTCCACCGCGTCCATGCGATCGCTAGCCTTCCGCTGAAGTGTGTGAGTCGTGAGTGGTGCGATGTTGCTCAGTGGTGCTCGGGTCGTGCGTGTTCAGGTCATACGCGTTCGGGTCGTACGTGTTCGGGTCGTGCGTGCCGAGGTCGTACGTGCTCGGGGTCGTGGCCGCTCAGGTCGCTCGGAAGCCGCCGCCGAGTTCGCCCTCCCACCGGCGGTACAGCCCGTGTTCGACGCCCGCCGCGTCCAGCACCCGCCCGGCGACGAAGTCCACCAGGTCCTGGATGTGCGTGGCCCCCGCGTAGAACGCCGGTGATGCGGGCAGCACGGTGGCGCCCGCGTCGTCCAGGGAGACCAGGTGACGCAGTGTCTGCCCGCTCAACGGGGTCTCGCGGACGGCTACGACGAGCTTGCGCCCCTCCTTGAGGGTCACGCTCGCCGCGCGCTGCAGCAGGTCCTTCGACAGCCCCAGGGCGACTCCGGCCACGCAGGCCGTCGAGGCGGGCACGATGAGCATGCCCTTCGAGGGGTACGAGCCCGAGGACGGCCCCGCCGCCAGATCACCGGCGCTCCAGTGCCGTACGGCGTCCAGGCGCCCCTCGAAGGCGTCGAAGGTGCCGGGCTTGCCGTCCGCGCCACGCGCCAGCCATACCCGCAGGTCGTCCTGCCAGTGGGCGTCCCGGAAGGAGAGGCCGGTCTCGTCGAGCAGCGTGAGCCGGGAGGCGCGCGAGACCACCAGGTCGACGCTCTCCCCCGCCGCCAGGAGCGCCCGCAGCACGGAGGCGGCGTACGGCGTACCGGAGGCGCCCGACACCCCCACGATCCAAGGCCGGCGCTGCGTCTGTCCTGGCTTCATGATGTCGAGGGTATCCGGCGGCTGTCGGGATTCAGACCGTGAGCCCGCGGACCAGCAGATCGAGCAGGGCACACACGAACAGGGCGATGCCGATGAATCCGTTGACTTGGAAGAACGCGCGGTTCAGACGGGACAGGTCGTGCGGCTTCACGATGGAGTGCTCGTAGAGGAACGCGCCCGCGACGATCAGCAGACCCAGCCAGAAGAACGCGCCCGCGTCGGTGGCGACGGCGTACCAGGCGAACAGGGCGGTGGTGACGGCGTGGCAGGCGCGCGCCCCCCAGATCGCGGCGGGGATACCGAAGCGCGCCGGTACCGACATGACCCCGATCTCGCGGTCCGTCTCGACGTCCTGGCAGGCGTAGATCAGGTCGAAGCCGCCGATCCAGATCCCGACCGCGAGCCCCAGGATGACGGCGTCCCACGACCACTCGCCGGAGAGCGCCAGCCAGCCGCCGATCGGGCCCATCGCCTGGGCCAGACCCAGGATGGCCTGCGGGAAGTTCGTGAACCGCTTGCCGTACGGGTACACCACCATCGGGATCACGGCGATGGGGGCCAGGGCCAGGCACAGGGGGTTCAGGAGGGCCGCGGCGCCCAGGAAGAAGACCAGCGCGACCAGCGCGCCCGTCCACGCGTGCTTCACGCTCATCGCGCCGGTGACCAGCTCACGGTGGGCCGTGCGCGGGTTGCGGGCGTCGATCTCGCGGTCGATGATCCGGTTCGCCGCCATCGCGAACGTGCGCAGCCCGACCATCGCGATCGTGACGAGCAGCAGCCTGCCCCAGTGGACGTTCTTGTCCCACTCGAACATCGCGGTCAGCGCGGCGATGTAGGCGAAGGGCAGCGCGAAGACGGAGTGCTCGATCATGACGAGCCGGAGGAAGGCCTTGGTGCGCCCCGGCTGCTGCGGGAGCGCGGCGGATGCGCTGGTCACCGGCTGCCCGCCCTGGTGCTGTTGATGGACCTCACAGGCCGTACTCCTTCCAACGGCGGTCGACCGTCGCCGCCGTCTCCGGGTCGGAGAGAACCATTTCCGGCCATCCCCCGTCCCGGGTGTAACCCTCCTCGGGCCACTTCCTCGTCGCGTCGATGCCCGCCTTGCCTCCCCAGAACTGCTGGTAGGAGGCGTGGTCGAGATGATCGACGGGGCCTTCGACGACGGTGAGGTCGCGGGCGTAGTCGGTGTTGCCGAGGGCCCGCCACGCGACCTCGTGCAGATCGTGGACGTCGCAGTCCGAGTCCACGACCACGATGAGTTTCGTGAGGGACATCATGTGCGCCCCCCAGACGGCATGCATCACCTTTTGGGCGTGCTTGGGGTATTTCTTGTCGATCGCGACGATCGCGCAGTTGTGGAAACCGCCGGCCTCGGGGAGGTGGTAGTCCACGATGTCCGGCACGATGATCTTCAGCAGGGGGAGGAAGAAGCGCTCGGTCGCTCGCCCGAGGGGGCCGTCCTCCGTCGGGGGCCGCCCCACGACGATCGACTGGAGCAGCGGCCGCTTGCGCATGGTGACGCAGTCGATGGTCAGCGCCGGGAAGGGCTCCTGCGGCGTGTAGAACCCGGTGTGGTCGCCGAAGGGCCCCTCCGGGAGCATCTCCCCCGGCTCCAGCCACCCTTCGAGCACGACCTCCGCGTTCGCGGGGACCTGCAGCGGGACGGTCTTGCAGTCCACCATCTCGATCCGCTTGCCCTGGATGAACCCGGCGAAGAGGTACTCGTCGATGTCACCGGGCAGGGGGGCGGTGGAGGCGTATGTCACGGCGGGGGGGCACCCGAAGGCGATCGCGACCGGCAGTCGCTCTCCCCTCCTCGCCGCCACCTGGTAGTGGTTGCGGCTGTCCTTGTGGATCTGCCAGTGCATGCCGATGGTGCGCTTGTCGTGGCGCTGGAGGCGGTAGAGCCCGAGGTTGCGGATTCCGCTCTCCGGGTCCTTGGTGTGGGTGAGCCCGAGGTTGAAGAAGGAGCCGCCGTCCTGGGGCCAGGTGAAGAGTGCGGGGAGGGCGTCCAGGTCGACGTCCTCACCGTGCAGCACGACCTCCTGCACGGGCGCGTTGTCGGACTTCACCTTCTTCGGCGGTACGTGGGTCATCGCGCCGAGCTTGCCGAAGGCCTCGCGTACGCCGACGAAACCGTGGGGCAGCTCGGGCCTGAGCAGGCCGCCGATCTTCTCGCTGATCTCGCCGTACGACTTCAGACCGAGGGCTTTCAGCAGCCGCCGGTCGGTCCCGAAGACGTTCATGGCGAGCGGCATGGCGGACCCGCGCACGTTCTCGAAGAGCAGCGCCGGTCCACCCGCCTTCTGCACCCGGTCGACGATCTCCCCGACCTCCAGATACGGGTCCACCTCGGCCTTGATGCGCTTGAGGTCGCCCTCGCGCTCCAGCGCCCTCAGCAGGGATCGAAGATCGTCGTAAGCCATGCGTCCAAGTATCGCTGAGGGCCGCCCGACACCGACGTGCGCCCCACCGCCGTGGGCGGGACCACCCCTCTCGCCCCCGCCGCCCCTACCCGTCCCATCCCAGGGGGCTGCGCCCCCAGACCCCCGCTATCGGCCTGAACGGCCTCGTCCTCAAACGCCGGACGGGCTGGAGGGTGCGGACGTGGGTGGCTGGACGGGGTGGGTGGGGCATCGGCCTCCGGCCTCGTCCTCAAACGCCGGACGGGCTGAAAGATGCGGGCCGGGGTGAGTGGGGTGCGTGCGGCCTCCGGCTTCGCCTGCGAACGCCGGGCGGGCCGAGGCCTTCAGGGGCGCGGGGAGCTGCGCGACCAGCCCCCACCGGTCCGCGGCCGAGGAACCGCCCCGAGGGGCAGCGCCCCTTCAGGGGCGCGGGGAACTGCGCGACCAGCCCCCGCCCACCCGCAGCCGACGAACCCACCGGGAGGCTGGGGCGGTGGGGGTGGGGGTGGGGGTGGGGAAAGTGTCATCCTCCCGTTGAAGTCAGCCGCTACCCTGTGCGCGTCATCGGGGCCCCGCACCGCCCCGCCACCGTCCACTGGGGGACCGTTCCGCCATGCTCAGGTATCTGCCGTTCCTGCTGGTCCTGGCGCTGTGGATCTACTCGTTCATCGACTGCCTGAACACGCCGGAGGAGGAGGTCCGCGGCCTGCCCAAGGTGGTGTGGGTGATCATCATCCTGCTCTTCGGAGAAGTCCTCGTCGGCCCGATCGCCTGGCTCGTCGCGGGCAAGGTCGGCCGGGGCCCGACCCGAGGCGTCACGCCCTCCGAGTGGCACCGCGACCAGCGCCCGCAGTACGTCGCCCCCGACGACAACCCCGAGTTCCTGAACTCCCTCAACGCGGAGTCGTCCCCCTCCAAGAACGTCAAGGACGAGGCACTCCTGAAGGACTGGGAGGCCGACCTGCGGCGCCGCGAGGAGGAGCTGCGCCGGCGCGAGGCCGGCGAGGAGTCCGAGAGCTGACGCCCGTACAAGGTGTACGCCGACGAGCCTCCCGAAACGGACAGTGCGCCTCTGGCCGGGGGTGGCGGGGCCCCGGACACTTACGGTGCATGACGACCGCTCCCGCCGGCACCACCGCACCGATCACGCCCGAGTACGGCGACAGAGTCATCGCCGTCGAGACGGCGGGCTCGGAACCGATTCCCGACGCCGAACGCCACGGCAGTCCGCTCCAGTTGCTGTGGACCTGGGCCTCCCCGAACATCGAGTTCGCGACCGTGTACATCGGCGTGATCTCGGTCCTCTTCTTCGGACTGAACTTCTGGCAGGCGGCCGCGGCACTGCTGCTGGGCACGGCGCTGGGCGCCCTGACGCAAGGCGTCCTGTCCCTCGACGGACCCCGGTTCGGCGTCCCGCAGATGGTGATCGGCCGCCTCTCCTTCGGCTACCGGGGCAATCTGCTGCCTGCCGGGGTGAATGCCCTGGTGGCGGGCGTGGGCTGGTTCGCCGTGAACAGCGTGAGCGCCGCGTTCGCGCTGAACACGCTGACGGGTCTGCGCCCCCTGCCCTCGCTGCTGCTGGTGGTGGCGGTCGAGATCGTGATCGGCTTCATCGGCCACAACTTCGTGCACGCCTTCGAGAAGTACGCGTTCCCGGCGCTGGCGGTGGTGTTCCTGGTGGCGGGGGTGTGGACGTTCGACCACGCGGACCTGGGCACCTCGGGCGGGGGCGGCGGCGTCGGCGGCTTCCTGCTGGCCTTCAGTACGGCATGGGGGTACGCGGCGGGCTGGAACCCGTACGCCACGGACTACTCGCGCTACCTCCCCCGCACGGCGAACACGTTCAGGACCGCCCTCTACCCGGCCGTGGGTCTCTTCCTCTCCGTCGCGGTCGTCTCCCTCATCGGCGCGGCGTCGGCGACGATCGCGTCCCCCGACAGCGCGACCCCAACGGCCGCCTTCACCGGCCATCTCCCGTCCTGGCTCGGCGACTTGGTGCTGCTCTCCATCATCCTGGGCGGTGTCTCGGCGAACGCCCTGAACGTCTACTCCTCCGCCATGTCCATCACCTCGCTCGGCCTGCGGCTGCCGGCCTGGCTGGGGCGCGGCGCGCTGGTGGTGCTCTCGGGCGTGGCGGGCACGGCGGCGGCGTGGGCGTCGCTGTCCGACGCCGGGCATGCGTACGAGGCGTTCCTGCTGGTCATCGCGTACTGGATCGGACCGTGGCTGGGAGTGGTGCTGGTGGAGCGGTGGCTCCGGACCCGGACTCCGGACGACGAGCCGGCCCGACGCCTGGGCGACCGCGCGTTCACCAACTGGCCCGGTATCACCGCCCTGTTGATCGGCGTGGTGGTCTCGGTTCCGCTCTTCTCCAACCAGGAGAAGTACGTGGGCTGGGTGCCGAAGCACTGGGCGTCCTTCGGCGACATCACCTGCCTGGTGGGCTTCGCGGTGAGCGCGGCGCTGTACGCGCTGCTGCGGCGGGCGCCCCGCACGGGCTGAGCGGTCAGCCGGTGGCGCTCAGCAGCGAGGCCTGTTCGGCGTACCCCACCTCGATGTGCCGTGCGCCGAAGGCCTTCTGGAGGAGGGGTCGGGCGGTGGTGGGGTCGTCGACGCCCACGAACACGAACCCGGCCTCGTCCACGCCGACTTCACGCAGGTCGAAGGTGCCGTTCCAGCGGGACATGTCCTCGGCGATCCGGTCGGCGAGGGCCTCCAGGTCGGTCCGGTTGGCATCGGTGTCGTGCAGCCGCACCGTGACGCCCTTCTCGGCGGCGCCGCAGAGGTCGGCGTCGAAGGAGGCGGACGGCATGCGGTACACGTCCGTGGCCCGGTCCTCCTCGTCGACCGACAGGCCCGTGTAGACGGCGGCGTAGCGGGCGGACTCCCCCATCCTGCTGACGTGGGCCAAGGTGCGGTCCAGCGGGGTGAAGTCCTCGGCGCCGAGTTCGGGAAGGCTCCCGGCCGGCCGCGTGCCGACGCAGGTGGCGGTGACGGGCGCGGTATGCGCGGGCTCGGCCTGTGCGACGGCGCTCGATCCCTGGAGCAGCGCTCCCAGCAGCACGACGGCACCGGTCACGGTGACACCGGTGGCCGTCCGACCCCTCACACGCTTCTTCATGCCCCTTTGACGCGGGGGGCGGCGAATCGGTTCAGTGCGTCGGGTCCTCACGCAGCACCAGGTCGAGGAGTCCGGGGAAGCGGGCCTCGAACTCCTCGCGTCGCAGGCGGTTGACGCGCTTGGGACCCTCGTCGCGCTGCTCCACCAGACCCGCCCCGCGCAGCACCGCGAAGTGGTGGCTGAGGGCCGCCTTGCCGACCGGCACATCGAAGCTGCCGCAACTGCGCGTCCACTCCGCCGAGTCGGCCAACTCCCTCACGAGGGTGACGCGTACGGGATCGGCGAGGGCGGCGAGGGCGGTCTGGACCGGAACGTCGTCGGGGTGGGTGTGTTCCGGGGCGGCTCTGTGACTCGCTCGTTGCGCCACGCCCGACTCCCCTCAGATCTTCCCCACCTTGCCGAGTGTTCGATGGAAACCATACACTCCCGACTGTTCGGTTTTCATTGAACAGTCGAGTCGACGAGCTCTCGCGAGGGGTGTGCCATGCGCGCGGTCGAGATCCAGGAGTACGGCGGTCCCGAGGTACTGAAGGTCGTGGAGGCGGAGGTGCCCGAGCCCGGTCCGGGGCAGGTGAGCATCGACGTGGCCTACACGGGTGTGAACTTCGCCGACCTCAAGGCACGGGCCGAGGGCTACCGGGTGCCCGCCCTGCCCTTCGTCCCCGGTCTGGAGGTCTCGGGCCGCGTCCGGGCCCTCGGCGCCGGGGTCACCGGCCTCGCCGTGGGGCAGGAGGTGGCCGCCCTGACGCAGGGCGGCGCGTACGCGGACGTCGTCGTGGCCGACGCGGTGACCGTCTTCCCGCTGCCGCCCGGTGTGGGCCTGCGCACGGGCGCGACCCTCCCCACCGTGCTGCCCACCGCGTACGCCCTGATCCATGCCGTGGGCCGGCTCCAGCCCGGCGAGACGGTGCTCGTGCAGGGCGCGGCGGGTGGGGTGGGCACGGTGCTGGGGCAGTTGGCGAGCGCGGCGGGGGCCGGGGCTGTCTACGGGGTGGTGTCGGGCGCGGCGAAGGCCGAGTACGCACGGGAGCACGGTTACGACGAGGTCTTCGTCACCTCCTCCGCCTCCTTCGCGAAGGAGGTGCGCGAGGCGACGGACGGTCGCGGGGTGGACCTGGCCCTCGACCCGGTCGGCGGCGAAACCCTGCGGGCCTCCCTCGCCGCCCTCGCCCCCTTCGGCCGCCTGGTCTCCTTCGGCAACGCGAGCGGGGCGCAGCCGTGGCAGGTGGGCGAGCCGGACCTCTACCCGCTGGCCCTGTCGGTCTCCGGCTTCTCCATCCTCACCCTGGCCCAGACGGCCCCGACCGAACTGCGCGCCCTCACCGAACGCGCCTTCCGGACGGTGGTCGACGCAGTGGTGTCCCTGCCGGTGACGGCGGAGTTCGCCCTGCCGGACGCGGCGGAGGCGCACCGGCTGATGGGGACGCGGACGAGCACGGGGAAACTGTTGTTGCGCGCCCACGGCACGGCCGGGGAGGCCGACATCGCGTGACGGCAACTCCTCAGGACTGTCGGTCCCCCTTCGAGGGACGGGATGAGGAGGCGAGAGGGAGACGCATGAGAACACGGATCAGGCTGACCCGGGACGGGGACGCGTTCGTCGCCCGCCTCACCCCGTCCAGGCGGGCGGCGATGTACGAGGCACTGAGCCACCTGCGTCACCGGGACGTCAGCGACCTGACCCTGACCGTGCTGCTCGGTACCGGCCGCGAGACGGTCGACGCGCTCATCGAGCGCCTCACCGGCGGGCCCAGGGAGTCATGCGACATCCGCTTCCGTGCGGAGGAACTGCACGCGGTGCACAGCGCGCTGACCGCCGCGCCGACCATGTTCGTCTCACGCGAGGGCGCGTTCCTCCAGGAGCCCTTCCACATCCGGCTGGGCTTCTACCGGGAAAACTTCGACGCCCTGGCGTACGGCATCGCCGAGGCGGCGTCCGAGGTGTGACGTGCGCTCAGCGGTTCCGTACTTTCGTCGACCCTCCGTAGACCATCGGCCGACTGCGGGGCGGACGGCCGCTTCCCAGACTGAAGTCCGCAGAACGGACACGGGGAGGCGCCATGCGGGGGATCACTCGGGCACGGTTCATGGGGATGGCCGCGGGGGCCGGGGGCGCGGTGGTGCTGCCGGTCGGGCGGGCCGGGGCTGCGGGGCGTCGGCCGGGGCTGACGTACCGGGGTGTGGTGTACGAGGTGACGGACGGGGAGACGCCGAGCACCGGGTGGAGCCCCGGGCGCATGCGGCGCGACCTGCGCGCCATCGCGCACGACCTGCACGCCGACTCCGTCAAGGTCACCGGCGACGGCGTCGAACGGCTCAGCGCCACCGCGGCCGAGGCGGCGGAGCTCGGTCTGAACGTCTGGCTGGAGCCGACCCTGGGCGATGTACCGGAACACGAGATCCTCGACCACCTCGCGCAGACGGGCCGGTTCGCCGAGCGGCTGCGGCGGCGGGGCGCGGGAGTGCATCTCAGTGTCGGCTGCGAGTTCGTGCTGTACGTGCCCGGGATCGTGCCCGGCGCCAACGCCCAGGAGCGCATCGAACATCTGCTCAAGGGCGACTTCGACCCCGTACTGATGGCACGGCGCCTGCACCGGTTCACGGCGAAGGCGGCGTCCGTGGGCAGGTCCGTCTTCCACGGGCGGCTGACGTACGCCGCCGCGCAGGACGAGGACGTCGACTGGGGCCTCTTCGACCTCGTCGGTGTCGACTACTACGGCTACTTCCGGGACCGGAACGCCTACGTCCGCGACCTCGCCGCGCTGCGGCGCTTCGGGAAGCCCGTCGCCGTCATGGAGTTCGGCTGCTGTACCTTCGAGGGCGCGCCGGAGAAGGGCGGCATGGGCTGGGACGTCGTGGACCACGGCAAGGAACCGCCGGAGATCAAGGGCGGTCTCGTCCGCAGTGAGCGCACCCAGGCCGCGTATCTGACGGACGTGCTGTCGGTGTTCGAGTCGATGGGCCTGTACTCGGCGATGGCGTACACCTTCGTCACCCCCGACGCCCCGCACCGCCCCCGCGACCCCCGCCACGACCTCGACATGGCGAGCTACGGGATCGTGAAGACGATCGAGGACCGCCACGGCGGACGGCACTGGGAGCCGAAGGAGTCCTTCCGCGCACTGGCCCGGCAGTACGCACGGGCCCGCGCACACACCTGCTGACGGTCGGGTCGGATCGGGGGCAGTTCAGGCCACCGTCCGCAGGCCGCCGTCCGCGGCCGCCGGCACCCCCCGCACGATCCGGTGCGCGCACAGGGCCGCGAGCAGCTCTCCCAGGAGGTCCGGGTCGTCGATCTCCAGGCCCAGGAGGGATTCGATGCGTTCCAGGCGCTGGTAGAGGGACTGGCGGCCGATGTGGAGCAGGGCCGCCGTGCGGGTGGGTGAGCAGCCGTGGCGGAGGTGGATCTCCAGGGTGCGGACGAGGTCGCTGGGGTGGGCGGCCTCCCAGGCCAGCAGGGGGCCCAGGGTGTGCTGGACCAGGCGGGCGAGGCGGTCGCGGTTGGCGTCCACACCGCCTCGGGTCAGCTCGCGTTCCAGGGTGAGGGCGCGGGAGGAGGTGACGACCGGGTCGCCGGTCGGGCCGGGTTCGGCGGACGACACGGTGAGCGCCAGTTCCAGGGTCGTCCGGGCCGCCCGCAGTGTCTCGCTCCAGCGCAGCCAGCCGCCGCCCGCGAGAACCGCGTGTCCGACCGCCACGGTCACCCCGGCCTCGGCGGCCGTCCGGAAGGCCTCCTGCACGGCCCGTACGACATCACGCCGCGCCGTCACCGTCCGTACGGCGTCGTCCGGCATCGCCACCAGCGCCAGTACGTCCCCCGGAAACGCGGCCCGCAGCACCGCGACCCCGCCCAGGGAGCGCGCCGCCCGGTCGACCACGCCCAGCTCGCGCGCCCCGTGCGCCGACACCCCGACCAGCCGCGCGCCCGGACCCGGATGGAACCCGGCGAGCGCCGCGCGTGCCTCCACCTCGGGCTGGTTGAGGGCCTGCCCGTCGGCGAGATCGGCGAGCAGGGCGGCGGTGTGGTCGCCGCCCCAGGGCCGTACGGACGCCGCCCGCCCCGACAGACCGCGCGCCACGATCGCCCGGTTCGCGGCCTCGGTGATGCGGACGAAGGGCACCACCCGGTGCAGGGCGAACAGCGGCAGACCGAGCCGCCGGGCCTCGTCGACGACCTCCTCCGGCATCCGCACCAGCGACCGCCCGACCTCCACCGCGAGGCCCGCCGCTCCGCGCGCGTCCAGCTCGCGGACGTAGCGCCGGCGGGTGTCCTCGTCCGCGTCGGTCAGCCCGAAGCCGTTGGTGAGGAGCAGTTCGCCGCCGTCGAGGAAGTTCGCCCCCTCGTACACCTCGCTCGAATGCACCCAGCGGACCGGGCGGTCCAGGGCGCCTTCGCCGGCGAGGAGTTCGGGCTCGCTGCCGCGGACGGGGTCGAGGGCCAGGATGTCGCGGAGGGTGAGTGCGGGCACGGGAACCTCCACAGGTGCTGACAGTCCGTCCGGGTGCGGGTTGCCGGGAGAGTACTTTCCGCACGTTGCCCTCGTGTTTCGGCCACAGGAGAGTGGAGTCATGGAGCGCATTGATCAGGCACGGGCACGGGTGTGGCTGTCGACCGCCGTCGCGGAGGCCCGCGCCGGGCTGGCGGAGGGCGGCATCCCCATCGGCGCCGCGCTGTACGGCGCGGACGGCACGCTTCTGGGCCGCGGACACAACCGGCGGGTCCAGGACGGCGACCCGTCCATGCACGCGGAGACCTCGGCGTTCCGCGCCGCGGGACGACAGCGTTCGTACCGCGGTACGACCATGGTGACGACCCTGTCGCCGTGCTGGTACTGCTCCGGCCTGGTACGCCAGTTCGGCATCTCGCGGGTCGTGGTGGGCGAGGCGGAGACCTTCCACGGCGGCCACGACTGGCTGGCCGAGCACGGCGTGGAGATCGTGCTCCTGGACGACCCCGAGTGCACCGCGCTGATGCGTGACTTCATCAAGGACAACCCGGCTCTGTGGAACGAGGACATTGGTGAGTAGCCTCCGTACCCCCCGCATCCCGACCATCGACCTGCGGCCCTGGCTGGACGGCGACCCCGACGCCCGTACCCGCATCGCCCGCACCGTCGACGAAGCCCTCCAGAGCGCCGGCTTCCTCCTCGTCACCGGACACGGTGTGGACCCGGCCCTGCGCACCCGCATCCGCGAGGCCGCCCGCGCCTTCTTCGCCCTCCCCACAGAGGTCAAGCAGCCGTACGCCGTCCAGGTCGGCGGGCGCGGCTGGCTCGGCCCGGGTGCCGAGGCCAACGGATATGCGGAAGGTACGCAGACGCCCCCCGACCTCAAGGAGTCGCTGACCTTCGCGACGCACGAGCCCTTCGAGGACCCGGAGACGAACGCGGAGTGGTACGCGCCCAACGTGTGGCCCGCCGAGGCCCCCGAGCTGCAAAAGCTCTGCGAGGAGTACCTGGCGGGGATGGGCGAGCTGGAGAACCACCTGCTGGCCCTCCTGGGGGAGGCCCTGGGACTGGAGCCGGACTTCTTCACCCGGCACATGGACCACCCGACGTACGGCTTCAACATCAACTGGTACCCGGGAACGGAGGTCGTCGGCGAGCCGGAGCCCGGCCAGTTCCGTATCGGCCCCCACACCGACTTCGGCACCGTCACCATCCTCGACCGCCAGGCCGGCAAGGGCGGGCTGCAGGTCTACACGGACGAGGGCGGCTGGGAGGACGCGCCCTTCGACCCGGCGGCGTTCACGATCAACATCGGTGACCTGATGGCCCGCTGGACGGGTGACCGGTGGCGCTCGGGCCGGCACCGGGTGCTGCCCCCGCCCGCCGACGCGCCGGCCGAGGAGCTGATGTCGCTGGTCTACTTCGGCGAGTGCACGCCGGGGACGGTGGTGGAGTCGGTCCCCGCGCCGGTGGGCCGCGTCGCGTATCCGCCCGTCGACTCCCATGTTTATCTGCGCGAAAAGCTGGATTCGATCACCGTGGGATAGCTGAATGAAAGGGCGCGGAAAAATTTCGTAACCAAACGGACATCCCATGCCCTAGTCCGAATCAACTCCCCCTTTTTACACTGGTGTTGATAGACCTCACAGCAGCACAGAGCAGGACCGGACCGCGCCAGGGGGAGATGCGGTGCACAGAGGGCTGCACGGACGCGGAGCGCTGTTCGACACCGATCCGCCCGGTCTTGCACCACGGCTCGTCGGCCTGCGCCCGTACCAGCTGCGCTCGAACCCGTACGAACACCCGAAGGAACTGCCCTTCGTGGTGTTCGCGGGCGGGCGGGGGCTCGGCAAGAGCGCCGTACTGCGGGAGCTGCGCGACGCGTACCGCGGACACACACCGGTCGCGCTGGTCGACGGCGAGGAACGGCAGTTCGCCGGGCCGCCCGCCGAGCGGCCCGCGGAGTCCTGGTCGCCGGTGGGACAGGCGCTCACCACCATCGCCGAGCAGCTCGCGGAGCCGGTGACCGGCGCCGGGCGGATCGGTTTTCCGCGCCTGACGTCCGGGCTGCTGGCCGTCGCGGCGGGCGGCTGGAGCGACCGTGACGTGCCCCGCATCCGGCAGGAGGCGGAGCGGATCCTGCTGCTGAACGAGACCGGCTCATGGCTCTCGGGGTTCGCGGGCCGCTGGGTGAGCAAGGTCGTCTCCAAGCTCATCGCCTCGCTCAGCGGTACGGGTCCCGTGATCGCGCCGATCATCGAAGCCACCCTGGAAGCGTTCGCCGAGGGGATCGGCCCCGCTCCCCGCCGGCTGCGCAGGGCCGCCACCTGGTACCGCGACTATCCGAACGCGGGCGGCAATCCCAAGCTCGGCCTGATCCTGCTCTCCTCGCACTTCCGCGCGGGCGGCGACTCCCGCACCCACGCCGAGCGCTATCTCGTACGGGCCCTGCTGGCCGACCTCGACGACGCGTACGCGGGGGTCATGCAGCGCTCGCACCGGCTGGGCCGCCCGGTCGTGCTGATCGACAACGTGCAGGAACGGGCGGGCCTCGGCCTGATGGAACCGGTGCTGCGCGACCGCGCCGACGGCATCGCCGACCACGTCGTCTTCTTCGCCGCCCTGCGCGGCTACAGCCATGGAGCACTGCGCAACGCGAGCCGCCGCACCCTCCCCGAGGTCGCCCGGAACACCAACTGGGAGCCGGGCACCTCGCCGTCCTCGCGGGCATTGCTCGTCGCGCTGCCGCCGCTGACCCCGGACGACACCCTGCACCTCGTGGGCGGCGTCTCGCAGGGCCTCGCGCTCCCCCCTCAACTCCCGCACGCCACCCATCGGCTGTCCGGCGGCAGCCCGCTCGGCGTCACCCTCCTCGCGGAGTCCGCCCGCCAGAACCTGCCCCAAGGAGCCAAGTCCCTGGGCGAGTTGCTCACCTCCGACGTCGCCGTCCACGAGGACAACGACGGCCGGCCCACCTATCAGGAGCTGCTCGACCGGCTCGTACCCGGTGGCCGGCTCGACGAGCTGACCGTGCTCGCCGCGGCCCACGACCGCGACTCGGCCTGCGCGCTCGCGGAGGTCCAGCTCTCCGACGACTTCGGCGCGTCGGGGGTCCTCGCGCTGGAGGAGCGGCTCACGGAGGAGGGCTGGACGAGCGCCGCCGGGCAGTTCGTGGGCGATCCGTTCCTGCGCGCGCTGCTCCTGCTGCGGCTGCACCACGACGACCCCGACCACGCACGCTGGCGGTCCGTGCACCGCACCCTCATCGACCACTACGGCGACGGGGACCAGCCGGACAGCGCGCGCTGTCGACTGCACCACGAACTCGCCCTCGGCAAGGCCGACTTCGCGGTGGCGCACCTGCGCGACACCTTCCCGCGCACCGACACCGCGTCCTGGCTGTCCTCGCTCGTCTTCATCGCGTCCGCGCCCTACTACCACGCACACGATCCGGACGGCCGCGACTTCGGCGGCCACGGCGGTCACGACGACCGGGCGGCCGTCGCGCTCGGCCGCACCGACGCCGCCCAGCAGCCGCCGGACAGCGTGGACGCCGTACTGCACTTACGGGTACGACGCCTGCTGCACGCGGTCTGGCAGCTGACCGATCCGCTGGTGCTGCCGGACCCGAAGGTGTCCGACCGGCTCCGTTTCGAGCTGGAGCAGCTGTCGAACCTGCGGCCCGCGGGCAACCCGCTGCTGTGGCGGGCCTCGCGGGAGTGGCCGTCGGACGCCCTCGCCGGCCGCCCCCTGCGCATCCCTGGTGACGACGACGAGAACGGGAACGGGGACCTGTGATGGCGCGCTTGTGGACCTGGCTGCGCGAGGACGTCTGGGAGATTCGTTTCCGCAGGTATGTCGCGCTGACCCTCGCGGCAGTACTGGCGGGCCTCGGCATCTGGGGCGGTATGACGGCCACCAAGGAGAATCTTTCCTGCGCGCCCGGCGTCGTCCAGCCGAAGGGCAGCGACGAGTGCGTGGGCGTCTCGTGGACGACGTACGCCTTCGGGCGTCCGCAGTTCGCCGACACCGTACGGGCCATCCACCGCGAGAACGCCCGTCTGGCGCCCGGCAGTTACGTCACCGTCGCGCTCCTGGAACCCTTCACCGCCACCGACGCCGACAACCTGGGCGATGTGCTGCACGAGCTCCAGGGCGCCTATCTGGCCCAGTACCAGGCCAACCACGACACCACCGGCCTGAAGCCGAAGATCCGCCTGGTGCTGGCCAACCCCGGCTCCACCGGCACGTACTGGCAGCACACGGTCGACCAGCTGGCGGGCATGACGGGAGGCTCCGACCGGCTGCGCGCGGTGACCGGGGTCGGTCTGAGCACCGACAACAACAAGAAGGCCGTCAAGGAGCTCACCAGCCGGGGCATCCCGGTGATAGGGAGTTCGATCACCGCCGACGACCTGGCCAACGGGCAGGACGGCAAGGACCCGTTCCCCGGGCTCGCCCGTGTCTCCCCCACCAACACCGACGAGGCCCGCGCCCTCGCCTCCTTCGCCAAGGTCTCCGCTGCCAACGCCTTCCTCGTCTACGACCGCACCGGCGACCCGTACACGCGCACGCTCCAGGCGTCCTTCGAGAAGATGCTCAAGGGCGCGCGCTACGAGGCCCAGCCGTTCACGCCGCCCGCAGACCGCAGCAAGGAGGGCAGCACCTCCAACGTCTTCATGCAGATCACCAACATCCTCTGCAACACGCCGACCACCACGAACACCATCCTGTTCGCGGGGCGCCACACCCAGCTGCGGCAGTTCATCAACATGCTGGGCCAGCGCGGCTGCCACGACCGCCGGTTCACCGTGCTCACCGGCGACGAGGGCTCCTACCTCGCCGGGGACAAGGACCTCGACCCGGCCGCCCTCAAGGACCCGCTGCTGACCGTCCGCTACACGTCCCTGGCCCACCCGGACGCCTGGCTGAAGGACACCGCGAAGACGGGCGGCAGCGCGGCCGACGCGAAGGTGTTGCAGTCGCTTCTGGGGAGTGCCGGGAAGGAGCCGGTCGGGCCCGTCGGGCCGATCGCCCTGGACGACGGCCAGCTGATCATCGCGTACGACGCCATGCGGCTCGCCGTGCGCGGCATCCGCGGGGCGTCGCCGACGGGGAAGATCCCGGCCCTCGCGGACGTCGGGCTCCAGTGGCCGCAGGTCAAGGGCAAGGAGCTGCGGGTGAACGGGGCGAGCGGGTGGATCTGTCTGGACGCCCACGGCAATCCGTACGACAAGGCGGTGCCGATCGTGCAGCTGACGCCCGAGTCCCGGGCTCGCTTCGTGAAGATCGCGTGGCCTGAAGGGAAGCCGCCGACGGAGTGTCTGCCGCCGGCTTGACGGGGGGCGCCGTTGGAGTTCCGTGGTCGGGCGGGTGCGGGTCGTGTGTGGCTGGTCGCGCCCACGCGGCGAAGCCGCACAATGTCACAGCCCCGCGCCCCTACGGGGCGCTCGCCAGTCTCTCGAAGCGCAGGCGCCAGCCCGGGTCCTCGTCCCTTGGGGACTCGTGGGTGAAGCGGACCGTCGTGCCTGTGGGGCGGGCCGGTTCCAGGTGGAAGCGGATGCGGCCCCGCCCCTCGACCGTGTACTCGGCGATCCGCTCGACGTCCCACGCCGTGATCCGGCCGCTGCCGATCCCGCGGAGCGTGACCGCGCCGCCGAGTCGCGGTTCGAAGACCTCGGCCTCGGCCAGCCACGCCCTCAGGCCCTCGGGTGTGGCCACCGCCTTCCAGACGTTCTCCACAGGCTGGGGAAAACGCAGCAGGTAGTGCAGGACGCGGGTGCCGTCCTCCCGGGTCTCGGTGGCGCCCTCTTCGATGGCTCGGGTCATGACACCAGCGTGGCCCGGGAGAGGCCGTTCCGCACGCGCCGAAGGCTAGACGCCCGCGTAGGAGTGCTTGCCGGAGACGAAGATGTTGACTCCGTAGTAGTTGAAGAGGAAGCAGGCGAAGGCGATCAGGGCGATGTACGCGGCCTTGCGGCCCTTCCAGCCGGCCGTGGCGCGGGCGTGGAGGTAGCAGGCGTAGGCGACCCAGGTGATGAACGCCCAGGTCTCCTTGGGGTCCCAGCCCCAGTAGCGGCCCCACGCGTCGCCCGCCCAGATGGCGCCCGCGATGATCGTGAAGGTCCACAGCGGGAAGACGGCGGCGTTGACGCGGTAGGAGAACTTGTCGAGGGAGGCCGAGGAGGGCAGCCGCTCCATGACGGAGGTGGCGAAGCGGCCCGGCTGGCCGCCGGTGGCGAGCTTGTTCTCGTACGAGTCCTTGAAGAGGTACATCAGGGTGCCGACCGCGCCCACGTAGAAGACGGCGCCGCAGAAGATCGCGGTCGAGACGTGGATGTACAGCCAGTACGAGTGGAGCGCGGGCACCAGCTGGTCGCTCGCCGTGTAGAGCACGGTGACCGCGAGGCCGAGGTCGAGGAGGACCGTGGTGACCAGGGGCAGACCCAGCCAGCGGATGTTCTTCTTCAGCGCCAGCATCGCCAGGTACACGGCGACGGCGACCGTGGAGAAGGTGATGTTGAACTCGTACATGTTGCCCCACGGCGCCCGCTGCACCGACAGCGCGCGGGCGACGACACCGGCCGCCTCGACGGCCCAGGCGAGCACGGTGAGGGACACCGCGATCCGGCCGTAGAGGTCGCCCTGCTCGTCCCCGCCGTGTGCGCCGGGCCCGTCGGGCACGTCACGGGCGCCGGCCGCCGACCGGGTGACGACCTTCGGCCGCTCCAGGACGGCCGTACCGCCCGCCGACTGCACGGTGACCGCGGGGGCCTCCGCCTTCTCGGCGGTGGTGAGCGCGGCGGCCGTACGGGCGACCTTGCTGCGGCTGCCGAAGATCCACTCGGCGATGTACGCGAAGAAGGCCAGGGTGTAGACGGCCATCGCGGAGTAGATCAGCGTGTTGCTGATGTTGGCGAGGTGTTCGTTGGTGGCCGTGGCCAGATCGGTCACGGCACCCAGGTCGGTTGCGGTGGCGAGAGTCACTTCTCAGCCCCTTCGGCGGCAGGTACGGAGGGTTCGGCGTCGGGGTCGGTTTCGACTGCGGCTTCGTCTGTGTCGGGCTGGGTGGGCGCCTGGTCGTGCACAAGGGCGGCCAGGTCCCCCAGTTCTTCGGGGAGCTTCGCGGACTCGCTGCGGCCGAGGCCCGCCATCTCGACGACGGTGACGCCGTCGGCCCCGGTGGTCGCCCGCACCCACACGCGGCGACGCTGGATGAAGAGCGAACCGGCGAGCCCGAAGATCGCGGTGAAGGCACCGATCAGCGCCCAGTCACTGCCGGGCTGCTGGGTGACCTGGAAGTTCGCCCACTCCTTGATGCCCTTGTCGAAGGTGATGGAGCCGGCGCCGTTCGGCAGCTTCATCGTCTCGCCGGGCAGCAGGCGCGCCTTGACGATGTTGCCCTTCTCGTCCTTGAACTGCTTCATCTTCGAGGTGTCGAGCTGGTACACGTTCTGCGGGATGCCCGCGTCGACACCCAGGCTGCCGTGGTACCCGGACAGCGCGAGCACGGGGAAGTCGAGCGCGGGGAACTGGGAGAACATGTCGCCCTTGCCCGCACCCGCGAAGGTCGGCACGAAGAAGGCGGAGAAACCGAGCTGTTCGGTCGTCCCCTGCGCGTTCTTGTAGCCGTCCATGACCTTGATCGCGCCCTGCGAGGTGACGTTCGAGTCGAGCGGCAGCATCGGCACGGCGTCGTGGTAGACGACGTTGCCCTTGCCGTCCCGGACGGTGACGACCGGCGCGTAACCGTGGGCGGTGAGATAGACCTTCGAGTCGCCGATCCTCAGCGGCTCGTTGACCTTGACGGTGGTCTTCTTCTCCTTGCCGTACGCGCCGATGCTGTAGGTGATGGCCGCCTGGTACGTGCGGGGGGTGCCCTTGTTGGGGCCGGTCCGCTCGTAGGTGCCGGTGAACTTCTTGAGGTTGAAGCTGAACGGCGTGAGGTCGTCGGTGCTGAAGAGGTTGCCGGACTTGAAGTCGTCGTACTGCGAGATCGTGTTGGAGAACCCGTCGCCCTCGACGATCAGCTTGTTGCCCTCGGACTTGAAGAGCTGGCCCCAGGCGAAGGCGACCAGCATCACGATCAGCGCGATGTGGAAGAGCAGGTTGCCGGTCTCGCGGAGGTAGCCCTTCTCGGCGGCGACGGCGTCCTTCTCGATGTGCGCCCGGAAGCGTCGCTGCTTGAGGATCTTGAGGGCGGCCTCGCGGACCTGCTCCGGCTCGGCCCCGGTGCGCCAGGTCGCGTACGCGGGCAGCCGGTTCAGCCGCTTGGGGGCGCCCGGCGGACGGCCGCGCAGCTGCCCGACGAACTGCCAGGTGCGCGGCACGATGCAGCCGATGAGCGAGACGAACAGCAGGATGTAGATCGCGGAGAACCACACCGAGCTGTAGACGTGGAACAGGCCGAGCTTGTCGTAGACGGGCCCGAGGATGCTGTGCGCGTCCTTGAAGTCCGCCACCTTCTGGGCGTCGGTCCCGGACTGCGGGATCAGCGAGCCGGGGATCGCCCCGAGCGACAGCAGGAAGAGCAGGATCAGGGCGACCCGCATCGACGTCAGCTGCCGCCAGAACCAGCGGGCCCAGCCGACGACCTCACGGCCGGTCCAGGTCAGCCCGCCCAGGGCGCCGGGCGCGCGGGACCCGCCGAAGGAGCCGGGCACGGCCGTGTCGACCGGCGCGGTGGACAGCTGGGATCCGGCTTCGCCGAGTTCGCCGTCGGCGCTCACCCCGATGTGCCGCTTGGCGGCCGCCGGGTCCTTCGTCCTGCCCGTGCCGGTGTCGGTGTCGGTCGTGCTCATCGATCAGATCCCTACCGTGAAGCCGTTGGACCAGGTCTGCATCTGCTGCACGATGCTGTCCCAGGCACCGGTGAGCAGGAGCAGGCCGGTCGCGATCATCATGCCGCCGCCGATCCGCATCACCCACGCGTAGTGCCGCTTGACCCAGGCGAAGGCGCCGAGCGCCTTGCGGAAGGCGACGGCGGCGAGGACGAAGGGCACTCCAAGACCGACGCAGTACGCGACGGTCAGTATGGCGCCGCGGCCCGCGCTCGCCTGGTTCATGGAGAGAAAATTGATGGAGGAGAGCGTCGGTCCCAGGCAGGGCGTCCAGCCGATGCCGAAGAGCGCGCCGAGTATCGGAGCACCGACCAGGCCGGTCACCGGCCGCTTGTGGAAGCGGAACTCGCGCTGCGTGAGCCAGGGCATCATCCCCATGAAGAACACGCCCATCGCGATCATCAGTACGCCGAGGATCTTGCTGAGCGTGCTCTGGTACTCCTGGAGGGTCGACCCGAAGTAGCCGAACAGCGCCCCGCCGGAGACGAACACGGCGGTGAAGCCCACCACGAACAGGCTGGCGCCCGCAACCATCCGCCCCCGTCTGGCCTCCGCCAGATCCGTGCCGGTGACACCGGTCACGTACGACAGATAGCCGGGGACGAGCGGCAGCACGCACGGCGAGAAGAAGGAGACGAGCCCGCCGAGGACGGCGATCGGCAGGGCGAGCACCAGGGCACCGCTGACGACGGTGTCGGACGACGCGGCGAGGTTCGTGGACGCGGCGAGAAGGGACACGTCGGTCACTTCTCCGCGAGGACGGGGTCGAGCATCTCGCGGAGCTTGTCCTCGCTGAGGGCCTGCAGCGTACGGGCCGCGACCTTCCCGTCCCGGTCGATGACGATCGTGGAGGGGATCGTCTGCAGGTTCAGCGTGCCCTTCTTGAAGCGGAGCAGCAGCTTGCCCGTGGGGTCGTAGAGGCTGGGGAAGTTGACGCCGTGCTGCTTCTCGAACGCCTGGGCCAGACTGACGTTGGCGTCACGGGTGTTGATGCCGACGAACTGCACGCCCTGCGCCGCGGTGTCCTTGGCGACCTTGGCGAAGTTCGGGGCTTCGGCACGGCACGGCGGGCACCAGGAGCCCCACACGTTCAGGACGACGACCTTGCCCTTGTAGTCCTTGACGTCGAGCTGCTTGCCGTCCACGGTCGGGCCGGAGAGGTCGGGGGCCTCGACCCGGGAACCCTTGGCGACGGTCGAGATGCCGTCCTTGCCCGCCACGAAGTTGCTGTTGCCCGAGCCCCCGGACGTCCCGCCCGAACCGCACGCGGACAGGACAAGCGCGGCGACGGCGGCCCCGGTGGTGAGCAGGGCGGCGCGGCTACGGGTGCGGTTCGAGCGCTGTTCGGCGCGGCAGGCGGCACTCATGTGAAAAGTTTCGCATGCCCGATTCGAGGATCTTCCGCACCCCCCTCGCGGGCGGAAAACACCATTTCAGGCGGTGTCCCCGGACCCCTTGGAAGTACCCGTCCCAGTACCCGTCCCAGTACCGGTACCAGCCCCCTTGCCGGTGTCGCCGAGGAACGTCTTCCAGCCACCCGCGGGCCGCTGTCCCACGTCCAACGTCCGCAGCTTGGCCAGGATCTCGGGCTTCTGTACGTCCATCCAGTCCACGTACTGCCGGAAGGAGACGAGGCGGACGTCCTCGCCCTTCTCCTTCTCCCGGGCGATGTGCTTGAAGGCGTACTCGACGGCGTCCATGTAGATGCCGCCGTTCCAGTGCTCGAAGTGGTTGCCGATGAAGAAGGGCGCCCGGTTGCTCTCGTAGGCCCGCCGGAATCCGGCGACGTACGCCTCGCCCGCCTGCTGCCGCCACGCCGGGTAGTTGTGCGCGGGCGCCTTCGTCGAGTTGATCGACTGGTTGGCCAGCATGTTGTAGTCCATGGACAGCACCTCGAAGCTGCGCCCCGGGAAGGGGATCGCCTGGAGGGGCAGGTCCCACAGTCCGTGCCGCTTCTGCGGCCAGACCTGGCGGCCGCCGGGCGAGGAGGCGTCGTAGCGCCAGCCGAGCTCCTTGGCGGTGGGCAGCAGGTTGTTCTGGCCGAGCAGACAGGGGGTGCGCCCACCGACGAGTTCCTTCTCGTAGTCGAAGGGCAGCGAGGGCAGATCGGTCCAGCCCGTGTTGGTCCGCCACTCCTTGACGAAGGACTTGGCCTGGTCGATCTCACTGCGCCACTGCGCCGGCGTCCAGTTGCCGACGGTGCCGTGGCCGGAGCAGAAGTGGCCGTTGAAGTGCGTGCCTATCTCGTGGCCGTCGAGCCAGGCCTGCCGGACGAGCCCGAGCGTCGACTTGACGTGGTCGTCGGAGAGATAGCCGATGTCGGAGGCGCCCCGTGGGTTGTTCGGCGGCAGGTACTTGCGCTTCTTCGACTCGGGCAGGAGGTACAGCCCGGAGAGGAAGAAGGTCATGTGCGCCTCGTGCTCGCGGGCGAGCCCGAGGAAGCGGGAGAAGAGACCGGTCCCGACCTCACCCGCGCCGTCCCAGGAGAAGACCACGAACTGCGGAGGGGTCTGACCGGGCTCCAGAGGAACCGGCTTCGCGGGCTGGTGCGGCTGTTTGCCCGTGAAGGAGGTGGAGCCGTCGCCTATCGGGCGGCCGGGGTTCGAGGAGGCGCTGGACTCGCCCGACGGACCGGGCTTGCCCGACCGGGAACCACCGCCCCCGCCCTGACCGTCCTGTTGGTCGGTGCCGCACGCCGCGAGTCCCATCGCCGCCGCGGCACCCGCCCCGAGGCCGATCATTCCCCGCCGGCTGATGTCCCGCATTCGGTCCCCATCTCATCGCGCCCTCTCAGCTGGCTCCCAGCTGACACACAATGAGAGGGCACGACAAGCAGATAGGTTCCTTCGCACGCGCAACATTGATCATATTTTACGAAGAACAACTCGGGTAACGACGAATACGAACACTTTGCGCCAAGGTGTACGGAAATCGGCGCTCTACGCCCCGAACGCCTTGCCCTTCCCCTTCACCGGCTTGGCGCCCGCGAGGAGATGGGCGGGGACGAGATCCCTGGCGGGCTCGCTGTACCCCACGGACACGATCTTGTCGCCGCGGTAGGTGAAGGTCGTCAGGGACGCCAGCGTGCACTGCCGCTTGCGCGGGTCGTGCCACAACCGCCGCTTCTCCACGAAGGACCGCACGATCCAGATCGGCAACTGGTGGCTGACCAGCACCGCTTCATGCCCGCGGGCCGCGTCCTTGGCGGCGTCCAGCGCCCCCATCATCCGTACGACCTGATCGACGTACGGCTCGCCCCAGGACGGCTTGAACGGGTTGACGAGGTGCTTCCAGTTCTCGGGCCGCCGCAGCGCCCCGTCCCCCACGCCGAAGGTCTTCCCCTGGAACACGTTCTCGGCCTCGATCAGCCGCCCGTCGGTGTCGAGGTCGAGCCCGTGCGCCTTCGCGATGGGCGTCGCGGTCTCCTGCGCCCGCTCCAGCGGCGAGGCGACGACATGCGTGACGTCCCGCGGCGCCAGGTGCTCGGCGACCCGCTCGGCCATCTGCCGCCCGAGCTCGGACAGGTGGTAGCCGGGCAGCCGCCCGTAGAGCACCCCGTCCGGGTTGGCGACCTCGCCGTGCCGCATGAGATGCACGACCGTGATGTCCTGATTCCGGCCCTGCGTCTGATCCTGCGTCTGATCCCGCATCTGACCCTGCGTCTGTTCCTGGCTCATGCCGTGGCCTCCGCCGCTGCCCGGGCCGCCGCCGGAAGGGCGTCGGCGATCCGCTGAATGGCCCGCTCGTCGTGGGCCGTGGACACGAACCACGACTCGAAGGACGACGGGGGCAGATAGACGCCCTGCGCCAGCATCGAGTGGAAGAACGCGGAGAACCGGAAGGACTCCTGCGCCTTCGCGCCCTCGTAGTCGCGCACCTCACGCCCGGTGAAGAAGACCGAGAACATGTTGGAGGCGTTCTGCAGCCGGTGCGCCACGCCCTCCTTGCTCAGCGCCTCCGTGACCAGCCCGCGGATCTGCTCGGAGACGGCGTCGACCTTGTCGTACGCGGCGTCGTCGAGCAGCCGCAGCTGGGCGAGCCCGGCGGCGGTCGCGACGGGGTTGCCGGAGAGCGTGCCGGCCTGGTAGACGGGCCCCGCGGGAGCCAGGTGCTCCATGACGTCCTTGCGGCCACCGAAGGCGGCGGCGGGGAATCCTCCGCCCATGACCTTCCCGAAGGTCATGAGATCGGGACGTACTCCGTCAATCCCGTACCAACCGGCCTTGCTGGTCCGGAATCCGGTCATGACCTCGTCGGAGATGAACAGGGCGCCGTTGCGCGCGCAGGCGTCCTTGAGTCCCTGGTTGAACCCGGGCCGGGGCGGTACGACGCCCATGTTGCCCGGCGAGGCCTCGGTGATCACACAGGCGATCTCACCGGGGTGCGCGTGGAAGGCCTCGTTCACGGCTTCGAGGTCGTTGTAGGGCAGGACGATCGTGTCGGCGGCCTGGGCGCCGGTGACACCGGGGGTGTCGGGCAGCGCGAAGGTGGCCACCCCGCTCCCGGCCGACGCCAGCAGCGAGTCGACGTGCCCGTGATAACACCCGGCGAACTTGATCACCTTCGACCGCCGGGTGAACCCGCGGGCGAGCCGGATGGCGGACATGGTCGCCTCGGTCCCGCTGGAGACGAGCCGGACCTGCTCGACGGGCTCGACGCGGGCGACGATCTCCTCGGCGAGCGCGACCTCGCCCTCACCGGGAGTGCCGAAGGAGGTGCCGCGAGCGACGGCCTCCTGGACGGCGCCGATGACGTCGGGATGCGCGTGCCCGAGGATCATCGGCCCCCATGAACACACGAGGTCGACGTATTCCCTCCCGTCGGCATCGGTCAGGTATGGACCGTTTCCGGACACCATGAAGCGGGGCGTACCGCCCACGGCGCGGAACGCGCGCACCGGAGAGTTCACGCCGCCGGGCGTGACGGCAGCCGCACGGTCGAAAAGAGTCTGCGAAACTGGGGCTTCGTACGGATAGCTCACACGGGCCATGGTGTCAGAGGCTGCGAAGATCCTGCGGACAGGTGTTTCAGCGTACGTTTCGGCGTGCGGCCGTGGGGGAGGTCACTGTCACGATGATCGGGTTGCGTGGCGGGGGTCGCGCGCCTTAGAAAAGCAGTCGGGTGGAGATATGCATCGCGGTGGCGGACTGGGCGAGGGGACCGATGACCTCGGTCCTCGGCGTGCCCGGCGGGGAAGGCACCGGCGCGAGGCGGAGGAAGCGGCCGAGGCACGACAGACGCAGGGGTCGCCGGGCTCTCCCGGATCTCCCGGATCACCCGGGTCGCAAGGATCACAGAACGATCCTGAGCGGATCGACTCGTCGGGCCGTATGGACGGTATGGACTACACGGACCGCGGGGCAGACCGGCTCAGGGCAGGAAGCGGGAATGGTGGCCGGGTGGGGGTGACCTACAAATACTTCGGCGCGCCGGACGGTGCGACGGCGGCCCGCGTGCCGATCTCGATGCGCCCCGAGGAACTCGGCGGCGACGAGCTCGGCATGAACGGCATGTTCACCAAGATCAAGCCGGAGACCATGGCCGCGATGGTCCTCACCGGCATCGAGGGCGTCCCTCTCCACAAGGTCCCGCCCCTGGAACTGGTCGTCCTCCACCCCGACTACGCGGTCGTGAAGCTCCCCATGACCGTCGTCGACCCCCTCCGGGGCATCGGCGAGGAGGCGGTCGGCGCGGCGGCCTTCATCTGGTCGACGGTCCCGGACCGCGGAGGCCCGCGGGACGCCTTCAACGTGTACCAGCTTCTCCACGAATGGCAGGATTTCAGCCATCGTCTGCACGAGGCGGGGCATCAGCCGTACTGCCTGGTGTGGCCCTGATCTCCGGTTCTCCATGACACGGGCGGGACTTTCGGGTCTCGCCCGGGGCGCCTGAGCCGTCTCCCCCACGAAGAGCCGCGCCCCTGGAGCATGTCCCGGACGTGGCCACGGTCACAGCCAGCCGTTGCGCTTGAACCCCCGGTGGATGACGAAGCACGCCGCGGCGATCACCGTGAGGGCCAAGGAGTAGCCGAAGCGCCAGTGGAGTTCGGGCATGTGGTCGAAGTTCATGCCGTAGACGCCGCACACCATCGTCGGTACGGCGACGATCGCGGCCCAGGCCGTGATCTTGCGCATGTCCTCGTTCTGGGCGACGGAGACCTGGGCGAGGTGGGCCTGGAGGATGGAGTCGAGGAGGCTGTCGAAGGCGGTGATCTGTTCGGTGACCCGGGACAGGTGGTCGGCGACGTCACGGAAGTACGCCTGTATCTCGGGGGCGATGAGGCGCATCGGCTCGGTCGCCAGGATGTGGAGAGGGCGGCCGAGGGGGACCACCGCGCGTTTGAGTTCGAGGAGTTCGCGCTTGAGCTGGTACATGCGGCCGGCGTCGGCGCCCTTGGCACCGCGGGGTGAGAAGACGGACGTCTCCACCTGGTCGATGTCGTCCTGGACGGCGTCCGTGACGGTCAGGTAGTCGTCCACGACGTGGTCGGCGATGGCGTGCAGCACCGCGGCCGGGCCCTTGGCCAGCTGCTCCGGCTCGGCCTCCAGGTCCTCGCGCAGGGGGCCGAGGGAGCCGTGCCGTCCGTGCCGCACGGTCACCACGAAGTCGGGGCCTGCGAAGACCATGATCTCGCCGGTGTTCACGACCTCGCTGGTGGCGGTCAGTTCGGCGTGTTCGACGTAGGAGACCGTCTTGAAGACGGCGAACAGGACGTCGCCGTACTGCTCGACCTTGGGGCGCTGGTGGGCGTGGACCGCGTCCTCGACGGCGAGCGGGTGCAGGCCGAACAGTTCGGCGACCCGGGCGAACTCCGTCTCGGTGGGCTCGTGCAGCCCCAGCCAGACGAAGCCCTGGCCGCCGCGTTTGCGGACCCGGGCGACGGACTCCTCGACGCTGGGCGCGGCCTCCTGGCGGACGCCGTCGCGGTAGATCACGCAGTTGACGACGGCGGAGCCGAGCGGGGAGCGGGCGGGGTGGCTCAGGTCCACCCGGCGTCCGCCGCGTGCCAGACGGGCGACTTTGCGCAGGTTGCCGACCATCGACATGCGGTGCTCCTTCCCCGGATTTCCCGGAACGGACGGCCAGTGTGCCAGCAAGGGGTAAGACCGACGTCAGAGCCCGGTTCGAGCGTGCGCCCCGCGCCCGGCCCCGCGGTGTCAAGGGGGTGTCAGGAATCACACCCGCGCCGTCAGACCCGCGCCAAGGCGTCGGTCCGCCGCCGTTCCGCGGCCCTTCGATGGCGGACGGGTACGTGTGTGGACCGACGTCGAGGAGTGCGCGAGCGATGAGCGAGGAAGAGCGGGGACCGCGCGTGGTCGCCGGAGTGAGCGGTTCGCCGGGGAGCCTGGCGGCCCTGCGCCGGGCCGCCGCCGAGGCCCGGCGCGGCGGAGCCGAGCTGCTGGTCGTGATCGCCTGGGAGCCGCCCGGTGGTGACTTCGCCCACCGCGGTGCGCTCGGTCCACTGCCGATGGCCACGCTCCGGCGGGACGCGGGCAGGCGGCTGCTCGCCGCACTCGACACCGCCTTCGGCGACGCGGGGCCCGGGGTCCCGTACCGGGGTCTTGTCGTGCGGGGCACACCGGGGCGGGCGCTGGTCGAGACCGCCGACCGGGCCGACGACCTGCTGGTGGTGGGCCCGGGGTGCCGAGGAAGACTGCACCGGTCGCTGTTCCCGTCCGTCGCCCGGTACTGCCTCGCGCACGCCGTCTGCCCGGTGCTGGCCCTGCCGCCCTCGCCCCTGTCCCGCGAGCTCGCCTCGGTGCACCGCCGCATCCGGCTGTGGCTGCCGCTCGACGCGCGGGAGCTGACCGAGGACAGGTCCTGAGCGACCGAGGCTCCCGCGTCAGGGACGCGTTACGGGTCCGGGGCCGTAGGTGGGCTGTAGGACCCTCTTCGGGATCAGGCTCCGGCCCCGGCGGCCGTTCAGAGGCTGAGCCGGTACGGCACCAGGCAGACGACCACGTCCGTACGGGCCCGCAGCGTGGCGGCGAGGAGCAGACCTCGCTGGTTCTGCAGGATCTGATAGCGGCGGTGGAGGGGCTCCACCTCGGGGATGAGGACGGCGATCTGACGTCCTCCCTCCTCCGCCCTGCGGACGTAGTCGACGATCGGTTCCACGAGCGAGCGCTGCGGGCTGTCGACGACGTCCAGGCGTACACCCGGGTTCCAGCGGTCCCAACTCTCCCTGAGGGCACGGACCTTGACCGGGTCGGCGTGCACGGCGACCGCGACCACCTCGTGGCCGAGGGCGCGGGCGGCCGACAGCGCGTGCTGGGTGAGTCTGCTGACCTCGCCCACCGGCACGATGACGAGGGAGTCGCCGACGTGCACGGGCGGCGGGACCTCGCCGAGTCCGAGTTCCCGGCCGACGGTCGTGTAGTAGCGCTGGACGCGGTCGAACAGCAGCATCAGCAGCGGGATGGCGACGACCACCACCCAGGCCCCTTCCAGGAACTTGGTGGTGAGCAGGACGACGCCCGCCACGGCGGTCAGTACCGCGCCGACCCCGTTGAGGACCGCGCGCCGCAGCCAGCCGCGCGGACGCTGCCCGGCCCAGTGCCGTACGAGACCGGTCTGACTGATGGTGAAGCCGATGAACACGCCGATCGCGAAGAGCGGGATCATCCGGTGGGTGTCGGCGTTCACGGCGATCAGGAGCACGGCCGCGAGCAGGGCGAGGGTCACCACGCCCCAGCGGTACACCGGCCGTTCCGTGCGCAGCCCGAACAGGTGCGGCAGCCGGTGGTCCTTGGCGAGCAGGCTCATCAGGACGGGCAGTCCGCCGAAGCTGGTGTTCGCGGCGAAGGCGAGGGCCAGGGTGACGATGAGGTTGGTGGCGTAGTACGGCCATCCCGTCCCGTACGCGCCCGCCGTCAGCTGCGCGAGTACGGTCACGCCGCCGCGCGGGGCGACATGGTCACGGCGGATCAGCAGGGCCATGCCGATGAGCATCAGACCGAGCAGGGCGCCGAGCATCAGCTCCGTGCGCTGGGCGCGTTTGACGCGCGGCTCGCGGAAGGAGGGCACGCCGTTGGCGATGGCCTCGACTCCGGTGAGCGCGGAGCAGCCGGAGGAGAACGCCTTGAGGAGCAGCAGGACGCTCAACGCCTCGGTGGCGTGGACGGGCTGGTCGGTGCCGACGACCGCCACGGGATGACCTCGCACCAGGCCGAGCACGACGATGCCGAGGATGCTCACGATGAACAGCACGGTGGGCAGCATCAGCACCCGCGCGCTGTCGGCCACACCGCGCAGGTTCACGGCCGTGAGCAGGGCGAGCCCGATCAGGCAGATCGCGAGCAGGTGCGAGCCGAGCACCGGGAACGCGGAGGCGAGGCTGGCCGCGCCCGCCGCCAGACTGACCGTCACGGTCAGCACGTAGTCCACGACCAGGCTGGCCGCCGCGAGCAGGCTGACGGTCGGTCCGAGATCCTTCTTCCCCACCGCGTACGCGCCGCCGCCGTCCGGATGCACGGCGATCACCTGTCCGTACGACACGACGAGCACCGCCAGCAGTCCGGCGATGACGAGCGTCACCGGCAGCGTGGCGGACAGCGCGCCCGTTCCGGCGGCGATCAGTACGAGCACGATCGCCTCGGGTCCGTACGCCACCGAGCTCAGCGCGTCCAGGGAGAGCGCGGCGAGCCCCTCGACGCTGGTCAGGTGGTACTTGTCGCCCTCCCCGTGGCGCAGCGGAACTCTCGGCCGCAGTTCGCGGCGGGCCAGGCCGTACGCCATGGGGGACCTCGCGGGGGGTGGGGGTGTCTGAGGTCAGTGTGACTGGCGTGGTGCGGTGTGGAGGGGCAAGGACGCGCCAGGGCCGCGGCGGACCGAAGGTGCGGGGCGCGCAGTCGTGTTGCCGCCGATCGGGTAGTACCCGAGGCGCGGTGCGGGCGGGGGTACGGCCGCTCGTCCCTGGTGAAACAGCAGGTCAGTGGAGTCTGACGGGTCATCGGTTGGCCGAATGGGCCGGGTGGACGCGGCCTCGGGGGTGCGCCAGGTGAGCGGCTCGAGTGGTGCGCGGGGCCCAGCGGATTGACGGTGGATCACGTCGGGGTCGGGTTCTCACGAGCTGACGCAGTGTCAGCTGCCTGGCTGCGACGGAAGGACTCCGAAGATGCGATCTGCCCGCATGCTCCTCGCCACCGCGACGGCCACGGCCGCCCTCGCGATCGGCGCACCAGGTGCCCTCGCCGCCACGGCAGGTGACGGGGGCCACGACGACTCTTCCTACAGCAAGGAGCACGACAAGCCGAACGGGGGGGTGCACGCGGGTGGCGGAGCCCTGACCGCCGTGCGCGGTGACGACTCGAGCAGGGACGACTCCGGCTCCGACCGCGGCAAGAGCGACTCGGGCTCCGACCACGGCAAGAGCGACTCCGGCTCCGACCGTGGCAAGAGCGACTCGTCGGACTCCGAACACGGCAAGAAGGGCGGCTCCGACCACGGCAAGGGCGACGACTCCGGCTCCGAGCACCGCGGACCCCGAGGCGGCGTGCACACCGGCGGCGGCGCCCTCAGCGCCGTACGCGGCGACGACTCGAGCAGGGACGACTCCGGCTCCGACCACGGCAAGAGCGACTCGGGCTCCGACCGTGGCAAGGGCGACTCGTCGGACTCCGAACACGGCAAGAAGGGCGGCTCCGACCACGGCAAGGGCGACGACTCCGGCTCCGAGCGCCGCGGACCCCGAGGCGGCGTGCACACCGGCGGCGGCGCCCTCAGCGCCGTGCGCAGCGACGACTGGAACAAGGACGACGAGAAGTTCGACCCGGAGACCTACAAGGACAAGGGCGACAAGGGCGATAAGGGCGACAAGGGCAACGACGACTCGGGTTCCGGCCGCGGCAAGGACGACTCGGACTCGGAGCGCGACAAGCCCCGAGGCGGCATGCACACGGGTGGCGGTGCGCTCGCCACTACGGGTACGACGGCCGGTGGGCTGGCGGTCCTGGCTCTCGCCGGTGCGGGTGTCTACGTGGTGCGCCGCAGGCGTGCGGCGGACGGCCTGTCCTGATCCATGCCTGACGACATAGCAGCCCGGGCCGCCTCCTGCGCACAGCGTGGCGGCCCGGCTGGTTGCCCCCGTGCCGCGCCGGCTCCGCCGCCGTAGTCCAGTGAGTTGTTCCGTACGTGTTCCAGTGAGGTGGTGCCCGATGGCATCCCGGTTGTCCTCCCCTGTCGAGCCACAGTCCGTGACGCCGCTCCAGGGCCCGCGGCCCGGCGTGCCGTTGTTCGTGTGGTGCGTCGGAATCCTGGTCCTGGCGCTGAGCCTGTTCGGCGGCCATGGCAAGCCCTCCGACCCGTTCGACCCCTCGGCCAAGCCCCATGCCGTGGCGGGCCTCGCACCGTCGTCCGCGGCCCGGCCGGCGGGCAAGCATCTGCCGCGGTCCGAGCCGACGCGGCTGCTCATCCCGAAGATCGACGTGGACGCCCCGTTCACCGAACTGGCCGTCGACGCCGCGGGCAAGCTCCAGCCTCCGACCGCCGACGACACGAACCTGGTCGGCTGGTACTCCAAGGGCGTGTCCCCCGGTGAGCCGGGGGCCGCGATCATCGCCGGTCACGTCGACACGACCACCTCCGCGGCCGTCTTCGCCGACCTCAGGGAGTTGGGGGAGGGGGACCAGTTCACCGTGAAGAGGGCCGACGGGCGTGACGCCACCTTCGTGGTCGACAGCGCCGACACGTTCGCGAAGGACGACTTCCCCGACAAGCGCGTGTACGCCGACACCCGCGACGCCGAGGTCCGGCTGATCACCTGCGCCGGCGACTACGACCATTCGGCGAAGGACTACACCGAGAACCTGGTGGTCTTCGCCCACCTCGTCTGACTGCACGTGTCGGCACGGCCGGTGACGTGTCAGAGGCCCGGGACTCCGTGCTCGCGCAGGGGCCCGATGCGCCAGCCGTGCGTCTCACAGGTGTCGAGGACGCGGGGCAGGGCGGCGAGGGTGGTGCGCCAGGAGTCCGGGGCCGAGGTGCAGTCGGAGTCGTGCAGCAGGATGGTGCCGCCGCCGGACAGATCGCGGGTGACGGTGCGGTGGACGGAGTCCGGGGTGGCCCGTTTGCGCCAGTCCTCGCCCCAGGCCGTCCACAGCGTCGGGGTCAGCCCGAGGCGGCGGCAGGTGAGGTGGGCGGCGGTGTTCATCACCCCGTACGGCGGCCGGAACAGCGTGGGCGGGCGGCCGGTGACGTCGGCGACGGCGTCGCGGGCCCGGGCGAGGTCGTCGTACGTGGCGCGCGGGCCGCGCAGCAGCAGGGGGCGGTGGTGCCAGCCGTGGATGCCGATCTCGTGCCCGGCGGCGGCCATCTCCTTGGCCAGGCCGGGCGAGCGGGCCAGCATCGAGCCCAGCAGGAAGAAGGTCGCCCGGATGCCCCGGGCGTCCAGCAGTCGCAGGAAGTGCGGGGTGGAGAGGTGGTCGGGCCCGTCGTCGAAGGTGAGCGCGACATGGTCGGGGCGGCCGCGGCCGGCGAGGCGGGGCATGGCCCGGTTGCGGAGCGGGCCGAAGGTGGAGATCACCGGCGCGGCGTGCGCGGCGGCGAGCGCGGGCAGGGCGATCGCCCCGGCCCGCCGGACGCTACGGGCCAACTGGCCCGGGTCTGACCTCATCGGTCGTCGTCCTCCAGGTAGTGGGTGAGCGCACCGAAGTGGTGGCCGGGGGACTCCCCGTAGGCGTAGGCGAGCGGGGCGCCGATACCGAGGGAGAGGGTGGCCGCGACGGCGGCGACCATGAGGACCGTACGGCGCCGGGCCCGCCGTGACCTGGCGGCGAACCGCGCGGCGGCGGGAAGGCGCGGCGCGTCGGCCGTTACGGCGGTCGACGCGTCGACCGGACGGCGCTGGGACGGTATGAGGGCTGCGGACAGGTCCGGCGTCCCGGCCGGTACCGCGGTCGAGGAACCCTGACGTCCCGGGCGTACGGAGGAACCCTGACGTCCCGGGCGTACGGCGGACAGCGGGCCGCGGGCCATCGCCGTGACCGCCGGTACGGGACCGGGGGCCGCGGTGAACAGGGCCAGGCCCGCCTCGCGCTGCGCCCGGCCGCGCGGACCGTGGAGGAGTTCGGTCAGGGTCGGCGCCAACTGGTCCGGCTCGCGGATCCAGGGGGCGAGGCCCGCCTCGTCGAGCGCGGCGGCGTTGGTCTGGCCGTGCCCGGGTATGCAGCGGTAGCTGACGACCGGGAGTCCGCCCGCGAGCGCCTCCAGCGAGGTGAGCCCGCCCGCGTTCTGAACGAGGGCGTCGCACGCGTGCATCAGGCCGGGCATGTCGTCCACCCAGCCGTGCACATGGGCGATGCCGTCCGCGCGCAGCCGTTCGGCCAGCGCGTGATTGCGTCCGCAGACCACGACCGGCAGCGCGACCCCGGTGTCGAGGATCTCGGCGGCGGCCTCCCGGACGGGCCCGACTCCCCACGAGCCCGCGACCAGCAGGGCGAGCGAGGTGTCCTGGGGGAGGCCGAAGCGGGTGCGGGCGGCACGCCGTTCGCCCTCGTCGGCGGGGGTGAAGCGCGGGTCGGTCATCGGGCCGGTCACGGTGACGCCCGCCGCGCCCTGCTCGTGCGCCTGGGCGGCGGGTATCGCGTGGGCGGCGAGGTGGGCGTCGATGCCGGGCGCCACCCACAGGGAGTGGACGGAGAAGTCGGTGAGGTAGGTCAGGGCCGGTATCGCGAGCCGGCCGCGCAGCCGCAGGGCGCCGAGGACCTGGCTGGCTCCGGGGTAGGTCGAGACGACCGCGCGGGTGTCGGGGGTGACGGTGGCGAGGGTGCGGCGTTCGGCGCCGCGCAGCAGGGCCCGTACGGCGGGGTTGGGGCGTCGTTCGTGCTCGGTGGCGGCGTAGATGCGCTGGTAGCCCGCGGGGGCCCAGGTCAGCAGCCGGAGGTAGGCGCCGGAGAGGAGCTTGCCGATGCGGGCGGGCAGCAGGTCGAGGAAGTCGTGGCGGTCGACGAGGAAGCCCGCCGCCGTGAGGTGGCGGGTGAGTTCGGTGGCGGCGCCGTCGTGCCCGGCCCCCATACTCGCGGAGATGACGGTGATGCGGGTGGGACTGTCGGAGTGGGGCACAGCGGATCAGCCTCCAGAGTGGTGAGGGCATGACGGGGGACGTCACCGACTCGCCGGAACAAAGGCGAAGAAAACAAACACAGGGGTGACCGAGGTCGCCGCCACCGGCGTCGGCGGCGCCGACCGGCTCGGCGGTCAGGTACTGAGCATTCAGGCGTCGAGAGTTCAGGCGTTGAGTCCTCAGGCGTGGAGCGCTCCCGAGCCCAGCAGCCCGAGAAGCAGCACGCCGACGACAATCCTGTAGATCACGAAGGCGTTGAAGGAGTGCTTCGCGACGAACTTCAGCAACCAGGCGATCGACCCGTAGGCGACGACGAAGGAGACGGCGGTGCCGACGGCCAGCGGTACGACGCCCACCCCCGCGCCGACGGCGTCCTTCAGCTCGTACAGACCGGCGCCGGTGAGGGCGGGGATGCCGAGGAAGAAGGAGAGCCGGGTGGCGGCGACCCGGTCCAGGTCGAGGACGAGCGCGGTGGACATCGTGGCGCCGGAGCGCGAGAAGCCCGGGAAGAGCAGCGCGAGGATCTGCGAACAGCCGACCAGCATCGCGTCCTTGAAGGTGGTGTCGTCCTCGCCGCGCTTGTGGCGCCCCATCTGGTCCGCCGCCCACATCGCGCCACTGCCGACGATCAGCGAGACGGCGACCACCCACAGGGAGCCGAGCGCCCCGTCGATGAGCGGCTTGGCGGCGAGGCCCACGATCACGATCGGGATGGTGGCGTAGATGACCCACCACGCGAACTTGTAGTCGTGGTGCTGCCGTTCCTCGCGGTCGCGCAGTCCCCGGCCCCACGCCGAGACGATCCGCACGATGTCCTTGAAGAAGTACACGAGTACGGCGGCGATCGCGCCGACCTGGATGACGGCGGTGAAGCCGACCACGGCCGTGTCGTCGACCGGGATGTTCATCAGCCCCTCGGTGATCTTGAGGTGGCCGGTGGAGGAGACGGGGAGGAACTCGGTCACTCCCTCGACGACTCCGAGTACGACGGCCTGGCCGACGCTGATAGCACTCATGGGATCCATCTCTGCGGTGAACAGGACGAGCACGTGTCCCCCGGGGCACGGGCGCACGGCGACACATGGCAGACTCGGACCACGGCAGCATTTACACCGCCGTAGAAGGTCAAGTTTTACACGACTGTAGAAGATGGACGGGTGAACGACAAACCCATGGGCCGCGATTCAGGCGATTCACAGGCTCGGGGCTCCAAGAGGGCCAACGGCGAGCGGGAGTCCGAGATCCTCGGCGTACTCCAGCGGGCCGAGGCCGCGCTCACCCCGGGTGAGGTCGCCGAACGGCTCGGGGGCGAGCTGACGTACAGCAGCGTGGTCACGATCCTCACCCGGATGCACACCAAGCAACTGCTCACCCGCACCCGGCGCGGACGGGCGTACGCCTACGCGCCCGTCACCGACGACCCCGGGTTCGCCGCCCGCCGGATGCGCACCGTCCTGGAGGAGCGCCCCGACCGCGAGGCGGTCCTCGCCCGCTTCGCCGACAGCCTGTCCGACACCGACGCGGACCTGCTGCGCCACCTGCTGGGACCCGACGCGGACCCCGACCGGTAGGACAAGGAGCCCGCCCGGATGCGTATCGCCGTCTATCTGCCGCTGCTGCTGTCCGTGATCGCGCCCCTCGGCGCCCGCCCGCTCTCCGAACGCTGCGAACCGCGCCTGGCCACCTGGCTGCTCACCGCCTCCGCGCTGATCCTGGGCGCGGCGACCGTCATCTCGCTGGGACTACTGGCGATCACCGGCCTGATAGACGTCCCGTTCCTCGCCGGCCTCGGCCACTGGTCGGCCCGCACCGCGCAGATCAACGACCCCGCCGAACCGCCGGTCGCACTCCTCGCCGGCCTCCTGCTCGGCGGCGCGCTGCTGACCGCGGCGCGGATGCTGTGGCGCCGGGCCCGCTCCATCGCCTCCGCCATCTGGGACGCCGCGTGCATGCCCACGCCGGACGGGCTCGTCATCGTCGAGGACGAGGCGCCGGACGCATACGCGCTGCCGGGGCTGCCCGGGCGGGTCGTCGTCTCCACCGGCATGCTGCGGACCCTGGACAAGGCCGAGCACGACATCCTGCTCGCCCACGAGCGCGCTCATCTCGCCGCCCACCACTACCTGTTCGTGGCCCTGGCCGGCCTGGGCGCCGCCGCCAACCCCCTCCTGCGGCCCTTCGCCACCGCCGTCACTTACACCGTGGAACGCTGGGCCGACGAACAGGCCGCCCGCGCCACCGGTGACCGCCGCCGGGTCGCCCGCGCGGTCGGCAAGGCGGCCCTGGCCGCCCACGGCGCCCCTGCCCCCCGCCTGTCCACCCTCGGCTTCCGCGGCGTCCTCGGCCGCCGGGGCCCGCTCGCCGGCGCGGGCCCGGTCCCCCGCCGGGTCGCCGCCCTCCTCGCCCCACCCCTCGCCCGCCGTCCCGGACTCGCCCTCGTCACGATGGCGTGCCTGGCCCTCACCGTCATGTCGACCGCCGCGGCCGCTCATGACCTGGACGCCCTACTGGAAGTGGTCGGCGTCGAGCACCACCACGGGCCGCATCACGTCGACCTGGACGGCCCGCACGACACCGCTCCCGTGCACTGAGGCTCCGACATGACGGAAACACGCCGGCCCTGCCCGGGCGGCGTGCCCGAGCTCCGGGCCATGACTTCACAGCGTGGAAGAGACCAGGACGCCGACCTGAGCCGTCAAATCGCCGACGTTCCCCCCTGGCGGGCGGGACCGAAGGAACGCACGACGCGGAATCCCACGTCGTCGACCCGGAAGGTCGGGTGACTGCGGCGGCGCGCGGAGGCCCGGCAGCTCCAGTGCTCGTCGAACCAGCCACCGCCGCGCAGGACCCGGTAGGCGCCGTAGACCTCGGGGTCGTAAAGGTCCCAGCACCAGTCCCAGACGTTGCCCAGCATGTCGTACAGGCCCCACGCATTGGGCCGCTTGCCGCCCACGTCGTGGACGCGTTCGAGCGAGTTCCCGCGGTACCAGGCGATCTCGTCGAGCGGTCCATAGCGGGGTCCGCTCGTCCCGGCACGACAGGCGTGCTCCCACTCGGCTTCGGTCGGCAGCCGGTACCCGTCGGCGGACGCGTCCCACTCGATGTCTTCGCCCTCGACACCTTCGCCGTCGGCATGCAGGTGGTAGGCGGGCGCCAACCCCTCGCGCCCGGAGAGGGCGTTGCAGAACCGGACCGCGTCCCACCAGGAGACACTCACGACGGGCAGTCGGTCCCCGGCGGCAGCGGCAGCCTGACCGGTCACCTCCCCGTACAACGCCCGGGTGACGGGAAACGCGGCGATCTCGTAGGGGGCGAGCTCGACCGACCAACTGCGCTGCGTACGCCGGTCCGACAGCGTGACCCGCCCCGGCGGTACGGAGGTCATCTCGACGCGCGCCTTGAAGTCCATGATCTGCAATGCTACGGAGGCCCACGGCTCATCGCCCCGGCATCGACAGGTCGAACCACACCGCCTTGCCCTTCGGGTGCGCCGGTCCGTCGTACGGGACGGCCGGGGCGGCGCCCCAGCACCCGCCCGTGAAGGCGTCCACCAGATACGGCCCGCGCCCGCCCTGCTCCCATCCCTCAGGCGTCAATTCCCTTATCACCGGCGGGTTCTCGTCCCCGTCGTAGACCACGACCCACACCTTCGCGGATTCCACCGACAGCCACAGCGCCGATCCGTCCCCCATGGCGTGCACGCAGGCGTTGGTGACGAGTTCGGAGGTGCAGAGGGTCGCCGCGTCCACCAGTTCTTCGTCGAGTCTCTGGGCACGCAGGACGGAGGCGACGAAGTCGCGGGCGATGTGGGGGGAGGTGTCGAGGGGCGGGCAGAAGAGGGTGTATTCGGGCATGGGTCATCAACTACAGCACGCCAGGCCCGTTTGGGAGCAGAGCTGCGCAAGTTGCGCGAGGCGGCGGGCGCATCGAATCGGGAGGCGGCCGAATTTCTGAATGCCAGCCCGACCCAGGTCGGTGGAAGGAGTACGAGGGTGTGCTGCGACCCAAGGTCCTTGACCTCGCCGAACTGGAGCACTACAGCACATACATGCGCATCTTCCAGGTGGCCCACATCCCTGGGCTCCTACAGACGCAGGAGCACATGCGCGCCGCTTCCCTCTTCGCCGAGCCGGAGCTGCCGAAGGGCGATCGCGACGCGCACATCGCGTTCCGCACTCGACGCCGGCAAGCGCTCGATACTGGCCGCCCCTACGAGGGGGTCATCCACGAGGCGGCACTGCGGATGCGCGTGGGCGGCCCCAAAGTGACGCGTGCCCAGCTTGAGCACATCCTCAAAACGTCCGAGCGGGAGTCCGTCACCGTCCGGGTGATCCCCTTCGCGTCGGACTTCGCGGGCGCCGGACAGTCGATGCTGTACGTCGGAGGCCCGGTACCGCAGCTCGACACCACGCAGGTCGACACGGCCCACGGCGTTGTATTTGTGGATGCCGGCGCCCAACTGCACCGCTACCGAGCCCGACTTGAACGCATCGCCAACACTGCCCTCGCGCCCGCCCCGTCTCGCGATCTCATCCGCGCCATCGCCCAGGAACTCTGAAAGGCAGACCGTGCCCCCTACCCTCCACGGGCAGAAGTCGTCGTTCTCCGCAGGCGACTCCGACACAGAATGCCTGGAGACAGCCACCTCCCCCACCGCCCTCCGCGCCCTGCTCAAAGCCGTGAAGCGCCGAGGCGTAGCCTGAGAGAGAAAACGGGGAAAAGGGGCGGGCCATGACGAGTCGTTTGCTGATGCCGTGCCGACGTGCGGGAGGCGACCCGGTCACCCCGGGGACCGAACCCGCACCCGGCTCCACGCACCCCACCCCGATCCTCGACTGGACCCACCCGAACGTCACCGCCCTCGTCGAGCGGATCCCCGCCGAGGACACCGCCCGCGACTCACTCCGCGTGGCCCACGGGATCATCGCGCGTGAGGTGCGCCCGGTGTACTCCGTGGACGACCTGCGGAGCACCTCGCGGACGCTGGCGCTCGGGCGGGGCTCGTGCAGTCAGCGGATGGCGGTGCTGGAGGCCGTCGCCCGGGCCATCGCCGTACCCACGCGCGTGCGGGGGCTGCTCGTCGACGGAGTCTTCTGGTATCCACGGTTCCCCCGGCTCAAGCCGCTGGTCCCGGAACGGGTCCTGCTCGCGTGGCCCGAGTTCCTGCTGGACGGCGACTGGGTACCGATCGCCGAGCTGTTCGCAAGCCCGGACGAGATGAGCGCGGCCTCCGGCGGCTTCACCAACAAGGGCGGCGAGACCCTCTTCGACGCCGTAGCCCGTACGGCGGTCGACTGGGACGGCCACGCCGCCGCGAGCTGCGACGGCGGCCCGGGAGCCGTCTGTGACCTGTCCGACCACCTCCGCCTCGACCTCGGCCACTTCACCTCCCGCGACGAACTCTTCGCCCGCCACGGCCAGACCCTGTGCCTCCCGGCCCGCACCCTCGCGGAGCCGGTGCTCGGGCGATGGGCCGCGGGAGGCCGGGCCGCCCGGACCGCATAGCGGCAGGCCGAAGCCTCTTGTCGCATCCTTGACGCCCAAGTCATCAGAGACCCGTCAAGGCATGCTGCCTCCGGCCTCCCCGGTCTCTACCGTCGGTCGTATGGAACGCCGCAACCGCCGCACCGACGCGCGCACCGCGGTCGACGCACCCGCCCCACCCTCCGCGGAAGTCGCGCGCGACCACCTCTGGGCCCGGGACGTACGCAGCTCGATCCGCTGCGCGGCCGTGCTCCTCGCCCTTCTCCTCCTCATCGACTGGGGAGCCGGCACCCTCTCCGCGCCGCGCGCCACCCTGTGGGCCGCGCTCGCGGTGCTGCTGTTCCTCGTGCTGTACCCCACCCGGGTCTCCGCGGGCGAGGGCTGGCTGGTCTCGCGCGGGCTGCTGCGCGCGCGGCTGGTGCGCACCGACCACCTGGTCTCGGTGCGCTGCCTGGACGGAGTCGGCCAGCGGCTCGTGCTGCGGGACACGTTCGGCGCGCGCGTCGAGATCGACCCCCGGGTCCTGGTCGCCAATCCGCCCCTGTGGCGCCGCCTCGACGAGGACGCACGCCGGTCCGCCCTGCGCTCCACGCTCTCGTGCGGGGAGACCGCGCTGCACCGCGTCTCGGAGCGGATCGACCGCGAGACGGCACTGACGGTCTTCAAGGTGTCGGGGCTGGAGTGAGCGAGAGGTCGCGCGGCCGTCACTCGGTGTGCAGCCGTCACTCGGTGTGCAGGACCCGGGCGATGGTCTGCCGAGCCGCCGTACGCGCCGGTATCACCGCGCCCAGTGCGGCGATCGCCACCCCGGCCGGGGCCGGCAGGGCCAGCGAACCCGGGTGCCACACGTCCAGCATGCGAGCCGGGAAGGCGAGGTGGGCGCTGTGCTCGGTCGTCCGGACCACCACCCGGTACGCGGCGACTCCCAGCGGCACCCCCAGGATCCCGCCGAGCAGACCGAGTCCGGCCATGGACACCACCATCATCACCGTGACCTGCCGTGGCGTCATGCCGATGGATTTCAGCATCCCGAGGTCGCGTCGGCGTTCCCGGGCGCTCAGCATGACCGTGTTGAACACCCCCATCGCGGCGACCAGCGACAGCATCAGGGTCAGCACGGACGCGGAACCGATCACTGTCACGGCCCCGGCGTTCACCGATGTCTTCACGCTCGGGTAGAGCCCCGGGTCGGCGGCCCGGACGGCCTTCATATAGGCGTCGGCGTCGGATCCCGGGGTGAGCCGCACCCAGTACTGGTTGGCCTGCGCGCCCGGCGCCAGGGCGGTCACCGTCGTCCAGTCCGCGCGCATCCAGTCCGCCGGGCCGGACATGACCTCCCCGACCAGGGTCACGCGCTCCTGCCGTGCGCCCGCCGCGCCCAGGGCGAAGGAGTCACCGAGACGCAGACCGTGCTTGGCCAGGAATCGGCCGGAGGCCACCGCCTCGCCGGGCCCCCGCATCCACCGGCCCCTGGCCAGGTCGTCCTGGAGAGCCGACCGTCCCCCGCGCTCACCCTGGATCGACACGTCCTCGCTCTGCCCGAGCAGCCGTACGTCGGCGTAGCCCACGGCGGACACGTCCGCCGCGTGCGGCAGTGCGCGCAGAAGTGACTGGGTGGCGGCGTCCCCATGCCGCGAGGCGGTCTGCCCGAACCTGGTTTCCCCTCGCCCGACGATCACCTGGGCCCGGCCGGCGCCCTCGATCGCGTTGCCGTAGGAGACCATGGTGGCCGACAGGCCGGTGGCGAGGGTCACCGTGGCGACCCCGAGCAGTACCGCGGAGACGGTGAGCAGGGCCCGTCCGGGCCGGGCGAAGGGCAGGCCCAGGCCCAGGGTCACCGGGCGCGGCAGCCGCACCCCGCTCAGCCACCGCTGCACCACGAGCCCCCGTCCGCCGGCGGGCGCGCTGCCCGCGCTGATCGCCCGTGCCGCGGACAGGCGGTGTGCGCGCAGCGCCGGGATCAGCGCGGCCAGCAGCACCACGGCCGGCATGCCGAGGGCCGTGGTCGCGTACACCCAGGAGCCGATCGTCGGCGTGACGTTCACCGCGGCGAGGTCCGCGCCCTGGAAGACCTGGTGCAGCAGCGGTCGCGCCACCACTCCTCCCAGGACCGTGCCGATCGCCGCGCCCGCCGTCGCCGGGACACAGACCATCACCAGGTAGACCGCGACCACCTGGTTGGGCGTGAACCCCAGGGACTTGAGCACCCCGATGTGCCGGAAGCCCGACACCACGGCACCGCTCACCACATTGCCCACGATGAGGACCGCCACCAGCAGACCGAGGATCCCGAAGGCCATGAGGAACGGCACGAAGGCGTTGGGCGCGGCCGCGACTTGCGCCTTCAGCGTCAGATACGACTGGTGGGCGACCAGCGATCCGGACGGCAGGCCGGCGGTCACCGCGGCGGTGTCCGCGGTGATCTGCCGGGCTGTCGCGGCCTGTTCGAACCGGTACAGCATCTGGTACGTCGTGGGGTGCAGGGCCGCGATCTGCTGCGGGGAGACCCATGCCTGCGCGGTCCCGCTCACGCCGGACGCGAGGCCGACGACGGTCATCGGCGCCAGCCCGGGCAGCTGGATCCGCTTGCCGATCGGCGAGTGCGGCCCCTCGCCCATCCCCGGCGCGTCCGGCAACGCCAGGACGATCTGATCGCGGCCGGTGGCCCAGTGCCCGGCGAAGAGGTCGAGGCGGTCGACCGGTCCGCCTGGCTGCGCCCGCCCCACCACGGTCAGGGGGCCGGGCCCCATCCCGGGCATCTCGGACGCCGCGTTCTGCGGCATGTCGACCACGGCTTCCGGGAACGGCCCGGCCGAGGCCCGCACGCCCGAGCCCGAACGGTGCGCGGCCCGCGCCAGCTCCGCACCGGAGACCTTCGCCGCGTCGAAGGTGGCGACGACGTGCGCGCCGTGCGCCTGGCCGAAGAGCCGGTCGAACGGTCCGGACGCGACGTCCAGCAGGCCGAGGGCGACCACGAGGGCCATGCTGGAGACCAGGACCACCACCCCGATCACGGAGGTCTGCAGCCGGCGGCGGCGCACGGCCGCGCGCGAGGCTCGCCACACCGCGCTCATGCCGACCGCTCCAGGGTCCGCTCGCCGGTGATCCGGCCGTCCGCCATCGTCACCAGGCGGCCGGCACAACGCGTCGCCAGCCGCTCATCGTGCGTCACCAGCAGGAGGGTCTGGCCCAGTTCGTTGAGGTCGATGAGCAGATCCATCACCTGCTCGCCCGCGTGGCTGTCCAGCGCGCCGGTCGGCTCGTCCGCCAGCAGCAGCGCGGGGCGGTTCATCAGAGCGCGGGCCACCGCGACACGCTGGCGCTCGCCGCCGCTGAGCGCGGCGGGGTAGACGTTCCTGCGGTCGGCGATGCCGAGCTCGTCCAGCAACTCCAGCGCCCGGCGCCGGGCCTGACGGGCGGTCGTTCCGGTGAGCTGGGCGGACAGGGCGACGTTGTCGATCGCGGGCAGGTCGTCGATGAGGTTGAAGAACTGGAAGATCATGCCGATCCGGCGGCGCCGGAAGAGTGCGAGGCCGGTCTCGTTGATCCGGCCCAGATCCTCGCCGTGTACGCGCACCGAGCCGGCGCTCGGCCGGTCGAGCCCGGCGACCATGTTGAGCAGGGTGGACTTGCCGCAGCCGGACGGACCCATCACCGCCACCGCCTCCCCGGCCCGGATCGCCAGCGACACCCCGTCCAGGGCGACGGTGTCGCCGTACTCCTTGCGCAGGCCGCTCACCCGCACGACTTCCTGGTCGCGCACAGCGGCCGGGGCGGCGGCCGGGTCGGCCCCCGGGGCCGTGTCGTCGCTGATGTCTTCGGTGGTCATGGCAGGGACGGTAGGCGGCGGGGGCCGCCCGGGCGTCAGCCCCCGGAGGTAACCCCCGACGGTGGTCATCCCGGCGATGTACGGGGTGGACCCGCGGGTGGACGCCCGCTCGCCGGCTGCCTGGCACGATGGACGGCGTGTGGACATCGGGGACGGGCCGGCTGCTCATCGCCCTCGCGGGGGTGAGCCTGGCGGTGGCCGGGGGCGCTGTCGTGTTGCTGGCGCGGGCCCGCCGCCGCCATCGCAGGGTCCTGGAGGAGCGGGGCTGGCTGCTGGAGCGCGAGCGGGAGGCCGCCGCCCGCACGGCGGTGGCGGCCGAGCGCGCCCGCATCGCCCGCGAACTCCACGACATCGTCAGCCACAAGGTCAGCCTGATGGTCGTATCGGCGAGCGCCGCACGCGAGGTGCTGGCGACTCTGCCGGACGAGGCGGAGAGCGCACTGCGGGCCGTCGAGGGGGCCGGACGCGACGCGATGACGGAACTGCGCCACCTGCTGGGCCTGCTGGCGCCGTCACCCGACGGTGACGACGACGATGACCGGGCCGGGCCGTACGGCGAAGGGGACCTCTCCGGACTCGCACCGCAGCCGAGCCTGAGTCAACTGAGCACCCTCGTCGACCGGATCGCCTTCACCGGCCTCCCGGTCGAGGTGCGGATCTCCGGTGAACCGCGCCCGCTGCCGCCCGGCATCGACGTCACCGCCTACCGGATCGTCCAGGAGGCGCTGACCAACGCGCTCAAGTACGGCGACGGCGGCAACGCGGCGGTGACGGTGCGCTATGCCGACCACAGTCTGCGGGTCGAGGTGCTCAACAGCGGACCGAGCGTGCTGTCCGCCGACCGCGCGAGCACGGATGCCGGACCGGGCGCCCGCAGACGCCGGGACGACGGTACCGGGCGCGGTCTGATCGGTCTGCGCGAGCGCGTCGCCGTCTACGGCGGCCGCTTCGACGCCCGGCGCCGCATCGGCGGCGGCTACCGCGTCCGTGCCCGCATCCCCCTGGAGCGCCCGTGACCGAATCCGCCCCCGACCGCCGCGCCCCGCGCGTCCTCGTCGCCGACGACGAGGAGCTCATCCGCACCGGCTTCCGCCTCATCCTCACCTCGCGCGGCATCGACGTCGTCGGCGAGGCCGCAGACGGCGTACAGGCCGTCGCGGAAGCCGAACGGCTGCGCCCGGACGTCCTTCTGATGGACATCCGGATGCCCCACCTGGACGGCCTGGAAGCCGCCAAGCGCGTCCTGCGGCTGCTCCCGCACTGCCGGGTGCTCATGCTCACCACCTTCGACCTCGACCACTACGTCTACGCGGCGCTCGCCGTCGGGGCGAGCGGCTTCCTGCTCAAGGACGTCACCGCCGCCCACCTCGCCGCGGCCGTGCGACTGGTGAACACCGGCGACGCACTGCTCGCCCCTTCGATCACCCGCCGTCTGGTCGAGCGCTATGCGACCGCCCGCGATGCCGAGCAGGCCGCCACGGTGCACCGCCCCGCGGCTCCGGCAGCCGCGGCCCGCACGCTCGCGGTCCACCGCGACCTCGCTCCGCTGACCCCCCGTGAACTCGAGGTGCTGGCCCTGATGGGCCGCGGCCTGTCGAACAGCGAACTCGCCGAAGCCCTCACCCTCAGCGAGGCCACCGTGAAGACCCACGTCGCCCGGATCTTCGCCAAGCTCGCCCTCCGCGACCGCGCCCAGGCCGTCGTCCTCGCCTACGAGACCGGCCTGGTCGCCCCCGGCGGTGGGAGCGGGCGCCCACAGAAGCGCGACTTCCAAGGGAGGAGCGGGCCGGAGTGAGTGTCGGGCCCCCTCCTGGCTCCTCCCCCGGCTTACCCTCCGCCCGTGTTCAACGTCACGGGGATTCTCAAGCGGCTGGTGATCGGCCGGGCCATGCGCAGCGAAGAGCTGCACGAGACGCTGCTGCCCAAGCGGCTCGCCCTGCCGATCTTCGCCTCGGACCCGCTGTCCTCGGTGGCGTACGCGACCCAGGAGATCCTGCTGGTCCTCACCCTGGGCGGCCTTGCCTACCTGCACTTCACTCCGTGGATCGCGGCCGCGGTCGTGGCGCTGTTGGCGGTCGTGGTGCTGTCGTACCGCCAGGTGGTGCACGCCTACCCGAGCGGCGGCGGCTCGTACGAGGTGGTGTCGACGAACCTCGGCCCGACCGCCGGACTGGTCGTCGCCGCCTCGCTCCTCGTCGACTACGTCATGACGGTGGCCGTCTCGGTCGCCTCCGGCGTCGACAACATCATCTCCGCCGTCCCACGCCTGGCCGACCACCGCGTCCTGATGGCGATCGGCTTCGTGGCGGTCCTGACGGCGATGAACCTGCGGGGCGTCCGGGAGTCGGGACGCGCCTTCGCCGCACCGACGTACCTCTTCATCGGCGGTGTGCTCGTCATGGTGGTCACGGGCCTGATCCGCTACGCCCTCGGGGACGCGCCGGTCGCCGAGAGCGCCGGGTACGGGGTCACGCCGGATCCTTCGGACGCGCACCTGACGGGTCTCGCCCTGCTGATGCTGGTGCTGCGCGCGTTCTCCTCCGGCTGTACGGCGCTGACCGGGGTGGAGGCCATCTCCAACGGCGTACCGGCCTTCCGCAAGCCCAAGTCGAGAAACGCGGCCGAGACACTGACCGCGATGGGCGCCCTCGCGATCGTCATGTTCGTGGGCGTCACCGCGCTGGCGCTGATCACCAAGGTGCACATCACGGACGACGCGTGCCGGCTGACCGGACTCACCGGCGACTGCGGCTCGTACACCCAGCGCACGGTCATCGCGCAGATCGCGGCGGCGGTCTTCGGCGGCGAGCACAGCGTCGGCTTCTACGTCATCCAGGCGGCGACCGCGCTGGTCCTGATCCTGGCGGCGAACACGGCCTTCAACGGCTTTCCCCTGCTCGCGTCCATCCTGGCCCAACACCGTTACCTTCCCCACCAGTTGCACAACCGGGGCGACCGGCTCGCCTTCTCCAACGGCATCCTGGCGCTCGCGATCGTCGCGGCTCTGCTGCTGTGGGGCTTCAAGGCGAACGTCACCAGCCTCATCCACCTCTACATCCTGGGCGTGTTCACCGCCTTCACCCTCTCCCAGCTGGGCATGGTCCGGCACTGGAACAGAGAGCTGCGCGCGGAACGCGACCCGGCGCCGCGACGCCGCCACCACACGGCCCGGGTGATCAACGCATTCGGCTCGGTCGTCACCGGCCTGGTCCTGGTGATCGTGCTGGCCACCAAGTTCACGGAGGGCGCGTGGCTCGCCGTACTCGCGGCGATCGTGCTGTGGGTGATGATGCGCGGCATCCGGCGCCACTACGACGCCACGTCGGCGGAACTGGCGGTGGCCGACCCGAAGGGTGAACTCACCCTCCCCTCCCGCGTGTTGGGGATCGTACTGGTCTCCACCCTGCACAAGCCGACCCTCCGTGCCCTCGCCTACGCGCATGCCTTCCGCCCCGACCGGCTGGAGGCCCTGACGGTCTCCGTCGACCGTGACGAGGCGGCGGCGCTGCTCAGGCGCTGGGAGGAGTACGGCATCGACGTCCCGCTGAAGATCATCGACTCGCCGTACCGCGAGGTGACCCGGCCCGTCGTGGAGTACGTCCGCTCGATCCGCCGCGAGAGCCCCCGGGACATCGTCGCCGTCTTCATCCCCGAGTACGTCGTCGGACACTGGTGGGAGAACCTCCTGCACAACCAGTCGGCGCTGTGGCTGAAGAACCGGCTCCTGTTCACCCCGGGGGTCATGGTCACGAGCGTGCCGTGGCAGCTGACGTCCTCGGCCCATGCCGACCGGCCCGCGGCCAGGGCGCCGGGGTCCTTCCGGCGGGGGGAACCGCAGGGGCCGGCGCCCCGGGCGGGCACCCGGCACCGGTGACGCGCCCACGGCGGAACTCGGTTCGGCACACCCCCGCTCAGCGGACCCCGGTTCAGCAGAGCCCGGTTCAGCGGAACTCGGCGAGCCTCGGTCGCAGCCCCAGCAGGATCAGCGCACCCGCGCCGAGCAGCAGACCGCACGTCCACGGGAGCAGTCCGGTCGCCTCGAAGCGGCCCGCGCGGACCGCCGCCGTGAAGTGCCGCCGGTTGATGTCCGTCACCTGGTCCAGCGCCGTCATCCAGGCCCCGAAGTGGGCGTTGGACGTGCCCGGCTCCCAGCCCATGCAGAACGCGAGGGCCTCGCGCTCCTTGCCCTGCGCGACCAGGGCCCGGATCCTCCGGTCGTCACGCTGGTAGACGGCGTACGCGTCCACCGTCCGCTCCGCCGCGCCCCGTTCGCCGGGGAAGGTGAGGTTGGCGAGCTCGCGCGCGAACTCGCCGCCGAAGTCGAGGGTGCGGTGGTCGGCGCGGTACTCCTTCCAGGTCGTGGCGAGCCCGAAGTCGTACGAGTCGAGACTCGCGCCCTTCATCCCGTACAGCTGCTGCGACTTGGCGAGGAACGCCTGCGCGTACTGCGAGCGGCGCTCGGGGTCCAGCAGGTAGCGGCTCTCGTCGGCGTTCGCGTCGTAGGCGATCGCGCGGGCGCGGGAGAGGGCGACGACGGAGTCGAAGGCGTCGCGGCGGGCGCCGTACAGCCGGTCGGCGGAGGCGGAGAGCGCCTGGCTGCCGAGCAGCACGGCGAGCAGCGCGCAGACGGTGGCGGCCAGCACGCCGGGGTTGAGGATCCGGTGGAAGCGGCGGGCCAGGTACCACTGGAGGACGCCGAGGGCGGCGAGCAGCAGCGCGCCGAGTACGAGGACGGCGACGAGCTGGGCCGAGAGCACCGAACGGGCCTGGTCGTACTGCCGGTCGAAGGCGCTGTTGTTGGAGTCCACCAGCTTCCTCGCGCTCGGCAGGAGCTGGGCCTGGAGGAGATCGGTGGCCTCGCGGTAGTCGACGAGCGCGGCCGGTCTGCCGCCGGCGCGGTCGTCGTTCTCCAGCGCGCGGCCGATCAGCTCCTGGTACTCGGCGAAGTCGTCGGTGAGCGACTCGACGGTGTGCTCGTCGGCGGCGTCGCCCTGGGCGGCGACGGCGAGCGCGCGCAGGTCGTGGCCGATCGCGCGGCGCGCGTCACCGTAGAAGCCGACCGCCTTCTCGTACGGCGTCGCCAGCCGCCCCTTGCCCCCGTCGCCGCCGGCCAGCAGGAGGTTGGCGGCCTGCGCGTCCATGTCGTTGAGGGCGAGGTTCAGGTCCGCGGCGCTGGTGGTGCGGGGTGCGTCGCGGCCCGCGACGGTGTCCCAGGTGCCGGTGGCGGCGAGGCCGGCCAGCGCGAGCAGCAGGGCGAGGGCGACGGTCAGCAGGAGGGTGACGGTCCTCAGCAGCCGCAGTCGCGCGGGCAGCGTCGCCCAGAAGCGGCGGTGCAGGGCGGTGGCGGCTCTTCGGTGTGCGAGGCGAAGAGGGCGCCGGGGACTTCGGGGGCGCCTGGGACGTCTCGGGCGCCTCGGCCGCGACCCTGCGCGCCGTGGCCGGGGGGCGCGCCCAACCCCGGAGGGGGCGGTCGCCACGCGCGGTGGCGCTCCGACGGTCCCGGCTCGCGCCGCAGGACTGTGCGTGGTCCCGGCTCGCGCCGCAGGACTGTGCGTGGTACCGGCCGTGACAGCCACGAGCCCCTCCATCGGCACGCCACGGACGCTCGTCCGTGTCCCCCGTGCCGCGCCCAGTCTGCGACCGCCTCACGTCACGCACACCGGACCTTGATGGGCCCCTGATGTCGCCCCGGACGACTTTGACGCGGCCTTGACGCCGTCGGCCGACCACATGTGCGAAAAGCACGGCATTCTCGTCGGCGGGGGCGGACCAAGTGCCGGACCAAGTGCCGGACCGGAGCGCCGGACCGGCGTGCCGGACCAGAGGTTGCCACCCCTGTGACCACACCGCCGTACCCCGTTCGCCGTAATGTCCACCCGCCCTGCCGTTTCCTCCCCCATTGCCCACAATCGGACCACAATGGGCACCACGCCGGGCAGCACGTCAGGAGCACCCCGATGGCCACCACCGACCACTCTCGTACCAGAGGTACGACGGGTACGAGCCGGCTGCGTGCGTGGATGCTCGAAGGACTGTCCGACATGGGCAAGACCCCGCAGGGCCCGCACGCCCTGCCGGAGCCCGTGCACCAGGGGCAGCGCTGGTGGCGGGTGATGTGCCTGACCGGCGTCGACTACTTCTCGACACTGGGCTACCAGCCCGGCATCGCGGCCCTGGCCGCCGGACTCCTCTCACCCGTCGCGACCATCGTGCTCGTCATCGTCACCCTGGCGGGCGCACTGCCCGTCTACCGTCGGGTGGCCGAGGAGAGCCCGCGCGGCGAGGGCTCGATCGCGATGCTGGAGCGGCTGCTGTCGTTCTGGCAGGGCAAGCTGTTCGTCCTGACCCTGCTGGGCTTCGCCGCCACCGACTTCCTGATCACCATCACCCTGTCGGCGGCCGACGCCTCCACCCACCTGGTCGAGAACCCCCATCTCACCAGCACCCTGCACGACAAGCAGATGCTGATCACCCTCATCCTGGTCGCGCTGCTCGGCGCGGTGTTCCTCAAGGGATTCCTGGAGGCGATCGGCGTCGCCGTCGTCCTGGTGGGGATCTATCTCGCGCTCAACACCGTGGTCGTGATCGTGGGCCTGTGGCACGTGGCGACCGCCGAGCATGTGATCACCGACTGGACCAGCGCCCTGACCACCGAGCACGGAAACGTTTTCGCGATGGTCGGGGTCGCCCTCCTGGTCTTCCCCAAACTGGCCCTCGGCCTCTCCGGCTTCGAGACCGGCGTGGCCGTCATGCCACACGTCCAGGGCGACGCCACCGACACCGACGAGAAGCCGGCCGGCCGCATCCGGGACACCAAGAAGCTGCTGACCACCGCCGCCGTGATCATGAGCGTCTTCCTCATCCTCACCAGCTTCATCACCACGCTCCTCATCCCGGAGCAGGAGTTCAAGACCGGCGGCCAGGCCAACGGCCGCGCCCTCGCCTATCTCGCGCACGAGTACCTCGGCGGCGCCTTCGGCACCGTCTACGACGTGTCGACCATCGCCATCCTGTGGTTCGCCGGCGCCTCGGCCATGGCCGGACTGCTCAACCTCATGCCCCGCTACCTCCCCCGCTACGGCATGGCCCCGCACTGGGCACGCGCCGTCCGCCCCATGGTGATCGTCTTCATCCTGGTGGCGTTCCTGGTGACCTGGATCTTCGACGCGAACGTCGACGCGCAGGGCGGCGCCTACGCCACCGGTGTCCTCGTCCTCATCAGCTCCGCCGCGATCGCCGTGACCATCGCCGCGCGCAAGGCCGGCCAGCGCAACTGGACCATCGCCTTCGCCGTCATCTCCGCGGTCTTCCTCTACACGACCGTCGTGAACGTCATCGAACGCCCCGACGGCGTCAAGATCGGCGCCTGCTTCATCGCCGGCATCATCCTCGTCTCGCTGCTCTCCCGGCTGGCCCGCGCCTTCGAACTGCGGGTGACCAGCGTGAGCCTGGACGACATGGCGGATCGGTTCGTACGGGACATAGCCAGCCGCAGGATCCGGTTCATCGCCAACGAACCCGACAACCGTGACAAGGCCGAGTACCGCGAGAAGATCGAGCAGATCCGCGCCGACAACGACCTCCCGGCCCAGGAGGACTTCGTCTTCGTCGAGGTCACCGTCCTGGACCCCTCGGAGTTCGAGGCGGGCCTGACCGTACGCGGCGAGGTGCTCCACGGCCGCTACCGCGTCCTGACCCTGGAATCCTCCTCCATCCCCAACGCCCTGGCCGCCCTGCTCCTGTACGTCCGCGACCGCACCGGCTGCACTCCGCACATCTACTTCGAGTGGACCGAGGGCGACCCCTTCACCAACTTCCTGCGCTTCTTCCTCTTCGGCCAGGGCGAGGTCGCCCCCGTCACCCGAGAGGTCCTGCGCGAGGCCGAACCCGACCGCTCCCGCCGACCGCGCGTGCACGTCGGTTAGCCACGGTGACGTGACCCCGCTCGCCCGTCTGTCCGTCTGTCCGTCTGTCCGTCAGTCCTCTTCCGTCGGGTAGTCCGCGCTCACCGTGAACCCGATGACCGCGCCTCCCCCCTCCCGCCGGAAGGCGAACGGCGCTCCGCCGTGGCCGGTGGCCACCTCGCGGACGATGGACAGACCGAGCCCGGAACCGGGCAGGCTGCGGGCGTCGGCGGCGCGGTAGAAACGGTCGAAGACCCGGACGAGATCGCCCTCGACCACGCCCGGACCCCGGTCGAGGACCTCGATCCGGACGCTGCCCGGAAGACCGCCGCCCACCCCGACGCCGGGCCGCACCGGACCGGTGACCGCGATCTCGATCGGCGCCGTGCCCTCGCGGTCGAACTTGGCCGCGTTCTCCACCAGGTTGGATATCGCCCGCTGAAGCGCCGTGGGACGGCCGTCGACCGTCGTGTCACCGCTCACCCGGACGAGGATGTCCCGCCCGGTGCGGCGCCGCGAGGCGATCGCCACGTCCTCGGCGAGATCGGCCAGGTCGATCCGCTGCACGGGCTCGGTGTCGGACCGCCCGGCCGCGAGCGCCACCAGCTCGTTGACGAGGTCGGTCAGCTCGCGGGACTCCTGCGCCAGGTCGGCGACCAGCTCCTCGCGGGCGTCGGGCGGCAGCTCGTCGATGCGGCGCAGCATGGAGATGTTCGTACGCAGCGAGGTCAGCGGCGTACGGAGTTCATGGCCCGCGTCCTGGACCAGCCGGCGCTGGTCCTCCTCGGACTGGGCGAGCCGGCCGAGCATCCGGTCGAAGGAGCGGCCGAGGCGGGCCACCTCGTCGTATCCGGCCACCGGCACCTGGATGCCGAGCCGCCCGGTGCGCGCCACGTCCTCCGCGGCCCCGGCCAGCCGCACCAGCCGTCGGGTGATGCGCCGGGCCAGCCACCAGCCGAACAGCCCCGACGCGATCACCACCGCCCCCACCAGCAGCACGGTCCGCTGCTGCAGCTCCCGCAGCAGATCCTCCGTGTCGCTGAACTGCTGGGCCACCTGCACCGCGCCCCGCCCGCCGCCCAGCGCGACGGTCGCCACCCGGTAGCGGTCGCCGGCGACGTCGACCTCCCCGTGCTCCACCCACTTGCCCGCGGTCACGGACGCGGCTGTCCGCCGGTCGGCGGTGGTCACGGGCAGCGCAGGGTTCCCGCGGTCGGATATCACCCCACCGCGCCCGAGCACCTGCACATCCGTACGGGCGGGCCGGATGATGTCGTCCAGGGGCCCGTCGTGATCGGGGTCGGACGACGAGAAATCACCCGGGTCCAACGCCGTCTCGCGCACCTGGACCCGCAGGTCCTGCACGACCCCGGAGAAAACGGTCTGCTGGTCCACCCGCACCAGCCGGGCGGCGGCGTCGTAACTCAGGAACCCGACGAGGACGGTGACCACGGCGGCCACGGCGGCGAAGGACAGGGTGAAGGTGGCCCGCAGGGAGGACACCCGCCGGGGCCGCAGCCCCGTGAGCCATCGGGGGGGCACTCAGTCCTCCCTCAGCACATACCCCACGCCCCGGACGGTGTGGATCAGCGCCGGCGCCCCCGGCTCGTCGAGCTTGCGCCGCAGATACCCCACGTACACGGCGAGGTTCTTGGAACCGGGGCCGAAGTCGTAGCCCCAGATGCGGTCGTAGATCGTGGCGTGGTCGAGGACGATGCCCGCGTTGCGGACGAGCAGTTCGAGCAGTTCGAACTCGGTGCGGGTGAGCTCCAGCTCGCGCTGCCCGCGCCAGGCACGGCGCGCCTGGATGTCCATGCGCAGCCCGGCCGCGGAGATCTGCCCCGACGCCTCCTTCGACGCGGACACGAACGACGACGACGCCGGTACGTCGGCGGGGGTGCCGTTCACCTGACCGGTCCGGCGGAGCAGGGCCCGCAGCCGGGCGAAGACCTCCTCCACGTCGAACGGCTTGACCACGTAGTCGTCGGCCCCGGCGTCCAGGCCCGCGATGCGGTCGGCCGTCTCGACCAGTGCGGTGAGCATCAGGATCGGCGTACGGTCCCCCTCCGCGCGCAGCACCCGGCACACCTGCAATCCGTCGATACCGGGCATCATCACGTCCAGGACGAGGACGTCCGGTGGCGTGCGGTGGGCCTGGGCCAGCGCCTCTACGCCGTCGGTGACGGCCGTCACCGCGTAGCCCTCCAGTGTCAGTGCCCTTTCCAGGGCATGGCGGATGGCACGGTCGTCCTCGGCGAGCAGCACATTTTGGGGCACCCCACCAGTCTGCCAAGCCCCTGGCCGGGTACCACCTGGTGGGCGGTGGTGAGGGTGGGCTTCTTACCGGCCTCTCACCCCTCCTCCCGCGTGCCCCTTACCTCGCGCGGTCAGTCTGTCCCGTATGTCAGGACGGGCCGACCCGAATCCCCCAGTAGGGGTCCGGCCCGCGCCGAGGGGGTGGGCCGGAAGCGCGCGACGGTGGCGGCCCACCCCCTCTTCCGGCCTTCACGGCCTTCTCCCCCTAGGGCCGCAGCGCGGCGAGCTGCTGCTCGAAGGGGATGACAGTGAACCTGTCGGCCGAGGCGATGGCCCCGTCGAGAGCGCGCGGCGCGATGGCGGCGGCGGTGTCGGTGTCCACGGCCGCCGACGCGCCCGCCAATTCCGCCGCGCCCGCCATTTCCGCCGCGTCCGCCGTGTCCGCCACATCGGCCCTTCGCACAGCCCCGGCCCGAGAGCCCAGGCCTTCCATGAGCCTCCCCAGTTCGCCCGCCGCGCGGTCGATCCGCTCGGCGAGGCCTTCCGCACCCCAGTCCTCCGAGGCCGCGTAGACCGCGGTCGGTACGACCACGGCGCGCAGGTAGGCGAAGAGGGGGCGCAGGGCGTGTTCGAGGACGAGGGAGTGGCGGGCGGAGCCGCCGGTCGCGGCGATCAGGACCGGCTTGCCGGTGAGCGCGTCCTGGTCCAGCACGTCGAAGAACGACTTGAACAGGCCGCTGTAGGAGGCGGAGAACACCGGTGTGACCACGATCAGCCCGTCCGCCTCCGTCACCGCATCCAGGGCCGCGGACAGGGCCCGCCCGGGAAAGCCGCTGGTGAAGTTGTGGGCGATCTCCACCGCCAGGTCGCGCAGTTCGACGACCTGGACGTCGACGGACGTGTGCCCGGCGGTGGCGGCGGCCAGCCGGTCGGCCAGCAGCCGGGTCGACGAGGGGACGCTCAGCCCCGCCGAGACGACGACGAGCTTCATGCGACGCTCACCTCCTGAGCCTTGAGCAGGGACTGGTGGGTCGGCGCGTCCGGCACATCCGCCGGGCGCCCCTTGGCGAACTCCTCGCGCAGCACGGGCACGACCTCCTCGCCGAGCAGGTCGAGCTGCTCGAGCACCGTCTTCAGCGGCAGCCCGGCGTGGTCCACCAGGAACAGCTGGCGCTGGTAGTCACCGGCGTAGTCGCGGAAGGCCAGGGTCTTCTCGATGACCTCCTGCGGGGAACCGACGGTCAGCGGGGTCTGGTCGGTGAACTCCTCCAGGGAGGGCCCGTGCCCGTAGACCGGCGCGTTGTCGAAGTACGGCCGGAACTCGCGCACGGCGTCCTGGGAGTTCTTCCGCATGAACACCTGCCCGCCGAGACCGACGATCGCCTGCTCGGGCGTGCCGTGCCCGTAGTGCGCGTACCGCTCCCGATACAGCTCGACCATCTGCTTGGTGTGGTCGGCCGGCCAGAAGATGTTGTTGTGGAAGAAGCCGTCGCCGTAGTACGCGGCCTGCTCGGCTATCTCCGGCGACCGGATCGAGCCGTGCCACACGAACGGCGGCACCCCGTCCAGCGGACGCGGCGTCGAGGTGAACGACTGCAGCGGCGTGCGGAACTTGCCCTCCCACGTCACCACGTCCTCGCGCCACAGCCGGCGCAGCAGCGCGTAGTTCTCCACCGCCAGGTTGATGCCCTGGCGGATGTCCTGCCCGAACCAGGGATACACCGGCCCGGTGTTCCCCCGCCCCATCATCAGATCCACCCGCCCGTCGGCCAGGTGCTGCAGCATCGCGAAGTCCTCCGCGATCTTCACCGGGTCGTTGGTGGTGATCAGCGTGGTGGACGTCGACAGGATCAGGCGCTCGGTCCGCGCCGCGACATAGCCGAGCATCGTGGTCGGCGACGACGGCACGAACGGCGGGTTGTGGTGCTCACCCGTCGCGAACACGTCCAGGCCGACCTCCTCCGCCTTCTGCGCGATCGCGACCATGGCCTTGATCCTCTCGGCCTCGGTCGGCGTACGGCCGGTCGTCGGGTCCGGTGTGACATCGCCGACGCTGAAGATCCCGAACTGCATGGTCGCTCACCCTCCAGGTTGTTTACGATTCAACTATACCCACAAACGATCCACCCCACCTCGCTATTCCGCGCACCATCCACCCCCGCCCGCCGGCCCCTCCCCCTCCCCCTCCCCTGCCCCTGCCCCTGCCCCTGCCCCCGACTGTCAGTGCCCCGCCCTACGATCCCGTCATGGCCGCCCCACGCCGTGACACCCGAGGCATCGTCGACGCCGCGGAGCTCTTCGCGCGCGTCCACTTCCGCCGCCGCGAACCCGCCGAGCCGCTCCGCCCCTACCTGGAGCACTACTGGCTGATCGACTGGGACCTACCCGAGCCGTACGCCTCCCACGTGGTCCCGCACCCGTCCGTGAACGTCGTCTTCCAGAGGTTCGCGGGTCAGGACCCCCTCGGCTTCGGCGAGGTGGCCGGCATCGGCCTCGACCTGTTCACACAGAAACTGGAGGGCCGGGGACGGGTGTGCGGGATCCAGTTCCGCCCGGGGGGCTTCCGTCCCTTCGCGCCGGGACGGGCCCTGACGTCACTCACGGGCGAGCGAATCCCACTCCACATGGTGTTTCCCTCGGTGGACGCCGCCACGGTCCCCTCCGTCCTCGACCCCGCCGACGAGGACACACGCGTGGCCGCGCTCGACGCGTTCCTCCTGGGTCTCGGTCCGCGCCCGGATCCCCAGGCCGACCTCGCCATGGCCCTGGTGGACCGCATCCGGGGCGACCGCACCATCCGGCACGTCGGCGACTTCGCACGCGCCGAGGGGATGACCGTACGGGCCCTGCAACGCCTCTTCGCCGCGTACGTCGGCGTCGGCCCGAAGTGGATCATCCTGCGCTACCGGATCCACGAGGCCCTGTCCCGCGCGGAGGCCGCCGGCCCGGTCGACTGGGCCGCCCTCGCCGCCGACCTCGGCTACGCCGACCAGGCCCACCTCGTCCGCGACTTCACAGCGACGGTGGGAGTACCCCCCCACCACCTACGCAACCACCACCCACTGACCCGGCTCCGATCGCGGGTGGGCCGGGGCGCAGCCCCGCCCCCAAGGGCGCGGGGAGCTGCGCCAAGCCCCCACCCACCCGCAGCCGACAAACCCACCCGGGGGGGGTCTGGGGGCGGAGCCCCCACGCATCACCCAGTCATCACCGCGTGGTGGTCGTGGTGATCGTGTCGCGGAGCCAGCGTTGCGCGGCGTCGTCGTCCAGGCGCGGGTGCCAGGACATCGCACAGCTCATCGGGCCGATCTCGGTCGGTGCCGGGATGACGGCGGTGGTCCCTGGCGACGCGTGCCGGATCGCGAAGCTCCTCGGCAGAGTCGCCATCAGCGAGGTTCCCGGCACCGCGGCGGCTGCCGCCGCGTGGTAGGGCACGGTCACGCTCGCTCGCCTCGGGCTGCCCAGCAGTTCAAGACACCGGTCGACGTGCCCCTGCCGTCCGTCAGCGACGTCCACCACGATGTGCGCGCACTCCAGATAGTCCCGCAGCGACACGGCAGGGCGTTGCGCGAGCGGGTGGTGGCTGGAGACCAGACAGGCGTAGTCCTCCTCGAACAGCACCTGCGAGCGCAGCGGCGGCGGAGCCGAACCGCCGTGGACGAGCAGGTCCACCATGCCGTGCTCGGCGTCGCTGAAGACGGCATGGTGCCAGCGCGAGAAGAGCACGGTCGAGCCCGGTGACTGCTCGAACACTCGGGCGAGCAGCACCCCGCTGAGCGCGGAGACCGTGTAGTCGGTTCCGGCCAGGCGGAACGAACGCGCCGCTGTCGCAGGATCGAACACCTCGCCGGAGAAGACGTGTTCGAGTCTTGGCAGTGCGTGCTCCAGTTCGGCCTGGATCCGCTCGGCACGAGGGGTGAGCCGGTATCCGCCAGGCCCGCGCACGAGCAGTTCGTCGCCGAGGGTGGCGCGCAGGCGCTGGAGAGCCCGGCTCATCGAGGGCTGGCTCATGTGCAGCCGGTCCGCCGCGCGGGAGACGTGCCGCTCCTCGAGCAGCGCGTGCAGCGGCGCCAGCAGGTTCAGGTCCACCGAATCTATACGTGGCACGCATACACCGTATGCAACATATGGCATTGCCGCATAGTCCCTGGATACAGAAGGCTGAGGGCATGAGTAAAGAGCAGCGCGAAGCGCTCGACACCCTCTTCCGCAACGGCCCGCTCCACATCGGCGGCGACCATGTGCAACAGCGCGAGACCTTCACCCGGATGCTCACTTCCCGGCCGCTTCCCGAGGACGTGGCGCTCACCCCCGGCCGACTGGGCGAGGTCCCGGTACTGGAGATCGGCATCGACGGCGTCACCCCGGAAGGCACGCTGCTGTGGTTCCACGGCGGCTTCTACGTGTTCGGCTCGGCGCGCACCTCGGCAGGTCTGGCCTCGAACGTCGCCCGCCGGACCCGGACGAGGGTGATCCTGGTCGACTACCGGCTCGCGCCCGAGCACCCGTTCCCGGCCGCGCCGGACGACGCCCTGGCCGCCTACCGGGCCCTGCTCGGCGAGACCGGAAGCGGCAACCCGGCGCGGATCGCCGTGGTCGGCGAGTCAGCCGGTGCCGGCCTCGCCGGGGCCCTGCTGGTGCGTGCGTGTGAGCAGAACCTACCGATGCCGGCCGCCGGCGTGCTCTTCTCGCCGTACGCGGACCTGACGCTGAGCGGCGCGAGCATGACGACCAAGATCGCGGTCGACCCGTCGTTCACCCCCGATGCCATCGCGGTCCGGGCCAAGGACTACACAGGTGCCGCGGACCCCGCGGATCCGCTGATCAGCCCGGTGTTCGCGAACCTGCGTGGCCTGCCGCCGCTGCTGATCCAGGCCGGGTCGAACGAGCTGCTGCTCGACGACGCGGTCAGGCTCGCGGCGCGCGCGGCCGCGGACGACGTCCCGGTCACACTCGAGGTCACCCCGGGCGTCCCGCACCTGTTCCAGGCTTTCGCCGCGCTGCTCGACGAAGGCGAGGCCGCGCTCGGGCGGGTGACCGAGTTCCTGCACACGGCATTCGCCATCCCGCCCCGGGCACAGACCACAGCTCGACCTCACCACCGACCACGTTGAGCCGAACGGATGACGGGCAGAAGCACCCAGGACTTCGAGATCACCCCAGGGCCCCTCCGGGCACCCCACGGACTCGTTCGGGCACCCCACGGACTCGTTCAGGCACCCCACGGACTCAGGGGATCAGGACCAACCGCCCCCGCAGCCCGCCCCCGGCCAGCCGCGCGTGCGCCTTCCCCGCCTCCCCCAGCCCGTAGGTGTCGGCGACCCGGGTCGTGAGCACCCCCTCGTCGACGAGCGCCACCAGCTCCGCGAGACGCGCCCCGTCGGCGCTCACCTCCACCGAGTCCGTCCGCACCCCCCGTACGGACGCCGGATGCGTCCCCGGGATGACGCCCACGAACGCCCCGCCGTCCCGCACCCACTCCAACGCCGCCGCGCCGAGAATCGCCGCGTCCAGCACCCCGTCCACCCCGTCCACGCCGCCCGGCGCGAAGTGGGCCGCCCCCAGCGACCGTACGAGCTCCTCGTCGCTCTCGCGGGCCACCCCCGTCACCACGAGACCCCGGTGGGCGGCGAGTTGGACGGCGTATCCGCCGACCGCCCCCGCCGCACCCGTCACCGCCAGGCTCTGCCCGGGCTCCAGGGCCAGCAGGTCCAGGGCCTGGGCCGCGGTCAGGGCGTTGAGGGGCAGGGAGGCCGCGTGGACGGGGTCCACCGAGCTCGGCGCCCCGGCCACCGCGTCCGCGTCCACGACCACGTAGTCGGCGTGCGTGCCAAGGGACTTGACCGCCCCGTACGACAGCGCCACCACCTCGTCCCCGACCCTCCACCCCGCGTCCGCGCCCACCGCGTCCACCGTCCCGGCGACGTCCCAGCCCAGTCCGAGCCGCCGCCCCGCGCCCCCGAAGCCGCCCGCGCGCACCCCGGCGTCGACCGGATTGAGCGCGGCGGCCGCGACCTTGATCCGTATCTGCCGGGCCCCCGGCTCCGGCACCTCGACCTCCGCGATCTCCACCGCTTCCGGCCCACCGAACTCCGTCACGACCACTGCCCGCATGTCAGCTCTCCCTGTTTCCCGCGCCTGGCGCATCGATTCGCCTGATTCACCCGGGTTTCTCTCCCGCTGCAACAACCCTAGGAAGAGTTACTCTCTTTCGGTAAGTAGGCACCTGAAGGTGCGTACATCACCCGGAGGTGAGTCATGGCGACCACGACCGCGGCGCAGCGGCGCGCGCAGGCGCGGATCGAGTACGACGCGTTCATCCGCAGCTGCCCCACCAACCAGCTCCTCGACCGCATCAGCGACAAGTGGGTCAGCCTGGTCGTCAGCGCGCTCGCCCAGGCGGACGAGGCGTCGATGCGCTACAGCGACCTGGGCCGCAAGCTCGCGGGGATCAGCCCCAAGATGCTGACGCAGACGCTGCGTTCGCTGGAGCGCGACGGCATCCTGGTCCGCACGGTGACCCCGTCCGTGCCCGTCCGCGTCGACTACGAACTGACCCCCCTCGGCACCAGCCTCGCCGGACTGCTCTCCGCCGTGAAGGACTGGGCGGAACTGCACATCGAGGAGGTCAACGAGGCGCGGGAGCGTTACGACGACGACGGCGACGGCAACGCCTCGTCCGAAGGCTCCGCAGGCTCCGGACGGTCCTCGTCGGCCTCCTGAAAGTCCCCCTCCCGCAGGCGGGCGATCTGCTCCGCGCTCAGATCCACCGTGCGGCGCATGTGCCCGATGACCAGGGCGAGTTCGTCGTCCGCCAGCTCGTCGAAGAGCGCGTACCAGCCGCCGCCCAGCCGGTCCCGCACCCGCGTCGCCGAACCGGTGGTCAGACCGGTCAGCTCCGCGATCCGGCCGGTCGTCGCCGGCCCGCCCTAGAACACGTACGAGTCCCCGGTGTCCAGCGCCAGCACCCGCTCCTGGTCGTTGCCGTGATCGCGGTCGACCGCACCGCCGCCCCACACCGTGTCGATCTCCAGCGTCACCTCCGACGGCTCCCCCCGCAGCCGTACCTGCAGCCGGATCTGGTCCCCCAGCCCGTCCGCCGCCAGCGGCCCCGTACGGCACACCACCACCCGTTGGCCCGAACGCGCGCATGCGCCGGGCAGCCGCTGCACATCCGCGAGCGGGGCCGACCAGCGCAGCCGGACCGTCGCGTCCTCGACGGCACTCGGGCCCTGGTTCCGCGGGGTCAGCCGCACGTCGACGAGCCCCGCCGCCATGGACACCGAGCCGTGATAGGCGAGATCGGCCTCGGGAGCGAGGGCCCCGACGGACGACGCCCCGCCCAGCGTCAGAGCCGCACCCGCACCCACCACACCCACGCACGGCACCCACGCACCGATCCCCGTCCCCCGCCGCATCCGCAGCCGCAGCCGCATCTCCATCATCCGCATGGCGTCGCTTCCTTCGCTCCGGGCCCGCACGCACGCACGCTCACGTGATCACCCGATGTATGCCACCCCTGACCGTCGACAGGCGCCGTCCATCAGGTGACGGAAGCGGCGGATACGGCCCGTGCGAGAGTGACGGCATGCTGATCGTCCGCTCCGCCGCCCTCTTCGTCGTCGCCGCGCTCTTCGAGATCGGCGGCGCCTGGCTGGTCTGGCAGGGCGTGCGCGAGCACCGCGGCTGGCTCTGGATCGGCGCCGGCGTCATGGCGCTCGGCGTCTACGGCTTCGTGGCGACGCTCCAGCCGGACGCCGAGTTCGGCCGCATCCTCGCCGCGTACGGCGGAGTGTTCGTGGCCGGCTCCCTCGTCTGGGGCATGGTCGCGGACGGCTACCGCCCCGACCGCTGGGACGTGACCGGCGCCCTCATCTGCCTCGCCGGCATGGCCGTGATCATGTACGCGCCGCGCGGCGGCAACTGAGCCCACGGCCCCGCGGACGCCGCCCGCCTGCCTATCCTGACGAGGACCGACCACATCACGTACGCCAGATAGTCACGCACTAGGAGCAGCCCATGACGTCCGCCGTGCCCTCCGCCTCCTCCCGCATCGCCGTCGTCACCGGCGCGAGCAGCGGCATCGGCGCGGCGACGGCCCGGCAGCTCGCCGCGGCCGGCTACCGCGTCGTGCTGACCGCCCGCCGCAAGGACCGCATCGAGGCACTGGCCGAGGAGATCAACGCGACGGGCCACCAGGCGACCGCGTACGCGCTGGACGTCACGGACCGCGCGGCGGTCGACGAGTTCGCCGGCGCCTTCAAGACGATCGGCGTCCTGGTCAACAACGCGGGCGGCGCGCTGGGCGCCGACCCGGTCGCGACCGGCGACCCGGCCGAATGGCGCCAGATGTACGAGACGAACGTCATCGGCACGCTGAACATCACCCAGGCCCTGCTCCCGGCGCTCACCGCGAGCGGCGACGGCACGGTCGTCGTGCTGTCGTCGACGGCGGGGCACGGCACGTACGAGGGCGGCGCGGGCTATGTCGCCGCCAAACACGCCGAACACGTCCTCGCCGAGACCCTCCGCCTGGAGATCGTCGGAACGCCGGTCCGGGTCATCGAGGTCGCGCCCGGCATGGTCAAGACGGACGAGTTCGCGCTGACCCGCTTCGGCGGCGACACGGAGAAGGCGGCCAAGGTCTACGCGGGCGTGGCCGAGCCACTGACCGCCGACGACGTCGCCGACACCATCACCTGGGCCGTCACCCGCCCCAGCCACGTCAACATCGACCTCCTCGTCGTACGCCCCCGCGCCCAGGCGTCGAACACCAAGGTCCACCGGGAACTGTGATGCCGGACGGGATGCCGAACGAGACACCGGGCGAAGCGCTGACAGAGCCCTCCGCGGAGCGCCGCCACCTCGCCGCGGAGAAGAAGAACCAGCGCTACGTCTGGTGGTACCTCGCGTACTTCCTCTTCGGCATCCACATCGTGGCCTTCGTCATGATCTACGCGGTGACCCACGCGAAGTGATCGCGGCAGCCGTACGTCCGCCGTACGCTGCCACGATGTGAACGGACACGATGTGAACAGACACATACCCTTCGCCCGCCTGCACAACGTCCGCGACCTGGGCGGATACACCACCGCGGACGGCCGTACGGTCCGCCGGTCGCGCCTGTACCGCGCGGACTCGCTCGGCAAACTGACCCCCGGGACGCAGGACTGGGACCTCTTCCTCTCCCTCGGCATCCGCACGGTCGTGGACCTCCGCTACCCCTGGGAGATCGAGGCGAAGGGCCGTGTCCCCGAGCACCCCTCCCTCACGTACCACAACCAGAGCATCGAGCACCGCCCGTACGACCAGGCGGCACTGCCCCCTTCCGTCGCCCCCGGCCCCTACCTGGCGGCCCGCTACGCGGAGGTCGCCGAGGACGGCACCAAGGAAATCCGCGAGACACTGCAACTGGTCGGGGCAGCGGCCGAATCGGACACCCCCCTGGTCTTCCACTGCGCCTCGGGCAAAGACCGCACGGGCCTGGTGGCGGCGCTGGTCCTGTCTCTCCTGGGCGTCCCCGAGCAGACGATCACCGACGACTTCACCCTCACGGAACGTGCCACGCCCCTGCTGGTCGCGGACTGGCGCGCCAACAACCCCGACCGCGAACTCCAGTGGCCGGCCTACGGCACGGCACCCGCCGAGATCATGACCCGGTTCCTGTCGACGATGAACTCCCGCTACGGCTCGATCCAGTCCTACGTCACGGAGACCCTGGGCCTGGACGCCACCTTCACCGCGGCCCTCCGCGCGACCCTCCTCGAACCGGCCTCTCCCCTCACCTACCGCCAGGCGACCGAGGCCGACATCCCCACCCTGGTCCGCCTCCGCGACGAGGCGGCCCACTGGCAGCTCTCCCAAGGCATCGACCAGTGGAAGCCCGGCCAACTCACCGAACCCCACTTCCGCACCCGCCTGACGGAGGGCGAAGTCTGGCTGGCCCTCCTGGACGACCAGGTGGCGGGCGCCTGGGAACTCTGGTGGGACGACCCGGCCGCCTGGGGTCCCCAACCCCCCACCGCCGCCTACATCCACCGCCTGATGACCGACCGCCGCGTGGCCCCGCCCGGCGTCGGCCGCCACCTGCTCGCGGAAGCGGAACGCCGCATCGCCGCCTCCGGCCGCACCCTCTGCCGCCTGGACTGCCTCTCCACCAACCCCCGCCTACGGGAGTACTACCAGGCAGCCGGCTACACGGTCGTGGGCGAACAGACCGCCAAGGACGGCGGCCTGGGCACCCCGTACGCGGTGACCCTCCTGGAGAAGCACCTCCGCTGACTCACAAGGGTGAACCGCATAGATCGCCCATACGAAAGCAGAACTCCCGATCTAGGCTCGCGCCACAACATCAAAAACGACGGCCCCCGGCCGGGATAGCCGTCCCGGCCGGGGGCCTGACCACACAGGAAGGCCAACTTCCTCATGGCTGAACGCGAGCCTAACGCGCACCAATTCACGCTGAACGACGTCCTCGGCACCGGCACGGCGGAGTTCATGGACCTGGAAATCCCTGAGTACGCCTACATGTTCGGATTTTTACAGGCCGACGGGCATCTCTCCCCGCAGTCAAGGCAGCGAGGGCGACTGACCGTCGAGATCAACGTGCGGGATATCGACCTCTTGCGCAAATTCCAGGGACTGACGCCATACAAAAGCAGCATTACCGAACGCACCCGGTCCACGAACTTCGCCGAGACCAGTCATCATGGCCGACCAGTGCTCCTACGCGGAGGAGATCACAGGCGCCGAACGCAGGCTACGACGCAACCAACGCGACGCCCTCTACAACATCATGTACATCACCGAGGCAGCGCAAAATCTGGCTGCGCACCTCTACTATCCGGGCTGCCTGTCCTTGAAGCGTAAGCAGACAACCGCAGAGGGCGTTGCGGCATGGACTCGCCCAGCCGGCTCCAAGCCCAGGCCACCGCGCATCGAGTGGACCCACGAAATGGACCGGATCCTGCTCGCCGCCCCGACCATTGCCCACGCAGCAGCCGAATTGGGCTACTCCTGGAGCGCCTGCCAGGTTCGCCGCTGGAAGCTGCTACACGCGCAGTAGGGCTGCCGGACCAACCGGTTCACGATGGGCGCGGCGAGTGTCCGCCGCGCGCATCGCCGCTTCTAGCCCTTCACGCAGACGACCTGCTTCAGCTTCGCAACGACCTCAACGAGGTCGCTCTGCTGCTCGATGACCTGCTCGATCGGCTTGTACGCGCCCGGGATCTCGTCCACGACGCCGGAGTCCTTGCGGCACTCGACGCCCTGCGTCTGCTCCTCCAGGTCCCGGGTCGAGAACCGGCGCTTCGCCGCGTTGCGGCTCATGCGCCGGCCCGCGCCGTGCGACGCGGAGTTGAAGGCCTTCTCGTTGCCGAGGCCCTTCACGATGTACGAACCCGTGCCCATCGAGCCCGGAATGATGCCGAACTCTCCGGCTCGGGCACTGATGGCCCCCTTGCGCGTGACAAGCAGGTCCATGCCCTCGTAGCGCTCACGGCTCACATAGTTGTGATGGCAACTGACCTCCGGCTCGAAGGTCACTCTCGCCTTCCTGAACTCCTTACGCACCACGTCCTTGAGAAGCGCCACCATGAGCGTTCGGTTGTACTTCGCGTACTCCTGCGCCCAGTAGAGGTCGTTCTGGTACGCCGCCATCTGCGGGGTGTCCGCGACGAAGACCGCGAGGTCACGGTCGACCAGCCCCTGGTTGTGCGGGAGCTTCTGGGCGACGCCGATGTGGTACTCGGCCAGCTCCTTGCCGATGTTGCGCGAACCGGAGTGCAGCATCAGCCAGACGGAACCGGTCGTATCTGTGCAGATTTCGATGAAATGATTGCCCGATCCGAGCGTTCCTATCTGCTTAGTGGCACGTTCCTGACGGAATTTGACCGCTTCGGCGATGCCATCGAACCGCCCCCAGAAGTCGTCCCACCCACTCGTCGCCAGCCCATGGAAGCCGCCCGGCTCGACCGGGGAGTCGTGCATCCCCCGCCCCACCGGAATCGCCTCCTCGATCTTCGACCGAAGCCGCGAAAGATCCCCCGGCAGATCATTGGCCGTGAGCGACGTCCTGACCGCGGACATCCCGCACCCGATGTCGACCCCCACCGCCGCCGGACACACCGCGTCGCGCATGGCGATGACCGAGCCGACCGTCGCGCCCTTGCCGTAGTGGACGTCCGGCATGACGGCGAGGCCCTTGATCCACGGGAGGGTGGCCACGTTCTGGAGCTGGCGCAGGGCCACGTCCTCGACCGACGCCGGGTCCGTCCACATGCGGATGGGTACCTTGGCGCCCGGTATCTCTACGTACGACATAACATCCTCACTCCCCCGACAAGCGACAAAAGTCATAGAACGCAAAACCTGCGCCAAGGTCGACGTATGGGACAACGGACCGGCGTCCACGGCTGTGCGTGCGATACACATTGTCTGCAGGGGCCGCCCCCGCGCGGCAACCGAATAACCACAGGACAGCACCACAGAGCTCCCGGCCACAGGCCCCGGGAGCCGTCGAGAGGAGCCCGACCGTGCAGCGGAAGGCGTACGTCCCCGGCATCGCCGCGCTCCTCGCGGCCCTGCTGGCCGGCTGCACCGGAGGTTCGGCGAACAACGGCACGGCGGCCGACCCCAAGCCGGGCGACGTCAGCACGAACACCCCGGCCGCCCAGCCGGGCAAGTACCGCACGCTCCCGGAGGCCTGCGCCGCGGTGAGTCACGACAGCCTCGACTCCCTGCTGCCCGGCATCAAGCAGATCACCGACCAGGACCAGCGCGACAAGGTGTACGAGGGCCAGGCCACCCTCACCTACGACACCGACCGCCGCGTCGGCTGCGGCTGGAAGGTGGACTCCACGGACGCCACCGACCATCTCAACGTCGACTTCGAGCGCGTGGTCTCCTACGACAACGCGGTGAGCGACGACTCCCGCGCCCAGGACATCTACGCGACCGAGGAGACCGCGGCGAACCTCCCCGAGCCCTCCGCTTCGGCCACGCCGTCCGACACCGGTTCCGCCACCGCCACCCCCTCGGCGACCCCCTCCACGCCCGCCTCCTCGGCCACCTCCTCCGCCTCCGCTTCGGCCTCCGCCGGCGCGAGCGACACCCCCGCCGACCTCCAGCCCCGCAAGCTCAGCGGCCTGGGCGAGGAGGCGTTCCTCAACGACAAGCTCAACTCCACGTCTTCGACGGCTCAGCAGCGCACCGTGACTGTGGTGTTCCGCACGTCCAACGTGATCGTGAGGATCGAGTACGCCGAGCAGCCGACCGCTTCCACCGGTACCCCGGACAGCAAAGAAATGCAGGACAAGGCCCGGAATCTGGCGCAGAAGCTCGTCGACCGGTTCAACGGCTGACGGGTCCGCCGGGGCGCGGGGGCACCCCACGCGAACCCCTCGAACAGGAAACGCATCGCTGCCTCACCGCGTACCGTGGCCCCTCGGACCCGACCGGTCGCACCTGCCATGTGCGATCGCACCACGAGCGCCACGAGTGAAGGAACCATGCACCGACCAGCACAGCGAGTAGGCCGAGCCCCGCGACTCACCCGCATCCTTGTCAGCGCAGCCGCCGTCCCGGTGGTGCTCGCCGCCGCCGGTTGTTCCTCGGACTCCGGCTCCGGCTCGGGATCGGGTTCGAGCGCCGACAACGCCGCCCAGAAGGGCACCGCCGCGACCTCGTCCGCGTCCCCGAGCACCTCCGCGGACGCCGTCAAGCCGGCCGCGTACGCGACGCTGCCGGCCCCTTGCTCGGTGTTCTCGAAGAACACACTGGGCGAACTCGCCCCAAAGGGTGTGAAGTCCGCCAAGTCGGGCAAGTCGGACGACGCGAAGGACCGCAGCAGCTGCTCCTGGAACAGCCTCGACAACAAGGGCGTCAAGGGTTCCCAGTTCCGCTGGCTGAACGTCTCCCTGCTGCGTTTCGACTCGGACGCGACCCGCGGCGAGGGCAACCAGCTCGCGCAGACCTACTACGACAAGCAGGTCAAGGACGCGCAGACGGTGACCGGCGCGACGGGCGCCCGGTCGGAGCCGGTCTCCGGGATCGGCGACGCGTCGACGGCGGTGCGCTACGGCCTGAAGAAGAAGGAAGGCTCCTTCAAGCAGCAGACGGTCGTGACGCGCGTCGAGAACGTCGTCATCACGCTCGACTACAACGGCGCCGGTCTCGCCGGTGACAAGGCCCCCAGCGCGGACGACCTGACGAAGGCCGCGGAGAAGGCCGCCAAGGAGGCGGTGGCCGCGGTGGCCTCCGCGAACCAGGACGGCAGCCGGGCGACCACCGCCCCGTCGCAGTCGGCCTCCCCCTCCAAGTCGGCTTCCCCGTCGGCGTCGGCCGGCTCCAAGCCCTCGGCCTCGGCGTCGGCCACCAAGAAGAACTGACCATCGAGAAGTACTGACATTCAACGGGTTTCGGCGCGCAACTCGCCTGCCCAGCAGGGCATTTGACGGAGCCCGGTCGCCTCGCGGGCCGGGCTCCTGCCATACCGGCCGCCCGTGCGCCGTACACATGTGCCACCCTGTTGCGCGCAACAACACGCAAGAAGAGGGGAGTACGGGTGTCCGCGCCAATCCAGCTCACACGAATGCACCGGATTCTCATCGGTGTGGTCGTCGCCGGTGCGCTCGTCATCGCGGGAATCGGCTTCGCGGGTTCCTACGCGGCCGTGCGCGAGCTGGCTCTCAAGAAGGGCTTCGGGAACTTCGCGTACGTCTTCCCGATCGGCATCGACGCGGGCATCTGCGTCCTGCTCGCCCTGGACCTCCTGCTGACCTGGATCCGCATCCCCTTCCCGCTGCTGCGCCAGACGGCGTGGCTGCTGACGGTCGCGACGATCGCGTTCAACGGCGCGGCGGCCTGGCCGGACCCGCTGGGCGTCGGCATGCACGCCGTCATCCCGGTCCTGTTCGTGGTCTCCGTCGAGGCGGCCCGGCACGCGATCGGCCGGATCGCGGACATCACCGCCGACAAGCACATGGAGGGCGTCCGCCTCACCCGCTGGATGCTCTCGCCGGTCCCCACCTTCCTCCTGTGGCGCCGTATGAAGCTGTGGGAGCTGCGCTCCTACGAGCAGGTCATCAAGCTGGAGCAGGAACGTCTCGTCTACCAGGCCCGCCTGCGCTCCCGCTTCGGCCGCGCCTGGCGCCGCAAGGCCCCGGTGGAGTCGCTGATGCCGCTGCGCCTGGCCCGCTACGGCGTGCCGCTCGCCGAGACCGCCCCCTCCGGCCTGGCGGCGGCGGGCATCGAGCCGGCCCTCCTGCCCCCGGCGCCTGTCCAGGTGGCGACGCCCGCCCCCGCCGCCCCCGAGCACCGGGAGCTGGAGCCCTCCCCGGCCCCCGTACGACAGCCCCAGCCGCCGTACATGCAGGAGGCACAGGCTCCGGAGCCGGACTCCAGCCCCTGGTTCGCGTCCCCGGCCCCCCAGGAGATCGTCTACGAGGGCGGCTACGACCCGGAGTACGTCCCCGAGGAGCAGTACCAGCAGTGGTACGAGGAGCAGCAGGCGCAGGCCTACGAGCCCGGCCCGGAGGAGACCGGCACCTTCCCGATCCCGGCGGGCCCCGGCCGCACGCGTCAGCTGGGTGAGGGCGTCGCCCAGGAGCAGCAGGAGTACCAGGAGTACCCGGAGCAGCTGCCCATCCCCGCCCCGCGGGAGGAGCAGTCGCCGCTCGCCAACGAGAAGGCCCGCGAGGAGAGCTTCTACCAGGTGTTCCGTCAGTCGATCATGCCCGGCCAGGGCCTGCCCACGAAGGGTGAGTTCGGCGGCAACGTCGAGGCCACGTATGGCGTGACCCTGACCGACAGCGAGCTGAGGCGCTACATGAACCGCTTCCAGAACCGTTTCAACACGGAGCTGGAGGAGGACCACATCGCGTAGGCACGGACGCGCGTACGCCGAACAGACGCGCGTACGAGGAAGGGGGCGCCCGGTGATCACCGGGCGCCCCCTTCCTCGTACAGCCGAAGGCCTTACGCGGCGAGCAGCTTGCGCACCCGGTCCTGGCCGACCGCGAGCAGCAGCGTGGGCAGGCGCGGGCCGGTGTCACGCCCGACCAGCAGGTGGTACAGCAGCGCGAAGAACGTGCGCTGGGCGACCTTGATCTCCGGCGGGAGCTCCTTGGCGGTGGCGTCGGCGGGGAAGCCGGCCTGGACCTTGGGGACGCCGTAGACGAGGTGGGTGAGGCCGTCCAGGGACCAGTTCTGCTCCAGCCCGTCGAGGAGCAGTCGCAGCGACTCGCGGCCCTGGTCGTCGAGCGACTTGAGCAGTTCGACGTCGGGCTCGTCGCGCACGACGGTGCGCTCCTCGGCCGGCACCTGGGTGTTGATCCAGGTCTCGGCCTTGTCGAGCCGGGGCCGGACCTCGTCCAGGGAGGCGAGCGGGTTCTCGGGGTCGAGCTCGCTCAGGATCCGCAGGGTCTGGTCCTCGGCGCCGGCGGTGATGTCGGCGACGGAGGCGAGGGTGCGGTACGGCATCGGGCGGGGGGTCCTGGGCAGCTCCCCGGAGGCGGTGCCGATCGCGCGCGCGTACGCGGCGGCGTCGGCCGGGAGGACCGAGCCGTCGGTGACCTTGCCCGCGAGCTTGTCCCACTCGTCGTACAGCCGCTGGATCTCCTGATCGAAGGCGATCTTGAACGACTGGTTGGGACGGCGGCGGGCGTACAGCCAGCGCAGCAGCTGCGGTTCCATGATCTGGAGCGCGTCGGCCGGGGTGGGCACCCCGCCCTTGCTGCTGGACATCTTGGCCATGCCGGAGATGCCGACGAACGCGTACATGGGCCCGATCGGCTGCTTGCCGCCGAAGATGCCCACGATCTGGCCGCCCACCTGGAAGGAGGACCCCGGGGAGGAGTGGTCGACCCCGCTCGGCTCGAAGATGACGCCCTCGTAGGCCCAGCGCATGGGCCAGTCGACCTTCCAGACCAGCTTGCCGCGGTTGAACTCGCTCAGCCGGACGGTCTCGGAGAAGCCGCAGGCGGAGCAGGTGTAGGCCAGCTCGGTGGTCTCGTCGTCGTACGAGGTGACGGTGGTGAGGTCCTTCTCGCACTGCCCGCAGTAGGGCTTGTACGGGTAGTACCCGGCGACCGAGCTGCCGTCGTCCTCGGCGGCGGCGCCGGAGCCTTCGGCGGCTTCGAGCTCGGCCTCGTCGACCGGCTTCTGGCCCTGCTGCTTCTTCGCGGGGCCCTTCTTGGTCCGGTACTGGTCGAGGATCGCGTCGATGTCACCGCGGTGCTTCATGGCGAACAGCACCTGGTCGCGGTAGACGCCGGAGGTGTACTGCTCGGTCTGGCTGATCCCGTCGTACTCGACGCCGAGCTCGGCCAGTGCCTCGACCATCGCGGCCTTGAAGTGCTCGGCCCAGTTCGCGTACTCCGAGCCCTTGGGGGCGGGGACGGAGGTCAGCGGCTTGCCGATGTGCTCGGCCCAGGACTCGTCGATGCCGGGGACGCCGGCCGGGACCTTGCGGTAGCGGTCGTAGTCGTCCCAGGAGAGCAGGTGGCGCACGGTGTGCCCGCGGCGGCGGATCTCGTCGGCGACCAGGTGCGGGGTCATGACCTCGCGGAGGTTGCCGAGGTGGATCGGGCCGGAGGGGGAGAGCCCGGACGCGACGACCACAGGTTTGCCCGGGGCCCGACGCTCCGATTCCTCGATGACCTCGTCCGCGAAACGGGAGACCCAGTCGGTGGTCTCGGTGCTCTGAGCCACGATCGGCACGTCCTTCTTTCTCATACGCCAGTACGGCTGACCGCACCATTCTCCCAGCTCGGGCCTGAACCGCGAAAACGGCTTTTCACCGCATGGGATACTGGCTTTCCTGTACTCAGAAAATCCCGGAACCCGAGCAGAACGGCAGCCACTCCATGGCCTCGGTCACGTCCCTCACCGCCTCCGTCCACCAGCGCCTCGCGGACGCCCTCTCGGCAGCCCTGCCGGAGGCCGGTTCCGCGGACCCGCTGCTGCGACGAAGCGACCGGGCCGACTTCCAGGCCAACGGGATCCTGGCCCTCGCGAAGAAGGCGAAGGCGAACCCGAGAGAGCTGGCGACGCAGGTCGTGGCGCGGGTCGAGTCGGGTGAGGTGATCAAGGACATCGAGGTCTCCGGGCCCGGCTTCCTGAACATCACGATCACCGACAAGGCCATCACCGAGAACCTGGCAGCGCGGTACGAGGACGGCGAGCGCCTCGGCGTGCCGCTCGCCGAGAACCCGGGCACCACGGTCATCGACTACGCGCAGCCGAATGTGGCGAAGGAGATGCACGTCGGTCACCTGCGTTCGGCGGTCATCGGCGACGCGGTGGTCCAGATCCTGGAGTTCACCGGCGAGAGCGTGGTCCGGCGTCATCACATCGGCGACTGGGGCACCCAGTTCGGCATGCTCATCCAGTACCTGATCGAGCACCCGCACGAGCTGGACCACAAGGGCGCGGCGGAGGTCTCCGGCGAGGAGGCCATGTCGAACCTGAACCGGCTCTACAAGGCGGCGCGGACGCTCTTCGACTCCGACGAGGAGTTCAAGACGCGGGCGCGGCGCCGGGTGGTCGACCTCCAGGCGGGCGAGCCCGAGACCCTCGCCATGTGGCAGAAGTTCGTGGACGAGTCGAAGATCTACTTCTACTCGGTCTTCGACAAGCTGGACATGGAGATCCGGGACCCGGACGTGGTCGGCGAGTCGGGCTACAACGACATGCTGGACGAGACCTGCCGCCTCCTGGAGGAGTCGGGCGTGGCGGTCCGCTCCGACGGCGCGCTCTGTGTGTTCTTCGACGACGTGAAGGGGCCGGACGGCAACCCGGTCCCGCTGATCGTGAAGAAGTCGGACGGTGGCTACGGCTACGCGGCGACCGACCTCTCGGCGATCAGGGACCGTGTCTTCAACCTCAAGGCGAACACCCTCGTCTATGTGGTCGATGCCCGTCAGTCCCTGCACTTCAAGATGGTCTTCGAGACCGCGCGCAGGGCGGGCTGGCTGGGCGACGACGTGCAGGCGCAGCAGCTGGCCTTCGGCACGGTGCTGGGCAAGGACGGCAAGCCGTTCAAGACGCGTGAGGGTGAGACGGTCCGGCTGGTGGATCTCCTGGACGAGGCGATCGAGCGGGCCACGGCGGTCGTGCGGGAGAAGGACACCCTGGGGCAGCTGTCGGAGGAGGAGATCTCCGAGCGCGGCACGCAGGTGGGCATCGGCGCGGTCAAGTACGCCGACCTGTCGACGTCGGCGAACCGTGACTACAAGTTCGACCTGGACCAGATGGTGTCGCTCAACGGCGACACGTCTGTGTACCTCCAGTACGCGTACGCCCGTATCCAGTCGATCCTGCGCAAGGCGGGCGAGGTCCGCCCTGCCGCCCACCCGGAGCTGGAACTGGCCCCGGCCGAGCGCGAGTTGGGCCTGCACCTGGACCGCTTCGCGGAGACGATCACGGAGGTCGCCGGCGAGTACGCCCCGCACAAGCTGGCGGCGTACCTGTACCAGCTGGCGTCCCTGTACACGACCTTCTACTCGGAGTGCCCGGTCCTGAAGGCGGACACCCCGGCCCAGGTCGAGAACCGCCTGTTCCTGTGCGACCTCACGGCTCGCACCCTGCACCAGGGCATGGCCCTGCTGGGCATCAGGACGCCCGAGCGTCTCTGATTTCCAGCACGTCGCTGATCCCGTAGTACCTGATCCCGTAGGCCGCTGACGCCGCCTGCGGGATCAGGCGTTTCCGCACCCGAACGCGCGTGCACGCGATCACCCGCGCGGGTACCCCTGCCCGCTCGGCACTGTTACTCACTTTCGGGTGACGGCGGAGGACGCGGACGGGTGGCGCGGCATGGCGAAGAAGTGGCACAGGCCCGTACCGATGCGGCCACACCCCCCGAAGAGGCGTCAACCCGACACACCTTCACAAAACGTGCGCGCTACATGCGACTATCACGACAATGTCGTTGATCGGCTACGCCCCCCGATTCCGGGACGTAGCGGAGCACTTCAGTCGGCAAGCTGTGCGGTGTCCGGCCAGCAGGCCGGGTGCACGAACAGCGGGCCGCCGGCACGATCCTGTCGCCGCGACCCGCCAGTACCCCAAGGGGGCACCCATGACCGCTTCGCAGACCTTCACGGCCCGTCGCCTGGCCGCCGCCGCTCTGTCCGCCGCCGCGCTGGTGGGAGCAGCCGCCCTGCCGGCGGCGGCCAACGGAGCCGGGCCGCGCGGTCCGCAGGTGGAGATCAGCAAGGTCCAGTACGACGCCCCGGGACACGGCTCCAGGTCCAACCGCTCGCTGAACGAGGAGTGGGTGCGGATCTCCAACAGCGGGCGCGACAGCGTGAACCTGGACAACTGGACGCTGTCCAACCGTCAGGGCCGCGTCTACACGTTCCACCACCTGCGCCTGGACGGCCGCTCCACCGTCCGCGTCCACACCGGTTTCGGGCGTGACACCTACCGCGACGTCTACCAGGACCGCCGCAACTTCGTCTGGGACGACCGCGAGGACACCGCCACGCTCCGCAACGACCACCGTCGTGTGGTCGACACCATCTCCTGGGACGCCAGGCACCACGGTGACGACGGTCGCGGCCACGGCAGCGACCGCGGACACGGCGACGACCGTGGACACGGCGACGACCGCGGCCACGGCGACGACCACGGCCACGGCGACGACCACGGCCGCGGCCCGGGCCACGGCCACCGCTGACCCCTGGCGGGTCGAGACCGGCGTACGGACTGCGCCGCCCTCGACCCGCGCCTGACCCCCTTCGCGCGGCGTGCCACGAACCACCTGTGGCACGCCGCGTTCGTGTGTCCCGGCGCTCCAGGGCCTCGTGGGCGGACCCCGGGGTGCGTTGTCAGTGGCGGGCCCTAAAGTCACCGGCATGGCGACACTTCCGAACCCGCTGCCCTCGCTGGCGGCAGATCCGAGCGGGCGCGCGCTCGGCCTCGAACTCCCGCCCGGGAAACTGATCGACACGACGGATGACGGCCCCTGGCACGAGCCGTTGCTGTGGCACACCGAGGCGCCGGCCGCCCCCGGAGACTGGGCCACGCTGGGTTCCGCCCCGCGCACGGCCGGCCTGCTCCCCCTCCTCATAGACGTCGGCGGCAGCCAGGGCGGCCCGGAGGAATGGGAGTTGATGCCCGAGGAGATGTCGTATCCGGGGGATCACGACGCCGACGAGGTACTGGCGGGGTACTGGGAGGAGTACGCGCAGGACGAGCTCGACCTCGACGCCGACGTGGACTACCCCGGCAAGGAAGCGGTCACCGAACTCTTCGGTGAGGCCGAGGAGTTCGCCGAGACGATCGCGCCGCACGGCGTGCAGTGGCCCGGCCTGGCACCGGCCACCGCGCCCGAGGCGGACGCGGACGACCGGGCCACCGAGGTCGCCGACTCCCTCGCGGGCGGCGGCTCCTGGCTGAAGGAGCCGCGCCTCGCCCTGGTCCCGGCGCGCCGCAGCGCGGACATCCCGGCGGCGATCGGCTGGTCCGGTCCGGTGAACTACGAGGGCGACGTGGCCCGCATCTGCGCGGTCCTGCGCTCCTGGGAGGACCGCTTCGGCGTACGGGTCGTGGCCCTCACCTTCGACCAGCTGGTCCTGTCGGTGGCGGCCCCGCCCACGACACCGGCCGAGGCCGAGGCGGTGGCCGCCGAGCACTTCGCCTTCTGCCCGGACAACATCACGCAGGACGAGAGCGAGACGCTGCGCGCGTACGCGGCGGACGAGGTACTCGGCAAGCGGGTGTGGTCCTTCTGGTGGGACTGACCGGCTCCCCTGCCTACCGAAGCCCCTTCGCCAGCCGCCGCAGCCCCTCACCGATCTCGTCCGGGGTCTGGGTGACGAAGCAGAGCCGCAGCGTCGCGGGGTCGGGCTCCCCGGCGTAGAAGGGCGCGCCCGGCACGTACGCCACTCCCTGCTCCACCACTCCCCGGAGCAGGGCCGTGGTGTCGTACGACTCGGGCAGCCGCGCCCAGAGGAACATGCCGCCCTCGGGCCGGGTCCACGTGGACCCGGCCGGAAGGGCGTCGGCGATACCCGCCAGCATGGCGTCGCGCCGCTCGCGGTACACGCCCGCGACCCGTGCCACATGGGCGTCGAGGTCCCGGTCGGCGAGATAACGCGCGGCGGCGAGCTGGTTGACGGTCGGGGTGTGCAGATCGGCGGCCTGCTTGGCGACGGCGCACGCCCGCAGCAGCGCGGCGGGGGCCCGCAGCCAGCCGAGCCTGAGGCCGGGCGCCATGACCTTGGAGAAGGAACCGAGGAGCACGGTCCGGTCCTGGGCACCGTCGTACGAGGCGATCCACGGCACCCGCTCGCCCTCGAAACGGAGCTCACCGTACGGGTCGTCCTCGACGATCCACACCCCGCACCGGGCGGCGACGGACGCGACGGCGGCCCGGCGCTCACCCGCCATGGTCCGGCCGGTCGGGTTCTGAAAGGTCGGCACGGTGTAGAGCAGCTTGGGCCGCTCGCGAGTGACAAGCTCCTCAAGCGCGTCCGGATCGATCCCGTCCTCATCCGCCGGCACCGCGACCACCCGCGCCCCGGCGAACGCGAACGCCTGGAGTGCCGCCAGATAGCAGGGGCTTTCGACGAGCACGGTGTCGCCGGGCTCGACCAGGACGGTGGCGAGCAGCGAGAGCGCCTGCTGCGACCCGGTGGTGACCAGTACGCCGTCCGCGTCCGTCGGCAGCCCGCGTGCGGTGGTCCGCTCCGCGAGGGCTGCCCGCAGCACGGGCTCGCCCTCGGTGGTCGAGTACTGCAGCGCGCGCTCGGGCTCGTGGGCGAACACGTCACGGAACGCGGCGGCGATCCCCTCCGCGTCGAACAGCTCCGGCGCCGGCAGGCCGCCCGCGAAGTTGATCACCTCCGGCCGCGCGGTGACCGCGAGGATCTCCCGTACCGGCGACCCACCGATCGCGGTGGCCCGCGCGGCGAGCGGCGGCACGGCTTGAGCGATCTCGAGACCGGTCACAGAACGACTCCTTCTCCTACGGCTCCCACAACCCCTGGCTCGCCACCCTAGAAAGAAACCTGCGCCCTACACCGACCAATTCCGCGATACGGACACGAAGAGCTTCCCTCGCTGAAGACGCGGGCCGGCCGGAGTCTTCAGGGGCGCGGGGAACTGCGCGACCAGCCCCCACCGGGCCCGCAGGCGGCGAACGCACCCGGGGGTCTGGGGGCGGAGCCCCCAGGTAGGGATGATGGGGGTCCCCCCCGCTCGAGCGAAGCCGAGAGCTTGGGGGAGGGTAGGGGCGGCGGGGGCGGGAGTCAGGGCTTGACGCCCGTCACCCCGTACACATTGATGTCCGCGTCCGTCACGTCATTGATGTCGCGATAGCGGATCTTCTCGATGTCGTCGAGACTGGCGAAGTACGCGGGATCCACCTTTTCGGGCAGCGGAGCCGCACCGTCCGGCCGCCAGCGGTGCACGGGCACGACACCCGGCTCCTCCACCTCGAGCCCGTTCTCCGTGAAGAACCGCTCCACCTCGGCCCTGGACCGCAGCACGAACGTGAACCCCCGCTCGGTGAACGTCCGCTGAACCGCCCGAATGTTCTCCGCGTTGAGATCCTCGGTGAGATGGCTGAGCACGAGCCGGCTGCCCGAAGGCAACGCCTCCACCAGCTCACGCACGATCGGATAGGCCTGCTCGTCCTCGATGAAGTGCAGGATCGCCACCAGCACGAGCGCGATCGGCTGCTCGAAGTCGAGGGTCTTCGCGGCTCCTTCGAGGATCCGCGCGGGCTCCTCGAGGTCCGCGTCGATGTAGTCCGTCTGCCCCTCGGGCCCACTGGTGAGCAACGCACGCGCGTGAGCGAGCACAACGGGGTCGTTGTCGACGTACACGACCCGCGACTGCGGAGTGATCCGCTGCGCGATCTGGTGGACGTTCTCCTGCGTCGGCAACCCGGTCCCTATGTCCAGGAACTGACGGATACCCGATTCCTGGGTCAGCGTGGTGACCGCCCTGCGCAGGAAGTCCCGGTTGTGCCGGACGTCGAGGTACCCGGTCGGATTGGCCACGATCGCGGCGGCGGCCGCGGACCGGTCGACCGGGTAGTTGTCCTTGCCCCCGAGGAAGACGTCGTAGACGCGCGCCGGGTGCGCCTTGGTGGTGTCGATCCTCCTTCTCAGCTCGGCGGGGTCCTGGCTGAGAGCATCACCGGGCATAAAGCCTCTCCCTGGAGAGTCGCGTCATTCGATGGGCAACAACGTAACTCCTAGGGGGACTTGATAGTGCCCCTCCCTGACTAACCTGTCGCGGCCGTCTCCCACTCACTGCCGCCCAGCGGATAGTCGTACGCGGGCCGCCCCACATTCCCGCTCGTCCGGAACGGCTTCCCGTTGTCGTCGATACGCACCGTGCCACTGCGCGCTCCACTGGACCAGTCGAGCTCCAGGTACCAGCTCACGTCGTGCGCCCGCGCGTCCGCGAAGACATAGAAGACCTCGGGATCGGACTCGCTGACCTTGTAGGGGAAGTCCCGCTGCCCGGCCTTGGGCGTGGTCACGGGCCGCCCCGCGTCGAGATCCACGGCGAACGACTTCGTCTCCACGCCACCCCCGCAGCCGACGCCCATCGCAAAGTCGTTCCAGGCGAGCGGCACGTCCTTGCCCACCACCCGCACATGCAGCCCGTCCAGGACCACGGTGGCCTTCCCGGTCCCCTGCACGGTCAGCGCGAGCATCTGCTCCTGACCGGCGACCCCGCCGAGCGCCGTGACCCACCCGCGCGCGTCCGACTCGTTCGGCGGCGGGGGCACCTGCGCGGCCTTCCGGTTCACCAGGTAGTGCTGGCTGCACGGGCCTTCCCACTTGTACGGGTTGGCGGCCACGAGGGGCGCGGTGGCGCCGTCGGCGACGTCCTGGCCCGCGCCGCCACCCGAAGCCGCCGTCGAGACGGACGCCTCGGGCCCACCACCGTGCGAGGCGGAGACGGAGGCGCTGACCGAGGCGGACGGCTCCCGGTGCTTGCCGTCGGCGGACGCCGTCCCCCGCGAACCCTCCCGGGGACCGGACGACGCGGCGGCCCCCAAGACCTCCCGCCCCCCGCTCCCGTCCCCTTTGCCGTCCGGCACGAACCGCACCGCGAGCGCGGCGGACGCGAGCACCGCGGCGACGGCGACCGAGGCGAGGAGGACCGTACGCCGTCGCCGCCCCCCGGTCGAAGCCTCACCCGAGGGCCTGCCGACAACCTCCGAAGCCGCATCCGGCTCACCCGAGGAACCCTCCACCCCCACCGGCATCATCACGGACGTCCCATCCGCCACGGACACCTCATCCCTCGCAGATGCCACATCCGCCACATCCGCCACGGAAGCTGTGTCCGTCACAGGCGCCGCAGGTACCCCCTTCTGCCCCCGCAGCACATCGGCCCGCACCCACCGCCGATGCAGCTCCACCAGCTCCTCGGGAGTCGCCCCGCACACGCGCGCGAGCCGCTCCACGGGTGCGTAGTCCGTCGGTACGGCGTCCCCGTTGACGTACCGATGCAGCGTGGACGTGCTCACGTGCAGCCGTTTCGCGAGCACCCCGTAACTGAGTCCGGACCGCTCCTTCAGCTCCCGCAGCAGCCCCGCGAACTCGTCCCCGGCCACCGTTCCCCCATCCCCCGCGTCCCGGGCCGCGTTCCAGGGGGAGGGTATTCCCCCAGGTCAGACCCCATACGACCGTTCCGGCGTCCCGTATCCCCCGGCAACCGTGGCGGCCGGGACGGATCAACCGACAAGCTGTGGTCATCCAAGCACGCCGCTCCCCTCGACCGGTCGAGCGGCCGCCGACCAGCCACACCCACAGGGGGATCACCCATGTCCGCACGCACCGCCCGCACCCGCCTCCTCGCCGCCACGACGGTCGCGCTCGCCGCGTTCGCCCTCGCGGCGTGCGACAACGGGAAGGGCGTACGTGACGAGGGTCCGTCCGCCGCGTCCCATTCCTCGGCGCAGCCGACCGGGTCCACGGCCGACGGCGGTACGAAGGCGAAGCCGGCGGGCGAGACGCGGGGCTCGACGGCCGCCCCGAAGGGCGCCACCACGGCGGGCACCAGCGGCGGCTCCGGCTCCGCAGGCAAGAACGGCACAGGCACCACGGCCACCCGGAACCCCGCCTGCAACGGCGCCAACAGCAAGACCACCGCGACCGAGGTCTCCCGCCCCCTCAACCACCTGCTCCTCACCGTCACCAACACCGGTGCGAAGAACTGCGATCTGACCGGCTACCCGATCGCCCGCTTCGGCGAGGCCCAGTCGGTCCCGCCGGTCGCCGAGTCGACCCACCCGCAGGCGGTCGTCACGCTGGCTCCGGGCGAGTCCGGCTACGCGGGCGTGCTGCTCTCGGCCGCCGACGGCAGCGGCGGCAACGGCTACACGGCCAAGACCCTCGTCGTCGGCTTCGCCAAGGGCGGCAGCGCGACCCCGGCGCTCCCGGCGAAGGGCGTGTACGTGGACGACAAGCTCACGGTGACGTACTGGCAGCAGAGCCTGGACGACGCGCTGGCGTACTGAGCGGCTGCCGGCCCCTAGCGCAGCTTCCGCGCGACCTCGGTGGCCCAGTAGGTGAGGATGTTCTGGGCGCCGGCCCGCTTGATGCCGGTCAGCGTCTCCAGAATCGCCTTGTCGCGGTCGATCCAGCCCTTCTCGGCCGCCGCCTCGACCATCGAGTACTCGCCGGAGATCTGGTAGGCGGCCACGGGCACGTCGACGGCGTCCGCGACCCGCGCGAGGACGTCCAGATACGGTCCCGCCGGCTTCACCATCACCATGTCGGCCCCCTCCTCCAGATCGAGAGCCAACTCCCGCAGGGACTCCCGCATATTGGCGGGGTCCTGCTGGTACGTCTTGCGGTCGCCCTTCAGCGAGGAGGCGACCGCCTCCCGGAAGGGCCCGAAGAAGGCGGAGGAGTACTTCACGGTGTAGGCGAGGATCGCGACGTCCTCGCGCCCGATCTGATCCAGGGCGTCCCGGATGACCCCGATCTGCCCGTCCATCATCCCGCTGGGCCCCACCACGTGCGCCCCGGCGTCGGCCTGGACCTGGGCCATCTCGGCGTACCGCTCCAGGGTCGCGTCGTTGTCGACACGGCCTTCCGCGTCGAGCACTCCGCAGTGTCCGTGGTCGGTGGTCTCGTCGAGACACAGATCGGACATGACGAGCAGTTCGTCGCCGACCTCGGCGCGCACGTCGCGGAGGGCGACCTGCAGAATCCCGTCCGGATCGGTCCCGGGAGTTCCGACGGCGTCCTTCTTCGAGTCCTCCGGCACGCCGAACAGCATGATCCCGGAGATCCCGGCCTCCACGGCCTCCAGCGCGGCCTTCTTCAGGCTGTCGCGGGTGTGCTGCACGACGCCGGGCATCGCCGAGATGGGGACCGGCTCGCTCACGCCCTCCCGCACGAACGCGGGGAGGATGAAGTCGGCGGGGTGCAGCCGGGTCTCGGCGACCATGCGCCGCATGACCGGCGTCGTACGCAGCCGCCGCGGCCGCGCACCGGGAAAGGATCCGTACTTCGTCATGCCCTCTACGCTACGCCCGCCCCTCGGCCCCCCTTGCCGACACCTTGCCGGTACCCGATGCGCACGCCGGACGAGCTGGAGGCTTTTGGGGGGCGCGGGGAACTGCGCGCCCAGCCCCCACCCACCCGCAGCCGAAAAACAGGGGGTATGGGGGGCGAAGCCCCCATACCCCCTACGCACGCCCATGCCGTACGACTACGTCGTACGACGCCTCCGCGCCCCCGGCCGACGCTCACTCGGCCGAGTAACCGGATCCCCCGCCTCCGCGGCGGCAGCCCTCCGCCTGAGACCGAAGTCCGCCAACGCCTCGGCCAGCTTGAGCACCGACGGCTCCGGAGCCATGACATCGACCCGCAGCCCGTGCTCCTCCGCCGTCTTGGCGGTGGCCGGACCGATACAGGCGATCACCGTCACGTTGTGCGGCTTGCCCGCGATACCCACGAGATTGCGTACGGTCGAGGACGACGTGAAGAGCACGGCGTCGAAACCGCCCCCCTTGATCGCCTCCCGCGTCTCCGCAGGCGGCGGCGAGGCCCGCACCGTCCGGTAGGCCGTGACGTCGTCGACCTCCCAGCCCAGGTCGATGAGCCCCGCGACCAGCGTCTCGGTGGCGATGTCGGCCCGCGGCAGGAACACCCGGTCGATCGGGTCGAACACCGGGTCGTACGGCGGCCAGTCCTCCAGAAGCCCCGCGGCCGACTGCTCACCGCTCGGCACCAGATCCGGCTTCACGCCGAAGGCGACCAGCGCCTTCGTCGTCTGCTCGCCCACCGCCGCGACCTTGATCCCGGCGAAGGCCCGCGCGTCGAGCCCGTACTCCTCGAACTTCTCCCGCACGGCCTTGACCGCGTTCACGGAGGTGAAGGCGATCCACTCGTAGCGGCCCGTCACCAGGCCCTTGACCGCGCGTTCCATCTGCTGCGGCGTCCGCGGCGGCTCGACGGCGATCGTCGGCACCTCGTGCGGCACGGCGCCGTAGGACCGCAGTTGGTCGGAGAGCGAGACCGCCTGTTCCTTCGTCCGCGGTACGAGCACCTTCCAGCCGAACAGCGGCTTGGACTCGAACCACGAGAGCTGCTCGCGCTGAGCCGCGGCGGAACGCTCACCGACCACGGCTATCACCGGGCGCCCACCGTCCGGGGACGGCAGCACCTTCGCCTGCTTCAGGGTCTGGGCGATCGTCCCGAGCGTGGCCGACCAGGTCCGCTGACGCGTCGTCGTACCGGCGATGGTCACCGTCATCGGCGTGTCCGGCTTGCGACCGGCCGCGACCAGCTCGCCCGCGGCGGCGGCCACGGAGTCCAGCGTCGACGAGACGACGACCGTCCCGTCCGACGCCCCGACCTCGGTCCAGCACCGGTCGGAGGCCGTACGCGCGTCGACGAACCGCACGTCGGCGCCCTGCGCGTCGCGCAGCGGCACACCGGCGTACGCGGGCACGCCCACGGCCGCGGCGACACCCGGCACGACCTCGAACGGCACGCCCGCGGCGGCGCAGGCCAGCATCTCCTCGGCGGCGTACGTGTCGAGCCCGGGGTCACCGGACACCGCACGCACGACCCGCTTGCCGCCCCGCGCGGCCTCCATGACAAGATTGGCAGCGTCCCTCAACGCGGGGTCACCAGCGGACGTTGACACGGCGTCAACAACCGCTAGTTGAGGCGTGCCTGTGCCCGGATACGTACTGGAAGACGTGCCCAAAGCCGTCCCCCCGTCCGTATTCGTACTCAGTATGGCGACGCCTTGTCTGGCATGGACGCGGACCATGTCGAGTACCTCGTACTCGGCGACGAGAACATCCGCGTTCGCCAGCGCCTCGACGGCGCGCAGTGTCAGTAGTCCCGGATCTCCGGGTCCGGCACCGAGGAAGGTGACGTGCCCGTGTGCGGGACCGGCGGGAAGGGTGGTGGGGCTCAATGTGCTCGCTCCCCCATCAGACCGGCCGCGCCCTTGGCAAGCATCTCGGCGGCGAGTTCACGGCCGAGCGCCATTGCTTGGTCATGTGTCTCGGGCACGGGACCGGTGGTGGACAGATGCACCAGCGTCGTGCCGTCGGTCGTGCCGACGACGCCGCGCAGGCGCATCTCCTTGACAGTCTGCCCGTCGGCCAGAAGGTCGGCGAGAGCACCCACGGGTGCGCTGCAGCCGGCCTCCAGGGCGGCGAGCAGGGACCGCTCGGCGGTCACGGCGGCCCGGGTGAACGGGTCGTCGAGTTCGCCGAGCGCGGCGACGAGATCCGCGTTGTCCGCGGCACACTCGATCGCCAGGGCCCCCTGGCCGGGGGCGGGCAAAACGGTGTCGACGGACAGGAAGTCCGTCACGTCCTCTATCCGCCCCAGACGGCCGAGGCCCGCGGCGGCGAGCACGACGGCGTCGAGCTCCCCGCTGCGTACGTATCCGATCCGCGTGTCGACGTTCCCACGGATCGCGACCGTCTCGATCGTCATCCCGTGGTTGCGGGCGTACGCGTTCAGCTGGGCCATCCGGCGCGGCGAACCGGTACCGACGCGCGCGCCGTCCGGAAGCTCCTCGAAGCGCAGCCCGTCGCGGGCGACGAGCACGTCGCGCGGGTCCTCACGCAGCGGCACGGCGGCCAGCGCGAGCTCGTCGGGCTGGCCGGTCGGCAGGTCCTTCAGGGAGTGCACGGCGAAGTCGATCTCGCCGAGCAGCAACGCCTCGCGCAGCGCGGTGACGAAGACGCCCGTGCCGCCGATCTGTGCGAGGTGCTCACGGGAGGTGTCGCCGTACGTCGTGATCTCCACGAGCTCGACGGGCCTGCCGGTCACCTGGCTCACGGCCTGCGCCACCAGCCCGGACTGGGCCATGGCGAGCTTGCTGCGCCTGGTCCCCAGCCTCAGTGCCGCCTTCTCATCTGGTCGCCCTTGGGGCGCTCCAGCCTGCCCCTGCGGCGCACGTGGCTCACGTGGCTCACTCATGCTCGCCCTCGGTTCTTGGCGTTCTCGTTGTTGTTCTCGGCCCGCGAGACGGAGGCGACCGTCTCGGGGTCCAGGTCGAACAGGGTTCGCAGCGCGTCCGCGTACCCGGCGCCACCGGGTTCGGCGGCGAGTTGCTTGACCCGTACGGTCGGCGCGTGCAGCAGCTTGTCGACGACGCGCCGCACGGTCTGCGTGATCTCGCCCCGCTCCTTGTCGTCGAGGTCCGGCAGCCGCCCGTCGAGCCGCGCGATCTCGCTCGCGACGAGGTCGGCGGCCATGGTGCGCAGCGCCACGACGGTGGGGGTGATGTGGGCGGCCCGCTGGGCGGCGCTGAAGGCGGCCACCTCGTCGGAAACGATCCTGCGCACCTGGTCCACGTCCGCCGCCATCGGCGCGTCCGCGGACGCCTCGGCCAGCGACTCGATGTCGACGAGCCGCACGCCGAGCAGCCGGTGCACGGCCGCGTCGATGTCACGGGGCATGGCGAGGTCCAGCAGCGAGAGCACGGGCGCGGGCCGCGGGGCCTCGGCGACCGGCTCGGGCCTGCGGCGCTCGGGCACCCGGCCGACGGTGGCGACGGCCAGCACGAGCGCGGCGATGGCGTCGGCGTCGGCCTCCGGGTCGAGTACGGCCGCCCCGCGCGGGGCACGGGCCGCGACATCGCCCTTGTCCACCCAGGCCGCGTGCTGCTCCAGCTCGGCGGCGGCCATTCCGGCGACGGCGGCCTCGCCGAGTACGGAGAAGCCGGCCGTGCCCTGCACGGCGGACAGGTCGAGCGGGCAGTCGTCGTCGGTGCCGACGCTGGTGGGAGCGAGCTGCGTCTGGTCGCCCACGGCCGCGGGCGACGCCGTACGAGCGGAGCCGGCACCTCGCACGAGGGGCTTCGCCGCGGGCTCGGCCGTGAACACGGGCTCTCCCGTACGTCCCTCCACGGCCGCCGCGACCGTCTCGGCCGTCAGGACGAGCCCGGTGGCGCCGGTGCAGGAGATGGCGACGTCGGCACGTGTCAGCTCGAGCGGCACCGAATCCATCGGTACCGCGCGGGCCAGCACGTCCGTGTCGCCGCCCTCGTTCTCGTTGAGGATCTGGGCGAGCCGCTCCGAGCGGTCCGGGGTGCGGTTGGCGATGACGATCTCGGAGACTCCGGCGCGCGCGAGCGTCGCCGCGGCCAGCGAGGACATCGAGCCCGCGCCGATGACGAGGGCCTTCTTGCCCTTGGCCCAGGCGTCGACGGCGGTGCCGGCGGACAGCTGCTGGAGGCCGAAGGTGACGAGGGACTGCCCGGCGCGGTCGATGCCGGTCTCGGAGTGCGCGCGCTTGCCGACCCGCAGCGACTGCTGGAACAGGTCGTTCAGCAGCCGGCCCGCGGAGTGCAGCTCCTGCGCGGTGGCGAGCGCGTCCTTGATCTGGCCGAGGATCTGGCCCTCGCCCACGACCATCGAGTCGAGCCCGCAGGCCACCGAGAAGAGGTGGTGGACGGCCCGGTCCTCGTAGTGCACGTAGAGGTGGGGGGTGAGCTCGTCGAGGCCGACCCCGCTGTGCTGGGCGAGCAGCGTGGACAGCTCGGCGACGCCCGCGTGGAACTTGTCGACGTCGGCGTACAGCTCGATGCGGTTGCACGTGGCGAGCAGCGTGGCCTCGGCGGCCGGTTCGGCGGCGACCGTGTCCTGCAGCAGCTTGATCTGGGCGTCCGCGTTCAGCGTGGCCCGCTCCAGGACGCTGACCGGGGCGCTGCGGTGGCTCAGCCCGACGACGAGGAGACTCATGCCGGCATCACGGCGGGGACGTCCCCGTCAGGACCTTTGCCGTTGTCCTCCTGGGCGGCCTGGGCCACGGCGGCGGCACCGGCCTGGGCCTCGGCCTCCTCGCCGGCCTTGCGCTGCTCGTGGAAGGCGAGGATCTGCAGCTCGATGGAGAGATCGACCTTGCGCACGTCGACGCCGTCCGGGACGGACAGGACGGTCGGCGCGAAGTTGAGGATGGAGGTGACTCCGGCCGCGACCAGGCGGTCGCAGACCTGCTGGGCCACGCCCGGCGGGGTGGTGATGACCCCGATGGAGACGCCGTTCTCGTCGATGATCTTCTCGAGGCCGTCGCTGTGCTGCACGGCGATCCCGGCGACCTGCTTTCCGGCCATCTCCGGATCGGCGTCGATCAGCGCGGCGACCCGGAAACCACGGGAGGCGAACCCGCCGTAGTTGGCCAACGCGGCGCCGAGGTTACCGATACCGACGATCACTACCGGCCAGTCCTGGGTCAGGCCCAGCTCACGGGAGATCTGGTACACGAGATACTCGACGTCGTACCCCACACCACGCGTCCCGTAGGAGCCGAGGTAGGAGAAGTCCTTGCGCAGCTTCGCGGAGTTGACCCCCGCCGCGGCCGCGAGCTCCTCGGAGGAGACCGTGGGTACCGAGCGCTCCGACAGTGCGGTGAGGGCTCGGAGGTACAGCGGAAGCCGGGCGACAGTGGCCTCGGGAATCCCTCGGCTGCGGGTCGCCGGTCGGTGAGTTCGGCCAGTTGCCACGGTGCTCCTGCGGGTAGCGCGGGGCTGCAGGCGGTCACACGTACCTAGACCGCCCCGTCGAATGCAGGCTATGTCTTTGTGAACGCGTGCACAAAGATGGTGTCCGATTTGCCCGGGCAACGTGACGGGGGTCACGCACTCCCGGCGCGCCCGTATGGAACCGGCGCGCGCACAACTTCGTTCCGCACCTGAAGGGGGCAAAACCGTACACTCTCCTCAACAAATCCCGCCCCCGAGACCAATCGCCGTCGATCCTAGGCGACTTTCCGGACCCGTTGGACTCACCGGTCAGGACGGGGCCCGGACCCGATCACGGCACAATCCGGACGGAACACCGCGCCACACCGCGCCACAAGACGCCGCTACGGAGCGAGGGCCTTGCGCAGCCGCGCCTCGTCCACACGCCAGAAGGTGTGCTGCGCCCCGTCCACCAGCACCACGGGGATCTGCTCCCAGTAGGCACGGTGCAGCTCTTCATCCTCGGTGATGTCCTTGTGCTCCCAGGGGACCCCGAGATCCCCACACACCTTCTCCACCACTTCTTGTGCGTCATCACACAGATGACAACCAGGTTTCCTGATGAGCGTGACCAGCCGCTCCGAGGGTGCCTTCTGCGTCGTACGGCGCCCACCGCGCCGGAACATGGAACTCATACGGGTCATTCTCCCGCCACCCGCGCGGCCAGGAGGTGCCGGTCGGACGACTTCTTTAACGGCTCGGTCGCGGAGAGTTCACAGCCTCGCATCCTCTCGACTCCGGAAGCTCCGAACAAACTGGCTATGCTCACGACATGGCCGCTCTCGGATGGCTCACTCCCCGTAGGCGCTCCGCCACCGCGCGGAGCGTGTTGGCAGGCGAGGCCTCGGCGGAGGCAGCGCGCAAGTCCTCCCAGGAACTGGAGGAACTAGCCCACGACGCCGCGCCCGACGCCGACGCGCCCGACCAGGAACCGGAGTTCCCGGTCCTCGGCGACGAGAAGGCCGCCGCCTTCTTCGACCTCGACAACACCGTGATGCAAGGCGCCGCCCTCTTCCACTTCGGCCGGGGCCTGTACAAGCGGAAGTTCTTCGAGACCCGCGACCTCGCCCGATTCGCCTGGCAGCAGGCGTGGTTCCGGCTGGCCGGCGTCGAGGACCCGGAACACATGCAGGACGCCCGTGACTCGGCACTCTCGATCGTCAAGGGCCACCGGGTCGCGGAGCTGATGTCGATCGGCGAGGAGATCTACGACGAGTACATGGCCGAACGCATCTGGCCCGGTACGCGCGCCCTCGCCCAGGCCCACCTGGACGCGGGCCAGAAGGTCTGGCTGGTCACGGCGGCCCCCGTCGAGATCGCCACGGTGATCGCCCGCAGGCTGGGCCTCACCGGTGCGCTGGGCACGGTCGCGGAGTCGGTGGACGGCGTCTACACGGGCAAGCTGGTGGGCGAGCCCCTGCACGGGCCGGCGAAGGCGGAGGCGGTCCGCGCGCTGGCCGCCGCCGAGGGCCTGGACCTCTCCCGCTGCGCCGCCTACAGCGACTCCCACAACGACATCCCCATGCTGTCCCTGGTCGGCCACCCCTACGCGATCAACCCGGACACGAAACTCCGCAAGCACGCTCGTACGTTCGAGTGGCGTCTGCGCGACTACCGCACGGCCCGCAAGGCCGCGAAGGTCGGCATCCCCGCCGCGGCCGGCGTCGGCGCCGTGGCCGGCGGCACAGCAGCCGCCATCGCCCTCCACCGCCGCCGCCGCTGACACCCCCGGGGGCCGCGCCCCGCATCCTCCGCCCGCCCATAGTTCTTCGACTACCGGCCGGTGGGGGCTTGGCGCGCAGTTCCCCGCACCCCTAAAGACCTCCGGCCCGTCCGGCGTGCGAGGACAAGGCCACTCAGGCCGATGGGGCGCCAGGGCACTGGGGCGCAGTCCCCGAGGATCCCGCCGGGAGTCGGCCAATCCCCTGTCCTACCCCCGCGGCGCCCCGCCCAGTCACCCCACTCCCACACGGCCACAACACGCCCCGCACCCAGACGGAACCCGAACCCATCCGATCAACAACCGGTCACTGTCCGGCACTTGATCAGGCGTCAATCGGTTACAGAAGCGACGTAATCGATGATTTGAGCAACTCGGTGTAGCGCTGCCTGTACGAAGCGTTATTCTCCTCAGACGCAAACCGGTACCCCTCCGTCGCTACGACGGGTGAACGGTCCCGCACTGCACGTGATGGAAGCTCTGCCTCTGGGAGTCCCGTGTACTCACACGTCGGGGTTGACGCCTCGGGCCTGGCTACGCTGCGCGCAACGGTCCTGGACCGTTTGCGCGGCTTCGTCCCCACCGCGTTCGCCGTCCCCGCCCTCGCCGCCGTCCCCGCGCCCCTCGGCCCTTGCTACGCCCTGGCCGAGGGCAGCGCGGCGGTCGGCAGACGAGGCCGCTCGGGCTCGGCCGCCACGCCCACCGCACGCCGCCCGGCCGCAGACAGCGACAGCGCCCGGATGATGGATCTGGTCGAGCGCGCCCAGGCCGGCGAGGCCGACGCCTTCGGCCGCCTCTACGACCAGTACAGCGACACCGTGTACCGCTACATCTACTACCGAGTCGGCGGCAAGGCGACCGCCGAGGACCTCACCAGCGAGACGTTCCTGCGCGCCCTGCGCCGCATCGGAACGTTCACCTGGCAGGGCCGCGACTTCGGCGCCTGGCTGGTCACCATCGCCCGCAACCTGGTCGCGGACCACTTCAAATCGAGCCGATTCCGACTCGAAGTGACCACCGGCGAAATGCTCGACGCGAACGAGGTCGAGCGAAGCCCCGAGGACTCCGTCCTGGAGTCACTGTCGAACGCAGCCCTGCTCGACGCCGTACGACGGCTCAACCCCCAGCAGCAGGAGTGCGTCACCCTGCGCTTCCTGCAAGGGCTCTCGGTCGCCGAGACCGCACGAGTGATGGGCAAGAACGAGGGCGCCATCAAGACCCTCCAGTATCGAGCCGTCCGCACCCTGGCGCGGCTCCTCCCGGACGACGCCCGCTGAAACCCGTACGAACGCCGGTCCGTACGAACGCCATAGTGATCCCACACGCTCTGCGACACCCAACTCACCTTCCGTGAAAGTCCGTTGACTTCGCGGTCCGGTCATCCGTCGTCCGTAACCCAAGTGCCGCGACGCTCGTTGTGCGGGATACAGGCTCCCTGTGGTCACGACCCGGCCATCGCCGATCACTCGATCGTGTGGATGCGCTCGGGGCGTGCAACCCTCAGGACCCCCTGGGGAGTCGACCGTCTTGACGAGAGGAGGTGCCGCCAGTGATCGCGAACGTATCGGCACACCGGCGGGCGAACGCCTTCGCCCTGGCCCTGGAGGAGCAGTCCGACCAGGGCACGGCGGCCGAGCAGCCCGATGGATCGGCACCGTCCCAGGCTGCATCGGAACAGACCGAGCAGGGCCTCCTGTTGGCCCTCGCCACCGGTCTCGGCGAGCTGCCCAAACCGGAGCTGGACCCCGAGGTCAAGATCGTGCAGCGAGCACAGCTCGTGGCAGCGATGGAGGCCATGCTGCTGGAAGGCACCGCCGCGGGGGGCGAAGGCCCGGACCGTTCCGTGCCCGAGCAGCGCTCGCACCGGGCACGGGGCGCACACCGGGCGACCGGACTGGGGAAGCTGCGACCGCGGTCGCGTTTGTCCAAGGGCCTGGCCGCGGGCGGGCTCACCGTGGGTGTGGCCGCGGGAGCCTTCGGCGGCGTGGCAGCCGCCAGCTCCGACGCCCTGCCCGGTGACTCGCTCTACGGGCTCAAACGAGGCATGGAGGACATCAAACTCGGCCTGGCCCACGGCGACAGCGACCGCGGCGAGCTCTACCTCGACCAGGCGTCCACACGCCTGAGCGAGGCACGCCGGCTGATGGAACGAGGCCGCTCGGGCCAGCTCGACCACGAGTCCCTGGGCGAGATCCGCCGTGCCCTGTCGGGCATGCAGCACGACGCCTCCGAGGGCCACCGCCTGCTGTACGAGGCGTACGAGCGGGACGGTTCACTGGGCCCCATCCAGGCCCTGTCCGCCTTCGCCCAGTCGCACCGCGAGGCCTGGGGCGCGCTGCGCGACCGGCTGCCCGTCCAACTCGGCGACGTCAGTCAGCAGGTCTCGTCGGTGTTCGCCGCCATAGACGAAGAGGTCGACCCGCTGCTCCCGGGAACCCCGGCGAAGGAGGGCACAGGCCGTCACCGGGGTGCCAGTTCGGACGCCCCGGGCTCGTCGTCCGGTACGGACCGTCCGGCGCCCAGCGCCAGCAGCGGCTCCACCACCGGCAGCCACGGCAGCGGCAAACCGAAGCCGTCCGGCTCCACCAGTACCGGCGAGGGCCTGCTCGGCGGCACCACGGGCGGCCTCCTGGACCCGCCCAAGGACACCAGCAGCTCGTCCCCGTCGGCCGGCAAGTCCAGCCCGACGAGTGGCGCGCCGGACGTCACCCTGCCCCCGCTGCTGCCCGGTCTCCTGCCGGGCCTGGGCATCGACAGCGAGGACAGCAAGTAACTCCGGTACGAGGCTGGGGGCGCCCTTCTCAGGAAGGGCGCCCCCAGCCTCGTATGTCCGTCACCAGCCTCGTACGTCCGTCACCGGCGGAACGTCCGTCAGAAGAAGACCGACCGACGCTGCACCAACAGCTTGTACAGCGTGTGCTGGATCTGCTCCCTGACCTGGTCCGTCAGGTTGAACATCAGCATCGGGTCCTCGGCGGCCTCCGGCGGATAGCCGTCCGTGGGAATCGGCTCGCCGAACTGGATCGTCCACTTCGTCGGGAGCGGGACGGCGCCCAGCGGACCCAGCCACGGGAAGGTCGGCGTGATCGGGAAGTACGGGAAACCCAGCAGCCGCGCCAGCGTCTTCGCGTTGCCGATCATCGGGTAGATCTCCTCCGCGCCGACGATCGAGCACGGAATGATCGGGGCGCCCTGCCGCAGAGCCGTCGACACGAACCCGCCCCGACCGAAGCGCTGGAGCTTGTAGCGCTCGCCGAACGGCTTGCCGATGCCCTTGAAGCCCTCCGGCATCACACCGACCAGCTCGCCGCGCTCCAGAAGCCGTTCGGCGTCCTCGGCGCAGGCGAGGGTGTGACCGGCCTTGCGGGCCAGCTCGTTGACCACCGGCAGCATGAAGACCAGGTCCGCCGCGAGAAGGCGCAGATGGCGGCTCTCGGGGTGGTTGTCGTGGACGGCGACCTGCATCATCAGGCCGTCCAGCGGGAGGGTGCCCGAGTGGTTGGCGACAATCAGCGCGCCGCCGTCGGTCGGGATGTTCTCGATGCCCTTCACCTCGACCCGGAAGTACTTCTCGTACAGCGGCCGGATCAGGGACATCAGGACCTGCTCGGTGAGCTCCTGGTCGTACCCGAAGTCATCGATCTCGTAGTCACCGGTGAGGCGCCGACGCAGGAAGGCGAGACCACCGGCGACGCGCCGTTCCAGCCCGCCACCCTGCCGCGCCTGTGACGTCGACGGCGCGTTCTTCGGCGTCGACGGCTGAGGCGGCTGTTCCTCACGCGTCACAGGAACATCATCCTGCGGGAAGGTCCGGCCGGGCAGGGGCTGGACCTCACGTACCACCACGGGATCGCCCTTGCGCCGGCTCCCCGCGGCCCGCCGCCGCGGCGGGCGCTGCACAGCACCCCCGCGCGACCGGTCGTCGTCGAACGGAATGACCTTGGCGTCCGCCATCGTCGATGCGCTCCTCAGTTGGCGCTCAGTGTCGGGGGGTTGCCGCCGCCCACGAAACGCAGCGCGGCGATCCGGTCGACGGCCCCCGCGAGGGCCTCGGGGGGCAGGAGTCCGGGCCCCCGGCTGCGTGCGAAGTCCGCGAAGGTCTCCGCGGTCGAGTATCTCGGTTTGTAGCCCAGCGTCTCGCGCATCTGGTTCGTCGACACGACCCTGCCGTGGGTGAGCAGCCGCAGCTGCTCAGGCGAGAAGTCCGTCACTCCCAGGGTACGCACCGCCGTGCCCGCCCAGCTGAGCGCCGGCAGCAGCAGGGGCACCGTGGGGCGCCCCAGGCGTCGAGCGCACTGCGAGAGCAACAGGACGCCGTCTCCGGCGATGTTGAAGGTGCCGCTGTTGAGAGTGCCGCGCTGTGGATCGTGCGAGGCGATCCGCAGTACCTCGATCACGTCGTCCTCGTGCACGAACTGCAGCCGCGGGTCGTAGCCGAAGACGGTCGGCAGCACCGGCAGCGCGAAGTACGAGGCGAGCGGCGAGTCGGCGCTCGGCCCGAGGATGTTCGCGAACCGCAGCACACACACGGCGACGTCGGGCCGCCGCCGCGCGAAGCCACGCACATACCCCTCGACCTCCACCGTGTCCTTCGCGAAGCCGCCGCTGGGCAGCGACTTGGGCGGGGTGGTCTCGGTGAACACGGCCGGATCTCGCGGCGCGGACCCGTAGACGTTCGTACTGGACTTCACGACGAGCCGCTTGACCGACGGGGACTTCTGGCAGGCGCCCAGCAGCTGCATGGTGCCGATGACGTTGGTCTCCTTGACCGTCGTCCGGCTGCCGCCGCCCAGCGCGATGCCCGTCACGTCCATGTGGACGACCGTGTCGACGGAGTGCTCGGCGAGCACGCGGGCGATCGTCGGCTGGCGGATGTCGGCCTGGACGAACTCGGCCTCGCCCAGATGGTGGTCGGGCAGCACCGCGTCCACGGCGATCACCCGGTCCACCTGGGGGTCACGTTGGATCCGTCGTACGAACCGGCCTCCCAGCTGACGGGCCACTCCGGTGACGAGCACGACCTTCCCCAAGATCAGCGCCTCTCTTCCCGTTCTGGACATGAGCGGACGTAGCTCTGCTCGTACCCTGCCGTGTTCCCCGTGTGCCGCCAACCTAGCGGGTTGATGTTGCGCTGTGATGACCACCCGATGCACGAAGTGACGACAGCCACGGACATACGATCAGACCAAGCCACACGGCACATGGGCGTATGCACAGCATCGCCCTCCGGGGCCCTCGCGCAGGAGACGCGCGCCCGCTCTCCACGGAAAGTACCCGCTCTGGGCGAAAGCCGCCGCGACGGCGGAAGCCGAGGGCCCTGACTCCGGCCGGAAAACGGCTGTGGCCCCCCACCGGCCGGTGGGGGGCCACAGAGCGCGCCGTTCGCAGCGCTCGCACAAGCGCAAGGACGAGCCCCGCGATGCGGGGCACGGCCCTACTTCTTGTTGCGACGCTGAACGCGAGTGCGCTTGAGCAGCTTGCGGTGCTTCTTCTTGGCCATCCGCTTGCGCCGCTTCTTGATAACAGAGCCCACGACTACCCTCGCTCACTTCTCTTTACTCGGTGCTGGGCTGCATGGGCCCATACGACCTATGAGGGGCCAGCCTACCCGTCCGAGCGCTGAGGTCGTAATCGAGGGGATCCGAGTGGATTCCCGAGGCGGCCACAAGGACCTCTCGGGAACCCCTCGAAGCATCCGTCAGGCTGTCTCCACCCCCACATAGCTCTCGCGGAGGTACTCGTGAACCGCTTGCTCCGGCACCCGGAAGGACCTCCCCACCCGGATCGCCGGCAGATGACCGCTGTGCACCAAGCGGTACACGGTCATCTTCGACACTCGCATCACCGAGGCGACTTCCGCCACGGTAAGGAACTGAACCTCGTTCAGAGGCCTCTCGCCAGCTGCAGCCATGACACACCTGAACCTTCCGCACTCGACGGCCACCGGCTTCCCCTTCCGGTGACTCTTCGTCGTTGCGTGCTCACTCCCCAATGTAGGGGCGGGTGATGCGAGTGGGGAAGAGGAGATGCCGTCGGCCGCCTACTGTGACAGACACGCTCGATTGAGTACATAGCGAGTAAGCGGTCGGTAGTAATCAGACCGCACAGCGTCATCAAGCGGAACGACGACGGACACCTGCCCCTCTGCCTCTCCGACGAAGAGCGCAGGATCGTCCGTATCGGCCAGCCCCATGGCCTCGAACCCCAGCTGACCTGCTCCGCAGACCCAGCCGTGGTCCCCGATGACGAGTTCCGGGAGCGGCCCGCCGCCCTCCGCGGCAGCCGCCAGAACGGTCCGAACCGGCAGCGGTGAGTGGGTGTGTGCGCCGGTCGCACCACCGGGGGCTTGCGCGTCGGGTTCGCGTACCAGCGCGACACCTTGTACGTAGTCAAGGTTGTACGTGCGTAGGCCGAACCGGGTCGTTATGTCGACAGAGCTACCCTGCGCGGGGGTGAGGACGGTACATCCCGCCGCCGACAGGGCGTCCGCAAGGGCGGCGTAGAAACCGAGCAGACGGTGCGGATGACCGGTCCCGAGGAGTACCGCCTCGCGCTTCCGGGCCGCCGCTGCGAGTCGCGCCGCGAAGGAATCGAGCGCGACCAAAGTCCGCTCGGGGTCGATCACATCATGCCCACTCGTGTGCGTCGGATCGGCCGAAACTCCGCACTTGTCGGCCATCAACTCGATCAGATCCCGCTGCTCCCACGTCCACTCGGGATCGAGCCCGAGCAGCACACGGGGATCGCGGGCCGCGAAGAGCCGATAGCTCCGCAGACTCTCCTCACGCGAGGTCGCAACGGGCCCGGCCAACCGGGCCGCCAGCAGGTGCGCACGTAATGCTCCGGTGCTCAACACGACAGCGATGCTGACGCACATGAACCCCCTTAACCCCGAATTTCCCGAAAACGCCCCACACTTGGCGTAATACACACTCTGCCCCGGCTGTTCCCGCCGGGGGGGCGGGGCGCAGCCCGCCGGGGGCGTCCCGGACGCAGCCCGCCGGGGGCCGGGGTGGAGCCCCGCCGGGGGCCCGGGCGCAGCCCGCCGAGAGTCCGGGACGCTGCCCCGCTGGGAGGTCTGGGGCGCACCCCCGCCGAGGGGACGGGGCACATCCCCACGGGAGGTCCGGGGGGTCGGGCGGAGCCCGGCCGGGCTCCAGCGGAGCCCGAGTTTGGATACATGGGCGCAGCCCCGCAAAGGAGTCCGGGACGCAGGCTCGCCAAGGGAATGGGAACGGAGCCGCGTGGGAGGTCCGGAGCGGAGCCCCGGGGATGCCGGGGCACATACCGCCGGGGCGTCAGGGGCGAAGCCCCGGGGGTGCAGGGGCGAAGCCCCGCCGGGGGTTCCGAAGCCCAGCCTCACGGGAGGTCCGGGGCAGAGGCTCCCCAGGTGAGATACGAGAACGCGGCCCCGTAAGGGGGGCCGGGGCGCGGCCCCGCCGAGGGGACGGGCATACACCGCGGGAAGTCCGGAGCAGAGCCCGCCCGGGTGCAGGAGCGCAGCCCCGCCAGGAGTCGGGGGTCCAGCCCCCGGGGTGATGCAGGGGCGCAGCCCCGCCGGGGGACGGGGGCTCAGGGGGTGGGGATGGGGTGGTGGGGGCTGGTGGGTGTTAGGGGAGGAGGCCGCGTAGGGGGAACACCGCACGGCGCGTCGCGACGATCGCCTGGTCGAGGCGGTCCGCCGGGTCGTACCCGGACTCCCACCCCTTCCAGGACACGGGCCACCGCCCGTCCGTCATCCGCACGGGCGCCAACTGCCGCGTACGAGCGAAGACCTCCTGCCGCCAGCTCTCGGGAATCACCGTCTCGGGGTCGATGGGCCGCCCCGCCGCGACGGCGACCAGATGCGTCCACGACCGCGGTACGACGTCCACGACCGCGTACCCGCCCCCACCCAACGCGACCCACCGCCCGTCGGCGTACTCGTGCGCCAGGTCGTGACAGGCGACCTGCACGGCCCGCTGCGCGTCGAGCGAGACGGCGAGATGAGCGAGCGGATCCTCGAAGTGGGTGTCGGCGCCGTGCTGGGTGACAAGCACCTGCGGCCGAAACTCGGCGACGAGTTCGGGCACCACGGAGTGGAACGCCCGCAGCCACCCCGCGTCCCCGGTCCCGGCCGGCAGCGCGACGTTGACGGCGGAGCCCTCCGCCGAGGAGGCCCCCGTCTCCTCCGGCCACCCGGTCTGCGGGAACAGTGTCCGCGGATGCTCGTGCAGCGAGATCGTCAGAACCCGGGGGTCCTCCCAGAACGCCGCCTGCACCCCGTCCCCGTGGTGCACATCGACATCCACGTACGCGATCCGCTCGGCCCCCAGCTCCAGCAGTCGCGCGATCGCGAGCGAGGCGTCGTTGTAGATACAGAACCCGGACGCCCCACCCGGCATCGCATGGTGCAGCCCACCCGCGAAGTTCACCGCGTGCAGCGCGTCCCCGTGCCACACCGCCTCCGCCGCCCCGACCGACTGCCCGGCGATCAGCGCCGACACCTCGTGCATTCCCGCGAAGGCGGGATCGTCCATGGTCCCGAGCCCGTACGAGGCATCCGCGGCCCCCGGATCCACCGACGCGGCCTTGACCGCCTCGACATAGTCCTCACGATGCACGAGCCGCAACGTCGACTCCCCGGCCGGCTTCGCCGCGACGACATCCACCTCCCGGTCGAGCCCGAAGGCATCGACCAGTCGCCGGGTCAGCGCCAGCCGGACCGGATCCATCGGATGGTCCGGGCCGAAGTCATAGCCCGTTACTGCCTCGTCCCACATCAGCTGTGCGCGGCCGCTCATGTCCGTCACCGTATCGGTCCGGTTCGGGCGCGAACGAGCGGGCGTACCCCAAGGTCGCCAGGACCAACACCATCGGTACAAGCATGGCGCCCCGGTAGTTCCAGGCGTCGCCCAACGCCCCCACCAACGGCGAACCGATCAAGAACCCGACGTAATTGAAGATGTTCAGCCGCGCGATGGCCGCATCCGAAGCCCCCGGGAACAGCCGTCCGGCCGCCGCGAACGTCTGCGGCACCAGCACGCACAACCCCAGCCCCAGCAACGTGAACCCGAGCATCCCGACCCACGCCCCCGGCGCCACCGCGACCACCGCGAACCCCAGCGCCGCCACGACCGCCCCCAGCCGTACGACGGCCACCGCCCCGAACCGCCGCACCCCGAAGTCCCCGACGGCCCGTCCCACCAGCGTCATCACCATGTAGACGTTGTACGGAACGGTCGCCAACTGCTCCGAACTGCCCAGCACGTCCTGCAGATACTTCGCACTCCAGTTTGAAACCGTCGAGTCCCCGATGTACGCGAACGTCATCACCAGACACAGCGGCAACAGCAACCTGAAGACCAGGGCCCCGCTCTGCCCCTGCCCCTTCCCGACCTCGGCATCGGCATCGGCCTCGGCATCGACATCGGCCTCAGGAACAGAGGCGGCGCCCCCGTCGACGTACCACCGACTCCCCACGAACGCCGCCGGCAGCAGCACGAGCACCACCGGCAGATAGGACACGAACAGCGAGAGATGCCAGTGCGCCCCGACCCACGCGAGCGAGGCGCCGACGATCCCGCCCAGGCTGTACGTGGCGTGGAAGCCGAGCATGATGCTGCGCCCGTACGTCCGCTGGAGGCTCACCCCGAGCATGTTCATGGAGGCGTCGAGCGCGCCGACCGCGAGCCCGAAGGCGCCGAGCGCGACCGCCAGTTCGACCAGCCGGTCCCCCGACCCGACCCCGAGCAGCGCCAGGAGCACAACGGGCTGGGACCAGCGCAGCAGCCGACTGGGCCGTATTCGCCTCACCAACTGCTCGGTCGTCACGCTGCCGACCCCGGCGAGGATCGGCACGGCGGCCAGGAACGCGGGCAGCAACGCGTCGGAGACGCCGTACCGGTCCTGGATAGCCGGAATGCGCGTCACGAGCAGGGCAAAGGTGGCGCCCTGGGCAAAGAAGCTGAACGCCAAAGAGGCCCTACCGCGCCGCAGCACATCTGTCATGGCGGCGAGCGTAGGGCCCCGGCTTACCGGTGGGTAGATCCAGCCGAAGATGAATTTTGCTCACCTCTTCGGCTGGATGGTCCCGGCGACCTCGTTCTCCAGCATCTTCTCCATCGGAACGACCGCCAGCCGCCCAGCAACCAGGATGGCCAGCGCGATCGCACCGATCATCACGACCGTGCCCAGCCAGACCATCGTGTCGACCGGCAGGGTGTACGCGCCCACGACCCGCGCGACGCACTCCCCGAGCAGCGCCACGCCCCAGACCAGGGAGAAGGTCCGCTCGGCCTTCCGGAACCGCGGGGAGCCGGCCGCCAGCCGGTCCCAGGCGGCGTTCTTGGCCGCGTCGCCCTTGATGAGGAACGGCTTCATGCCCGCCGTCATCATCGGCCTGCCGAGCTTCACGGACACCAGGATGCCGATGCCGATCGCGCTGCTGACCCCACTGTCCTTGGCCAGCATCAGCCGCGGGTCACCGGCGACGAGGCTGAGGGCCAGCCCGACGACGTTGACGAACAGAATCAGCCCGGCCAGGGCGTTGGCCTTGCGCTCCTTCACCGCGCTCCACACGGTCCGCACCGCCGGCACCACGCTGCTCCAGCCGAGGGCCGCCATGGTGCTCATGCCGAACCCGTTCTTGAGGAGGTAGTACGACCCGACGGGCACCGCCACGTCGAGGATCAGCGGCAGGAAGCTGGGCCTGGCGGCGGCATCGGCGCTCGTGGCGGCCGGTGCCTCGACAGTGGTCGCTCCAGTGCTGGTCTCGATGGCCGTGATGCTCATGATCGGGTCCCTCCGTCGTCGCCGTGTACGTCCCGTTCGATGTACTCAGCTTCGCGGTCGGACCCCACTCGCCAACAGAAACGATCGTCCGGAGCTGGGCGTGACAAATGTCAGTGCCGGGCGGTGGGTGCCGTCATACGAGCAGGTCAGCCAACTCGCCCAGCTCGGAGAAGAGTTGAGTGGCACCGGTGAGCTTGGCGGCCGGTGTCATGGCGGTGAACCCGTACACGTCCATCCCGGCGGCGTTCGCCGCCCGCACCCCGAGCGGACTGTCCTCGACGACGACACACCGCTGCGGCGCCACGCCCATCCGCTCGGCCGCGTGGAGAAACAGATCGGGTGCCGGCTTGCCCCGCCCCACGTCCTGCGAGCTGAAGACACGCCCCTCGTCGAACCACCGGTCGAGCCCGGTCTTCCGATGCCCCACCCGGATCCGCTCATGGCTCCCGGAGGAGGCCACGCAGTACGGAACCTCGTCCGCGGCCAGCTTCTCCAGCAGCTGCACGGCACCGGGAACGGGTTGCAGCTCCCGCTCGAAGGCGGCGAACACCCGCCCGTGAAAGACGTCGTCGAACTCCTCCGGCAGCCGCTGCCCGCTCCGGTCCTGGACGAGCTCGTGGATGCGGTGCATGGCGGACCCCATGTAGTCCCGGATGGACTCCTCGTACGAGGTCGGGTGCCCGAGTTCGGTCAGATAGGCGGCCAGGATCGTGTTGGAGATCGGCTCACTGTCCACGAGGACGCCGTCGTTGTCGAAGATCACCAAGTCGTAGCGCATGACAAAACCCTAGGCCCCTGAACGCAGAAAACCCCCGTACCGATTTCCCGGTACGGGGGTTTTCCCTAAAATGAGTTCGGCGGCGTCCTACTCTCCCACAGGGTCCCCCCTGCA
>NZ_JBIBKX010000010.1:0-414450 GCF_042959425.1 Streptomyces sp. NPDC007896 | reverse complement strand
TTGAACCAGTCGGGGTCGCGGTCCCTGGCCGGGGTGTCCTCGAAAGTGTCCGGGACGGGCTCGTTGACGATCATGTGGTGGGTGACCCTCCGATCTGCGGTGAGGACGGTCGCAGGACGGTGAGGATGTGCGCGGGGCTATGCCCTGGCTCAAGACGCACATAGTTGGCCCTGCCCCAGTTGTAGGTCTCGCCGGTGAGCTCGTCGCGCACCGGCACGGACTCGTGCCAGTCCAGGCCGAGTTGCGGCATGTCCAACGAGACCGTCGCCTCCTGGGTGTGGTGGGGGTCGAGGTTGACCACCACCACAACCGTGTTCGATCCGCTCCCGTGCGTGACCGACTTCGAGTAGGCGATCACCGCGTCCTTGTCCGTGTGGTGGAAGTGGAGGCCGCGCAACTGGCGCAACGCCGGACTGCGCCGCCTGATGGTGTTGAGCGCACCCAGCAACGGCGCGATGCTACGACCCTCCCGCTCCGCCGACTCCCAATCCCGCGGACGCAGTTGGTACTTCTCGGAGTTCAGGTACTCTTCGCCGCCCGCACGCAGAGGGGTGTTCTCACAGAGCTCGAATCCGCTGTAGACGCCCCAGGTCGGAGACAGCGTCGCGGCGAGCACCGCACGCAGTTCGAAGGCCGGCCGCCCGCCGTGCTGAAGGAACTCGTGCAGGATGTCCGGGGTGTTCACGAAGAAATTGGGCCGCATGTAGGCGGCCGCCTCCCCCGACAGCTCACCGAGGTAGTCGGTGAGCTCCTCCTTCGTGTTGCGCCAGGTGAAATAGGTGTAGGACTGCTGGAAGCCGATCGCCCCCAGCGTGCGCATCATCGCGGGCCGGGTGAACGCCTCGGCCAGGAAGATCACGTCCGGGTCGGTGCGGTTGACGTCCGCGATGACCCGCTCCCAGAAGACGACCGGCTTGGTGTGCGGGTTGTCGACGCGGAAGATCCGCACGCCGTGGCCCATCCAGTACCGCAGCACCCGCAGCGTCTCCTGGACCAGCCCCGGCATGTCCCGGTCGAAGGCGATCGGATAGATGTCCTGGTACTTCTTCGGCGGATTCTCCGCGTACGCGATCGACCCGTCCGCCCGGTGGTGGAACCACTCGGGATGCTTCTGCACCCACGGATGATCCGGCGAGCACTGCAGCGCGAAGTCGAGCGCGATCTCCAGCCCCTCCCGCTCCGCCCGCCTCACGAAGGCGTCGAAGTCGTCGATCGTGCCGAGGTCCGGATGAACGGCGTCGTGCCCGCCCTCCGGAGATCCGATCGCCCACGGCACACCGACGTCGTAGGCCCCCGCCGAGAGCGTGTTGTTGGGCCCCTTGCGATAGGTGGCCCCGATGGGATGGATCGGCGGCAGATACACCACGTCGAAGCCCATCCGCGCGATGGCGGGCAGCCGCTCGGCGGCGGTGCGGAAGGTGCCGTGCACCGGCGGATCGAGATGTCCGCTCTCCGAACGCGGAAAGAACTCGTACCAGGAGCCGTACAGCGCCCGCTCGCGCTCCACCAGCAGGGGCAACGGCTCCGAGCTGCTGACCAGCTCACGCAGCGGATGACGAGTGAGGACCCTGTCCACCTCAGGGGTACGAGCGGCGGCGAGCCGGGCCGCCGAGGAACGGTCGGTGTCCCGCAGCGCGTCCGCCGCGGCGAGGACGACATCCCTTCTGCCCTTGCTCTTCGGCACTCCGGCGGCAGCGCGCTCGTACAGCCGGGCACCCTCCTCCAGGACCAGTTCCGTGTCGATGCCCGCCGGGATCTTGATCCCCGCGTGATGGCGCCAGGTGGAGACCGGATCGCTCCAGGCCTCCACGGTGTACGTCCAGTGGCCGGTCGTCCCGGCGGAGACGGTGGCGCCCCAGCGGTCGGTGCCGGGGGCGAGTTCGCGCATCGGGGTCCAGGGGCCGGTGCGGCCCTCCGGATCGCGCAGGACGACGTTCGCGGCGACGGCGTCGTGGCCTTCGCGGAAGACGGTGGCCGAGACTTCGAAGGCCTCGCCGACGACCGCCTTGGCCGGGCGGCGGCCTTGCAGGACGAGGGGCCGAACGTCGACGACGGGAATGCGTCCGACGCTCCCGCCGCCTTCGCCGGCCTGGTCGGAGGGTTGCTCCGGGGCGCGGGGGACGGCGTCGACCTTGCGTATGGGGGGTGTGTCGGAGGTGGTCGTCGGGGGTGGCGACGTGTGGTGCGTGGCGGGCATGACCGCTCCTGTCCGCGTCAACGTGGGTGGGCGGATGACGGTGTGGGGAGGTGGGGCCTGCGGGGCGTACCGGGGGAGCCTTCCCACCCTATTCGGGTGAGCAATCCGGCAGGTTGCTAACTACTTACGCGTATGTCTACACACAAGACCGGCCTCGTCCGACGGGCGAGGCCGGTACCTGTTCCGGCGGTTCTTCACGAAGAGCCGACCTGCAGAAGCCTGTTCGGCGAACCGAGCCCCGCACCGCCGACCTTCCCGTACACCGCCCGCTGAACCAACGCATTGCCCACTTGGGCCGGGGTCGCCTTCGGGTGACCGGCGAGATAGAGCGCCGCCGCGCCCGCGACATGCGGGCTCGCCATCGACGTACCGGAGAAGGTCGCCTTCCCGGTGTCGCTCGCGTACGACGCCGACGTGATCGCCACGCCGGGCGCGAACAGGTCGAGCGCCGCGCCGAAGTTGGAGAAGCTCGCCCGGGCGTCGGTCCTGTCACTCGCTCCGACCGTCAGCGCCTCCTTGACCCGGGCGGGGGAGTACAGCCCGGCCGGCAGTGCGTCGTTGCCCGCCGCGACCGAGTACGTCACTCCCGAGGCGATGGAGTTGCGTACGGCGGCGTCCAGCTGGGCGTTCGCGTGGCCGCCCAGGCTCAGATTGGCGACCGCCGGCTTGTGCGCGTGCCGGGTCACCCAGTCGATACCGGCGATGACCTGCGCGGTGGTGCCGGACCCGGCGTTGTCGAGCACCCGCACGGACACGACCTTGGCCTTCTTCGCCACACCATAGGTGGTTCCCGCGATGGTCCCGGCGACATGGGTCCCGTGCCCGTTCCCGTCCCCCGCCGCCTTGTCGTTGCCCACGAAGTCCCAGCCGTAACTGGCCCGCCCCCCGAAGTCCTTGTGCGTGATCCGGATCCCCGTGTCGATGACGTACGCCGTCACGCCCGCGCCCGCCGACTCCGGCCACGCGTAGCCCTTGTCGAGCGGCAGAGCGGGCTGGTCGATCCGGTCCAGCCCCCAGGACGGCGGGTTCTTCTCGAAGTGGTCGAGTGCCACCCGGGTGTCCTGGACGACGGAGGCCACACGGGAGTCCCCCGCGAGCCGCCGCGCCTGCCTTTCGCTGACCTGGACCGCGTATCCGTTGAGCGCCGTGCCGTACGTGTGGCTGATTCGCGCCCCGTACTTCTCGGCGATGCCCTTACCCACCGACGACGGAGCCTTCGTACCCCCCTTGAGCGTCACGATGTAGCTACCGCTGACGGAACCGGGTTCGCCGGCGCCGAGTATCCGCCCCTCCGGGGCGGCGTGCGCGGGCAGGGTGATGGCCGAAAGCACCGCGGCCGTCGTGACCGCGGTGAGGCATCCTGCCCAGCGCAGACGCCGCTGTCTCGTCTGTGCCATGACGTGAGTTCCCCTCCTCAAGTCGGCGTACGCCGACCGGGACCGACCGGTGTGCGACCGGGGTCGCCCGTACGCCACCTGGCAGCCTCTCGTGTGGTGTGAAGCACCACAAGGCCGCCCATGCGGGCGGAATCGGCCATACCATCCGGGGGTTGGGCGGAATGGTTGCGTCGATTACCAGCCGAGGGCTCCGCCGGTGGGACCGTTGGGGTGAGTTCGTCGGCTGCGGGCCGGTGGGGGCTGGCCGCGCAGTTCCCCGCGCCCCTGAAGCGGGGGCTGCGCCCCGCGCTCCCCGCGCCCCTGGGGCGGGGGCTGCGCCCCGCGCTCCCCCCGTCCCGCCTGTGGGGGTGTCCCCATCGCCCGCAGTCGGCGTACTGCGGAAGGGGGCGTGGGGGTGTGTCGTAAGCCCGTCGCTCACGTTCGGATCGAGCTGCGGCTCGCTTGCCCGGTCCACGTCTGATCCGGCGGCGACGGGCTCGACACACCCCCACGCCCCCGACCCACCCACGCGTCCGCCACCACGACGCCGGAGTTCATCGATGCGCCGTGTTGTGGAAACACCCTCGCCGCTACCGTCGTGGGTGACGTACTTCCCGCCGCATACGTCTTTTGTGAAGGTGGAACTCGTGAAGGCAATCCGCAGATTCACCGTTCGCCCCGTACTGCCCGACGCCCTTCACCCGCTCAGTGACCTCGCCCGCAACCTGCGCTGGTCCTGGCACGCCGAGACCCGCGACCTCTTCCAGTCCGTCGACCCCGAACGCTGGACCGCCTCCGACGGCGACCCCGTACGCCTGCTCGGCGGCGTCCCTCCCCGCCGCCTCGCGGAACTCGCCGAGGACCGCCGCTTCCTGCGCCGCCTCGCCGCCGTCGCCGACGACCTGCGCGACTACGTGACCGGCGAACGCTGGTATCAGACCCAGACCCAGATTCCCGACCTCCCCGCCGCCATCGCCTACTTCTCACCCGAGTTCGGCATCACCGCGGCCCTGCCCCAGTACTCCGGCGGCCTCGGCATCCTCGCCGGCGACCACCTCAAGGCCGCCAGCGACCTCGGCGTACCCCTCATCGGCGTAGGACTCCTCTACCGGCACGGCTACTTCCGCCAGTCCCTCTCCCGAGACGGCTGGCAGCAGGAGCACTATCCCGTCCTCGACCCCAACGAACTCCCGCTCGTACCCCTGCGCGAATCCGACGGCACCCCGGCCCAGGTCACCCTCGCCCTCCCCGGCGGCCGCGCCCTGCGCGCCCGCATCTGGCTTGCGCAGGTCGGTCGCGTCCCCCTCCTCATGCTCGACTCCGACGTCGAGGAGAACGACCTCGGCGAACGCGGCGTGACCGACCGGCTGTACGGCGGCGGCAGCGAGCACCGGCTGCTGCAGGAGATGCTGCTCGGCATCGGCGGGGTGCGCGCCGTGAGGACGTACTGCCGACTGACCGGCCACGCTCAGCCCGAGGTGTTCCACACCAACGAGGGCCACGCGGGCTTCCTCGGCCTGGAGCGCATCGCCGAACTCGCCGAGGGACAGGACGGGCAGGACGGGCTGGACTTCGAGGCCGCCCTCGAATCCGTCCGCGCCGGCACCGTCTTCACCACCCACACCCCCGTCCCCGCAGGCATCGACCGCTTCGACCGCGAACTGGTCGCCCACCACTTCGGCCCGGACGCCGAACTCCCCCGTATCGACGTCGAGCGGATCCTCGGCCTCGGCATGGAGACCTACCCGGGCGGTGAGCCGAACCTCTTCAACATGGCCGTGATGGGGCTCAGGCTCGGCCAGCGGGCCAACGGGGTGTCGCTGCTCCACGGTCACGTCAGCCGCGAGATGTTCTCCGGGCTGTGGCCGGGTTTCGACCCGGACGAGGTCCCGATCACCTCGGTCACCAACGGCGTGCACGCACCGACCTGGGTGGCACCGGAGGTCTTCCGTCTCGGCGCCCGCCAGATCGGCGCCCAGCGCACCGAGGACGCGATGACGGTCGGCGGCTCGGACCGCTGGGACGCGGTGGCGGACATCGCCGACCAGGAGATCTGGGACCTGCGCCGGGTACTGCGCGAGCAGCTGGTGATCGAGGTACGGGAACGCCTGCACGCCTCCTGGCGCCAGCGCGGCGCCGGAACGGCCGAACTCGGCTGGATCGACGGAGTGCTGGACCCGGACGTGCTCACGATCGGCTTCGCGCGCCGCGTCCCTTCCTACAAGCGTCTGACCCTGATGCTGCGCGACCGCGACCGTCTGATGGACCTCCTCCTGCACGCCGAGCGCCCGATCCAGATCGTGGTCGCGGGCAAGGCGCACCCCGCCGACGACGGCGGCAAGCGACTCGTCCAGGAACTTGTCCGGTTCGCGGACGACCCGCGCGTACGCCACCGGATCGTCTTCCTCCCGGACTACGGGATGGCGATGGCGCAGAAGCTGTACCCGGGCTGCGACATCTGGCTGAACAACCCGCTCCGCCCGCTGGAGGCCTGCGGCACGTCCGGGATGAAGGCGGCGCTCAACGGCTGTCTGAACCTCTCCGTCCTGGACGGCTGGTGGGACGAGTGGTTCCAGCCGGACTTCGGCTGGGCGATTCCGACGGCGGACGGTACGGATGGGGGTCCCCCCACGCGTTCAGCAGTGGGGGAGGACGACGACCGCCGCGACGAGCTGGAGGCGGCGGCCCTCTACGAGCTGCTGGAACAGCGCGTGGCGCCCCGCTTCTACGAGCGGGGTCAGCACGGTCTGCCCGACCGGTGGATCGAGATGGTGCGCCAGACTCTGACCCATCTCGGCCCGAAGGTCCTGGCGGGCCGGATGGTGCGCGAGTACGTGGAGCGCCTGTACGCCCCCGCGGCCCGTGCCCACCGCGCCCTGGCCCCGGAGGCGGCCCGCGAACTGGCCGCCTGGAAGTCCCGCGTCCGGGCGGCCTGGCCCCGGGTCACGGTGGACCATCTGGAGGCCTCCGCCGCCACCACGACCGCCGAACTGGGCACCACCCTCTCCCTGCGCGTGCGGGTGGCGCTGGCCGACCTCGCCCCGGACGACGTCGAGGTCCAGGCGGTCTCGGGCCGCGTCGACTCGCAGGACCGCATCGCGGACGCGAGCTGCGTCCCGCTGAAACCGGCGGGCGGTCCGGACCTGGAAGGGCGCTGGGTGTACGAGGGCCCGCTCTCCCTCGACCGCACCGGCCCGTTCGGCTACACGGTCCGTATCCTCCCCACGCACCGGCTGCTCGCGTCCGGCGCCGAGCTGGGCCTGGTGACGATGCCCTCGGAGGAGGTGGGGGAGGAGGCCGGGGTCCTGATGCGCTGAGCGAGCCGAAAGCGGAACGGCAGGCAGCCGACCTACGGCTCGAACCCCGCGCACAGCCGGCGCAGTACCGCCCCGCAGCGCCGCGCGTAGGCGTGCTGGAGCCCCCGGGTCGCCGGTCCGCCGGCACGGGTGTACCACTTGGCCGCACGGCTGAAGGCGGTCACGGTCAGCCAGACCGTGCCGTCGCCCGTGCGGTCGACCACGAAGGCCTCCTCGCCGTGCTCGGGGTGGCCGGGCAGGGTGCCGTAGGCCCAGCCGGCCCGGCGGTACTCCTCGACCGTCCAGACCACACGGCAGGGGGCCTTGAGGGGGCCGAGTCCGACGGTGACGTCGACTCCGGGGGCCGCCTTCTCGGCGGTGGCGGTGATGCCCACGCCCATCGCGCGGTGCATCTCCCAGGTCATCACCGCTTGGGACGCGGCGCGGAAGGCTGCCTCGCCCTCGCCGACGCGGGTGCGCAGGTGCAGGGGGTGGAACCCCGGCGGGCAGCGGCCGTCGCGCGTCGCGCCCACGTCCTCGTATGTGAAGGGGTTGTCCGGGGAGACCATGGGGGACAGCGTAGGGCGGTACCCGGAGTCGCCTTCTCTCCGGGTACCGCCCAAGGCGCCTGAGTGGGTCTCGAGGACCCCGTGGGCACTAGCTCACGTTGACCGCGGTCCAGGCCGCGGCAACCGCCTTGTACTCGGTGCTGGTCGAGCCGTACAGGGCCGACGCCGCGGAGAGCGTCCCCGTGCGGGCCGACTTGTAGTTCGTCGTCGACGTGAAGTACGTCGTCAGCGCCTTGTACCAGATCTGCAGGGCCTTGTCCCGGCCGATGCCGGTGACGGCCGTGCCGTTGGACGTGGGCGAGTTGTAGCTGACGCCGTTGATGGTCTTGGCGCCGCTGCCCTCGCTCAGCAGGTAGAAGAAGTGGTTGGCGACACCGGACGAGTAGTGCACGTCCAGGTTGCCGACGCTGGAGGACCAGTAGTCGGCGGAGCCGCCGTCCTTGCTGGGCTTGTCCATGTAGCGCAGCGGGGTGCCGTCGCCGTTGATGTTGATCTTCTCGCCGATGAGGTAGTCACCGGGGTCGGAGGCGTTGTTGGCGTAGAACTCGACGCCGGTGCCGAAGATGTCGGAGGTTGCCTCGTTCAGACCGCCGGACTCGCCCGAGTAGTTGAGACCGGCCGTGTTGGCGGTGACGCCGTGGCTCATCTCGTGGCCGGCCACGTCCAGCGAGGTCAGCGGGTGGGTGTTCCCGGAGCCGTCGCCGTACGTCATGCAGAAGCAGCTGTCGTCCCAGAACGCGTTGACGTACGCGTTGCCGTAGTGGACGCGGGAGTACGCGCCGACGCCGTTGTTCTTGATGCCGCTGCGGCCGAAGGTGTTCTTGTAGAAGTCCCACGTCTCCTGCGCGCCGTACGCGGCGTCGGCGGCCGCGGTCTGGTCGGTGGTGGAGCTGGAGGCCGCGCCGGTGCCCCAGGTGTCGTCCGCGTCGGTGAACAGGGTGCCCGCGGAGGAGGAGGTGGTGTGCGACTTGTTGTACGTCTTGTGGCCGCCGCGGGTGCCGTCGGTCAGCTGGTACGTCGAGCCCGACAGGGTGGTGTTGAGGCTGACCGTGCCCGAGTAGAGGGTCTTGCCGGTGCCCGTCTCGATGCCCTGGTACTCGTAGAGCTTCTTGCCGGTGGCCGCGTCGGCGATGACGTGCAGTTGGTTCGGGGTGCCGTCGTCCTGGAGACCGCCGATGACCGTCTCGTAGGCGAGGGTGGGCTTGCCGGTGGCGGCCCAGATCACCTTGCGGGGGGCGCGGTCGGCCGTGGTCTTCTCCGAACCGGCGGCCTTCGCGGCGGTGAGAGCCTGCTTCTCGGCCTTCGCGGTGGTGACCTGCGGCTTCAGCGAGGCGACCTTGATGGCCGTCTTCACGGCCTTGGTGACGCCCTCGGTCTTGCCGGCCTTGGACTCGTGGACGACCAGGTCGCCGCCGAGGACCGGAAGGCCGTTGTACGTGCGCTCGTAGCGGGTGTGCACCGTGCCGTCCGCGTCCTTGAGGACGTCTCTGACGACGAGCTTCTCCTTGGCGCCGAGGCCTATCTGCTGGGCGGTCTCGGGCGCGGCCGCGTCGGCCTGCTGGATCAGGCTCGTGCGCGCGGCGGCGGAGAGCTGGACCGTGGCGCCGGGGAGCTTCGCCTTGGCGGCGGCCGACTCGGTCTGGGCGGAGGCACCGGTGGTCAGACCGGTGGTGAGCAGGGCTCCGGCGGCGACAGCGGTCGCGATGGCCAGAGTGGTGCGCTTGTGACGCGCGTAGAGGGGGGTCACGCAATCTCCTCTTGTGGGGGCGACCGGACGGCGTGGGGTGGCCGTACGGAAGGTGCGAAGTTGCGGTGCGGGTGAGCCGTGCGGTGGAAGAGTGACATCAAGGGCGCGTACATGTCAGGAGGGCAATGGAATCTTGGCCGAAAAGCGTCCGTTGGGTGAAGATCGCTGTTCGTTACGCGGATCTCGATCTTGATCAAGCGGCAACAAAAGCAGGGTCATGGCACGGCAAAGAGGGCGCCGCCCCGGGAGTCGAACCCCCGGGGCGGCGCCCTCTCGATGCCGTGTGTTCAAGCGCGGTCTACGGGAACGTCAGCTTCCAGCTGTTGATGTAGCCGGTGTCCTGCGCGGCCTTGTCCTGGACCCTCAACTTCCAAGTGCCGTTGGCGACTTCGGAGGACGCGTTGACCGTGTAGGTCTCCTGGACGTTGTCCGCCGAGTCGGAGGAACTGAAGGCCTTCAGGGGGTACACCGTGCCGTCCGGGGCCAGCAGATCCACGACCAGGTCGCCGCGCCAGGTGTGCACGATGTCCACGTCGACCAGAAGGTTCGACGGGGCGTTGCCGGTGCGGCCGGTGACCGCGATCGACGACGTCACGGCCGGTCCGTTGTCCGGAATCGATACGTCGCCGGTGTTCTCGAACGACGTACCGGTGCCGCCGCCACCGCCCGGACGCGAGCCGACCTTCACGGCCGCCCAGGCGTTCTGCACCGCCGTGTACTCGGCGCTCGTCGTGCCGTACAGCTCGCCCGTCGCGGCGAGCGTGCCGGTGCGGGCCGCCGCGTAGTTGGTGGTCGAGGTGAACTTGGTGGTGAGCGCCCGGTACCAGATCTGCAGGGCCTTGTCGCGGCCGATGCCGGTGACCGGAAGGCCGTCGGCGGTCGGCGAGTTGTAGCTGACGCCGTTGATGACCTTGGCTCCGCTGCCCTCGCTCAGCAGGTAGAAGAAGTGGTTGGCGACACCGGACGAGTAGTGCACGTCGAGGCCGCCCACGCTGGAGGACCAGTTGTCCGCCGAGCCGCCGTCCTTGCTGGGCTTGTCCATGTAGCGCAGCGGGGTGCCGTCGCCGTTGATGTTGATCTTCTCGCCGATGAGGTAGTCACCGGGGTCGGAGGCGTTGTTGGCGTAGAACTCGACGCCGGTGCCGAAGATGTCGGAGGTCGCCTCGTTCAGGCCGCCGGACTCGCCCGAGTAGTTGAGACCCGCGGTGTTGGCGGTGACGCCGTGGCTCATCTCGTGCCCGGCCACGTCCAGCGCGGTCAGCGGGTCCGCGTTGCCGGCCCCGTCGCCGTACGTCATGCAGAAGCAGGTGTCGTCCCAGAACGCGTTGACGTACGCGTTGCCGTAGTGGACCCGGGAGTACGCACCCACGCCGTTGTTCTTGATGCCGCTGCGGCCGAAGGTGTTCTTGTAGAAGTCCCACGTCTCGGCGGCGCCGTAGTGCGCGTCGGCGCCCGCTGTCGCGGCGTTCGACGTGGTGCCGTTGCCCCAGGTGTCGCTGGTCTGCGAGAACAGGGTGCCGGTGCCGGACGTACCGCGGTTGAGGTTGTACGTCTTGTGGCCGCCGCGCGCGCCGTCGGTGAGCGTGTAGTTGGAGCCCGACTGCGTGGTCGTCAGCGTCACCTGGCCGCTGTACTGGGTGTTGCCGATACCGGTCTCGATGCCCTGGTACTCGTAGAGCTTCTTGCCGGTGACCGCGTCGGTGATGACATGCAGCTGGTTCGGGGTGCCGTCGTCCTGGAAGCCGCCGACGACCGTCTCGTACGCGAGGGTCGGTGTGCCGTCCGCCGCCCAGATCACCTTGCGGGGCGCCCGGTCGGCGTCGGTCTTCTTCGAACCGTCGGCCTTGGCGACGGAGAGGGCCTGCTTCTCCGCCTTCGAGGCGGCGATGGCGGGCGTGAGCGAGGCGACCTTGAGGGTGGCCCGCGTCGCCTTGATGACCCGCTCGGTCTTCCCGGCCTTGGTGGTGTCGACCACCAGGTCGCCGCCGAGGACCGGGAGTCCCGCGTACGTGCGTTCGTAGCGGGTGTGGACCGTGCCGTCCGCGTCCTTGATGACGTCGCGGGCGACGAGCTTCTCGTTGGCCCCGAGGCCGAGATCCTTGGCGGTGGCCGCCTTGGCGGCGTCCGCGTCTCGTATCAGCTCCGCGCGCTGCGAAGGCGTGAGCTGGACGGCGAGAGAACCACGGTTGATCTTGCCGAGGGAGGATTTCTGGGGGGCCGCGCTCGCGGCGCCCGACTGGACGGCCGCGGCCAGCAGGGCGGAGACGCCGACGAGGGCGACGGCCGCGACACGGCGCTGAGTGGTGTGGGAGGTGCGTCTGTGGGAGGAACTGCTGCTCAACACACTGACTCCTTCTGCGTGGCCACGGTTCGCGCGGCCAGTGGGGATCCGGTCGGGGTGGGTACCCGTCCGGGCAGAACAGGGCAGAACAGGGCAGAACAGGGTGGAACGGGGTGGAACGCGGAACCAGTTGCATGGGGTCTACGGTCACGACGCAGCGATGGTGCTGTGGGATTGCTGTGAAGTTGCCGTGGGAAGAGTGGCAGGAGATTTCGCTTTCTGTCAGGACCGCGTCAGGAACTTGGCCGGAATTCGTCCGTTGTCCGGGTGTTCATGTTCGGCATGCGGACTGTTCGCCGGAGTGTGTCCGGTCGGTGGCGGGGCTAGGCGCGACCGCCCTGCCGCACCGCGCCCGGAGCGGCCGGACGAGCCCCGACGCGCCCCGCCCTGACCCCCGCTCAGGGCCCCGCCCAGGTCCCCGCTCAGTGCCCGGCCTCGACCCCGCTCGGGGCCCGGCCCCGACCCCGCTCAGGCCCCCGTCCCAGTCCCCGCTCGCCCCCGACCTAGTCCCCGTGCCACGTCCGCCAAAGTGCCGCGTACGCGCCCTCGGCCGCCGCCAGCTCGTCATGCGTGCCGAGTTCGGTGAGCAGTCCGTCCTCCATCACGGCGACCCGGTCCGCGTCGTGCGCGGTGTGCAGGCGGTGCGCGATGGCGATCACGGTGCGCCCCTCCAGTACGGCGGCGAGCGCACGCTCGGTGTGGCGCGCGGTCGTCGGATCGAGCAGCGCGGTCGCCTCGTCGAGGATGAGAGTGTGCGGGTCGGCCAGCACCACCCGGGCCAGGGCGAGCTGTTGGGCCCGCGACCCGTCCGTCCGGCGGCCGCCGGTGCCGAGCTCGGTGTCCAGCCCGTCCGGCAGCTCCCGGACCCAGCCGTCGGCACCGACGGCGGCCAGCGCCGCCCACAACGCCGCGTCATCGGCGGCGGGTTCGGCGATCAGCAGATTGTCGCGAACGGTGCCCAGGAACACGTGGTGCTCCTGGGTGACGAGGACGACCTGTCGGCGCAGCTGCTCGGGATCGAGGTCGGCGATCGGTACGCCCCCCACCGTCACCGACCCGGACCGCGGCGCGTCGATGCCCGCGAGCAGTCGGCTCAGAGTGGTCTTCCCGGCGCCGGAGGGCCCGACGACGGCCAGCCGTTCCCCGGGCCGGACGGTCAGGTCGACTCCGCGCAGCACCTCGCCCCCGCGGTCGTAGGAGTAGCGGACATCCGTCACGTCGATCCGGTCGTCGGCCGGGGTGGGCGAGTCCGACGGCACGGCCCGTGGCGCCCGGGCCAGCCCCTCGACACGGGCGAACGAGGCACCGCTGCTCTGGAGTTGCTCGACCTGCATCAGGATCTGGTCGAGCGGCTCCGCGAGCTGGCGCAGGTACAGGGTCGCGGCGACCACCGCTCCCAGGCTCATCGACCCCCGCGCGTGCAGGGCACCGCCCACCAGCAGGGCGGCGACCACGGGAACGACGTACGACACCTCCACGGCAGGGAAGAACACGCTGCGCAGGAACAGGGTCCGCATCCGCCTGAGGCGGGACGTCTCCAGCGTCCGACGGCTCGCGGTGATCCGGCCGCGCTGAAGCCCGAACGCCTCCACCGTACGGGCACCGGACGCGGTGGCCGCGAGGATCTCGGCGACGTCCGAGGTGGCGGTGCCCTCGGCGAGATACGCGGTGCGCGCACGGCGCAGATACCAGCGCAGGGCGAACCAGATGCCGACGAGCCCGAGCACCCCGCAGACACCGAGCAGCGGGGCGATGACGAAGACCGCGCCGAGGATGAACAGCGCCTGGGCGCAGGAGATGAGCAGTTCGGGTCCGGCGTCGCGCAGGGTGTTGCCCACCACGGTGACATCGGCGGTGCCGCGCGCGGTCAGGTCACCGGTGCCCGCCCGCTCCACGACCGACGCGGGCAGACTCAGCGCCCGCTCCACGAACTGTTCCCGCACCCGGGCCAGCGTCCGCTCCCCGAAGCGGTGCCCCACGTACCGGGCCCACCGCGCCAGCAGCAACTGCGCCAGCGAGCAGACCAGGATGACCGACGCCAGCCGGTCCACCACGTCCACACCGTCCCCGGCCCGTACGTCGTCGATGATCCGCCCGAGCAGCCACGGCCCGACCAGACCGGCCGCGGCGGCCAGCGCGTTGAGGCCGAGCACGGCGGAGAAGGCCCGCCCGTCGGCCCGGATCAGCCGCAGTGACGCCCGGCGCACCTCGGCGGGCTCGGCGACCGGCAGGTGCGCGCTCATCGCAGGGCCTCTTCCGTGTCGCGGGCCACCAGCGCCCGGTATCCCGGCTCCGCGCCGAGGAGTTCGTGATGGCTGCCGCTCGCCGCGACCTTGCCGTCGACCAGGAAGTACACGGTGTCCACCTGGTCCAGCATCAGCGGAGAGGTACTGGTGACGACGGTCGTACGGCCAAAGCGGACGGCCCGCAGCCGGGCCGCCACGGCCGCCTCGGTGTGCGCGTCGAGCGCCGAGGTGGGTTCGACGGCGAGCAGGACCTCGGGGTCGGCGAGCAGCGCCCGCACCAGGCGTACACGCTGTCGCTGGCCGCCGGAGAGGCTGCGGCCCTGGGCGGCGACGTCCGAGTCGAGACCGTCGGGGAGACCGAGCACGATGTCGTCCGCCGCCGCCGCGCGCACCGCCCGGGCGATCGCCTCCTCGTCGTGCTCCCGGCGACCGCAGACCAGCTCGCGCAGGGTGCCGGCGAACAGGTCGGCCTCGTTGTCCGCGACCAGGATCCGCTCGCGCACCTGCGCCAGGGCGATCTCGTCGAGCCGTACGCCACCCCACGTGACCGCCGACTCCGCGTACCGGCCGAGGCGGTCGACGACGGCCTCGGACTCCGCGGGAAGTGCTCCGACCAGTGCGGTGAGCCGCCCCGGCAGCACCCGTACCCCGGAGTCCGGATCGTGCAGCACCGCCGGGGAGTCGGGCGCGTCCCGGGCATCGGGATGGTCGGCGACGGGCTCCAGGGACAGGAACCGTACGACGCGCCGGGCGGCGACGACGGCCCGGCTGAGCTGGTAGCCGCTCTCGATGAAGAAGTACACCGGCATCACGAGGACCGCGACATAGCCGTACACGGACACCAACTGGCCGATGGTGATCTCCCCCTGGGCGGCGAGCCGGGCCGCGAGCCAGGTCACGACGGCGAGGAAGAGGGTCGGCAGTCCTGTGCCCAGTGCCTGGATCCAGCTGGTCGCCGCCCCGACCCGGTACCCCTGCGCCCGCAGCTGCTGCGAGTCGCGGCGGAAGGTGTCCGCGAACAGCCCCTTGCCACCGAGGCCGTTGAGGACGCGCAGGCCGCCCGCGAGGTCGCCGATCCGCGCGGTCAGCACGCCCTGCCGCTCGCGGTACTCGGTCTCCGCACCCTGGAGCCGACCCATCAGCGGGCCGACGAGCCCGGCGATCATCGGCACCCCGAGGAGGATCACCACCGAGAGCTGGAGCGAGACCGACATCAGCAGCGCGGCCACCACGCCGTAGGTCACGATCGCGGCGATGCCGGGACCGACGACGGTCAGCGACTGGCTGATGGTCTGGACGTCACCGACGCCGATCGTGACGACCTCCCCGGCGCCGACCTGGCGGCCCAGCGCGGCACCCAGCCGCGCCGACTGCCCCACCACGACCTTGACCGTGCGGAAGTTGGCGTCCATCCGGACCTTGGTCATGGTGCGATGCCGCATGATGCCCAGCCAGGCGTTGAACACCCCGATGCCCAGCACGGCGGCCGTCCAGCCCAACAGCGCGCCCTCGTCGCCCGGCTCCAGGCCGTCGTCGATCGCACGGGACAGCAGATACGGCGGCAGCGCCAGGAGCGTCATCCACACCGTGGCGAGCAGCGCGCCGGCCGCGCTGCGCCCCGACTGCCGGGTGACCAGCCACCACAGATACCGCCACCCGCCGCGACGGTCGGGCGTCCCCGGGTCCTCGTGAGCGTCGATCATCCAGCCCTCATGCCTTTCACTCGCCGTCCGCTGTACGAGTCACTCGTCGTCCGCTAGACGAGGCTTTCGCGCCACGCCTGGTGCAGGACCGCGAATCTGCCGGTGGACGCGACGAGTTCGGCCGGGCTGCCGTCCTCGACCACCCGCCCGTGCTCCATCACCAGCACCCGGTCGGCGATCTCCACCGTGGACAGGCGGTGGGCGATGACCACCGCCGTCCGGCCGCGCAGGACCGTCGACATGGCGCGCTGCACCGCCCGTTCCCCCGGGATGTCGAGGGAGCTGGTCGCCTCGTCGAGAATGAGGACGGCCGGGTCGGCGAGCAACGCCCGTGCGAAGGCGACGAGTTGGCGTTGCCCGGCGGAGATGCGGCCGCCCCGCTTGCGTACGTCCGTGTCGTAGCCCTCGGGCAGCGCGCTGATGAAGTCGTGGGCGCCGATCGCCTTGGCGGCCCGCTCGATCTCCTCGCGGCTCGCGTCGGAGCGGCCGATGGCGATGTTCTCGGCGACCGTGCCGGAGAACAGGAAGGCCTCCTGGGTCACCATCACCACCCCGCGCCGCAGTTCGGGCACGGACAGCTCGCGCAGGTCGACGTCGTCGAGCAGGACGCGGCCGTCCGTGGGGTCGTAGAAGCGGGCCAGCAGCTTGGCGAGCGTCGACTTGCCCGCGCCCGTCGAGCCGACCACGGCCACCGTCTGCCCCGCGGGGAGCGTGAGCGAGAAGGTCGGCAGCACCTCGCCACCGGTGCGGTACGCGAAGCGGACGTCCTCGAAGGCGACCTCGCGGCCCGGCTGCGCGGAGGCGAGCGCGGGCAGCCGCCTCGGCTCGGCCGGCTCCGGCACGGACGGCGTCTGGGCCAGCAGGCCCGCGATCTTCTCCAGCGAGGCCGCCGCGGACTGGTACGCGTTGAGGAACATGCCCAGCCGGTCTATCGGGTCGTACAGGCGGCGCAGATACAGCACGGAGGCGGCGAGCACACCTAGCGCCAGCGAGCCACCGGCCACCCGGTACGCGCCCCACAGCACGATCCCCGCGACGACCGTGTTGGCGACCAGCCGGGAGCCGACGACATAGCGGGCCATCTCCAGCAGGGCATCGCCGTTGGTGCGCTCGTGGCGCTTGTTGAGCACCCGGAACTCCGCGTCGTTGGCCTCCTCACGGCGGAACGCGCGCACCGGCCGGATCCCGTTCATCGTCTCCGCGAACTTCACGATCACGGCGGCGATCGCGGTCGAGCGGAGGCGGTAGATGCGGCCCGCACGGCGCCGGTACTGCCGTACGAGGAGGTAGAGCGGCACGAAGGACGCCACCGCCACCGCACCCAGGCTCAGGTCCAGCCAGAGCAGCATCGCCGAGATGTAGACGAAGGACAGGATCACCGTGATGAGTTCCTGCAGGCCCTCGCTGAGCAGTTCGCGCAGCGACTCGACGTCCGTCGTGGAGCGGGAGATCAGGCGGCCCGAGGTGTAGCGCTCGTGGAAGTCGATGCTGAGCGCCTGCGCGTGGCGGAAGATCCGGCCGCGCAGATCGAGCAGCACGTCCTGGTTGACCCGGGCGGACGCCTGGGTGAAGGCGTACTGGAGTCCGCCGGCGGCCAGCGCGCACAGCAGATAGCCGACTCCCACCGCGATCAGCGGGCCGTGGTCGTGCGCGCGGAAAGCGGGCACGGCGCGGTCGATGGCGTACGCGACGAGCAGCGGGCCCGCCTGGATGGCGGCCTGCTGGAGCAGGAGCAGCACCATCGTCACCACCACACGGGCCTTGAGCGGGGCGAGGAGGGAACGCAGCAGCGCGGCGGTGGCGCCCGGGGGAGTGGGCAGGGTGTCGCGGTCGAAGGGGTCCTGGTGCTTGTGGGACTCCCGCGCGTCCGGACGGCCCTTGCCGGGCTCCCCGCCCTCGGGTTCCGTGCCCGGTTCCTTGCCCGGTTCCCGGTCCGGCTCCTTGTTCGGCGCGGTCGTCGTGGGCGCCGTCATCGGTCGGCCTCCTCGTCACCTGACATCAGATGGGCGTACTCCGCGTTGCTGCGCAGCAGTTCGTGGTGGGTGCCGACCGCGGTGATACGGCCGCCGGAGAGCAGGGCCACGCGGTCGGCGAGCAGGACCGTGGACGGGCGGTGCGCCACGATCAGCGCGGTCGTCTCCGCCAGTACGCGGCGCAGCGCGGCTTCGACCGCGGCCTCCGTGTGGACGTCCAGCGCCGACAGAGGGTCGTCGAGGACGAGGAAGCCGGGGCGGCCGACGACGGCCCGCGCGAGGGCGAGGCGCTGGCGCTGCCCGCCGGACAGGCTCAGGCCCTGCTCGCCGACCTGGGTCGCGGTCCCCTGCGGGAGCGCGTGCGCGAAGTCGGCCTGGGCCACGGCGAGGGCACGGTCCAGGTCCGCTTCTCCAGCGGTGTCCGGGGCGCCCATGAGCACGTTCTCCCCGACGGTCGCCGAGAAGAGGGTGGGCTCCTCGAAGGCCACGGCCACGCGCGCGCGAAGCTCCTCGCGGGGCATCGCCGTGATGTCCTCGCCGTCCAGCGTGATCCGCCCGGCCGTCACCTCGTGCAGCCGTGGGACGAGGGCGGTGAGGGTGGTCTTCCCGGTGCCGGTCGCGCCGACCAGAGCCATCGACTCACCCGGACGGATGTGCAGATCGATGCGGTCGAGGACGGGGGGTGCGTCCGCCGGGGCGTCGGGATAGCGGAACCGGACGCCGTGGAAGCGGAGTCCGCCCTCGCCCTTCCCGGCGGCGCCCGCGGTCGTACCGGTGGCGACCGCGGTCGTACCGGCGGACTCCGGCTTCTCGTCCATCACCTCGAAGTACCGCTCCGTCGCCGTCGCCGCCTCCTGGCTCATCGCGAGGAGGAAACCGATGGACTCGACGGGCCAGCGCAGCGCGAGCGCCGTGGAAAGGAACGCCACCAGCGTGCCGGCGGACAGGCGGCCGTCGGCGACCTGGACCGTGCCGAGCACGAGGGCGGCGCCGATGGCGAGTTCGGGCAGGGTGACGATGACCGTCAGGATGGCGGCGAGGAGGCGCGCCTTGGCCAGCTCCGTGCCGCGCAGGGTGCGGGACAGCTCGCGGAAGGCGAGGGCCTGGCTGCGGTGGCGCCCGAAGCCCTTGATGATGCGGATGCCGAGCACGCTCTCCTCGACGACCGTCGTCAGATCGCCCACCTGGTCCTGGGCCCGCCGCGCCACCAGCGAGTAGTGCCGCTCGAAGAGCCAGCAGACGACCATGAGGGGCGCCGCGGGAGCGAGCAGCACCAGGCCGAGGGTCCACTCCTGGGCCAGCATGATCATGACCCCGACCAGGATCGTCACGGAGTTGACCAGCAGGAACGTCAGTGGGAAAGCGAGGAACTGGCGCACCAGCATCAGGTCCGTGGTGCCCCGGGACAGCAGCTGACCGGAGGCCCAGCGGTCGTGGAAGGCGACCGGGAGCCGTTGCAGATGCCGGTACAGATCCGCCCGCATGTCCGCCTCGACCCCCGACAGCGGCCGCGCCACCAGCCACCGCCGCAGCCCGAACAGCACCGCCTCCGCGATACCGAGCAGCAGCAGATACAGCGCGCCGAGCCAGATGCCCGCCGCGTCGTGGTCGGCCACCGGACCGTCCACCATCCACTTCAGGACGAGCGGGAACACCAGCCCCGTACAGGAGGCGAGGACCGCGACGAAGGCGGCGCTGAACAGCCGCGTGCGCACCGGCCGCACGTACGGCCACAGGCGCAGCAGGCTGCGTACGGTCGAATGGTCGGCTCGGCTCGGGGGCACCGCATCTGGAGTGGACATCAGGAGCGAGCCTACGGTTCGGCACTGACAGAGCCCACCGAGTTTTGGCCGGACCTGAATCGTTCCACGGGCCTGGGCTCGGTGCCCCTGGGCTCGGTGCTCCTGGGCCCGGGGCTCGGTCGTATCGTCGCATCAACCGATCGGCTGATGCCGCTTCGAGCGCGATGGACGATGTGCCCGCTCCCCTCCCGCCGGGATCCTCGGGACATGTCAGTCATCGAAGTCACCGCACTGCGAAAGTCCTACGGGGGCAGGCCCGTAGTCGACGGTGTCTCCTTCGCCGTCGAGGAGGGCGAGATCTTCGGGATCCTCGGCCCGAACGGCGCCGGCAAGACCACCACCGTCGAGTGCGTCGAGGGCCTGCGGATCCCCGACGGGGGCCGCGTCCGGGTCACCGGGCTCGACCCCGTCGCCGACCACGAACAGGTCGCCCGCGTCCTCGGCGCCCAGCTCCAGCAGAGCGAGCTCCAGGCCAAACTCACCGTCCGCGAGGCCCTGGAGCTGTACGCGTCCTTCTCTCCGCACCCCGCCGACTGGAAGCCACTCGCCGAGCGCCTCGGCCTGACCGCCAAGCTCACCACCCGCTTCGCGAAGCTCTCCGGCGGCCAGAAGCAGCGCCTGTTCATCGCGCTCGCCCTCATCGGCAACCCCCGGGTCGTCGTCCTCGACGAACTGACCACCGGGCTCGACCCGCGCGCCCGCCGCGACACCTGGCAGCTCATCGAGGACGTCCGGGCGAGCGGGGTCACCGTCCTGCTCGTCACGCACTTCATGGAGGAGGCGCAGCGCCTGTGCGACCGGATCGCCGTGATCGACAAGGGCCAGGTCGCCGCCCTGGACACCCCGTCGGGCCTGATCCGGCGCTCGGCGGGCTCCACCGTCATCAGCTTCACGCCGTCCGCGCCACTGGACGAGGGTGACCTGAACGCGCTGCCCGCGCTCGCGTCGATCGAGCACAAGGACGGCCGGATCACGCTGTCCGGCACCGACGAGACCGTCAACGCGGTCATCACCCTCCTCGCACGGGGTCACATCACCGCCCACCAACTCCGCGTCTCCGACGCCACATTGGACGACGCGTTCCTGGACCTGACGGAGGTCACCGCATGAACACCGCAGTCCTGCGCACCGAGCTGCGCCTCTTCCGTCGCGAACCGGGCGCCCTCTTCTGGATCCTGGCGTTCCCCACCCTGCTGCTGGTGATCCTGGGCTCCATCCCGGGCTTCCGCCACCACGACGCCGACCTCGGCGGCCTGCGCACGATCGACGTGTACGTCCCGGTCACCGTCCTCCTCGGCATGATCGTCGGCGCGCTCCAGTCGATGCCGCAGAACCTCACCGGCTACCGCGAACGCGGCATCCTGCGCCGCATGTCCGCCACCCCGGTCCGCCCCTCCGCCCTCCTCTCCGCGCAGATGGTGGTCTACGGCGCGGCGGCCCTGGCCTCCGCCCTGTGCGCGCTGATCGTCGGCCGCCTCGCCTTCGACGTACGACTGCCGAAACAGCCGTACGGCTATCTCCTCGCCCTGCTCCTGGCGATCCTGGCCGCGCTCGCGCTGGGCGCGGTGGTCTCCGCGCTGTCGCGGACGACGAAGATCGCGGGCGCCATCGGATCGGCGGTGTTCTTCCCGATGATGTTCTGCGCGGGCGTGTGGATCCCGGTGAACTCCATGCCGGACGTCATGGCCCGGATCGTCGGCTACACCCCGTTCGGCGCCGCCGCCGAGGCCTTGAACCGGGCGGCGGCCGGGCACTGGCCGGGCTGGACGCACCTGGGCGTCCTGGTGGCCTGGACCGTACTGCTCACGGCGGGTGCCTCCCGCTGGTTCCGCTGGGAGTAGGGGCGGCGGCCGTGCAGACTGGGGAGATGACCACCAGGGACCGGCAGATCGATCGGCGCTGGGAGCAGCTGCACACGTGGGGGCCGTACGGGCTGCTCGGTATCAGTGTCGTCCTCGCGGTCGCCTCCGCCGGTCTGTTCGACTACACCACCGAGTGGTACGTCGCCTGGGCCCTGACCGGCGCCGCGCTCGCCCTCCAGCTCTGGTGGCACGGCACCCGTGCCCGCCGCCCCGACCGCGGCCGGACCCCGTCGCGGGCGGGGACCCTGTACTACGTCCTCCGCTGGGCCCTCGCCTTCGTCCTTACCTGGATCGACCCGTTCTTCGCCTTCTATGCCGCCGCCGGCTACATGGACGCCGACGAGCTGATCCCCGGCAGGAACCGGCAGCGGCTCGGACTGGTCGCGAGCTCGGTGACCGTGGCCGGTGCGCAGGCCGGCGGGATGCCGTTCGGGAGCGCGGTCCAGTGGATCCTCTTCTTCGCGCTCCTGGTCGCCATGTCCGCCCTGCAGTTGGTGGTCGCCCATCTGCAGGAGGCCGAGACGCGGCGCTCCCGCGAGCGCACCGAGACCATCACCGAACTCGAACGCACCAACACCGCCCTGCAACAGGCCCTCGACGAGAACGCCGCCCTGCACGCCCAACTCGTCGTCCAGGCAAGGGAAGCAGGGGTCGCCGACGAGCGCCGTCGGCTGGCCGCCGAGATCCACGACACGATCGCCCAGGGCCTGACGGGCATCATCGCCCAGCTCCAGGTCGTAGCCAGCGCACCCGACCTGACCATGGCCCGCACCCACCTCGAACGCGCCTGCGGGCTGGCCAGACACAGCCTCGGCGAGGCCCGCCGCTCCGTGCACAACCTGGCTCCGGTGGCGCTGGCGGACGACGGTCTGCCGGAGGCGCTGAAGAAGACGGTGGCCGAATGGGCCGAACGAACGGGCATACGCGCCGAGTTCACCGTGACGGGCACGGCCGAGCAACTCCACGAGGAGGTCGCGGCGACCCTCCTTCGGATCGTCCAGGAGGCCCTGTCCAACGCCGCCCGGCACGCGCACGCCACCCGCCTCGGCGTCACCCTCTCCTTCCTGGGCGACGAGGTCATCCTCGACATCCGCGACGACGGACAGGGCTTCGACCCTCTCGCGCTTCCCGAGCGCACTCGCGCCGGCGGCTTCGGCCTCGACGGCATGCACGCCCGCGCCGAACGCATCGCCGGCACCCTCACCATCGAGGCCGAGCCGGGGCACGGCGCGGCGGTCTCGGCTCGCGTACCGTTGGTCCGCGATGACCGATGACGTGACCGATGACGTGACCGATGACGTGACCGATGACGCTGTGATCACCCTGCTCATCGTCGACGACCATCCCGTCGTACGGGACGGTCTGCGCGGCATGTTCGAGTCAGCGCCGGGATTCACGGTCCTCGGCGAGGCCGCGAACGGAGTCGAGGCCGTCGCCCTCGCCACCTCCCTCGACCCGGACGTCGTCCTGATGGACCTCCGCATGCCCGGCGGCAACGGAGTCGAGGCCATCGCGGAACTCACCCGCCGCGGCGCCCGCGCCAAGGTGCTCGTCCTCACCACCTACGACACCGACTCCGACACCCTCCCCGCGATCGAGGCGGGCGCGACGGGCTATCTGCTGAAGGACGCCCCGCGGGAGGAGCTCTTCACCGCCGTGCGCGCGGCGGCGCAGGGCCGTACGGTGCTCTCGCCGGCGGTCGCCTCCCGCCTGATCTCGGCGGTCCGCGCGCCCGCCTCGACCCAGGACTCCCTCTCGGCCCGCGAGCGCGAGGTCCTGGCCCTGGTGGCCAAGGGCACCTCGAACCGTGAGATCGCCCGCGTCCTGTTCATCAGCGAGGCCACGGTCAAGACCCACCTCACCCACCTGTACGCCAAGCTGGGCGTCAACGACCGCGCGGCGGCCGTGGCGGTCGCGTACGACCGGGGCATCCTGGGCTAGCGCGGCCCGAGGCGGGGCCGCGCCCCGAATCCCCGCGTGTTCCCGAGTCCGTCGCCTGCGGGCCGGTGGGGGCTGGTCGCGCAGTTCCCCGCGCCCCTTGAGGGCGCCGGCGCGCATCCTTCAGCCCGTCCGGCGTGTGAGGACGAGGCCGTTCAGGCCGGTCGGGGGTTTGGGGGCGGAGCCCCCGAGTAGGGATGGGACGGGTAGGGGCGGCGGGGGCGAGGACAGGTCTCAGCCCACCACCCGTAGCAACAACACCGCCCGCGCCGGCACGGTGACCGTGCCGCCCGCCCGATGGACCACGCCCGGCGCCCGCGCCTGATCCTCCGCCGAGGTGTCGACCACGAGTTCGTAGCGCGAGGCCCACGGAGGCCCCGGCAGGACGAAGCTCACCGGACGGTCCCCGGCGTGCAGCACCGCGAGGAAGCTGTCGTCCACGATCGGCGCTCCGCGGGCATCGCGTCCGGGGATGTCCCGGCCGGAGAGGTACATCCCGAGCGTCGCGGCCGGCGCGTACCAGTCCCGTTCCGTCATCTCCGCCCCGCGGGGGGTGAACCACGCCAGGTCCCGCAGCCCGTCGACGGAGTGCGCCCGGCCGGAGAAGAACGCGCGGCGCCGCAGCACGGGATGCCGGTGCCGCAGCGCGATCAGACGGGAGGTGAGGTCGAACAGGGCACGCCAGCCCGGTTCGTCGAGCAGGCTCCAGTCGACCCAGCTGATCTCGTTGTCCTGGCAGTACGCGTTGTTGTTGCCGCGCTGGGTGCGCCCGAACTCGTCCCCCGCGACGAGCATCGGCACCCCGGTGGACAGCAGCAACGTCGTCAGCAGATTCCGCAACTGGCGTCGCCGCAACCCCCGTACCCGCTCCTCGTCCGTCTCCCCCTCCGCCCCGCAGTTCCAGGCCCGGTTGTCGTTCGTGCCGTCCCTGTTGCCCTCCCCGTTGGCCTCGTTGTGCTTGCGCTCGTAGGAGACGAGGTCGCGCAGCGTGAAGCCGTCGTGGGCGGTCACGAAGTTCACCGAGGCGTAGGGGCGCCGCCCGCCCCACGCGTACAGGTCGCTCGACCCCGAGAGGCGGTACCCCAGATCCCGTACGTCCGGCAGCGCGCCCCTCCAGAAGTCCCGGACCGCGTTGCGATAGCGGTCGTTCCACTCCGTCCACAGGGGTGGGAAGGCGCCCACCTGGTAGCCGCCGGAACCGACGTCCCAGGGCTCGGCGATCAGCTTCACCCGGCGCAGGACCGGGTCCTGGGCGATGACCGCGAGGAAGGGGGAGAGCATGTCGACGTCGTGCATCGAGCGGGCCAGCGCCGCCGCCAGGTCGAAGCGGAAGCCGTCCACCCCCATCTCCGTCACCCAGTACCGCAGCGAGTCCGTGATCAGGCGCAGGACGTGCGGCTGCACCACGTGCAGCGTGTTGCCGCAGCCCGTGTAGTCGGCGTACCGGCGGGCGTCCGACTGGAGCCGGTAGTAGCCCCGGTTGTCGATGCCGCGAAGGGACAGCATCGGGCCCAGCTCGCCGGCCTCCGCCGTGTGGTTGTAGACCACGTCGAGGATCACCTCGATGCCGGCGGCGTGCAGCGCCCGCACCATGCGTTTGAACTCGCCGACCTGCTGTCCCGTCGTCCCGGAGGACGCGTAGCCCGCGTGCGGGGCGAAGTAGCCGATCGAGTTGTAGCCCCAGTAGTTCTTCATTCCGCGCCGCAGGAGGTGGTCCTCGTGGGCGAACTGATGGACGGGCAGGAGTTCCACGGCCGTGACGCCCAGCCCGACCAGGTGCTCGATCGCCGCCGGGTGGGCGAGCCCGGCGTAGGTGCCGCGCAGTTCCTCCGGGATCCCGGGGTGCAGCCGCGTGAAGCCTCGTACGTGCAGCTCGTAGATCACCGAGTCCGCCCACGGGGTCTTCGGGCGGTGGTCGTCCGACCAGTCGTCGTCATCGTGGACGACGACACCCTTGGGGACGTACGGCGCCGAGTCCCGGTCGTCGCGCACGGTGTCCGCGACCTGCTGCTGGGGCCAGTCCCGGACATGCCCGTACACCTCGGGCGGCAGACTGAAGTCGCCGTCCACCGCACGGGCGTACGGGTCGAGGAGCAGCTTCGCCGGGTTCCAGCGGGCGCCGGTCCACGGGTCCCAGCGGCCGTGCACGCGGTAGCCGTAGCGGCGGCCGGGCAGCACGCCGGGGACGAAGCCGTGCCAGATCTCGTGGGTCAGCTCGGTGAGCGGTACGCGTGTCTCGTGGACCTCGCCGTCCCGCTCGTCGAAGAGACAGAGGTCGACGGCCTCCGCCCCGCCCGCCCACAGGGCGAAGTTGGTGCCCGCCGCGCCGTCGGGGCCGACGCGGAAGCGCGCCCCGAGCGGGGTCGGGGCGCCCGGCCACACGGACACGGCGGGCGACGGCGCCCGCTGGGCGCCGTTCAGTACGGGAGACGACTGCGCGGGCAGCTTCTCGCCCGTGGCCCGCCCCTCCGGCACTGCCTCCTGCTCGGCTGCGCTCGACACCGTTCAGCCTCCTGCGGCTCGGTGGACGGCCCGAAAAAGAGCGTGCGGCGTCCCGACACCTCTTGTCGGCCCGTTCGCCTCCGGGGCGCCACAGCCGGTGCCGGGAGGCCGACCGTGCTCAGCCCTTCGGGCCTTGGCGCGCTCGACCTCCCGACACCGGCACGCCCCTGCGGCTCACGGGCGCGGCTCCCCTTCGCGTCGTCCTCCCCACTGTTCTGCCCAGCGCTTGGCTCGCACTCACGTTTCCCCAGAGGTGCACACTCGTTGGGCCCGCTGTGAAGCACGAACAGACACGCGCGCGGCACGCAGGGGCCGCACTGGCCGCCGTACTGACCTGGGCCGGCCTGCTCGCCGGAGCCGTCGGCTGCACCTCGCACGGGATGGAGGAGGTGCTCGGCAAACCCCCCGCCGCCGAGGACGTCATCCGGATCTCTCCCGACGACAACAGCAAGGGCGTACGCCCGCGACAGGCGCTGCGGGTGCGGGTGCCCGACGGGCGTCTGGAGTCCGTGCAGGTCGTCAAGGACCAGGACGCCCAGGACTCCGCGGTGCCCGGGCACATCTCTGCCGACGGCCTGACCTGGGCCCCCGACGACCCGCGGCTCGCGCTCGCCGCCAAGTACACCGTGGACGTGGTGGCCCTCGACGGGCACGGGCGGCGCTCGGCGCGGCACACGACGTTCACGACGTACGTCCCCGAGGAGCGGTTCATCGGATACGTGACGCCGGAGAACCGCTCCACCGTCGGCACCGGCATGATCGTCTCCCTCGCGTTCAACCGGGAGATCGAGAACCGGTCCGCCGTCGAGCGCGCGATCCACATCGAGGCCAGCCCCGCGGTGGAGGTCCGCCCGCACTGGTTCGGCAAGAGCCGCCTCGACTTCCGGCCCGAGAAGTACTGGAAGCCGGGCACGAAGGTCACCGTCGGGCTGCGGCTGCGCGACGTCGAGGGGGCGAAGGGCGTCTACGGACTCCAGTACAGGACCTTCTCGTTCACCATCGGACGCAGCCAGGTCTCGCTGGTCGACGCCGCCGCGCACACCATGGAGGTACGCCGCGACGGCGACCTCCTCGCCACGGTGCCGATCACGGCGGGCGCCCCCAACAGGACGACGTACAACGGGAAGATGGTCGTCATGGAGATGCTGGAGGTGACCCGGATGAACAGCCGTACGGTCGGCTTCGGCGGCGAGTACGACATCCCGGACGTCCCGCACGCGATGCGACTCACCGACTCCGGGACCTTCGTGCACGGCAACTACTGGGCCTCGAGCGTCTTCGGCAACAGCAACGTCAGCCACGGCTGCGTCGGTCTCCAGGACGTGAAGGGCGGCAGCTCCGACACCCCCGCGGGCTGGTTCTTCGACCGCAGTCTCATCGGCGACGTCATCGAGATCGTCAACAGTGCCGACAAGGAAGTCGCTCCCGACAACGGCCTCGGAGGCTGGAACATGGGCTGGAAGGAGTGGAAGGCGGGCAGCGCGGCGAAGTAGCCCGAAGAGGCGCGCGCACGCGCCGTAGGGCAGGGGACTCCAGCGCGCCCCCACACGGCCGAACTTGGGACTGAACGGTGACAATCCCGGGGAGCCATCTCTCGGAGCCGTGTGATTAATTAGCGCGATACGCGCGGTGACGCGCTGGGGTGCGGGCCTGATCAGGCCGTGCGAGGGGAGAACAGACTTGAACGGGCGACCGATATCGGGGGCGTCGGTTGGAACGCGGGCACGGGGGAGCCGGGGGAGCAAGGGAATCCCGGCGCTGCTGCTGGGCGTGCTGCTGCTCGCCGTGACCGCGTGCGGTGGGGGAGGGGACTCGGACTCCGGGTCCGGGAAGGGCAAGAGCACGGGCAGCTCCGCCAAGGCCGACACCAAGGTCTCGCAGGCCGTGGTGACCATAGCCCCGAAGGACGGCACGAACGGCGTGGCCACCAGCGGGGCCCTCAAGGTCACCGCGGCCAAGGGCAAGCTGACCGAGGTCACGGTCAAGGACGGCAAGGGCAACGCGGTCGACGGCGCGATAACCGGCGGGGGTGCCACCTGGACGCCCTCGACCCACCTCGCCTCCGCCACCAAGTACAAGGTCCACGCGGTGGCCAAGGACACCGACGGCCGTGAGGCCGCCGAGGAGTCCGCCTTCACCACGCTGACCCCGAAGAACACCTTCGTCGGTATGTTCACTCCCGAGGACGGTTCCAAGGTCGGCGTCGGCATGCCCTTCTCGGTCCGCTTCACCCGGGGCATCACACACCCGGACGCCGTCGAGAAGGCCATCAAGATCAAGACCGAGCCGGCCGTCGACGTCCAGGGCCACTGGTTCGGCAACGACCGCCTCGACTTCCGCCCCGAGCAGTACTGGAAGTCCGGTACGAAGGTCACCGTCACCCTCAACCTCGACGGCGTCGAGGGCCGGCCCGGGGTCTACGGCAAGCAGGCCAAGACCGTGTCCTTCACGATCGGCCGCAGCCAGGTCTCCACGGTCGACGCCAAGACCCACAAGATGGTCATCAAGCGCGACGGCAAGGTCATCAAGACCATCCCGATCACCACGGGCAAGCCGGGCTACGACACGTGGAACGGCCAGATGGTCATCAGCGAGCAGCTCCGGGTGACCCGTATGAACGGTGAGACGGTCGGCTACGGCGGCGAGTACGACATCAAGGACGTGCCCGACGCCCAGCGCCTGACCGACTCCGGCACCTTCATCCACGGCAACTACTGGGGCGGCGACGCCTTCGGCAACTACAACGCCAGCCACGGCTGCGTGGGCCTGCGCGACGTGCGCGGCGGCGGCGACCGCAGTGTGCCCGCCGCCTGGTTCTTCGACCACTCCATCACCGGTGACGTGGTGATCGTGAAGAACTCCCACGACAAGACGGTCGCCCCGGACAACGGCCTCAACGGCTGGAACATGTCCTGGTCGGCCTGGACCGCCTGATCGTTGTGCCTCGACGGGCCCGCTGTGCCAGGTCACCTCGGTGACCGGGCACACCGGGCCCGTCGTCGTTGGTCCCCGTGCTGCACTTGCCCCGGGGGACAACCCCTCAGACCCCCCGATACGGTGCCCTCATGACTGTGCATCTCGAAGTGGCCGAAGGCGTCGGCACCCTCCGCCTGGACCGCCCGCCCATGAACGCGCTGGACGTCGCCACACAGGACCGGCTCAAGGAGCTCGCCGAGGAGGCCACACGCCGCGAGGACGTGCGCGCCGTGGTCATCTACGGCGGCGAGAAGGTGTTCGCGGCGGGCGCGGACATCAAGGAGATGCAGGCCATGGATCACGCGGCGATGGTCGTGCGGTCCCGTGGCCTGCAGGACTCCTTCAGTGCCGTGGCCCGTATCCCCAAGCCGGTCGTCGCCGCCGTCACCGGGTACGCGCTGGGCGGTGGCTGCGAGTTGGCGCTCTGCGCGGACTTCCGGATCGCCGCGGACAACGCCAAGCTCGGCCAGCCGGAGATCCTGCTGGGCCTGATCCCCGGCGCGGGCGGCACCCAGCGCCTGTCCCGCCTGATCGGTCCCTCCAAGGCGAAGGACCTCATCTTCACGGGGCGGATGGTGAAGGCCGACGAGGCGCTGTCGCTCGGTCTTGTGGACCGGGTCGTCCCGGCCGACGAGGTGTACGCCCAGGCACACGCGTGGGCCGCGAAACTGGCGCAGGGTCCCGCGCTGGCGCTGCGCGCCGCCAAGGAGTCCATCGACGTGGGTCTGGAGACCGATCTCGAGACGGGGCTCGCGATCGAACGGAACTGGTTCGCGGGGCTGTTCGCGACGGAGGACCGCGAGCGCGGCATGCGCAGCTTCGTGGAGGAGGGGCCGGGGAAGGCGAAGTTCCTCTGATCCGCCGGTTCCGCCGCTTTTCCGGGGCGTCGATTCTCCGAATCACCGGTTCTCGAAATCACCGCCGGAGCCCCCGTGGTGCCGCGAAACTCACTCTCCAAGTTCCGCTGATCCACTTGCAGTTGACGCGATGTCTTGTCCGGCGTCCCTCGAAGGGCTGGTTTATGCCAGCCTTAAGGGAACCTTAAGCTTGCCTTGTCGGGAGCGAATGGCGATTGCCGCCAACCAGGGCATTCCGCCAGGTCAGATGGGCCCTTGCGGGCCCTGAACTGCCGGGGGCATATGCCGATCGGATGTCGTGGAATGGGCGGTTCCGGGGGGCGTATTCCTCCGGAACGGCCCCGAAGCGGGCTCTGGGCGGCCATGATGGGGGGCATGGCGGGGCTGGAGGGTATCGAACAGCCGCGGCGGCACGGGAGTGCGACCGCGGCGCGCTGGTCGCCTGCGGTCGAGGACGAGCGGGCGCTCAAGGCGCTCGAGTTGTTCGGCAATCCGACGGAGGGCGAGGTCCCGCTGCCGTCCCGCCCCGAGTCCGCCGCCACCGCGCGGCGGCTCACCCAGGTCATCGTCCTGCGTCACTGGGGGCTCTCCCCGAAGATGACCGAGGACGCCGTGTTACTGGTGTCCGAACTCGTCGGCAATGCCGTACGGCATACGGGCGCCCGCGTCTTCGGACTCCGGATGCGGCGCCGCCGGGGCTGGATCCGCGTCGAGGTCCGTGACCCCTCCCGCGGTCTTCCCTGTCTGATGCCGGTCCAGGAGATGGACCTGAGCGGCCGCGGTCTCTTTCTCGTCGACAAGCTCTCCGACCGCTGGGGAGTCGACCTCCTGCCCCGCGGCAAGACCACCTGGTTCGAGATGCGCGTCGCCGACCGCTGACCGCTCGCCCCCGGGGCCCGCACCGCGACCCGCACCTCCACCAATCGGGCGAATCGCACGTTTTCTTACCATTACACCCTTAAATGGTGCGGGTGATCACGCCCGCTCGTCCCCCTCAGCCGTCCCCCGACGGAAGCCCCGACGCAAGCGTCGCGCGTGCGGCGCCGGAGCCTCGTACGGTTCCGGATCGGCGTGCGGCGCTGCGGTCGGGAGTCGCGCTCGCCGCCGGGACACTCGCCGCGGGGTGTTCCGCGACCGGCGTCGCCGCACACCCGGTCGCCGCGTCCCGCACGTCCGTCCCTCCCTCCGCGAACCCCTCCGCCAAGCCCGCCGCCGCGCCCGCGCCCCGCCGCTTCCCGCAGCAGCCCGCCGAGATCACCCACGGCCCCCGCGACCGTCCCCGGGTCGCCCTCACCTTCCACGGCCAGGGCGACCCGGCCGTCGCCAAGGCACTGCTCGGCGAGGCGGAGAAGGCCGGCGCCCGGGTCACCGTGCTCGCGGTGGGCAGTTGGCTCGACGAGCACCCCGGCATCGCCCGCCGCATCCTCGACGGCGGCCACGACCTCGGCAACCACACCCTGCGCCACCTCGACATCAACGCGATGTCCGAGGCGGACGCGGAGGCCGAGATCCGGGGCTGCGCGGACCGGCTGCGACGGCTGACCGGGTCCATCGGCACCTGGTTCAGGCCCTCCCGCACCCCGAGCGCCTCCGCCCTCGTGGCGGGCGTGGCCCGCCGTGTGGGCTACCCGCACGTCCTCTCCTACGACGTCGACTCGCTCGACTACACCTCGCCGGGCGCCCCCGCCGTCACCCGCCAGGTCATCGGCAAGGTCCGCGACGGATCCGTGGTGAGCCTGCACTTCGGGTACGCGGACACGGTCGCCGCGCTCCCCGCCGTCCTGGAAGAACTCGGCCGCCGCGGTCTGCGCGCGGTCACCACCACGGAGCTGCTGAACTGATGCACCGCAACCGGAACCTCACGAAGCGCGCCCTGCTCGCGGGCGCGGTACTCGCCGCACTCGCCGTACTTCCGGGCTGCGACAGCGAGTCCAAGAACACCGCGCACGAGGCCGTCGGCACCCAGGCCGCCGTCAAACCGGCCCAGCCGAAGCAGGTCGACGGCCTGCCCGGCATGCCGCCCGTGCTCGACCCGACGGACCTCTACGCCGCCGACCGGCCGAACAAGCTCTCGCCGGTCGTCAAGGACTTCCCGTCCCGCGTGTACGTCCCCAACACCAACTCCAACACGGTCTCCGTGATCGACCCGAAGACGTACGAGGTCATCGAGACGATCAAGGTCGGCGCCCAGCCCCAGCACGTCGTCCCCTCCTGGGACATGAAGACGCTCTGGGTCAACAACGACCGGGGCAACACCCTCACCCCCATCGACCCGAGGACCGGCAAGGCGGGCAAGACCGTCGACGTGCACGACCCGTACAACCTGTACTTCACGCCCAACGGCAAGTACGCGATCGTCATGGCCTCCCTCGACCGCGAGCTGGTCTTCCGTGACGCGCACACCATGAAGCGCGTGAAGACCGAGCCGGTCACCTGTTACGGCGTCAACCACGCCGACTTCTCCCTCGACGGCCGTTACTTCATCGTCTCCTGCGAGTTCAGCGGCGAGCTGCTGAAGGTCGACACCGAGCGGATGAAGGTGGTCGCCCAGGAGAAGCTGCCCTTCCGCGGCGCCATGCCGCAGGACGTCAAGATCTCCCCCGACGGCAAGCGGTACTACATCGCCGACATGGTGGCCAACGGCGTGTGGATCCTCGACGGGGACAAGTTCACGAAGCCGTCCTTCCTCCCGACCGGCAAGGGCTGCCACGGGCTGTACGTCAGCCGCGACTCGCGCGAGATGTACATCTCCAACCGGGGCGAGGGCACCATCTCCGTCTTCGACTTCACCCAGAACGGGCTGACCAAGAAGTGGCGCCTGCCGCACGGCGGCAGTCCCGACATGGGCGGCGTCTCGGCCGACGGCAAGGTCCTGTGGCTGTCGGGTCGCTACAACTCCGAGGTGTACGCCATCGACACCCGCACCGGCGCCCAGCTGGCCCGCATCCCGGTCGGCAGCGGCCCCCACGGCCTGGCCGTCTACCCCCAGCCGGGCCGCTACTCGCTCGGCCACACCGGTATCTTCCGCTGATCCAGGCCCGGTTGCCCCGAAGGCGGTGACACGCCGCCGTACGGGTGAAGATCCCCGGCCCGCCGCCGCAGAACCGAGATCGTGCTCCCCATGATCACAACTCGCCTGCGGCGTCGGGCCGCCGCCGTCGTCGTCTCCCTCTCGGCCGTCTTCGCGACCTGCGCCGCGACGCTCCCCGCGACCCCGGCCGCCCCGCTCGCCAAGGCCGCCGCGCCCACCTGTCCCCAGTTCGACGACCCGGTCAAGGCCGCCGCCGACCGCCGTGTGCAGGTCGACCGCATCACCCCCGAGCCGGTCTGGCGCAAGACCTGCGGCACGCTGTACCGCAGCGACAGCCGGGGCCCCGCCACCGTCTTCGAGCAGGGCTTCCACCCCAAGGACGTCATCGACGGGCAGTACGACATCGAGCAGTACGTCCTGGTCAACCAGCCCTCGCCGTACGTGTCGACGACGTACGACCACGACCTGTACAAGACCTGGTACAAGTCGGGCTTCAACTACTACATCGACGCGCCCGGCGGCGTCGACGTCAACAAGACCATCGGTGACACCCACAAGTGGGCCGACCAGGTCGAGGTGGCCTTCCCCGGCGGTATCGCGCGCCAGTACATCATCGGCGTCTGCCCGGTCGACAAGAAGACCAAGACCGAGATCATGAGCGACTGCGAGAGCAACCCGTACTACGAGCCCTGGCACTGACGCCTAACCGGCGATGAGCAGCGCCTCCGAGCCCACGGGACGGTAACCGGCGGCCTGGAACGCCCGCATGCTGCGGGCGTTCCCCGGCGCGACCTGGGCCCACAGCGGCTCCGTGACGAGCTGCCGGGCCGCCGTCACCAGGGCCCGGCCCAGCCCTCGGTGCCGTACTCCTTCGTCCACCTCGACGGAGACCTCCAGCCGCCCCGCGATCCCGCGCCCCAGCACCAGCACACCGCCCTGCGTCGTCCACGCGCGCACGTCGCCGCGGCGCCTACGGGCGTACACGATCCGCGGATGTTCGCCGTCCGACATCTCCTTCAGCGGGAGCGCCGGCTCGCCCGGCAGGGGAGAGCCCACGAGCATCGCGTCGATCGTCTCGGACGTACGCCCCGTCCGATCGAGGAAGGCCGCCAGGAACCGTGGGTTCATCGGCGCGGCGAGGGCGTCGCACGGCACGGCGGCCAGCGTGTCGTACACCCACCGCGGATCCTCGTCCGTGAAGACCACCGCGTGCGCGGTGAAGGCGAGCACACCCGCGTCCCGGTGGGACGCCTGCGCCACGACGGTCGTACGACCGTCCGGCGGTGGGAGGACGCCCCGTGCGGCCGCGTCGAGAATGTCCTGAAGAGTCTCCACCACCGCGCTCCTTGAGTCTCCACCCACTGGAAGGCCCAGACTCGCAGACATGATCGACGACGGCACCGGACTTCTCACCATCGGCGAGCTGGCCCGGGCCACCGGACTGACCGTGCGCACCATCCGCTACTGGTCGGACGAGGGAGCCCTGCCCCCGGTGGCCCGCTCCTCGGGCGGCTACCGGCTGTACGACGCCGCGTCCGTGGCCCGCCTCGAACTGATCCGCACCCTGCGCGAACTGGGCCTCGGTCTGGACGCCGTACGCAAGGTGCTGGCCGGCGAGACGACGGTCGCGGACGTGGCCGCCGCCCATGTGACGGCGCTGGACGCGCAGATCAGCTCGCTGAAGGTGACGAGGGCGGTGCTGTCGTCCGTGGCGCGACGCGGTTCGACCGCGGAGGAGATGACGCTCATGAACAAACTGGCGCGGCTGTCGGCCGCCGAACGGAAACGGATCATGGAGGAGTTCGTGGAGGAACTGTTCCACGGGCTCGACTCGGTGGATCCGGCCATCCGGGAGCGGATGCGCTCCACCGCGGTGGACCTGCCTCAGGAGCCGACCCCCGAGCAGGTGGACGCCTGGGTGGAGCTGGCGGAGATGGTCCAGGATCCGGAGTTCCGCGCGCAGATGCGTGAGGTGGTCGAGTTCAACGCGGCCGACCAGGACCACGCCGCGGCCGCCGGGCGGTCCGTGTGGTTCCCCATGCGCCTGCTCCAGTTGGGGACCGAGGCCCGCGCCCGGGGAATCGCCCCCGAGTCGCCGGAGGCGGCGGCGCTCCTGCGGGAGGTGCTGGGGGACGGCGACCCGGCCGCCGTACTCGAACGCATGGAGTCGGCGTCCAACGAGCGGCTCGCCCGGTACCGGGAGTTGCTGTCCACGGTGAAGGGCGCGGGGACCCCGTCCGCGCACCGTGCGGAGTTCGGCTGGGTGGTCGCCGCACTGAGGGCCGGCGCGGACCGTTAATCTGACCTCCGTCAACACAGCTGTCATGCACTACGAAGGGGCGGATCGGTGGCGGACATCGAGGAAGCACGCAAGCAGTTCGAGCGGATCGATACGGACGGTGACGGTTTCATCACCGCGGCCGAGTTCAAGAGCGCCCTCGCCCAGGGCGGCGACTGGAACGTCACCGACTCGGTGGCGGAGGCCATCATCGCCACCCGCGACCTCAACGGGGACAAGGTCCTCTCGTTCGACGAGTTCTGGACCCACCTGAACAAGTGACCCGGGCCCTGAACAGGTGACCTGGGCACAGGGGCGCCCGCCGACCATCCGGCGGGCGCCCCTTCGTCATGCCGGCCTTCGGATGCGTACGCTCCAGCGTCCGCCCCGCCGCTCCAGGGTCAGCGGCAGGTCGAAGCACTTGCCGACCTGATCGCCGGTCAGGACGGCCTCGACCGGTCCCCGGGCGAGTTCGCGGCCCTCCCGCAGGAGAAGCGCGTGCGTGGTGCCCGGCGGCAGCTCCTCCAGGTGGTGGGTCACCAGGACCGTCGCCAAAAGCGGGTGTGCGCGGCGGAGGATGTCCAGCGCGTCGAGCAGGTGCTCGCGGCCCGGCAGGTCCAGCCCCGTGAGGAGGGGGACGCCGTCGCGGACGACGTGCACCTCATGGGCGCGCAGTACCTCCGTCACAGCGCCCCCGCCCCGTTCACCGCGGACAGTACGGCCTGGACCGAGGCCGTGAGGACGGAGGTGTCGCGGCCCGCGCCCCAGCGGGTGACACCGTCGACGCGGCACTGCGCGTAGGCGACCGCCTCGCTGTCGGGGCCCGTGGTGGTCGCGTGTTCGTGGAAGTCGAGGATGTCGACGGTGAGCCCGGCGCCGGCGAGGGCGTCCGTGAAGGCGGAGAGAGGGCCGTTGCCGGTGCCCTCGTAGTCGCCGGACCGGTCGCCGACCTGAAGGGTGCAGACGAAACGGTGGGCGCCCGAGGGCTCCCGGTGCGTGGACCAGGCGTGGAGGAGCACGTCGCCCTCGGGGAGCAGATACGTCGCCCGGAACAGCTCGTACAACTCCTTCGGCGTCGCCTCGCGCCCGCTCGCGTCCGTCGCCTCCTGGACCACGCGGGAGAAGTCCGGACGCATGCGCTCGGGCAGGTCCACCCCGTGGTGGGCCTTCAGCAGATACGCCACTCCGCCCTTGCCGGACTGGGAGTTGACGCGGATGACGGCCTCGTAGGTACGGCCCACGTCGGCCGGGTCGATGGGCAGGTACGGGACGGCCCACGGCGCCCGCCCGGCCGGCACCCCCAGCTCCGCCGCCGTCCGGGCGTGGTGGGCCAGGCCCTTGCTGATCGCGTCCTGGTGAGTGCCCGAGAACGCCGTGTGGACGAGATCACCGACATACGGATGGCGCGGATGCACCGGCAGCCGGTTGCAGTGCTCGACCGTCTCGCGCACCCCGTCGAGGTCGGAGAAGTCGACCATGGGGTCCACCCCCTGGGCGTACAGGTTGAGGGCGAGCGTCACCAGGTCGACGTTCCCGGTCCGCTCCCCGTTGCCGAACAGGCACCCCTCCACGCGCTGCGCTCCCGCCAGCACCGCGAGCTCGGCGCACGCCACCCCCGTACCGCGGTCGTTGTGCGGGTGCACGGAGAGGATCACCGAGTCGCGGCGCGCCAGGTGCCGGTGCATGTACTCGATCTGGTCCGCGTAGACGTTCGGGGTCGCGATCTCGACCGTCGCGGGCAGGTTGTGCGTGACCGGGCGGTCGGGGCTCGCGTCCCACAACTCGGTGAGTCCGTCGCAGAGTTCGAGGACGTAGTCCGGCTCGGTGAGGTTGAAGGTCTCGGGCGCGAACTGGAAACGGACGTACGAGGACGGCATCGCGTCCGCCCGCCGGACCATGTGCGCGGCCGCGTCCCGTACCGTCTCCCCCACCTCGCCCCGGTCCCGCCCGAGCACCACCTCCCGCCACACCGGCGAGGTCGGGATGTACAGGTGGACGACCGCGCGCGGCAGCCCCTCGATCGAGTCGAACGTGCGGTCGATCAGATCTCGTCGGGCCGGAGTGAAGACCACCGGTGTGACGTCGTCCGGGACGGCGCCGCTCCGCACGAGGTGGACGAGGTGGCGTACGAAGTCGAAGTCCGTCCGGCTCGCGGAGGGATAGCCGACCTCGATCTCCTTGAAGCCCACCTGGGTCAGCAGATCGAAGAAGCGGCGCTTGCGGGTGGTGTCCATCGGCTCGGCGAGTGCCTGGTTGCCGTCGCGCAGGTCGACCGGAACCCACAGGGGCGCGCGCTCGATGCGGGCGGAGGGCCACCTCCGGTCCTCGGCGGGGACGTCGACCCGTTCGTGGAAGGGGCGGTAGCGGTGGTGCGGCATGGGTCCGGGGCGTTGCGGATTCCAGCGGGGAGTGCCGTACGACGTGGTGGTCATCTCTGGCCTTCGGCTCGGTCGGACGCGGACCGGCAGCACGGCGACCCGCGGCGGGGTGCCGGTCGCGTCAGGCCCCGCCGCGGCAGCCGAGGAGAAGGAGACCGCGAAGCGTCATGCCGGTAGGCTAGCCACGGTTCAACTCCTCAGACAAGTGAATTCCTTTCACTCCTCAGACAAGTTGGTGGAACGCCGATGCAACCGGGCCCCGTCCGCCCCAGCCCCCTGGTCGAGCAGGCCGCCGAACGGCTGCGCGCGCGGATCGCCGACGGCGGCTGGCCCGTGGGCACGAGGCTGCCGGGCGAGACCACGCTCGCCGCCGAACTCGGAGTGGGCCGCTCGACCGTCCGTGAGGCGCTGCGCGCGCTCGCCGGGGCGGGGCTGGTACGGCCCCGGCAGGGCTCCGGTGTCTTCGTCATCGCGACCGAGCCCGTCGAGGACTGGCCCACCCGGCTGCGCCGCGCCGCGGTGACGGACGTCTACGAGGTGCGGATCCTGGTGGAGGTGCAGGCGGCCCGACTCGCCGCCGCCCGCCGCACACCGGAGGACGTCACCGCGCTGGACACCGCGCTGGCCGGTCGCCGTGCCGCGTCCGCCGGGGACGACGCGGCCTTCGTCGACGCCGACATCGCGCTGCACGCGGCCGTGGTCGCCGCCGCCCACAACCCCGTACTCGCCGACCTCTTCAGGGAGTTCGTGCCCGCGCTGCGGGAGGGCCTGATCGAGATGCTGGACCTGGTGGGGATGCGGAAGCACGACCCCAACACGGGCGACGACGCCCACGCGGCGCTGGTACGGGCCGTCGCGGACGGGGACGCGCAGACGGCGGGGACGGTGCTCCGAGGGGAGCTGGAGGAGACGCTCGCCCTGTTGCGGCGGCCCTGAGGGGCCTGCTTGCGGTACTGGCCTGACGGTGCCCCGGGCCTCGGCGCGGGCGGCGGGCACCCGAACGCCGTACGTCCCGGAATAGGCGGGCGTGCACCGGGGTTGGCGCTCTCCGTCAGTCCAGTTGCGTCAATCCCGGAAGGGCCTGTCCATCATGAAGATCGGCATCATCGGAGCGGGCAACATCGGCGGCAACCTCACCCGGCGGCTCACCGCCCTCGGACACGACGTCTCCGTCGCGAACTCCCGCGGTCCGGGGACCCTCACCGCGCTCGCCGAGGAGACCGGTGCGACCCCCGTCAAGGTCGAGGACGCGGCGCGCGGCGCCGAGGTCGTCGTCGTCACGGTTCCCCTGAAGGCGGTTCCGAACCTGCCGGACGGGCTCTTCGACCAAGCCGCGAAGGGTGTCGCCGTCATCGACACCGGCAACTACTACCCCCAGCAGCGCGACGGCAGGATCGCCGCGATCGAGGACGAGGGTCTGACCGAGAGCGGCTGGACGGCCCGGGAGATCGGCCACACCGTCGTCAAGGCGTTCAACGGCACGTACGCCCAGGACATCCTGGACCGGCACCGCCCGGCCGGCGCCCCCGACCGACTGGCGCTGCCGGTGGCCGGTGACGACGAGGCCGCCAAGCGGGTCGTACGTGAGCTCATCGACGAACTCGGCTTCGACACGGTCGACACGGGCGGCCTCGACGACTCCTGGCGCCAGCAGCCCGGCACCCCGGTCTACGGCCTTCAGGAGGGCGTCGACGAGGTCACCAAGGCGCTGGCGCAGGCGCCCCGGGAGCGCTCCGCGGACTTCCGCGCGTAACGTCACACGATCCGCAGCGGAAGGTGCGGCCCGACCGGCAACTCGACCTCGACGATGTCCCCGGGCCGCACCACACCGCCTTCCCGTACGACGCTCATGACCCCCGACTTGTAGACGACGCCACCGCCGTCCTCGTCCCTCCCGACGACCTGCTTGAGCAGCCCCTTCTGGAAGTCGTCGATCTGCGCGCAGGGATTGCGCAGGCCGGTGATCTCCACGACGGCCGCGTCCCCGAGACGCAGCAGCGTGCCCACCGGCAGCCCCAGCAGATCGACACCCCGGGTGGTGACGTTCTCCCCGAGCTCCCCGGGAGCGACGGTGAAGCCGCTCTCGCGCAACTCGTCGAACAGCTCCTCGTGCATGAGGTGCACCTGACGCAGATTCACCTGCGACGGGTCCTTCGCCATCCGGAACCGGTGCTTCACGGTGGTACCCGCGTGCACATCACCTTCCACCCCGAGCCCGGCGAGCAGCGTGATGCTCTCCCGGTTCGGCTTGGTGAAGGAATACGTCCCGTTACTGCTGACCGCGGTGACCGTCCCACCCATGTGCGAGAGCTCCCCTCTCTCCTGCGACTCCCGCCGAGCCGCAGGTCAGAGCCTACGCGTCAGGAGAACTCATGGGTCAGCCGGATTTCTCCCACCCCGGCTCGCGGGCCGGATCCGGCGGCCCGTCAGCCCCCCGTCGCCCACTCCTTCAGCGCGGCCTCGCTGCCGAAGTTCGCGACGTTCCTGTCCAGGGGCTCGTCGGTGTACTGGTGGAATCGCCACGAGGCCTTGATACGGGGCTTGCCCGCGCTCACGTAGTCGGCGATCCACAGGCCGTCTCCGGCGTACGAGGTGGTGTCGACGGTGAGCCAGTAGTTGCGGTTGGTGTAGAGGAGGACCCGGTGGTTCGGCCGAAGCTCCTTCACCATCCGGATGAAACGGTCCTTCTCGGCGTTGCTCGCGTGCGTGCCGTCACCGGTGGACTCCCAGTCGACGGCGAGCAGGTCTCCGGCCTTCTCGGGGGCCTTGCCGACGAAGTACTCGGCCTGCGCGGCGATGTCGCCGGGCCACAGGAAGTGGTAGAACCCGACCACGCACCCGGCGTCCCGGGCCGTCTTCACCTGGGCGGTGAGTTTCGGATTGACGTACGTATGGCCCTCCGTCGCCTTGACGAAGACGAAGGAGAGACCGTCGGTGGAGAAAGACGACGACTGATAGGCGCTTACGTCGATGCCGCGCAGCATGGGCGACTCCTCCGTGCGTGGGGGGATGTACACGTACCGTTCTGCCTGATACGTGCAGAGGCCTACTTCTTTTCAAATGCCCCCGCTTCCCCCACCACACCCTCGAACACCGGCCCGGACACGGAACCTCCGACTCGCCCGCCCCGAGACCGTTGGCCGCCGCTTCGATCATTCGCTCGGGCCGGCTACCGGGCTTTCCTCGGTGTCCGCGGCATCGGTGTGCAGTTCAGGCCGACCCAGCCAGGACACGAACAGCCCGTCGGGGTCCCAACTGGCGCGGAGGGTGTCGAGCCGCAGGAGGTTCTCGTCGGTCACGAAGCGATACGGGCGGTTGACCAGGTTCTCGTCAGCCAGCTGGATGCCGCTGGCATACGGCTCCCACGCTCGCATGTGGTCGGTCACCCAGTTCGTGTACGTCCGGGTGTCGACTGGATCGGTCCAGGCCGCGTACAGCCCGTAGTACAGCTCGTCTTCCACCGAGTACGCCATCGACGGACGTTCGGGCTGTCTGTCGTATCCTCCCCAGTTGAACACCACCAGGTGCGACGGCGCCGGCGGCCAGGTCTTCAGCATGGCCTCGAAGTTGGGCCACAGGTCGTCGAAGGAGGCATGGGTCCACATGCTGTCGGCCAGATAGCGCTTGGTCTCGTCGTAATGTGGATCAGTGCCGTATCGGCTGAGGGTTCCGGTGTCCGTCACCTCGTTGAGCCGAGTCGTGAGCACCTGCGGGCGTGCGGGACAGGACTCGAAGATCGACAGTTGTTCCCTGGCCTCCTCCTCCGTATCGGTGAAGGCCGTCGCGTTGAGCGAGATGAGAGGCTCGCCGTCCGTCATCGGGTCGCGGCAGCACAGGAGATTGATCTCGGTCGGGGTCTGACGGCCGATTTTGTGGACGAACCGGTAGACGTCCTGTGCGGCCGAGGCCGGCCAGAAGTAGCCGCTGTTCATCGTGACCCGCATGCGCGGATACAGCTTGACGTAGAACCTGGTCACAACGGCGAAGAAGCCGGGACCGGCGCCGCGGGCTGCCCAGAACAGGTCGGCGTTCTGCCTCTCGTCGGCGTGGATTCGTTCGCCGCTCGCCGTGACCACGTCGATACCGGTCACCGACATGCACGCCGGTCCGTAGTCCCGGCCGGCCCAGCCGAACCCGCCTTGCAGCAGGTACCCGCCGATGGAGACACCCGTGCAGTGGCCGGTAGGAAAGAACAGGTTCTGCTCGGCCAACAGCGCATTGAGCTCCGACCCCTTGATTCCGGGCTGGGCGGTGCCGGCCATCGCCTCCCTGTCGATCGCCACGTGCCGCAAGTTCGACAGGTCGATGAGCACCGTGCCGTCACGCAGGTGCGACCCGGACCAGCTGTGGCCACCGGACCGCACCGCGATCCGCAGGCCCTCCTCCCTGGCGAGCCGCACCGCTGCGACGACATCGTCCTCGTTGTTCGCCAGCACGATCACCTCTGGGTAGCGGTCCGGCACCCCCGCGTGCCAGCACGCCTCACGGCGCCGACTCTCGTAGCGGTAGTCACCGCGCCGCAACACCCTGCCCTCGATCCTGGTCGACATGCCCTCTCCTTTCAGGAATCCTCGTGCACCGGCGCGACCAGCGAGCCTATTCAGACCGTTGGAACTCGTCGAAGATATCCGGGAGAAACGCGGCGAGATGGTTCATCTCCTGCGAGCAATGCACGACCATGGCGCGGGCGTGCGTGTCTCCGAGACGCCGCAGACCTTCTGCGACTGTTTCGAGTTCGTCGGTCAGGGATGCTTCTGCGCGGGGGGCGACGTATTTCCCGCCCATCCAAAAGCGAGAACGCATCTCGGCGCCGCCTTTCACCCGGCGTACGTAGTGGACCAGGTGGCCCCAATCGAGCGGAACTCGGGACAACCCGACCGTGGCGCAGATCGCGGTGGCTACGTCCGGATCGACGCTGTCGTCGCTGAATCCCAGCGTGTCGGGATGGACGAACCGGATAGCGAGCTCGCCGAGCGAACTGCCGACGTACTCGTCGACGAACGATGTACCCCCGATATACCTGTCGCGGTAGGGAGCACTCTGGTCCACCGTGCCTCCAGACCATTCCGCGTACAGGTGGGCACGCGGATACCACAGCTTGTACCGTTGGGTCTCGGTGGCGTGCCACCAGAACCACCAGTCCACCATGGCCGGCGACACTCTCGGCATGTGGGTCAGTGTGGCGATGTGCATGGATCCGTCGCCGAAGAGGCTGTATCCGTTCTCGAACTCCCCATAGCCGGCGCCGCTCAGCGTTGCCGCGCTGTCCGGACTCAGGCACAAAGGGGGCGGCTGCGGGCCAAGACCGATCGCCTCCTTGATGTGCTCCGGCATGGGTGCCATCACCGGGTTCCAGTACTTGGCGTACCACTTGCCGTCGAGTTCGCCGGCGTGCATTCCCAGATGGGGTCGGCGAGCGGGGTTCGGGCGCAGTTGTCTCACCTCGGTCATAGCGTGACTCCCCATGGCCCCCCTGCCGAAGGTCAGCCGGAGAGTTTCACCACGCGGGAGTCCCCGATGACCCTGCCTTTCGCATCCAGCGCCCTGACCTTGAAGTACGGTCCTGGATCGGGCGTGGTGACGGCGGTCTCGAATCCGGACCGTGGGGCGTGCCTGACGACGACCGACAGGGAATGGGGGTCGGATCCGGCGAGTACCTGCCATGCGGCGGTCTGCGTCGAGCCGTTCCAGGAGGCGTGGACGACGCTGTGCCCGCCGTGGGACCGTGCCGCCGCACTCGGTGGGTAGTAGGGCGTGCCGATCCATTTGTTGCGGAAGGCTCGGTAAGAGATGTCGGAGCCCGGCAGCTTCGCGTCGTAGAGCAGGTTCTTCGAACCGTTGCCCTCGGTGTTCCCCGCACCCGCGTACTCCGAGTAGTACGGGCTCTGGCCCCACCCGATGAATTCGTTGCCGTTGGAGAGCGCCTGGGTGTTTCCCTGGGTCGGTGACTCCAGCGGCGGCCGGTGGTAGTAGGTCTTGACCGCCGTCGCCTTGTGGCTGCGGAAATCAAGGCCGAGGATCAGGCCGTGCGAACGCTGTTCGGGGGCGCCGTCGGGGAGGTCGCAGCAGCCGTCGTCGAACATGCTGATCCGGTTTCCTGGCCGGAATCGGGCATCGTGCTGCCAGTAGAAGTCCGCGTTCGGACCGAAGGTGAAGTCGCTCTTCTTTCCACCGATCTGATAGCGGACCTTCCCGGATTTCTTGGTGACGTCGTAGATCGCCCACATGTTCCGGGCCGAGATCAGCAGCCGGCCGTCAGGGCCCTCGTCGACGGAGTTGATGTGAAAGGCGTCCCACACTCCGCCGGACGACGATGCGCTGGAGGCTGCCTCCTCGGAATCGGCTGGGTCGATATGGTCCAGCGCGTTCCATGAGTAGAGGAGTCTCCCCGTGGCGAGGTCGACCTCCTGGACCTCGCTGTTCTCGATGGCTCCGTTCTTCGGACCCCCATAGGGAGTGAGATCCATGGGCACCGGTTTGGAGGCGATGAACAGCGCGGTGCCCCTGCGGGTCAGGGTGAATTCGTGCTCGTCCGGGTAGTAGCCGTGATGCGCGAAGACCGTTTTGAGCAGGCGGTAGTGGGAGTCGTAGATGTAGTAGCACCCGCCCGGTTCCGGCGCACCGGCCGGCAGGTTCGTATACGCCGGGGGAAGGGCGAGAGTCCCCTGCCACCAGGTCAGCACCGGTTGTCCCCGGCCCCCGCGACCGCCGTAATAGGTCTGGACCTTGAAGTCGGCGTTCTGGAGGTTCGTGGAAGGCAGCGGGCGGAACCAGACCGGATCACCCGAGTCGTCGTTGACCAGTGCCCCCGTCTGGCCGACCATCTGGTCCGCGCTGAACGGGGCGACGAAGATGTCTCCGTGAGCCGTTCCCGGTCTGTTCGCGGTCACGGTCACCCGCATGGGGTGAAGGCCCGGTTCGGAGACGAAACTCCATACATCCCTGCCCGACAGGATCGGGGGTGGAGTGCTTTCCGACGGAGGGAAGGGTTTCGTCGCGCACGGGCGGGACGCGCCCCCTTGGGGACTCGCCGTGGCCGACGGCACGCAGTTCGCGAAGACACACCCCGCAGCGAGCACGCAGGCTCCGACGGTGCGACGGGTCCTTCTCCGTGTCCGGCGGACCCGCGGCGCTCGCGTCACCATTGCCGACCTCCTTGGCACCCGGAACCCTTCTCCGATGGCGGTGCCGCTCGCCTTCGAACGTCTTGTTCGGTTCACCTCTCCGACCCGGAACGATCAAGACCGGGAGTTGATCCTCTGGTGACGGTATGCAGCAAGAGGGGCCCACGCCTGTTGAAGGCCACTCAGGTAGGCCGTTCGGCAGGTACGGCCTCACCCGGACATGCGGCAGCGCAGTGCAGTCCCCTTGCGAGCAGCAGGCCGTCCTTGAGGACGGACAGGGTGCCATGAACCCCCAGGCCAGACGCCCGTCCCGTGGGATGTCCCGGGGACTTTCACGCCTGCCCCAGGGGCATGTCGAGGACTTTGCGCCGAGTGGGCAGGGAAGGCCCTGACAGCGCTGAAAGACACGAGCGCGCAGGTCAGGGCCTGTCCCTCAGCACTCGATGATGTTCACCGCCAGCCCGCCCCGGGCCGTCTCCTTGTACTTGACGCTCATGTCCGCGCCCGTCTCCTTCATGGTCTTGATGACCTTGTCGAGGGAGACGTGGTGGCGGCCGTCGCCGCGCATGGCCATGCGGGCGGCGGTGACCGCCTTCACCGCTGCCATGCCGTTGCGTTCGATGCAGGGGATCTGGACGAGGCCGCCGACCGGGTCGCAGGTGAGGCCGAGGTTGTGTTCCATGCCGATCTCGGCGGCGTTCTCGACCTGTTCGGGGCTGCCGCCGAGGACCTCGGCGAGGGCGCCCGCGGCCATCGAGCAGGCCGAGCCGACCTCGCCCTGGCAGCCGACCTCGGCGCCGGAGATGGAGGCGTTCTCCTTGAAGAGCATCCCGATGGCGCCGGCGGCGAGCAGGAAGCGCACGACGCCGTCCTCGTCCGCGCCCGGGATGAAGTTGATGTAGTAGTGGAGGACCGCCGGGATGATGCCCGCGGCGCCGTTGGTGGGAGCCGTGACCACCCGCCCGCCCGCCGCGTTCTCCTCGTTCACCGCCATCGCGTAGAGCGTGATCCACTCCATCGCGTGGGCCAGCGCGTCGCCCTCCGCCCGCAGCTGGCGGGCCGAGACGGCGGCGCGGCGGCGGACCTTGAGGCCGCCCGGCAGGATGCCCTCGCGGGACATGCCCCGGGAGACGCACGCCTGCATCACACGCCAGATCGCGAGGAGGCCCTCGCGGATCTCCTCCTCGGTGCGCCAGGCCCGCTCGTTCTCCAGCATCAGGGCGGAGATCGACAGGCCGGTCTCCTTCGTCAGGCGCAGCAGCTCGTCGCCTGTGCGGAACGGGTACTTGAGCACCGTGTCGTCGAGTTTGATGCGGTCCTCGCCCACCGCGTCCTCGTCGACCACGAAGCCGCCGCCGACCGAGTAGTACGTCTTCTCCAGGACGAGTGCGCCGGAGGCGTCGTACGCGAAGATCGTCATGCCGTTCGCGTGGTACGGCAGGGCCTTGCGGCGGTGCAGGACCAGGTCGTCGTCGAAGGAGAAGGCGATCTCGTGCGTGCCGAGCAGGGCGAGACGGCCCGACGACTTGATCTGCTCCACGCGGTCGTCGGCGCCCTCCACGTCCACCGTTCGCGGCGACGCGCCCTCCAGGCCCAGCAGCACCGCCTTGGGGGTGCCGTGGCCGTGGCCGGTCGCGCCCAGGGAGCCGTACAGCTCCGCCCGGACGGAGGCCACCGAGGCCAGCAGCTCCTCGTTGCGCAGCCGGCGGGCGAACATGCGCGCCGCACGCATCGGGCCCACCGTGTGGGAGCTCGATGGGCCTATGCCGATCGAGAACAGGTCGAAGACCGAGATGGCCACGGGGACTCCTCACAACAGGGGTGGTGCATGGGGGTGGGCGCCGCGCACAGCTCCGGTTCCAGTGTGCGCGGCGTCCTGGTGAATCGTACGTTCCGTGCGAATTTCCGCACGAAAGTGAACTTTCGCAGGAACTGGTTCTGTACTACTTCAGGCCGGGGTACAGCGGGTGCTTGTCGGCCAGGGCCAAGACCCGGGTCTTGAGGGACTCCGCGTCGTATGAGGGCTTCAGCGCCTCGGCGATGATGTCCGCGACCTCGGTGAAGTCCTCGGCCTGGAAGCCGCGGGTGGCGAGGGCGGGCGTGCCGATGCGCAGGCCCGAGGTCACCATCGGGGGCCGCGGGTCATTCGGGATCGCGTTCCGGTTGACCGTGATGCCGACCTCGTGGAGACGGTCCTCGGCCTGCTGGCCGTCCAGCTCGGAGTTGCGCAGGTCGACCAGGACCAGGTGCACGTCCGTGCCGCCGGACAGGACGTCCACGCCCACGGCCTTGACGTCGTCCTGGACCAGGCGCTCGGCCAGGATCCGCGCGCCGTCCAGCGTGCGCTGCTGGCGCTCCTTGAAGTCGTCGGAGGCGGCGACCTTGAAGGAGACGGCCTTCGCGGCGATCACATGCTCCAGCGGACCGCCCTGCTGGCCGGGGAAGACCGCGGAGTTGATCTTCTTGGCCAGCTCGGCGGTGGACAGGATCACGCCACCGCGCGGGCCGCCCAGCGTCTTGTGGGTCGTAGTGGTGACCACGTGGGCGTGCGGCACCGGGTTGGGGTGCAGGCCCGCGGCCACGAGGCCCGCGAAGTGCGCCATGTCGACCATCAGGTACGCGCCGACCTCGTCGGCGATGCGGCGGAACTCGGCGAAGTCCAGCTGGCGCGGGTACGCCGACCAGCCCGCCACGATCAGCTTCGGCCTGGACTCCTTGGCGAGGCGCTCGACCTCGGCCATGTCGACCTGACCGGTCTCGTCGTTCACGTGGTACGCGACCACGTTGTACAGCTTGCCGGAGAAGTTGATCTTCATGCCGTGGGTCAGGTGCCCGCCGTGCGCGAGGTTCAGACCCATGATCGTGTCGCCCGGCTTCAGCAGCGCGAACATCGCCGCCGCGTTGGCCTGGGCGCCCGAGTGGGGCTGTACGTTCGCGTGCTCGGCGCCGAAGAGCGCCTTGACGCGGTCGATGGCGATCTGCTCGACCACGTCGACGTGCTCGCAGCCGCCGTAGTAGCGGCGGCCCGGGTAGCCCTCGGCGTACTTGTTGGTGAGGACCGAGCCCTGGGCCTCCATGACCGCGACCGGAGCGAAGTTCTCCGAGGCGATCATCTCCAGGGTGGACTGCTGGCGGTGCAGCTCGGCGTCGACGGCGGCGGCGACGTCCGGGTCCAGCTCGTGCAGGGGCGTGTTCAGAAGCGACATCAGTCAGAAGTCCTTAAGAGCCGGAGAACTCGGTGTACTCGTCGGCGGAGAGCAGGTCGGCCGGCTCGTCCGTGACGCGTACCTTGAACAGCCAGCCACCCTCGAAGGGGGCGGAGTTCACCAGCGACGGGTCGTCCACCACGTCCTGGTTGGCCTCCACGACCTCGCCGGTGACCGGCGCGTACAGGTCGCTGACGGACTTGGTCGACTCCAGTTCGCCGCAGGTCTCGCCCGCGGTCACCGTGTCACCGACCTCCGGAAGCTGGGCGTAGACGACATCGCCGAGCGCGTTGGCCGCGAACTCGGTGATGCCGACCGTCGAGACGCCGTCCTCGGCGACCGACAGCCACTCGTGCTCCTTGCTGTAGCGCAGCTGCTGGGGGTTGCTCATGGCCTGAATTCTCCTGTACGCGGGGGAGTGCGGATGAACGGGATGACCGAGTGGTCCTGGGATACGAGACGTGACACAGCGGCGTGCGTCACGTGGGCGCGCTGAACGGGGCCCTTTCGGCCCCGAAGCTACTTCTGGCGCTTGTAGAACGGCAGCGCCACGACCTCGTACGGCTCATGGCTGCCCCGGATGTCCACGCCGACCCCGGCCGTGCCCGGCGCGGCGTGTGCGGCGTCGACGTACGCCATCGCGATCGGCTTGCCCAGCGTCGGGGAGGGCGCGCCGGAGGTGACCTCGCCGATCACCTTGCCGTCGGCGACGACCGAGAACCCGGCGCGCGGTACGCGACGGCCCTCGGCGACAAGCCCGACGAGCACCCGCGGGGGGTTCTCCTCGGCGCGGGCGGCGGCCTCCTGGAGCGCGGCACGCCCCACGAAGTCCCCCTCCTTCTCGAACTTCACGACCCGCCCGAGCCCCGCGTCGAAGGGGGTGAGCGAGGTGGTCAGCTCATGCCCGTACAGCGGCATGCCCGCCTCCAGGCGCAGCGTGTCGCGGCAGGACAGGCCGCAGGGGACGAGCCCGACGGGCGCGCCCGCGTCCGTCAGCGCCTGCCACAGCTTCTCGGCGTCGGACGGGGCCACGAACAGCTCGAAGCCGTCCTCGCCCGTGTAGCCCGTGCGGGCGATCAGCGCCGGGACGCCCGCGACGGTGCCCGGCAGGCCCGCGTAGTACTTCAGCCCGTCCAGGTCGGCGTCGGTCAGCGACTTGAGGATGCCGGGGGACTCGGGGCCCTGCACGGCGATCAGCGCGTACGCGTCCCGGTCGTCGCGCACGAGGGCGTCGAAGCCGGCGGCGCGCTCGGTCAGCGCGTCCAGCACCACCTGGGCGTTGGAGGCGTTCGCGACGACCATGTACTCGTGCTCGGCCAGCCGGTAGACGATCAGGTCGTCCAGGATGCCGCCGTCCTCCTGGCAGATCATCGTGTAGCGGGCGCGGCCGACGCCGACGGAGGCGATGTTGCCGACCAGCGCGTGGTTCAGCAGGGCGGCGGCCCCCGGCCCGGTGACCGTGATCTCGCCCATGTGCGACAGGTCGAAGAGACCGGCCCGGGTGCGTACGGCGAGGTGCTCGTCGCGTTCGGAGCCGTAGCGCAGGGGCATGTCCCAGCCCGCGAAGTCGGTCATCGTCGCGCCGAGCGAGCGATGCAGGGCATCGAGCGCGGTGAGACGGGGTGCGTTACTGCTCATCGGTGGGGCTCCCAAGGCATGACGGCGAGGTCGTTCCTCCCCATCTGTCATCGGAACCTGAGAGGTTCATCACGACCCCGCGAACGGAGGTCCTGACTTGCACCTTGGGTGGAGCCACTGGAGAGCGGCCCGCTTTTCAGATGTGCCTCGCCCGCGCGGTAACGGGGCCTGAGAGATTCAAGGGAGGGACTTGCTCCTTCGGCGCCCGGGTACCCGAAGGTTCCCGGAACTCTCCCGCGCGGATTCAAGCGGCCGGTATGCAGTTGGCGGGCACATCATCGCACGCGCCGCCCGATCACGGCAGTCCGCATCTGTAACCGGCCTGTGGCAGTCCGCGTACGGAAACGAGAGACACCGCGCATTACCTTCTCTTTACACTCGACGGGGATGGGACTCCACACCCAAGGGGAGGACGATCACGGTGAACAGGACCACGGCGTACGCCACGACCTCGGGCCTCGCGCTGCCCGAGCAGCCCGGCGCCCCGGCCGGGACCCGGGAGGCGTGCGGGGCACTGCCGACGGCCGTCGTCCGCGACCTCAGAGCGCGCGCGGGACACTCTCCGCACGGTCTGCACTTCGGAGCGGCCGACGTCGTCGTGGTCACCGGGTTGCCGGGCAGCGGCAAGTCGACCCTGATGCGCCGCGCCGTCGAGGGTCCGCGCATCGACTCCCAGGACGCCAGGGACCGCTGGGACGAGCGGGCGGCCGGCCGGCTGCCGTACGCCGTCTACCGGCCCCTCGTCCGCCTCGCGCACTACGCGGGCCTGCGCCGCGCCCTGCGCTCCGGCGTCGGGGTCGTCGTGCACGACTGCGGTACGCAGGCCTGGGTGCGCCGCTGGCTCGCCCGCGAGGCCCAGCGCCGCGGCGGCACCCTCCACCTGCTGTTGCTCGACGTCACGCCCGGCACGGCGCTGGAGGGCCAGCGCGAGCGCGGCCGGGGCGTCTCGAGGTACGCGTTCGCCCGTCACCGGGGCGCGGTCGCCCGACTGCTGCGCTCCGTCGAGCGGGGCGACCTGCCGGAGGGCTGCGGCTCGGCGGTGCTCCTCGACCGGGACGCGGCGGATGTACTGCGCAGGATCGGCTTCGGTGACTGAGAAACGGCCGCGAGTGGCCGGGAGCAGTCGAGGGCGGCCGAGAGCGGTAGGGAAGTCGTACAGGCCCACTAATCTTTCCAGCCAGAACACCAGAACAGTGGTTCACCGCAGGCGGTAGACAGGTAGACAGATGGACATCCCCGACTTCCCAGACTTCTCGGCACCGGCGTACCCGCAACCCGGCTCACACCCCCACTCGCACGGCGGCTGGCCGGGCAACGAACTGGAGGAGGTGCTCTCCGCGTCCCTCGGAGTGCCCTCGGCCGGCGGCCGCATCGTCGAGGTCCTCGGCCGCAGCTTCGTCTGGGTGCCGCTGCCCAACGGCGGCGGACCGCACGCGGGATCCCTCGACCTGCCCACCCTGGAGATCGACGGCCAGGCGTACGTGCCGGTCTTCAGCTCCGAGGAGCAGTTCCGCCAGGTCGCCGGCAGCCATCTGTCGTACACGATCGCGCCCGCGGTCGAGTTCGCCCGCGGGCTGCCTCCGCAGGTCGGCATCGCGATCAACCCGGACGGGGTGGTCGGTGTGCCGCTGCCGCCCCTCGCGGTCGCCGAGCTGTGCCGGGCCGGGCGCACCCCGCTGGACGGGCCCACGAGCGGGGGCCGGGTGAAGCTCTACGAGCCCGACTGGCAGGACGATCCGGTGGACTTCTTCGCCGCCGCCTCGGCCGAGTTCGCGGCGACGGGAGTCGTACGGACCGCCCGCCGCTGTCTGGCCAGCATCGAGGGCGACGACCCGGTCATGTTCGTCGGGGTCGAACTCTCCGTGTGGGAGGGAGACCTCCGCGCCCTCCCCATGGACGCCCTCTCCCGGGCCCTCTCCCGCGTCGCGGTCAGGTGGCCGGTGAACCTGGTCCTCCTGGACGTCGCCCAGGACCCGGTGGGCGACTGGATGCGAGCCCAGGTACGGCCCTTCTATCAGCAGACCCAGTAGAAGCGCCCCGAAAGGGGCGCGAGGCTGTGACCATGGTGCGGCTCCGCCGCGGGGGCGCGCCCAGCCACGATCAACCCGCAGCCTCCAGACCACAACGGGCCCCGAGCTCCCAACGGCTCCCCCAGCGGAGCGCATTCGCCGCTTAAGCTGGTTTCATGGCTCGGCCGGGGTTCGGCCGAGGGGTTGGTCGACGTCATGATTTCTTCGCGAAGGGGCGGTTGAAGGTGAGCGCGTCGGGCACGGCCGCGGCCGGTCAGGTCGAGCACATGCTGCGCCAGGTGACGCCCGGGCGTTACGACGCCTACGAGGCGCTCCTTCGCGCGCTCGCGACCCCGTCGTCCGGCCAGGTGTGGATGCTGCTCTGGCACGGCCAGGGCGGCTCCCCGGACGCCCAGTACGGGAACATGGAGGTGGACGGCTTCGGCTACGCGCCGTGCGTCACCTCCGCCCAGGAACTCTCGGCCAGCGGCTGGAACCGGTCGTACGAGGTCGTCGACGGCCTCGACGTGGCCCGCACCCTCTACCCCGACCACTTCGGGCTCTGGCTCAATCCGCACGCCCCGGGCGGCGGGGTCGGCATCCCATGGCTGGATCTGCGCAGAATCGCGGCGGGTCTGGAGCGCCAGCCCGCCGGTCCGCTGCGCCTGTCCGAACCCGGCATCGAGATCCCGCAGTTCTACGCCCTGCTCACCCAGAACGCACATCGCACCACCGCCGTGCGTTCGCTGCGCCGCGCCTGGGTGCAGCCGGCGCTCGGGGCGCCGTATCTGGCCATCGGGCTCGACGTCTACGACACCTCGCCGCCCGCCGTCGACTCGGTGCGGGCGATGATGCAGCAGTCCATCGGCGCGGTTCCGGACGGGCTGCCCGTGTCGACCGTCGCGATGTCGGACGAGTACGACCCGGTGGCGATGTGGCTGCGCGCCAACGCGCGGCCGTTCTACGACCGCGAGGCCCACGCGGCCCCCGCCCAGGCTCCGATGGCGGGTGGGTACGGCTATCCACCGGCACCCGGCGGATACTGATCCGACGTTCGGCGAACCGTGAAGGATCAGCACGGGTCCTTCACCGCGGCTCTGCATTTCTTCGCGCGTAGATGGCGATGGATCGTCCGGGTAACGCCCGTATTCACCCCCGGCGTCCCAACTGCCCCGTGTCCGACCCCCGTTACCCGCCGTCCGGATAACGGAACCCCCCTGACAGCATCACGTTTACGCATCCATTCACCTTCAAGTCTGGCTACAGATCGCCGAGGCGTTGAAGACTCCCGCTCCAGGGGGTTTAGCCCCTGTGTACGACGGACTGATCACGCCGCTACAAGCGGCACGTGTGGGCCGGCTACCGCCGGTTGAGAGGGGTCCCTGCCAGATGACGGCACCATTGCACGAGCCGACCGCGGAAGCGGCCCCGAGTGCGGCCGAAGAAGCGGCGGCTGCCGCCGCCGGTGAGAAGGTCGTGCAGGGACGTTCCCTGGGCCGGATCGCCTGGGAGCGGCTGAAGAGGGACAAGCTCGCCCTGACCGGCGGCATCGTCGTGCTCGTCCTCATCGTGGTCGCCCTGCTCGCGCCAGTGATCACCCACCTGCTCGGTCAGGACCCGGACACCTTCAACGAGAAGCTGATCGACCCTCTGTTCGGTACTCCCACGGGGTCATTGGGCGGCATCAGCGGCGACCACCTGCTGGGCGTCGAGCCCGTCAACGGCCGCGACATCCTCGCCCGCATCCTCTACGGTGCCCGCGTCTCGCTCCTGGTGGGCTTCCTCTCCGCCGTCGTAGCGGTCGTCCTCGGCACCGTGCTCGGCATCCTGGCGGGCTTCTTCGGAGGCTGGGTGGACTCGCTCATCAGCCGCGTGATGGACGGCCTGCTGGCCTTCCCGCAACTCCTGTTCACGATCGCCCTGGTCTCGGTGATGCCGAACAACATGCTGGGCCTGTCCGGCTCCAACGTGCGGGTGTTCGTGATGATCCTGGTCATCGGCTTCTTCGGCTGGCCCTACATCGGACGCGTGGTGCGCGGCCAGACGCTCTCGATGCGTGAGCGCGAGTACGTCGAGGCCGCGCGATCGCTGGGCGCCGGGCGCTTCTACATCCTGTTCAAGGAACTGCTGCCCAACCTGGTCGCACCGATCATCGTCTACACGACGATGATGATCCCCACGAACATCCTCACCGAGGCGGCACTCAGCTTCCTGGGTGTGGGCGTCAAGCCGCCCACGTCGTCCTGGGGACAGATGCTGTCGAGCGCGATCGACTACTACGAGTCCGACCCCATGTACATGGTGGTCCCTGGTGTGGCGATCTTCATCACCGTCCTTGCCTTCAACCTCTTCGGCGACGGCGTGCGGGACGCGCTGGACCCGAAGGCCTCCCGCTGAACTGCCACACCCCAAGCGTCCCGTGGCACCAACACGGGGTCTCTCATCAAATCCGGAGGATCCGAGATCGTGACTACCCAACGCACCTCAGGGCGGCGTAAGCAGGCGCTTGCCGCCGCTGCTGCGGTCGCCGCACTGCTGACCACGGCGGCGTGCGGCGGCGGAGGCAGCGGCGACAACAACGGTTCGAAGACCGGCGCCGCCGGCTTCGACGCCGCCAACAACAAGGTCGCCCAGGCCTCCCTGGTCAAGAAGGGCGGCACGCTGCGGTTCGGCGGTGCCCAGGACGCCGACTCGTGGGACACCACGCGTGGCTACTACGGCTTCATGTGGGACTTCGCGCGCTACTACAGCCGCCAGCTGGTCACGGGCAAGACGGAGCCGGGCAAGGCCGGCGCCGAGCTCACCCCGGACCTCGCCACGGGTCTCGCGAAGGTCACGGACGACGGCAAGACGTACACGTACACCCTGCGTGACGGCGTCACGTGGGAGGACGGCAAGGCGATCACGTCCAAGGACGTGAAGTACGGCATCGAGCGCGTGTGGGCGCAGGACGTGCTGTCCGGCGGTCCGACGTACCTCAAGGACTTCCTGGACCCCAAGGGCGAGTACAAGGGTCCCTACAAGGACACGTCCAAGGACAAGCTGGGCCTGAAGGCCATCACCACGCCGGACGACAAGACGATCGTCTTCCACCTCCCCAAGGCCAACTCGGACTTCCAGGAGGTGCTGGGTCTGGTCTCGGCCTCCCCGGTCCGCCAGGACATGGACACCAAGTCCAAGTACGGCCTGAAGCCGTTCTCCTCCGGCCCGTACAAGTTCGAGTCCTACAGCCCCGGCAAGAGCCTGACGCTGGCGCGCAACACGAACTGGAAGCAGTCCTCGGACCCGATCCGCAAGGCGTACCCGGACAAGATCACCGTCCAGTTCTACTCGGACGCCAACCAGCTGGACCAGCGCCTGCTCAACGGTGACCTGGACCTGGACATCAACCAGACCGGCATGTCCCCGCAGGGCCGCACCACCGCCCTGAAGGAGCACAAGGCCAACCTGGACAACCCGATCTCGGGTTACATCCGGTACGCGGCCTTCCCGCAGAGCGTGAAGCCGTTCGACAACGTCGAGTGCCGCAAGGCCGTGATCCTCGGCGCGGACCACGTCTCGCTGCAGACCGCGCGCGGTGGCCCGATCGCCGGTGGTGACATCGGCACCAACATGCTCCCGCCGTCCGTCCCGGGCGCCGAGGGCCAGAAGTACGACCCGTACGGCATCTCCGGTGCCGACAAGAACGGCAACGTCGAGAAGGCCAAGGCGGCGCTGAAGGCGTGCGGCAAGCCGAACGGCTTCTCCACCACCATCGCGGTGCGCAACAACAAGCCGGTCGAGGTCGCCACGGCCCAGTCGCTCCAGGCGTCGCTGAAGAAGATCGGCATCAACGCCCAGATCGACCAGTACGACGGTTCGCAGACCACCGGCATCATCGGCAGCCCCTCGAACGTGCAGAAGAAGGGCTACGGCATCATCATCATGGGCTGGGGCCCGGACTTCCCGACCGTCCAGGGCTTCGGTCTGCCGCTGTGGGACAGCAAGTACATCGCGCCGAGCGGTAACAACAACTTCGCCCTGATCAACGACAAGACCATCGACGGTCTGTTCAACCAGTACGTCACCACGCTGGACGACGCGGGCAAGACCAAGATCTCGACCGAGATCAACCACAAGGTCATGGAGGGCGCGTACTACCTGCCCTTCACCTTCGAGAAGTTCATCAACTGGCGCAGCGACAACCTCGCGAACGTCTACACGACGGACAACTACAGCGGTACGTACGACTTCGTCAACCTCGGTCTGAAGAACCCGAAGAAGTAAACCGGCACACCCGCCGTACAGGCACGAAAGGCAGGTGAAGGCCGGCGCGGCGTGGTCGCGGGCCATCGGATGACCTCCGGTGGCCCGCGGCCCCGCGGCGGGCCGTAAGCTGTGCTCGCTTACCTCATCAGGCGGCTGTTCGCCGCCGCAGTGATGCTCGTGGTCATCGTCATGGTGGTCTTCGGCATCTTCTTCCTCGTCCCCAAGTGGGCGGGCGTCGACATCGCCTCGAGCTTCGTGGGCAAGCAGGCCGACCCGGCAGCCGTCGAGGCCGTACGGCAGAAGCTGGGCCTGAGCGACCCGATCTACTCCCAGGTCTGGGAGTTCTTCAAGGGCATCTTCGCCGGCCGCACCTACTCGGGCGGCGGCGACGTCACGCACTGCGCCGCGCCCTGCTTCGGCTACTCCTTCCGCAGCGAGCAGGCCGTCTGGCCGGTGCTCACCGACCGCTTCCCGGTGACCCTGGGGCTCGCGCTCGGTGCCGCCGTGCTGTGGCTGGTCTTCGGTGTCGCGGCCGGTGTGCTCTCCGCGCTCAAGCGGGGCAGCATCTGGGACCGCGGTGCGATGGTTGTCGCCCTCTCCGGTGTCTCCCTCCCCATCTACTTCACCGGCATGCTCAGCCTGGCGATCTTCACCTTCGGACTGCATTGGATCAACGCGCAGTACGTGCCGCTCGACCAGAGCGTCAGCGGCTGGTTCGGCGGCATGATCATGCCCTGGATCACCCTCGCCTTCCTGTACGCGGCGATGTACGCCCGGATCACCCGCGCCACCATGCTGGAGATCCTCGGCGAGGACTACATCCGCACGGCACGTGCCAAGGGCCTCAAGGAGCAGGTCGTCATCGGCAAGCACGCCATGCGCTCCACGATGACCCCCATCCTCACCATGCTGGGCATGGACCTCGGCGCCCTCATTGGCGGCGCCATCCTGACGGAGTCGACGTTCAACCTGCCCGGCCTCGGCCGCGCGGTGCTCGACGCCATCAAGAACCAGGACCTGCCCATCATCCTGGGTGTCACCCTGATCACTTCTCTCGCGGTGCTTCTCGCCAACCTCGTGGTGGACGTCCTGTACGCCGTGATCGACCCCCGAGTGAGGCTCTCATGACCGAACTCAGCAAGAGCGGAGCGGTGGCCGAGCCCGTCAAGGACTCGCCCGCGCCCTCCGCCTTCCTCGAAGTACGCGACCTGAAGGTGCACTTCCCGACCGACGACGGTCTGGTCAAGTCCGTCGACGGGCTCAGCTTCCAGCTGGAGAAGGGCAAGACCCTCGGGATCGTGGGCGAGTCCGGCTCCGGCAAGTCGGTGACCTCGCTCGGCATCATGGGCCTGCACACGGCCGGCCAGTACGGCAAGCGCAAGGCGCAGATCTCCGGCGAGATCTGGCTGAACGGCACCGAACTGCTGTCCGCCGACCAGGACTACGTACGCAAGCTGCGCGGCCGCGAGATGGCGATGATCTTCCAGGATCCGCTGTCCGCGCTGCACCCGTACTACACGATCGGTCAGCAGATCGTGGAGGCGTACCGCATCCACCACAACGTGGACAAGAAGACGGCGAAGCGCCGCGCGGTCGAGATGCTCGACCGCGTGGGCATCCCGCAGCCGGACAAGCGCGTCGACAGCTACCCGCACGAGTTCTCCGGCGGTATGCGCCAGCGCGCGATGATCGCGATGTCGCTGGTCAACAACCCCGAGCTGCTCATCGCGGACGAGCCGACGACCGCCCTGGACGTGACCGTCCAGGCGCAGATCCTCGACCTGATGCGGGACCTGCAGAAGGAGTTCGGCTCCGCGGTCATCATCATCACCCACGACCTGGGCGTCGTCGCGGAGCTCGCCGACGACATCCTGGTGATGTACGGCGGCCGTTGCATCGAGCGCGGTCCGGCCGAGAAGGTGTTCTACGAGCCCCGGCACCCCTACACCTGGGGGCTGCTCGGCTCGATGCCGCGCCTGGACCGTGAGCAGACCGAGCGCCTCATCCCCGTCAAGGGCTCCCCGCCCTCGCTGATCAACATCCCGTCCGGCTGCGCCTTCAACCCGCGCTGCCCGTACGCGGACGTTCCCAAGGACAACGTGACCCGCACGGTCCGCCCCGAGCTGACCGAGGTCGGCGGACGGCACTGGGCCGCCTGCCACATGACCCAGGAGCAGCGGGAACGCATCTGGACCGAAGAGATTGCGCCGAAGCTGTGAGCGAGAAAGCCAAGGACGCGGAAGTGACCATTCCCGCACAGGCACAGGACGAAGGCGGCGCCACCCTCACCAAGGACGCCGCCCCGGGTGACGTCCTGCTGAAGGTGACCGGGCTGCAGAAGCACTTCCCCATCCGCAAGGGCCTGCTGCAGCGTCAGGTCGGTGCCGTGCGCGCCGTCGACGGCCTCGACTTCGAGGTGCGCTCCGGGGAGACCCTGGGCGTCGTGGGCGAGTCCGGCTGCGGCAAGTCCACGATGGGCCGGCTCATCACGCGGCTGCTCGAACCGACCGCGGGCAAGGTCGAGTTCCAGGGCAAGGACATCACGCACCTCGGTGTGGGCGGTATGCGCCCGATGCGCCGTGACGTCCAGATGATCTTCCAGGACCCGTACTCGTCGCTGAACCCCCGGCACACGATCGGCACGATCGTCAGTGCCCCGTTCAAGCTGCAGGGCGTCACTCCCGAGGGCGGCGTCAAGAAGGAGGTCCAGCGACTGCTGTCGGTCGTCGGCCTCAACCCCGAGCACTACAACCGCTATCCGCACGAGTTCTCCGGCGGCCAGCGCCAGCGCATCGGCATCGCCCGCGCGCTCGCGCTCAACCCGAAGCTGGTCGTGGCGGACGAGCCGGTCTCGGCGCTCGACGTGTCGATCCAGGCGCAGGTCGTCAACCTTCTCGACGACCTGCAGCAGGAGCTCGGCCTCACGTACGTGATCATCGCGCACGACCTGTCGGTGGTCCGGCACGTCTCGGACCGGATCGCGGTGATGTACCTCGGCAAGATCGTGGAGCTCGCCGACCGCGACTCGCTCTACAAGGCGCCGATGCACCCGTACACCAAGGCGCTGATGTCCGCGGTGCCGATTCCGGACCCCAAGCGCCGGAACGTGAAGAGCGAGCGCATCCTGCTCAAGGGCGACGTGCCCTCGCCGATCTCGCCGCCGAGCGGCTGCCGCTTCCACACGCGGTGCTGGAAGGCCACGGAGATCTGCAAGACGACCGAGCCGCCGCTCCTGGAGCTGAAGCCCGGCCAGCAGGTCGCCTGCCACCACCCGGAGAACTTCGAGGACCAGGCGCCGCAGGACACGGTGCTGCTGTCCGCGGCGAAGGAGGCCGCGGCGCTCGTGGCCGACGAGGTGCTGGCGGAGTCGGCGGAGACGTCGGCTGCGGTGGCCGCGGAACTGGAATCCACGGAGGAGACTCCGGAGCCCGCCGCGGCGACGGCCACCGAGCCTGCCGAGGAGGCCGCCACCACCGAGGAGGCTGTCACCGAGGAGGCCGCCCCCGAGGAGGCCGCCCCCGAAGAGGCTTCCGAATCGGCCGCCGTCGGCGAATCGGACTCGTCGGAGGAGTCGGGAACCGACAGCCAGAAGTGAACAGGGCGGTGTGAATTCACCGAAACGTATGCCCCGGTAACCAGAGAAATGGTTACCGGGGCATTTGTTTTGAAGAATTGTCAGGAACTGGTTTCCCAGTAGTGCCAGCCGACCGAAGTCGCCGGAAGCTTGGCCGTACCCCTCGCGAGCGTCGTCACCGAACAGTTCGGGTTCGTGCGGTTCGATTCCCATCCGACCTTGAAGCCGTTGGAACCGTACTGCAGATTCCCGTATTTGTTGGAGTGGATGTTGTGCGAGTACGTGTGGCCGGTCGTGACCGCCACGGACTTGGTGATGCTGCCGCTCACCGAGGCCTTCGCCGAGGCGAACAGGTAGCTCGCGCTCACCTCCAGGGAGGTGGAGAGGCTGTACGTGATGGTGGACGCCCTGGTGACGGAGGCGGTGATGGTGCCGCCCGGGCCGTCCTTGAAGTACGCCCCCGAGGCGGGAATCCGATAGGACGAGTGCGAGGTGATCAGGACCCCGTAATCGACCGGGCACGACCTTTTCGGAGTGACGACCGCCGAGGCCGGCGCCGCACCCGCGACGAGCGGCATTACTCCGGCGACGACGAGTGTGGCCAGCTTGGTTCTCTTACGCATGAATTTCCCCCATGCAAGTGGTCCGGCCTCCGTTTCGGCGGAGCCCGTCAAGCTGGAATGAGCGTATGAAGTTGACCGAGACCGGTCAATCACATTCTGTGGAGTTGAGCAACAATTGAGCCTGCCGATCCGGGCGGTAAAGACTCGGGAATGCCAGGGTCTTCGTGCGGTCAAATGGCGGACTGTATCCGCCCGTCCGGGGGGACCGGAAGGCGGTCGTCAGGAGTCAACTGGCGGGTAGGGCATGACGATTGGGTAAAGTCATGAACATGCCCGGATGGAAGAGTGCAGAGTCTCGCGTGTCCAACTGATCGGGAACGATCGGAACACGTACGAAAGGGACGCTCATGGCACTCTCCCGTTCGGCACGTTTAGGGGCCCTCGCGACCGCGGCGGCCTCCTTCCTCGTCATCGCCGCCTCCTCCGCCCCGACCCCGGGCGCCGACGGCATCGGCGACTCCTACTTCCCTCAGCTCGGCAACGGCGGCTTCGACGCCCGCCACTACGACCTGAACGTGGCGTACAACCCGGACACCGACCGCCTGGACGGCCGTACGACGCTCACGGCCCGCGCCACCCAGTCCCTCTCCTCCTTCGACCTCGACCTCCAGAAACTGGAGGTCACGCGCGTCGAAGTGAACGGCAGACGCGCCGACTTCACCCGCGACGGCGACGAGATCCACATCACCCCGCACGGGGCGATCCGCAAGGGCGGGACCTTCACCGTCACCGTCACCTACGGCGGCGTTCCCGAAGCCCTCAACGGTCCCATCGTCTTCGGCTCCGACTACGGGTGGATGAAGACCGCCGACGGAGTCTTCGTCGCCTGTGAGCCCAACGCCGCCTCCACCTGGTTCCCCTCCAGCGACCACCCCTCCGACAAGGCCACCTACGACATCCGGATCAAGGCACCCAAGGGCCTGACGGGCGTCTCCAACGGGCGGCTGATATCGACGTACGACAAGGGCGACAGCACGTTCGCGCACTGGCGCGAGAGCAGGCCGATGGCGACCTACCTCGCGACCGCGACCATCGGGAAGTTCGACGTGAAGACGGGGACGACCCCGGCCGGGACGCCGATCTACGTGGCCATCGACCCGGTGCTCGCGGGCAGCAACAGCGTCGACGTGTACGCCGTGACGGCCGAGGCCACCGACTACTGGTCGCAGGTCTTCGGGCCCTACCCCTTCGAGGAGACCGGCGCGATCGTCGACGACATGCCGGAGGCGGGGTTCTCGCTGGAGGTGCAGTCGAAGCCCGCGTACTCCGCCGTGCGCTCGGAGTCGACCATCGTGCACGAGCTGGCCCACCAGTGGTTCGGCGACTCCGTGTCGGTGGAGCGCTGGAAGGACATCTGGCTGAACGAGGGCTTCGCGACCTACGCCCAGTGGCTGTGGTCCGAGCACAAGGGGATCCGCTCGGCGCACGACTCCTTCCTCGCCGGGTACAACGCGCGGCCCGCGGACTCCGCCTTCTGGGGGACCGTCGTCGCCGACCCGCAGCGCGACACCATGTTCGCCTCGGCGGTCTACCAGCGCGGCGCGATGACCCTCCAGATGCTGCGCGAGCGCATCGGCGACACCGCGTTCTTCAAACTGCTGCCCGCCTGGACGAAGCTCCACAAGTACGGCAACGCCAACACCGCCGACTTCATCCACCTCGCGGAGAGGATCTCGGGACGACAGCTCGACGACCTTTTCCAGACCTGGCTGTTCACCACAGGGAAACCAGCCCTGTAAGCCTTCCTTTGTAAGGCGCAAGCCCCGCGACAGGTGAGAATGTCCGGGTGCTTCAGGAACTGTTCACCCCCTCCGTCCAGCATGTGCTCGACCTCGTGGGGATCTTCGTCTTCGCGATCTCCGGCGCCCTGCTGGCCGTCCGCAAGAACTTCGACGTCTTCGGCATCGCCGTCCTCGCGGAGGTCACCGCACTGGGCGGAGGGCTGTTCCGCGACATGGTCATCGGGGCCGTACCCCCGGCCGCGTTCACCGATCTCGGCTACTTCAGCACCCCGCTGCTCGCCGCCCTGCTGGTGTTCTTCCTCCACCCCGAGGTGGAGCGCATCCAGGTCGCGGTGAACGTCTTCGACGCGGCCGGACTCGGCCTGTTCTGCGTCGCGGGCACCACGAAGGCGTACGAGTACGGCCTCGGCCTGACCCCGTCCGCGGCCCTGGGCCTGGCCACCGCGGTCGGCGGCGGTGTGCTGCGCGACGTCCTCGCCAACGAGGTGCCCTCACTGCTGCGCTGGGACCGCGATCTGTACGCGGTCCCAGCGATCGTCGGCGCCACGATGGTGGTCCTGTGCATCCGCTACGACGCGCTGTCCCCGTTCACCAGCGGGCTCGCCGCTGTCACCGCTTTCGTCCTGCGGTTGCTCGCGATGCGGTACCACTGGCGAGCGCCGCGTGCTTGGCACCGCCGGTCGACGGCGACGGAGTCGGAGACTCCTTAGCGTGGGCCCCCGGCCCGATCTGCAGGGTCAGCCAACGGAAGGTCTCCGGGATCTGCGGCCGCCACAGGGCCATGTTGTGGCCGCCCGCACTCCGCGGCAGCAGCACCACCTGGACGCTCGTCGGCGCCTTCGCGATCGACTGGAGCGCCGCGCCGGCCTCGTAGCCGTCATGAGCCTCGCCGGAGATGTAGAGGGAGATGCGGGGCGGCGTGCGGTAGGCCTTGAGCAGCAGGTAGGGATTGTTCTCCCGGCGCAGCGTCAGGGTCCGTGCCGTGAGCGAGTTGCGTTCGCCGATCGGGTCGTTGTACCCGGACATGCTCACCGCGGCCCGGTAGCGGTCGGGGTGAGCGACGGCGAGCTTGGCCGCGCAGTGTGCCCCGGCCGAGTAGCCGGCCACGCCCCAGCCGTCCGGCGCGGACTTCGCCCGGAAGTTGTCCACCACCATCTTCGGCACGTCGATGCTGAGCCAGGTGTCGGCGTTCACCTTGCCGGGCACGTTCGCGCAGCCGGTGTCCGTCTTGGCCAGCAGATTCGTGCGCGGCGCCACCAGGATGAACGGCGCGACCTGCCCGTCGCGCATCAGCGGCAACAACTGCTCATGCACCTTCAGCGAACCGAACCACGCCTTCGCCGAGCCCGGATAGCCGGGCAGCAGCTCCACGACGGGGAACTTCCGGTTGCGGTAGGCGGGTTCGTTGTACTGCGGCGGCAGCCAGACGTAGACCTCCGCGTCCACACCCGACACCTGGCCGTGCAGCTGGGTGACCTTCACCCCGCCCGCCTGGGACATACCGGGGCCGTCGGCCGCCGAGAATGTCTGGCGGACCTTGGGGAGACTGTGCAGCGAGATGCCGCCGGTGCCGTCACGGCCGAGGTTGGCGGCCGTCCGCACGTGGTTGCCCGTGCCGAGCAGGTCGGCCCAGTTGTCGTACAGGCTGTTGGCGTTGTTCACGAGCACGAAGACCAGGGTGATCGCGGTGCCCTGGGCGAACAGCAGCATCACCATCCGGGCCACGCTGCGCAGCACCTTGGGGCCGGGAATGCGCGACCACAGCACGAGGGGAAGGATCAGGGCGACCGCGACCAGGACGATGGCGGTGAGGAGGAACGGCGTTCCGGTGAGGCTCACGGTGTGTGCGGCTCTTCCTGTGACGGGCTGGATCAACGGTCTGCAGCTGCATCGGGTTCTATGTCCTTGGAGAGGGGGATCCGATGCCGTTGGTTCACGGAAGAGTTCGGACACTTACCAAGAAATTGCCGAAACCTCACTCTGGGGTGACGGGGTTCACATGCCCGAAACAGTAAAAGCTACCGCTTAGTAATCACCTGTTGTACCGTTCAGGCATGTCAGAAGCAGCTACCGCACAGGCCGCGCGCGCCGCGATCGGTGACAGCGAGTTCGACCGCGACACCGCGGTCACCCTGCGCGAACCCGGCGTCTACGACATCGACCTGTCCGCCGGATGGACCATCATCAGCGCCGTCAACGGCGGCTATCTGCTCGCCGTCCTGGGCCGCGCCCTCGCCGACGCCCTGCCGCACAGCGACCCGTTCACCGTCTCCGCCCACTATCTGACCGCGTCGCAGCCCGGTCCGGCAGTGGTCCGAACGGACGTTGTCCGGACGGGGCGGACCCTGTCGACCGGGCAGGCCTCGCTCTTCCAGTTCGACGACGAGGGCCGCGAGGTCGAACGGATCCGCGTGCTCGCCTCGTACGGCGATCTCGACGCCCTGCCCGACGACGTCCGCACCACGGCGACACCGCCCGCGATCCCGCCCATGGAGCACTGCTTCGGGCCGCAGGACGGACCGGCGCCCGTCGACGGCAGCTCCGCCATCACCGAGCGGCTGATGCTCAAGCTCGACCCCGCGACCCTCGGCTGGGCCCTGGGGGCGCCGTCCGGGAAGGGCGAGATGCGCTCCTGGTTCGGGCTCGCCGACGGCCGTGACCCCGACCCCCTCTCGCTGCTCCTCGCGGTGGACGCGCTGCCGCCCACCGCCTTCGAGCTCGGCATCTCCGGCTGGGTGCCGACGGTCGAACTGACGGTCCATGTGCGCTGCCGTCCGGCGCCGGGCCCGCTGCGGGTGTCGATCACCACCCGCAACCTCGCCGGCGGCTTCCTGGAGGAGGACGCCGAGGTGTGGGACAGCGCGGACCGGCTGGTCGCGCAGTCCCGCCAGCTCGCCCGGGTCCGGCTCAGCTGAGCGGTCGCCGGCCCAGATAGGCCGCGAGCAGTCCGTAGGCGTCGGCCCCTTCGGGGGCCGGCACCGCCGAGTCGAACGGCAGCTCCTCGTCGTCGTCGCGCCGCTCGTCCGGCAGCACACGCCGGGCGATCCCGAGCGCGAACTCGGCCAACTCGGGATCGAGTGCGAGCGGCCGTCCGAGGGACTCGGAGAGGTCCCACGTGTGGGTGACGGCCTCCATCACATAGCCCGCCAGGGCGATACGTCCGGGGGCCTCGCCCCACGGCACGGTGACGAGGGCGTCCAGGCGCGCGTCGTCCGCCCAGGACTTCTGGACCTCCGTCCTGACCTCGTCGTACGCCGCGCTCCAGCGGTCGTCCTCGACGCCGTCGAGGAACGGTCGTACGGCCATTCCGTCGCCACCCGCGCCGACCACGGCGATCCGGCGGGTACCGCCCGCGATGTGCGACAGCAGGGTCCGTACGTCGAACTCGGCGCACGGGGTGGGACCGGTGAGCTGCTCCGGGCGAGCCGTCTTGACCAGAGCGGCGATCTGCTCGGTGGCGCGGGAGTAGAGGGGGCGGGGGTCGATGTTCATGGCGGACCTCTGTCGGCGTAGGTGTGGCGGTGGCGCGTATCAGGTAGCGCGTGTCGGCGTTGCGCTGTCGTGCCGTTGCGCCTCAGGTTCGCTGGATAACCTGACAGTTTCCGTCAACATTTACGGTGGGCTTCGGACGAGCTTCGGCGGGCATCGGCGGCCGTGATCCGCGGTGCGCGATCCTGGTGCGCGTGAAGTCCGACCGCCTGCTCTCGATCCTTCTGCTGCTGCAGACCCGCGGCCGCGTCCCCGCACACGAACTCGCCGACCGGCTCGAGGTGTCGGTGCGCACCATCTACCGCGACATCGAGGCCCTCTCGGCCTCCGGCGTCCCGGTGTACGCCGAGCGCGGGCGGCACGGCGGCATCGAACTGCTCGCCGGATTCCGTACGGACGTCACGGGACTGACCGCCGACGAGTCCCGCGCGCTGTTCATCCTGGCCGCGCAGGGCGCGCACGCCGCGCTCGGTCTGGACGCGGCGCTCGGTTCCGCGCTGCGCAAGGTGATGGCCGCGCTGCCGGCGCCGCACCGCCCGGCCGCCGAGGTGACCAGCCGCCGGATCCTCGTCGACGCGACGCGCTGGAAGGGCGGCCCCCAGCGGGCCGTGGACCTGGAGGTGCTCCAGGACGCGGTCTTCGCCGACCGCAGGCTGCGGCTCAGCTACCGGCACGGCGGGCACACCGAGCCCAGCACCTACACCGTCGACCCGTACGGGCTCGTGTCCAAGGCGGGCGTCTGGTATCTCGTGGCCGACCGGCGCGGGCAGCCGCGGCTGTTCCGGGCCGACCGGGTGCGCTCGGCGACGCTCCTGGGCGATCCCGTGAAGCGGCGCCCGGGCGTCGAACTGGGAGACGTCTGGGAGGTGTTGCGGCGCCAGGTCGAGGAGCGGCCGGGCGGTCTCGATGTCACAGTTCGGGTACGGCGTGCCCGCCTCGACATGTTCCTCAGGCTCAACGCGGCCTCCCTCACAGCGCTCCCGGAGGACGACGGCGAGAGCGAGTGGGTCCTCGCGCACCTGTCGTACGGCGTCGTCCGCGAGGCCCGCACGCTGCTGGCCTTCGTGGACGCGGTGGAGGTGCTCTCGCCGCCGCAGGCGCGGGCGGAACTGGCCGGGGCGGCGGCCGCGATCGGTGCGGTGTACGGCGGGGATCGGGCCCCGCACGAGGGAAGTTGACCCACAGGTAACCACAGGTTCGGCACAGCGCGGCCCTACGTGGATCTGGTCCTCTGGCCACGCTCATCCCGCACTCATCCGGCCTTCATAAACCGGTCCACGTGACTTGACTGGGAGTTACCTCATGAACCGTCGTGCCCGACTCGTCCCCGCCGTCGCCCTGCTGGCGCTCTCGCCGTTGCTGGCGGCCTGCGGCTCGGGCGACTCGTCGTCCTCGAACAGCGGCAACTCGAGCCAGAACTGTCAGCGGCCCTCCGGCATGCCGAGCGGAGGCCCGTCGGGCATGCCGAGCGGCGGGCGCTCCGGGATGCCCACGGGCTCGCCCTCCGGGACGCCGTCGAACATGCCCACCGGCAAGATGCCCTCCGGCGGTCCCTCGGGCATGCCGTCCGGCGGTCCGGGCGGTGGCCAGGGTGGCGGTCAGGGCGGCTGCGGCGGCGGCCCGGGCGGCGGGGGGCAGCCGAGCGGGCAGCCCAGCGGGCAGGCGGCACAGGGCTGAGCCCGTCCCGGTTCTCTCAGGGGTGACGTACTCGATACTCGGGTGCGTCACCTCGCCCTTTGGTGAACGGGTGTCGTCACCCCGCCCTTTGGGGACGGGCGCGTCACCCCAGCCAGTTGCGGCGGCCGATGGCGATCAGCCGCATCTGGCGGGTCGCGACACGGGCCACCCGCTCCCGCTCCTCCTCGGACGCCTCCAGCGCCTCCAGATAGAGCGAGGCCGTCATCAGCATCTGGTCGACGTACAGTCCCGCGAGCATCAGCAGATCGTCGTCGCTCCAGCCCTCCGACTCGGGGTGCTTGGCCAGCTCGACCTTCACCTCCTCGGCGAACCGCTCCAGTTGCTCCCTGATCGCCTGCCGCACCCGCTGGACGCCGCCGTGCCGCTCGCGCGCGATGAAACGGACGTGCGCGGGATGGGAATCGACATGGTGGGCGATCAGGTCGACCGCGCGCTCGATGCGGCCGGCGCTGTCGCCGGCCGCGGAGACCGTGTCCCCGATCATCGGGTGCAGACTGCCGAGCGCCTCCTCGACCAGCGCCACGCCGAGGTCCTCCGTCGAGCGGAAGTGCCGGTAGAAGGCGGTCGGCGCGACTCCGACCGCGCGCGTCACCTCGCGCAGACCCAGGCTGCTCAGGCTCTGCTCCTCCAGCAGTTCCAGCGCCGCGTCCAGGAGCGCCTGACGGGTCTTCTGCTTCTGGGCCTGCCGGATGCCGAGAGTGTGACTCATACCATGCAGTTAACAACTGTTCTCTGTAATTGAAAAGCCGGGCGACGCGCTAGACTCTGGAGTCAGTGAACAAGTGTTACTACAACCGTTCACTGAGTCGTCAAGTCCCCGAAACAATCGGGGTTCACCGTCGAGAGGCACCTCATGCTGTTCCTCGTCGCCGTCCTGCTGCTGCTGGGTGTCGTGATGGGCTCCGTAGCCCACGCCCCGCTGCCCGTCACCCTCGTCGCCGCGGCCGTCATCGGCGTCTGGCTGGCCGTCTTCGCGGTCCGCGAGCGCAACGCCCGCCGGCGCCACACCTCCACCAACTGATTGTTGGGAGCTGACTCACGTCATGGAACTCACCGAGCGAACCGGCCTCACCACCGCGCCCGCGCCCACCGCGCCCACCGCGCCCGCGCCCACCGCGCCCGCGCCCACCGCGCCCGCGCCCACCGCGCCCGCGGCCAATGCGCCCACCCGCGGGACCGGCACCAAGGACGCCGACGGCATGGCCGTCGCCTCCTTCATCCTCGGCCTCCTCGGCCTGCTGGTCCTGAACGTCTTCCTGGGTCCGATCGCCATCGCCCTGGCCTCCGTCGCCCTCTGGCGCGGCACCGCCCGCCGGGGCCGCGCCTTCCTCGGCCTGAGCCTCGGCATCGCCGATCTACTGGTGCTGGTGGCGTTCATGCAGTTCGACAGCACGGTGTCCTGGAACTTCTGAGCCGCCGCCGAACGAGGCGTTCGATCCAGCGCGGAACGAGGGGCGGGCAGACGGCTACCCCGACGGGGGCCGAGGCCGTGGACGGACGGCCCGTAGAATCGGGCCCATCATGGCTTACCTCGACCACGCCGCGACCACACCGATGCTCCCCGAGGCGGTAGAGGCGCTGACCGCCCAGCTGAGCGTCACGGGCAACGCCTCCTCCCTGCACGCCGCCGGCCGCCGCGCCCGGCGGACGGTCGAGGAAGCCCGCGAAACCCTGGCGGAGGCCCTAGGCGCCCGCCCCAGCGAGGTCGTCTTCACCTCCGGCGGCACCGAGGCCGACAACCTCGCCGTGAAGGGCCTGTACTGGGCCCGCCGCGACGCCGACCCGGCCCGCACCCGGGTCCTCGCGAGCCCGGTCGAACACCACGCCGTCCTCGACGCCGTCCACTGGCTCGGCGAACACGAGGGCGCCACGGTCGAGTACCTGCCCGTCGACTCCTACGGCCGCGTCCACCCGGACGCCCTGCGCGAGGCCATCGCCCGAAACCCCGACGACGTCGCCCTCGTCACCGTCATGTGGGCCAACAACGAGATCGGCACGGTGATGGCGGTCCGCGAACTGGCCGACGTCACGGCCGAGTTCGGGATCCCGCTGCATGCCGACGCGGTCCAGGCCTTCGGCCAGGTGCCCGTCGACTTCACCGCGTCCGGTCTCGCCGCGATGACCGTCTCCGGCCACAAGATCGGCGGCCCGTACGGCATCGGCGCCCTGCTGCTGGGCCGCGAGTACACCCCTGTACCCGTGCTGCACGGCGGTGGCCAGGAGCGGCATGTGCGCTCCGGCACCCTCGACGTACCCGCCATCGCCTCGTTCGCGGTCGCCGGGCGGCTCGCCGCCGAGCAGCGCGAGTGGTTCGCCCGCGAGATCGGCGCCCTGCGCGACGGCCTGGTCGAGGTGGTACGCGCTGCCGTGCCCGACGCGATCCTCGGCGGCGACCCCGCGGCCGGGGGCCGGCTGCCCGCCAACGCGCACTTCACGTTCCCGGGCTGCGAGGGCGACTCCCTGCTGCTTCTGCTGGACGCCCAGGGCATCGAGTGCTCCACGGGCTCCGCGTGCACGGCGGGGGTCGCCCAGCCCAGCCACGTCCTGCTGGCCACCGGCACCGACCCCGACCTGGCCCGCGGCACCCTGCGCTTCTCCCTCGGCCACACCTCCACGGAGGCGGACGTCGAGGCGGTGGCCAAGGCGATCGGCCCGGCGGTGGAGCGGGCGCGGACGGCAGGTCTGACCTGACACGCCGGCGCCCGACCGCAGGGCCGGACAGGCGCTAGCTGTCCGTCACCATGAGGGACGCCATCATGCCCTCGTCCTCGTGCTGCAGCAGATGGCAGTGGAGCATGTACATGTAGGTGTTGTCCGAGAAGTCGGTGAACTTCATCGCGATCTCGATGGAACCGCCGCCGACCACCTCGAACGTGTCGTACCAGCCCAGTTGGACGCCCGTCGGATCCTCCCCGTTGATGGAGATCAACTGGAACGGCACATCATGCAGATGGAACGAGTGTTCAAGCTGCGTGCTGTTCTTGACCGTCCACACCTCCTCGGCGCCCAGGGTGGTGCTGATCATCGCCATCGAGGACATGCTCGTCCCGGCGGAGCCGTTGATCGTCATCGTTGTGCCGCTCTGGCCCAGCGTGATCGTCCGGGCGGTGAAGTCGCTGGTGTCGTAACGGGTGATGGTGTTGAGGGTCGGCAGGGTCTCCGGAGTGTCCGAGGTGTCCGGGGTGACGGTCAGGAACTCGTACGTCCCACTGCCGCCGCGCACCCAGCCCGTCGTCACCACGGCCTCCAGGGTCACCGCGTCGCTGAGCTCCATGACGAACTCGGCCCGCGCGCCCGCCACCAGTCGGATCGACGCCACCTCGGTGGCCTCCGTCAGATAGCCCTGGTCGGTGGCGATCTGGGTGAGCGTCGCGCCGTCGCTGCGCTGGACGGTGATGATGTCGGACGGTGAGGCGTTGAGCAGCCGGAAGCGGGTGCGCTTCTTGGTGGCGGTGAAGGAGAGCGTGGTGTCGTCGACGTTCGTGCCGTTGCACAGCAGCGGGAAGCTGAGACCGTTGCTGAGGTAGCCGCTCAGGTTGTACTTGATGTCTCCCGCGCTGTCCGTGGCCAGACACTGCAGGATGATCGGGATGTCGTCGGTGCCGTAGGTGCTGGGCAGGGCCGCGGACGCGTCCGAGTCGTCCTCGACGATGATCATGCCCGCGAGGCCGTGGGTGGCCTGCTCCGCCGTGGTGCCCAGGGCGTGCGGGTGGTACCAGAGCGTCTTCGCCTCGTCCTTGACCGTGAAGGTGGGCGACCAGGTCTTCCCCGCGGCGAAGGCGTTCTGCGGGCCGCCGTCCATGCTGGGCGGGACGTGTGCGCCGTGGAAGTGGACGGTGGTGTCCTCGGTGAGGCTGTTGGTGATGTTCAGCAGGACGGTGTCGCCGGAGGTCCACTTCATGGTGGGGCCGAGGAACGACTGGTTGTAGCCCGCGGTCGTGCTGGTCACTCCGCTGAGCACCTCGCTGGTGCCGGTCTTCGCCTCCAGGGTGAACGTCGTGGTGCCGTCCGAGGTGGTCCCCTCCAGGAGGTCGGGGATGGTCAGCGTGGTGCCTGCGGCGTGCGCCTTGTTCTGTGTCGCGTTCGTCAGTAAGGCGATGGCCGTGCCGCCGGCGGTCACCGCCGCGATGCCCGCCCCGGCCATCCCGCCGAGGAACTTGCGGCGGTGCATGCCCTTGCCCTTGGTCTTGGACTGGCCCTTGTCCTTGCCCGCGCCGGAGGCGGGCTGTGTGGTGTGCGTCATGGCGGTGGACTCTCGACCTAAGGGCTGTGTGAAGACTTGGGTCGACTTAGGAGAACGCCGTCTTCGCTGTGAAATCCGATGACTAAAAGTCAGGATCAACTCCCCTCGAAAGAAGGAGAGTTGACGTGTCGCTGGTCACATCGGCAGCACGGGACGCAATGGACAGGCGCGTCCCGCGAGTGCCTCACAGCATCACGATTAGGTGACTTGAGCCCTGCGTACCGCTGTCTGTGAGCGCACATCGAAAGCGCTCTCTGGCAGCTACGCCCCGGCTGTGCGCGTCGGCTGCGCCGCGGTGCGGGCCTGTCGTACGAGTCGTATGTACCGGTCCCAGTCCCAGTACCGCCCGGGGTCGGTGTGGTCCGTGCCCGGCACCTCGACGTGTCCGATGATGTGCGCACGGTCGACGGGAATGCCGTACCGCCCGCAGACGGCGGCCGTCAGCCGCGCCGAGGCCGCGTACATGGCGTCCGTGAACGACGAGGCGCGCTCGACGAAGCCCTCGTGCTCTATACCGACGCTCCGCTCGTTGTACCCCCGGTTGCCCGCGTGGAACGCCACGTCCAGCTCGCGGATCATCTGGGTGATGTGCCCGTCCTTGCGCACGATGTAGTGCGCCGCCGCGCCGTGTGCCGGGTCCTGGAAGACCTTCACGGCGCTTCGGTAGCTGCCCTGGGTGACGTGGATGACGACCCGGTCTATCCCGTAGTCGTCGGGCCGGTCCGCCCGCCGCCAGTTCGCCGACGAGGCGGCCACCCACTGCGCACCCCGGAAGTCGACGGCACCCGCCACCCGGGGCTTCTCGACGCCGGGCAGCCGCCACCACAGGTGGCCGAGCTCGCCGCGTGCGAGCACCGCTGTGCCCACGGCGGCCGCGGCGCCGCCGATCAGCAGCGCCCGCCGTCCGATCCGCCGGTCGCGGTCCCGGCCGGCACGCCCCTTGGTCTTGTTCGCGCCCACGCCGCCCCCGCCGCCCCCGCTGCTCCCGCTGCTCCCGGAGGATTCTCCGGCTCCGGTGATCCCCGTGGTGCCCACAGCCCCCGTGGTTCCCGTGGTTCCCGTGGTCCCTGTGCCGACCGCGGCCCCCTTGGTTCCCCCGGTCCCTGTGGCCTCGGTGGTCGCCGTGTTGCCTGTGTTGCCTGTGTTGCCTGTGTTCTCTGTGTTCTGCGCGGCCTCACTCATCGCGTCCGCCCCGTCCTTCGTGCCCGCCCGTCCTCCGGCGGTCCCCGTTGCGATCATCAACGGATACCCGCGGGCTTCGGTTCCCGCGGCCCCGTACTCTGGAGGGGCTATGACTGAGACCTCGCAGCGCCCCCGCCCCCTCCGCGTCCTCGCCGCCATGTCCGGCGGCGTGGACTCCGCCGTCGCCGCCGCCCGCGCGGCGGAAGCCGGTCACGACGTGACGGGCGTGCACCTCGCGCTCTCCGCCAACCCGCAATCGTTCCGCACGGGCGCGCGAGGCTGTTGCACCATCGAGGACTCGCGCGACGCCCGCCGCGCAGCGGACGTCATCGGCATCCCGTTCTACGTGTGGGACCTCGCCGAGCGCTTCCGCGAGGACGTGGTCGAGGACTTCATCGCCGAGTACGAGGCCGGGCGCACCCCCAACCCGTGTCTGCGCTGCAACGAGAAGATCAAGTTCGCCGCCCTGCTCGACAAGGCGCTCGCGCTCGGCTTCGACGCGGTCTGCACGGGCCACTACGCCAAGGTGATCGTGAACGAGGACGGCACGCGCGAGCTGCACCGCGCCTCGGACATGGCCAAGGACCAGTCGTACGTCCTCGGGGTCCTCGACGACCGTCAGCTCGCCCACGCGCTGTTCCCGCTGGGTGACACGGTGACGACGAAGGACGAGATCCGCGCGGAGGCGGAACTGCGGGGCCTGGCCGTCGCCAAGAAGCCCGACTCGCACGACATCTGCTTCATCGCCGACGGCGACACCCAGGGCTTCCTGGCGAACCGCCTGGGCAAGGCGGAGGGCGACATCGTCGACGAGTCCGGGTCGGTCATCGGCTCCCACGAGGGCGCGTTCGGCTTCACGATCGGGCAGCGCAAGGGGCTGCGCATCGGCACCCCGGCCGCGGACGGCAAGCCGCGCTACGTCCTGGACATCTCGCCGGTGAACAACACGGTGACGGTGGGTCCGGCGGCATCCCTCGATGTCAGTGGGCTGACCGCCATCAAGCCCCGCTGGTGCGGCGCCGCCCCCACCGGCCCGGGCACCTACACCGCCCAGCTCCGCGCCCACGGAGGCGAGACGGAGGTCGCCGCCGAGCTGATCGACGGCGAACTCGAGGTCACGTTCACCGAGCCGGTCCGCGGCGTCGCCCCCGGCCAGGCGATCGTCCTGTACGACGGCACGCGCGTGGTCGGCTCGGCGACGATCGCGACGACCACCCGCGCGACGGCGAGCGTCTAGGGCCTTTCCGGGGTCTGACCGGCCTCGCCGAAGAACTCCGTCAGGAGCGGGGCGAGGCCGTCCAGGACGCCGTACGTCCCCTGGGGTGCCGTGTCCGCGACCCTGCGCGGCCTCGCGGGCCACCTCGAAGGGTGCGTTACGCCACTTCGACTTCGTAGAAGCAGAAGTGGTCCTTGATCCGGGCGACGTCCGGCTTGGGGTCGGGGTAGGACCAGACGAGGTCGGGGGCGTCGGGCAGGGACCAGTAGGACGCGTCGCCCTTGAAGGGGCAGTGTGTGTGGGTGTCGGAGGTCGTCAGCAGGTCCAGGCGGACGTCCTCGGCCGGTAGGTAGTAACGCACGGGACAGCCGGTCTCGCGCAGCACCAGGGGACGGTCGCTCTCCGCCAGCACCTGGTCGCCGTGCACGACGCGTACCCGCTCCGTGCCCTGTTCGATCGTGATCGTGTGTCCATTGGCCATACCCGTACAGCGCGCGTGGGACCCGGGTTCTTCCCTCGTACCGTAGGCACATGAATATCTGCGTCTTCCTCTCCGCCGCCGACCTCGACGACCGCTACACCCGACCCGCACGGGAGTTCGCCGAACTCCTCGGCAAGGGCGGCCACTCGCTGGTGTGGGGCGGTTCCGACGTCGGGCTGATGAAGGTGGTCGCCGACGGGGTGCAGGAGGCGGGCGGACGGCTGCTGGGCGTCTCCGTGGACTTCCTGGCGGCCACGGCGCGGGCGGGTGCCGACGAGATGGTGTTCGCCCGGGACCTCGCCGAGCGCAAGGCGCTGCTCCTGGCCAAGGCCGACGCCGTCGTGATCATGGTGGGCGGCACCGGGACCCTCGACGAGGCGACCGAGATCCTGGAGCTGAAGAAGCACGGGAAGACCGAGAAGCCGGTCGTCCTGCTCAACACGGCGGGCTTCTACGACGGCCTGAAGGAGCAGTTCCGCCGCATGGACGCCGAGGGCTTCCTGCCGTGCCCGCTCACCGACCTGGTGTTCTTCGCCGAGGAGCCGGTAGGGGCGCTGGCCTACCTGGAGGCTGTGACATCAGCGGCTCCCGCCGCGGGCGTGGGCACCCAGTGATGCGAGCATGGCGTCCATGGCTACACATGTGATCACCGGGGCGGGCTCCGGTATCGGCGCGGCCGTCGCCCGCCGTCTGCACGCGCGCGGGGACGACCTCGTGCTCCACGCGCGTGACGCGGGCCGCGCGAAGGAACTGGCGGCCGAGTTCCCCGGGGCCCGGACACTGGTCGGCGACCTGGCGGACCCGGACAAGCTCTCCTGGGCGTTCTCGCACCAGTCCCTGCCCGAGCGCGTCGACTCGCTCCTGCACATCGCGGGCGTGGTCGACCTCGGCCCCGTCGGGGAGCTGACCCCCAAGTCCTGGCGTCACCAGCTCAACGTCAACCTGATCGCCCCCGCCGAGCTGACCCGCCACTTCCTGCCGCAACTCCGCGTCGCCCAGGGCCACGTCGTGTTCGTCAACTCCGGCGCCGGCCTCGCCGCGCACGCCGACTGGTCCGCGTACGCCGCCTCCAAGCACGGCCTGAAGGCCCTCGCGGACTCCCTGCGCCACGAGGAGCACGCGGGGGGCGTCCGGGTGACCTCCGTCTACCCCGGCCGGACGGCGAGCCCCATGCAGGCGAAGGTCCACCAGCAGGAGGGCAAGGAGTACGACGCCTCGAAGTGGATCGACCCGGAGTCCGTCGCGACGACGATCCTGATGGCCGTCGACCTGCCGCGCGACGCGGAGGTCAACGACCTGACCGTGCGGCCGGGACGATGAGCTTCACCTGGGGCCCCGCCACCGGGGTCGGATCCATGCCCGGCGACGACGCCCGCGAGGCCACCAAGACCGTGACCGGGTCCTTCGAGGACTTCCCGTTCCTGCCCGAGCTGCCCGCCCGGGGACCCGGCGCGGACATGATCGGACGGACCGCCGGGATGCTGGTCGAGCTCTACGCACGCGTGGAGCCCAGCGGCTGGCGGATCGGGGACCGGCCCGGGCGCGACACCAAGCGGGCCAGGTCCTGGCTCGGCGAAGACCTCGACGCGCTGGAGGAGTTCACCCAGGGCTACGAGGGGCCGCTCAAGGTACAGGCCGTGGGCCCCTGGACGCTGGCCGCCGCACTGGAGCTGCGGGGCGGCGAGGCGGCGCTCTCCGACCTCGGCGCCTGCCGGGACCTCGCCGGATCGCTCGCCGAGGGGCTGCGCACGCACCTCGACGAGGTACGGCGCCGGGTGCCCGGCGCCCAGATCGTGCTGCAGCTCGACGAGCCCTCGCTCATCGCGGTGCTGCGTGGCCAGGTGAAGTCCGCCAGCGGCTACCGCACCCACCGCGCCGTCGACCGGCAACGGGTGGAGTCGACGCTGCGGGACGTCGTCGGGGTGCACACCGACGGCCCGGTCGTGGTGCACTCGTGCGCACCCGACGTACCGTTCGCGCTGCTGCGCAGGGCGGGGGCCGCGGCCATCTCGTTCGACTTCTCACTGCTCACCGAGCGTGACGACGATGTCATCGGCGAGGCGGTGGAGGGCGGCACCCGGCTGTTCGCCGGTGTCGTGCCGGGCACGGACGGACCATTGTCAGACCCTGCCGGTAGCGTCATGGGTGTCAGGACGCTGTGGCGCAGGCTGGGGCTGCATCCGGGTCTTCTCGCGGAGGCGGTCACGGTCACTCCGTCGTGCGGACTCGCGGGCGCTTCCCCGCAGTACGCGCGCCGGGCACTCGCCCACTGCGCCCGGGCGGCGAGATCCCTCGCGGACAACCCAGAGTAACGGGAGGACAATACGGTGGCCGGCGACAAGGACGCACAGCCCAATTCCCTGCCCGCCGAGGCGCGGGAGCAGCACGCGCAGCTCGCTGAGCAGATCGAGGAGCACCGCTTCCGGTACTACGTGAAGGACCAGCCGGTCGTCAGCGACGCGGAGTTCGACCAGTTGCTGCGCTCGCTGGAGGCCCTGGAGGAGCGGTATCCCGAGCTGCGCACCCCCGACTCCCCGACCCAGAAGGTCGCGGGCGCGTACGCGACCGAGTTCACCTCCGTCCAGCACCGCTCGCGCATGCTCTCGCTGGACAACGCCTTCAGCGACCTGGAGCTCGCGGCCTGGGCCGAGCGCGTCGCCAAGGACGTGGGCACCCCGGACCACCACTTCCTGTGCGAGCTGAAGGTCGACGGCCTCGCGGTCAACCTGACCTACGAGCACGGCCGCCTCACCCGCGGGGCGACCCGCGGCGACGGCCGCACGGGCGAGGACATCACGCCCAATGTGCGCACGATCGCGGAGATTCCGGACCGCCTCAAGGGCGACCACGTCCCGGACCTGGTGGAGATCCGCGGCGAGGTCTACTTCCCGATGGAGAAGTTCGAGGAGCTCAACGCCCGCCTGGTGCAGTCCGGCGACAAGCCCTTCGCCAACCCGCGCAACGCGGCGGCGGGTTCGCTGCGCCAGAAGGACCCCCGCGTCACCGCGAGCCGCCCCCTGCACATGGTGGTCCACGGAATCGGCGCCCTGGAGGGCTTCGAGGGCCTCACCCGCCTCTCCGAGGCGTACACACTGCTGCACTCCTGGGGCCTGCCGACCACGCGGTACGCGAAGGTGGTCGACGACCTCGACGGCGTACGGGAGTTCATCGCGTACTACGGCGAGAACCGGCACTCCGTGGAGCACGAGATCGACGGAGTCGTCGTCAAGCTCGACGAGATCCGTCTCCAGGGCCGCCTCGGTTCCACGGCCCGCGCTCCACGCTGGGCCATCGCCTGGAAGTACGCGCCGGAAGAGGTCAACACCAAGCTGGTCGACATCAAGGTCGGCGTCGGCCGAACGGGACGCGTCACTCCGTACGCGCAGGTCGAGCCGGTCACCGTCGCCGGCTCAGAGGTCGAGTTCGCGACTCTGCACAACCAGGAGGTCGTGAAGGCCAAGGGCGTCCTCATCGGGGACACGGTCGTGCTCCGTAAGGCCGGTGACGTCATCCCGGAGATCCTCGGGCCGGTGGTGGATCTCCGCGACGGCACCGAGCGTGAGTTCGTGATGCCGGCCGAGTGCCCCGAGTGCGGGACGCCGCTGCGTGCCATGAAGGAAGGCGACATCGACCTGCGCTGCCCCAACGGCCGTACGTGCCCGGCCCAGTTGAGAGAGCGCGTCTCCTACCTCGCGGGCCGGGAATGCCTCGACATCGAGCACTTCGGCAATGTGGCCGCGGCGGCGCTGACCCGTCCGCTGGAGCCCGCCGCTCCGCCGCTCGTCGACGAGGGCGACCTCTTCGACCTCACGGTCGAGCAGCTGCTCCCCATCAAGGCTTACGTCCTCGACCAGAACAGCGGCTTGCCCAAGCGGGACCCCAAGACCGGTGAGGAGAAGGTCGTCACGGTCTTCGCCAACCAGCAGGGTGAGGCGAAGAAGAACACGCTCGCCCTGCTGGACAACATCGCCGAGGCCAGGAGCCGGCCGCTCGCCCGCTTCATCAACGGACTCTCCATCAGGCACGTCGGCCCGGTGGCCGCCGAGGCGCTGGCCCGCGAGTTCCGTTCCATCGACCGCATCGAGCAGGCCACCGAGCAGGAACTCGCCGCGGTCGACGGGGTCGGCGAGATCATCGCGACCTCGGTCAAGCAGTGGTTCACGGAGGACTGGCACCGCGAGATCATCCGCAAATGGAAGGCCGCCGGCGTCCGGTTGGAGGACGAGGGTTCCGGCGAGGACGAGGGCCCGAGGCCGCTCGCAGGACTCACCGTCGTCGTCACCGGCACGCTCGAACACCACACGCGGGACGGCGCGAAGGAGGCCCTTCAGAGCCGGGGAGCGAAGGTGACCGGTTCGGTCTCGAAGAAGACGTCTTTCGTGGTCGTGGGCGACAATCCAGGATCTAAGTACGACAAAGCGATGCAGCTGAAGGTGCCGGTTCTGAACGAGGAGGGCTTCACCGTCCTGCTCGAACAGGGACCGGAGGCCGCCGCGGAAGTCGCCCTCCCGACCGGGGAGTAGCGGTTGAAGACCACCCGTTCGGCGCATATCAGATGCATACGGGTGGCCGGGTCGCATTCGGGCAACCGTCGTCGACCGCTGCCCGTAGAAGCCTTCTGCGGCCTACTGTTGAGGTGTGCGCCTGCCGTGCCCAGCTGCGGTTGGGGCATCCCCTGCTCCACAAGAGTCTGGGGAAGGGTTTTCAGACGCGGTGCCGTTGGCAGTTGTCGCCGGCAACGGACCGCGTGGCGTGGGCACCGCCGGCTGTGAGAGGGACGGGAATGGAACCGACCGAGAGCGCCGCCCCGGACTCACGGCTGCGCCTGCGCCGGATGACCGGCGCGTGGATGGCCGGCCTCCGGACGGGGCGTTCGTCGGAGCGCCTCGGCACGGGCGGGCAGGGCTCCGCACCACCCCTCACCGTAACGGCTCCGGCCCCGGGTGTCGGCAGGCTCACCGCCGGGCGTGGCGGCGGCCTGTCCGGTCACGATCCCGAACGGCGCATCTCCTTGCCCACGCTGCCCGTCGCGGTCGTCGGGATGGCCGCGTTCGTCCTCGGCGGCGGCTTCTACCGGGCGTTCAGCGGCCACCACGCACTCTTCCCGTCCGGCGCGGTCGGCTGGTCGCTGGCCGTACTGACCGGCATCATCGTCGGCCATCTGGTCGCCCTCGGCCGCGCCCGCTGGTGGGGCGGCACGGGCTCCGGCGCCGCGCTCACCCTCGCGGTCCTGCTGCTGTACGGCTGGGTGGCCGCCGGGATGGTCAGCCTGACCGTCGTCGTGCTGGTCGGCGCCGCCCGCCGAGGCCGCTGGCGCCAGGGGGTGTTGCACGGCGCGGTCGACATCCTCGGCATCGGCGCCGGAGCGCTGGTCCTCGCCATGTTCGGGCGGGTGCCGTCCGTGGAGGCGCCCTGGAATCCGGAGAGCTGGAACTTCTACGCCGCACCCGAGGTGGTGCTGGTCGCGACCGCCTATCTCGCGGTCACCCGCGTCCTGCTCTGGTACCTGCACGCGCCGGGCACCGGCGGACTGCCCACCGCCACCCGCACGGCGCTGGTCAGGCAGGGCCTGGTCGCCGTCGCGCTGCTCGGTATCGCGCCGCTGATCTGTGTGGTCGCGGTCGCCCAGCCGATGCTGCTGCCGCTGTTCTCGATCCCCCTCATCGCACTCGACTCCACCCTGTGGATCGCCCGCGTCCGGGCCGAGGAGCAACTGCGCGACCCGCTGACCGGACTGCCCAACCGCCAATGGCTGCTCGAACGGACCTGGACGGCTCTGGACGATGCCGAGCGCATCGGTGCGCGCTCCGCCCTGATGCTGATCGACCTCGACCGCTTCCGTTCCGTGAATGACACGTTGGGGCACCTCGCCGGTGACCGACTGCTCCTTCAGATAGCCGATCGGCTGCGGCTGGCGCTGCCGCGCGGGGCGGAGGCCGCGCGGCTCGGCGGGGACGAGTTCGCCGTGTTACTGCCCGTCGCCGACTCCACCACGTCGGCCACGCGGGTCGCCCGCAATCTCGTCGCCGCCCTCGGCTCGCCGCTCGACCTCGACGGACTCACCCTCGTCCTGGAGGCCAGCGCCGGGCTGGCCGTCTTTCCCGACCACGCGCTGGACGCGGAGGGGCTGCTGCGGCGGGCGGACGTGGCGATGTACCAGGCCAAGCGGGACCGTACGGGGGTGGAGGTGTACGAGTCCAAGCGGGACTCGAACACGCCGGACCGGCTCGGTCTGCTCGGGGATCTGCGCCGGGCGCTGGACGCCGGTGACGTCGAACTGCACTACCAGCCGAAGGTCCGCTTCGACGGACAGGTGGCCGGGCTCGAGGCGCTGGTCCGCTGGGTGCATCCCGAGCGGGGGAAGGTGCCGCCGGACGAGTTCATCGCGATCGCCGAGTCGTCCGGGCTGATGCCGCACCTCACCGAGTACGTGCTGGAGACCGCGCTCGCCCAGGTCGCGCGCTGGCGGGCACAGGGACTGCGCGTACCGGTCGCGGTGAACGTGTCCCCGCGGGACGTCCACACCCCCGGTTTCGCGGGCTCGGTCGCCGCGCGGCTCGCCCGGCACGGGGTCCCCGCGGGGGCGTTGCAACTGGAGATAACGGAGCATGTGCTCCTCGAGGACCCGCAGCGAGCCGCGGACACGCTGGCCGGGCTGACCGGGCACGGCGTGAAGATGTCGCTGGACGACTTCGGTACGGGGTACTCCTCGCTGGTGCATCTGCGGCGGCTGCCGGTGAGCGAGCTGAAGATCGACCGGTCCTTCGTCGCGCGGCTCGCCGTGGACAACGAGGACGCGGAGATCGTGCGCTGCACCGTCGATCTCGCGCATTCGCTGGGGCTGCTCGTCGTGGCGGAGGGTGTCGAGGACGACGAGACGTGGGAGCGGTTGCGGGATCTCGGGTGTGACGCGGTGCAGGGGTGGCTGGTCGCGGCGGCGATGCCTCCGGAGGAGGCGACGGCGTGGCTGCTGGCGCGGGGGTCGCGCGGCTGGCAGCGGCCGCGTGCCGCGCTGCCGGCGGCGGAGTAGTTCCGGCGGTTCGTTGTCGGGTGCCGGTTCGTGGGGCATCCGCCGGGTTCTCCCACCGCCGCACCACCCGTGACGGCCACCCGACAAGCGGACCTCTCCCGTGCGGCTTGTTCGCCGTCGCCGTCGGCGTCCGCACCCCGCCAGGGGCACGGAGAACCGCACCATCAGCCACGGACGGCCCGCAGCTTCATCACGGCGGAGAATGCGGCCCCGACGGGAACGCGGGGAACTGAGCGCCCAGCCATGGACGGTCCGCAGGTTCATCACGGTGGAGGACGCGGCCCCGTCAGGGGCGCGGGGAACTGCGCGATCAGCCGCGGGCGGTTCGCAGGTTCTGGACGGTGGTGTCGGTCCCCGGACGGGTCGGCGCCGACGGCGAGGAACCCCCACCGGCGACTTCCACCTCGTACACGAACCGTCACGGGTGGCGCGGCTGGGAAAGGGGCCTGAGGCAAACCCGGGCGCGGGCATCGGCCCCGGACCCATAGGATTGGGCCAAACCACACACTCTCACCCAGAGGATCGCTGCATGCCTGGCATCACGCGCGAGGAGGTCGCCCACCTCGCACGGCTGGCGCGTCTGGAGCTGAAGGCCGAAGAGCTCGACCACTTCGCCGGCCAGCTCGACGACATCATCGGCGCGGTCGCCCGCGTCAGCGAGGTCGCCGACCAAGACGTACCGCCGACCTCTCACCCGCTGCCGCTGACGAACGTCATGCGCGCGGACGAGGTCCGTCCGTCGCTCACCCCCGAGCAGGCGCTCTCCGGCGCCCCGGCCCAGGAGCAGCAGCGTTTCAAGGTGCCGCAGATCCTGGGGGAGGACTAATCACCATGACGGACACCAACGTCAACATCATCAAGCTGACGGCGGCCGAGATCGCCGCGAAGATCGCCGCGGGCGAACTCACGGCCGTCGCGGTCACCGAGGCCCACCTCGCCCGGATCGAGGCCGTCGACGAGAAGGTGCACGCCTTCCTGCACGTCGACCGCGAGGGCGCCCTCGCGCAGGCCCGCGCCGTCGACGCGAAGCGGGAGCGGGGCGAGAAGCTCGGCCCGCTGGCCGGTGTGCCGCTCGCGCTCAAGGACATCTTCACCACCGAGGGCATCCCGACGACCGTCGGTTCGAAGATCCTCGAGGGCTGGATCCCGCCGTACGACGCGACGGTGACCGCGAAGCTGAAGGCCGCCGACGTCGTCATCCTCGGCAAGACCAACATGGACGAGTTCGCCATGGGGTCCTCCACCGAGAACAGCGCGTACGGCCCCACCGGCAACCCCTGGGACCTCACCCGTATCCCCGGCGGCTCCGGCGGCGGGTCGAGCGCCGCGCTCGCCTCGTTCGAGGCACCCCTCGCCATCGGCACGGACACGGGCGGCTCCATCCGCCAGCCCGCCGCCGTCACCGGCACGGTCGGCGTCAAGCCGACGTACGGCGGGGTGTCGCGCTACGGCATGGTCGCGTTCTCGTCCTCCCTCGACCAGGGCGGTCCCTGCGCCCGTACGGTCCTGGACGCCGCGCTGCTGCACGAGGTCATCGCGGGCCACGACCCGCTCGACTCCACCTCCATCGACGCCCCGGTCCCGCCGGTCGTCGAGGCGGCCCGCAACGGCTCGGTCGCCGGCATGCGTGTCGGTGTCGTCAAGCAGTTCCGCGGCGAGGGCTACCAGGCCGGTGTCGTGCAGCGCTTCGACGAGGCCGTCGCCCTGCTCAAGGAGCTCGGCGCCGAGATCGTCGAGCTGGACTGCCCGTCCTTCGACCTGGCGCTGGCGGCGTACTACCTGATCGCCCCGTCCGAGTGTTCGAGCAACCTCGCCCGCTTCGACGCCATGCGCTACGGCCTGCGGGTCGGCGACGACGGCACGAAGTCGGCCGAGGAGGTCACCTCGCTCACCCGTGAGGCGGGCTTCGGCCCCGAGGTCAAGCGCCGCATCATGCTCGGCACGTACGCGCTCAGCTCCGGCTACTACGACGCGTACTACGGCAGCGCCCAGAAGGTCCGTACGCTCATCACGCGCGACTTCGAGAAGTCGTTCGAGAAGGTCGACGTCATCGTCTCGCCGACCACGCCGACCACCGCCTTCCCGATCGGCGAGCGTGCCGACGACCCGATGGCGATGTACCTCGCGGACCTGTGCACCATCCCGACCAACCTGGCGGGCAACGCCGCCATGTCGCTGCCCTGCGGTCTCGCCCCGGAGGACAACCTCCCGGTCGGTCTGCAGATCATCGCCCCCGCGATGAAGGACGACAGGCTTTACAAGGTCGGCGCCGCAGTCGAGGCCGCCTTCGTGGAAAAGTGGGGGCACCCGCTGCTCGAGGAGGCTCCGTCGCTGTGAGTAAGGCTCTGACCAAGGCCAAGGGCTTCAAGAAGTCCAAGTCCGGCACGTACCTGTCCATCGCGACCACCGCGTTCGGTGCCGTAGGCGTCGCCAAGCAGGCCAAGAAGGCCCGCACGGAGCACGACACGCTGCGACTCATCGACGCGGCCGTGTCCGCCGCCGCCATCGTCACCGGCCTCGCCATTCTCTACCGGGAGCTCAGGCGCCTGGGCGACGACGACGTCCTGCTGGGCTGAGAGGGAAGTTTTCACCGTGACCACCACGACCGACGAGCTGGTGTCGTACGAGGACGCTCTCGCGACGTACGACCCCGTCATGGGCCTCGAAGTCCATGTCGAGCTCGGCACCAAGACCAAGATGTTCTGCGGGTGCTCCACCGAGCTGGGCGCCGCGCCCAACTCGCAGACCTGCCCGACCTGCCTCGGCATGCCCGGCTCGCTGCCCGTCGTCAACGCGACCGGCGTCGAGTCCGCCATCAAGATCGGCCTCGCGCTGCACTGCGAGATCGCCGAGTGGTGCCGCTTCGCCCGGAAGAACTACTTCTATCCGGACATGCCGAAGAACTTCCAGACCTCCCAGTACGACGAGCCGATCGCCTTCAACGGCTACCTCGACGTACAGATGGAGGACGGCGAGGTCTTCCGCGTGGAGATCGAGCGCGCCCACATGGAGGAGGACACCGGCAAGTCCACCCACGTGGGTGGCGCGACCGGCCGTATCCACGGCGCCTCGCACTCCCTGCTCGACTACAACCGCGCGGGCATCCCCCTCATCGAGATCGTCACCAAGCCGATCGAGGGTGCGGGCGAGCGCGCCCCCGAGGTCGCCAAGGCGTACGTCGCCGAGCTGCGCGAGCTCATCAAGGCGCTCGGCGTCTCGGAGGCCCGCATGGAGATGGGCCAGATGCGCTGCGACGTGAACCTGTCGCTGCGCCCGCACGGCCGCGAGAAGTTCGGCACGCGCTCCGAGACGAAGAACGTCAACTCGCTGCGCTCCGTGGAGCGTGCGGCCCGCTTCGAGATCCAGCGGCACGCCGCGGTTCTCAACAGCGGCGGCACGATCATCCAGGAGACCCGCCACTTCCACGAGGACACCGGGTCCACGACCTCGGGCCGCGTGAAGGAGGAGGCCGAGGACTACCGGTACTTCCCGGAGCCCGACCTCGTTCCGGTCGCCCCGTCCCGTGAGTGGGTCGAGGAGTTGCGCGCGGGCCTGCCCGAGCAGCCGCTCGCGCGTCGCAACCGCCTCCGTGAGGAGTGGGGTGTCTCGGCGCACGACATGCAGTCGATCCTGAACGCCGGTGCCATCGACCCGATCGTCGCCACGATCGAGGCCGGTGCGGACGCGGCGTCCGCCCGCAAGTGGTGGATGGGCGAACTGGCACGCAGCGCCAACGAGTCGGGCAAGGCCCTGGAGGACCTGCCCATCACCCCGGCGCAGGTCGCCCGGGTGGCGCAGCTCGTCGCCTCCGGAGATCTGAACGACAAGCTCGCCCGCCAGGTCATCGAGGGCGTGCTCGCGGGCAAGGGAACCCCGGACGAGGTCGTCGACAAGCGCGGTCTGAAGGTCGTCTCGGACGAGGGTGCGCTGACCGCCGCCGTCGACGAGGCCATCGTCGGCAACCCGGGCGTCGCGGACAAGATCCGCGGCGGCAAGGTGGCCGCGGTCGGCGCCCTGGTCGGCGCGGTCATGAAGGCCACCCGTGGCCAGGCCGACGCGGCCCGCGTCAAGGAACTCATCCTGGAGAAGCTGGGCGTCAGCGAGGGCTGAGTACCCGTCAAGTACCCACCTGGGGGGATGCATCGGCTCCGATGCATCCCCCCAGGCGTGCACGGGGCCCCTTGGTGCGACAGAGTTCATCGGATTGTCGTGTGAACTAACTCGCACTCTCGTGAGCAGACCCACGAATGAGAAGAACGATCGCTTCTGGCTGCAAGAGTGATGACGTATTCGTCATGCGTTCTTTGCGGGCAACTCCCGGTAAAGATCCATAAATCACTCAGGGAGCTTGTCCGTTGGCAGCCCTTGCACGCTGGTGTGTACGGCACCGCCTCGTCACCGTTCTGCTGTGGCTTCTCGCCCTCGGCGGGGTGAGCGCCGCCGCGGCCGTCACGGGCTCCGCGTACTCGAACAACTACGAGGCCCCCGGCACCGAATCGGGCCGCGCCGACCGGCTCCTGCAGCAGGGCTTCCCCGGTCTCGGCGGCGACAGCGACACCGTCGTCTGGCGGACCACCCCCGGCACCGTCCGCTCCGCCGCCGTCGAACAGACCATGACCCGCGCCCTCGACGAGATCGCCGCCCTGCCCGGCGTGGCCTCCGTCGTCAGCCCCTACGAAGGGCAGGGCACGGGCCGGATCAGCGGCGACGGACGTACGGCGTACGCCACCGTCACCTTCGACGGCCAGGCCGACAACATCTCCAGGAGCGAGGCGCAGGCCGTCGTCGACGCCGCCAAGGCCGCCGAGACCGACGGGCTCCAGGTGGAGTTGGGCGGCAGCGCCATCGGGCTCACGGAGTCCTCCGGCGGGCACCTCGCCGAGGTCGTCGGCGTGGTCGTGGCCGCCGTGGTGCTCTTTCTCGCCTTCGGCTCGCTCGCCGCCTCCCTGCTGCCCATCGCCACCGCCCTGGTCGGCGTCGGGACGGCGTACGCCTCGATCGTGCTCCTGGGGCACGCGATGACCGTCGCCGACTTCGCGCCCATGCTCGGCACGCTGATCGGCCTCGGCGTCGGCATCGACTACGCGCTGTTCATCGTGACCCGGCACCGGCGCGGGCTCAAACGCGGGCTTGCCGTGGCCGAGGCGGCCCGCAACGCCGTCGCCACCACCGGCCGCGCGGTCGTCTTCGCGGGCGCCACCGTCTGCATCGCCCTGCTCGGCATGCTCATCCTGCGGCTCAGCTTCCTGAACGGTGTCGCGATCGCGGCCTCCTCGACCGTGGTCCTCACCGTCGCGGCCTCCGTGACCCTGCTGCCCGCACTGCTGTCCTTCATCGGCCCGCGCGCCCTCAGCCGACGCGAGCGGCGCAGACTGTACGAGCACGGGCCCCAGCCGGAGCTCCCCACCGGACTCGCCGCCCGCTGGTCGGTGTTCGTGGAGCGCCACCCCAAGCTGCTCGGCGCGGTCGCCGTGGCCGTCATGGCGCTGCTCGCCCTGCCCACGCTCTCCCTCCATCTCGGCACCTCCGACCAGGGCAACAACCCGAGGTCGACGACGACCCGGCAGGCGTACGACCTCCTCGCCGAAGGCTTCGGGCCGGGCGTGAACGGGCCGCTGACCCTGGTCACCCACGTCGGCGGCGCCGAGGACAGGCTCGCCCTCGACAGCCTGGACAGCACGCTCCGGGCGACCGCCGGGGTCGCCTCGGTGACCCCGGTGACGTACGACACCGGGGGCGACACCGCGTACCTCACCGTCGTCCCGCACTCCGCGCCGCAGTCGAAGCAGACCAGCGACCTCGTGGACCGGCTGCGCACCGAGGTGCTGCCGCGCGTCGAGGCGGGCACCGGGCTCGACGTGCGCGTCGGCGGCGTGACGGCGAGCTACGACGACTTCGCCGCCGTCATCGTCGGCAAACTGCCCCTCTTCGTGGGCGTCGTGATCGGCCTCGGGTGTGTGCTGCTCCTGCTCGCCTTCCGCTCGCTCGGCATTCCGCTGAAGGCCGCCGTGATGAACATCGCCGCCGTGGCCGCCGCGTTCGGGGTGGTCGTCGCGATCTTCCAGTGGGGCTGGGGGAGCGAGCTGCTGGGTCTCGGCCGCGCGGGTCCGATCGAGCCCTTCCTCCCCGTGATCATGGTGTCGGTCCTCTTCGGGCTCTCCATGGACTACCAGGTCTTCCTGGTCAGCCGGATGTACGAGGAGTGGCTGGAGACCGGCGACAACCGCCGTGCCGTCCGGGTCGGGCTCGCCGAGACCAGCCGGGTGATCAACTCCGCCGCCGTCATCATGATCTCGGTCTTCCTCGCCTTCGTGCTCAGCGGCGACCGCGTCATCGCCATGTTCGGCATCGCCCTCGCCTCCGCCGTCGCTCTCGACGCCTTCGTCCTGCGCACTCTCCTGGTCCCCGCCCTCATGCATCTGCTCGGCGGCGCCAACTGGTGGCTGCCCCGCCGGCTCGACCGGTGGCTGCCGCGCATCAGCGTCGAACCGCCCGAGTGCCGAGCCGCCCATGAGAGGCTGGCCGCTGCGACGGACGCCGAGGTGGCGGACGTACTGGAGGACGAGCTGGAGAAGGAGCGGCAGCAGGATGTACGCGATATCCCTGGGTGACGACGGCGCGGAACTGCGGCCCCTGGAGCCCTGGCAGGCGGAGGAGTTTCTCGCGCACCTGGACCGGGGGAGGGAGTTCATCGGGCAGTACATCCCCTTCGGTTCCAAGGCCACGGACGTGCCCTCCGCGCGGGAGACACTCCAGCGGTACGCCGACATGCGCGCCGCCGACACCGGGTCCCTGCACGGCCTGTGGCTGGAGGGGAAGCTCGTGGGCGGGGTGCTCTTCCTGAATTTCGACGCCGAGCACGGCAACTGCGAGGTCGGCTGCTGGCTGGAACCCGCCGGCACCGGACGCGGTCTGGTCACCCGGGCGATGCGGATCCTCATCGACTGGGCGGTCGAGGAGCGCGGGATCCACCGTGTGGAGTGGATCGCCGCCTCGGCGAACGTGCCGAGCGTGAACGGCGCCCGGCGGCTCGGGATGACCCGGGACGCGGTGCTGCGGGAGAGCTACCCCCACCGGGGCGTACGCCTCGACATGGAGGTCTGGTCGGTGCTCGCGCCCGAGTGGCGGGCGGCACGCGCGCGTGAGCAACGATGATCTCGGCCGTCGCTCACAACGATCATTAAGAGACTTCTCAGACTCCGTCCGTACGGTGCGGGTCATGGGAACCAAGACAGTTGACGAAGCCGTGGACGCGAACGGCACCGAGGCAAAGAGCGACGAGGAGACCGTGGACGTCACCAAGACCGACGAGGCGCCGGACGCCGAGGTCGAGGAGACCGGCACCGCCGAAGCCGAGGACGCCGAGGACCAGGACGACCTCGACGCCGAGGCACTGGAGGGCGAGGACGCCCCCGAGGCCGAGAAGGGCACCCCCGGCGTCGGCCAGGGCGCCGCCGCCGTCGTCTCCGCCGGCCTTGGCGTCGTGTCCCTCACCGGCAGCTGGGTCGCCACCGTGGCCGCCGCCCGCGAGACCCTCGTCGGCCAGCTGGGGACCTCCTCGACCGCGAGCGTCGCCAAGCAGGTCAAGGAGGTCTACGGCGACGCGTGGGCGACCACCGCGCTGGTCGGCGGCCTCTTCGCGCTGGCCGCGCTGATCGTCGGCGTCGTGGTCCTGGTCCGGCCCGCCTTCGGGGCCCCCGGCAAGCCGCAGGCCGCCTGGATCAAGTCGGTCGCCTGGGCCGGCGTCTCGCTCGGCGTCATCGGCCTGGTCCTCGCCGTCGCCAAGTACTCCGACATCATTCTCGGACTGCCGTCCACCGGCTGAATCCCCGGCTGGATCTCCGGCTGGATCTCCGTACCTCTGAGGGGCCTTAGGGCTGCCGTAAGTCACTTATGGCGGCCCTAAGGCCCTTCGCGTGCGCAAGATGCGGAACTCTCCCGATGTGACGCACCCCCCTGGGAGACGAAGGTTGAGGCATCGCGGAAAGCGATGACGAAACCGACTCCTCACGAGGGACACGACATGTTCGAGTACGAGCTCCATCAGATGCGATCCAACGAGCTGATCCGCGAGGCGCAGAACCACCGCCAGGCGCAGGAAGTCCTCCGTGGCCGTCGCGCCGCCCGCCGCGCCGCCGCGCGCGAGTCCGGGTCGAACGACTCGGAGGGGCAGGCGCATAGCCCGCGTCCCCGCCGGCACCGGTTCGCCCGCGCCGCATGAGCGCGGGGGCGGGGGGCGGCCGTACGGGGGTCGGCCGCCTCCCGGCGAGCGGGGTGGCGGTCGCCCGCTCGATAACCAGTGCCGCACTGTCAGACCCCTGTGCGATGCTCGGGCCCGTGGAAACCAGGTCCGTCAGCCCGGTGTTCGTCGGTCGCACCGACGAACTCGGCGTCCTGCACGACGCGCTCGCCCGTACGGTCACTGGGGGTACCTCCCAGGAGTTCAACACCGGGGGAGAGCCGCAGGCGTTGCTGCTCGGCGGTGAGGCCGGAGTCGGAAAGACCCGCCTGCTCGAGGAGTTCGCCACCGTGGCCGTCCGCGAGGGCGCCGTCTTCGTGTGCGGCGGCTGTGTGGAGATCGGCGCCGACGGACTGCCCTTCGCCCCGTTCTCCACCGCCCTGCGCGCTCTGCGCCGGCTGCTCCCCGACGAGCTCGCCGCCGCGGCCGCCGGACAGGAGGACGAGCTGGCCCGGCTGCTGCCCGAGCTGGGCGAGACCGGCCGCGGCGGACGGCCCGACGAGGAGGGCATGGCCCGCCTCTTCGAGCTCACCGCCCGCCTCCTGGAGCGCGTCGCCGCCGACCGCACCGTCGTCGTCGCCCTCGAAGACCTGCACTGGGCCGACGCCTCCACCCGCCACCTGCTGGCCTACCTCTTCCGCACCCTGCGCAGCGGCCGCCTCGTCGTCATCGCCACCTACCGCGCCGACGACATCCACCGCCGCCACCCCCTGCGCCCCCTGCTGGCCGAACTCGACCGCCTCCGTACGGTCCGCCGCATCGAACTCGGCCGCTTCAGCCGCGCCGAGGTCGGCCGTCAGATCGCCGGCATCCTCGCCCACGAACCCGACCCCGCCCAGGTCGACGACATCTTCGAACGCTCCGACGGCAACGCGTTCTTCGTCGAGGAGCTCGCCGTCGCCGCCCACCAGGGCTGCCGCACGGGACTCACCGACTCCCTGCGCGACCTGCTCCTCGTCCGCGTCGAGGGCCTCCCCGAGAGCGCCCAGCGCATAGCCCGGATCGTCGCCGAGGGCGGCTCCACCGTCGAGTACCCGCTGCTGGCCGCCGTCGCCCGGCTCGCCGAGGACGACCTCATCGAGGCGCTGCGCGCCGCAGTCGGCGCCAACATCCTGCACGCCTCACCCGGCGGTGACGGCTACCGCTTCCGCCACTCCCTGGTCCGCGAGGCCGTCAGCGACGACCTGCTCCCCGGTGAGCGCTCCCGTTTCAACCGCCGCTACGCCGAAGCCCTGGAGGCCGACCCCACACTCGTCCCGGCCGACGAGCGCGCCACCCGCCTGGCCAGTTACTGGTACCACGCGCACGACGCGGCCAAGGCCCTCCCCGCCGTCCTCGACGCCTCCGTCGCGGCCCGCCGCCGCCACGCCCACTCCGAGCAACTCAGGCTCCTGGAGCGCGCGATGGAGCTGTGGGAGGCCACCCCCGAAGCCGTACGGGACGAGCTGCGCCCCATCGACTACGTGGAGGTCTTCCCACCCTGTGGCTGCGACCCGGCCACCACCCCCCTGCGCTACCTCGACCTGATGGCCGAGGCCGCCGTCGCGGGCCGGCTGTGCGGGGAGCGTGAGCGCGCCCTGAAGATCACCAAGCGGGCGCTGCGCGTCCTGGAGGACGAGGACGACCCCCTGCGCGCCGCGTGGTTCTGGATCCAGCGCTCCCGCCTGGTGCAGGCACAGGCCCGCGGGGACGGCTGGACGGAGCTCGCCACCGCCCAGGACCTGGTGCGTGGCCTGCCGCCGTCGGAGGTGCACGCCGAGGTGCTCTCCATGGTCGCCGCCTGGTGCAGTCTGCACGAACCGGGTCCCGGCGCCCTCTCGGCCGCCGAGCGCGCCGTGGAGTACGCGCGCATGGTGGGCGCCCGGGACATCGAGCTGAATGCCCGGCTCACGCTCGGCGGCCTCATGGTCGACGCGGGCGACGTGGAGACGGGCATCGCGGAGATGTACGTGGTCAAGGAACGGGTGCTCCGGCACGCCCCCTCCATGGTCACGGGGCGCGTCCACATCAACCTGCCCTCCCACCTGGAGTCCGTCGGCCGCTCCCGGGAAGCGGTCACGGTCCTGCGCGAGGGCATCGAACTCGCCCGTAAATCCGGGCTGTTGGACACCGAGGCCTGGGTGTGGGGCAACCTCTCGGAGTCGCTCTACGCGCTCGGCCAGTGGGACGAGGCCGTGGAGGCCGCGCGCAACGCCCTGGGTGTCGGCCTCAGCGGCAAACCGTCCGGCTGTGGTGCCATGCGCCTCGCGGATCTCGCGCTCGCCCGCGGCGACCTCGCCGAGGCCGCACGTCAACTCACCGCCGCCCGCGCCCACTTCGGCACCCACGACCCCATGCCGCAGCACTCGCTTCCCCTGGTCCGCACCGCGATCGGCGTCGCCGCCGCAGAGGGACGCCTCCTCGACGCCCGCGCCGCCCTGGAGGACACCCTCGACGCGGGCTTCCCGCCCGGCACCCAGCGCGACGGCTGGCCGCTGCTGCTCGCCGCCGCCACCGCGGAGGCCGACGCCCGCGGACTGCCCGTCGCCGAGGCGGGCCGCGCCGGGACCCTGGAGCGGCTGCGCAAGGCCGCCAAGTCCCTGGCCACCGGAGCACCCGTCTGGCTCGCCCATGAACGGTGGGTACGCGCCGAGCTCCGCCGCGCCGAGGGCACGGCCGACCCGCACGAATGGTCCGAGGCGGTCACCGCCTTCGAACCGCTGGAGCGTCCCTACGACCTCGCCCGTGTCCGTCACCGACTCGCCGAGTCCCTGCTGATCTCGGGAGCCGACGAGGACGACCGGGCCCGCGCCACGGAGCTTCTGCGGCTGGCCGGGGCGGCGGCCGGCCACCTCGGCGCCCGCCCGCTCGCCGACGCCGTCGCGCTCCTCGCCCAGCGGGCCCGCCTCGCCCTGGGCCGCGCCCCCGAGCCGTCGGCCCCGGCTCCCGCCGACCCGGCCGGGGCCCTCGGCCTCACCAGCCGTGAGCGCGACGTCCTGCGCCTCGTCGCCGCCGGCCGCAGCAACCGCCAGATCGCCGAGGAACTCTTCATCTCCCCGAAGACCGCCAGCGTCCATGTCTCGAACATCCTGGCCAAGCTGGACGTCTCGGGCCGGGGCGAGGCGGCGGCGCTGGCGCACCGACTGCGTCTGTTCCCCCAGGAGGCCCCCACCGTCCGGACGGCGGGCTGAGGCATACGCTGGTACGGACCCGGGCCGAGGGAGGCGCCGTGTTCAACATGTTCGAGGAGCTCTTCGCACCAGGCCGCAAGCACACCAACGACGAACGCAAGCGACTCGAACTGAGCCGCGTGGACCTGAACGACGGTGACCCGGGCCGCGGCCCCATAGACCTGACCTCCGGCAAGGTGGTCGTACGGCTGCCCAAGCAGGAGCGAGACCAGGAGCAGGAGGACGGGCGGGACGCCACGGGGGAGGAACCCGTGTCGGAACCGGACGAGTCCTGAGGCCGGACGCCTACTTCACCTCCAGCTCCAGAATCCTGTCGTCGCCCTTCCCGGGGCTGCCGCGGCCGTCCGTCTCGCTCGTCACGAGCCAGAGCTTGTCGCCGCCCGCCGGGACCACCGTGCGCAGCCGGCCGTACTCGCCCTTCAGGAAGGCCTGCGGGGCGGCGGCGGCCTCCGTGCCCTTCAACGGGATGCGCCACAGACGCCGGCCGCGCAGCCCCGCCATCCAGATGGAGCCCTCGGCATAGGCGATACCGCTCGGGGAGGCCTGATCCGTGTGCCACTGGGCGACCGGATTGTGGTATTTGGGGTCGCCGCTCCTGCCCTCGACCACCGGCCAGCCGTAGTTGTCGCCCGGCTTGATCTGGTTCAGCTCGTCCCAGGTGTCCTGGCCGAACTCGGAGGCCCACAGCCGCTGCTTGTCGTCCCAGGCGAGGCCCTGCACATTGCGATGGCCGTACGAGTAGACCACCGAGTTGTCGAAGGGGTTGCCGGGCGCGGGATCGCCGTCCGGCGTCATCCGCAGGATCTTGCCGCCCAGCGCCTTCGTGTCCTGGGCCTGCCCCCGGTCACCCGTCTCGCCCGCCCCCGCGTACAGCATCCGGTCCGGACCGAAGGCGATCCGCCCACCGTTGTGGATCATCCCCTTGGGGATGCCCTTGAAGATCGTGTCCGGCGCCCCGAGCTGCTCCCCGGACGGCTTCTTCTCGTCGTACAGCATGCGGACGATGCGGTTGTCCGAGGCCGTCGTGAAGTACGCGTAGATCATGTGGTCGGAGGCGTACGCGGGGGAGAGCGCGATGCCGAGGAGGCCGCCCTCGCCGGCGGGGGCCACGCCGGGCACCTGGCCCAGTTCGGTCTTCCTGCCCGTCTCCTCGTCGACCCGCGTGATCGTCCCCTCGTCCCGCGAGGACACCAGCAGGCCGCCCTCCGGCAGCGGTGCCAGGCCCCAGGGCGACTTGAGGTCCTCGGTGACGGTGCGCACCACCTTCACCGAGCCCTTGGCGGGCGCGGCCGTCTCGGTGGCCCGCGGGGCGGACGACGCCCCCGTCCCCGTACCGCTCGACGACGGGCTCAGGCCGCCGATCGGCGCCCCTCCTCCGCCACCGGAGGAACAGCCGGCCGTCACCACCAGCGCTGCCGCGGCCAACACGGCCTTCATCACTCGACGTTGCACGATCAGAGGTCCCTTCGACGCGGCGGTCCTACTGTTCATACACCGCGCGAGTCCCAGGGGTTCCCGAACCCGGACACCCGGTCCCTCCGGAGCGGGGCCTCAGTCCCAGGACCCCCGTGCCCCCGGCAGCGCCGCCACCTCCGCCAGGTCCTGCGCCGTCAGCCGCAGCCCGGCCGCGCCCGCGTTCTCCGTGACCCACCGCTCCCGCTTGGCGCCCGGCACCGGGACCACGTGCCGCCCCTGGGCCAGCACCCAGGCCAGCGCCACCTGGGCCGGCGTGACCGGGTTCCCGAGGTGGCCGTGGCGCCGGGCGATGCGCCGCAGCCCGACGAGGATGGGCTGGTTCGCGGCCATCATCTCGGCCGTGAAGCGGGGGTGGCGGGCGCGCAGGTCATCGGGCTCGAACCCCTCGCCCGGGGTGAGGGTGCCGGTCAGGAAGCCGTTGCCGAGGGGCATCGCCGCCAGGAAGCCCACCCCGCGCGCCGCACACCACGGCAGCAGCGCGTCCAGCGCCTCCGTCGACCACACCGACAGCTCAGCCTCCACCGCGCTCACCGGGAAGACCTGCTGCACCCGCTCCAGTTGCCGGATCGTTCCGTCGTGCAGCCGCCCCCCGGAGCGACGGGCGGACCGGGCGCCCACCGCGCACAGCCCGAGCGAGCGCACCTTTCCGGCCGACACCAGGTCGGCCATCGCGCCCCACGTCTCCTCGACCGGAATCTCCGGGTCCGCGCGGTGCAGCTGGTACAGGTCGATCACATCGGTCTGGAGGCGGCGCAGCGACGCGTCGCACGCCCGCTTCACATAGCCGGGGCGCCCATTGGCCACGATGTGCTGCTCGCCCACCAGCAGTCCCACCTTCGTCGACACGAAGGCCTCGGAGCGCCGCTCCTTCAGCACCCGCCCCACCAGCAGCTCGTTGGTGAAGGGCCCGTACATGTCCGCCGTGTCGAGCAGTGTCGACCCCCGGTCGAGCGCCGCGTGCACCGCGCGCAGCGACTCCTCACCGCGCTGTCGCGAACAGGTGTACGCCCAGCTCATCGGCATGCACCCGAGCCCGATCGCCCCCACATCGAGCGTTGCCGCGCCGATCGTCCTGCGCTCCACCTGGCCCTGACCCTCCTTCTCCCGGCACCCCAACCTAACCTCTGCGCGACCAGGCACCTGGCATAGCCTCCTGACCATGACTTCCGATGTGTGGCTTCCCTTTCACGCCGACGAGATCGAGGGCCTCCCCGAGGGCCTGAGCTACCGCTTCTGGGACGGCGACCAGGAGTTTCCCGCGGATCCCGCCGACTGCGAGTTCTACGTCGTCCCCTATATGAAGGCGCTCGGCGTAGGGCAGCGGCCGCTGGCCGAAATGACCTCCCTGCGGGTCGTGCAGACGCTCTCCGCCGGGGTCGACCACGTCCTGAAGGGCGTGCAGTCCCTGCCCCCGGGCGTGCAGTTGTGCAACGCCCGTGGAGTGCACGAGGCGAGCACCGCCGAGCTCGCGCTCACGCTGATCCTCGCCTCGCTGCGGGGCGTCCCCGACTTCGTACGGGCGCAGGACAAGGGGGAGTGGCACTCCGGATTCCATCCGGCGCTGGCCGACAAGTCCGTACTGATCGTGGGCTACGGCTCGATCGGGTCCGCGATCGAGGACCGGCTCACGCCCTTCGAAGTGGCGCGGGTGGCGCGCGTCGCGCGCTCCGAGCGCACCACGGCGCGCGGTCCGGTGCACCCACTCACGGAACTGCCCGCACTGCTCCCAGAGGCCGACGTCGTGGTGCTCTCCACGCCCCTCACCGACAGCACACGGGGCCTGGTGAACGCCGAGTTCCTGGCCCGGATGAAGGACGGCGCGCTGCTGGTGAACGTCGCCCGTGGGCCGGTCGTCGACACCAAGGCGCTGCTCGCCGAGCTGGACAGCGGACGCCTCACCGCGGCCCTCGACGTCACCGATCCGGAGCCGCTGCCCCAGGGACATCCCTTGTGGCAGACGCCCGGCGTGCTCATCAGCCCCCATGTCGGCGGCCCCACCTCCGCGTTCCTGCCGCGCGCCAAGCGGCTTCTGACCGCGCAGTTGAATCGTTTCGTGAACCAGGAACCCCTGGGCAACGTGGTCCTTACGACGGGCGCGTAGCCGGGTTCGGGCACCCTCCGCAGTCCTGCGAATGCGGGCGGTGTCCGCGCGGCCGCTGATCGTCACGGAGCGTAGAGGAACTATGTCCCTGAGTGACGAGACTGGTGTATCGTCCCGACAGGGGCTGCGCCGCGCACCGTTCGGCGCCGGGGATGGACATTCGGACTGCGAGGGGGGCGACGGGCGATGCACGGCCTATGGACCAACGATCCGACGCGGCGGGGCCGCCGACGACCCTGGCGCGCGGCCACGCGCAGACGCGGCCACGGCGGCCATGGTGGTCACGGTGGCCATCACCACCGCGGGCACAGCGGCCGCAGAAGGCATGCGCACCCAGCGCACACGGGCCGGCGGGACCCCGCGCGGACCGGGTGGGCCCGGTGAGCTCCCCCGGGGCGCTGCCGTCCCGGCGGCCCTCGCACGGCGGTGGGACGGGCCTGATTTCGCAACTCGTGCTGGCCCTGGTGTGCGCGGGATACGCCTTCGGTTCCGCGCTCGGCTGGGGCTCCGTGACCCTAGCGCTGTTCATGGGCGACTTCGGGCTGAGCGCCGCCGCGGGCACCGCCGCGGTCTCCTGCTTCCTCTACGCCCGCAGCCGCCGCAGCCGCTTTCGACCCGCGTGGCTGCTGTTCGCGCTCTCCTCCACCATGGCCGCGCTGGGCAACGGAGTCTGGGGTTGGTACGAGGTCGTCCTCGACCGCCAGGTCCCGAGTCCCAGCTACGCCGATCTCTTCTTCCTCTGTTTCGCTCCGCCCGCCATCGTAGGACTGCTCGTGCTAGCCAAGAGGCCTGTGACCAAGGCGGGTTGGGTCTGCCTGGCGCTCGACTCCTGGCTGATCGGCGGTTCCCTGCTCACGCTGTCCTGGAGCCTCGCGCTCGCCCAGGCGGCGAAGTTCGACGGGCCGAGCGTCGCGCACACCGCGCTCTCGCTGGCGTACCCGCTGCTGGACATCGCCCTGGTCAGCATGGTGCTCGCGCTGCACTTCAGGCGCTCGTCGGTGAACCGCTCGGCGGTGAACACCGCGATCGGCGCGCTCGCCCTGACCGTGATGTGCGACGCCCTGTTCACCTCGCCCCTCCTGCACAACAGCTACCACTCCGGGCAGCTCCTCGACGCGGGCTGGTTCGCCGGGTCACTGCTCCTCGCGTACGCCCCGTGGGTCGGTCCCCGGCTCGGGCAGTCGACCGCCGACGGTCACAGCGCGGACGAGCCCCGTAGGGACGGGCACGCACGCGTGGTGCACGAGCACAACCCCAGGCCCCGCCAGAGCGGACCCGGGATCACCCACCAGGGAACTCAGGGATCTCAAGAGCCTCAGGGATCTCAAGAGCCTCAGGGATCTCAGGGGTCTCAGGGGTCTCAGGGGTCTGAGGGATCTCAAGAGCCTCAGGGGCCTCAGGGCGCAGGCCACAACCGGTACCCGACCACCCGCCCGATCGCCGGATCACTGGCCGCGCTCACGCCCTACCTGGCCGCCGCCGTGTGCACGCTGGGCATTCTCTACAACGTCCTGAACGGCCGCAGCGTCGACCGCGTCGTGCTCATCACCGCCGGGCTCGTCGTACTCGCCCTAGTGGTGCGCCAGGGCATCATGCTGCTCGACAACATCACCCTCACCCAGGAGCTGGCCCAGCAGGAGAACCACTTCCGCTCCCTGGTGCAGGGCTCCAGCGACGTCATCATGATCGCCGCACCGAACGGCATCCTGCGGTACGTCAGCCCGGCCGCCGCCGGGGTCTACGGCCGCAACGCCGAGGAGCTCGTCGGCTCCGAGCTCGCCTCCCTCATCCACCCCGAGGACCTCGGCTGTGTGGTGCACGAGGTGCGCCGCTTCCTGGCCGCCAGCCACCTGGAGGAGCCCACCACCCGCATCGAGTGCCGCTTCAAGTCCGGCGACGGCGGCTGGCTCAATGTGGAGTCCACCGTCAACCGACACCACGGCGGCCTCATCTTCAACAGCCGTGACGTGACCGAGCGGGTCCGGCTCCAGGCGCAGCTCCAGCACAACGCCGAACACGATCCGCTCACCGACCTGCCCAACCGCGCGCTGTTCACCCGGCGCGTCCAGCAGGCGCTGTCCGGCCGCCGCTCCACCGACCGCGGCGCCGCACTGCGCGGCACGGCCGTCCTCTTCATCGACCTCGACGGCTTCAAGGCCGTCAACGACACGATCGGGCACCAGGCAGGCGACGAGCTCCTCGTCCAGGCCGCCCGCAGACTCCAGGACTCGGTGCGGCAGGGCGACACCGCCGCCCGCCTCGGCGGCGACGAGTTCGCGGCGCTCATCGTCGGCGACGGCAGCCGTGACCTGAGCGCGCGCGAGCAACAGATCCTGGAGCTCGCCGACCGGCTGCGGATCAAGCTCTCCCAGCCGTACGCCATCGACGGCAACGATGTCCGGGTCGCCGCCTCCATCGGCGTCGGCTTCGCAGAGCCCGGACTGGGGGCGGGCGAGTTGCTGCGCAACGCCGACCTCGCCATGTACCGGGCCAAGGCGGCCGGAAAGGGACGCGTCGAGCTGTACGCGCCCCAGATGCAGCAGGACGTCGTACGGAAGGCGGAGCTGGCCACCCGGCTGCGCTCCGCCCTCCAGGACGGCGAGTTCGCGCTGCTCCACCAGCCCGTGGTCTGCCTCGGGAACGGCCGGATCGTGACGGTCACCGCCCAGGCCCGCTGGCGCTCCTCCCAAGGGGTGCTCTTCACGCCGGCGGAGTTCCTGCGCGTCGCCGAGGACAGCGACAAGACCGCCGAGCTGGGCCGCTGGATGCTCGAGGAGGCGGTCGAGCAGGCCGCCGAGCGGGCCGCCGCGGGTGTCACGGTGCCCGTCGCCGTGCGGATGAGCGCGCGGCGTCTGCTGGACCGCTCGATGCCTCTCGGCTCCGTGGAGGCTCTGCTGACCCGGCACGGGCTCGCCTCCGGCTCCCTGATCGTCGAGCTGGCCGACACCGACCCCCGGGTCTCCCTGGACGAGCTGGAGCGGCGGCTGAACGCGCTGCGGCGGCTCGGCGTCCGGGTCGCCCTGGACGGATTCGGCAGTGGCTACGCGGCCATCACGACGCTCAGGAGGCTGCCCGTCGACGTGCTGAAGCTCGACCGGGGTCTCGTCGAGGGTGTCGTCGAGTCCGCCAGGCTGCACAAGATCACCAGCGGGCTGCTGCGGATCGCCACCGACCTGGGGCTGCAGTCCGTGGCCGACGGTGTGGACCTGCCCGAGCAGGTCGTCGCCCTGCGCGCGATGGGCTGCACGCACGGACAGGGCATGGCCTTCTCCGGGCCGCTCGACGAGTACCGGCTGCGCAGAGCGCTGTCCTGTGGCCACTACCCGGTGCCGCACGGCCCGGCCGAGCCCGCGTTCGCGGGCGGCGGCGCGGGGGTGTATACGAGTGGTGTGCCCGCGGTTCTCGGGGGTGGTGCGGCCCTCCGCTCACATAATGAGACTCCCGTCCCACCCACTTGACAGTCGGTGCGTGCCGGGGGGAGGGTCAATGCCATGCGCACCCGAATTCTCGTACTTGGAAAGCGCGTCGGCTGAAGCTGGTGGCCACCGGACGGACCCGGAACACCCAGCGACCGCACCCGGCGCGCTCCCCTCGCTTGCCTCACGGCACGAGGGGTTTTTTGTTGCACAGGCACCAGTCGTACACCGCACAAAACTCGCAAAAACCCTCAGCATCGAGAAGAGAATGCCGATGACCGAGCAGGCCACCGGGGCCCATCACCCGCAGCCGCGGCCCCGTTCCGGAGGACAGCAGTCCGCCCCCGAGCACGTCACGGGAGCGCAGTCCCTCATCCGCTCGCTTGAGGAGGTCGGGGCCGAGACGGTATTCGGCATTCCCGGCGGCGCGATCCTTCCGGCGTACGACCCGCTGATGGACTCCAGGCGTGTGCGGCACGTGCTCGTGCGGCACGAGCAGGGCGCAGGTCACGCGGCCACCGGTTACGCGCAGGCCACCGGCAAGGTCGGCGTCTGCATGGCGACCAGCGGCCCGGGTGCCACCAACCTGGTCACGCCGATCGCGGACGCGCACATGGACTCGGTGCCGCTCGTGGCGATCACCGGGCAGGTCGCGTCCAAGGCGATCGGCACGGACGCCTTCCAGGAGGCGGACATCGTCGGCATCACCATGCCGATCACCAAGCACAACTTCCTGGTGACCAAGGCCGAGGACATCCCGAGGACGATCGCGGAGGCCTTCCACATCGCCTCCACCGGCCGCCCGGGCCCCGTCCTCGTCGACATCGCCAAGGACGCCCTCCAGGCGCAGACCACCTTCCAGTGGCCGCCCACCCAGGACCTGCCCGGCTACCGCCCGGTGACCAAGCCGCACGCCAAGCAGATCCGCGAGGCCGCCAAGCTGATCACCCAGGCCAAGCGGCCCGTCCTCTACGTCGGCGGCGGCGTCCTCAAGGCCAAGGCCACCGCCGAGCTGAAGGTCCTCGCAGAACTCACCGGAGCGCCCGTCACCACCACCCTGATGGCGCTCGGCGCATTCCCCGACAGCCACCCGCTGCACGTGGGAATGCCGGGCATGCACGGTGCGGTCACCGCCGTCACCGCGCTGCAGAAGGCCGACCTGATCGTCGCCCTCGGAGCCCGCTTCGACGACCGCGTCACCGGCAAGCTGGACAGCTTCGCCCCGTACGCCAAGATCGTCCACGCCGACATCGACCCGGCCGAGATCGGCAAGAACCGCGCCGCGGACGTGCCGATCGTCGGTGACGCCCGCGAGGTCATCGCCGACCTGGTCCAGGCCGTGCAGAAGGAGCACAGCGAGGGTCACGCAGGCGACTACACCGCCTGGTGGAAGGACCTCAACCGCTGGCGCGAGACGTACCCGCTGGGCTACGAGCAGCCGGACAACGGCTCCCTGGCGCCGCAGCAGGTCATCGAGCGCATCGGACAGCTCGCCCCTGAGGGCACCATCTTCGCGGCGGGCGTCGGCCAGCACCAGATGTGGGCCGCGCACTACGTCCAGTACGAGCAGCCCGCGACCTGGCTGAACTCCGGCGGCGCCGGAACGATGGGCTACGCGGTTCCGGCCGCGATGGGCGCCAAGGCCGGTCAGCCGGGCAGGACGGTCTGGGCGATCGACGGTGACGGCTGCTTCCAGATGACCAATCAGGAGCTCACCACCTGCGCCCTGAACAACATCCCGATCAAGGTCGCCATCATCAACAACGGCGCCCTCGGGATGGTCCGCCAGTGGCAGACCCTCTTCTACAACCAGCGCTACTCCAACACCGTGCTGCACTCCGGCCCGGACGCGGACGGCAAGCAGCCGAGCGCCGGCACCCGCGTCCCCGACTTCGTCAAGCTGTCGGAGGCCATGGGCTGCTACGCGATCCGCTGCGAGTCCCCCGAGGACCTCGACAAGGTCATCGCGGAGGCGAACTCGATCAACGACCGCCCCGTCGTGGTCGACTTCATCGTGCACGAGGACGCCATGGTGTGGCCGATGGTCGCCGCCGGCACCTCGAACGACGAGATCATGGCCGCCCGGGACGTCCGCCCCGACTTCGGCGACAACGAAGACGACTGAGACCGAGAGAGAGCCGAGTCCACCACCATGAGCACCAAGCACACCCTCTCCGTCCTCGTCGAGAACAAGCCGGGTGTCCTCGCCCGGATCACCGCCCTGTTCTCCCGCCGCGGCTTCAACATCGACTCGCTCGCCGTCGGCGTCACCGAGCACCCCGACATCTCGCGCATCACCATCGTGGTGAACGTGATCGAGGCGCTGCCACTCGAACAGGTCACCAAGCAGCTCAACAAGCTCGTCAACGTGCTGAAGATCGTCGAGCTGGAACCCGGCTCGGCCGTGCAGCGCGAACTCGTTCTGGTGAAGGTGCGCGCGGACAACGAGACGCGCTCCCAGATCGTCGAGATCGTTCAGCTGTTCCGCGCCAAGACCGTGGACGTCTCTCCGGAGGCCGTCACCATCGAGGCCACCGGCGGCAGCGACAAGCTGGAGGCCATGCTCAAGATGCTGGAGCCGTTCGGCATCAAGGAGCTCGTCCAGTCCGGCACGATCGCGATCGGACGCGGGGCGCGTTCGATCACGGACCGCTCGCTGCGCGCGCTCGACCGATCAGCCTGATCCTTGGTAGGGGCGGTCGGTCATCGCCGACCGCCCGTATACCGAGACCGGAAATCTTCCCTTCCCCCGCCCGCCGTACGGTGGGACGCAACACCGCACACCAAGGAGAACCCCAGTGGCCGAGCTGTTCTACGACGACGACGCCGACCTGTCCATCATCCAGGGCCGCAAGGTCGCGGTCATCGGCTACGGCAGCCAGGGCCACGCCCACGCGCTGTCGCTGCGCGACTCGGGTGTGGACGTCCGCGTCGGTCTGCACGAGGGCTCCAAGTCCAAGGCCAAGGCCGAGGAGCAGGGCCTGCGCGTGGTGACGCCGTCGGAGGCCGCGGCCGAGGCCGACGTCATCATGATCCTGGTGCCGGACCCGATCCAGGCCCAGGTCTACGAGGAGTCCATCAAGGACAACCTGAAGGACGGCGACGCGCTGTTCTTCGGCCACGGTCTGAACATCCGCTTCGGCTTCATCAAGCCCCCGGCCGGCATCGACGTGTGCATGGTCGCCCCCAAGGGCCCGGGCCACCTGGTGCGCCGCCAGTACGAGGAGGGTCGCGGCGTTCCCTGCATCGCGGCCGTCGAGCAGGACTCCACGGGCAGCGCCTTCCCGCTCGCCCTCTCCTACGCCAAGGGCATCGGCGGCACCCGCGCGGGCGTCATCAAGACGACCTTCACGGAGGAGACCGAGACCGACCTGTTCGGTGAGCAGGCCGTTCTCTGCGGTGGCACCGCGGCGCTGGTCAAGGCGGGCTTCGAGACGCTGACCGAGGCCGGCTACCAGCCGGAGATCGCGTACTTCGAGTGCCTCCACGAGCTGAAGCTCATCGTCGACCTCATGTACGAGGGCGGCCTGGAGAAGATGCGCTGGTCGGTCTCCGAGACCGCCGAGTGGGGCGACTACGTCACCGGCCCGCGGATCATCACGGACGCCACCAAGGCCGAGATGAAGAAGGTCCTCGCGGAGATCCAGGACGGCACCTTCGCCAAGAACTGGATGGAGGAGTACCACTCCGGCCTGAAGAAGTACAACGAGTACAAGACGCAGGACGAGAAGAGCCTCCTGGAGACCACCGGCAAGGAGCTCCGCAAGCTCATGTCGTGGGTCAACGACGAGGCGTAAGCCGTACGGCCGAAGGGGCCGGAGCATCCGCTCCGGCCCCTTCGGTCAACCCTGGGTAACGCCCGTGAGCGCGACGTTGTCCACCCCGTCCAGCCACGGACGGGTGATCCTTCCACGGAGGCGCAAGAAGGCCCCCGTAGCGGCACTACACTGCTGCACAACATACGCGTCAGGCCCACAGCGTCGTGCGTCTTCCACGCGGCTAGCAACCCTCCACCGCATGCGGCCGTCGGGACGGCCGTCCGCATTGGACTTGTGAGGACTCACGTGAGCTCGAAACCTGTCGTACTCATCGCTGAAGAGCTGTCGCCCGCGACCGTCGACGCCCTGGGCCCGGACTTCGAGATCCGGCACGCGAACGGCGCGGACCGCGCCGAGCTGCTGCCCGCGATCGCCGACGTCGACGCGATCCTGATCCGTTCGGCCACCAAAGTCGACGCGGAGGCCGTTGCCGCCGCGAAGAAGCTCAAGGTCGTCGCACGAGCCGGCGTCGGCCTGGACAACGTCGACGTCTCCGCCGCCACCAAGGCCGGCGTGATGGTCGTCAACGCCCCCACCTCGAACATCGTGACCGCGGCCGAGCTGGCCTGTGGCCTCCTGCTCGCCACCGCGCGTCACATTCCGCAGGCCAACTCCGCGCTGAAGAACGGCGAGTGGAAGCGCTCGAAGTACACCGGCGTCGAGCTCGCCGAGAAGACCCTCGGTGTCGTCGGCCTCGGCCGCATCGGCGCGCTGGTCGCCCAGCGCATGTCCGCGTTCGGTATGAAGGTCGTCGCCTACGACCCCTACGTCCAGCCTGCCCGGGCCGCGCAGATGGGCGTCAAGGTCCTCTCCCTCGACGAGCTGCTCGAGGTCTCGGACTTCATCACCGTGCACCTGCCCAAGACCCCCGAGACGATCGGTCTCATCGGCGACGAGGCGCTGCACAAGGTCAAGCCGTCGGTGCGGATCGTCAACGCCGCGCGCGGCGGGATCGTCGACGAGGAGGCGCTGTTCTCGGCACTCAAGGAGGGCCGCGTCGCCGGCGCCGGCCTCGACGTGTACGCGAAGGAGCCCTGCACGGACTCCCCGCTCTTCGAGCTCGACCAGGTCGTCTGCACCCCGCACCTCGGCGCCTCCACGGACGAGGCGCAGGAGAAGGCCGGTGTCTCCGTCGCCCGCTCGGTGCGCCTCGCCCTCGCCGGTGAGCTCGTCCCGGACGCGGTGAACGTGCAGGGCGGTGTCATCGCCGAGGACGTCAAGCCCGGTCTGCCGCTCGCCGAGAAGCTCGGCCGCATCTTCACCGCCCTCGCGGGCGAGGTCGCGGTCCGCCTCGACGTCGAGGTGTACGGCGAGATCACCCAGCACGATGTCAAGGTGCTCGAACTCTCCGCGCTCAAGGGCGTGTTCGAGGACGTCGTCGACGAGACGGTGTCGTACGTCAACGCCCCGCTGTTCGCGCAGGAGCGCGGCGTCGAGGTCCGTCTGACCACGAGCTCGGAGTCCCCCGACCACCGCAACGTGGTCACCGTGCGCGGCACGCTCGGCGACGGCCAGGAGGTCTCGGTCTCCGGCACGCTGGCGGGCCCCAAGCACCTGCAGAAGATCGTCGCCGTCGGTGAGTACGACGTGGACCTCGCGCTCGCCGAGCACATGGTCGTGCTGAGCTACGAGGACCGTCCCGGTGTCGTCGGCACCGTCGGCCGCATCCTCGGCGAGGCGGGCATCAACATCGCCGGCATGCAGGTCGCGCGTGCCGCCGCGGGCGGCGAGGCCCTCGCGGTCCTCACGGTCGACGACACGGTCCCGCAGAACGTGCTGAGCGAGGTGGCCGAGGAGATCGGCGCCACCTCGGCGCGTTCGGTGAACCTCGTCTGACCTTCGCAGTACGCGGGCTGGGGCCCGGTCACCTGGGGTGACCGGGCCCCGGTCATGCGCGGGGGTCGGTCATGCGCGAGGGTTCCGGGGTGGCTCGACCAGCCCCTCCCGGTAGGCGATGGCCACGGCCTCGGTGCGGCCCGCGGCGCCCAGCTTGGCGAGGATGTTGGAGACGTGCACGCTCGCCGTCTTCCCCGTGATGAACAGCTCCTCGCCGATCTGACGGTTGGTGCGGCCACGCGCCAGCAGCCTCAGGACATCGCTCTCGCGGGCGGTCAGCGCCGGGACACGGTCCGCGGCGGACGGTGAGTCGGCGAGACGACCGCGCCGGATCAGGGTGTCCAGCTCCTCGCGCAGCGGTACGGCGCCGAGCCGGACGGCGGTGTCGCGCGCCGCGCGGGCCCGCTCGGCCGCCTCCTCCCGACGGTCCGCCACGAGCAGCGCCTCGGCCAGCCGCCTTTCGCAGCGGGCCAGTTCATAGGGATCGCCGTAGTCGAACGCGGCGACCGCCTTCTCCCAGGCGGCCACATCGGGACCCGAGTGTGCGCGCAGCCACTCCGCCTCGGCGCGGGCGAGCCAGGCAAGCCCCTCCGGTCCCTGGCGCGACCCGTCCTCCCCTTTGGCGGCCGTACTCCGGGCCACCTCCACCAGCTCGGTCGCGATGTCCGTCCAGCGTCGGGCGCCCGCTTCGTCGCCGGTCAGACGCAGTTCGACGGCGGCGTCCGCGACCGCCGCCAGAGCCAGCGCCGCGAGCCGCACACCGATGTCGGGCCGCTCGTTGCCGGAGCTGTCGCTGAGCGCCGCGAGCGTCGAACGCACGGAGGCGACGGCACCCTCGGGGTCGCCGTGCAGGGCGGCGGCGTCGGTCAGCACGATGCCCGCGACGAGCGTGGCCATCCAGTCGAACGGCCCGTCGAGCAGCGCGCGGGCCCGCTCGGCGGGCCCCTCCTGGCCGCGCGCCAGGGCCACGTACAACGCGGGCCCGACGGCGAAGCCGCCCGCCGGTGGCAGCCGTTCGGCGTCGACGGCGGCCGCCCGCGCGCACTCGTCCCAGCGGCCCAGGGTGTAGAGGATCAGGGACTGGAGGTAGCGCAGCTCCAGCGCGTACGGGGAGGAGACGAGGCCGGAGCGGTTCGCCCGCTCGAGTCCCTGGGCGAGCCAGGTCAGGCACTCGTCCAGGGCCCCGGACTCGTAGGCCCCGATGGCGAGGTTGAACAGCGCGCGCATCTCGACGGAGACATTGCCTGCGCGCCGGGCCAGGTCACGGGCCTGCCGAAGCCGCTCCCGGCCCTCGGCCGTACGCCGGTTGTGGTCTTCAAGACCGACCAGGGAGATGATCAAGTCGGCCTGGGCGTCGGTGAGTCGGAGCTCCTTCGCGGTGCGCAGCGCCTGCCGGGCGACGCGCTCGGCGTCCTCGTCGTGGCCCATGTACCGCGCGGCCATGACATGGGTGGCCGCCGCCCACACCCAGGTGTGCGACGGGGGCTCGGCCGGGATCATGGCCAGTGCCTCGCTGCTGTAGGTGAAGGCGGCCTTCAGACTGTCGACGCGCATCAGATTGCCCGCGAGGGTGTAGCGGACGCGGGCGGCGAGCTCCGAGTCCGCGTCCGACCCCGCCCTGGCGAGTGCGGCGCGGGTGAGGGAGACCGCCCGGTGGGTCTCCCCGGCGTGCGCGGCGGCAGCGGAGGCGCGCAGGGTGAGCGTGACCGGGTCGCCGTCCCGGGGGCGGGCGCCGGGGTCCACCGCGGGCCACAGTTCGAGCGCGGCCTCCACGTGGCGCAGCTCCTCGGCGGGCGCGCCGACCCGCTGGGCGTGGTCGGCGGCTTCCAGCGAGGCGGTCAGCGCGTCCGCGAGATCGTGGCTCTCCCGCGAGTGGTGGGCGCGCTCGGCCGCGCTCTGTGCCGTGTGACCGCGCCCGGCGAGGAGTTTGGCGAACGCGCCGTGCAGCCGGACCCGCTCGCCGGGCAGCAGATCGGCGTAGACGGCCTCACGGGCGAGGGCGTGCCGGAAGGAGTACGTGGCGTCGTCGCCGGGGACCAGCAGCTGCCGTCCTACGGCCTCCCGCAGCGCCGACTCCAATTCGTCCTCGGGCAGTTGTACGGCGTCACGCAGCAGGTCGTGCTCGACGCGCCGCCCGGCGACCGCGGCCGTGCGCAGCACCTGCTGGGCGGTGTCGGAGAGTTGCTCGATCCGGATGAGGAGGAGGTCGGCGAGGCCGCTCGGCATGGCGGGCGCCGCCGGGTCGAGGTCGCCCGGCAGCGCGGCGAGCAGCTCCTCCGCGTAGAAGGCGTTGCCCTCGGCGCGGTCGACGATGCGGCGGACGGTGGTGTCGGAGAGGGCGTCCGTCCGCAGGGCGCGCACCAGGCGGGCCACTTCGGCGTCGGCCATCGGGCGCAGTTCGAGTCGGTCCACGGAGGGCAGGCGGGCCAGCTCGGCGAGCAGGGGGCGCAGGGGGTGGCGGCGGTGCAGGTCGTCCGCGCGGTACGAGGCGAAGAGGGCGAGGCGGTGGGCGGGGGAGCCGGGGGTCGGGTTCTGCAGGACGCCCCGGCTGAGGAGGAAGCGCAGGAGGTCCCTCGATGACTGGTCCGCCCAGTGGAGGTCTTCGAGGACCAGGAGGAGGGGGGCGATGTCGGCGGCGTCCGCCAGCAGGCCGGCCATGCCCTCGAAGAGCCGCAGCCGGCTGCCGGTGTCCGTGTCCGTCCCGCTGCCGGCGCCCAGCAGGCGGTCGACCGCCGGGTGCGCCGCGAGGGCGGCGGCGAACCGCTCGTCCCCGCCGAGCACGCCGAGGATCTCCGTGAACGGCAGATAGGGCAGGCCCACGTCGCCGAGGTCCACGCAGTGGCCGGTGAGTACCGTCATGCCGGTGCGCGTGGCGTGTGTGGCGGCCTCCGTCAGGACGCGGGTCTTGCCGACGCCGGCGTCTCCGGAGAGCACGACGGCGCGGGGGGTGCCGTCGCGGGCGCGGTCCAGCACGCCGGTGAGCCGGGCGAGTTCGCCGTCACGGCCGATGAACGGCGTACCGAATGTCTGTGCCACGCCGCCCATCCTGACACGCCCCACCGACACGGCCCCGCCCCTTTGTCCTCGCCCCCGCCGCCCCTACCCGTCCCATCCCCCAGGGACTCCGCCCCTTCGACCCCACCAGGGGCGCTACGCCCCCTGGACCCCCGCATCGGCCTGAACGGCCTCGTCCTCAAACGCCGGACGGGCTGAGTGATACGGGCCGGGGTGGGTGGGGTGGACCTGGGGGTGGGTGGGGCATCGGCCTGAACGGCCTCGTCCTCGAACGCCGGACGGGCTGGATGGTGCGGGCCGGGGCTTTTAGGGGCGCGGGGAACTGCGCGATCAGCCCCCACCGGCCCGCAGGCAAAACACTTCGGGTGGGTGGGGTTTTGGGGCGTAGGCCCGTCTGAGGGGCGCGGGGAACTGCGCGATCAGCCCCCACCGGCCCGCGGTGGAGGGCAAGGCCGGGGTCCACGGGCGCAGCCCCTGGTGAGGGCCAGGGGCTGCGTGCGGGGGTGGGGGCGGTGTCAGGCGGGAGCCTGTTCGGAGTGGGGGGCCTCGGCCCCGACCTCCCGCACCGGCACTCGCCGCAACGTCGCAGACGCCAACACCGCCGCCCCCAACAACAGCACCGCCCCCGCGATCGCCGCCGCCTGCATCCCACTGGTGAACGCCTCCCGCGCGACCCGCACCAGCGCGTCCCCCGCGTCACCCGGCAACTGGTGGGCGACCGCCAGCGCGCCGCCGAGGGTCTCCTGGGCCGGAGCCGGGGCGCCGGACGGGATCTCGTGGCGGTAGACGGCCGTACCGATGGAGCCGAGGACCGCCATACCGAGCGCCCCGCCGAACTCGGCACCCGTCTCCAGCAGCGAGGACGCCGCGCCCGCGTTGCCGACGGGGACGGTGCCCAGTGCCAGATCCATCATCTGCGACATCACGGTGACGATCCCCGAGGCGAGGACACCGGCACCGGCGAGGACCAGCCACAGAGAGTCGGTCCCGGCGAGGGCCAGCTGACCGTAGCCGCACGCGGCGAGGACGAAGCCGCCGGAGACGACGTGGGCGCGGTGGACGCCCTTCTGCACCAGCTGCGCGGCGACCGGCGCGGCGACCCCGACCAGGACCGTCGGCAGCAGCGACCACAGGGCGGCCTCCATGGAGCTCTTGCCGAGGACCGACTGCAGGTACTGGGTGGTGAAGTACGCCGAACCCATCATCCCGAACGCGGAGACCAGGTTGAGCACGACGGCGGGCGCGAAGCCCCGGCCCCGGAACAACTCGGGGGAGATCAGCGGAGACTTGGCGGTGCGCTGCCGCTGGACGAAGAGCGCGGCGAAGACGAGACCGACGACGATCGAGGCGCCGTACTCGAACTTCCAGCCCTCGGACGGGATTTCCTTCACGCCGTAGATGACGGGCAGCACGGCGGCCATCGACAGCGGCACGCTGAGCAGGTCGAAACGGCCCGCTTCCGGGTTCCTGGACTCGGGAAGCAGGACCGGGCCGAGGACCAGCAGCAGCACCATCGCGGGCAGGTTGACGAGGAAGACCGAGCCCCACCAGAAGTACTCGACGAGGACACCGCTCATCACCGAACCGAGCGCGATACCGCCGGTCATGACGCCGGACCACAGACCGATCGCCTTCGCGCGCTGGCCGGGGTCGGTGAACATCGTGCGGATGATCGCCATCGTCGACGGCATGAGGGTGGCGCCACCGATGCCGAGTACCGCGCGGGCCGCGATCAGCATCTCGGCGCTGTCGGCGTAGGCGGCCATGACCGAGGCCGTGCCGAAGGCGGCGGCGCCGAAGAGGAGGAGCTTGCGGCGGCCTATGCGGTCGCCGAGCGAGCCCATCGTCATCAGCAGTCCGGCGAGCACGAACGCGTAGATGTCGAAGATCCACAGCTGCTGGGTGCCGCTCGGCTCCAGGTCCGCGCTGATCGCGGGGATCGCGAAGTAGAGGACCGAGACGTCCATCGAGACCAGGAGCAGCGGAAGCATCAGAACGCCGAGGGCGGTCCATTCGCGGCGGCCGGCGAGGCCTCCGCCGGGTGCGGGGGTGGTGCTCGTCGAGTGCTTCGAGTTCGTCATGACAGGGACTGTACGGACGTCTTAAACGCTTGTCTAGTACGGTTGTTTAAAACGAGCGTCTGGGACGGTTGTCTGTATCGGGGGTACGCTGATCGGCATGGGACACCGTGAGGATCTGCTCGAAGGCGCCAAGCGCTGCCTGCTGGAGAAGGGGTTCGTGCGCACCACGGCGCGCGACATCGTGAAGGAGTCCGGGACGAACCTGGCGTCCATCGGCTACCACTACGGGTCGAAGGACGCGCTGCTCACGCAGGCCTTCGTGGAGCTGGTGCAGGAGTGGGGCGAGAAGTTCGCCCCTCACCAGGAGCACGAGGGCGCGCCCGGGGGTTCCGTGGAGCGGTTCCACGACGTGTGGGCGCGGATGCTGGAGTCCTTCGAGGACTTCAAGCCCGTGTGGGCGGCCAGCATGGAGATCGTGACGCAGGGGGAGCGGGTGCCGCAGTTGCGGGACCTCATGGCGAAGGCGCAGATCGAGGGCCGGTCCGGGCTCGTCGCGATGCTCACGGGCCTGGACGAGGAGACGCTCGACGAGCGCACCGTCCAGTCCCTCGGCGGCTTCTACCAGGCGCTGCTCAACGGTCTGATGGTGCAGTGGCTCTTCGATCCGGCGAGCGCCTCCACGGCGGACGACCTCACGGAGGGGCTGCGACGGGTGATCGAGGGCGCGACCAGGGCGCGGGACTGAGAAGCGTCACCCGGCCACGACTCCGGTCGGCGTGGTGCCGGACCCGCGATCGGCTCGGGCATCGCGGTACGCCGGGACCAGCGCCACCAGCATCAGTACGGCGGTGACGGCGAAGGCCGACGGATACCCCGTCACCCCGGCCAGCACGCCGAACCCCGCCGCGCCGACGCCCATGCCACCGTCGTACGCGATGTTCCACAGCGCGGTGACGGTGCCGTATCCGGAGGCCGGTACCCGCGCGTACATCAGGGTCAGCGTGGCGTTCTGGGTGATGCCGAAACCGGTGCCGAAGACCGCGACCCCGGCGAGGACCGCGACGGGACTGCCGGTCACCGCCGTGATCGACAGGCCCCCGGCCGAGAGGACAAGGCCGGGCACGACGAGTCGCGCGGGCCCGTGCCGGTCGCCGTACCGGCCCGCCGTCCAACGGGCCGCGGTCGACGCGGCCGGCTGCACGAAGAGGGCCACGGCGACGACCGTGTCGTACGCGGCCGGGACCGCCAGCGGCAGGAAGGTGACGACGATCCCGGCGGCGAGGGCGGTGGTCGCGAAGACGGCCCCGGGCCGCATCAGACCGCCGGTGCGCAGCCCGGCCAGCACCCCCACCGGTTTCCCGGACGTTCGCTCCCGGTCCGGCAGGCCCGGTACGGCGACGATCGCGGCCAGCGCCGCCACGCCCGCGGCCACGGCGACCGGCCCGTACCCGGCGTGCCCGGCGAGCCACACGCCCAGCGGCAGCGCGATCAGCGACGGCACTCCGGAGACCAGGCCCACCAGCGCGAGACCCTCCCCGCGCCGCTCGGCCGGAATGAGCGACGCGGTGAGCGCGCCGCCCGCGACGAGCGTGAGTGCGAAGCCGAGGCCGCGGACGAGACAGACCGTCACGATCCACGCCATGCCGTCGGAGGCGGTCAGGACCAGCGCGGGAGCGCCGAGCAGGGTGAGCCCGGCGATCAGCGCGACCCGGTAGCCGTAGCGGGCGACGAGGCGGGGAGCGGCCAGTTCGCCCAGGACCGTGGAGAGCATCAGGGCGCCGGTGGCGAGGCCCGCACCCGACGCCGTCGCGTAACGGGGCACCACCGACAGGAGCAGGAAGAAGCTCACCGAGGCGCCGACCATGCTCACGAAACGGAGCAGCAGGGGGCGGGTGAGCAGAGGGGGCCTCGAAGCCGTCGCGGAGTTGCGGGGCGTGGTCGGTGTCATGGGAACGACGTTAGGCAGCGGGCGGACCCCCGGTAAGCTCCAATTCCATGCCGCCGCAGTGGGCCGGTCTGTCACCCGAACTGCTCCTGTCCGTCGACCGGGAGAGCGGTGAGCAGTTGCGCGCCCAGCTCGAACGGCAGCTGCGGGACGCGATCCGCACGGGACGTCTCGGCGTCGGCGAGCGGCTGCCCTCCTCGCGTGAACTCGCCCGCGAAATGGGGTTGTCGAGGGGTCTCGTCCAGGACTGCTACGCCCAACTCCAGTCCGAGGGCTATCTCGTGACCCGCGTCGGCTCGGCCACCCGGGTCGCGGCGTGCGCCCACGTACCGCCCGCGCCCGCGCCGAACCGGAGCGCGTCCGAGCGGCTGATCGCCGACTTCCGGCACGGCGTGCCGGACCTGACCGGCTTTCCGCTCTCCGACTGGCTCTGGGCGCTGCGCGAGGCGGGCCGCGCCCTGCCGACCGCGGACCTCGACTACGGGGATCCGCGCGGGAGCCGCGTGCTGCGCGAGGTCGTCGCCGGATATCTGCGCCGGGTACGTGCCGCCGCGGCCGACCCCGAGCGGATCGTCGTCTGCTCCGGTTACGCGCAGGGCCTCGGCCTCACGCTGGAGAGCCTGGCCGGGGCGGGGGTGCGCGTCGTGGCGTACGAGGACCCGGGCGCCCCCGTCACGGTGACGGCGGCCGCGGCCGCGGCGGGTCTGACGGCGGTGCCCGTCCCGGTCGACGAGCGGGGCATCGACGTACGGGCACTGGAGGCGACCGGGGCACGGGCCGTCGTCGTCACCCCCGCGCACCAGTGGCCCACCGGCGTCGTCCTCGCGCCCGAACGCCGGCTCGCGTTGATCGAGTGGGCGACGCGGCAGGACGCGTACGTCGTCGAGGACGACTACGACGCGGAGTTCCGCTACGACCGTGAGCCCGTCGGCGCCCTGCACGGACTGGCCGCCGACCGGGTCGTCTCCATCGGCACCGTCAGCAAGTCCCTCGCTCCGGCGCTGCGCATCGGCTGGCTGCTCTGCCCGCCCGGGCTCGCCGCCCCGATCGCGGCGGCCAAGCTGCGCACCGACCGCGGTTCTCCGACCCTCGACCAGCTCGCCCTCGCCCGCCTCGTCGAGTCCGGCCGCTACGACCGCCATCTGCGGCGCATGCGCACGACGTACGCGGCCCGGCGTACGGCCCTGGTCACGGCCCTCGCCGCACACGCCCCGGAGGTCCGGCTGACGGGTCTCGCGGCCGGGTTCCACGCCGTCGCGCACCTGCCCGGAACGGACGCGGCCGCCGAACGGGCCGTCATCGACGGGGCGCGCGCACGGTCCGTCGGCCTGTACGGGATGAGCGCCTGCCGCTCGAACCGGGCGACGGCGCCGCCCCGACTCGTCCTGGGCTTCGGTGACGTGGGGGAACGCGCGATCGCGGAAGGCATCGCGACGATCGGCGACCTGCTCGCCCGGCCCTGTCGGCCCTGTCGGCCCGGACGGGTCGTGGCGGGCTAGGACCGGCGCAGGGCCTCGCGCCAGGGTTCGGGTACCGTCTCGCCGTACTCGACGTCGGTCGCTCCCACGAGGGTTGCCAGGTCGGCGAGTTGTCCGGTGACGGCCTTGCGCAGGGCCACCGTCGGTCTGACGTCGGGCTCCAGGTAGAGGCCCTCGACCAGCAGGGTGCCCCGGTTCCGGTCACGACGGGGCGAGACACGGCCGACCAGGCGGTCTTCGTGCAGGATCGGCAGCAGGTAGTAGCCGTACTCCCGTTTGGCCTTGGGCACGTACATCTCGTTGCGGAAGGCGAAGCCCCACAGGCGTTCGGTCAGGCGGCGGTCGCCCACGAGGTTGTCGAAGGGGGAGAGCAGCGCGGTGCGCCCGTGCCAGTCACCGGCGCGGATCGCCTCCAGCTCGGCCATGGCGTCGACGTGCACGTACCACGTCTCGGTGGCCGAGGTGGCCCCCTCCACCCGTACGGGTATGACGCGACCCTCCTGCGTGAGGGTGCGCAGCACCTCGGCCAGGCCGTCGTACTTGCCTCGCAGGAAGTACTGCTTGATGTCCAGGGGACGGGCGACGCCGAGGGCGCGCAGGGTGTGCTCCGCGGCCGTGGTCACCATCTCCCGCGCCGACAACGCGACCCGGTCGGTGCCGGGTGGCAGACAGGCGTCGGGGAGGCCCCACAACCGCCGGCCCGCCTCGCGCCCCGCGACCATGATCCGGCCCTGAAGCCACAGGAAGGTCAGCATCCGCTCGACGTTGCGGCCCGCGGTCCAGCCGCTGGAGGGCCACTCCATGACCGAGCGGTCCTCGAAGGCGTCGGTGGACAGCGGGGTGCCTTCGGCGAGCCGGGTGAGGATGTGCTCCAGGAGCCCTTCGTTGGCCTCCATCCACACCTTGGTCAACGACAGGTTCTTCGGGGGATAGCCGTCCATCGACACCCGGTGGATCGGATAGTCCTCGGTGAGCACCAGGGCCGCGGCGTGCGCCCAGTACTCGAACAGCCATCGCTCCCCCCACCACAACGCGCCGAGATGCGCACCGGCCCCCGCCCCGAGGCGGCTCCACACCACGAGCTCATGACTGGGCGCCACGACACTGATGGGGTCCAACTGCAGATAGCGCAACGACCGCAGAACGGCCCGCAGCCCCTCCCCGTCACCCGACGGACGTACCCCGCCGAGCCACTGCCGCGTCAGCGCGAGCCGACGCGCCTCCACCTGACTGATGGTCAACTTCTGCTGAGATGTGGGCATGTCGGGTCCCCCTACTCCCTGCGCGGCGCACCGTCGCCCGAGCCCGCGGCGCACGTTTCGACGGCACACCCTACGGCTGATCGCCGCGCGCAGGCATTACAGTCGCGCCCCCTTCAACGCCATGTGCAGCAGCAGGCGGTCCTCGCCGTCGTCCAGGTCGAGGCCGGTCAGCTGCTCGACGCGGGACAGGCGGTAGTAGAGGGTCTGCCGGTGGATGCCCAACTCCGCCGCCGTGCGCCCCGCCTGGCCCGCGCAGTCGAGGAACACCTCGGCGGTGCGGGCGAGTTCACGGTGCGCGGGGGAGAGGAGGGTGCGGACGGTGGGATCGTGGGCCGCCTCCGGGGGGAGCGCCGTGAGGAGGCGGTACGGGCCGATGGAGGCCCACTCGGCGACCGGGCCGAGGCGGGGCTCCGCGAGGACGGCGCGGGCGGCGGCGGACGCCTCCTGCCAGGCGGCCCCCAGCTCGGCGAGGCCCACCCGGGCCCCGGCGACTCCGGCGGCCACGGTCGTCCCGGCGGTCCCGGCAGCCTTGGCTGTTCCGGCCCCCGCCCCCTGCCCGCCGCCCCCGCGCTCCCCGTCCGCCTCCCGTACGAAGCGTGTCGCCGCCGTGAGTGCCGGAGTCAGTACGTCCGCCGAGCGCAGCCGTACGAGGAGGGCCAGGCTCTGGCCGGTGGCCCCCCACGGCACCGTGCACAGCGCGGTCGCGCCCGGCACCGTACGGACCGAAGGGGCGTCGTCCGGGTCGGCGGAGGGCCAGGGGGCGACGCACACCACCGCGTGCAGGCCGTCGCCGCGCGGGCCGAGGGCGGTGCGCAGTTCGGCCACCGCCATGTCCCGCTGCCAGCCGCGCTCGGCGGTGAGGACCGCGCGCAGCTCGCGGGTGAGGTCCGCGCCCGCCTGCGCCTCGTCCGCGAGCAGGTCGCCGATGCGGGCGGCGACCTCCATCGCCGCGGAGAGCTGCGCCTCGGACGGCCCGGGGTCGTCCTCCAGCAGCCAGACGTAGCCGAGGACGACACCCCGATGGCGTACCGGCAGACAGATCCGGCCCCGGTACACGCCCGCCTCCGGGGTGGGCGGGATGTGCACGGGGGCCGTCGCGCGCGTGATGCCGAAGCCCTCGAACCAGGTACGGACCGCCGTCGTGGAGCGACGGGTGAGGATCGAGCGGGTCCGCACGGGGTCCAGGGCCGACGGGTCGAGCTCGCCCTCGCTGTCGTAGGCGCCGAAGGCGATCAGCTCGAAGTCCCGGTTCTCCAGCGTCGCGGGCACGCCGAGGAGCGCCGAGATCTCGTCGACCAGCTCCTGATAGCCGCCGTGGTCGCCACGGTGATCTCGGTGCTCCCGGTGGTCCCGGTGCTCTCTGTGATCCCTGTGTTCGTCGCTCACCCGGGCATTCTCCCGCAATTCCGCAGCCCTTCATACATCTGTCTGAGATCCAGGGCACGGATGCGTGACAGCTGTCGATGGCTCAGGATCGGAGGGATCCTTAGGTTTCACGGTGGTTCTCCGTGCCGTACCCGAATGGTCGGGATACGGCCTTCTGCTCGCCTTGTTGTGGAGGTGCCCCGTGCTGGGTCCCGTGATTCTCGCCGCGTCGCGCAGCGACCGGATGCGCCGCTTCGTGTCGGCGGCCCCCGGCACCAAGCAGGTGGTCGCCCGCTTCATCGCCGGTGAGAGCGTCGACCAGGTCGTTCCGGTCGTCCAGGACGCCGTCGCCAAGGGCCTGGAAGTCACCCTCGACGTCGTCGGTGAGGACATCACCACCCGCGAGCAGGCCTTCGCCGCCCGGGACGCGTACCTGGAGCTCATCGAGCACCTGAAGGAGCTGGACCTCGGCACCAAGGCCGAGATGTCGATCAAGCTGTCGATGTTCGGACAGGCGCTGGAGGGCGGCCACGAGCTGGCCCTCGCCAACGTGCGCCCCGTCGTCGAGGCCGCCGCCGCCATCGGCACCACCGTCACCCTGGACGCCGAGGACCACACCACCCTCGACTCGATGTTCGCCATCCACGAGGAGCTGCGGAAGGACTTCCCCCGGACCGGCTGCGTCATCCAGGCCTACCTGTACCGCACCGAGGCCGACGCCCGCCGCCTCGCCGCGAGCGGCAGCCGCGTCCGCCTGGTGAAGGGCGCCTACAAGGAGCCCGCCGAGGTCGCGTACCAGGACAAGGCCGAGACCGACAAGGCGTACGTCCGCGTCCTGCGCGTCCTGATGGAGGGCGAGGGGTACCCGATGATCGGGTCCCACGACCCGCGCCTCATCTCCATCGCCCAGGAGCTGGCGCGCAAGGCCGGGCGCAAGCTGGACGAGTACGAGTTCCAGATGCTGTACGGCATCCGGAGCGAGGAGCACCTGCGGCTCGCCGCCGAGGGCCACCGCATGCGGGTGTACACCGCGTACGGCACCGACTGGTACGGCTACTTCATGCGCCGCCTGGCCGAGAAGCCGGCCAACCTCCTCTTCTTCGCCCGCTCGATTCTGACCAAGGGCTGATCCACGGGCCGAGCCCGAACCACCCGCTCATAAAGGAGTTACGGACACCATGGACGCTGTGACCCAGGTCCCCACCCCCGTCAACGAGCCGGTGCACGGCTACGCCCCGGGTTCGCCCGAGCGCGCCCGCCTGGAGGCCAAGCTCAAGGAACTGGCGGAGAACCCGATCGAGCTGCCGATGACCATCGGCGGCGAGAAGCGGCTCGGCGGCGGTGAGCGCTTCGAGGTCGTGCAGCCGCACAACCACAAGGCCGTCATCGGCACCGGCGCGCACGCCACCCAGCAGGACGCGCAGGACGCCATCGACGCGGCCCTCGCCGCCGCGCCGGCCTGGCGCGCGATGTCCTTCGACGACCGCGCCGCGATCATCCTGCGCGCCGCCGAGCTGCTGGCAGGCCCCTGGCGCGAGACGCTGGCCGCCTCCACCATGCTCGGCCAGTCGAAGACCGCTCAGCAGGCCGAGATCGACTGCCCCTGCGAGCTCGTCGACTTCTGGCGCTTCAACGTTGCCTACGCCCGCCAGATCCTCGCCGAGCAGCCCCCGGCGAACTCCCCGGGCGTCTGGAACCGCCTCGACCACCGCCCGCTCGAGGGCTTCGTCTACGCGATCACGCCGTTCAACTTCTCGGCGATCGCGGGCAACCTGCCGACCGCGCCCGCGCTGATGGGCAACGTCGTGGTCTGGAAGCCGTCCCCGACGCAGACCCACGCCGCCGTGCTGCTCATGCGGCTCCTGGAGGAGGCCGGTCTCCCCAAGGGCGTCATCAACCTCGTCACCGGAGACGGCATCGAGGTCTCCAAGGTCGCCCTGGAGCACCGAGACCTCGCGGGCATCCACTTCACCGGGTCGACCAAGACCTTCCAGTACCTGTGGAAGACGGTCGGCAACAACATCGAGAAGTACCGCTCGTACCCGCGCCTGGTCGGCGAGACCGGCGGCAAGGACTTCCTGGTCGCCCACCCCAGCGCCGACCGCGCGGTCCTGAAGACCGCCCTGACCCGCGGTGCCTTCGAGTACCAGGGCCAGAAGTGCTCGGCCACCTCCCGCGCGTACATCCCGGCGTCCATCTGGAACTCCGGGTTCAAGGAGGAGTTCGCGGCCGAGGTCGACTACCTGACCATGGGTGACGTCACCGACCTCGCGAACTTCGTCGGCGCGGTCATCGACGAGCGCGCGTTCGCCAAGAACAAGGCGGCGATCGACCGGGCGAAGGCCGACCCGACCTGCACGATCGTCGCGGGCGGCTCGTACGACGACGCGGTCGGCTACTTCGTGCGTCCGACCGTCGTGGAGTGCTCGGACCCGGAGAACGAGGTCTTCAAGACGGAGTACTTCGGCCCGTTCCTCGCCGTGCACGTGTACGACGACAGCTCGGCCGAGAGCTACGACGAGATGCTGACGCAGATGGAGTCGGCGTCCGACTACGCGCTGACCGGCTCGGTCGTCTCGGGCGACCGTGCGGCGGCGGCTTACACGATGGAGAAGCTCCGCTACGCCGCGGGCAACTTCTACATCAACGACAAGTCGACCGGCGCCGTCGTCGGCCAGCAGCCCTTCGGCGGCGGCCGCGCCTCCGGCACCAACGACAAGGCGGGCGCCCCGCAGAACCTGATGCGCTGGACGCTGACCCGCGCCATCAAGGAGACGCTGGTCCCGCCGACCGACTACACGTACCCGCACATGGGCTGATCAGCCCTTTCGAACCCGGGCCGGGAAGCCTGACCCCCGAGCGGGCTTCCCGGCCCGTCTCCATGTCGGGGTGTCTTCGGACGTCTTTGGGCAGAATCTCCCCATGGCCCGGACGCGAAGCGAGACGGTCGAGACCGACGACGGAGTACGACTGTGGGCGGAGCGGTCGGGCGAAGGCCCCCCGCTCGTGCTGTGCCACGGCGGACCCGGCCTGTGGGACATGTTCACCGACGTGACGGAACTACTGGCCGACGTGACCCCGGTCGTCCGCTGGGACCAGCGAGGCTGCGGGCGCTCGGAGCGGAGCGCCGGGCCCTGGACGACCGGGCGGTTCGTCGCCGACCTGGACGCCGTACGGCGGCACTTCGGGCTGGAGCGGATGGCGCTGCTCGGCCACTCGTGGGGCGCGCAGCTGGTGCTGAGCTATGCGCTGGCCCATCCCGAGCGGGTGAACGCGCTGGTCTATGTGAGCGGTACGGGGATCGGACCCGACTCCGACTGGTTCGACGGCTTCAAGGCGAACCTCCTCGCCCGGCTGGGCGAGCGCCCCGAACGCCTGGCCCGCTGGCGGGAGTTGACGGACCGTCCGGTTCGCTCCGCGGCGCGGGAACGGGAGTGTGCGGTGCTGCAGTGGTCCGCCGAGTTCGTGGACCGCGAGCGGGACCTGGAGCATGCCCGGCGGATGACCGAGCCCTGGTTCGACATCAGCACCGAGTGCAACAAGGCCTTCAACGCCGAGCGGAGAAGGACCTGGGGCACCCCGGAGCTGTACGCCGCCTGCGAGAAGCTCGACCTGCCCGTGGTCGTCGTCGACGGGGCGCTCGACATCCGGCCGCGCTCGGCGGTCGACTCACTGGAGAGGGCGCTGCCCCGGGTACGCCGGGTGATCCTGCCGGAGGCCGGGCACCTGCCGTGGGTCGAGGACCCGAGGGGATTCCGGGAGGCGGTGACGGCGGCGTTGCGGTGATCCGCCGTCCCTCGCCGCGGCGGACATGGCGTCACCCGGCGAACTCCGTCCGCTCCCACCACTCGTACACGGGCAGCCTGCCCTCCGGCGTGTCCGCCTGCCGTGGGGTCGCTCTGAAGTGTTCGTATCCACCGCGCAACTCGATCTTCACGTCCGTTCCAGGGGGCGGGACCGGGACGATCCGCTCGGGCAGATCGTCCGGGCCGCCCTCGAGCAGTGCTTTGGTCGTGTCGCTCATGACGTCACCGTTCCCCCTGCCGGAGTCCGATGTCGCATGCGGCGCGGAGGATCAGTCGTGTGGGCGATCCGCTGCTGAGCCGTCGGCGGTCGTCGTGCGTGAGCGGCTCCCTGACCCCGCTCGGGGTCAGGGGAGGGGGGTGTCGCTTCGGTGGGTCAGTTCTCGCAGGTCGTACGGCCTTCGCGCGCGCGGCAGGCGAGCGCCGCGAAGCCGCCGTCCGCCACGACCGGTACGGCCAGCGTGCCGCCGCCCCGGACGACGTGCGTCTCGCGCACCAGCCCCGACGGTCCGTCCGTCAGGGTCTCCACCAGCCAGCGGCCCGCGCCCAGCCGCATCGGTACGTCGACCGTGCGGGCCGCGCCCGTGAACGTGCCGCCGATGAACCACCGGCCGTCGGCGGCACGCCTGGCCAGGACCGCCGAGCGGCCCGGATCGCCGGTCAGCAGCCGGGTCTCCTCCCAGCGGGCGGGCAGCTGCTCCAGATAGCGGCGGGCCTCGGGCCGCGCGTCGTACGACTCCGGGGTGCCGGAGAGGTTCTGGATCCCGGACTCGTACAGGACGCTCAGGCCCAGCTCACCCGCGTCCGAGGCGACGTTCGGGCGGTACGGGCGGTGGAAGGCGCCCGGGGTGAAGTCCATGGAGCCGATGGCATTGCGGGTGAAGGGGAGCGAGGCCAGCTGCTCCGCCGTGTTGTTGCGCTTCTCCTCGCCGCCGACCCCCTCCATCGTCATGACCTGCGGCCAGGTGCGCTGGATGCCCTTGGGGATCGTCGAGCCGTGGAAGTTCACCATGAGGTGGTGGCGGGCCGTGGACTCCAGCACGTCGTCGTACCAGCGCATCCGCTCCTGGGACTCCGAGTCCATGAAGTCGATCTTCACGCCCTTGACGCCCCACCGCGCCAGCGTGGAAAGCCACTTCTCGCGCTCGACGGGATCGGTCAGCAGGCTGTAGTGCAGCCAGACATGGATGCCCACGCCCTTGGCCGCCGCGTAGCGCACCAGCTCCGGCATCCAGCTGTCCGTCTGCCACTGGGGATCGATCACCTCCCAGTCGCCGGTCTTGTAGTACCAGCCCGCGTCCACCACTTCGTACGGCCAGCCGCGCTCGGCCGCGTAGTCCACGTACTTCTCCTGCGCGGCCAGGCTCTGCCCGGCCTCCTTGCCGCCCGCCAGCCAGGTCCACAGCGCCGGGCCCGGCGTGATCCACGAGGTGTCGCGGACCCGGGACGCCGGGGCGAGGTCGTCGACGAAGGTCGACTCGGTGACGGTCGCGAGGTCACCGGTGACGATCGCGCGCCAGGGGGTGGTGAGCGGGCCGGTCGTCAGGATCGGCTCGTCGTTCCAGAGGCTCAGCCCGTACGTCGACGAGTCCGCGGTGTGCGTCAGGTGGGCTCCCGCGTAGGTGCCGTTGACGTCCGACTCGGCGATCAGGGCGTAGTCGCCGTCAGCGGCGGCGCCGTTGCCCCCGTCCGTCCTGAACAGGCCCTGCATCATGTACGCGCCCGCCGGCGCCGCCGCCGCGGAGTCGTAGCGGGTGAAGCGGAGCTCGTTGTCGGCGCGGTAGCCGCCGAGGAGGGCGTTCGCGCCGGTGGGGAGGGTGAAGGCGGAGGCCTCGCGCAGTACGTTGCCGTGGTTCTGCGGCAGGACGTAGCGGTAGGCGACGCCGTCGCGGGCGACCCGCGTCACCAGGTCGAGCCGGGCGCCGTCGGCGGTGCGGAAGCGGAAGCGGGCCTCGGTCATGCGGGCGACGCGGTCGCGGGACTTGCCGGTCGGGCTCGTGTAGTGCTCGGTGATCGTGCGCTCGGAGCGTCCGGTGAGGGTCAACCCCCGGGAGAAGTCGGTCTGTTCGGTGACCAGGCCGAGGGGGGAGGGCTCCAGGACCGTTCTGCCCTCGCGTCTCACGGCGAGCGTGGGATGTCCGTCGGTCCGGTCGAGCGCGACGACCGCCGTCGGGGAGCCGTGCGGCCCCTTCACCTCCCAGGCGGCCCGCGCCGTCCCCTCGGCGCGGGCGGGGAGCGCCGCCACGGCCGTGGCGAGCAGGGCGGAACAGAGCGTCAACACGATGGTGCGGGCCCGTAACTGGACCGACATCAGGAACCCTCCTTCTCGCAGTCATCACCTGTAGTCATCCGATGATTGTGAGAGTGAAGGTGCGTGATGGGCCTGTCAAGGCGTCCGACCGCATCAGAGATAGGATCAATTTTCGTCGGCGCACCTCACCTCCTCCGCCACCCGCGCCAGCGCCCCCCGCAACCACCGGTGCGCCGGATCCGTGTCCAGCCGTACGTGCCATGCCTGGCCCGTCGAGAACCTCGGCAGGTCCAGCGGGATCTCCAGCACCGTCAGCGGCATCCAGTGCTCCGCCTCCCTCGCGACCTCCGCCGGGACGAGCGCCAGGGCGTCGGAGCGCAGGACGAAGAAGCAGGCCGCGCCGAAGGTGGGGGCGGTGGCCAGGACGTCGCGGTGCAGGCCGAGTCCGGCGAGGCGTTCGTCCACCACGCTGTGCGCCCGGCCGCGCCGTGTCACCGTGATGTGCGGCAGCGCGGCGAACCGCTCGGGCGTCAGCGGCTCGCGCGCGAACTCCGCGCCGGCCCGCGCCACCGCCACCATCCGGTGTTCGTGCAACGTCGAGGCGCGCACGTCGTGCGGCAGCGGGTCCGGCAACTCGCCCACGTCCAGGTCGACATGGGTGCGCAGATCCGCCGGGTCCTCCTCGCCCTCGGGCAACAGTCGCAGCCGTACGCCGGGTGCCTCCCGGGCTGCCAGTTCCAGCAACGGGGCGCCGAGGGACAGGACGACCCCGTCGTTGGTGCGGATTCTGAACTCCCGTCGAAGAGAGGAGAGTTCGACGTCGGTCGGCGGTCGCAGCGCCGCCACCGCGCCCGCCAGCGCCGTCTGCACCCGAGGCTGCATCTCCCGCGCGCGGGGCGTCAGGGTCAGACCCCGCCCCGACGGGACGAGGAGCGGGTCGCCGACCACCCGGCGCAGCCGGCCCAGGGTGCGGCTCATCGCCGAGGGGGAGACGTTCAGTTCGGCCGCCGCGCCCGCCACGCTGCCCGCCCGCAGCAGGGCGTCGAGGGCGGGCAGGAGGTTCATGTCGGGGAGAGGAGCGGTCAGCCCGGAGCCGGACGACGCATGCGCTGAATGCTGCATGAGACGCAAGGCTATGTGAAGCAATCGGACCTTGTGTGCAGCAATCGACGCCCCGAACCTGGACCCATGACGGATTCTCACCGGCGCGGCACCGCGACCGCGCTCCTCGTCGCGGGCTGCTTCTTCATGGAGATGCTGGACGGCACCATCGTGTCGACCGCGGCCCCGCAGATAGCCCGGGACCTGCACACCGCCCCCACTTCCGTGGGCCTGGTCATCACCGCCTACCTCGTCACCCTCGCCGTCCTCATCCCCCTCTCCGGCTGGCTCACCGCCCGCTTCGGCCCACGCCGGGTCTTCCTCGCCGCGATCACGGTCTTCACCCTCGCCTCCCTGGCCTGCGCGCTCGCCCCGAACCTCGGCGTGCTCGTCGGCACCCGTGTGCTGCAGGGCGTCGGCGGCGCCATGATGGTGCCGGTCGGCCGGCTGGTCGTCCTGACCGGCACCGCCAAGCGCGAACTGCCGCGCATGGTCGCGTACATCGTGTGGCCCGGCCTCGTCGCCCCGGTGCTCGCGCCCCTGCTCGGGGGCCTGATCACCACGTACGCCTCCTGGCACTGGATCTTCCTGCTGAACGTGCCCCTCGGCGTGGTCGCCCTGCTCGTCGCGCACCGCCTCATCGCGCCGGCCCCGCCGGACGAGACACCCCCGCTGGACCTCGTCGGCACCCTGCTCACCTGCACCGGTCTCGCCGCCCTGACCTGGACCGCGCACCTGCTCTCCGACCAGGCCCAAGGATCCGCCGCGCAGACGGTGGCGGTCGGCGCGATCGCCGCCGTGGCGCTCACCGCGGCCGTACGGCATCTGCTGCGCACCCCGCACCCGCTGGTCAACCTGCGCACCCTGGACGTCCAGTCCTTCCGCGCGTCGGCGCTCGACGGCTCGCTCTACATGGCGGTCGTCGCCGCCCTCCCCTTCCTTCTCCCGCTGCTCTTCCAGGAGGTGTTCGGCTGGAGCGCGGTGAAGTCGGGCGCGGTGGTGCTGTTCGTCTTCGTCGGGAACATCGGGGTCAAGCCCGCGACGACGTATCTGATCAACCGCTTCGGCTTCCGTCCGCTGCTGATCGTCTCCACGCTCGGGCTCGCGGTCACCACCACGGCCTGCGCGCTGTTCACGCGGGAGACGCCGGTCGCGGTGATCGCGGTCGTCTCGGTGCTCTCCGGTGTCGCCCGTTCGGTCGGCCTCAGCGGCTACGCGACCATCGCCTTCAGCGAGACCCCGCCGGAGCGGCTGCGCGACGCCAACGCCCTCTTCGCGACCTCCCATCAACTGGCCGCCGGGCTGGGCGTGGCCGTCACCGCCGTCGCGCTGCGCGGGGGCGCGGCGCTGACGGACGGGACGCGCTCGGCGTACGCCGTCGCGTTCGTGGTGCTCGGCGTGCTGTGTCTCGTTCCGACGGCGGGCGCCCTGCGGCTGCACCCGGCGGCGGGCGATGCCGCGCGAACTGTTGTCCCAGCTCAGAGCCGTGTGACCCAATCCACCGTCTCAGATAGTAGGAAGTCCGACTAACTGTGGAGACAGATGCTCCTTCCTCGCTTAGTTTTGTAGGAGCCGAACGTCTCGCTAGACCAAGCGAATGGCGGTCGTGAGCCGGAGCCCCTGGCAGGCAACCCCTGCGGCACCGCTCCCCGCCCCCGGCGTCTCGTATCCCTCCCTCATCGCACTTCCGGTGGTCCGTTTGGGGCCGCTTCCGGAAGCAAGGAGTCGATTCATCATGGCCGAGACGACCGTCCGCCGAGTCCGCCACGTGTCCCGCACGAGCGAGTCCGACCGCAAGAACGCGGCCGCCGCCCTCCAGCGCGCCCTCGACCGCAGGGACAACGGCGGCGAGACGGGTCACTGACCCGCCCGCACCCCCCTCATACCGGGAGCCGCACCCGCACGGGGTGCGGCGCGGGGTTCACGCCCCGCGCCGCACCTCGCAGTGCCGAGGCGCTGCCGTGCGCTCAGCCACCGCGCCGCACCTCGAAGTGGTCGATGCGCCTGCCGCTCTCCGCGAGCGCCGACACCTTGAGCCGGGGCGTCGTGCCCGCCTCCGCCTCCACCGAGAGGAAGGAGAAGCCGGCGTACCGCACCCGGGACCACTCCACCGTCTCCCGCTGCTGGTCCTGCGACTTGGTCCAGTGGAAGCTGCTCACGGACTCGTGGCGGCCGACGTGCCCCTCGTAGCTGTCCTTCACGCCCGACGGAAAGCCGTACAGATCCTTGCCGCCGCCGCCCGCGGTGACGTAGACGATCCCGTCCCGCGTCGGATCCGTCGAGCCGCCCACCGGCACCGAACGGCCCACCGCGCCGTTCTTGACGGCGTCCGTCCGCTCGTACACATGGTTGTGCCCGTTGATCACCAGGTCCACCTGATGCTTGCTGAACAGCGGCAGCCACGCCGCGCGCACCCCGCCGTCGGAGGCGTGCGCGGACGTCGAATAGGCGCAGTGGTGGAAGAAGACCACGATGAAGTCCACCGCCGCCGAGGAGCGCAGCTCGCCCAGCTTCCTGTCCAGCCACTTCGTCTGCTTCCCGCCCGTGTAGCCCTGGTTGGCGGGAATCTCGTACGACACGTCGTTCGCGTCCAGTGCCACGATGCCGACGTTGCCATACGTGAAGGAGTAGACGCCCGGTGCCGTCCGGGGGTCGAAGCCGCTGTCCGGGAGGGAGAAACGGGCCGCCTGGCCGCCGTAGCCGTCCGGCGAGTACCAGGCCTCCATGTCGTGGTTGCCGGTCGTCACCATCCACGGCACCGACTTCGCCACCGGCTCGGTCTGCTTGAGGAACAGGTCCCAGTATCCGGGGTCGAACCCGTCCGACTTCTTGCCGCGCCCTGTCCCGTCCGCGTAGCAGATGTCACCCGCGTGGAGGTGGAAGGCGGGCTTCTGGCGCAGCAGCACCTTGTCGTTGGCGAGCGCGGCCGAGCTGACGCCCTGGTCGCCGAAGGCGGTGAACACGAACTTCTCCGGGTTCGCGGGCGCCGTGCGGAAGGAGCCGACGGTCGGCCTGTGCGCCGGTGAGGCCGGGTCGAAGCCGTCGTGGCCGACGCCGTAGTAGTACGTCGTGCCGGGCTTCAGACCGTCCAGGGCCGCGTGCACGTAGTACTGGTCCAGTGCCAGCCGTACGCCCGTGACCCCCGGCGTGTGCAGGGCGCGGACCTCGGCCTCGACCTTCCGGCTCAGCTGTCCGGGATGCGTGCCCACCCGCAGATACGGCCTCCGGACCGCGAGCGGCACCTGCCAGGAGACCCGCATCTGGCTCTTCGGGTCGGCGCCGAAGGCGAGATGGCGGCCGAAGGGGGTGACGACGGAACCGTGCACCTGCCCGGTGACGCTCGTGCCCGGGGCGGAGCCGCGCGTCACCGTCCCCGACGGGGACGAGCAGCCGGCCAGCAGCCCACCGCCCGCGAACGCACCCGCCGACACCAGGGCGCGACGCCTCGTGAGCTTCGTACGCAGGTACTCGTACTGCTCCGCCATGCTCATCCGGCTCGCGAGCTGCTGCGGAATGCCGAAGTCGGGAAGGTCCATGTCGGTGAACTTCCCAGCAAGTCCCAACGCCCGCCATACGTACGGGTGAACGCACGTCGACGAAACGATCCGCGACACCCCGACCATGTCCGGATGGCGGACGCGCCGTGTCATTCCATGGGACACGGAGTACGGTGCCTTCATGTCTCGCAGCATCAATCTCGCAGTGATCCCCGGTGACGGCATCGGCCAGGAGGTCGTGGCCCAGGGGCTGAAGGTGCTCTCCGCCGTCCTTCCGCAGGATGTGAAGCTGGAGACCAAGGAGTTCGACTTCGGGGCCAAGCGCTACCACGCCACCGGTGAGACCCTCACCGAGGCCGACCTCGACGCCCTCAAGCAGCACGACGCCATCCTGCTCGGCGCGATCGGCGACCCCTCGGTCCCGTCCGGCGTCCTGGAGCGCGGCTTCCTGCTCAAGCTCCGCTTCGCCTTCGACCACCACGTCAACCTGCGTCCGTCGAAGCTCCTTCCGGGTGTCGCCACCCCGCTGGCCGGCCAGCCGGAGATCGACTTCGTCGTGGTCCGCGAGGGCACCGAGGGCCCGTACACGGGCAACGGCGGCACGATCCGCAAGGGCACCGAGCACGAGGTCGCCACCGAGGTCTCCGTCAACACGGCCTTCGGTGTCGAGCGTGTCGTCCGTGACGCCTTCGCCCGCGCGCAGGCCCGCCCGCGCAAGAAGCTGACGCTGGTCCACAAGAACAACGTGCTGACCTTCGCCGGTCACCTCTGGACGAACGTCTTCAACAAGGTGGCCGAGGAGTTCCCCGAGGTCACCACGGACTACATCCACGTGGACGCCGCGACGATCTACCTCGTCACGGACCCCGCGCGCTTCGACGTGATCGTCACCGACAACCTCTTCGGCGACATCATCACCGACCTCGCCGCGGCCGTCTCCGGCGGCATCGGCGTCGCCGCGAGCGGGAACATCAACCCCTCCGGCGAGTTCCCCTCGATGTTCGAACCCGTGCACGGCTCGGCGCCCGACATCGCGGGCCAGGGCAAGGCCGACCCCAGCGCCACCGTCCTGTCCGTCGCCCTCCTGCTGCGCCACCTCGGCTACGAGACCGAGGCCGCCCGCATCGAGGACGCCGTCTCGGCCGACCTCGCCGAGCGCGTGGGCAAGCCCGCCCGCAGCACCGAGGAAATCGGCGACGCGCTCGCCGTACGAGTAGCCGGCTGACCCGCCGCTCCACGTACCTCCCGTAGGAGCCGCCGGGTCGCATCCGCACCCGGCGGCTTTTCCTATGCCCTCGCCGGGTGCCACCATCAACAACCCCTGGGTAACCCCTGGGCCGTCTTCACCCCGTTTCGTCCACGGCTGCGCGCGCGCGATAATCGAACGCGGAGCCGCGGGAATGAGGGAATGCTCGGACGTCCTAGTACTGGCCACTGGCAGTACGGGCGTGAGCGCGGCCCGTCACACACAACCGGTGAAGGACAACCACATGACGACGCCCACGATCGAGCTCAAGCCCTCTTCGCAGCCCCGCTCCGCGGCGGAGCGCGAGGCGATCCTCGCCAACCCCGGGTTCGGCCGCCACTTCACCGACCACATGGTGACGATCAAGTGGACCGAGGGCCGCGGCTGGCACGACGGCCAGCTCGTTCCGTACGGCCCGCTCTCCCTCGACCCCGCGAACATGACCCTGCACTACGCGCAGGAGATCTTCGAGGGCCTCAAGGCCTACCGCCAGCCCGACGGCTCCGTCGCCACCTTCCGCCCGGACAAGAACGCCCGGCGCTTCCAGTCCTCCGCCCGCCGGCTCGGCATGCCGGAGCTGCCCGTGGAGACGTTCATCGAGGCCTGTGACCTGCTGGTCCAGCAGGACCGCGCCTGGGTCCCCGCCCACGGCGGCGAGGAGTCCCTCTACCTGCGTCCGTTCATGATCGCGACCGAGGTCGGCCTGGGTGTGAAGCCCGCCAACGAGTACCTCTTCCTCGTCATCGCGTCCCCCGCGGGCGCGTACTTCGCGGGCGGCGTGAAGCCGGTGTCGATCTGGCTCTCCGAGGACCATGTGCGCGCCGTCCCCGGCGGCATGGGCGACGCCAAGACCGGCGGCAACTACGCGGCCTCCCTCCTCGCCCAGGCCGAGGCCGCGGCGAAGGGCTGCGACCAGGTCTGCTACCTCGACGCGGTCGAGCACAAGTGGATCGAGGAGCTCGGCGGCATGAACCTGTACTTCGTGTACGGGGACAAGATCATCACCCCCTCCCTCACCGGCTCCATCCTGGAGGGCGTCACCCGCGACTCCCTCCTCACCGTCGCCCGCGACCTTGGCTACACCTCCGAGGAGGGCCGCGTCTCCATCGACCAGTGGCAGCGCGACGCGGAGAACGGCACCCTGACGGAGGTCTTCGCCTGCGGCACGGCCGCGGTCATCACCCCCGTCGGCACGGTCAAGCGCACCGGCACCGAGTGGCAGCAGTCCGGCGGCGAGCCCGGCGAGGTCACCCTGAAGCTGCGCGAGGCGCTTCTCGACATCCAGCGCGGCATCAGCGTGGACAAGCACGGCTGGATGCACCCGCTGGGCTAGGACGCTCCTCGCGCCTGTCGCGACCCTCGCGGCCTTCGCGCCTGTCGCGACCCTCGCGCCCGTCGGTCCCGGCACCCCACGCCTCCCGCCGGTCCTCCTCTCCCCAACAGGAGTGCGGGGACCGGCGGTTCGTTCGACGCGTAGCGGCTCCGTGACACGGGTATCCACAGATTCCACGGGGGGGAGCGTGCCGCCCTCCCGCGTGCCCGCACGGCCACGGAGGAGAACCTCACCCTCAACCTCGGCACCGACATCGTCGGCGTCGTCGTCACCGTCTTCGTGATCGGCCCGCTGATCAGCCGCGCCCAGGAGGGCCGGGTCCGCGAACACACCTGGCTGGACTACGAGTGGTTCAGCGCCCAGGTCTACGGCTCGACCTCGAACGTGAAGGTCCGTGAGCTGGGCGAGCGGAGTGCCGACATCCGCCGCGACATCATGCGCAACCTGCGCACGCTGGACCGGTTCGCGCTCCGGCTCGACGAGAACTCCCGCCAGCTCCTCGAAGTACGCCTCTGCTCCACGTCCCCCGGCGTGACCCTCTACCGCTGGGACGAGCGCTCCCTGGTCTCCTTCCTCACCGTCGGGCGCTTCTCCGGCGAAGGCGTCCAGCTCGAAGTCGCCGTCCGCTCCCCGCTCGGCACCTTCGTCGAACAGCGCTTCGACGAACTGTGGCAGCAGAGCAAGTGGATGGAGCGGTTCACCCATCTGCGGGTGACCCTGGTCGACGCGACCGACGGCCGCCGGGCGTTCAGCTGTCGCTTCGTCTACGTGGACGACTGCCTCTACGTCGCCGGACACGACCTCGTGTCGTAGATGGCCCGCCACCGCCTCGATCAACTCTCCGCGTACAGCGAGGCCTTGGGCGTGCAGGGCGCGCACGAACTGATCGTCGGCGACGACGAAAGTGAGCTTCACCGGCTGCTCATGCAGCACTTCGCGGAGAAGTACGATGCGTCGGCGGGCGCCTTCGTCGAGTTGCGGCCGTTGGTCCTGGTCGGGGAATAGAGGCCCCGGCACACATGAGTTCAGCGCTCCACCCCGCTCAGCCCACGAGACCCGGCTCCGCGCACCCGAGCCCCCGCTTTCGCGCCTTCACGCCCCGTGACCTGGACGGCCTGTTCCAGCGCGTGTCCCTGCCGCCCACCGACCGCATCGATTCCCCTGATCGGAGCGCCCCATGAACCCCTCCGGCGCTACGGCAGGTGGTGTCGCGGCGGTGATCACAGCACTAGCCCATGCGCCGTGGCCGAGCATTGTCGGCGTCAGCGTGGGCGTCACGCTGATCGGCAACGCGCAGCAGCTCGCCGATGCGTGGAACACGCTACTGCGAGGAGTCTACGAACGACGGGCCCTCCGGTCCGCCGAACCCGCCGTCGTGATCGAGTACTTCAAGGAGACCTCAACCAACGGCCAGAACGTCACCGAACCTGGAGATTAGATAGGGGTTCTGTCCGAGTACCAGCCCGATCCCCACTAGGTGGCCCCGCCTCGGCGGGGCCACCGACCACATCGCCACCACATCCGCCTATCTGCGCGCCCACCCGGAGGTCACCAGCGCGCTCATCACGGGTGGCGACCCGATGGTGATGAGCACCGAGGTGCTGCGCCGCCACGTCGAACCGCTCCTGGAGATCGAGTCGATCCAGTCGATCCGTATCGGCACCAAGTCGCTCGCCTTCTGGCCGTACCGTTTCCTCACCGACCGCGACGCCGATGACGTGCTGCGCCTGTTCGAGAAGGTCGTCGCCAGCGGCCGCCACCTCGCGCTGATGGCCCACTTCACCCACCCCCAGGAGCTGCGGCCCCCGGTGGTGCGCGAGGCGATGCGCCGGGTGCGTGACACGGGTGCCGTGATCCGCTGACAGGGGCCGCTGGTCAGGGGTATCAACGACAGTGCCGAGGCGTGGGCCGGGCTGTGGAACCGCGCTGGGGGTGCCGTACTACCAGTTCGTGGAGCGGGACACCGGCCCGCAGGGCTACTTCGGGGTGCCGCTCGCCCGCGGTCACCAGATCTTCCGCGACGCCTACGCCCAGGTGTCCGGCCTAGCGCGGACCGTGCGCGGCCCGGTCATGTCGGCGATGCCGGGCAAGGTGTGCGTGGACGGGATCACGGAGGTGGCCGGCGAGAAGGTCTTCGTGCTCCATCTCATCCAGGCCCGCGACCCGGAGCTGGTGGGCCGCCCGTTCTTCGCCGCGTACGACGAGAACGCCACCTGGTTCAGCGACCTAAAGCCCGCTTTCGGCGCGCGCCGGTTCCTGCCCGGCCTCGACCCGGTGTGACGCCCGCTTCGGCGAGAGGGCCAGGTGGACGAGGCCGCCGACCAGCCCTGACAGGACGAAGCTGCAGTCCACTCCACCGGTGAGGGGCAGCAGCGGTCCCTGGTACGAGGGGAGGGAGACGGCGAGGAGGCCGGCGAACGCGCCCAGTGCCCAGGAGACCGTCGCCTGGACGTTCCAGCCGGCGCGGTACCAGTAGATCCCGCCGCGGGAGCGGCGGTTGAAGACCTGGAGGGCGTCCGGGTCGTAGATTCCGCGGCAGCGGGCGAAGCCGATGAGGGTGATGACCGCCCACGGGGTGCCGATGGCGGTCAGGAGAAGGACGAAGGACGTCATCGCGGACTGCGCGTTCCAGGCGATGGGGGTACCTCCCTGCTCGAGCGAAGCCGAGAGCTTGGGGGAGGCCGACGAAGACACAGACGGTGGCGACGACGGCGACCGTGAGCGTGGCCCGGGCGCGCGAGGCCTTCGGCAGGATCGCGTCCAGGTCCAGGCCCATGGAGTACAGCATCAGGCCCGCGTTGCCGACCGACCCGGCGGAGGCGGCGAGCAGCAGCGGGACCAGGTACCAGGTGGGGGAGGCGGAGACCAGCGGCCCCGCGTAGTCGAGGGCCGCGCGGGCCGCGTACGCCGTGAAGGTGCCGAAGAGCTGCGGGACCAGCAGCCCGGCGATCAGGCCCAGCCAGGTGGCGTGCAGGACCGTACGGGAGGAGTGCCGGGACGGGGAGATGTAGCGCGTGTAGTCGCCGAGCAGGGTGATGAACGCGATCGGTCCGGACAGGCCCGCCGCGACCGCCGCCAGCAGCCAGGTCGGCCAGAACGAACCCAGCAGATAGCCGCCGGTCTCCGGGAGCGCGGCGGTGGTGAAGTGCGGCGCGTAGGCGAGCACCCCGAGCGCGAGGAGCGCGGTCATGCCGACCGCGAGGACCCGGGACATCGCGAGCAGCACGCGGTAGCCGTACACCGCGCCCGCGACGGTGGCGGCGGCGAGGACGGCGTACACGACGGCGTACGACAGCCCGTTCGCCGGCAGCCCGAACAGGCGGCCGAGCACGCTCACCATCACATCGCCGCCGATCCAGACGGTCAGCGCGGTGTAGCCGAGGGCGAGCAGCAGCCCGACGACCGAGCCGACCAGCCGTCCGCGCACGCCGAACTGGGCGCCGGAGGAGGTGGAGAGGTTCGTCGCCGTGCGCAGGGACACCAGCGCGAGCGGCGCGGTGAGCGCGGTGCCGATCACCGTGCCCGCCACGATCGCGCTCACCGACGACCACCAGTCGAGCCCGAAGGAGGGTGGCAGCCAGCCGAAGATGATCACGCCCAGACAGAGGTTCGATCCCAGCAGGATCGAGACGAGGTCCCCCGGCCCGCTGGTCCGTTCCTCGTCGGGGATGGTGTCGACTCCGCGCTGTTCGATCGGCATGGCTGGTCTCCTTCGACGGCCGCCCGAGAGTTAGAGCGACGTTCAATGTCTGTGACCAGATTCTGGATGTCAATCTTTCCGTTCCATGGATCTCACGTTTAGAGTGGTGCTCTAAATCGAGGAAGGCAAGGAGGTGCCCGGACATGAGACTGACCCCCACGGAACGTGACCGGCTGCTGCTCTTCGGGGCCGCGGAGCTGGCACGTGCCCGCCGGGCCCGGGGCCTCAGGCTGAACGTCCCCGAAGCGACCGCCCTCATCGCGGACACCGTGTGCGAGGCGGCCCGGGACGGGCGTCGGCTCGCCGAGGCGATCGCGGCGGCCCGGGCGGTGCTCGGCCCGGACGACGTCCTGCCGGGCGTCGCCGACGTCGTCACCGAGGTGCATGTCGAGGCCGTCTTCGACGACGGGTCCCGGCTCGCGATCGTCAGCGACCCCCTCGGGGGCGGGCTGGGGGAGCGGGCACCCGGCGCGCTGCTGCCGGGGCCGGAGCACGCCGAGCCCGCCGCCGTCGTCCGGCTGACCGTCACCAACACCGCGACCGTGCCCGTCTCCGTCACCTCGCACTTCCACTTCTTCGAGACCAATCCGCGGCTCGACTTCCCGCGGGCGGCGGCCTACGGGATGCGGCTCGCGGTCCCCGCCGGGTCCTCCGTGCGCTTCGGGCCGGGGGAGAGCGCCGAGGTCGGGCTGCTGCCCATCGGCGGTGAACGGATCGCCATCGGTTTCGCGGGGCTGGTCGACGGGCCGCTGGACGCGCCCGGAGCCAGGGAGGAGGCCCTGCGCAGGGCCGCCGCCTGCGGGTACCTCGGGGCCGGAGACGCCGGAGACGCCGGAGACGCCGGAGACGCCGGGGACACCGGGGACACCGGGGACACCGGGGACAACGGAGATGCCGGAAGCGTCGGGGAGAACGAGGGAGCTGAGCGGCGATGAATCCTTACGAGTACGCAGCCACCCACGGCCCCCGCGCCGGCGACCGCGTCCGCCTCGGTGACTCCGGGCTGACCATCCGCGTCGAGTCCGACGCCCAGCGCTACGGCGACGAGTTCCTCGCCGGCTTCGGCAAGACCGCCCGCGACGGACTGCACCTCAAGGCCGCCGCCGTCCGCGAGACCTGCGACGTCGTCATCAGCAACGTGGTGGTGATCGACGCGGCCCAGGGGATCCGCAAGGTCTCCATCGGCATCCGCGAGGGGCGGATCTGCTCGATCGGGCGGGCCGGGAACCCCGACACCCTCGACGGGGTCGACGTGGTGGTCGGTACGGGGACGTCGATCGTCTCGGGCGAGGGACTGATCGCCACCGCCGGAGCCGTCGACACCCATGTGCACCTGCTGTCGCCGCGCATCATGGAGGCCTCGCTCGCCTCCGGCGTCACCACGATCATCGGCCAGGAGTTCGGGCCGGTGTGGGGCGTCGGCGTCAACTCGCCCTGGGCGCTGCGCCACGCCTTCAGCGCCTTCGACGCCTGGCCGGTCAACATCGGCTTCCTGGGCCGGGGTTCGTCCTCCGACGCCGCCCCCCTCGTCGAGGCCCTGGCCGAGGGCGGCGCGAGCGGCTTCAAGGTCCACGAGGACATGGGCGCCCACACCCGCGCCCTCGACACCGCGCTGCGCGTCGCCGAGGAGCACGACGTCCAGGTCGCCCTGCACAGCGACGGGCTGAACGAATGCCTGTCGGTCGAGGACACCCTGCGCGTCCTCGAAGGCCGGACCATCCACGCCTTCCACATCGAGGGTTGCGGCGGCGGTCACGTACCGAACGTCCTGAAGATGGCGGGAGTCCCGAACGTCATCGGCTCCTCCACCAACCCCACCCTGCCCTTCGGCCGGGACGCGGTCGCCGAGCACTACGGCATGATCGTCTCCGTCCACGACCTGAAGACCGACCTGCCCGGCGACGCGGCCATGGCCCGCGACCGGATCCGCGCCGGGACCATGGGCGCCGAGGACGTGCTGCACGACCTGGGCGCGATCGGGATCACCTCCTCGGACGCGCAGGGCATGGGACGCGCGGGCGAGACCGTACGCCGCACCTTCGCGATGGCCGGAAAGATGAAGGCCGAGCGCGGCGCCCCGGCGGACGTGGACCACGACAACGAGCGCGTCCTGCGCTACATGGCCAAGCTCACCATCAACCCCGCCATCGCGCACGGACTCGCCCATGAGGTCGGCTCGATCGAGGTCGGCAAGCTCGCCGACATCGTCCTGTGGCGCCCGGAGTTCTTCGGCGCCAAGCCGCAGCTCGTCCTCAAGTCCGGCTTCCCGGCGTACGGCGTCGTCGGCGACCCGAACGCCGCCACCGACACCTGCGAACCTCTCGTCCTGGGGCCCCAGTTCGGGGCGCACGGCGCGACGCCCGCCGAGATCTCGGTCGCCTTCGTCGCCCAGGCCGCGCTCGACCAGGGCAACGACCTCATGCCGACACGCCGGCGCCGGGTCGCCGTGCGCGGCACCCGCGGGATCGGCCCCGCCGACCTGCGCCTCAACTCCCGTACGGGATCCGTCGACGTCGACCAGCGCACCGGCCTGGTCACCCTCGACGGTGACCCGCTGCGCTCCGAGCCCGCCGACTCGGTCTCCCTCAACCGCCTCTACTTCCTCTGATGAAGGTGCACGTCATGACCCCTGCCGCCGACGGCTTCCGGATGCCCGCCGAGTGGACCGAGCACGAGCGCACCTGGATGGCGTGGCCGGGCCCCAACCCCACCTTCGACAACCCCGACGACCTCGCCGAGGCGCGCGCGGCCTGGGCGGCGGTGGCGCGCGCGATCCGCCGGTTCGAACCGGTGACGGTCGTGTGCGGGCCGGGCCAGTCGCAGGCCGCCCGGGCACTGCTCGGCCCGGACGTCGACACCGTCGAACGCGAACTCGACGACGCCTGGATGCGTGACATCGGCCCCACCTTCCTCACCAACGGGAAGGGCGAACTGGCCGCGGTGGACTGGACGTTCAACGGCTGGGGCGCCCAGGACTGGGCCCGCTGGGAGCACGACGCCAAGATCGGCGCGTATGTCTCGGACCTCTCGGGGGCGAAGACGTACGCCTCGAAGCTGGTCAACGAGGGCGGTGCGATCCACGTCGACGGCGAGGGCACCGTGCTCCTGACCGAGACCGTGCAGCTCGGCCCCGAGCGCAACCCCGACTGGACGCGCGAGCAGGTGGAGGCGGAGATCCACGCCCACCTCGGCACCCGCAAGGCGATCTGGCTGCCGCGCGGGCTGACCGGCGACTACCCCCCGTACGGCTTCGGCACGCTCGGCCATGTCGACATCGTGGCCGCCTTCGCCCGCCCCGGAGTCGTGGTCGCGCACTCCCAGCCCGACCCGGCGCACCCCGACCACGAGGTGACCAAGGAGGTCATCGGCCTGCTCAAGGCCGCGACCGACGCGCGCGGGCGCCGCCTGGAGGTCGTCGAGGTCCAGGCCCCGACGATCCTGGAGGCCGACGGCCACTGGGCCGACTACTCCTACATCAACCACTACCTCTGCAACGGCGGCGTGGTCCTGTGCGGCTTCGACGACCCGCGCGACGAGCTCGCGGCCGGCATCTTCCGACGGCTCTTCCCCGAGCGGACGGTGACACTGGTGGACGCACGTACGATCTTTGCCGGAGGCGGTGGCATCCACTGCATCACCCAGCAGCAGCCGAGGATCTGAACCAGGAGTCGCACGTGGCAGGGGACAGCGCGCCGCGGAGGAAGAACGCGCCTCCGCGCGAGGACGTGCTGGCCGCCGCCATGGACATGATCGCCGAGCGTGGTCTGGAAAAGCTCACCATGGCGGCGCTCGGCCGCGAGGTCGGCATGAGCAGCGGTCATCTCCTCTACTACTTCCACTCCAAGGACGAACTGCTGCTGCAGACCCTGGAGTGGAGCGAGGGGCGGCTCGGCGCCGAGCGCGGCCGGTTGCTCGCCGCGCGGGGCACCGCCCGGGAGCGGCTCGACGCGTACGTGGACCTGTACGTCCCCGACGGCCACCGCGACCCGCACTGGACGCTCTGGCTGGAGGTCTGGAACCGCTCGCAGAACGCCGACGACGAGGCCCGCGAGCGGCAGGTCGCCATCGAGGGCGCCTGGCACCGCGACCTGGTCGCGCTGCTCGCCGAGGGTGTCTCGCGCGGCGAGTTCCGGCCGGTCGACCCGGACCGCTGCGCCGCCCGGCTGCGGGCCCTCCTCGACGGCTTCTCCATCCATGTGGCGATCGGACTGCGCGGCACGGACAGAGAGCGGATCCTGCTCCACGTAAGGGAGTTTCTGGACGAATCCCTGAGCTGACGGTCACTCGGCCGAACGTGATGAACGCAATGAACAAAACGCGAGGCGCCCTTGTCGCGGCCGTGATCAGCGGGCACGTTACGGCTCATGGCACCCACGGGACGAGAGCACTGGAAGAAGATCTGGGTCGGCTCGGCGGGCAACATGGTGGAGTGGTTCGACTGGTTCGTGTACGCGAGCTTCGCCACCTACTTCGCCGGAGCCTTCTTCCCCGACGACAACCCCACCGCCCAGCTCATGAACACCGCGGGCATCTTCGCGGTCGGCTTCTTCATGCGCCCGGTCGGCGGCTGGCTGCTCGGCCGGATCGCCGACCGCAGAGGCCGCAAGACCGCCCTGACGCTGACCGTCACCCTGATGTCGCTGTCGGCGCTCCTCATCGCCTTCGCACCGACCTACGCGGTGGCGGGCTACGGCGGTGCGGTCGTCCTGCTGGTCGCCCGCCTGCTGCAAGGACTCTCGGTGGGCGGCGAGTACGCGGCCAGCGCCACCTACCTCACCGAGGCCTCCGCCCCCGAGCGGCGCGGCTTCGCCTCCAGCTTCCAGTACGTGTCGATGACCGCGGGCCAGATCCTCGGCCTCGGCCTGCAGATCATCCTCCAGCGCACCCTGTCCGACGACGCGCTGCACAGCTGGGGCTGGCGCATTCCCTTCATCGTGGGCGCGCTGGGCGCGGCCGTCGTCTTCTATCTGCGGCGCACGATGCTGGAGACCGAGGTGTACGAGGAGGCCGCGTCCGGCGAGGAGCGCGGCACGATGCGCGCGCTGTGGCAGCACCGGAGGGAGGCCTTCCTGGTCATCGCGCTCACGATGGGCGGCACGGTCGCCTACTACACGTACACCACCTACCTGACGAAGTACCTCTCCAACTCGGCGGGCCTGCCCAAGGAGACCGCGACCCTCGTCTCCTTCACCGCGCTGATCGTCTTCGCCTGTCTCCAGCCGCTCGCGGGCCGCCTCTCCGACCGTGTCGGCCGCCGCCCGCTGCTCATCACCTTCGCGGTGGGCTCGACGTTCCTGACGGTCCCGATCATGACGATGCTGCGGCACGCGGGCAGCTTCTGGCCCGCCCTCGGCCTGGCTCTGCTGGCCCTGGTGGTGGTCACCGGCTACACCTCCATCAACGCCTGTGTGAAGGCGGAGCTGTTCCCGACCGGCGTCCGCGCCCTGGGCGTCGCCCTCCCTTACGCCATCGCCAACGCCCTCTTCGGCGGTACGGCCGAATATGTCGCCCTGTGGTTCAAGGACGCGGGCATCGAGTCCGGCTTCTCCTGGTACGTGGCGGGCTGTGCGGCGGTGTCGCTGGTGGTCTACGTCACCATGCGGGAGACCCGCGACCTGGACCTCAACCGGGCCGGCCCCGGCCAGGAACCCTCCTCGGAGCCCAAGGCGCGGCTCGCATCCTGAGACAACCGGTGAGCACGGGGGCGGTATGTGCCAGACTGCCCCCGTGCTCTCGTTCGCCATGATTATGGGCAGCAGGCGCGCCGGTCCGCAGTGACCGCCACGTACTACCACGTACGGGCGGACATCGTCGTCCTCGACCCGCGCGCAGACCTCTCGCACCCGCGAGAGGTTTTTCGTTTTCCTGGCCCACCTCAAGCCGGGAAGGGAGCGCGAGGGATCATTGGAGGACGGTGGAGCCGGTCATTCCGGTACAGACCGAGATCCGACATCAGGAGCCGAACACCATGACCGAAACCAGCGAGCTCGACGATTCGTTCCACGTCTTCGACACGACGCTGCGCGACGGCGCGCAGCGTGAGGGCATCAACCTCACCGTGGCGGACAAGCTGGCCATCGCACGGCACCTGGACGACTTCGGGGTGGGCTTCATCGAGGGCGGCTGGCCCGGTGCCAACCCGCGCGACACCGAGTTCTTCGCCCGCGCCCAGCGGGAGATCGACTTCAAGCACGCCCAGCTGGTCGCGTTCGGCGCCACCCGCCGCGCGGGCGGTAAGGCGAGCGAGGACCCGCAGGTCAAGGCCCTTCTCGACGCCGGTGCCCAGGTGATCACCCTGGTCGCCAAGTCCCACGACCGTCACGTCGAACTCGCACTGCGCACCACCCTCGACGAAAACCTGGAGATGGTCCGCGACACGGTCTCGTACCTGCGCGAGCAGGGCCGCCGGGTCTTCGTCGACTGCGAGCACTTCTTCGACGGCTACCGAGCGAACCCCGAGTACGCCAAGGCGGTCGTCCGCGCCGCCTGGGAGGCGGGCGCCGACGTCGTCATCCTCTGCGACACCAACGGCGGCATGCTCCCCGCCCAGGTCCAGGCGGTCGTCGCCACGGTCCTCGCCGACACCGGCGCCCGGCTCGGTATGCACGCCCAGGACGACACGGGCTGCGCGGTCGCCAACACCCTGGCCGCCGTCGACGCGGGCGCGACCCACGTCCAGTGCACCGCGAACGGCTACGGCGAACGGGTCGGCAACTCGAACCTGTTCCCGGTCGTGGCCGCCCTGGAACTGAAGTACGGCAAGAAGGTCCTCCCGGACGGCGCCCTGCGCGAGATGACCCGGATCTCGCACGCGATCGCCGAGGTCGTCAACCTCACCCCCTCCACGCACCAGCCGTACGTCGGCGTCTCGGCCTTCGCCCACAAGGCGGGCCTGCACGCTTCCGCGATCAAGGTCGACCCGGACCTCTACCAGCACATCGACCCCGAACAGGTCGGCAACACCATGCGGATGCTGGTCTCCGACATGGCGGGCCGCGCGTCGATCGAGCTCAAGGGCAAGGAACTCGGCATCGACCTCGGCGGCGACCGCGAGCTGGTGGGCCGCGTCGTGGAACGCGTCAAGGAGCGCGAGCTCCAGGGCTACACGTACGAGGCGGCGGACGCGTCCTTCGAACTCCTGCTCCGCGAGGAGGCGGAGGGGCGGGCCCGCACGTACTTCCAGGTCGAGTCCTGGCGCGCGATCGTCGAGGACCGCCCCGACGGCACCCATGCCAACGAAGCCACCGTCAAACTCTTCGCCAAGGGCGAGCGCATCGTCGCCACGGCGGAGGGCAACGGTCCGGTGAACGCGCTCGACCGCGCCCTGCGGGTCGCCCTCGAAAAGATCTACCCCCAGCTCGCCAAGCTGGAGCTCGTGGACTACAAGGTCCGCATCCTGGAAGGCAAGCACGGCACCCAGTCCACCACCCGCGTCCTGATCTCCACCTCCGACGGAGCGGGGGAGTGGTCCACGGTGGGTGTCGCGGAGAACGTGATCGCGGCGTCCTGGCAGGCGCTGGAGGACGCGTACACGTACGGCTTGCTGCGCGCGGGCGTAGAGCCGGCGGAGTAGCCGACCGCGCCTGCTCAGCTCCCCGCCCACCCGATTCGTCTGTCTGCGGGTGGGCGGGGGCTGGTCGCGCAGTTCCCCGCGCCCCTGGGGCGGAGCTTCGCCCCGCGTCCCCCGCCCGCCCGGATTGGTTCGGCCGCCGGCCGGTGGGGGCTGGTCGCGCAGTTCCCCGCGCCCCTGGGGCGCGGGGCTTCGCCCCGCGTCCCCCGCCCGCCCGGATTCGTTCGGCCGCCGGCCGGTGGGGGCTTGGCGCGCAGTTCCCCGCGCCCCTGGGGCGCGGGGCTTCGCCCCGCGTCCCCCGCCCGCCCGGATTGGTTCGGCCATCGGCCGGCGGGGGCTGGTCGCGCAGTTCCCCGCGCCCCTGACGGGGCGCTGCGCGCATCTTCAGCCCGTCCGGCGTTGAGGACGAGGCGGGAGACCGATACCCCACCCACCCTCGTCAACCCACCCACCCCGGCCCGTATCACTCAGCCCGTCCGGCGTTTGAGGACGAGGCCGTTCAGGCCGATGCGGGGGGCCAGGGGGCGCAGCGCCCCTGTCGGGGGTGAGGGGGCGGAGCCCCTGGGGGATGGGACGGGTAGGGGCGGCGGGGGCGAGGAAAGACGGCGAGCCCTGTCAGCGCAGCGCCCACTTCTGATTGGCCGCCCCCGTGCAGGACCAGATCTGCGCCCGAGCCCCGTTCACCGCCGAGTTGCCCGTCACATCCAGACACTTGCCCGCCGCCGAATTGACCACGTCACCCGTCGACCCGTTGTACGACCACCGCTGCGCCCCGCTCCCATTGCAGTCGTAGAGCTGAACCTTCGCCCCATCAGCCGTGGACGCCGACGTGACGTCGAGGCACTTGCCCAGCGCCTGGACCGACCCGTCCCCCGCCACCGTCCACCGCTGGGCGTCCGAGCCATTGCAGTCGTACAGCTGAACCGCCGTACCGTTCGCCGACGACCCCCCGGCCACATCAAGACACTTGCCCGCGAGCCCCACGAACGCCCCGGTCTGTCCACCCCCACCGACCTGCTGCCCAGCCCAGGTGAACGTCGCGGACGTCTTCCCCGGCAGCGAGTACGTCGCGTGCTGCGAGCCCCAGTTGATGGTCACGGTCTTCGCGGACGAGGAGTCGTTGTAGGCGATCAGCGCCTTGGAACCGTCAGGATTCCGCCACGCCACGTTCGGCACGGACGTACTCGCCGTAGAGGCCACCCGCTGCGCCCCTGGCCGCACGAACTTCGTCAACTGCCCCATCGTGTAGTACTCGATCGTGTAGTCGACCTGCCCACTCGCCCCGTCGCCGTTGTGGACGGTGATCAGCCCGGAGCACGTCCCGCACCCCCCGTTGTGCGGCCCCCGGTTCTGATCGACGGCCAGCGACCACTTCGTCACCGACTTCGCCCAGTTCCGCGTGTAGTCGACGATGTTGAGCATGTCCTCGCGCTGCTGGTTGGCGATCCAGGTGCCACCGGAGTGCTCGGTCCCGAAGGCGTCCACCCCCGGGTACTGGTTGTGCACGCTCGTCTGCTTGCCCACGTCCCCGCCGTACCCGTGCCAGGCGATCCCCCCGAAGTTCGGATGCGCGCGCACGGCCGCGTCGTCGACGGTCTGGGCGGCGTACGAGTCGTACACGTCCCAGTTCCAGTCGTGCGCCAGCACCTTCGTGGACAGCCCCGCGGCCTGCAGCTTCGGCAGCAGCTCACTCTTCGTGAAGTACGCGAGCCCCGAAGCGTTCCAGCTCATCGACGGGTACCCCGAGCAGCACGTCGGCTCGTTCTGCGCGGTGACGTAGGAGACCGGCACCCCCTGGTCCCGGTACGCCTGGAGGTACTTCACGAAGTACGAGGCGTACGCCCCGTAGTCCTCCGCCTTCAGCCAGCCCCCGTTGAGCTGCCCGCTGTCCTTCATCCAGGCGGGCGCCGTCCACGGCGAGGCCATCACGGTGAGCGAGGGGTTCAGCTGGAGCGCCTGCTTGGTCAGCGGCACCACGTCGGCCAGATCGTGCGCGATCGAGAACGACGAGAGGGACGGGTCGCTCTGCCCGGCCGGCACGTCGTCGTACGTGTACCCGTACCGGGCGAGATCGGACGCGCCCATCGGATTGCGCAGGAACGAGAGCCCGATGCCCTCCGTCGGCGAGAACAGCTTCCGCATCGTCGCGTCCCGGGTGGCTCCCGACAGCGCTCCGCTGCTGTTCATCAGCCAGGCCGCGGTGTCGGTGAAGGACGCGCCGCCGCCCGTGAAGGTCTGGTAGCGGGTGTTCTCGTCGACGGTGATGTTCTCGCCGCTGCCACCGGTACCGGCCTGGAAGGCGAACGGCGTCTGGGCCTGCAGCCCGCGGACGACATGGCGTCCGCCGTCGTCGTCCGTCGTGGTCAGCCAGGCCGTGACGGGTTCGCCCGCGGCGTGCGCGGGCGCCGCCGTGACGGCGGTCAGCCCGGCGGTGGTGAGCAGTCCGGCGAGAAGAAGCCGGACCGCCCGAGTGGATCTCCTCATGACGCGTCGCCCTTCTGGGGTGTGGGGGAGGGGGCGTGCGAGCCGTGAGTAAATGACGGCTTCGGGTCCACGTCAAGGGGTCTCGCGTTCAGAGCGTGAAAGAACAACTGCCCTGATCCGGCCGCACATTGCACGTGTACCGGTTCTGACGTGAAGTCTTGACGGCCTCCCGGGACGCCAGTTAACTCACGCCGTGATCTAAGTCGTAAGAGACCAACCGGAGATGCCGTCAGGCGCCCGGTCAGGGAACACCAGGGACTACGTAGAGTCGAGGGAAGGTCCATGCGAAGAACCGCCCTGCTCGCCTCCGCCGCTTTGCTCACGGGGCTGCTGCCGCTCCTTTCGGCCGGAGCGGCCACGGCCGACGAACCGGCCCCCGTCCCCGTCGACCGCTTCGAGGGCGAGGTCCCCTTCGCCAATCCCCCCGCCGGGGGCCTGTTCACCTGGGGCGGCGACGCCGACGACCCGCCCGCGCTCGCGCTGACCACCCGCACCGACGCCCCCGAGGGCACCCAGGTCCTCACCGGCACCTACGACATCAGCGGCTACGGTGGCTTCACCCACGACTTCGCCTTCGACCAGCCGGCCCACGACTGGTCGGCCCACAAGGGCATCCGTTTCTGGTGGGACGGCCAGAACAACGCCAAGAAGGTCGCCTTCGAGATCAAGGACGGCGGCGCCAACGGCGAGGCCTCCGAGCTGTGGACGACGTCCTTCACCGACGACTTCACCGGCTGGAAACAGATCGAGATCCCCTTCACCGACTTCACCTACCGCACGGACTACCAGCCCGTCGGCGGCATTGACCAGGTACTCGGCCTCACCCAGATGTGGGGGTACGCCCTCACGCTCCCGGTCGGCGTCAAGGGCCGGTTCGCCATGGACGACGTCGAGTTGTACGGCAAGGCCGACCAGTCCCTGCGCGCCTCCGTCACCACCGACTCCGCCGTCCACCCGGTGAAGGAGGGAGCGACGGCGACGGTGAAGCTCTCCGTCGCCACCACCGGAGCCGCCCCGATCGACGAACCCGTGACCGTCGCCTACGAGAGCGCGGGCGGCACCGCCGAGCCCGGCAAGGACTACACACCGGTCAAGGGCGAGATCACCTTCCCGGCGGGCACGGCCTCCGGCGCCACCCGCACCATCCAGGTCCCGACGCTGCGTGACAAGTCCGCCGAACCCGCCGAGACGATCCCCCTGAAGCTCACGGTCACCGGCGCGAAGGCCCCCGCCGAGACTCCGCAGATCGTCATCGACGCCCACGGCCTGCCGTACCTGGACCCGAAACTGCCCGTGAAGAAGCGGGTCGCCGACCTCGTCTCCCGCATGTCCCTGGAGGAGAAGGCCGGGCAGATGACCCAGGCCGAACGCGGCGCGCTCACCGCGCAGGGCGACATCGCCACGTACGACCTCGGCTCGCTCCTGTCCGGCGGCGGCTCGACCCCGACGCCCAACACCCCCGAGGCATGGGCGAAGATGATCGACGCCTTCCAGCTCCGGGCGCAGGCGACACGGTTCCAGATCCCGCTGATCTACGGCGTGGACGCGGTACACGGCCACAACAACCTCACCGGCGCGACGATCATGCCGCACAACATCGGCATCGGCGCGACCCGTGATCCCCAGCTGGCCGAGCGGACAGGCGCCGTGACGGCGGCCGAGGTGCGCGCCACCGGCATCCCCTGGGACTTCGCCCCCTGCCTCTGCGTCACGCGCGACGAACGCTGGGGCCGCTCCTACGAGTCCTTCGGCGAGGACCCCGCGCTCGTCGAGTCCATGGAGACGATGATCCAGGGCCTCCAGGGCGCCGCCAACGGCAAGGACCTGAAGGACAACGACAAGGTACTGGCCACGGCCAAGCACTTCGTCGGCGACGGCGGCACGGAGTACGGCTCGTCCACGACGGGCTCGTACACCATCGACCAGGGCGTCACGAAGGTCACCCGGCAGCAGTTGGAGGCCGTCCACCTGGCGCCGTACCAGACGGCGGTCGACCGTGGCATCGGCTCGGTCATGCCCTCCTACTCCTCCCTCGACATCCTCGGTGACGGCCGGGGCCCGGTGAAGATGCACGCCCGCGCGGACATGATCAACGGTGTGCTCAAGGACCGCATGGGCTTCGACGGATTCGTCATCAGCGACTGGCAGGCCATCGACCAGATCCCCGGCGACTACGCGTCCGACGTCCGTACGTCGATCAACGCGGGCCTGGACATGATCATGGTTCCGTACGCCTACAAGGACTTCCGTACGACGCTGGTCGACGAGGTACGGGCGGGCCGCGTCAGCGAGGCACGAGTGAACGACGCCGTGTCCCGCATCCTCACCCAGAAGTTCAAACTCGGCCTCTTCGAGAAGCCGTACGCGGACACGAGCGGCGCGGCGGCGATCGGCTCCGCCGGTCACCGGGCGGTCGCCCGCGAGGCGGCGGCCAAGTCCCAGGTCCTCCTGAAGAACGCGGCCGGCGTACTGCCCCTGAAGAAGTCCCAGAAGGTGTACGTCGCCGGTTCGAACGCCGACGACCTCGGCAACCAGACCGGAGGCTGGACGATCACCTGGCAGGGCGCGTCCGGGAAGCACACGGACGGTACGACGATCCTTCAAGGCATGCGGAACGCCGGCGGTGACGTCACCTACTCGAAGGACGCCTCGGCGCCGACGTCCGGCTACGACGTGGGTGTGGTCGTCGTGGGCGAGACCCCCTACGCGGAGGGCGTCGGCGATGTGGGCAACGGCAACGACCTCGCCCTGACCCCCGCCGACCAGGCCGCCGTGGACAAGGTGTGCGCCGCCATGAAGTGCGCGGTCCTGATCGTCTCGGGCCGCCCGCAACTCATCGGCGACCGCCTGGGTGAGATCGACGCCCTGGTGGCCTCGTGGCTGCCCGGCACGGAGGGCGACGGCGTGGCGGACGTGCTGTACGGCAAGCGCGCCTTCACCGGCCAGCTCCCCGTCACCTGGCCCAAGTCGGAGAGCCAACTCCCGATCAACGTCGGTGACGCGTCCTACGATCCCCAGTTCCCCTACGGCTGGGGCCTGACCACACGCACGAAGATCCCCGGGGGCGGCGAGGCCACGCTCAAGGCCCTCACCCTCCTCGCCCGGACAGCGGACCGAACCGGCTCGGCGCGACTGGGCCACGCCGCGGTCACCAAGGCCCGCCTCCTGGTCCAGCAGAGCACGGGCTCAACCATCACCCCCGCACTCGCCAAACCCTTCGCGGAAGCCGACCACCTACTCCTGACCGCCCACTACACCCAGGCACTGACGAAACTCCTGGAGACATACCGAGCCAGGTGACGGCCAGAGGCCGATGTGTTGCGGGGGCGTGGGGGCTGATCACACAGTTCCCCGCGCCCCTGAAGGAGCGCTGCGCGCATCCCCAGCCCGTCCGGCGTTCGAGGACGAGCCCTTCGGGCGCCGGGGGCGAGAACCCCTAGGGTCACCCCACCCCCACCAACCCCAATGCCCAGTTTTGCGCACGTTCGGGTAGCTTCGGAGATATGAAGGCCGCACTGATCCGAGGACTCCCCGGACTGCTGATCGCGCTGGCACTCGCCGCCCTCACGGCACTCACCCTGACCGCACCCCCCGCCCGCGCGGCCACAGACGTGGGAACAGTGGCGGCAGCCCTCCGCAAGAGCCCCGTCTACGTGGACCCGGCAGCCTCCGCACAACTCTCCAAGGCGGACGCCGACACCCTGGCCAAGAAGATCAAGAACGCGAACAAGCCCGTCTTCGTGGCCGTCCTCCCCGCGGACTTCCCCACCCAGAACCTCTTCCAGAACCTCCGCACCGACACCGGCGTCACAGGCCTGTACGCCATCAGACTGGGCACCCGCTTCGACGCCCGCGCCGACACCGCGGTCATGCCCCGCACCGCCGTCCAGAACCTCGTCACCAGCGTCCAGGGCGAACCCACGAAGACCCAGCTGAACAACTTCACGGACCGCGCCCTGGCCAACATCAACGGCTCGGCCCCCAAGAGCTGGGGCTCGACCGACGGAAACGGCGTCTCCACCGGCGCCCTCATCGCGGTGGCCGCGGTAGCCGTGGCGGGCGGCGCGGGCGCCTACACCCTCGTACGCCGCAACCGCCGCCGCAAAGAGCAGGAACAACAGGAAGCACTGGACAAACTCCGCGTGGTCGTCGACGAGGACATCACCGCGTTCGGCGAGGAACTCGACCGGCTCGACTTCCACCCCGCCGAGGCCGGCGCCGACGACGCGATGCGCGCCGACTACGAACGCGCGCTCGACGCCTACGAACAGGCGAAGTCGTCCATGGCCGCGGCCCGCCGCCCGGAGGACGTACGCGCCGTCACCCAGTCCTTGGAGGACGGCCGCTTCTCCCTCGCGCTCCTGTCCGCCCGTCGCGAGGGCAAGCCCCTGCCCGAACGCCGCGCCCCCTGCTTCTTCGACCCGCGACACGGCCCGTCGGTCGCCGACGCGACCTGGACCCCGGCAGGCGGCGCTCCCCGCGAGGTCCCGGTCTGCGCGGCGGACCAGGCCCGTCTGGCGGACGGCCGCGCCCCGGCGGTCCGCGAGGTCGACACCGACTACGGCCGCCGCCCGTACTGGGACGCCGGCCCGGCCTACGGCCCCTGGGCGGGCGGCTACTTCGGCGGCGGCCTCCTCCCCGGCCTCCTCGTCGGCACCCTGCTCGGCAGCGTGATGGCCACTCCCTCCTACGCGTCCGACTACGGCTCCGGTTACGGAGACTTCGGCGGCTACGGCGGCGGTGACGTCTCCGGCTCCGACTTCGACCCCGGCGACTTCGGCAGCGGCTTCGGGGACGGCGGTGGCGGCGACTTCGGCGGCGGCGGAGGAGACTTCGGCAGCGGCTTCTGAAGCGGAGCCTCCCGAGACGAAGGCGGAACCTCCCGAGACGAAGGCCGCTGAAGCGAAGGCTTCCGAAGCTCGGCCGTCCCGGACAAAGGCTCCTGAAGCGCAGCCGTCCCGGACGAAGGCTCCTGAGGCTCCGTATCCGCGAGGCGGTCCATCAGCGCTCCCGCCAGCCGCAACACCTCGCGCTCGGTCTCGTTCAACGTGCCGAGCGCCGCCGCCAGCCAGGCATCCCGCTCAGCCATGTCCCGCTCCAGCGCCCGCAGCCCCTCCGCAGTGAGCGTCAGCACGGACTGGCGCCGGTCCGCGCTGTCGGCCGTCCGCGCGATCAGCCCGTCCGCCTCCAGTTCGGCGAAGACCCGGGTCAACGACTGCGGCCGCTGCCGCTCGGCCGCCGCGACCTCGCCGGGCGTCGCCGCCCCGTGCCGACGCAAGTGCCCCAGCACCCCCAGCTGATTCGGACTGAGGCTGCCCTCGCCCCGCTCCTGCCGCAGCCGCCGATTGAGCCGGACGACACCACGTCGGATCTGGGCGGCATAGGAAAGGTGATCCACTCTCTTATCGTAAGCTAAAACTTACTATCCGCCAGCGTTCATCCCCCTACTATCAGCACCATGCCCGTCAAACACATACGCAATGCTTACGAAGCGGCGCTGACCATGACGGCCGTGCTGCTCTCCTACTCCCTAGCCCTGTGGCTGGAGGACGTCGCCGCACTGCACACGGACGTCCTCGTCCTCGCGGTCGCACTGACCCTCACCCTGGCCCGCACTCAACGGACCGCCGACGCCCGCGGTCGCCTCATGGCCTGTGTCCTGCTGCCCGCCCTGGCCGGCGCGGCGACCCTGCTCGGCCACCTGATCGCCGACCACTACGCGCTCGGCGCCGCGGTGTTCACCCTCGCCATCTCCTTGCCCATCTGGATCCGCCGCTTCGGCCCGGCCGCGACGAAAGCGGGCACGCTGATGACGTTGCCGCTGGTGGCCCTGCTCGTCGTCCCCGGCCCCGCGCTGCCGCCCAGGGCCCAGAGCGCGCTGGTGAGCTGGGGCTGGTCGGCGGTGATCGGGCTGCTGGCATGCGGCTGCGTCTGGCTGGTCCAGATGTCCGCCGACCGCCTCGGCCCCTGGCAGCCCGACCCGGAGCCGCACCGCCCCCGACGAGCCTCCCGACTGCGCCCCGTCCCCAGCACCCGCATGGCATGGCAGATGGCCGCCGCCGTCGCCGCGGCCTTCACCCTCGGACGGCTCCTCTTCGACCACCACTGGCCGTGGACGGTCCTGACCGTCTACGTGGTCGCGAGTGGCAACCGCGGCCGCGACGACGTCATACGCAAAGGCGTCGAGCGCCTGGTCGGCGCCTGCGCCGGCACACTGCTCGCCACCGTGGTGGCCGCCGCCGGCATCACCGGCCGGACCTCCGTCGTCCTGATCTTCGCCGTACTGGCCGTCGCCCTGTGGCTGCGTCCGCTGAACTACGCCTACTGGGCCGCCGGCATGACCACCGCCCTCTCCCTCCTTCTCGGCTACTTCGGCCAGGACGCGCAGGACCTGCTGCCCACCCGCCTCGCGGCGATCGCGGTCGGCGCGGTCCTGGCGGTCGCGTCGGCCTGCTGCGTTCTGCCGGTCCCGCGCCGCCGCACACCGGCCCCCAGCCCCGCCTGACTAACCCCGCCACCCCTGTCCACGCAGTCCCTCCCCACGCAGTCCCTCCCCAGGCAGTCCCTCCCCACTCGGTCTCATCCCGCGGATGCCCTCCCCCCGCGGATCCTGCCGCCCGAACGCCTCCGGGGCCGCCGCACGCGGCACGACCAGCCCTGTCTCGTACGCCGTCACGACCGCCTGCGTACGGTCGCGCAGCCCCAGCTTGGACAGCACCCGGCTGACATGGGTCTTCACGGTCTCCTCGCCCACCTGAAGCCGCGCGGCGATCTCCGGGTTGGACAGCCCTTCCGCCAGCAGCCGCAACACCTCCGTCTCGCGCGGGGTGAGCACACCGAGCGCCGTCCCCGTCGGTGCCCTGGGTTTGAGCCGGGCGAACTCGGCGATCAGCCGACGGGTGATGACGGGCGCGAGCAGCGCCTCCCCGGCGGCCACGACCCGTACCGCCTCGAACAGCCGCTCCGCCGTCACGTCCTTCAGCAGGAACCCGCTCGCCCCGGCCGCGAGCGCGTCATACACATGCTCGTCCAGATCGAAGGTGGTGAGGATGAGTACGCGCGGCGCGTCCCCGGCCTTCGGCTCCATCAGCTCGGCGGTGGCCTGGATCCCGTCCATGACCGGCATCCGTACGTCCATGAGGACCACGTCGGGACGCCGCTCCCGGCAGACCCGCACCGCCTCGGCGCCGTCGCACGCCGTGCCGACGACGGTGAAGTCCGCCTGGGTGGCGAGAAGTCCGGCGTACCCGGCGCGCACCACCTCGTGGTCGTCGGCCACCACGATCCGCACGGCAGGGACCGGTCCTTCGGCATCCGAGGCCTCTACGGCGGTCGTCATACGAGAGCCTCCGCCCGCACCGGCAGCCGCGCCTCGACCAGGAAGCCACCGCCACGCGCCGGCCCGGTGCGCAGGGTGCCTCCGACCGTGGCGGCCCGCTCGCGCATGCCGAGCAGGCCGTGCCCGGCGGTCGTGGACGCGGGCCCCGGCCCGTTGTCGCGGACACGGATCGCCAAGTCGTCCTCCGTGTAACGAAGTTCGACGTCCACGGCGGCACCCGGAGCATGCCGGCGGGCGTTGGTGAGGGCCTCCTGCACGATCCGGTACGCGGTGACCTCGATGCCCGGGTCGAGCGGGGCGACCGGCCCGCTGACGATCAGCCGCGTACGGGAGCCGGAGGCGTCCCGGGACTCGTCGATGAGCTCCAGGAGCTGGCGCAGCCCTGGCTGTGGACGCCGGTTGACCCCCGTGTCGGCGTCCTCCCGCAGTACCCCCAGCAGGCGCCGCATCTCCGTCAGCGCGGTCCGCGCGGTGTCCCCGATGGCGAGCAGTCGGGTGGCGCCGTCGGCCGGGAGCCCCGCGGTGGTCAGCCTGGCCGTCTCGGCCTGCACGGCGATCATCGAGATGTGGTGCGCGACCACGTCGTGCAACTCCCTCGCGATGCGCGCCCGTTCACCCCGTGCGGCGTGGGCGAGGAGCGTGTCCGCGAAGGCCCGCTCCGTCGCGCTGTGGGCCAGCGCGGCGCTGCGGACGTGGTGCGTGATGCCCGTCGCGGCCGCCGCCGAGGCGAGCGTGGCCACCAGCACGGCCGTCACCCGGGTGGTGAGGTCGTCCTGGCTGACGAGGGCCAGCACGACGTACGGCACGACGAGTATTCCGCTGAGCCGGGGCGCCCCCGCCCGTCCCAGCCAGTACACCGAGGCCAGCTGGGCCGCGACCCCCGCCAGCGTGAGGCTGCGGAACGGCGCCAGTGCCAGCACGCCCGCCGAGGTCACGGCCACGGCGGCCCCGGCCCGCGCCGGCAGGACCCGGTCGGCGCCCAGTACGAAGGTGAGCGGAAGGGTGGTGCAGACCCCGAGCAGCAGGGCGAGCGACAGGTTCTCGCGCAGGCCCCCGAGTCGGATCAGGACCTCGGCGCAGGCGAGGAGCGCGAGGGCAACCGGGTAGGTCACGGAGGCGGGGAAGTGCCGCAGCAACTTCCGCACCCCCGCGATTACTTCGCCGTGTCGCGCCGTGTCCTCGCCCATGCCGCCATTGTGCCGTCGGACGTGCCGCAGCGCGTCACCCTGGGGTTTCTCCCTCACACGGGGGACCCGGCCGACGATCCGTCCCTCGTGACAGGGGTGCCGAAGACGGCTCCGTGGCGGGACGACGTCGAGGCCCGCCCGTCCCTAATCTCGCTGGCATGAGCGATGCAACGATCGAAGTCCAGGACCTGCGCAAGCGGTTCGGGCGGACCGTCGCGGTCGACGGACTCACCTTCACCGTCCGGCCGGGACAGGTCACCGGTTTCGTGGGTCCGAACGGGGCGGGCAAGTCCACCACCATGCGGGCCGTGCTCGGCCTGGACACTCCCGACGAGGGACGCGCGCTCATCGGCGGCCGTCCCTACCACGCCCTGCGCTCACCGCTGTTGGAGGTAGGCGCGCTCCTCGACGCGGCCGCCCTGCACCCGAGCCGGCGCGGACGCGACCATCTGCGCTGGCTGGCGCACTCGCACGGGCTGTCCCTGCGCCGGGTCGACGAGGTGCTCGAACAGGTGGGCATGGACCAGGCCGCCCGCCGCCGCGCGGGCGGCTACTCACTCGGTATGCGCCAACGCCTCGGCATAGCGGCCGCCTTGCTCGGAGATCCTCCGGTCCTCCTGCTCGACGAACCGGTCAACGGCCTTGATCCCGAGGGCATCCAGTGGATCCGCGGCCTGCTGCGCCGACTGGCCGGAGAGGGCCGCGCCGTCCTGGTCTCCAGCCACCTCATGAGCGAGCTGGAGGACACCGCTCACCACCTGCTGGTCGTCGGCCGCGGCCGCCTCATCGCGGACACCTCCGTCGCCACCCTGCTCGCCGCCGCGTCCGGCGACCGCGTGGCCCTGCGCACGGGCGCCCGCACGGAGGCGATGGAACTGCTCACCAGGGAGGGCGGCACGGTCGCGGTCACCGGCGCCGACACCCTCACGGTCACCGGTCTGCCCGCGGAGCGGATCGTCGCACTGCTCGCCGCGGCCGGCGTCCCCTTCGCCGAGGTCGGTGCGCACCGGGCGTCGTTGGAGGAGGCGTACATGGAGCTCACCCGGGACGCGGCGGAGTTCACGTCGACTTTGGACCTGACGGACGGCGAGGTGACCCGATGACCTCGACCGTCACTCCCTACCGTTCCCCGCTCAAGCCCGCCCGCGAGGGATTCGGACGCCTGTTGCGCGCGGAATGGAGCAAGTTCTGGACGGTGCGCGTGTGGGTGCTGGCGCTCGTCGTGGCGGCGGCGGTCACGGTCGCCATCTCCCAGCTCGCCGCCAGCGGCTCCGTCGACGATTCCAACGAGCACCCGGTCACCGTCGGGCCCGACGGCACCCGCGTCAACGACAGCTTCCACTACGTCCACCAGTCCCTCCCGGCGGACGGCAGCGTGACGGTCCGCGTGTCCGACCTGTTGGGCAGCGGCCGGGACCCGGAGCCGTGGGCGAAGGCCGGCGTGCTGGTCAAGGCGAGCACGAAGGCCGGCAGCTCGTACGCGGCCCTGATGCTCACCCCCGACCACGGCGTCCGCCTCCAGTGGAACTTCACGCACGACCAGGCGGGCAGTGCCGCCTCCGGTACGGCCCCGCACTGGCTGCGCATGACCCGCTCGGGCACCCGCCTGACCGGATACGAGTCCTCCGACGGCGTCCACTGGACGAAGGTCGGCGCGGTCACCCTGCCGGAGCTGCCGAAAACGGCACAGGCGGGCCTGTTCGTCGCCTCACCGCTGCACAACAACCTGCGCCGCTCGTTCGGCGGCACGTCGGAGACGGCCAGCGGCACGACCGCCGGGGCGACCTTCGACCACCTGGCCCTGAGCGGCGCCACCGCGACCGGCTCGGCCACCTGGACGAGCACGGACGTGGGCGCCCCCGATCCGAACGACCCGGACACCCCCCGATCCGGCCCTGCCCGCGCCGAGCCGGGCACCACCACCGTCTCCGCGACCGGTGTCTACACCCTCACCGGCCATGGCGACATCGCCCCCGACGAGACCGGCGCCGACAGCGTCCAGATGAGCTTCCAGGGCGTCTTCGTGGCCGTCCTCTTCATGGTCGCCCTGGGGGCCCTGTTCATCACGACCGAGTACAAGCGCGGCATGATCCGTACGACGTTCACGGCGACCCCGCGCCGCGTGCGGGTCCTCGCCGCGAAGGCCCTGGTGATCGGGGGCGTCACCTTCGCCGTCAGCCTGCCCGCCACGGCGATCACCTTCCCCCTGGCCCAACGTACGATGCGTGCCCACGGCTTCGCGCCACCCGCCTACCCCGACCTGTCACTCCTCGACTCACCCGCCCTGCGAGCGGTGGTGGGCAGCGCGGCACTGCTGTCCCTGGTGGCGGTCCTCGCCCTCGCCCTGGGAGCGATACTCCGCAACAGCGCGGGCGCGATCACGGCCGTCGTGGTCCTCGTGATCCTCCCGCAGATCCTTGCCTTCGCCCTCCCGCTCCCGATCGCGAACTGGCTGTTGCGTGCGACCCCGGCGGCGGCCTTCGCGGTCCAGCAGGGCGTGACGTACTACCCCCAGGTGCAGCACAACTGTCTCCCGGAGAGCGGCTGTTACCCCATGGCCCCGTGGAACGGCTTCGCCGTCCTGTGCGCGTACGTGGCCGTGGCGCTCGCCCTCGCGGCCTGGCGCCTGCGCAGGAGGGACGTATGAGGCGCGCACGGCCGGTACTCCGCGCCCACCCCGCAGGGCCCTCGCTCCGCGCCCACCCCGCACAGCCCGCACTCCGCGCACTCCACGCCGAGTGGACCAAACTCCGCACGCTGCCGAGCAGTTGGCTGCTGCTGGCCGCCACGGTGGCCCTGACCTTCGCCGTGGGCACGGCCGCGGTGTCATCGGTCAGCACCCGCGAGTGCGCGAGTGCCGCGGCCTGTCACGAGGACACGGTGAAGCTCGCCCTGACGGGTATGTGGCTCGGCCAGGCGATCGTCCTCGTCCTGGGCGCCCTGTCGATGGGGGCGGAGTACGGCACGGGCACGGTACGGACGACGCTGACGGCGATCCCGCGCCGGGCGACGGTCCTGGTGTCGAAGGCGACGGTGCTGGCCGCGGCGACAGGTATCGCGGCCGGCACGGCGATCCTCGCCTCCCTCGTCACGGCCCGCTGGATCCTCCCGGCCAACGGCTTCACGCCCGAGGCGGGCTACCCCCTCCTCTCCCTCACCGACACCCCCACCCTCCGCGCCGCCTTCGGCTCCACCCTCTGCCTGATCCTCATAGCCTTCCTGGGCCTGGGTCTGGCGGTGCTGTTCCGCGACAGCGCGGCGGCGATCACCACGGGCCTGGGAATCCTCTACGTGGTCCCGCTCATGTCCGACCTCCTGGGCTCACCCACCTGGAAGGACCGCCTCGAGCGCTGGGCCCCCATGCCGGCGGGCCTCGCCATCCGCGCGACGAAGGACCTCACCCGCCTGCCGATCGGCCCCTGGCCGGGGCTGGGGGTTCTGGCGGCGTACGCGCTGGGGGTGCTGCTGGTGGGCGGCGCGATATTCGCACGCCGGGACGTGTAGCCGGGAAATGCGTGGCCCGGAGGGCGCGTTCATGCCTAGCCTCGATCTTCATGAGCACCCTGCAGACGATCCATGACGTGCCCGTGATGATGTGTGCCGCCGAGGGCGAGATCATCGGAGGCGAGGGCGACGCCCTGGACCTCATCGGCAACGCCGCCTATCAGGGTGCCCGGTGGGTGGTCATTCCCGCCGAGCGGCTCGACGAGGCGTTCTTTCAGCTGCGTACCCGCGTGGCCGGTGACATCGTCCAGAAGTTCGCCAACTACCGAGTGGCACTCGTCGTCCTTGGAGACATCTCCCGTCACACGGAGGCCAGTTCGGCGCTGCGGGACTTCGTCCGTGAGTGCAACCGGGGGCGGCAGACCTGGTTCCTCACCGATGTCGAGGAACTGCGCGAACGGCTGAAGGGCTGACGGCGGAAGGGCCAATGGCTGCTGAAGGGCCAACGGCTGCTGAAGGGCCACTGGCTGAAGGGCTGGGCGTGTTGCGCCGTGGCGTTGTCGGAATCCGACCTCATGACCGTTCCGGCTTTCGGGCGAGGAACGTGGCGACCGTCCTCTTGGCTCCTTCGCCGGGCTCCTGCACCAGCCGCGCGGTGACGACGAGCCCGGCCTGCTCCAACAGCTCGGCAACCCGGTCCGGCGGCAACAGGTAGGACTCGAAGGACACCGGATGGCCGCCGTACGCCTGCGTCGGACGCAGACGTTCTCCGGCTCCCACATAACCGGCGATCATGAGACGGCCGCCGGGCGCGAGCGTGCGACGGAACTCGGCGAACACGACGGGCAGCAACTCCGGTGGCGTGTGGTGGACGGAGTAGTAGGCGAGGATGCCGCCGAGCTCGTCGTCCTCGAGAGGCAGCTCGGTCATCGACCCGACGGTGAAGCGCAGACCGGGGTTGGCCCGACGGGCCAGCTCGACCATCGCGGGGGAGAGGTCGATGCCGAAGGTGGACACCCCCAGCTCGGCGAGGTAGGCCGTCACCAGGCCGGGCCCGCATCCCAGGTCCGCGAGCGCGCCGGCGTCGGCCGTCCGCACCATCTCGGCGAACGCGACGAGCATCGCGCGCGACAGCGGATCCAGCTGCGCCGGGGTCTTGACCTGTTCGGCGTAGTCGGCGGCCACCCTGTCGTACGACTCCCGGACGGCGGCAAGGTAGGCGAGATCAGTCACGCGGGCGACTGTAGGGGAGGGCCCGCGACCTCCGTAACCACCAGGGCGTATGCGGGAGGTGACGTCATCCCCCACGCGTGGCCCCGTGGTACCTCGGTACTACGGGCCGCACCTCATTGAGCTCCCGGGTACCACGGATCCCGCTCCGCGGGCCCCTAGCGTGGCGAGTGAGCAGTCTGGCGGGGCCAGGCCCCCCGAGCGTGAGGGAAGAGCGATGATCGAGGCACATCAGCTGACGAAGCGGTACGGGGAGAAGACGGCGGTCGACCGGCTCGACTTCGTCGTCAGGCCCGGCACGGTCACCGGCTTCCTGGGCCCCAACGGCGCGGGCAAGTCCACCACCATGCGCATGATCGTCGGACTCGACGCGCCGTCCGGCGGCAGCGTGACGGTCAACGGCAAGCACTACGCCGAGCACACCGCGCCGCTCCAGGAGGTCGGCGCGCTGCTGGAGGCCAAGTCGATCCACCCGGGCCGCTCCGCGTTCGACCACCTGATGGCGCAGGCCTACACCCACGGCATTCCGCGCCGCCGGGTGGACGAGGTCATCGAGCTGACCGGTCTGCAGTCCGTGGCCAAGAAGCGCGCGGGCGCCTTCTCCCTCGGCATGGGCCAGCGGCTGGGCATCGCCGCGGCGCTCCTCGGCGACCCGGCCACCATCATGCTCGACGAGCCGGTCAACGGACTGGACCCCGAGGGCGTGCTGTGGATCCGCAACCTGCTGACCGGACTCGCGGCGGACGGCCGTACGGTCTTCGTCTCCTCGCACCTGATGAGCGAGATGGCACTGGTCGCCGACCACCTGATCGTCGTCGGCCGTGGTCGCCTGCTCGCCGACACCACCGTGCAGGAGCTGGTCCAGCAGGCGGGCGGTGACACCGTGACCGTGGCCTCCGACCAGTCGGCCCGCCTGCGCGAGGTCCTGGCCGGTCCCGGCGTCGAGATCACCGGCGAGGTCGGCTCCGAGGAGCTGCACGTGACGGGCCTGTCCGCGCGGGCCATCGGTCTCAAGGCCGCCGAACACGGTATCCCCCTGTTCGAGCTCAGCTCCCGGACCGTCTCGCTGGAACAGGCGTTCATGGACCTGACCCGTGACGCCGTCGAGTACCACGCCACCGCCACCGTCGAGGCCCCTGGGAGGGCGGCATGAGCACCACCATCACCGTCACCGACAGTTCCGCGCCCGCACCGGCGCGGACCGCACGTCCCGAGTACAAGGTCACCGGCCGGCGCGTGCTGCGCTCGGAGTGGGCCAAGCTGTGGTCCCTGCGCTCCACCTGGATCACCCTCGGTCTGGGCCTGCTGTTCCTGGTCGCCTTCGGCGTGATCGCCGCCGCGCACTACAAGTCCCAGATCAACTCCGGTGAGCGGCTGCGCCCGGACGACGCCACGGCGACCGCGCTCAGCCTCTCCGTGTTCGGCACGAACTTCGCCCAGCTGGCGCTCGGCGTCCTGGGCGTGCTGGTCACCGCCGGCGAGTACTCCACCGGCATGATCCGCTCCACCCTGGCCGCCGTCCCGCGCCGCCTGCCGGTGCTGTGGTCCAAGGCGTCGGTGTTCGGCCTGGTCGCCCTCGTCGTCTCCACCATCGGCGTCTTCGTCGCGTTCATGATCACCAGCGGGATAGTCTCCGGCACCCCCGCGGCCCTCACGATCTCCCACGCCGGTGTCGTGCGCAGCCTGCTGGGCGCGGGCCTCTACCTCGGCCTGGTCGGCGTGATCGGCACCGCCCTGGGTGCCCTGCTGCGCTCGGTCGCCGGCGGCATATCGGTCCTGGTCGCCTCGCTGATGCTGATCCCCGGCCTGATCTCGCTGCTGCCCACCTCGTGGCAGGACAACATCAGCCCGTACCTGCCCAGCAACGCGGGTCAGTCGATGTTCGCGCTCACCCACGACTCGACGACCCTCGCGCCCACGGCCGGGCTCCTGGTCTTCCTCGGCTGGACCGTGCTCGCCCTGGCGGGCGCCGCCTACCGCCTCACGCGCACCGACGCCTGACGCCTGCTGGAGAGACACCCGGAGAGACACGCGGACGGGAAGGCGGCCGGACACACAATGGACAGGTGACACCCATGAACGCGGACCAGTGACCCCCATGAGCATCGACGACACCGCCCACCCAGGTGCACCCTCCGACCTGCCCCTCGCGGAGGCGGAGCTCCCGTGGAACCACCCCCTGGCCCGTGGGCTGTCCCAGCTCGGCCGACGGCTCAAGCAGGGCGACCGGAACCATCCGTGGGTCCTGGACACGAGCGTGATCGTGGTCGTGGCACTGATGTTCTGCGTGCCGGACCTGGTGCACGACGGCGACGGCCGACGACGCGCCTTCGACACCCAGGTCACCCACCTGCCCTGGCCGGTGACGGTCGCGCTGCAGGCCGGACTGGTCCTGCCGCTGCTGTGGCGGCGCCGAAGGCCGTCACTCGCCTTCGCCGTGATCGCCGCGGTGCTCTTCCTCCAGGTGGCGCTGGGAGTCTGGCTGCGTGCCGACGTCGCCCTGCTGATCGCCCTCTACAGCCTGGTGCTGCACGGACAGCTCCGGCGGCTGCCGGTGGCCTGCGCGGTCACCGCGGCCGCCCTCGGCCTTGTCGCGCTGCGGCTGCCGTCCGCGGTGTCCGTCCTGGACGCGCTGTTCTTCCTGTTCAGCACGATCACCGCGGCGGTCGCGCTCGGTCTGGCCGTACGCATCCGGCGCGCCCAGCTCGCCGTCCTGCGCGACCGCGCGACCCGCCTGGAGATCGAACGCGACCAGCGCAGCAAGCTCGCCGCCGCCGCCGAACGCACCCGGGTGGCCCGCGAGATGCACGACATCGTCGGGCACAACCTCTCCGTCATCATCACGCTCGCCGACGGTGGCGCGTACGCGAGCGACATCGCACCGGAACGCGGCAAGCAGGCCCTGCTGCTCATCGGTGACACCGGGCGGCAGGCGCTGGGCGAACTGCGCCGCATGCTCGGCGTGCTGCGCGAGCAGACCCAGACCCCCGCCGCGCCCCAGCTCAGCCCCCAGCCGGGTATCGCGGACATCGACGCCCTGTGCGCCCGGATTCGCGCCGCCGGTCCCCAGGTCGTCTACCGCACGGGCGGCGAGCTGGACACCCTGGACCGCGGGGTCCAGCTGACGGTGTACCGCATAGTGCAGGAAGCACTCACCAATGCCCTCAAGCACGCGGGCCACGACACCCGCGTCGAACTCGCGGTCGGCGTCAAGGACACGCGGCTGCACATCGACGTCCACGACACCGGCCGGGGCGACGGTACCGTCCGTCCGGGGCCGCCTCAGGAGGAAGGACACGGACTCGCCGGCATGAGAGAACGCGCAGCCCTCTACAGCGGGACCGTCACCGCGGGACCGGCCCCCGGCGGAGGATGGACGGTGCGGGCCACCCTCGACCTCACTCCCCTGGCCGAGACCGATGCCACCCCGCCGGCCGCCACGGGCGGTGCGGTGTGACCACCGTGCTCATCGTGGACGACCAGCCACTGCAACGCCTCGGCTTCCGGATGCTCCTGGAGAGCACCCCCGACACCGAGGTCGTCGGCGAGGCGGCCCACGGCGCCGACGCCGTGCGCAGGGCCGCCGAACTGCGCCCCGACGTGATCCTCATGGACGTACGGATGCCCGGCATGGACGGCATCGAGGCCACCCGTCGGGTGGTCGCCTCCGGTGACCGCTCCCGCGTCCTCATCCTGACCACGTTCGACCTGGACGAATACGCCCACGCGGCGCTGCGCGCGGGAGCCAGCGGATTCCTCCTCAAGGACGCCCACCCCGAGGAACTGCTGGCCGGCATCCGCGCGGTCGCGGCGGGCGACGCGGTGATCGCCCCCGCACTGACCCGCCGCCTCCTCGATGCCTACGCCAAGCACCTGCCCCGGGATTCGCCCGGCCAGGCGGGTCAGCCAGGCGGGTCGGGTCATAGGACGGCGGACGACCCCCGGGTGCGCGCTCTCACCGAACGGGAGTACGAGATCTTCGTCGCCATCGGCCAGGGCTGGAGCAACAGCGAGATCGCCGAGCGCCTGGTCGTCGCGGAATCCACCGTGAAGACCCATGTCGGCCGGGTCCTGGCGAAAGTGGGAGCCCGCGACCGCGTCCAGGCGGTCATCCTCGCCTACGACCTCGGCCTGGCCCACCCGAACCCGCCCGACTAGAGCCTGTCCGGCGGAGCGACGTACGCGGGCATGCCGAGCGCCCGCCCTCCCGCTGGGGGAGTCAGAGGGCGGGCGCGCTCAGGGCACCGGCGGCAGTCGACGGATCAGGCGTTCTTGATCGCCGAGATGTCGAAGGTGAGCTTGATCTTGTCGGAGACGAGGACGCCACCGGTCTCCAGGGCTGCGTTCCAGGTGAGGCCCCACTCGGAGCGCAGGATCTCCGCCTTGCCCTCGAAGCCGACGCGCTCGTTGCCGAAGGGGTCCTTCGCGGAGCCGTTGAACTCGAGGTCGATGGAGAGCGGCTTGGTGACGCCGAGGATCGACAGGTCGCCGGTGATCCGGTAGTCGTCGCCGCCCAGGGCCTCCGCCTTGGTGGAGCGGAAGGTCATCGTCGGGAACTCGTCGATCTTGAAGAAGTCGGAGCTCTTCAGGTGGCCGTCACGGTCCGCGGAGCCCGTCTCGATGCTTTCCATCTTGACGTCGATCGTGGCGGTGGACTTGGACGGGTCCGTGCCGTCCAGGTGCAGGGTGCCGTCGAAGTCCTTGAAGTAGCCCTTGACGTTCGTCACCATCGCGTGACGGGCGACGAAACCGATCTCCGAGTGGGACGGGTCGATCGCGTAGTCGCCGGTGAGTGCCGCGAGTTCGGGGCTCACAGCGGCGGGGGCCGTGGTCGCGGCGGCGGGGGTGTCGGTGGTCTTTCGGCCGAAGATGCCCATGACGTGCTCCTAGGGGGACGGGTCGCGGTTTCGGCGGGAGTCGAGAGCCGCGGCAAATGTTTGTTGAAGATTCAACGAGGCCAACAAGGGAGACACTAGACCTATTCCGTTCAAGTTTCAACATCATCCGCCATGTGTTTACGACGTTACGTCGCGGTTCCCCGACATGCTTCCTGATGGTCACTCCCCGCTCTCGCGCGGTGACAGCCGTGGTCGTGCGTGGGTGATGGCCGCGCGGCGCCTTGTGGAAGCCGCAGTGGTCATGGCGGCCTGCGTATCCTCGTCTCCAAGCCCGCCGGTACCGCCCGGTCCACGTTTCAGACCGGGGGCTGATACACCTGGACGGGGGGGCGGGTCGATGGCCCGGTGTACGCCGAACGGGTCTCGTTCAAGGCTCCGTGTCACTCTAGGGATGGCATGGGACCCTCACGAATGTGAGCGGACTCTCAGCCCACGGCTTTGTGTGACCTCTACAAGCCAGATGCCCTCTGAGCAGTCAGATCGCCTGCATGCCGTCACGGTTCTGTTCAGGGGTACCAGGAAAACGGGCCGGAGACTGTACGGAGTCGACGGCCCGCTTTTCTTGTTCGACTTCGTATGGTCGCTACATGACCGTTTTGGATGAGGCCGCACCCTCAGGCGAACCCACGGACGCACGCGGGCGCGTGGCCGAACTGCACGCGATTCGTGCGGCGGCGCTGCGAGGACCCAGCGAGAAGGCGACCGAGGCGCAGCACGCCAAGGGCAAGCTGACCGCCCGGGAGCGCATCGAGCTGCTTGTCGACCCCGGGTCCTTCCAGGAGGTCGAGCAGCTGCGCCGGCACCGGGCGACCGGGTTCGGCCTGGAGGCCAAGAAGCCGTACACCGACGGTGTCATCACCGGCTGGGGCACGGTGGAGGGCCGTACGGTCTTCGTCTACGCGCACGACTTCCGTATCTTCGGCGGCGCGCTGGGCGAGGCCCACGCCACGAAGATCCACAAGATCATGGACATGGCCATCGCGGCCGGCGCGCCGCTGGTCTCCCTCAACGACGGCGCCGGTGCCCGCATCCAGGAGGGTGTGAGCGCGCTCGCCGGGTACGGCGGCATCTTCCAGCGCAACACCAAGGCCTCCGGCGTCATCCCGCAGATCTCGGTGATGCTCGGCCCGTGCGCGGGCGGTGCGGCGTACTCGCCCGCCCTGACGGACTTCGTGTTCATGGTCCGCGAGACCTCGCAGATGTTCATCACCGGCCCCGACGTCGTCAAGGCGGTCACGGGCGAGGAGATCACCCAGAACGGGCTCGGCGGCGCCGACGTCCACGCGGAGACCTCCGGTGTCTGTCACTTCGCGTACGACGACGAGGAGACCTGCATCGCGGAGGTTCGCTACCTCCTGTCGATGCTCCCGCAGAACAACCGCGAGAACCCCCCGCACGTGGCCTCGCAGGACCCCGCGGACCGCCGCTCGGACGTCCTCCTGGACCTGGTCCCGGCGGACGGCAACCGGCCGTACGACATGACGAAGGTCATCGAGGAACTCGTCGACGACGGCGACTACCTGGAGGTCCACGAGCGCTGGGCCCGCAACATCATCTGCGCCCTGGCCCGTCTGGACGGCCAGGTGGTCGGCATCGTCGCCAACCAGCCGCAGTCCCTCGCGGGCGTGCTGGACATCGAGGCCTCCGAAAAAGCTGCGCGCTTTGTCCAGATGTGTGACGCTTTTAATATTCCGATCGTCACCCTCCTGGACGTTCCCGGGTTCCTGCCCGGGGTGGACCAGGAGCACGGCGGGATCATCCGGCACGGCGCGAAGCTGCTGTACGCGTACTGCAACGCGACGGTGCCGCGGATCTCGCTCATCCTGCGCAAGGCGTACGGAGGTGCCTACATCGTCATGGACAGCCAGTCCATCGGGGCCGACCTCACCTACGCCTGGCCCACCAACGAGATCGCCGTGATGGGTGCGGAAGGTGCGGCCAACGTCATCTTCCGCCGGCAGATCGCCGAGGCCGCCGACCCCGAGGCCATGCGCGTACGCATGGTCAAGGAGTACAAGGCCGAACTCATGCACCCCTACTACGCGGCAGAGCGGGGCCTGGTCGACGACGTCATCGACCCGGCGGAGACCCGCGAGGTGCTGATCCGCTCCCTGGCCATGCTGCAGTCCAAGCACGCGGACCTGCCCTCCCGCAAGCACGGCAACCCCCCGCAGTAACCCTGCGGATCCTTCGCGGTACCGCCGCGGAAACCTCTCTCACGGAGACTGAAACCTATGGACACCCCTGACATCCGCGTCGAGAAGGGCCACGCCGAGCCCGAGGAAGTCGCCGCCATCACGGCCATCCTCCTGGCCCGCGCCGCCGCCCAGCCGGACACCACCCCGACCCACCGTGGCCGTGCGAAAGCAGGCTGGCGCCGTCTGGAGCGCGAGCCCGGCTTCCGCGCGCCGCACAGCTGGCACGGCTAGCCCCTGGCGCCTCAGCAACGGGGAAGGGCCCGCTCTGTGAAGAGCGGGCCCTTCCCTTTGTCCTTGTCCCATTGTCCTTGTCCCAGGCAAAAGAAGGGGCGCCCTCTCCATTCGGTGGAGAGGGCGCCCCTTCTTTTGCCTCGCCGCGCGCAGGCGCTACCGCAGACGTGCCATCAGGGCGTGCTCGACCAGCGTGATCAGTGCCGACTTCGCGTCGGCGCGGTGCCGGGCGTCCGTCGTGATGATCGGCGTGTCGGGGCCGATCTGAAGGGCTTCACGGACCTCGTCCGGGTTGTAAGGCTGGTTGCCGTCGAAGCCGTTGAGGGCGATGACGAACGGCAGGCCGCTGTTCTCGAAGTAGTCGACCGCGGGGAAGCAGTCGGCCAGGCGGCGGGTGTCGACCAGGACGACGGCACCGATGGCGCCGCGGACCAGGTCGTCCCACATGAACCAGAAGCGGTCCTGACCCGGCGTACCGAAGAGGTACAGGATCAGGTCCTGGTCCAGGGTGATGCGGCCGAAGTCCATGGCGACGGTGGTCGTCGTCTTGTCTCCGGTGTGCGTGAGGTCGTCGATGCCGGCGGACGCGGACGTCATGACGGCCTCGGTGCGCAGCGGGTTGATCTCCGAGACGGCGCCGACGAACGTGGTCTTGCCCACGCCGAAGCCGCCCGCCACCACGATCTTCGCGGACGTGGTGGAGCGGGAAGGCCCTCCGCTAGAGCTTGCGAAGTCCACTGAGCACCCTTTCGAGCAATGTCACGGCTGGCTGGCCGCCGGCGCTCTCGTCGCCGCCGGGCTGATGAATGGCGACCAGGCCCGCCTCCGCCAAGTCGGCGACGAGAATCCTGGCCACGCCGAGAGGGATCGTCAGCAGCGCCGAGATTTCGGCCACCGACTTGATCTCCCGGCAGAGGTTGCAGATCCGCTGATGTTCGGGCAACTGGCCCTGCATCTGGTGCGGTTGTGCGGTGGTGTGCACCAGTGCCTCGATGGCGAGCTGGTAGCGGGGCCTGGTGCGGCCGCCCGTCATCGCGTACGGGCGCACCAGAGGGTTGTTCGACGATCCCGCGGGCGCCGCCTCGGGGGTGCGTCGCTGCGGCTGCACAGGCTGGATGCGCGGCGCCGGCGGCTGGTCGTACGGCGAGGGGCCGGGGCCCTGCGGTGCGTACGGCTGCTGCCGCCGGTGGCTCGGCGCGGAGGGGAAGTTGAATCGGTTCGGGTTCTGAGAACCGTCACCCTGGCCCTGCCCCTGGCCGGGGCCGTACGACCAGTTGCCCGAAGACGAACCGCCTGGGGGTGTTGCCACTTTCTCCTCCTCCGACTGTGCCGGGCACCCATCACTGTGGGACCGCGTCCCGAAACCTTACGGCCCCGGGACGCCAATACGCACGGTCTGTCTGTTAGTTGAGAAGGCTCCCTTGGAGCTCCGCTCGAAGATCCGGGGTCAGAACCGTACCGGCACGGTCCACCAGAAGGGCCATCTCGTACCCGATGAGACCGATGTCCGCTTCGGGATGTGCAAGGACCGCGAGCGAGGAACCATCGGAAATGGACATGAGGAAGAGGAATCCTCGCTCCATCTCCACAACTGTCTGGTTCACGCTGCCGCCCTCGAAGATGCGGGACGCGCCCGCGGTCAACGAGGTCAGCCCGGACGCGACGGCCGCGAGCTGGTCGGCGCGGTCACGGGGAAAGCCTTCGGACATCGCCAGAAGGAGTCCGTCGGCGGAGACCACCACCGTGTGGGACACCCCGGGGGTGTTGTCCACGAAGTTGGTGATCAACCAGTTGAGGTTCTGCGCCGCCTGGCTCATCGGGCTCACACTAACGCTCCTGGTTGTAGGTGCTGTCAGGACCGAAGCCCTGGCCGTTCGTGTCACTACCTGCATTGCGTCCCTGCTGGACGCCGCGGCGCAGGTTGCTCAGCCTGCCCCGGATGTCCTCGGGAGCGCGGGAGACCTGGGGGCCGCCCTGTGGGGTCGTTTCCGCGGTGCCCTCGACCAGATTGGCCTTGGGTACCCGCCGGGGAAGACCGGACGAGGTGACCCCGCCCGCCTTGGGCTTCTTGAGCTGCTCGGCGCGCTGCCAGCGGTTGTCGTTGGACGTACGCCAGTCGCCGTCGCCATTGCTCGCGGTGGCCGCGGGCGGTGCCTGAACCCCCTGGGTGCCATGGTCCACGGGCCGCTGGCCGTTGGTGCCGCTCGCGGTGGATCCGCGGCGCGGCAGCCCGGCGTCGGTCAGCTCATGGGGGGCGGAGGAGGTCGGTCCCGGACGGCTGAAGCCTACGCGGTCCTGCTCACTCACGTCAGCGGCCTGCGAAGATTCCGCTTCGGGAGCGTACTCGGACGGGTAGCCGTTCCGGTACGAGTCCTGCTGCGGCCAGTCGTCCTGGTAGGACGGCTCGTCGAAGGTCGAGAAGGTGTCCGAAGCGGAACTCCGGGCTCCCGTGTGCTCCTCCTGGACCGGCTCCGCATACGCGGGTTCCGGGTAGCCGCCGTTCGACGGGAAGTACGTCTCGTCGTACGTCCCCTGCTGCGGCTCCTCGTACGCCGTCTGCTGGTCGTACGAGGCCTGCTGCTCCTCGTAGGCACCCTGGCCGTTGTCGTATCCGGGCTGCCCGTTGTCGTACGCGGGCTGGGGGGCCTCGAAGTCCTCCTGGTACCTCGGTGCCTCGATGGCCTCCGGCTGGCCCTGTGCCTGGGCCTCCAGGGCCGCACGGCGCTCCTCACGCATCAGCGAGCGCCCGACGGGGTCCAGCTCCCGGATGTCGTCGGGGACCTCCGTGTAGCGGCTGTCGTCGAAGCCGAGTTCGGCGGCGGTGCGCATCGGCTGGGCCTGAGACTGGAAGGCCTGCTCCGGCTGGAAGCCCTGCGGCTCCGGGATGATCTGCGAGACGGTGAACTCGTCGCGCTGGAGCTGCTGTTCGCCGCCGCCACCACCGTGGGTGATCGCGTCGGGGAGCATGACGAGCGAGGTCGTACCGGCCTGCTCGCCGGAGGGGCGCAGCTGGACGCGGATGCCGTGCCGGTCGGACAGCCGGCCGACCACGAACAGGCCCATGCGCTGCGAGATCGCGGCGTCCACGGTCGGCGGGTTGGCCAGCTTGTGGTTGATGTCCGCGAAGTCCTCGGCGGTGAGGCCGATGCCCTTGTCGTGGATCTCGACCATGATGCGGCCGTCGGGCAGCCGGGTCGCGGTGACGCGGACCTTGGTCTGCGGGGAGGAGAACGTGGTGGCGTTCTCCAGGAGCTCGGCGAGCAGGTGCACGAGGTCGGTCACGGCGCGGCCGTGGATCTCGGCCTCCGGGACGCCGGACAGCTCGACGCGCTCGTACTGTTCCACCTCGGAGGAGGCGGCGCGCAGCACGTCGACCAGCGGGACCGGCTGGTCCCAGCGGCGGCCGGGCTCCTCGCCGGCGAGGACCAGGAGGTTCTCGCCGTTGCGGCGCATACGGGTCGCGAGGTGGTCCAGGCGGAAGAGGTTCTCCAGCTGGTCCGGGTCGGCCTCGTTGTTCTCCAGGTCGGTGATCAGGGTCAGCTGGCCCTCGATCAGGGACTGGTTGCGGCGCGACAGGTTGGTGAAGATCGCGTTGATGTTGCCCCGCAGGAGGGCCTGCTCGGCGGCGAGCCGGACGGCCTCGCGGTGGACCTGGTCGAAGGCGCGGGCGACTTCGCCGATCTCGTCCGTGGTGGTGATCGGGATGGGCGTGACACGGGTGTCGACGCGGCCCGGGTCGGTGCGCGAGAGCTGGTCGACCAGCATCGGCAGACGCTGCTCGGCGACCCCGAAGGCCGCGTTGCGCAGCTGGCGCATCGCGCGGCTCATCTGGCGGGCCATGAGCCCGGCCAGGATGAAGGCGGCGAGCAGGGAGATCACGACGATGGCGCCGTTGATGTAGGCCCGGCGCTGGGCGTCGGAGGCGATGCTTCCGGCGTCGTTGACGGCCCGGTCGATGAGTTCCTTCTCGACCTGGCTGTAGCCCTGGAACTTGAGGGTGGCGGCGGCCATCCAGGTCTCTGGGGTGATGCCCTGAGCGGCGAGCTGGGTGGGCGTGGCGCCGCTGGCGATCGCCTGGATCATCTTGTTCATGGCGGGCGGCGTCACGAAGGTCCCGCCCGCGGCCTCGGTCTTGCTCTTGGCCGCGGCCAGCTGGCTCTTGCCCTCGGCGGTCTTCTGCTCCATGACCGTGGTGAGCCGGGCGGCGTCCGCCTCGGTACCACCGGAGACGTACTCCTGAAGAGCGATGTTCTCCAGGTACGCGTACGAGGTGAAGGAGGTGACCTGCAGCGCGTGGTTCTGCGCGTTGGTGCTGGGCTTGACCAGCAGGTGGGTGCCGATCGAGCGCTGCAGCGACTCGGCGCCCTTGGCGAGCGCGATGGCGTACACCGAACGGCCGTAGCTCGTGATGTTGCCGGTGCCCAGGCCCAGCTCGTTCGAGAACTCCATGAGGAGGTGCTCGACGGTGACGTAGCCCTCTTCGGTCTTCACCGGGTCCATGGACTTGGTGAAGGCGGCCTTGCGGATCTGGTCCAGCTGGGGCTCGGCCTTGATCACCAGGCTCAGCCGACGCTCAAGACCCTGCTTGGCCGGCATGCCGACGACTTCCTTGTGGAAGGCGTCGGCCATCTGGTCGGTGGTCGCGCGGACCTGCTTGACCGTGGCGTTGTTCCGGTCGCCCTTGAGCAGTGGCTCGGCGGACACGTCGCGCTCGTTGAGCAGAGCCTCGGCGTAGTCGCTGGAGGCCGCCACGATCTTGGCGACCTTCTCGGCGTCGCGCGCCTCCTGCCAGGTGTCGATCGAGTTCTTCACCTGGAAGCCGCCCATGATGAGGCCGACGATCACAGGTATGAGCAGGATCGCGTTCAGCCTGGTGGGCACACGCCAGTTACGGGGGGACAGACGACCGCCGCTCGGCGCGGGCGCCGGCGTGGGCTCCGGGACGGGCACCTGTGCGGGCGCCGCGCCGCGCGGCGGCGGGGTGAAGTTGCCCCGTGCCGACGGCTCGGGACCGTTCTTGCTTCGCCTCACTCGACCAACAACCTCTCGGCGTCGGCACCTACGTTGTGCCGCGGTGTCTCCAGCGCCCTTGACTACTGGGCAGTTCAGCGCATTCCAGCACGTCAGGCAGCGCCCTTCCAAACACTCGGAACCGCTGGTTCCGGGTGACGTATCCCCTAGATAAAACGGTCATAAAGAGCGAGCCCCGTCAAAAGACGGGGCTTTCGTGAGCGCAGCGACACCGAATGACCGCGATGCGTGTCGGTGTCCACCGAATTCCATGTCGAAACGTTATGAACACTGTGGCCGACCGTGTCAAACGACACAGCCGGCTCCAATGTCCCTACGACAACTGTCTTATGAAGCTGTCGACTTGAGTGCTACCGCAGTCGTGCCATGAGCGCGTGCTCGACCAGCGTGATGAGCGCGCTCTTCGCATCCGCACGGTGCCGGGCGTCCGTCGTGATGATCGGGGCGTCCGGTCCGATCTGGAGCGCCTCGCGCACCTCTTCGGGGTTGTAGGGCTGATGTCCGTCGAAGCCGTTGAGGGCGATGACGAACGGCAGGCCGCTGTTCTCGAAGTAGTCGACCGCGGGGAAGCAGTCGGCCAGGCGGCGGGTGTCGACCAGGACGACGGCACCGATGGCGCCGCGGACCAGGTCGTCCCACATGAACCAGAAGCGGTCCTGACCCGGCGTACCGAAGAGGTACAGGATCAGGTCCTGGTCCAGGGTGATGCGGCCGAAGTCCATGGCGACGGTGGTCGTCGTCTTGTCTCCGGTGTGCGTGAGGTCGTCGATGCCGGCGGACGCGGACGTCATGACGGCCTCGGTGCGCAGCGGGTTGATCTCCGAGACGGCGCCGACGAACGTGGTCTTGCCCACGCCGAAGCCTCCCGCCACCACGATCTTCGCGGAGGTGGTCGTCCTACCTCCGTCAGAGCTTGCGAAGTCCACTGAGCACCCTTTCGAGCAAAGTCACGTCCGGCGCGCCGCCGTTGTTCTCATCGCCGCCAGGCTGGTGAATGGCGACGAGGCCGGCCTCCGCGAGGTCCGCGACGAGGATCCTGGCCACACCGAGCGGCATGGACAGGAGGGCCGACACCTCGGCCACCGACTTGACCTCACGGCACAGGTGGCAGATCCGCTGGTGCTCGGGGAGCAGCCCCATCAGCTGCGCGGGGTCGGCCGTAGTGCTGATCAGCGCCTCGATGGCGAGTTGGTACCGCGGCCGGGTCCGGCCGCCGGTCATCGCGTACGGACGTACCAGCGGCTGGTCGCCCTCGTCCCCGTACGGCTGTGCGTACGGATCATGAGAGGCGGTGGGCGGGGTCATGAATCCTCCGGGCGGGACAGCAAGTCGGTCATTCGTGCCGTCTGTTGGGGCCGGTGGGGGGATTGTGGCGGCCGGACGGTGATTTCGTGCAGTCTCTAGAACCAGGGCCCTTTAGTGGAGCAGACTTCCCTGGAGTTCAGCGCGCAGGTCCGGTGTGAGTACGGCACCCGCCCGATCGACGAGCAGCGCCATCTCGTAGCCGACGAGGCCGATGTCGCACTCCGGGTGGGAGAGGACCGCCAGGGACGAGCCGTCCGAGACGGACATGAGGAAGAGGAAGCCGCGCTCCATTTCGACGACCGTCTGGGCCACCGTGCCGCCCTCGAAGATCCGGGAGGCCCCGGCGGTCAGCGAGGTCAGACCGGAGGCGACGGCCGCAAGCTGGTCGGCGCGGTCGCGTGGGAATCCTTCGGACATGGCCAGAAGGAGCCCGTCGGCGGACACGACGACGGTGTGGGACACCCCGGGGGTGTTGTCCACAAAGTTGGTGATCAACCAGTTCAGGTTCTGTGCCGCCTGGCTCATCGGGCTCAACTAACGCTCCTGCTGGTGAGTGGGGCTGGGGAAGCTGCCGGTCTGGCCGTTACCGGCCTGTCGACCCTGCTGAATGCCCCTACGGAGATTGGTCAGCCGGCCGCGTACGTCATCAGGCGCACGGGAGACCTGCGGACCAGTTTGGTGCTGTTGCTGCTGTGCCGTGCCCGCGACGAGGTTGGCTCGCGGGACGCGGCGCGGCAGGCCTGAGGTGGTGACCCCGCCCGCCGACGGTTGACGGACGCGTTCTGCCTGCCGGACGAGGTCGTCGTTCGGCGAGGTGCGCCAGTTGGCGGAGGCCGGTGCGGCGGCCGGCCGTTGCGGTGGTGCTGTGGGGGTCTGCGGCGGCTGCTGCGAGGGCTGCGAGCCGTTGGTGTGGACGCCGTTGTTCTGGGCGCCGTTGTGAGCTCCGTTGGGGGAGCCGTTCTGGGCGCCGTTCGCCTGACCGTGGAACCAGTTGGTCTCCAGCGTGTCGTACAGCGGCGTACGTCCGTCACCGGGGCCCGTCGCCGGAGGCAGCGCCTCGGGCTCCTGCGGACGCGTGGGCCGCTGCTGCGGAGGCGCCGGGCGCTCGAACTGGCCGGTGGACGAGGGGTCCTGGCGGTTGCCGTAGCCGGGCGTCGCGAACTGGCCGGTCGACGAAGGGTCCTGGGAGGCGCCGTAGCCGGGCGTCGCGAACTGGCCCGTGGACGACGGGTCCTGGGAGGCGCCGTAGCCCGGGGTGGCGAACTGGCCCGTGGCGGACGGGCTCGGGGCGGCCGGAGCCGTGCCCGAGGAACCGTACACGTCGGGGCGGACGAACTGACCGCCGTTCTGCCCGTTGTTCTGCGGCGCGTTCACGCCGGGGCGCGGGGCGTCGAAGTCGGGACGGGGGAATCCCGAAGTGGCGGCGGGCCCCTGTCGGTCGTCGATCCGCGGCATCTCCGAGGTCGCGGCCGGGTCCTGCCGGTCGTCGATCCGCGGCATGCGCGAAGTGGAGTCGGGTTCCTCGTGACCGCGCGGGGCGTCGAGGGACGCGCGCGGCACCGGCGGCTGCGCGTTGTCGTCGCTCCAGCTCGGCCGGGACTGCTGCGGGCTGCCACCGGGCAGCTCGGCACGCGGACCACCGCGTCCGGGCAGCTGCGGCCTGCGGCGGCCGCCGCCCTTGTTGCCCGCGGGCTGCTGCGGAGGAGCGGCCGCGGGGCCGCTGTTGTCACCGAAGTCGAAGCCCTGGGGCGCGCCGCTTCCGGCGGCCCCCAGGCCCTGCGGACCCTGTCCGAAGGCACCCGCACCGGCCGGAGCCGGCCTGCCCTGCTGCTGGTTGCCGGGACTCTGCGGTCCACGCGCTCCACCCGGGGCGCCGCCAGGACGACCGCCCTGGTTGCTGCCGGGGAGCGCGGCCCGCGGACCCTGACCGGCGCCGACCTGTCCGCGCTGCGGCTGGGCACCGAGGAGACCGCCCCCGCCACCGGCGGGGGCACCCGCCCCGAGGGACGGACCGCCGCCCTGGCCGCCGCGGCGGGCCGCCGCGACACCGGCCGAGGCCTGTGCGGCGGCCGGACCACCGGAACCACCCGGACCCGGCTTGCCCGGAGCCTTCTTGCCGCCCTGGGCGACATCGACGGGGAGCATGACGAGCGCGGTGGTGCCACCGGAGTCGGACGGGCGCAGCTGGATACGGATGCCGTGGCGCTGCGACAGACGACCGACCACGAACAGACCCATGCGGCGGGAGACGGAGACGTCCACGGTGGGCGGCGAGGCGAGCCGCTCGTTGATCGCGGCCAGGTCCTCGGGGGAGAGGCCGATACCGGTGTCGTGGATCTCGATCAGCACGCGGCCGTCGGGCAGCGCGTGACCGGTGACCTTGACCTTGGTCTGCGGGGAGGAGAACGAGGTGGCGTTCTCGAGGAGCTCGGCGAGCAGGTGCACGAGGTCGTTGACGACTCGTCCGGCGACCTGCGTCGTCGGGACCGAGGAAAGTTCGATGCGCTCGTACTGCTCCACCTCGGAGGCGGCGGCGCGGAGCACGTCGACCAGCGGGACCGGGCGGGTCCAGCGGCGGCCGGGCTCTTCACCGGCGAGGACGAGGAGGTTCTCACCGTTACGGCGCATGCGGGTCGCGAGGTGGTCGAGCTTGAAGAGGGAGGACAGCTGGTCCGGGTCGGCCTCGCGGGACTCCAGCTCGGAGATGAGCGAGAGCTGACGCTGGATGAGGCCCTGGGAGCGGCGCGAGAGGTTGGTGAACATCGCGTTGACGTTGCCTCGCAGGAGGGCCTGCTCGGCGGCCAGTCGGACGGCCTCGCGGTGCACGTCGTCGAAGGCCGCGGCCACCTGGCCGATCTCGTCCCGGGAGTGCACACCGACGGACTCGACGGAGGTGTCGACGTCCTGCGGGTCGGACTCGGAGAGCTGCTTGACCAGCTCGGGCAGACGGTCCTGGGCGACCTTGGTCGCGGTGTCCTGGAGCCGGCGCAGCGAGCGGATCATGGAGCGGGCCACGACGAAGGCGCCGACGAGAGAGACGCCGAGGACCAGCAGGATCAGCGCACCGGAGATGATCGCCTCCTGCTGGGAGGCGTTCTTCAGCTCACGGGCCTTCTGCTCCATCTGGTTGAGCAGCGTCAGCTCGATCTTCGACATCTGCTCGATCTTGGCCGTGTCGTCGTCGACCCAGTCCTTGTACGAGCGCTTGTCCTGGGTGTTCAGACCGCCCGTCGAGCCGAGTACGCGGTTGGAGTACGCGTCGGCGGCCTGGATGGTCGGGTTGCCCTGGTCGATCGGCTTGGTGAGGTCTTCCGCACCGCTGCCGTAGATGCTCGCGAAGCTGGTGCGCTCGGAGGCCTCGCTGTCCTGCGCGGAGTTCGCGTACAGCCGGTCGTTCTCGGAGAGCTGGCCGAAGGTGGTGTTGCCCGCGGGCAGCGCGGCGGCGATGACGGCGCGCTGGACGGAGGCGTACTCCTTGGCGGAGGAGAAGGCCGACAGGGCGCGGGTGCGCGAGATCATCTCCGGGTTGCTGGTCGCCTCGGCCATGTCCTGGGAGAGGTTGATCAGCTGGGTGATGAGGCGGTGGTACCCGTCGACCGTCTGCGAGGAGTTCTTCGCGTCGCTGTAGGCGCCGTTGCGGATGGTGCTCAGCTTGTTCAGCTCGCCCGCGATGGCCACGAGGCTGTCACGGACACCGGTGAGCTGTCCGTTCGCGCTGGCGGTGTCGATCTCCTGGGTGCCCTCGATGAACTGCTGCTTGGCGACGTCCGTCGCGTCGCGGACTCCCTTGACCGTGATGTCGGTGGGCTTCGCGCCGTGCGCGAGCGGGCCGGCCGACTGGTCGCGCTCCTTCTGGAGGGCGGCGGCGAGCTCCGTCGCCTGCTTGGTCATGTCGGTCAGCAGCTTCATGTTGTCGAGCTGCTGGATGTCGTCCATCGACTGGTTGATGCGCAGGGCACCCAGGGTGGTCGCGGCGACCACGGGGAGCGCGAGCAGCGACACCAGGCGCGTGGAGATGCGCCAGTTGCGCAGGGCTATTCGGGAGCCGGGGCCGGGGGGACCGTTCGGCTTCGCGGGTGGTTGGTCGGGAGCCTTCGCGCCGGGGCGCGCGGAGCGCTCACCGCCGCCGAGTTCTGATTGTCCCGGGTTCTGGGCGTGCTGGGGCGAGGAACCGCGGTCGGTCCCGCCGTGCGGCTCCGGCTCCGCCGAAGCGCTGCCATCCCTCTTGAAACGTCCCTGCACTAGCGTCGCAACCTCTGGACCAGGCGCCCCTCCGCGAAAACGGCGGGACGGTGTCGGCGTCGTTCAGGGGCGCAGGCGCACCCCCACGTGTGGTCGTGAGTGACCGGCGCTGCTCCCCCTTCCCGCCGCCACCCGGCGCTGAGTCGCGCCCCCTGTGCGCCGGTTCGATCCCGCGGCGGTCCGTGGAATTCCAGCACAGTGCAGGATCTCCAACAAGGCCCGTGTACCAGGCTGTGACCACCGTGACACCTTGTGAGGGATGCGTTACGAGACGTAGAAAGTGATCTCGTACATAAAGGGCGTATGCCTACGAGCCATGGGTGCGCGAGGGGTGTCCCAGTCGCGATGATCAGGAGCGGAATGTTGGGTTCAGTGGAGCAATGTCCGTTTCGCCGAGACGGGTTGGCGGCCTGAATTGACCGGTTTGCCTGCTAGTAAGTGAGCAAACTCACATGGCGATCATGAGGTCTTCACGGCTTCGACCGGGAATTGCATGTTTAGCCTGACGCTTTACAGGGATGGCAAATCCGACAACCCGCGCCGACCCGGCGGTCCTTGACCCCTGCGGCGCCCACCAAGACGAGGTCTGGAACAACAGTGAAGACGACGATGATGTTCCGCAACATAGCCAACCCGCGACGCACCACGCTGGCGCACCTCGAGGACGCCGACGCGCTGCAGACGCCGGAGCAGCCGGAGCACTCGGTCGACCTCCCCACCCAGACCGCCAACCCCCGCCGCACCATCCTGATGGAAGCCCCGGTCACGGCCGCCGTCGCCGAGTAATACGCACGCGGACCGCCGCCGACTCACTGCGCCGGGGGTCGGCCGCCGCACATGACCGAGGGTCGCGCGAGGCAGGTGGCTGATGGGCCGCCCGGCGACGGCCGGCGGGCGGCACGCATGGTCGACGATCGCCCCGCGCACTTCGTCGGCGGCCGACCGCCACTTTCGGCCGATGGCCGGTGGGGCATGTGGATGACGGCCCCCCGGCGCCGGTGGCCGACGGCGGCCGCACGCGGCGGACAGTCAACCGGCACACACGGTGGACAGCCGCCCGGCGCACACGGCTTGCGGCCCACCGGCGGATATACGCGAAGCTCGGCCCCCTCCCCGCGTTAGCCTGGAGCGTCAGACTCCAGCCAGCTCAGTGAGGGGCGCAAGGATCCCGTGCGCATCGCCAGGTTCTCCATCGACGGCAACGTCGCTTTCGGCGCGGTCGAGGGCGACAAGCCGGACGAACTCGTCCTCGACATCATCAAGGGCATTCCGTTCGCGGACTTCGAGCTCTCCGGTACGAAGGTCCCGCTGAGCAAGGTACGGCTGCTGCCGCCGGTGCTCCCGAACAAGGTCGTGGCCTTCGGCCGCAACTACGCGGAGCACGCGAAGGAGCTCGGCAACGAGGTGCCCGACGCCCCGTTCGCCTTCTTCAAGCCGTCGACCTCGGTGATCGGTCCCGGCGACGACATCCAGTACCCCTCCTTCTCCAGCGAGCTGCACCACGAGGCCGAGCTCGCCGTGGTCATCGGCCGCATGTGCCGCGAGGTCCCGCGCGAGCGCGTCAAGGACGTCATCCTCGGTTACACCTGCGCCAACGACGTCACCGCGCGTGACGTCCAGAAGCGCGAGAAGCAGTGGGCCCGGGCCAAGGGCTTCGACAACTCCTGCCCGCTCGGCCCCTGGGTGGAGACGGACCTCGACCTCGCCGCGATCGCCGAGGGCATCACGATCCAGTGCACGGTCAACGGCGCGCAGCGCCAGCTCGGCCGCACCAGCGAGATGATCCACTCCGTCGAGGACCTGATCGTCAACATCACCGAGGCCATGACGCTGCTCCCCGGCGACGTGATCCTCACCGGCACCCCGGCTGGGGTCGGCCCCCTGAACGTCGGCGACGAGGTCGCCGTCACCATCGAAGGCATCGGCACTCTCACCAACAAGGTGATCAAGCGTGGCTAACGCGAACTCCCCCAAGTCCTCGACTCCGCTCGGACAGGGGGTGCCCCCACGCGTACGTTTCTGTCCGTCCCCGACCGGCAACCCCCACGTGGGCCTGGTCCGCACCGCCCTGTTCAACTGGGCGTTCGCCCGGCACAACGAAGGCACCCTGGTCTTCCGCATCGAGGACACCGACGCGGCCCGCGACTCCGAGGAGTCGTACAACCAGCTGCTCGACTCGATGCGCTGGCTGGGCTTCGACTGGGACGAGGGCCCCGAGATCGGCGGCCCGCACGCGCCGTACCGTCAGTCGCAGCGCATGGACATCTACAAGGATGTCGCCCAGAAGCTGCTGGACGCCGGCCACGCGTACCACTGCTACTGCTCCACCGAGGAGCTGGACGCCCGCCGCGAGGCCGCCCGTGCCGCCGGCAAGCCCTCCGGCTACGACGGCCACTGTCGCGACCTCACCGACGAGCAGAAGGCCGCCTACGTGGCCGAGGGTCGCACGGCCATCGTCCGCTTCCGGATGCCCGACGAGGCGATCACCTTCGACGACCTGGTCCGCGGCGAGATCACCTACCTTCCGGAGAACGTCCCGGACTACGGCATCGTCCGTGCCAACGGCGCGCCGCTGTACACCCTGGTCAACCCGGTCGACGACGCCCTGATGGAGATCACCCACGTCCTGCGCGGCGAGGACCTGCTCTCCTCCACCCCGCGGCAGATCGCCCTCTACAAGGCGCTGACCGAGCTGGGCATCGCCAAGGAGACCCCGGCCTTCGGTCACCTCCCGTATGTGATGGGCGAGGGCAACAAGAAGCTCTCCAAGCGCGACCCGGAGTCCTCGCTCAACCTCTACAGGGAGCGCGGTTTCCTCCCCGAGGGCCTGCTGAACTACCTCTCCCTGCTCGGCTGGTCGCTCTCGGCGGACCGCGACATCTTCTCCATCGACGAGATGGTCGCCGCCTTCGACGTCACGGACGTGAACCCGAACCCGGCCCGCTTCGACCTGAAGAAGTGCGAGGCGATCAACGCCGACCACATCCGCCTGCTCGACGTGAAGGACTTCACCGAGCGCTGTGCCCCCTGGCTGCGGGCCCCGTTCGCCCCCTGGGCGCCACAGGACTTCGACGAGGCGAAGTGGCAGGCGATCGCCCCGCACGCCCAGTCGCGGATGAAGGTCCTCTCCGAGATCACGGACAACGTCGACTTCCTGTTCCTGCCGGAGCCGGCCGTCGACGAGGCCTCCTGGACGAAGGCCATGAAGGAGGGCAGCGACGCCCTGCTCCGCACGGCCCGCGAGAAGCTGGACGCCGCCGACTGGTCCTCCCCGGAGTCCCTCAAGGAGGCCGTCCTGGCCGCCGGTGAGGAGCACGGCCTCAAGCTCGGCAAGGCCCAGGCCCCGGTCCGCGTCGCCGTCACCGGCCGTACGGTGGGCCTGCCGCTCTTCGAGTCCCTGCAGATCCTGGGCAAGGAGAAGACCCTGGCCCGCATCGACGCGGCGCTGGCGAAGCTGTAGCCGCACGTCGTACGACGAGACGAGGGGGCGACGTCCGGTTCGGACGCCGCCCCCTCGTCGTGTGCCGTGGCGCCGCGCCCGGCCCAACTTCCGCCCGTAGGGCGACGGTCGAGGCCGTCGCCGACGGTTCACCGGCGCGACAAGCGTCAACCGGCCGACACGGGAAGCACACTCCGGGATACCGTCGAACCATGACCATCAGGGCCGTGATCTGGGACGTGGACGACACCCTCTTCGACTACACCACCGCCGACCGCACCGGCATGCACGGTCATCTGGCGGCCGAGGGGCTGCTCGACGCGTACGAGTCCGCCGAGCAGGCCCTCGCGTACTGGCGGGAGATCACCGACCAGCAGTGGGCGCGCTTCTCGGCGGGGGAGACCGACTTCGAGGGGCAGCGCCGGGAACGTGTCCGGGTCTTCCTGGGCGAGCGGCTGACGGACGCCGAGGCCGACGCCTGGTTCCAGCGGTACTTCACGCACTACGAGGCCGCCTGGACGCTCTTCCCGGACGTGCTGCCCGTCCTGGACGCACTCGCCGAAAGTCACCGGCACGGGGTGCTGTCGAACTCCAGCCTCACCGTCCAGGACCGCAAGCTGCGCGTCCTCGGCGTGCGCGACCGCTTCGAGGCCGTCCTGTGCGCCGCCGAGCTCGGCGTCTCCAAGCCGGACGCCCAGGCCTTCCACGCGGCCTGCGAGGCCCTGGAACTCGCCCCGCGGCAGGTCGCGTACGTCGGCGACCACCCGGAGATCGACGGGCGAGGAGCCGCAGACGCCGGTCTGCTGTCGGTCTGGCTCGACCGCGACGGCGGCCGGGCCGTCGTCGACACGCCCGTCGACACGCCCATCGACAGGCCCGTCGGCCCGCACCGGATCGCCTCGCTGGCCGAACTCCCCGCGATCGTCGGCGCCGATACCCGTTTTGGAGCGCCGTCCACCTTCAGGTAATGTTCTTCCTGCGCCGCCGGAGAGCGGGCCGAAAGGTCCGGAACCGGAGGCGCAAGCTAAAACAAGATCCCCGCAGGGGATTGAGTTTCAGTGGCCTATGGTGTAATTGGCAGCACGACGGTTTCTGGTTCCGTTAGTCTAGGTTCGAGTCCTGGTAGGCCAGCTCGCAGAGCTCATCTGCAAACGCGGAGATCGATTCCGCAACGCCCCCGTTGTGTAGCGGCCTAGCACGCTGCCCTCTCAAGGCAGTAGCGCCGGTTCGAATCCGGTCGGGGGTACAGATCCTTCCCAGGAAGGCAGTCCGGGTCGCACCCGCTGCCTCTCATGCAGGATCGCTAGGGCCCCCGTTGTGTAGCGGCCTAGCACGCCGCCCTCTCAAGGCGGTAGCGCCGGTTCGAATCCGGTCGGGGGTACTCGGTGGTCTAGACCACTTTGGGCTATGGTGTAATTGGCAACACGACGGTTTCTGGTTCCGTTGTTCTAGGTTCGAGTCCTGGTAGCCCAGCTGGATCAGTTGTGATCCTTGCCCCCGTTGTGTAGCGGCCTAGCACGCCGCCCTCTCAAGGCGGTAGCGCCGGTTCGAATCCGGTCGGGGGTACGTGAGTCCGATGGGCCTCCACTTCGGTGGGGGTCCATCGGCGTTTGTGGGGTCCTGGAGCCGGCGGTGCCGCCCGCTGGGTTCACGGACTCCGCCGCCCCGCACTCCGCCGCCCCGGATGTCGTACGCGTCACTCGATGCCGTAGCGCCGAGCCGACTCCTCCTCCTGGGCCAGCCGGTGCAGCGCCTTGAGGACCGGCTCGAAGAGAACCGCCGCCGCGACCGCCGTCTCGACCTTCTCCTCCTCCGAGGGATGCTTCTCCAGGAAGTCCAGGTCGTGGACAGCCGCCTGGTGCATCAACTGCGCGTACGGCGCCATGAGTTCGGCGTCCCAGGCGTAGCCGAGCCGGATGAGCGTGGCCACCGCCGACACCAGGGAGCGGTGCACGGGGGAGAGGGTGCTCAGCTCCCGGGCGGTCTCCCAGCCCAGCGACTCCAGCAGTCGGTCCACCTCTTGGCGCGCGGACTGGACGGCCGGGTCCCGCTCGTCCGGTTCGGGCTCCTGCGGCAGCGCCCACAGGGCCGCGCCCAGCCGGATCGTCCGGCCCAGGGACTCGTCGTCGACGTGCCCGAGGATCTCCTTGGCCGTCGCCACGGGGACCCGGCCCGCCTGGATCAGCGCCCGCACCAGCCGCAGCCGGCGCAGATGGCTCTCGTCGTACTCCGCCGTCGTCGCACTGATCCGGCGGCCCGGAGCCAACAGCCCCTCGCGCAGGTAGTACTTGATCGTCGCGGTGGACACCCCGCTGCGCTCGCTCAACTCCGACAGCCGCATCCCTTGCGCCCTTCCTTGGGTGGCGGCACTATCCAAACAGATGTCATCGGATAGTGCCGCTGACCAACAGGGGGACGACATGTTCGGGAAGCCCGTGGCCGCTGGCCGTACGACCGCGGCAGCCGAGGGGGACGTGGTCGTCCTGTTGATCGGCATGCGTGTCCACCACTTCTGGGCGGTGCACCAGTGGGTACCGGTGTTCTTCGCCATGCTGCGCATGGTGCGCGACCTGGAGAAGGACGGCAGCCGAGGCCTGCTCGGCCGGGTGCTGCTGACGGCGTCACCACGGACGTACTACGTCGTCCAGTACTGGGAGTCCAAGGAGAAGCTGTACGCGTACGCGTCGGCGCCCGACATGTTCCATCACAAGGTGTGGGCGATCATCAACCGCAAGGAACGGGCGGGGAAGGTGCGGCAGCACGTGGGGATCTGGCACGAGGCGTATGTGGTGCCGGAGGGGTCGTACGAGTCGATCTACGCGGACATGCCGCCCTTCGGGCTCGCGGCCGCGTACGGGGCGTTGCCCGTGGAGAAGCGGGGGCGGCGGGCGGCGGACCGGTTCGCTCACCGGTCGCCCAAGGCGGGGGCGGAGGCCGGGGGAGCGGCGGGTTGATCGGATCGTGCGGGTAGGTGTCCGGGGGATGAGCCTGCCGCGGCGTTGAGGCCGGCTCGTCCCCGGGTGTCGTACCGGAGGTGTGACTCAGCCCGTGCGGCGGAGGGCCTCGGAGAGGCGGGCGGCGGCGTCGATGACCGCCTGGGCGTGCATACGGCCCGGGTGCCGGGTCAGGCGCTCGATCGGACCGGAGACCGAGACGGCGGCCACCACCCGGTTCGAGGGACCGCGTACGGGCGCGGAGACCGACGCGACGCCCGGCTCGCGCTCGCCGATCGACTGGGCCCAGCCCCGGCGCCGTACGCCCGAGAGCGCCGTGGCGGTGAAGCGGGCGCCCTGGAGACCGCGGTGCAGGCGCTCCGGCTCCTCCCAGGCCATCAGGATCTGCGCCGAGGAGCCGGCCTTCATCGTCAGCGTCGAGCCGACCGGGACCGTGTCCCGCAGGCCGGACAGGCGCTCGGCCGCGGCGACGCAGATGCGCATGTCGCCCTGGCGGCGGTAGAGCTGGGCGCTCTCGCCCGTGACGTCGCGCAGATGCGTGAGCACCGGGCCGGCCGTCGCGAGGAGACGGTCCTCGCCCGCGGCCGCGGCCAGCTCGGCGAGGCGGGGGCCGAGAATGAAGCGGCCCTGCATGTCACGCGCCACCATGCGGTGGTGTTCAAGTGCCACGGCGAGGCGATGTGCCGTGGGTCGTGCCAGTCCGGTCGCCGCGACCAGTCCCGCGAGGGTGGCCGGACCGGACTCCAGAGCGCTCAGGACAAGGGCTGCCTTGTCCAGAACGCCGACGCCGCTACTGTTGTCCATGCAACGATACTCGCGTCTCACTCTGTGAAACGCAAGTTCAATTTTCGGTGGAACGCGCCACCCTTGTAGACACAGCGGCCCGCGGACCAACGGGCCCGGTGGAGGGCGTCCGGACAAGGGGTACGGACGCCGCCGCCCCGGAAATCTCTAGTTGGGCCGGCGCCACACAGGCCGGCCGGAGGGAAAGCGATGGGTAGGACACTCGCGGAGAAGGTCTGGGACGACCATGTCGTCCGGCGCGCCGAGGGCGAGCCCGACCTCCTCTTCATCGATCTGCACCTGCTGCACGAGGTGACCAGCCCGCAGGCCTTCGACGGCCTCCGCCAGGCGGGGCGTCCCGTGCGCCGTCTCGACCTCACCATCGCCACCGAGGATCACAACACCCCGACCCTCGACATCGACAAGCCCATCGCGGACCCGGTCTCCCGGGCTCAGCTGGAGACCCTGCGCAAGAACTGTGCCGAGTTCGGTGTACGGCTGCACTCGCTGGGTGACGTCGAGCAGGGCGTCGTCCACGTGGTGGGACCGCAGCTGGGTCTGACCCAGCCCGGCACCACCGTGGTCTGTGGCGACTCCCACACCTCCACGCACGGCGCCTTCGGCGCGCTGGCGTTCGGCATCGGCACCTCGCAGGTCGAGCACGTGCTGGCCACCCAGACGCTGCCGCTGGCCCGCCCCAAGACCATGGCCATCACGGTCGACGGCGAGCTGCCCGAGGGCGTCACCGCCAAGGACCTGATCCTGGCGATCATCGCCAAGATCGGTACGGGTGGCGGCCAGGGCTACATCCTGGAATACCGCGGCTCCGCCATCGAGAAGCTCTCGATGGAAGCCCGGATGACCATCTGCAACATGTCGATCGAGGCCGGTGCCCGCGCGGGCATGATCGCCCCCGACGAGACCACCTTCGAGTACCTCAAGGGCCGTGCGCACGCCCCCGAGGGCGAGGAGTGGGACGCCGCGGTCGCGTACTGGAAGACCCTGAAGACGGACGAGGACGCGGTCTTCGACGCCGAGGTGGTCATCGACGGCCCGTCGCTGGCGCCGTTCGTCACCTGGGGCACCAACCCGGGCCAGGGAGCGCCGCTTTCGGCGTCCGTCCCCGACCCGGCTTCGTACGAAGACGCTTCGGAGCGCATGGCCGCCGAAAAGGCCCTGGAGTACATGGGGTTGACCGCCGGACAGCCGCTGCGCGACATCAAGGTCGACACCGTCTTCGTAGGTTCGTGCACCAACGGCCGCATCGAGGATCTGCGCGCCGCCGCCTCGATCGTCGAGGGCCGCAAAGTCGCCGACGGCGTACGGATGCTGGTGGTCCCCGGTTCCGCGCGGGTCGGTCTGCAGGCCGTCTCCGAGGGCCTGGACGTGGTCTTCAAGGAGGCTGGCGCCGAGTGGCGGCACGCGGGCTGCTCGATGTGCCTGGGCATGAACCCCGACCAGCTGGCCCCCGGTGAGCGCTCCGCGTCCACCTCGAACCGTAACTTCGAGGGCAGGCAGGGCAAGGGCGGCCGTACGCACCTCGTATCGCCGCAGGTGGCCGCCGCGACCGCGGTGCTGGGCCACCTGGCCTCCCCGGCCGACCTGTCCGACGCCCCCGTGCCCGCTGGAGTCTGAGAAGTCATGGAAGCATTCATCACGCACACCGGCCGGGCCGTTCCGCTGCGGCGCAGCAACGTCGACACCGACCAGATCATCCCCGCCCACTGGCTCAAGAAGGTGACCAGGGACGGTTTCGAGGACGGGCTGTTCGAGGCCTGGCGCAAGGACCCGTCCTTCATCCTCAACCAGCCCGAGCGCAAGGGCGCCACGGTCCTGGTCGCGGGCCCCGACTTCGGTACCGGCTCCTCCCGTGAGCACGCCGTCTGGGCGCTGCAGAACTACGGCTTCAAGGCCGTCATCTCGTCCCGGTTCGCGGACATCTTCCGGGGCAACTCGCTCAAGAACGGCCTGCTCACGGTGGTTCTGGAGCAGAAGGTCGTGGACGCGCTCCAGGAGCTGACGGAGAAGGACCCCGAGGCCGAGATCACGGTCGACCTGGAGGCCCGCGAAGTGCGCGCCGAGGGCATCACCGCGGCCTTCGAGCTCGACGAGAACGCCCGCTGGCGGCTGCTGAACGGCCTGGACGACATCTCCATCACCCTCCAGAACGAGGGCGGCATCGCGGAGTACGAGGCCAAGCGGCCGTCGTACAAGCCGAAGACGCTCCAGGTCTGACGCCCGGGCCGCTTCGCGGCTGAGGCAGGGCTGATTTCAGCCACCGCAACACCCCTCTGTACCCCCAATCGTGGACGGTTGGGGGTACAGCTGTGTCTGCCTCCGAACGCCCCTTCGGGTGGCCTCAACTCCCCCAGTTACAAAGGAGATTGCCTGGGTACGCGCCTGTTGGGGCCGCGGCGCTCCGGGGCGCTCAGGACCCTCTCCAGGTACGGCAGTTACCCCCTGGGCAGGCGACAACTCGCCCCAGATGGCACAATCTGTGCATGGAACACGACGGCCAACTCGAGCTCTATGCGGCAGTCGCGGCCCAACTGAAGGAAGCGCACACAAGAGTGCGCGCACTGCAAGTCCCGGAGGGCGTACGGATGGCGCTGACCCGGAAGCTGCTGGTCATTACGGCCGTGGCCAAGCACGATCTCGCCGACGCGACAAGGCGGCTGGAGCGGTTCACCACCGACCTCGACGAGGGTCGATTCCTCGAAGGGGAACGCTGAGGAACTCCGCGACAGCCCGAGTTCGTTGCGGCACAAGGGTGATTAGCCCGTTTCGTGTTTGATTTGCGGTATATATCTGCCTAACGTGCGAAAAAGCTTGAACGCATTCGTTCGGGCAATGTCTCCGAAGGGGAAGACGTGAACAAGGCGCAGCTCGTAGAAGCGATTGCCGACAAGGTCGGCGGGCGTCAGCAGGCCGCCGACGCGGTCGACGCCGTACTGGACGCGATCGTCCGTGCAGTTGTCGGCGGGGACCGGGTCTCGGTCACCGGCTTCGGTTCCTTCGAGAAGGTCGACCGTCCGGCTCGTTACGCCCGCAACCCGCAGACCGGTGAGCGTGTTCGGGTCAAGAAGACCTCTGTGCCGCGCTTCCGCGCGGGTCAGGGCTTCAAAGACCTGGTGAGCGGCTCGAAGAAGCTCCCGCGTGGTGGCGAGGTCGCGGTCAAGAAGGCGCCCAAGGGCAGCCTGACCGGCGGCGCCGCGGCGACCGTGAAGAAGGCCGCGGCCAAGAAGGCCACCACCGCCAAGAGGGCGACGGCCGCCAAGAAGACCACCGCCGCCGTGAAGAAGACGGCCGCGAAGAAGACCACCACCGCGGCGAAGAAGACCACGGCGACCGCGAAGAAGACGACCGCCAAGAAGACCACGGCGACCGCCAAGAAGACCGCGGCGAAGAAGACCACCGCCAAGAAGGCGACGGCCAAGAAGGCCCCGGCGAAGAAGGCGACCGCCAAGAAGGCCCCCGCCAAGAAGTCGACGGCTCGCAAGACCACCGCCAAGAAGGCCACCGCCCGCTAGAAGCTGGGGCGCAGGGCAACTCACGCGCCGGGCCGGACTCCCACGGGGAGCCCGGCCCGCGGCGTGTCCGGGATCTGGTGAGAGTGCCTGGTCAGACGGTACGGCGAAGGTCTGGCGAAGGTGCGGTCGGAAGGTCCGGTCAGAAGGTCTGGAGCGTCACCAGGGTGATCCGGCGGGCCTCGCCGTCACCCTCGGTCTCGATGCGCACGCGCTGTCCCGGGCGCAGCAGCCTGAGCCCGCCGGCGTCGAACGCCGCGCCGTCGAAGGGCACCGGCGTGCCGTCGTCGAGCAGCACCTGTCCGCTACGGGTGTCGGGGTCGTACGTGTACGCGGTCGCCTGCATGCCGAAAGCCTATCCAGCGCCGGTGCGCGCCGCCGATGGGTCCGGCGGACCTGACCGGGCTTCGGGAACGCCGGTTCGCGTGGCCAGGTGCCTTCAGGTGCCGGGTTGGCCCGGGATCAGGAGTTTCGCCGCCAGTGTGGCCGTGCGCGGGCCCACCCCCAGGGCGAGCGCCGCGCGCAGATCGTCGCCGGTGTCCACGTCCTGGCGCACGGAATCCACCGCGGTGAGGAGGAGTTCCGCGGCTCCCGAGGCGCGATGACGGGCTCGGGAATCGGTGCCGAAGGCGGGGCGCAATTCCCGGCCGGGGGATGCGGCCAGCAGAGTGGTGCCGATTGCGGCCGCATCGGAGAGAAAAGCACGCGGGAATTCGGCGGCGGCATCGAGTACCCGGGTCAATTCCATGGGACGCAACGCGGGCAGATCGGCGTTCAGGGCGGCCACGGCGCATTCGGGACTTCGGGAGCGTACGGCCGCCGTCCCGTGCGCCAGCGCGGCGTTCAGACCGCCTCCCGGCTCGTCCGGCACGATCCACGCCCCCAGTGCGGCCAGCTCCCGCCCGGCCAGCGCGTCGTCCGTGACGACCGCCACATCGCCGACCGCCGCGCAGGCCAGCGCGGCCGCCACGGTGTCCTGCGCGAAGGCGAGGGCGAGTCCGGGGCGCACCGCGTCGGCGGCGGTGTCCGAGAGCCTGCTCTTGGCCCGCGCCAAGGCTTTGAGGGGGATGACCAAGGTCCACTGCACGAGCGCTCCGTTCCTCCCTTGTCGCGCCCATTGTGACCCGGCACCCCTGGCGGTCCGGACGTCGGGGCGTACGGTGTTCTCGACAGACAGGCGGCCTGGGGCGACACTTGTGCGGCCCCCCAGGCCCTAAGAGGAAGGTGTCCGCGTGCCCCGCCGCAGAATCGGCTTCTGGTACCGCTTCGCAGCGGTCCTCTGCAAACCACCACTAGTGGTTCTGATCAAGCGGGACTGGCGCGGAATGGAGAACATTCCGGCTGAGGGCGGATTTATCACCGCGGTGAACCACAATTCGCATGTGGACCCGTTCGCGTATGCCCACTATCAGTACAACACTGGGCGTGTTCCGCGTTTCCTGGCCAAGGCCGGGCTTTTCAGGAAGGGATTCGTGGGGGCCGCGATGCGCGGCACCGGACAGATCCCCGTGTACCGCGAGAGCACCGACGCGCTGAGCGCGTTCCGGGCCGCGATCGACGCCGTGGAGCGCGGCGAGTGCGTCGCGTTCTACCCCGAGGGCACCCTCACCCGCGACCCCGACGGCTGGCCGATGACCGGCAAGACCGGCGCCGCCCGGGTCGCCCTGCAGACCAAGTGCCCGGTGATTCCGGTCGCCCAGTGGGGTGCCAACGAACTGCTGCCGCCGTACGCCAAGAAGCCCAACCTCCTTCCGCGCAAGACCCACCACGTTCTCGCGGGCCCTCCGGTGGATCTGTCGCGTTTCTACGACAAGGAGATGAGCCCGGACCTCCTGAAGGAGGCCACCGAGGTCATCATGGCCGCCATCACCGCGCAGCTGGAGGAGCTCCGCGGCGAGAAGGCCCCTGAGACGCCCTACGACCCGCGCCAGGTACGGATCGAACAGCGCAGGCGTACCAGGGCCCAGGAGAGGGCTCAGGAGCGGGCACAGGCCGAGCAGCAGGCACAGGCACAGCAGGAAGAGGGGCAGAGCACGTGAGCAAGCCGGTCAAGGCGGCCGTCTTCGGGACCGGATCGTGGGGTACGGCCTTCGGCATGGTGCTCGCCGACGCGGGGTGCGAGGTCACCCTGTGGGCGCGGCGTGCCGAGCTCGTCGAGGCGGTCAACTCCACGCGCACGAACCCGGACTACCTGCCGGGCGTCGAACTCCCCGAGAACCTGCGGGCGACGACCGACGCCGCCGAGGCCGCGCGTGACGCCGATTTCACCGTGCTCGCCGTGCCCTCGCAGACTTTGCGCGGCAATCTCGCCGAGTGGACGCCGCTGCTGGAGCCCGACACGGTCCTGGTCTCCCTCATGAAGGGCGTCGAACTCGGTTCCGCGATGCGGATGAGCGAGGTGATCGAGGACGTCGCCAAGGTCGGCGCCGACCGTATCGCCGTGGTCACAGGACCGAACCTGGCCCGTGAGATCGCCGCCCGGATGCCGGCCGCCGCCGTGGTCGCCTGCACCTCCGAAGCGGTCGCCCAGCGCCTCCAGGCCGCCAGCCACAACCCGTACTTCCGCCCGTACACCAACACCGACGTGGTGGGCTGCGAGCTGGGCGGCGCGGTGAAGAACGTGATCGGTCTCGCCGTCGGCATCGCGGACGGCATGGGTCTGGGCGACAACGCCAAGGGCTCGCTGATCACGCGCGGGCTCGCGGAGACCACCCGACTCGGCGTCGTCATGGGCGCCGACCCGCTGACCTTCTCCGGACTCGCGGGCCTCGGCGACCTGGTGGCCACCTGCTCCTCGCCGCTGTCGCGCAACCACACCTTCGGCACCAACCTCGGCAGGGGCATGACCCTCCAGGAGACCATCGCGGTCACCAAGCAGACCGCCGAGGGCGTCAAGTCCTGTGAGTCCGTGCTGGATCTGGCCCGCAGGCACGGCGTCGACATGCCCATCACCGAGACGGTCGTCGGCATCGTCCACGAGGGCAAGTCGCCGGTCGTCGCGGTCAAGGAGCTGATGGGGCGCAGCGCCAAGCCCGAGCGCCGCTGAGGATCCGCGCCGCGGCGCCGGGAATCAACGCTCCGCAACGGCTCGTACGACGCTGAGCGACCACCCGTGCGACGTTGGACAACGGCCGCGGTGGGGCGCTGACTCAGCGCCGTACCAACGGGTACTCTCAACGCGATATGAGCACCGAGAACCTCCCCCAGAGCCCTGAGCAGCCGCCTCGCAAGCCGCGCGTGGCCGTCGTCTTCGGCGGCCGCAGCTCCGAACACGGGATCTCCGTGGTCACGGCCGGCGCCGTCCTGCGCGCCATCGACCGGACGAAGTACGACGTTCTGCCGATCGGCATCACCCGGGACGGCCGTTGGGCGCTCACCGCCGACGAGCCGGACCGGATGGCCATCGTCGACCGGCGCCAGCCGGACGTGGAGCAGCTCGCCGAGTCGAACGAGGGCGGCGTGATCCTCCCCGTCGACCCGGCCAACCGCGAAGTCGTCTACAGCGAGCCCGGATCGGTCCCCAAGGCCCTGGGCGAGGTCGACGTCGTCTTCCCCATGCTGCACGGCCCCTACGGCGAGGACGGCACCCTCCAGGGCCTCCTGGAGCTCTCCGGAGTCCCGTACGTCGGTGCGGGTGTGCTCGCCTCGGCCGTCGGCCAGGACAAGGAGTACATGAAGCGGGTGTTCACCTCCTTCGGGCTGCCCGTCGGCCCGTACGTGGTGATCCGGCCCCGTGAGTGGGAGCGCGACGAGTCCGCGGCCCGCAAGAAGATCATCGACTTCGCGGGTGAGCACGGCTGGCCGCTGTTCATCAAGCCCGCGCGCGCGGGCTCCTCGATCGGCATCACCAAGGTCGACTCCCTCGAAGGCCTCGACGAGGCGATCGAGGAGGCCCAGCGCCACGACCCGAAGATCATCGTGGAGGCGCTGCTGCGCGGCCGCGAGATCGAGTGCGGGGTGCTGGAGTTCGAGGACGGTCCGCGCGCCAGCGTGCCCGCGGAGATCCCGCCCGTGCAGTCGCACGCGTACTACGACTTCGAGGCGAAGTACATCGACTCGACGCCCGGTCTCGTGCCCGCCCCGCTGACCCCCGAGCAGACCGCCGAGGTCCAGCGGCTCGCGGTCGACGCGTTCGAGGCCGCCTCCTGCGAGGGCCTGGTGCGCGCGGACTTCTTCCTCACCGAGGACGGCGAGTTCGTGATCAACGAGATCAACACCATGCCGGGCTTCACGCCCATCTCCATGTACCCGCAGATGTGGGAGGCGAGCGGCGTGGCCTACCCGGAGCTGGTGGACCGCCTGATCCGGGCGGCGCTGCGCCGCCCGACGGGGCTTCGGTAGACCTGGGGCACCGGGGCTCCGCTCCAGGGCACACGCCCCCGCGCGCACGTGTGTACGTCAGTCGGCGATCCCTTCGGGGATCGCCTTCTTGATGGGCGCGGCCAGGTCGACGAGCGAGTCCGACCCGTCCCGCTGGACCCACTTCTTGGGCACGCTGACCTCGACGTACGCGCGCCGCAGGCTCGTGGTGAAGCGGTACGACCCGTCGTCCTGCTTCTCCATGAGCCAGCCGACGCCGTTCACCTCGCCGCTGAGCGCGTTCTGGTCGCTCATCTTCGCGGGTCGTTCGACACCGCAGCGCAGTATGATCGCCGGGCTTCCCCAGCCCGCGGTCAACGCGGACCGGGGCTCGGGATCGTTCCGGTCGAGGCCGTCGATCTTCTTCGGCAGCACCTTGTCCAGGTTCTGACACAGTCCGGTGACCTTCGCCTCCGGGCTGGGAACCGCGGCCGATCCGCCGTCGTCTGCTGAGGAGCAGCCTGTGGCGGCGATCAACAGGGCGAGAACGGGCAGCCCGAAGAGAGCGGTGTGCCGGTGACGGGAGAAGTTCACCGGCCAAGGGTAGACGGGGGCTAGAGGTGCACCACCGGGCAGGTCAGCGTACGGGTGATGCCGTCCACTTGCTGGACTTTCGCGACCACCATGCGGCCGAGTGCGTCGACCGTGTCGGCCTGGGCGCGCACGATCACGTCGTACGGTCCTGTCACGTCCTCGGCCTGGATCACCCCCGGGATCTTGCTGATCGTCTCGGCGACGGTCGACGCTTTGCCGACCTCCGTCTGGATCAGGATGTACGCCTGTACCACGGAACCTCCAGGGCGGCCACGAGGATCATGTGGGGAAAAGGAACGCCACGGTATCGCGTCGCCGCTCGCCACGGGGAGACCCGCGGTGGCTGGGGCTTGCGCGCCGGGGTGCACGGACTGCACAAGTTGACGGTCAACTCGACCGTACCGAGTACAGAGACGGCTCGCGACCGGGCACGGGTAGCGGCAGAGGGAGCAGTACGATCATGAAGGGCACCGTGGGCGAGTTGGGGGAGTTCGGGCTCATCAAGGAGCTCACCTCGCGTCTCACCACCACCCCGGCGGTCCGGGTCGGCCCGGGCGACGACGCCGCGGTGGTGGCCGCGCCCGACCGCAGGGTGGTGGCGAGCACCGACATCCTCCTGGAGGGGCGGCACTTCCGCCGCGACTGGTCCACGGCGTACGACGTCGGGCGCAAGGCGGCCGCGCAGAACCTCGCGGACATCGCCGCGATGGGCGCCGTACCGACCGCGCTGCTGCTCGGTCTGGTCGTCCCGGCCGAACTCCCCGCCACCTGGCCCTCCGAGATGATGGACGGGCTGCGTGACGAGTGCCAGGTCGCGGGCGCCTCCGTGGTCGGCGGCGACGTCGTGCGCGGCGACACCATCATGATCTCGATCACCGCGCTCGGCGATCTGCGCAACCACGAGCCGGTCACCCGGGGCGGTGCCCAGCCCGGTGACGTGATCGCCGTGACGGGCTGGCTGGGCTGGTCCGCGGCCGGGCACGCGGTGCTCTCCCGCGGCTTCCGCTCACCGCGCGCCTTCGTAGAGGCCCACCGCCGCCCCGAGCCGCCATACCACGCGGGTCCCGCCGCCGCAGGGCTCGGCGCGACGGCGATGTGCGACGTGAGCGACGGGCTGATCGCCGACCTGGGCCACATCGCCGAGGCGAGCAAGGTGCGCATCGACATCCGTTCGGGCGCGATCGACATCCCCTCGCAGATGAACGACATCGGCCAGGCCGTCGGCGTCGACCCCATCCAGTGGGTGCTGACCGGCGGGGAGGACCACGCGATCGTGGCGGCCTTCCCGCCGGACGTGAAGCTGCCCGCGCGCTGGAAGGTGATCGGCGAGGTCCTCAACCCCTCGGCGCTGCCCCAGGTCACGGTGGACGGCGCGCCCTGGACCAGCAAGGGCGGCTGGGACCACTTCGGCGACATCGAGTCGTAGCCGCACACCCCGTCAGGCGGGGTATGCGCGGAGTTTGATGCCGGTGGCCGCCTTCTCGGTGAGCTTCTTGAAGAAGCCCGCCAGGAGGCGGGAGCTGAGCAGCCGGTAGGTGCGGTCCCGGCTGCGGATCCGCCGCTCGGTCGGCGGCGCGAAGAACGGCCCCGCGTTGCCCGAGATCTTCTGGCAGCCCTTGGCGAAGTCCCGGACACGGGTCTCGTACTCGGCGAAGGCGGTGCGGTGGTCGCCACCCGCGAGGGCCAGCTCGCCGGCCAGGACATACGCCCCGACGATCGCCACTCCGGTGCCCATGCCGCCCATCGTGGCCCCGTACCCGGCGTCCCCGAGCAGCACCACGCGCCCCTGGGTGAGCCGGTCGACATGGATCTGGGCGATCGCGTCGAAGTACAGGTCGTCGGCCCGCTCCAGGGCCTTGAGGACTCCCGGTGTCTCCCAGCCCATCCCCGCGAACCGTTCCGCCAGGATCCGCTTCTGCGCGGCCACGTCACGGCGGTCGAACTCCAGCTTCTCGGACCGGAAGACGAGCAGCGCGCCCGCCCGGTCCGGGTCGCCGTCGTAGTTGCCGACGACCACCGCCCGCCCCGGTTCGCAGTACAGCCGCCCGGTGCGGTCGAGCCCCAGGTCGTTGGGGACGCCGAAGGCCGCCACGTAGTGGTCGAGGAAGCGCAGGTGGCGGGACTCCTCACCGAAGACGAGCCGACGGGTGAGGGAGTGCAGTCCGTCGGCGCCCACGACGAGGTCGAAGCGGCGCGGGGCGCCACGCTCGAAGGTCACGTCGACGCCTTCCGGGGTCTCGGTGAGGGTGGCGATCGAGTCCCCGAAGACGTACTCCACCGTGTCCTTGGTGCGTTCGTACATGATCCGCGCCAGCTCACCACGGAGGATCTCCACGTCGCCGCTCATCATCTCGGCCGGCAGGTCCACGCGCGGGGTGCCGTCGGCGTCGACGACGGTCTGACGGCCCATGTGCGTCTGATGGGCGTGGATCTCGTCCCAGATGCCCATGGCGGTCAGGACGGTCCGGTGGACGTGCCCCCGGAAGTCGACCGCGAATCCGCCGGGCCGCAGGTCGGGTGCCTTCTCGACGACGGTGACGCGGGCGCCGTACCGGATCAGGTTGAGGGCGAGGGCGGGACCCGCGACGCTGGCGCCGGAGACGAGGACGTGGAGGTGGGCGAGCTTGCGCGCCGGATTCTCCGCCATGTTCTGTGTCGTGTTCTGTGTCGTGTTCTGTGTCGTGTTCGTTGTCATGGGCAGGAGCTTGGCGGGAGGGGCTGACCGTGCTCCTACCGTTCGCTGACCGTGTGCCTGGCCGCCGGTCGGCGCCGCCGTCCTAGTCGGCGGCGAGTGCCGCCGCCCCGAGCACTCGCCCCCGCTCAAAGGCCCTTTCGTACGCTTCGGGGGACAGCTTTTCGCGGATGTCCCGCTCATTGCGTACGGCTTCGGGGTCGCCCCGCAGCGCCGCCCCGCGCAGGCCGACGGCGGCGCCCAGCAGGACGGCGGCGCGCTCGGGTGATTCGGTGAGGACCGCCAACGCCTCCGCGGACTCGGCGAGTTCCAGTACTCCGGGACTCTCGACGGCGAGGTCGGCCGCCTGGCGGGCCCAGTCACGCGCCTCGTCGAGGCGCCCCTCCGCGGCCGCGGAGCGGCCCAGACCGATGAGGATGCGCACGGTCTCTCCGATGCTGAACCAGTTGGTGGCGCAGGCTTCCAGGGCGCTTTCGTAGTGCACACGCGCGTGGCCGGTGTCTCCCGCCAGCCGAGCGGCGTCGCCCAGGCCCCGCAGGGCACCCGCGACCTTGTCGGTGAGGCCCACGGTGCGCGCCAGCGTCAGGGCCTGCCCGAAGTGCTCCCTCGCCTCGGCCAGTTCCCCCTGGTGCAGCAGCACGGTCGCACGGTTGCGCAGGAGGTCCGAGGTCTCCTCGGGGGCGGCCAACTCCCGGACATACGAGAGCCCTTCGTCGAGCAGTTCGAGAGCGCGCCGGTGTTCCCCGCGCCAGTCGGCGAACATGCCCAGCGGGTCGAGGCAGTTCGCCATGCCCCAGCGGTCCCCGGTCGCGCGAAAACCCGCCAGAGACCGTGCGAACGACTCCTCGGACGCCGTCGGACGCCCGGCGAACTGCTCCTGGAAGCCGAGGCCGACATCAAGAAGAGCCCGCCCCCACGCGTCGCCCCCGACCTGCACCCGCACCCGGTCGTTCGCGTCGGGCCGCGGTCCGCCCACCACCGACCACAGCACCACGGTGAAGGGCAGCCGCAGAGGCCCGCGCAGCCCGGCCATCACGTCCTCCACGCGGGCCAGGCGCCGCTGGTCGGCCGGATCGTCGCTCGCACCCGAGAGCGCGTTGATCACGCACAGGACGTACTCCTCCGCGAGATCCGCCGGCGGCTCGGCGCCCACGGCCGCGAGCAGCTCCCTGGCCGAGGACGCCTGCTCTCCGTAAAGACCGCGCAACCGCCAGAACCAGGAGAGCTCGGCCATCAGCCGCAGGGCCTTCTCCCGGTCGGCGCGCACGAGATGACGCAGGGCCGCGTCCAGGTTTCCGTGCTCGGCGGTCAGCCGGTCGAGCCAGGGCAACTGGCCACCGCCGCGCAGAAGCGGCTCCGCCCGTTCGGCCAGCCGCAGGAAGTACGCGGCGTGGGCGTCCCGCAGCCGGTGCTGCTCGCCCGCGCGGACGAGGTGCTCGGCGCCGAACGCGCGGATGGTCTGCAGCATCCGGTAGCGCCCCTCGGCGACCTCAAGGAACGACTTCTCGGCCAGCGAGGCCAGCAGGTCCTCCGGAAAGGGCGTCCCGCACACGGCCTCGACCGCCTCGACCGTCGCGCCCCCGGAGAACACGGTCAGCCGTCGCGCCAGCTCCCGCTCCTCCTCGTCCAGCAGCTCCCAGCTCCACTCCACGACGGCACGAAGGGTGCGGTGCCGGGGTGCCTTGGTTCGGTCACCCCGGGACAGCAGCCGGAAGCGGTCGTCCTCGACGTGCTCGGTGAGGCGGTCGGCCAGTTCGTCAGGGGTCAGCGTCCGCAGCCGCGCCGCCGCCAGCTCGATCGCCAGCGGCAGCCCGTCCAGGGCGGCGCAGATGTCCGGCACGCGCGCGTGCCCCGCGAAACCGGGGCGCACGGCGGCCGCCCGGTCCAGGAACAGTCGCGCGGCCGGCTCCGCCGACAGCGGTGGCACCGGGCACAGCACCTCACCGGTGATCCCCAGCGACTCACGGCTCGTGGCGAGGATCCGCACACCCGGGCAGGCGCCGAGGAGCAGCCCGGTGATCCGTGCCACGTCCTCGACCAGATGCTCGCAGTTGTCCAGGACGAGCAGCAGTTCGCTGTCCTCCAGGGCGGCGAGGAGGCGGTCGGTGGTGTCCCCCGCGGGGGTGCGGAAACCTTCGCGCAGACCGAGGGCGGTGAGCAGGGCGTAGGGGAGCTGGGAGGGGTCGGCGAGAGGGGCGAGCTCGACGAGGCAAACGTGTGCGTAAGCGTTTGCGTAACCGTTTGCGCGAGCGTTTGTGCTGACGCGCGCGTCCGCGTCCGCATGGGCGAGCTCGATCGCCAGCCGGGTCTTGCCCGCTCCGCCCGGCCCGGTGAGTGTGACCAGGCGCTCCTGGGTGAGCAGAGCGCCGATGCGCGCGAGTTCGCCGTCGCGCCCGATGAAGCGGGTCAGCTGGGCGGGGAGCCGCCGGTGGGCGGGGCCCGCGCCCTGGAGCAGTTCCAGGTGGAGGGCGGACAGGTCGGGCGAGGGGTCTGCGCCCAGTTCCTCGGCGAGGGTGCGCCGCGCCTCCTCGTACACCGTCAGCGCCTCGGCGGCCCGGCCGCTCGCGTGCAGGGCCCGCATCAGCTGTCCGTACAGCCGCTCGCTCAAGGGATGCGCGCCGAGCAGTTCCCGCAGCTCCGGGACGAGTGCGGGGCCGCCGCCGAGCGCGAGGTCCGCGTCGACACGGTCCTGTACGGCGGTGAGCCTCAGCTCTTCGAGGCGGGTCACCTGGGCGTGCGAGCCCGGGAGGTCGGCCAGGGCCGGGCCGCGCCACAGGGTGAGCGCCTCCCGGAGCAGGGCCGCGGCTCGGGAGTGGTCGCTCTGGGCGAGGGCCGAGGCTCCCTCGCGGGAGAGCCGCTCGAAACGGTGGGCGTCGACGGCGTCGGGGGAGACGGTGATGCGGTAGCCGGTGGGGTCGGCCTCGATCCCGGTGTCGGGGCCGAGCCGCCTGCGCAGCCGGGAAACCTGGGACTGGAGGGCGTTGGCGGCCCCGGCCGGCGGCTCGGTGCCGTACAGACCGTCGGTCAGCCGCTCTGTGGAGACGGTCCGGCCCGCGTCCAGGAGGAGCAGGGTGAGCAGCGCGCGGGGGCGGGGGCCGCCGGGGTCCAGGGGGCTGCCGTCCGTGGTGCGGATCTCGAGGGGGCCCAGGATGCCGAAGCGCATTCGGCAGATTCTGGCAGGTCCGGAAGACGGGGGCGACGCCGGCCGCGGCCCCGTGGCGGGCCAGCTTGCCGCCGCGGCCGGCGTCGCCTACGCGCGCGTGGGACACCCCATGCCCGATACGGCACAGCGGATGGAAGCAAGAGGACGACAAAAAACCGGCCCACCGTGAAGGTGGACCGGTTTTTAAGCGAACCAGCAGTGGCCGCGCGCATGGGGGTTCCCCCTGCTCGAGCGGAGTCGAGAGCTTGGGGGAGTTGCGTCAGCGCGAGACCTTGCCGGCCTTGATGCACGAGGTGCAAGCGTTCACGCGCTTCGGCGTCCCGCCCACCACGGTACGGACGCGCTGGATGTTGGGGTTCCAGCGACGGGACGTACGGCGGTGCGAGTGCGAGATGTTGTTGCCGAAGCCCGGCCCCTTGCCGCAGACGTCGCAGTTGGCAGCCACGGGTCACTCCAAAGACTTCAGATGCTCTTACGGTTGATCCCGGCATGCCGGAATCGAGATCTAGGATCTGAGTGGCGGTGCCAGGGGGAAGACCCGATCGAATCGGGCAACTGGAGCAGCATACAACGACTGCGTCCGGAGAACGAAACTACCATGGCCGGCCCGGGGCTCACCCCGGCCCTCCTTGGGGCCCCCTACCGTCAGTAACCCGTCCTGGGTCTACGCTGCGTGCCACGTCCAGAAGCTCAAGGAGGCGCAGGTGCCGCAGGTGCCGCAGACATTGGATGCTCTCGCGGTGCGCACCTGGTGCGGCCTCGCGCTGGAGGCGCTGGGGCGGGCCCGCGAGGAGATCGACGCCATCAATGTCTACCCGGTCGCGGACGGGGACACCGGGACGAATCTGTATCTGACGGTGGAGTCTGCGGCCGCGGCGGTGGAGGCGGTTTTCGCGGGCTACGAGACGGTGACGGGGGCCGGTCCCACGGGGTCCGCTCCCACTGGAGCCGTTTCCACGGGGGTCACGGGGATCGGTCTGCCCACTCTCGCCGACGCCGTGCGGGCGATGGCGCACGGGGCGCTGATCGGGGCCCGCGGGAACTCCGGGACGATCCTCGCGCAGCTGCTGCGCGGCATGGCGCAGGTACTCGCCGCCGATGGTGAGGCCGGGAGTGAGACCGCCGGTGAGACTGCCGGTGAGGCCGAGGGTGAGACCGCTCACACCGACGGACAGGCCCTTCGGCTGGCCCTGCGACAGGCAGCCGACTCCGCACGCGAGGCCGTGGCGCACCCCGTGGAGGGCACGGTCCTCACGGTCGCCGCGGCCGCCGCCGAGGCGGCCACCGGTACGGAGGGCGACTGCGGCGCGGTCGCGTGCGCGGCGTACGAGGGAGCACGGGCGGCCCTCATGGCGACCCCCGGCCAGCTGGCCGTGCTGGAGCGCGCGGGTGTGGTCGACGCGGGTGGGCGGGGGCTGCTGGCGGTGCTGGCGGCACTGGCGGAGACGTTCACGGGGGAGTCCCCGGGCGCCGGAGGGGTGGCGGGCGAGGTCCACACGCGCGTGAATGGCATGGACGGCGTGAGTGGCGTGGACGGCGTGAGTGGCGTGGACGGTGTGAGTGGCGTGGACGGTGTGGACCGTGTGGATGTGAACGGCGTGTGCGTGGACGGCCGGCCCGGGGAAGACAGCCCGGCCTTCGAGGTGACCTACCTGCTGGAGGCCGAGGACGCGGACGTGGCACGGTTGCGGGCCCGGCTCGACCGCCTGGGCAACTCGCTCGTCGTGGTCGGCGGGGACGGGCTGTGGAACGTCCATGTGCACGCGGACGACGCCGGTGCCGCAGTGGAGGCGGGGGTCGAGGCCGGGCGGCCGTACCGGATCAGGATCACGCACTTCGGGCTCGGCGACGCCCACACGGCGGGCGCGGCCGGGCGGCCGCCCCGGGAGCGGGCGCAGCGGGCCGTGGTGGCGGTCGTGCCCGGCGAAGGGCTGGCCGGGCTGTACGCCGAGGCCGGGGCGACCACTGTGCTCGCGCGGCCCGGGGAACCGCCCGCGAGCGGGGAACTCGTCGAGGCCGTACGCCGGGCCCACGCGCGCGAGGTGGTGTTGCTGCCCAATGACGCCGATCTGCGCCACACCGCGGCGGCCGCCGCCGAGCAGGCCCGTACGGAGGGCGTCCGGGTCGCGCTGATCCCGACCCGCTCCGCGGTCCAGGGCATCGCCGCGCTCGCCGTCCACGAGCCCGAACGTCGCTTCGACGAGGACGTCGTGGCCATGACCTCGGCGGCGGGCGCCACGCGCTACGCCGAGGTCGCCGTCGCCGAGCGTCAGTCCTGGACCATGGCCGGCATCTGCCAGGCCGGCGACGTCCTCGGGCTCATCGACGGCGATGTCGCCGTGATCGGCTCCGACATCACCGCCACCGCCGAAACCGTCCTCGACCGCATGCTGGCCGCCGGCGGGGAGATGGTCACCCTCGTCCTGGGCGACGAGGCTCCCGGCTCCATCGCCGCCCATCTCGAAGCGCGGGTCCGGGAGTCGTACTTGGCCGTGGACACGGTGGCGTACCGGGGCGGGCGACAGGGTGCGTTGCTGCTGATCGGGGTGGAGTAGCCGGCGGGGGGCGCGGTTCCCCGCGGCCCGTGGGAGCGCCGGCGCGCGTCATTCAGCCCGTCCGGCGTTCGAGGACGAGGCCGTTCGGGCCGAAGCGGGGGTCCGGGGGCGGAGCCCCCGGGGGACGGGAGCGGGTAGGGGCGGCGGGGGCGAGACCTCCCGCCCCCAACCGTCACTGGTCCCGCTGTTTCTCCATCACGCCTTCTCCGTCACGCCCAGCATCTTCTCCGCCTCGGCCCGACGTGCCGCCGCGGCCTCCCCGTCCACACCCGCGTACGCGGAAAGCACCGCACGCGCGCGTGCGGCCGCCGCCGCGGGCCTGAGCAGATCGGCCTCCAGCCACCCCGCCGCGAGTTCGGCCCCGGTGCGCGCGTCGAGGGCGTCGTCTCCGAGGGACGCGAAGACGGAGATGGCCCGCGTGTAGTGGCCCAGAGCCTCCTGCGCGTCGTCCGGAACGGAACGGGCGACGAGGTCACCGAACTGCCGGTGGGTGTGACCGAGTTCAGCTACAAGGCGATGACGGGCCTCCACGGCATCGGAGTCCTCCACGGCATCCGAGCCCTCCGCGGCATCGGAGCGCTCCACAGCCTCGGCCCCGACGGAGGACGACATCGCCAGAAGCCCCTCCTCGCACTCCCGCACAGCCGCCGCCATCGACTCCCGCGCCCCGTCCAGCCCCGAGTCCGTACGCAACGCGACCCACGCCCGGGCCCGCAGCGACCGGATCAGACCGTGGACGTTGCCGACGGCACGCCACAGATCACCGGCGCGCGCGTACGCCTGCTCGGCCTGCGCGGGCAGTTCGGCGTGGCCGAGCGCCTCGGCGGCGAGGTGGGCGAGCATCGCGTGGTCACGCTGCTCGGGCCAGTGCCGGGCGATGTCCGCGGCCCGCAACCAGTGCTCGGCCGCCGCACGGTGTTCGCCGAGCTCGGTGAGACAGTCGCCGAGCCACCACCGCGTCTGCACGATCGCACCGTCCCCGTGCATCTCGGTGGTCAGGTCGGGCAGCGCCGACTCCAGGATCTCCGCGGCCTCGGCCCACCGCTCCTGACGGAGCAGGAACCCGCCGAGCTGGTGCCGGGCCCAGGCGCCGAGGGTGGGCCCTTGGCCCGCCTCGTCGGCCCAGTGCGCGGCCTCCAGGGCGTGTTCCGAGGCGGGCCCGAACTGCCCGGCGGCGTCCAGGACCTCGGCGAGCTGCAGGTGCAGCTGCGCGTGCCCCATCGGCTCCAGGCGAGGCCCTCCGTGCTCCAGCGCCGCGCGCGCGGCCCGCTCGGCCCCCTCCGCGTCGCCCAGGTGCCGGGCGATCCCGGCGAGCCGGGACTCGTACTCGACGGCGAACCACGGCAATCCCGCCGCCACGAACGCCTCCGAGGCCTGCCCGAGCAGTTCCGCGGCGGCCTCGGCGTCCCCGGCGTGTGCCGCGAGCTCCCCGAGCATCGCCCGCGCCTCCGCGGCCCGCGAGGCCATCCGCACGTCCGAGATGTGCGGCTCGGCCAGCGCCAGCAGCTCCCGCACGGCCGCCTCGGCGGCACCCACGACCTCGTCCCCGGCGGTCCCGGAATCGGCGGTCCCGGAGCCGGCCGTCCCGGATGCCGTCGCCCCCGGCTCGTCCTCGTCCGCGCCCTCCTGCACCAACTGCATCAATATTCGCGCCCGCCCCACCAGCACGGACGCCGCCTGGGACACCCCCGTCCGGCCGTCCGCGAGGAGGGCGAGCACCCCCTCGTACAGCTTCGAGACGGTCGCGAGCGCCTCCTCGGGCCCGCCGGTGAGGGCGAGGACGTACGCGGCACGGGCACGGGCCGCGAGCGCCTCGCCGGGGTCGCCCGCCTCGGCGTAGAGCCCGGCCGCCTCGTGGAAGAGTTCGATGCCCTCGGGACCGCGTTCCATCGCCGCGTGGTCGGCGATCTCCGCACGGTCGCGGACGTCCAGCTCCCGGCCCTCGGCGGCCCGTGAGACCGCCGCCCAGGCCTCGACGGCGTCCGGGCTCCGGGTCGCGGACAGCCGCCGGGCCTCGGCGAGCAGCGCCGGGAGCGAGGACGGGTCCGGGCCGGCATCCGACTCCACGAAGGCGGCAGACGAGCGGGCCGAAGCCGAAGCGGAACCCGAACCCGTAGCGGAGCCCGAAGGCGACAAGTGTCGCGCGGACCGGGACCGCACCCCCAGCGGCAACCGCTCGACCAACGGCCGCTGATCCATCCGCCCACGAGCCCGCTCACTGACGTACAACGTGCCGTTACGCGCGTCGAAGAGCGCCGCCAGGGAAAGGGCCTCCCCGCGCGCGTGGACCGCGAGCCCGCTCGCGGTCCACTCCCGGCCCGCCGGTCCCGGCACCGGCTGATCGCCGAGACCGAGCCCGGTCAGGCGGTCCATGAGGAGAGCCGTCACGGCCATGAAGTCGAGCTTGCTGCGCGGGTCCCCGGAGTCGGTGAAGTAGGCGGGGCGCTCCGCGAGCAGCTCCAGGGCGCGCGCCTCGTTGCCGGAGAGCGCGCAGAACTCCACGTGGTCCGCGTACGCGCCACGCATGCTCTCCATGGGGCGCACCAGCCGGAAGCCCCGCAGGTGATGGGCGCGGGCCTCGTCCAGGCGGCCCAGACGCAGCAGGGGGACCAGGGAGGACGCCAGGACGGTGTGCGGCTCGTGGGCGCAGGTGTACTCGCCCTCCAGGACCGGGCGCCACAGTTCCAGCGCCTCCTCGTCGGCGTCGCGCTCCGCCCGCCACCACCCCTGGCTGTGGAGTTCGCACGCGTGGCAGTCGGCCATGGTGTCCCGGTCGGCGGCCAGCCACGCGGTGTACGCCCGCTCGGCGCGACCCACGTCGCCCAGGTGCGCGGCGACGCTGAACTCGGCCCCGCGCACGGCCCGTTCGGAGTGCCCGGCCAGCCGGTAGCGGTGCTCCATCTCGCCGAGCCACTTCTCTATGGAGGCGAGCGGGATGTGCGGCTGGTCGAGCATGCCGGCCGACATCCACTTGAAGACCCAGTGCAGGGAGTGGGTCTCGTACTCGTCGAAGTCCTCGGGGCGCTCGTCCCACATGCGCAGCAGACGCGCGAAGGGGACGAACATCTTGTCCTTCTCGGAGCTGTAGTTGTAGACCTTCAGCTGGTGTCCGAGCGCCTCGATCACGGCGAGCGGGATGTTCAGCTTCTCGGCCTCGACGAGCAGTTGCTCCGCGCGCGCGTTGCGGGCGGGACCCTCCGGCTGCTCCTGGTTGTCCGCCATCGCCTGGCGCAGGGTGTCGAAGTCCATGCCCATGGCCTGGCTCATCGGAGGTCGTCCTTCCCGGGCTCGGTGTGGGTGGCCCACTCCAGGAGGCCGATGAACGCGCGGTTGAGGAGCGCGGAGTCGGCAGGCCGCAGGGGGCGCTGCGCCATGAGGAGGGCCTGCCCGTAGAGGGACTCCGTGGCGGTGCCTATCAGCTCCGGGTCGCGCAGTGAACTGATCCTCCGGATCAGTGGGTTGAGGTGGTTGAGGACCAGGCGGGCGCGGGGCGCGCTGCCGCGCAGCGAGCCGAGAATGCCCGCCCACAGGTCGTCGGCCTGCTCCTCGGCCTCCGCGCGGGCCTGCTCGTGGCGGGCCGCCCGGTCGTCCAGGTGCAGGGCGGGCACGGAGAGCGGGTGGAAGGCGCGCAGCACCACGTCGCAGCCCAAGGGGTCGAGCTTGGCCCGGGCGGTCATCAGGAAGCCCGAGAGGGCCAGCTCCTCGGCCGGGTCGACGGCGTCCAGGTGCGCCGTCACGGTGTCGGCGTCCAGTTCCGAGACAACCGTCCCCGGACGCACCGACGGCAGCGCCTCCACCAGCTCGCTGTCGTACGTGTAGCCGCCGTTGATCACCCCGATGCCCTGCGCGGAGGCGATGGGCGCGACCTGGCGGTACTCCTCCACGGTCCGCGTGAAGTGCACCACCGGGTGACGCAGCGCGAACTCCTCCAGGGACAGCCGTCCGTCGGTCGTCTCGAAGGGCAGCCACGGCAGCATCGTGCGCAGCATCTCGTTGTCGTGCCGCGCCAGGGACTTCACGCCCAGGTGGTGCACCGACAGGAAGGCCGCCAGACGCTCCGGGTCGCCCGCCGCGAGCCCCGTCAGCCACGACCGGATGCGCTCGCCCAGGGCCTCGCGCACGGCCGCCAGGGTCTCGTCCTCGTACAGCGACTCGCGCGAGGCGGTGGGCCGCAGGCTGTCCGTGTCCAGGACGCAGCGCACGAAGAACGCCCAGTCGGGCAACAGTTGTTCGGCCCGCTCGGTGAGCAGCATGCCCTTCAGGTGCACCCGGTGGCTCGCGCGCTGGGCGGGGCTGACCGCGGACGGCAGGACGTACGCCACGCCGCGGACTCCGGCGAGCGGCACGTTCAGGTCGATCGTGTCCAGCGGTGTGAAACCGAACAGGTCGTGGCAGTGGCGGGCCAGGGCCACCCTGCGGGTGGCGGGGCTCGGATGGGTGCGGTCCCAGGGCGCCGGAAGGTCCGCGATCGCCTCGTCGCCGACGCGTACGTCGTACGGCAGCAGCGAGCCGAAGTCCCGGGCCAGGGAGCGGACCCGCTCCTCGGTGAGCCATTCGCCGGCTCCGGCGCGCGCCACCAGGTGCACGGTGGTGCCCGGTTCGGGACGGGCCTCGTGAGGCAGCGTGCGCACGGTGTACGAGCCGTCGTCGGTCGCCGTCCACTCCACGGGCGCCGCGTCGGGCGTACGCGCGCTGCGGCTGACGACGCGGATGCGTTCGGCGACCACGAAGCACGCCAGCAACCCGATGCCGAACTGCCCCAGGAAGTCGGAGCGCGCCGCCTGCAGGCCGTCCTCCCGCTTGGAACTGCGGCCGATCGTCGCGAGGAGGCTGTGGACGTCGGACTCGGTGAGCCCGATGCCGGAGTCCTCCACACGCAGCGTGCCGCCCTCGGCGTACAGGCGCACGGCGGCCGGGGCGTGCGGCTGCTCCGCCCGTCGGGCGGTGATCGCGTCCACGGCGTTCTGCAGCAGTTCGCGCAGGTAGACCTTGGGACTGGAGTAGAGGTGATGGGAGAGCAGGTCCACCAGACCACGCAGGTCGACCTGGAAGGTGTGAGGTGACTGGGATGCCTGTGATGGCTGTGAGGTCTGGGAGTCCATCGTCGCTGCGCCGAGGGTGGGGGGACGTGCGACGGCGCGGGGTCGGGCGGTCCCGGGGGACGGTGACCGCGAAGAGGGCCGGAGCGCGTCATCCTAGGCCCGGAACGAGCCGTCTGACCAGCGGATTTCCGGGACGTATACGGCAATGTCAGTGGTGTGGTGTGCAATGGATCTCGTGCCCGCGCTCGATGAACCACTGAAGAAGGTGCTCGGTCCCCCCACCGCGAAGGTGATGGCCGAGCACCTCGGCCTGCACACCGTCGGCGACCTGCTGCACCACTACCCGCGCAGATACGAGGAGCGCGGGCAGCTCACCCACCTCGCCGACCTGCCCATGGACGAGCACGTCACGGTGGTCGCCCAGGTCGCCGACGCGCGCCTGCTCACCTTCGCCTCCGCCAAGGCGCCCCGCGGCAAGGGCCAGCGCCTCGAAGTGACCATCACCGACGGCAGCGGCCGCCTCCAGCTGGTCTTCTTCGGCAACGGCGTGCACAAACCCCACAAGGACCTGCTGCCCGGCACCCGCGCGATGTTCTCGGGCAAGGTCTCCGTCTTCAACCACCGCCTCCAGCTGGCTCATCCGGCGTACGAGCCGCTGCGCGCCGACAGCGACGACGCCGCCGAGACCGTCGACTCCTGGGCGGGCGCGCTCATCCCGATCTACCCGGCCACCGCCAAGCTGGAGTCCTGGAAGATCGCCAAGTCTGTGCAGACGGTGCTGCTCAGCGCCCAGGAGGCCGTCGACCCGCTGCCGGACTCCCTGCGGGACGGCCGCGGCCTGGTCTCCCTCCCCGAGGCCCTTCTGAAGATCCACCGCCCGCACACCAAGGCGGACATCCACGACGCCCGCGCCCGTCTCAAGTGGGACGAGGCCTTCGTCCTCCAGGTCGCCCTGGCCCGCCGCCGCCACGCAGACGCCCAACTCCCCGCCGTGGCCCGTCTCCCCAAGCCGGACGGGCTGCTGACCTCCTTCGACGCCAAGCTGCCCTTCACCCTCACCGAGGGCCAGCAGAACGTCTCCAAGGAGATCTTCGACGACCTCGCCACCGAGCACCCGATGCACCGGCTGCTCCAGGGAGAGGTCGGTTCCGGGAAGACGATGGTCGCCCTGCGCGCCATGCTCGCCGTCGTCGACGCGGGCGGGCAGGCCGCGATGCTCGCGCCGACCGAGGTGCTCGCCCAGCAGCACCACCGGTCGATCACCGAGATGATGGGCGAGCTGGCCGAGGGCGGCATGCTCGGCGGGTCCGAGCACTCCACCAAGGTGGTGCTTCTCACCGGTTCCATGGGGGCGGCGGGGCGGCGGCAGGCGCTGCTCGACCTGGTCACCGGTGAGGCCGGGATCGTGATCGGCACCCACGCGCTGATCGAGGACAAGGTGCAGTTCCACGACCTGGGCCTGGTCGTGGTGGACGAGCAGCACCGCTTCGGTGTCGAGCAGCGCGACGCCCTGCGCGGCAAGGGCAAGCAGCCGCCGCACCTCCTGGTGATGACCGCCACGCCCATTCCACGCACGGTCGCGATGACCGTCTTCGGCGACCTGGAGACCTCGGTCCTCGACCAGCTCCCCGCCGGGCGTTCGCCGATCGCCAGCCATGTCGTCCCCGCCGCCGACAAGCCGCACTTCCTCACGCGCGCGTGGGAGCGCGTGCGCGAAGAAGTGGAGAACGGCCATCAGGCGTACGTGGTCTGCCCGCGCATCGGCGACGACATCGATGAACCTGCCGACCCGAAGAAGGCCAAGAAGAAGTCCCCCGAGGACGAGGCCGAGAAGCGCCCGCCTCTCGCCGTCCTCGACATCGCCGACCAGCTCGCCAAGGGACCCCTCCAAGGACTCAAGGTCGAGGTCCTGCACGGCCGTATGCAGCCCGACGACAAGGACGCCGTGATGCGCCGCTTCGCCGCGGGCGAGACGGACGTCCTGGTCGCCACGACGGTGATCGAGGTCGGGGTGAACGTGCCGAACGCCACGGCCATGGTGATCATGGATGCCGACCGGTTCGGCGTGTCCCAGCTCCACCAGCTGCGCGGCCGCGTCGGCCGTGGTTCCGCCGCCGGACTGTGCCTCCTGGTCACCGAGATGCCTGAGGCGAGCCCGGCCCGCCAGCGGCTGACCGCGGTGGCGTCCACGCTCGACGGCTTCGAGCTCTCCCGCATCGACCTCGAACAGCGCCGTGAGGGCGACGTGCTCGGCCAGGCCCAGTCCGGCGTCCGCTCCTCGCTGCGGATGCTCGCCGTCATCGAGGACGAGGAGATCATCGCCGAGGCCCGCGAGGAGGCCGCCGCGGTCGTCGCCGCCGACCCCGAGCTCGCCGCCCTCCCCGGTCTGCGCACGGCCCTGGAGGCGCTCCTCGACGAGGAGCGCGAGCAGTACCTGGACAAGGGCTGAGAGACTGGCCCCGACACACTCCGAGCGCAAAGGACCCTCATGACCCGCGTGATCGCCGGCCGGGCCGGCGGACGCCGTCTGGCCGTCCCGCCGGGCACCGGCACCCGCCCCACCTCCGACCGGGCGCGCGAGGGACTCTTCTCCACCTGGCAGTCCCTGCTCGGCGGCCCGCTGGAGGGCGAGCGCGTCCTCGACCTCTACGCGGGCTCGGGCGCCGTCGGCCTGGAAGCGCTCAGCCGCGGCGCCGGGCACGCCCTGCTCGTCGAGGCCGACGCCCGCGCGGCCCGGATCATCCGCGAGAACGTGGAAACGCTGGGCCTGCCCGGCGCCGAGGTCAGATCGGGCAAAGCAGAGCAGATCGTCCAGGGGTCGGCGCCTACGGATCCGTACGACCTGGTCTTCCTCGACCCGCCGTACGCCGTCTCCGACGACGATCTTCGCGAGATTCTGCTCACACTACGGACGCAGGGCTGGCTCGCGGACGAAGCGCTCGTCACCGTGGAGCGCAGCACCAGAGGCGGCGAATTCGGCTGGCCGGACGGTTTCGACGCGATCCGGGCCCGTCGTTACGGCGAGGGGACGTTTTGGTACGGTCGCGCCGCCTCTACGTGCGAAGACGCACGATGACCGGACCGGAGAGCGAGGAACCACAGTTGCGCCGCGCCGTCTGTCCGGGGTCATTCGACCCCATCACCAATGGACACCTCGACATCATCGCCCGCGCTTCCAGGCTCTACGACGTCGTGCACGTCGTGGTGATGATCAATCAGTCGAAGCAGGGCCTGTTCACCGTCGACGAGCGGATCGAGCTGATCCGCGAGGTCACCGCCGAGTACGGCAACATCCAGGTCGAGGCCTACCACGGCCTCCTCGTCGACTTCTGCAAGCAGCGCGACATCCCCGCCATCGTGAAGGGCCTGCGCGCGGTCAGCGACTTCGACTACGAACTCCAGATGGCCCAGATGAACAACGGCCTCTCGGGCGTCGAGACGCTGTTCATCCCGACCAGCCCCACCTACAGCTTCCTCTCCTCCTCGCTCGTGAAGGAGGTCGCCCAGTGGGGCGGCGACATCTCCCACCTGGTGCCGGAAGTCGTCCTGGAGGCGCTCAAGGGGCGGCTCGGAAAGAGCTGAGCACCTGACAGTGCGTCACCAGGTGTCGGGCGGGGTGGGAGTGGTCGTACAGTCGACCCGTCCGTCTCCATCACAGCTGTAGAGAGTGGCGAGCACACGGTGGACGTGCAGAAGAAGCTCGATGAGATCGTCGCGGCGGTCGGCAGCGCCCGTTCCATGCCCATGTCGGCCTCGTGCGTGGTCAACCGCGCCGAGCTCCTCTCGATGCTCGAAGAGGTGCGCCAGGCGCTGCCCGGCTCCCTCGCGCAGGCCGAGGAGCTGATCGGCGGCCGAGAGCAGATGGTCGAGCAGGCCCGCCAGGAGGCCGAGCGGATCATCGAGTCGGCGCACGCCCAGCGCGGCTCCCTGATCTCCGACACCGAGGTCGCCCGCCGCTCCCAGAACGAGGCGGACCGCATCCTCGCCGAGGCCCGCCAGGAGGCCGAGGAGATCCGCGCGGAGGCCGACGACTACGTCGACTCCAAGCTCGCCAACTTCGAGGTCGTCCTCACCAAGACCCTCGGCTCCGTCGGCCGCGGCCGAGAGAAGCTCCTCGGCACCGGCCCCGGCACCGACGAGCAGGGCTACGAGGACGAGGACGCCCCCGAGCGCAGCCACGACCCGGAGACCCTGCGCCGGGACGCCGACGTGTACGTGGACGTCAAGCTCGGCGCCTTCGAGGCGGTCCTCGCCAAGACCCTGGAGGCCGTCGGCAAGGGTCGCCAGAAGCTGCACGGCCGCATCGCCAGTGATGACCTGGGCGAGCTGGGCACCTTCGCGGAGGACGGGACGCCCGGCCATCACACCAGCGACTCCGACTACCTGGCCGGCCTCGCCGAGCTCTCGGAGACCCCCGAGCGGCCCGTGCAGACCCCCGAGGTGCCGGCCCAGCCGAACTACGGACAGCAGCAGGACGCCTACGCGTACCAGCAGCAGCCCGACCCCTACGGCTATCAGCAGCAGTACGCCCAGCAGGACGCGTACGGCTACCAGCAGGCCGACCCGTACGCCGCCTACCCGCAGCAGCAGGGCTACGACCAGCAGACGGCGTACGACCAGAGCGGGCAGCAGGCCTATCCGCAGCAGCAGCCGGGGGCCCTGGACCCGATGGCGAACGCCCTGGACGAGACCAGCCTCTTCGACACCACCATGATCAGCGCCGAGCAGCTGCGCGCGTACGAACAGGGTCGCTGACCCCGAACGGGCACCGGGCGGACACTGTCCGAGTACCGGCTGGGCACCGGATTGGGCCGAGAGCGAAAGGTCCAGTATCCTGGTTCTTCGGTCGCGTGTACGCCCGCGATCACTGCTGCCCGGGAACACCAGGGGCGGCGACCCCTCGAGTTTCGAAGATCGAAAGCAGGAAATGGCTCTGAACACCCACCTCGACCACCGCAATCCTCTCGTGTTCGACACACACGAGCTGGGGCGGCGTCCTGGTGCGCTGCAGCGCTTGACCCGCACGATCGACGCCCCCAAGGATCTCGGGATCCAGGGAGTCATCGGAGTGCCGGAAGGCGCCCCGATGGAGCTCGAGCTCCGGCTCGAGTCGGTCATGGAAGGTGTGCTTGTCACAGGCACCGCCCGTGCACGGGCCGAGGGGGAGTGCGTAAGGTGTCTGGAGCCGCTCGAGCTGGAGCTCGCAGCGGACTTCCAGGAGATGTTCTCGTACCCTGACGCCGACGACCGGGGCCGCGTGAAAGCGGAGCCGGCCGACGACGCCGAGGAAGACGAGGACAGGCTCTTCATCGAGGACGGACTGTTCGACCTCGAACCCGTGCTGCGTGATGCGGTGGTGCTCGCACTGCCGATGCAGCCGGTGTGCCAGGACGACTGCCTTGGCCTGTGCTCCGAATGCGGAGTCCGGCTCGCGGACGACCCGGACCACCACCACGACGCCGTCGACATCCGTTGGGCGGCACTGCAGGGACTCGCTGGTTCATCCGGAGACGGCGAGAAGGACGAGTTGAGCGGCGGCGCGCTTCCATCAGCGCACGTCGACGAGAAGCAGGAGAAGTAGCCGTGGCTGTTCCGAAGCGGAAGATGTCGCGCAGCAACACGCGCCACCGCCGGTCGCAGTGGAAGGCTGCGGTCCCCACCCTGGTTGCGTGCGAGCGCTGCCACGAGCCCAAGCTGCAGCACATCGCGTGCCCGGCTTGCGGCACTTACAACAAGCGCCAGGTCCTCGAGGTCTGAGCGGCTGGTGAGAGGTCTGATGTCTGACGCCAAGGCGGACCCAAACGCCAAGAAAAAGGCGGACAACACAGCCTCGTCCCACACGCTTCTGGAAGGGCGGCTCGGGTACAAGCTCGAGTCCGCCCTTCTGGTGCGTGCGCTGACCCACCGTTCCTACGCGTACGAGAACGGCGGTCTGCCGACCAACGAGCGTCTGGAGTTCCTCGGGGACTCCGTGCTCGGCCTCGTGGTCACGGACACGCTGTACCGCACTCACCCCGACCTGCCCGAAGGCCAGCTGGCCAAGTTGCGGGCCGCGGTGGTCAACTCGCGTGCGCTGGCGGAAGTGGGCCGCGGCCTCGAACTCGGCTCCTTCATCCGGCTCGGCCGGGGCGAGGAAGGCACGGGAGGCCGGGACAAGGCATCCATCCTCGCCGACACCCTTGAAGCGGTGATCGGCGCGGTCTATCTCGACCAAGGTCTGGACGCGGCGGGCGAACTCGTCCACCGGCTCTTCGACCCACTGATCGAGAAGTCCTCGAATCTGGGCGCAGGCCTGGACTGGAAAACCAGTCTCCAGGAACTCACCGCGATCGAGGGGCTCGGCGTTCCCGAGTACCTGGTCTCGGAGACCGGCCCGGACCACGAGAAGACCTTTACTGCTGCCGCCCGCGTCGGAGGCGTCTCGTACGGCACCGGCACCGGCCGCAGCAAGAAGGAAGCGGAGCAGCAGGCCGCGGAGTCCGCGTGGCGTGCCATCCGCGCCGCCGCGGACGAACGAGCGACGTCGGCCCAGGCCGCCGAGGAAGCGGCTCAGGCCGCCGAGCAGGCTGCCCAGGTCGCCGAGGGGACCGCCGACACCCCCTCGGCTCCGACGAGCGACTCGGCCACGGCCTGATTCCTTCGTAGCACCTTCGTAAGCATCGGGCCCCTGTCGCAGCGCACGCGCCGCGACAGGGGCCCGATGCGTCTTGTGTCCGTGTGTTCCGGGCCCCCGTCCGGGTGACGCGAGCACGAGGTAGCCTTCGGGCGTCGTTCCCGTGCCCGCCCCTACGGAGGAGTCCCGTGCCCGAGTTGCCCGAGGTCGAAGTCGTGCGGCGCGGCCTGGCGCGGTGGGTCAGCGGGCGGACCGTGGCCTCGGTCGAAGTACGGCACCCGCGCGCCGTACGGCGGCATCTCGCCGGACCCGAGGGGTTCGCGAAGGCGCTCGCGGACCACCGCGTAGGACCAGCCATGCGCCGCGGCAAATACCTCTGGCTGCCCCTCGAAGACTCCCCGTTCTCCGTCCTCGCGCACCTCGGCATGAGCGGCCAGCTCTTGGTGCAGCCTCAGGACGCCCCGGACGAGAAGCACCTGCGCATCCGCATCCGCTTCGACGACACCCGGACGCCCGCCCCCGCCGGGGCGGAGGGCACCGAGCTGCGCTTCGTCGACCAGCGCACCTTCGGCGGGCTCTCCCTCCACGAGAACACCCCTGACGGCTTGCCGGACGTCATCGCGCACATCGCCCGCGACCCGCTGGACCCCCTCTTCGACGACGCCGCGTTCCACACGGCCCTGCGCGCCCGGCGTACGACGATCAAACGCGCCCTGCTCGACCAGTCGCTGATCAGTGGGGTCGGCAACATCTACGCGGACGAGGCGCTCTGGCGCGCCAAACTGCACTACGAACGTCCCGTGGCCGGCTTCACCCGGCCGCGCACCGCCGAACTCCTCGGCCACATCCGCGACGTCATGAACGAGGCCCTCGCTGTCGGCGGCACCAGCTTCGACAGCCTGTACGTCAACGTCAACGGCGAGTCCGGCTACTTCGACCGCTCGCTCGACGCGTACGGCCGCGAGGGCGAGCCCTGCCGCCGGTGCGGGACGCCGATGCGGCGGCGCGCCTGGATGAACCGGTCCAGCTACTTCTGCCCGCGCTGCCAGCGTCCGCCGCGCGTCACGCCGTAGCCGCTCGGCCCGACGTGGCCGCAAGCCCGGATCAGCTCTCGCGGGTCTCGTCGTAGCGCTCGCGGGACGCCAGGACATCGTCCATGCGGTCCTCGACGAAGTGGATGAGGGTCAGCAGGCGCTCGGAGACCTCGCGACCGAGCGGGGTGAGCGTGTAGTCGACGCGCGGGGGGTTCGTGGGCTGCGCCTCACGGTGCACCAGGCCGTCGCGCTCCAGCGCGTGCAGTGTCTGGGAGAGCATCTTCTCGCTGACGCCGTCGACCCTGCGCCGCAGCTCGTTGAAGCGGAACGTTCCCTCGTGCAGCGCTCCGAGCGTGAGCGATCCCCAGCGTCCGGTGACGTGCTCCAACGTGCCCCGGGACGGGCAGCTGCGTGCGAACACGTCGTACGGGAGGTCCTGACACTCACCGCGCTCGGCGGTCTGCACGCTGGGTTTCATGGGCTCACCATACTCCGACGCAGCGCTAACCAGTGAGTTGCGCTAACCAGAAGTTAGTGCTTTCCTTTGGTTCGTTGTCACCACCTGGAGGAGTCCCCATCGTGAGCACCCCGAATACCCCTGTCGTTTCCATCGCCTACCACTCCGGCTACGGCCACACCGCCGTCCTCGCCGAGGCCGTTCGCTCCGGTGCCGTCGAGGCAGGTGCCCAGGTGCACCTGATCAGCGTCGACTCGATCACCGACGCCCAGTGGGAACTGCTCGACGCCTCGGACGCGATCGTCTTCGGCTCGCCCACCTATATGGGCACCGCTTCCGGCGCCTTCCACGTCTTCGCCGAGGCGTCCTCGAAGCGCTGGTTCGGACAGGACTGGCACGACAAGCTCGCCGCCGGATTCACCAACTCCGGCTCCAAGAGCGGCGACAAGCTGCACACCCTGCAGTTCTTCCAGATCCTGGCTGCCCAGCACGGAATGAACTGGGTCAACCTCGGTCTGCACCCGGGCTGGAACAGCTCCTCGGCCTCCGAACACGACCTCAACCGGCTCGGCGTCTTCGCCGGCGCCGCCGCCCAGACCAATGTCGACGAGGGTCCGGAGACGGTTCACAAGGCCGACATCGCCACGGCGGAACACCTCGGGCGCCGGGTCACGGAGGCGGCGCGGGTGTTCGCGCTGGGGCGCGCGGCGGTGGCCGGGGCGGCCGCGTAAACGCTTGCGCAATCGTTTGCGTAAACGCTTCCGAGGAGCTGCGCAAACGTTCGCGCAAAGGTTTGCGTAAGCGTTTACGCAATCGTTTACGCACCCGCACGACAAAGCCGCGCCCCATCGTTCAGCGAGGGGCGCGGCTTCGTCTTGTCGTGAGGGGCGGGCCGTCGGCTAGTAGCCGAAGAAGTGACGGGCCGGGTCTGTGACCTGCGGTCATGTAATCGACCAACGCCGCGACCTGCGACTTAGCTGTCGACGGTTGTCAGCGTTGGTTGTTGTCGAGCACCCCCGTACGGCCCAGAGACGGCCCGAGCGGGGGTGCTGTGGTGCGTGCCCCTCGATGCGAACTACGGGCTGGACGGTCTGGGATCCGCCTCGGCAGGTCAGTCGGTCGTCCGAGGCGGGCGGGGTGCTGTCCAACGGTGAGTGGATCAACTTCCCGTGGTCTGTTTTGCCCCCATGCCGTAAGTCTGGCACGCCGATCACACCATCGAAAGATGCGCTGCAAGAGGCCTGTGCCTCGTGGTCGCCTGCGTATGAGGCTCTGATCACGTCATCCGATGGGAACGGTACCCGGCGTCCAGCGTCTCCTTCCATGTGTCGAACGCGATCTGCGAACCGCGGACTGCCGGCGTCGACACGCAGAGGACGTGGACGGCCCGTTGGGGGAACGCGGTGGAGCACAGGACGCTGGGGCAGCGGTACGAGCTGGTGGAGCAGCTTGGCCAGGGTGGGATGGGCACGGTGCACCGGGCCGTTGACCACCGCCTGCGCCGTACCGTCGCGGTCAAGACGCTCTCCGCCGAGCTGGTGCGGCAGCCGCAGTTCCTCGCCCGGTTCCAGCGCGAGGCACACGCGGCCGCCGCGCTCAACCATCCCGGCGTAGCGACCGTGTACGACGTGGGCGAGGACGCGGTGGACGGCTTCGCCGTGCCGTATCTGGTCATGGAGTACGTCGAGGGTCGGACCCTCGCCCAGGTACTGGGAGACGGACCGCTGCCGACCGAGCAGGCGGTCGACGCGGCGGGGCAGGTGCTTGAGGCCCTGCGGCACAGCCACGGCCACGGCATAGTGCACCGGGACATCAAGCCGGCGAACGTCATGTTCACCCGGGCCGGGATAGCCAAAGTCCTCGACTTCGGTATCGCGAAGGCGCTCAGCGAGATGGCGACCCGATTGACCGGGACGGGCGTGGCAGTCGGTACGCCCGCCTATCTGGCGCCGGAGCAGATCGAAGGCCGCGACACGGACCACCGGACGGACCTGTACGCGGTGGGCTGCCTGCTGTACGAGTTGCTGACCGGCCGCCCTCCGTACACCGGGGAGTCGCCGTTCTCGGTGATGCACCAGCACCTGGCGCAGGAACCTGTACCACCGTCGCGGCTGCGCCCGGGACTGCCGCCAGGCGTGGACGCGGTCGTGCTGCGGGCGCTGCACAAGCGCCGGGAGGACCGGTTCGCTGACGCGGCGGAGATGAAGGCGGAACTGGATCGAGTCGCGGAGTACGCGCAGATACCCACGGCGCCCGCGATGCCGACCCCGACCGCCATGGATCCCCGTGCTCAGGCGGACCGGCCCGAGCCGGCAGAGGCTCCGCGACACGACCGGGCTGCGAGGCGATCGGATGGGATCAGGTCCCTGGGCCGGGTGGTGTTCCAGCCCACGCCGGAGGGGATGGTCGCACTCCTCGGAAGCACCCTCGCGGTGGTGGTGTCGCGGTCCGAGATGATCGCCACTGAGCACTTCCCCCTGGTCGCGCTGCTCAGCGGCCTCGCGGGGTGTGTACTGCTGCTGTGGTCGGCCCGCCTGGCGTGTGCCGTGGCCTGGGCTCCGGTGGCGGAGGCCGTGGCGGTGTGGTCGGAGTTCTCCCGCGCCAATATGGGCTGGGAGACGCGGTACGTCGTCATCGCCCTGCTGCTGGGGCTCGTCGCCGGGGCGTGCCTGACCGCCGGCTACCGAGACGAGCGCACGGGCGGGTTCGCACTGATGGCGTTCTGGTTCACGGGGCTGACGTCGGTGTGGTACTTCCTCGACGACCTGCGCAAGATCGGCGTGTTCTACGTCCTGCTGCTCGGGGTCTGCCTCGCCCTCGGCGCCCAGACTCTGAAGACCCGTCTCGCCGATTCCCGCAGCCGCGCCGTCTCGGCCCCGGAGCCGGCCGCCCGGTGAGTCGGTCCTGGCTCGCAGGCCCCGTCTTTCGGGTCATGCCGTGAGCGCCAGGCTTCCGGAGAGCGCCGGATCTACATCAACCTATAGGTGAACCTTCGTTGGAGTGCTGCCTGTAGTACGTAAGTCCGGCGAGCCGGTCACGCCGTCGAAAGAAGCGCTCTGACCTGGAGTTTCTTCGACAGGCGTAGAGAGGGCCCCGCGGGCCGCCGCTTTAAGGAGCGAGGTGAGGCGAGTGCCGCTCTGGCCTGCGAACTGTCCAGGTGGGTCGATCGAGGGGCACTCACCCGCCGGCCACTGCCGTTCCCCGGAGTTCCCCTCCGGATCTGGCACGGGTGTGGCACGGGGGACTTCTGATCCGTAGCTCTAGATAGATCGGTCAATGACGGTCATACAGGCCGCACTTCGGGTCTACATGGACGCTACGGGATGGGACCGGTTGCTGTGGTTGCTGTACTTCGCTGCTGTACCGCCGCCTCAGGGCCCGATCCTTCGTCCCGGCTGACTCTGTTCCGGGGCGCAGGGCACGAGGTGGATGCCCTGGCACCCGCCCCTATTCGTTGATGTTGGTGTCAGCCGCTGATGTCAGCTCGTCGCTCCTGCGGATGCGGTGTCGACGCAGCCTCTGAACTACGAGCCCCGCCAGGCTGACGAGTACGCCGCTGACAACGTTGATGGCAAGATCCTGGATCAGTGATCCCATGAAGGCGTGGGTGCGCTCAAGGGCCGGACTGCGCACCGCGCTCCTCGCGTGCGGAATCAGACGGATAAAGCGACGACGCTGGATCAGCCCCGGCCCGAAGCAGGAACCAGCGGGAACGGCGACCATGCGCCATTCCTGCTGGTGTCAGTCTCTTGGAGTACCGGGTGACGGCAGATATAGGGAGCCAGAGAGCATCTCTTCGATCTGCGAGATCGGGCATGTGCATCGACAACGCGCAGGCGTCGTTGCGCTGCTGTACGAACGCCAGTCATCACGGACTGCCTTGAGAAAGGTTCCGTGACCCCGGCCCGGCTCAAGGCAACGAGCGAACACGTCTCAACCGTCGTGAACCTTCGCCGGCAGTCCGAACACTGTCGTCGCCGCCTGATCGAACCGTTCTCGTCTTCTCGCAAATCCACGACCACCGTGGACGCTGAACAGAAGGGGCACTGCATGAGCTCCTCCTCGATCAGCGCATGGGGACAAGGCCACTGTAGGACGGGGACGGGCTCCGTGTGGGGCGAACCGGGACAATGCACGGCCAGGTCGGTGAAGTCTCATGACTGATGCAAGCCAGCGGGACGCCGCGCCCTCCCCCGCCCATCGGGCGGGGGCTTGATGCGGGGGAGAGCATCAAGGCGCTCAGTGAGTACCTGGGACACCATGATCCCGGCTTCACACTGCGTACGTACACGCACCTGATGCCGTCGAGCGGGACCCGTACCCGGGCCGCCGTCGATCGCGTCTTCAGAGACGGTGAACCTGCGGATGACGGCCCCGAGACGGCCCAGGGCAGTGAATGGGGCGCTGACCTGCGGTTATCTCAGTAGCCGAAGTCCTGCGTCCACCAGGGGCCGCCGGTGCCGAGGTGCACACCCACGCCCAGGGTCTTGAAGTCGCAATTCAGGATGTTGGCGCGGTGGCCGGGGCTGTTCATCCAGGCGTCCATGACGGCGGCGGCGTCGGCCTGGCCGCGGGCTATGTTCTCGCCGCCGAGGCTGGTGATCCCGGCCTTGGCCGCCCGGTCCCAGGGGCTGAGCCCGCTCGGGTCGGTGTGGTCGAAGAAGTCGCGCGTGGCCATGTCCTCGCTGAAGGCCTGGGCGAGGTCGGACAGGGCGCTGTTCGCCGCCACCGGACTGCAGCCGACCTTGGCCCGCTCGTCGTTGACCAGCTTGAGCACCTCGGTCTCGGCCGCCGTTTGGGCGGAGACGTCGACCGGGGCGGTGGTCTTGGGCGCCTTGGTCTTCGAGGCCTGACCGGGCGGAGTCGCGGGCTTGTTCCCGTTGGCGGACTTGCCCGGCTTGGTGGTGGTGGGCGCCGGGGAGGGCGCCGTCGTCGGCGCGGCCGGCGAGGTCACGGGAGTGGTCGACGCCGGTGCCGAAGCCGAGGGCGACGCGGAGCGGTCGGCGTCACGGCTCGTCGACGTGCCTTCGCGGCCGTCCGCGCTCGCACTGCCCGACGTACCGCCCTGCTGGGTCTCCTGGCTGGACGGGGACCCCACGGCCTGCACGCTGTCGGAGTTGTTGCTGCCACCACCGAGCGAGTAGTTCTCGGTGCCGGGCAGCACGCCGGAGGCGACGGCCACGGTGCCCAGTGCCACGGCCGCGGAGACGCCGAGCAGACCCGTGCGTACCGGCGTCGCGGTCTTCCGCTTGCGGTGCGAGCGGGCAGCGGCGGTCGGCGGGAGGTCGGCGACGGCGGCGTAGCCGTACAGGTTCTCCGGGCCGTAACTTTCCGTAAGGGGTCCGTGGTTCTCCGTGACCCCGGTGGTGCGGCCCGTGGCGGCGCGACCGGCGGCGGAGCGTCCGTGGCGTCCCATCTCCTGGCCTTCCTCGTTCTTGGTCAGCGTCCCTCACTCGAAAGAGTGAGTTTCATATGAGACTCATTGGGTCGGGACGGTACCGCATGGCGGGAGGGGAGGAAGTGCTGCGAGAGACTTTGTCCGGTTAGCGTGCACCCATGAACGAGGTTGTACGGCTGGTCGTTTGGGTGCGCGGACGTGTCCAAGGTGTGGGTTTCCGCTGGTTCACGCGGGCCAAGGCGCTGGAGATCGGCGGCCTGAGTGGCTTTGCTCTCAATTTGGACGACGGACGGGTCCAGGTGGTCGCGGAAGGAACCCGGGCCGGATGCCAGGGTCTGCTCGACTGGCTCCAGGGGGACGACACACCCGGGCGTGTGGACGGAGTCACTGAGATCTGGGACACGCCCCGGGGGATCTACGACGGCTTCGCGATCCGGTGACGGCGACGTGCGCAACGCCCCTGGCGGAAGCGGTATGGCATGCCACCGGCACCTGCCAGAAGCAGAAATGACCTGGTGGTTGCCAAGAACGGCTCGGCGTGGCAGGCTCCGCAGAGAAGGATGATCTCCAGGCCCCCGGGCCCCGCAGGAGTCGCAGCGCCAGCCGTTCGAAGGGCCGCGCGACAGTGGGTTGCCCGCCGATACGGGGCGTGATCGTGTTGACCGTCAAACTTTTTGGTGAGACGCTGAAAGCCCCGCGCACCTTAGCTGTTTGGCATGTGGAACCGCAGCAAAAATTTAGTAAGTGTCAAGCATCGCGGGTGCGATTCCCTCACGACCCACACCGCTTCGGTCGGTCACTCAGTGTGGAGGACCATCCATCATGGCAAAGGCGCTTCTCGGTTACGTCGGCGGTTCCGACCCGCGACTCATCGCCGAGATGCGACGGCTCCAGCAGCGTGTACAGGACCTCGAATCCGAGCTCGTACGGATTCAGGCCGAGAACGACGCGCTCGCGGCTGCCGCTTCTCACGACTCGCTTCTCGAGAGCATCGACGTACCCCAGGCGGAGCCTGCGCTCACCTGACCACTGCACCGCACTACGACAGCAGTGGTTGGGCTGCCCGTGTCAACCGCTAAGTTGTCAGCTGTCAGAATTGCAAGGGACGCCTCTTCGGCGTCCCTTCTTCTTTCCCCCGCGTGCCCTCCCACTCTTTAACGTCTGGTGTGCCCTGCACGTTCATGGGTGAAACCGTGGGTTCATGGAGTGAGACCAGCCCGAAAGGTAGAGTCCGGCGGCGTGCACCTCAAGGCCCTGACCCTGCGCGGGTTCAAGTCGTTCGCCTCGGCGACCACGCTGCGGTTCGAGCCGGGCATCACCTGCGTCGTGGGCCCCAATGGTTCGGGCAAGTCCAATGTCGTGGACGCCCTGAGCTGGGTCATGGGTGAGCAGGGGGCCAAGTCGCTGCGCGGCGGCAAGATGGAGGACGTGATCTTCGCCGGCACCACCGGGCGGCCGCCGCTCGGCCGGGCCGAGGTGTCCCTGACCATCGACAACTCCGACGGGGCGCTGCCCATCGAGTACGCCGAGGTCACCATCACGCGGATCATGTTCCGCAACGGCGGCAGCGAGTACCAGATCAACGGTGACACCTGCCGTCTCCTCGACATCCAGGAACTGCTGTCCGACTCCGGCATCGGCCGCGAGATGCACGTCATCGTCGGACAGGGCCAGCTCGACTCCGTCCTGCACGCCGACCCGATGGGCCGACGCGCGTTCATCGAGGAGGCGGCGGGCGTCCTCAAGCACCGCAAGCGCAAGGAGAAGGCGCTGCGGAAACTGGACGCGATGCAGGCGAACCTGGCCCGCGTCCAGGACCTCACCGACGAACTGCGCCGCCAGCTCAAGCCGCTGGGCCGGCAGGCCGCCGTCGCCCGTCGCGCCGCCGTCATCCAGGCCGACCTGCGCGACGCACGCCTGCGCCTCCTCGCCGACGATCTCGTACGACTGCGGCAGGCGCTCCGGTCCGAGATCGCCGACGAGGCCGCGCTCAAGCAACGCAAGGAAACCGCCGAGGCCGAACTGAAGAAGGCGCTCCAGCGGGAGGCCCTCCTGGAGGACGAGGTCCGGCAGCTCACGCCCCGTCTCCAGCGCGCCCAGCAGACCTGGTACGAGCTCTCGCAGCTCGCCGAGCGGGTGCGCGGCACGATCTCGCTGGCCGACGCGCGGGTGAAGAGCGCCACTTCGGCGCCCGCAGAGGAGCGGCGCGGGCGCGACCCCGAGGACATGGAGCGCGAGGCGGCGCGGATCCGTGAGCAGGAGGCCGAGCTCGAAGCGGCCCTGGAGGCGGCCGAGCACGCCCTGGAGGACACGGTCGCGCACCGGGCCGAACTGGAGCGCGAACTCGCCGCCGAAGAGCGCCGCCTCAAGGATGTGGCCCGCGCCATCGCCGACCGCCGCGAGGGTCTGGCCCGCCTCAACGGTCAGGTCAACGCAGCCCGTTCGCGGGCCGCCTCCGCCCAGGCCGAGATCGACCGGCTCTCCGTCGCCCGTGACGAGGCCCAGGAGCGGGCGTTCGCAGCGCAGGAGGAGTACGAGCAGCTGAAGGCCGAGGTCGACGGCCTGGACGCGGGTGACGCGGAACTGACGGAGCGGCACGAGGCGGCCAAGCGTGCGCTGTCCGAGGCGGAGGCCGCGCTGAGCGCCGCCCGTGAGGCGGCCACGGCGGCCGAACGCAGGCGCGCCGCCACCCAGGCCCGCCACGAGGCCCTCGCCCTCGGTCTGCGCCGCAAGGACGGCACGGGGGCGCTCCTGGGGGCCAGGGACCGCCTCACGGGGCTCCTCGGCCCCGCCGCCGAACTGCTGTCCGTCACCCCCGGCCACGAGGTCGCGCTCGCCGCCGCCTTCGGCGCCGCGGCGGACGCCATCGCGGTCACCACCCCCGCCTCGGCGGCCGAAGCCATCCGCCTGCTGCGCAAGCAGGACGCGGGCCGTGCGGCCCTGCTGCTGGCCGGGGCTCCGGAGGAGGCGGGGGTACACGAGACCAAGGGCATCGACGGCACCGGCCAGCACCGGGCGGCGGGTGACAAGGCTTCCGGTGCGGTGCCGTTCGGCGGTCACCCCGACGGGCGTGACGCATCCGGCGGCGCGGGACCTTCCGCGGCCTCTCTGGGCGACACGACCGCAAGAGCCGCCTCCGGGGCCCTGAATCGGAACGCCACCCCCGGTGACGTGGCGCCGCGGACGGCCCCCAGCGGACCGCCGTACGCCGCCGACCTCGTCCGTGGTCCAGCCGAGCTCATGCCCGCGGTACGGCGGCTGCTGCGCGGGATCGTCGTGGTCGGCACCCTCGAGGACGCCGAGGACCTGGTCTACGCGCGGCCGGAGTTGACCGCGGTCACCGCGGAGGGCGACCTGCTCGGAGCGCACTTCGCGCACGGCGGGTCCGCCGGGGCGCCCAGCCTTCTCGAAGTGCAGGCGTCCGTCGACGAGGCGGCTGCCGAGCTCGAGGAGCTCGCCGTGCGGTGCGAGGAAGTCGGCGCGGCGCAGCACCGGGCCGCCGAGGAGCGGGGGGAGCGGGCCGCGCTCGTCGAGGAGTTGGGGGAGCGACGGCGGGCCGCCGAGCGTGAGAAGTCGTCCGTGGCGCAGCAGTTGGGGCGGCTGGCCGGGCAGGCGCGCGGCGCGGCCGGGGAGGCCGAGCGGAGCACCGCCGCCGCGGCGCGGGCGCAGGAGGCGCTCGACCGGGCCGTGGAGGAGGCGGAGGAGCTGGCCGAGCGGCTCGCCGTGGCCGAGGAGATGCCCGTTGAGGAGGAGCCCGACACGGCCGTACGGGATCGGCTCGCCGCGGACGGTGCGAACGCGAGGCAGACCGAGATGGAGGCCCGCCTCCAGGTGCGCACGCACGAGGAGCGGGTGAAGGGGCTCGCGGGACGGGCCGACGGGCTCGACCGGGCCGCGCGGGCGGAACGTGAGGCACGCGCGCGTGCGGAGCAGCGGCGGGCGCGGCTGCGGCACGAGGCGGCGGTCGCCGAGGCCGTCGCCTCCGGAGCGCGGCAACTCCTCGCGCACGTCGAAGTGTCGCTGCGCCGGGCGGAGGAGGAGCGCACCGCCGCCGACACGGCCAAGGCCCGCCGTGAGCAGGACCTCGTCGCCGCGCGCAACGATGGCCGCGATCTCAAGGCGGAGCTCGACAAACTCACGGATTCGGTTCACCGCGGCGAGGTACTCGGTGCCGAGAAGCGGCTGCGGATAGAGCAGCTGGAGACGAAGGCGCTGGAGGAGCTCGGTGTCGAACCGGCGGGGCTTGTCGCGGACTACGGTCCGGACCAGCTCGTGCCGCCCTCGCTCCCCGCCGAGGGCGAGGAACTGCCCGAGGACCCGGAGCACCCGCGCAACCAGCCCCGGCCCTTCCACCGCGCTGAGCAGGAGCGACGGCTCAAGTCGGCCGAGCGGGCCTACGCACAGCTGGGGAAGGTCAATCCGCTGGCGTTGGAGGAGTTCGCCGCGTTGGAGGAGCGTCACAAGTTCCTCAGCGAGCAGCTGGAGGACCTCAAGAAGACGCGGGCCGATCTGCTGCAGGTGGTGAAGGAGGTCGACGAGCGTGTCGAACAGGTCTTCACCGAGGCGTACCGGGACACCGCACGTGAGTTCGAGGGTGTCTTCAGCAGGCTGTTCCCGGGAGGGGACGGGCGGCTGATCCTGACCGACCCGGACAACATGCTCACCACGGGGGTGGACGTCGAGGCGCGGCCCCCCGGCAAGAAGGTGAAGCGGCTGTCCCTGCTGTCCGGTGGGGAGAGGTCTCTCACCGCAGTCGCACTCCTTGTGTCGATCTTCAAGGCGCGGCCCAGTCCGTTCTATGTGATGGACGAGGTGGAGGCGGCGCTCGACGACACCAACCTGCAGCGGCTGATCCGGATCATGCAGGAGCTGCAGGAGGCCTCGCAGCTGATCGTGATCACGCACCAGAAGCGGACGATGGAGGTCGCCGACGCGCTGTACGGCGTCTCCATGCAGGGCGACGGTGTGTCGAAGGTCATCAGTCAGCGGCTGCGCTAGATGCATGTAGTGCACACCGGTCGCGACCTGGGCTTCTAGTTGAGTTCAAGTAGTGAATGCATCATGACCGCTTGGGTGCGAAAAATTCACAGCTGTCGAACTGTTGACTTCGAAACTTGAAGGCATAGTCTCTGCAACGTTGCTTTTACCTTCAGGTGGTGGCAGGCGTGAAGTTGTGTGCCACTGGTACCACCACCGAAGGGCTTGCCCCCACACCCCCGGCAGCGAGGCCGGGTGGCCCGAGGAGTTACACGTGACCAGCACCGCGCAGGCACCCCAATCAGGAGCCAGGACGGCTCATCCCGAACATCTCGGGCATGTCATCTTCATCGCGGCGGCGGCCGCAATGGGCGGCTTCCTGTTCGGTTACGACAGCGCCGTGATCAACGGTGCCGTCGAGGCCATCCGAAGCCGCTACGACATCGGCTCGGCGACCCTGGCCCAGGTCATCGCCATCGCGCTGATCGGCTGCGCCATCGGCGCCGCGACCGCGGGTCGCATAGCCGACCGCATCGGCCGCATCCGATGCATGCAGATCTCCGCCGTCCTCTTCACGGTCAGCGCCGTCGGTTCCGCGCTGCCGTTCGCGCTGTGGGACCTCGCCTTCTGGCGCATCATCGGCGGATTCGCCATCGGTATGGCCTCCGTCATCGGCCCCGCCTACATCGCCGAAGTCTCCCCGGCCGCGTACCGCGGACGCCTGGGCTCCTTCCAGCAGGCCGCGATCGTCATCGGCATCGCCATCTCGCAGCTGGTCAACTGGGGCATCCTGAACGCCGCCGGCGGCGACCAGCGCGGCAAGCTGATGGGCGTAGAGGCCTGGCAGGTCATGCTCGGCGTCATGGTCATCCCGGCCGCCCTCTATGGTCTGCTCTCCTTCGCGATCCCCGAGTCGCCGCGCTTCCTGATCTCCGTGGGCAAGGAAGACCGCGCCCGTGAGGTGCTCAAGGAGGTCGAGGGCGACAGGATCGACCTGAAGGCCCGCGTCGCCGAGATCGAGCACGCCATGAAGAGCGAGCACAAGTCGACCTTCAAGGACCTGCTCGGCGGCAGCTTCTTCTTCAAGCCGATCGTCTGGGTCGGCATCGGCCTCTCGGTCTTCCAGCAGTTCGTCGGCATCAACGTCGCGTTCTACTACTCCTCGACGCTGTGGCAGTCGGTGGGCGTCGACCCCTCGGAGTCGTTCTTCTACTCGTTCACGACGTCGATCATCAACATCATCGGCACCGTGATCGCGATGATCTTCGTGGACCGGATCGGCCGTAAGCCGCTGGCCCTCATCGGTTCCGTCGGTATGGTCATCGGTCTCGGACTCGAGGCCTGGGCCTTCTCGTACGACCTCGTCGACGGCAAGCTGCCGGCGACACAGGGCTGGGTCGCCCTCATCGCCGCGCATGTCTTCGTCCTCTTCTTCGCCCTGTCCTGGGGTGTCGTGGTCTGGGTCTTCCTCGGCGAGATGTTCCCGAACCGGATCCGCGCCGCCGCCCTTGGCGTCGCCGCCTCCGCGCAGTGGATCGCCAACTGGGCCATCACCGCGAGCTTCCCGTCGCTGGCCGACTGGAACCTCTCCGCGACCTACGTGATCTACACGATCTTCGCCGCGCTCTCCATCCCCTTCGTGCTCAAGTACGTCAAGGAGACCAAGGGCAAGACGCTGGAGGAGATGGGCTGAGCCTCCTGAAGAGGCCCCAAGACTCGAGGAGAAGGGCCAAGTCCCCGCTGCCCCTCTCCTCGTACCCGTAAGACGTACTGCCCCGGCTCAATCCCCGAGCCGGGGCAGTACGTCTTCGCAGAACAGGTGCAGGCTGCGCCAGCCCTCGTCGACCGGCATCCCGCCGGACAGCGGGTGCAGCACGTGGTTGTCGAGACCCTGTGCCACGCACTGGTCGGGCGTCAGGATCCGGTACACGCCCTCCGCGCGCAGTTCCCCGACCGTCGTGGCAGCCGACTTCACCGCCGAGCGGATGTCACCGGACTGCCAGGAGGCGTACGTCCGCGCCTCGTGCAGGAAGTGCCCGCCGTACTCGGCCCACGCCCGGTCCGGGTCCTCGGCGATGTGCAGCAGAGGGGTCTCGGCGGCGGGCATCATGGTCCAGCCCTCGGTGCCGTACTCGACGAGTCGCTCCTTGTAGTACGCCTCCAGCTCGGGGAGGTGCGCGCTGGGGAAGAAGGGGAGCCCGAGCCGGGCGGCGCGCCGGGCCGCGGCCCTGGACGAGCCGCCGACCAGCAGCAGCGGGTGCGGATCGGAGAACGGGCGCGGTGTGACCCGTACCGTACGGTCCCGGTAGGTGAACTCCTCGCCGGTCCACGCCTTCAGCACCGTCTCCAGGAGCTCGTCCTGGAGCGCCCCGCGCCGCTTCCAGTCGACGTCGAAGAGGGCGTACTCCTCGGGCCGGTAGCCGATGCCCGCGACGGTGACGAGGCGGCCGCCGCTGAGCAGGTCGAGCACGGCGATGTCCTCGGCGAGGCGCAGCGGATCGTGCAGCGGGCCGATGACGGCGGAGACGGTGACCGCGAGATGCCGGGTCGCTCCGAAGACCGCGCCCGCGAACGCGAACGGCGAGGGCAGCCAGTTGTTGGCGACGCCGTGGTGTTCCTCGGTCTGCACGGTGGTGATGCCGCGGTCGTCGGCGTAGGCGGCCATCTCGATGGCCGCCTTGTAGCGGGCACTCAGCGACGCGGGGGTGGCGGCGGGGTCGACGAGGTTGAAGCGCACGACGGTTACGGGCATGGAAGCCCCCCTTCGGTGTGGAGGGGACGGTAGCTGACGGTACGTCAGACAGCCATAGTCGCGGACCCTTTCGCGGGCTGTTCCGCGGGCGCCACCGCGGGCTTCGGCAGCACCACGTACAGCAGGAAGGAGACGGCGACGGTCGCCACCCAGCCGAGGCCGTATTCGCCGACGGGGTTGTTCGACGCCGGCGGACCCGTGAACCAGCCGGAGGTGCTGAACAGCAGGCCCGAGCCGAGCCCGAGCGCCCACGCGGCGACCGCGGCCGGGCCGAAGCCGCCCCGGTACCAGTGGGCGCTGGTGCGCGTGGTGTCGAGCAGGGCCCCGGCGTCGTACCCCTCGCGGCGCAGCATGCAGGTAGGGCACCGCGATCCACAGCGGCAGGATCGTGCCGAGGAAGGAGACCGGGTCGGCGGCCGAGGGGAGGTCCGGCGTCGAGCCCGCCATCACCGCGCCCATCAGGATCAAAGGGAGTACGACAGACCCACCAGGCCGTACGACACGACCGGCGCCGCGAGGCCGACGGCCAGGGCCTGCCAGAAGTTGAGTCCGAAGGAGACGCCCGGCGTCGCACCCGTGGTCAGTGACACGTCGATGTCGGCGGCGAGGGCGTGTCTCGGTCCACGGTATGGGCCGTGACACGCCCTGGGTACGCTGCGCGCACCCGACGCGCCCTTTCCCATACTGGGCGCGTTGTGACTCCACCCCTGAGGGGCTTCCCGGCCGACGAGAGGTCGGGTGGCGGGCCGGCCCGACCCGTAGGACATGCAGCCCCACACGGACAACGAACGGTCGTGCGGGTGGTCACGCACGCCATACTGGGCTTGTTATGGAAACCGTCATCCTTGCTGTAGTCATCGCCGTGGTCGTGATCGGCGCACTCGGCGGGCTCGTCATCGGCAGTCGCCGCAAGAAGCAGCTGCCCCCGGCGCCCCCCACCACGCCCGACATCACCGCCCCTCCGGCCGAGCCGCACGTCGGCGAAGAGGCCGAGATCCCGCACGACGAAGAGCGCCGGACGATAGAGGAGGTGGATCTCCCGGACGGCTCGGCCGCGCCAGTCGTCGTCGAGGAACCCGCACCCGTTGTCGAAGCCCCCGCGATCGAGATCCCGGAGCCGACCGCCGGGCGTCTGGTGCGACTGCGTGCCCGCCTCTCCCGCTCGCAGAACGCGCTCGGCAAGGGGCTGCTCACGCTCCTCTCGCGCGAGCACCTCGACGAGGACACCTGGGAGGAGATCGAGGACACGCTGCTGACCGCCGACGTCGGCGTGCAGCCCACCCAGGAGCTGGTCGAGCGGCTGCGCGAGCGCGTGAAGGTGCTCGGTACGCGGACGCCCGACGAGCTGCGCACCCTGCTGCGCGAGGAACTGCTGCAGCTCCTCGTCCCCGAGTTCGACCGGACGGTCAAGACCGACTCGAACCTCGACACCCCGGGCATCGTGATGGTCGTCGGTGTCAACGGCACCGGGAAGACCACCACCACCGGCAAGCTCGCCCGCGTACTCGTCGCCGACGGCAAGAACGTGGTGCTCGGCGCCGCCGACACCTTCCGTGCCGCCGCCGCCGACCAGCTGCAGACCTGGGGCGAGCGCGTTGGCGCCCGTACCGTGCGGGGCCCCGAGGGCGGCGACCCCGCCTCGATCGCCTTCGACGCGGTCAAGGAGGGCATCGAGGAGGGCGCCGACGTCGTCCTCATCGACACCGCCGGACGACTTCATACCAAGACCGGGCTCATGGACGAGCTCGGCAAGGTCAAGCGTGTCGTCGAGAAGCACGCCCCGCTCGACGAGGTGCTGCTCGTCCTCGACGCCACGACCGGCCAGAACGGTCTGGTGCAGGCCCGCGTCTTCGCCGAGGTCGTCGACATCACCGGCATCGTGCTGACCAAGCTCGACGGCACCGCGAAGGGCGGCATCGTGATCGCGGTCCAGCGCGATCTGGGGGTGCCGGTCAAGCTGGTGGGTCTGGGCGAGGGCGCGGACGATCTGGCGCCGTTCGAGCCGGAGGCGTTCGTTGACGCCCTTATCGGAGAGTGACCCCCACCTCCCGAAGTCGGTAGGTGGTTCAGGAAGCGTCCGCCCCCGAGATGCGGTTCGGGGGGCGGACGCTTTGCTGTGTACGGCGTTGTCGCTACGCGCGCGACCGGTGCGCCACGTACGCCAGCGTCCCCAGCAGCAACCGTGCCTGCGGCGGCTTCGTCGCCGAGTCCAGGGCGGGGGAGCGCAGCCAGCGGACCGGACCGAGGCCGGCGCGGTCGGAGGGCGGGGCGGTGACGTACGTACCGGGGCCGAGGCCGTGCAGGTCGAGGGAGGCGTCGTCCCAGCCCATCCGGTAGAGCAGCTCGGGGAGCTCGGCCGCGGCGCCGGGGGCGACGAGGAAGTGGGCGCGGCCGTCCGGGGTCGCGGTGACCGGCCCGGTGGGCAGTCCCATCCGCTCCAGTCGGACGAGCGCGCGGCGACCGGCGGCCTCGGCGACCTCGATGACGTCGAACGCGCGGCCGACCGGGAGCATCACCGCGGCACCCGGGAACTCGCCCCAGGTCTCGGAGACCTCGTCGAGCGTGGCGCCCGCTTCGAGCACCGGTGCGAAGTCCAGCGGATGCGCCCCCGGCGCGGGGCAGCCGGCCTTGCCACAGGAGCACGCGCCCGCGGCGGCCCGGGCGCCGGGGATCACGTCCCAGCCCCACAGCCCGGTGAACTCGGCCACTGCGGTGCACTCCGACGAGCGGCCGCGGCGACGGGTGCCGGGCCGGCTTTCGCGCATCCCCCGACTGCTGCCGATCGTGAAGCCCATGCCCCCTCCAACGGGTCCGACGCACCGACGGTTACGCCATGAACGCGGAATGTTACTCAGTGTGTTCCCGTTCTCGGATGTCACGTGATTGGCGACGCGATCCCGGCGGCGCCCGGAAGCGTCCCGGGTGGTGCACCCGGCGGCGCGCGCCCCTGAATGCATCGCAGCGCCACTTCTGGCTGTCCTATGTCAAGTGAATCGCGTACAGGCGATCAGGAGTTCATTCGAAGGGGTGGCGAATGGTGGCGTTTCCGGGATCGCCATGGCTGGACGCGTGATCGTAGGATTACTTTGAGTGCACGAGCCCTGGGGACGTATGCACTCGTGGGTATGCCGGAGGCAACTCGGCTTCCCGTTCGAAGGGTGAGAACTGCCGGACGCGCGGCCGTATTTACCGGCATTCTGATAGGGCTTGGCGCACGCAGCGTACAAGTGGTCTCAGGGATGGGGGCGTTCCAGTGGGCGGCAACGGCGGAAGCGGTACGAACGCTGACAAGCGCCCGAATGAGCTGTTGGGCTCGTGGTTCGTGCGCAGTGGCTGGTCGAAGGGCGAGCTGGCGCGGCAAGTGAACCGAAGGGCCCGCCAGTTGGGGGCCAATCACATCTCCACGGACACCTCCCGGGTGCGCCGCTGGCTGGACGGCGAGAATCCGCGCGAGCCGATTCCGCGGATCCTGTCCGAGCTGTTCTCCGAGCGGTTCGGCTGTGTGGTCGCCGTCGAGGACCTCGGCCTGCGCGCCGCCCACCAGTCACCGTCCGTGTCGGGTGTCGACCTGCCCTGGACCGGCCCGCAGACCGTGGCGCTGATCAGCGAGTACTCGCGCAGTGACCTGATGCTGGCGCGGCGCGGCTTTCTCGGCAGTTCGCTGGCCCTCGCCGCGGGCCCCGCCCTCATCGAGCCCATGCAGCGCTGGCTGGTGCCCTCGCCCGCCGCGCCCCAGGAGGAGCCGGAGTCCCCGGCCGCCGCGCGCCGCCCCGGCCGGCTCTCCCAGCCCGAGCTGGACCTCCTGGAGTCCACCACGGTGATGTTCCGCCAGTGGGACGCCCAGTGCGGCGGCGGTCTGCGCCGCAAGGCGGTCGTCGGCCAGCTGCACGAGGTGACCGACCTGCTCCAGGAGCCGCAGCCCGGGGCGACCAGCAAACGCCTGTTCAAGGTCGCCGCCGAGCTGGCCGAGCTGGCGGGCTGGATGAGCTACGACGTGGGGCTGCAGCCCACCGCGCAGAAGTACTTCGTGCTCGCCCTGCACGCCGCCAAAGAGGGGGGCGACAAGCCGCTGGGCTCGTACATCCTCTCCAGCATGAGCCGCCAGATGATCCACCTCGGGCGGCCCGACGACGCGCTCGAACTCATCCATCTGGCCCAGTACGGGAGCCGTGACTGCGCGAGCCCGCGCACCCAGTCCATGCTGTATGCGATGGAGGCCCGGGCCTACGCGAACATGGGCCAGCCCGGAAAGTGCAAGCGAGCCGTCCGGATGGCCGAGGACAGCTTCGAGGACGTTCACGAGTGGGACGACCCGGACCCCGACTGGATCCGCTTCTTCTCGCTGGCCGAGCTGCACGGCGAGAACTCGCACTCCTACCGCGACCTGGCCTACGTCGCGGGCCGCAGCCCCACGTACGCCTCGCTCGCCGAGCCCCTGATGCAGCAGGCCGTCGACCTCTTCGCCAAGGACGGCGAGCACCAGCGTTCGTACGCACTCAATCTCATCGGCATGGCCACCGTGCACCTGCTGCGGCGCGAGCCCGAGCAGGGTGCGGTATTGGCCAAGGACGCAATGGCGATCGCCAAGAAGGTGCGCTCCGAGCGCGTCAACACTCGTATCCGAAAGACGGTCGACACGGCCGTCCGCGACTTCGGTGACCTCGCCGAGGTCGTGGACCTCACCGAGCAGCTCGCCGTCGACCTTCCCGAGACCGCGGAAGCGGTCTGAGCGCGGGCCGCGGAAGCGGTCCGATCCCAGTACCCCGGCCACGGCCGGTCGTCCCGAACCGCCCGACTCGGCTCCCCCATGCCAGGTCATCGGACGACCAGCCGTGGCCGGTTTGTTTGCCTTCTGGGAAGGTTGCGCCACGATAACGATCGCTCCGCCCGGTATCAGCCAGTTCATGGAGGCGTAACACACGAGGTGCCTTCGTCACTGCGGCGAAACATCGAGGGGCGTCGACGGAAACCGCGCTGCGTCAATCTCATGGCGCATAACCGGCCCACCCCTCATGACCGCTCAGGCTTCGCCCGCACGGGGCCGTACCAACGACGAGGAGACGCCGATGGCACCAGCCATCACGCTAGCCGCAGAAGCTCCCAAGCTCTCGGCCGCCAACACCGGGTTCATGCTCATCGCTTCCGCCCTGGTGCTGATCATGACCCCCGGCCTCGCCTTCTTCTACGGAGGCATGGTCCGTGTCAAGAGCACCCTGAACATGCTGATGATGAGCTTCATCAGCATGGGGATCATCACGATCCTGTGGGTGCTGTACGGCTTCTCGCTCGCCTTCGGCACGGACAAGGGTTCGTTCATCGGCTGGACCTCGGACTGGGTCGGCCTCAGCAACATCGGCCTGACGGAGCTGTGGCCGGGCTACACCATCCCGATCTTCGTCTTCATGGTCTTCCAGCTGATGTTCGCCATCATCACGCCCGCGCTGATAAGCGGTGCGCTGGCGGACCGGGTGAAGTTCACCGCGTGGTCGCTGTTCATCGCGCTGTGGGCCACGGTCGTCTACTTCCCGGTCGCCCACTGGGTCTGGGGCACCGGCGGCTGGGCGTTCGACCTCGGCGTGATCGACTTCGCCGGTGGTACGGCGGTCCACATCAACGCGGGTGCCGCGGCGCTCGGCGTGATCCTGGTCATCGGCAAGCGCGTCGGCTTCAAGAAGGACCCGATGCGTCCGCACAGCCTCCCGCTGGTGATGCTCGGCTCCGGTCTGCTGTGGTTCGGCTGGTTCGGATTCAACGCCGGTTCGTGGCTCGGCAACGACGACGGCGTCGGCGCGCTGATGTTCGTCAACACGCAGATCGCCACCGCGGCCGCCATGCTGGCCTGGCTCATCTACGAGAAGATCCGCCACGGCGCGTTCACCACGCTGGGCGCCGCCTCCGGCGCGGTCGCCGGTCTGGTCGCCATCACCCCGTCCGGTGGCGCGGTCTCCCCGCTCGGCGCGATCGCCGTCGGTGCCATCGCCGGTGTCGTGTGCGCCATGGCCGTCGGCCTCAAGTACAGGTTCGGCTACGACGACTCCCTCGACGTGGTCGGCGTGCACCTCGTCGGCGGTGTCATCGGCTCCCTGCTGATCGGCTTCTTCGCCAGCGGCAAGGGCCAGTCCACCGTCGAGGGCCTCTTCTACGGCGGCGGTCTCACCCAGTTCTGGAAGCAGTGCGCCGGTGTCTTCGCCGTCCTCGGCTACTCCCTGGTCGTCTCCGCGATCCTCGCCTTCATCATCGACAAGACGATGGGCATGCGGGTCACCGAGGACGAGGAGATCGCCGGCATCGACCAGGCCGAGCACGCCGAGACCGCATACGACTTCAGTGGAGCGGGCGGCGGCATCGTCGGCGGCTCGGTTTCCGCCCTCGCGGGTACGGAGAGCAAGAAGGTGGACGCATGAAGCTCATCACCGCCGTCGTGAAGCCCCACCGGCTCGACGAGATCAAGGAGGCCCTGCAGGCCTTCGGGGTGCACGGTCTCACGGTCACGGAGGCCAGCGGCTACGGTCGGCAGCGGGGACACACCGAGGTCTACCGTGGTGCCGAGTACACCGTCGACCTGGTCCCCAAGATCCGCATCGAGGTGCTGGCCGAGGACGACGACGCCGAACAGCTGATCGACGTCGTCGTGAAGGCGGCCCGCACCGGCAAGATCGGTGACGGCAAGGTGTGGTCCATCCCGGTCGAGACGGCCGTCCGGGTCCGGACCGGCGAGCGCGGCCCGGACGCGCTCTAAACAAAGAAAAGAACAGGAGCCACTGGGTGACGAGTACGGGCATGCGTACGGAAGCAGAGGACTCGGGACCCAGCGGCTACGCGGCGGCCCGGCTGCGCCTCCTCCAGGAGGGGGCGCAGTCCGGGCCGCCGCGCCGTGCTGCCCTCGCCCAACTCACGGACGAGTGGCTGACCGGCTTGTTCAGCGCCGGTGCCGAGGGTCTGCGCGGCGTCTCGCTCGTCGCCGTCGGCGGCTACGGCCGCGGCGAACTCTCCCCACGCAGCGATCTCGACCTGCTGCTCCTGCACGACGGCGCCGACTCCGGCGCGGTCGCCGCCCTCGCCGACCGCATCTGGTACCCCATCTGGGACCTCGGCCTGGCCCTCGACCACTCGGTGCGTACGCCCGGGGAGGCGCGCAAGACCGCGGGCGGGGACCTCAAGGTGCAGCTCGGCCTGCTGGACGCCCGCCACATCGCGGGCGACCTCGGCCTCACCGCCGGACTGCGTACGGCCGTCCTCGCCGACTGGCGCAACCAGGCGCCGAAACGTCTCCCCGAACTCCAGGAGCTGTGCGCCGAGCGCGCCGAGCGCCAGGGCGAGCTCCAGTACCTCCTGGAACCGGACCTGAAGGAGGCTCGCGGTGGCCTGCGCGACGCCACCGCCCTGCGTGCCGTCGCCGCCTCCTGGCTCGCGGACGCGCCCCGTGAGGGCCTCGCGGACGCCCGGCGCAGGCTCCTGGACGTCCGTGACGCCCTCCACCTGACCACCGGCCGCGCCACCGACCGCCTCGCGCTCCAGGAGCAGGACCAGGTCGCCGCCGAACTCGGACTCCTGGACGCCGACACCCTCCTGCGGCAGGTGTACGAGGCCGCGCGCGTCGTGTCGTACGCCAGTGACGTCACCTGGCGGGAGGTGGGGCGCGTGCTCAAGTCGCGTGCTGTGCGGCCACGGCTGCGCGCCATGCTCGGCGGCGGTGCCAAGCCTGCCGTGGAGCGCTCACCGCTCGCCGAGGGTGTGGTCGAGATGGACGGCGAGGTGGTACTCGCCCGCGCCGCGCGCCCCGAGCGTGACCCCGTACTCCCGCTGCGTGCCGCGGCCGCCGCCGCGCAGGCCGGGCTCCCGCTCTCCCTGCACGCCGTACGGCGCATGGCCGCCGTCGCGCGTCCACTGCCCACACCCTGGCCCGCCGAGGCCCGGGAGCAGCTCGTCACGCTGCTCGGCTCGGGCCGCCCGACCATCGAGGTCTGGGAGGCACTGGAGGCCGAGGGCCTGATCACGCGGCTCCTGCCCGACTGGGAGCGGGTGCGCTGCCGCCCGCAGCGCAACGCCGTACACATCTGGACCGTCGACCGCCATCTCATCGAGACGGCCGTCCGCGCCTCCGAACTGGCTCGCCGCGTGGGCCGCCCCGACCTCCTGCTCGTCTCCGCCCTGCTGCACGACATCGGCAAGGGCTGGCCCGGCGACCACTCCGTCGCCGGCGAGATCATCGCCCGGGACGTGGCCGCCCGCATCGGCTTCGACCGCGCCGACGTGGCGGTGCTCGCCACCCTCGTACGCCACCACCTGCTGCTCATCGACACCGCGACCCGACGCGACCTGGAGGACCCGGCGACCGTCCGGTCGGTCGCCGAGGCCGTCGGATCGCAGGGCACCCTCGAACTGCTGCACGCCCTCACCGAGGCGGACGCGTTGGCCACCGGGCCCGCGGCCTGGTCCTCCTGGCGCGGATCGCTCGTCGCCGACCTGGTCAAACGGGTCGCCGCCGTGCTCGCCGGAGACGCCCCCGAGGAGCCGGAGGCCGCCGCGCCCACCGCCGAGCAGGAGCGGCTCGCCATCGAGGCGTTCCGCACCGGCGGCCCCGTACTGGCACTGCGCGCGCAGACCGAACCGCCCACCGAGGAGGAGCCCACCGGCGATCCCGAGCCCCTGGGCGTGGAACTGCTCATCGCCGTACCCGACCAGCCCGGAGTGCTCCCCGCGGTCGCCGGTGTCCTCGCGATGCACCGCCTGACGGTGCGCACGGCCGAGCTGCGCGCCCTGGACCTGCCCGACGGCGTCGAGGGCTCGGTGCTGCTGCTGAACTGGCGGGTCGCCGCCGAGTACGGCTCCCTGCCGCAGGCCGCCCGGCTGCGCGCCGACCTCGTGCGCGCCCTGGACGGCTCCCTGGACATCGCGGCCCGGCTCGCCGAGCGCGACGCCGCCTATCCGCGCCGCCGGGGCACGATCGCGCCGCCGCCCCGGGTGACGGTCGCCTCCGCCGCCTCCCGCCACGCGACGGTCATCGAGGTCCGCGCCCACGACGCTCCCGGCCTGCTGCACCGCATCGGCCGGGCGCTGGAGGACGCGAGCGTATGGGTGCGCAGCATGCATGTCTCCACCCTCGGCGCCAACGCCGTGGACGCCTTCTACGTGACCGGCCCCAAGGGTGCGCCCCTGCCGGCGGAGGAGGCGGTCTCGGTGGCGCGTGGGCTGGAGGAGATGCTGCGGGGATGACCTCGTGGCAGATGCCGCGGGAGTGACCTCGCGGTCTTCTCTCCGTCCATCGAGTGCGGTCCCTGTCGTGTATTCACACCGGGCAGGGGCCACCAACCCTTTTCGGGCAGATACCCTGGAGGGCAACCCAACCGCCCCCGACTCCGAGGACCGACGCCACCGTGTTCGATACCCTCTCAGACCGCCTGAGCGCGACTTTCAAAAACCTCCGCGGGAAAGGCCGGCTCTCCGAGGCGGACATCGACGCCACGGCCCGCGAGATCCGCATCGCGCTCCTCGAAGCCGATGTGGCCCTGCCGGTCGTGCGGACCTTCATCAAGAACGTCAAGGAGCGTGCCCTCGGCTCCGAGGTCTCCAAGGCGCTGAACCCGGCCCAGCAGGTCCTGAAGATCGTGAACGAGGAGCTCGTCACGATCCTCGGCGGCGAGACCCGCCGCCTGCGGTTCGCCAAGAACCCGCCCACCGTGATCATGCTCGCGGGCCTTCAGGGTTCCGGTAAGACCACGCTCGCCGGAAAGCTCGGCAAGTGGCTCAAGGACCAGGGCCACTCCCCGCTGCTGGTCGCCGCCGACCTCCAGCGCCCGAACGCCGTGAACCAGCTGAGCGTCGTCGCCGAGCGCGCCGGTGTGGCCGTCTACGCCCCCGAGCCCGGCAACGGCGTCGGTGACCCGGTCAAGGTCTCCAAGGACTCCATGGAGTTCGCGAAGACCAAGGTCCACGACATCGTGATCGTGGACACCGCCGGCCGTCTCGGCATCGACCAGGAGCTGATGCAGCAGGCCGCGGACATCCGCGACGCCGTCAGCCCCGACGAGATCCTCTTCGTCGTCGACGCGATGATCGGTCAGGACGCGGTCAACACCGCCGAGGCCTTCCGTGACGGCGTCGGCTTCGACGGCGTCGTCCTGTCGAAGCTCGACGGTGACGCCCGCGGTGGTGCCGCGCTCTCCATCGCCTCGGTCACCGGCAAGCCGATCATGTTCGCGTCGAACGGCGAGAAGCTCGACGACTTCGACGCCTTCCACCCGGACCGGATGGCCTCCCGCATCCTCGACATGGGTGACCTGCTCACCCTGATCGAGCAGGCGGAGAAGACGTTCAGCCAAGAAGAGGCCGAGAAGATGGCCTCCAAGCTGGCGTCCAAGAAGGGCCAGGACTTCACCCTGGACGACTTCCTGGCCCAGATGGAGCAGGTCAGGAAGATGGGCAGCATCAGCAAGCTGCTCGGCATGCTCCCGGGCATGGGCCAGATCAAGGACCAGATCAACAACCTCGACGAGCGCGACGTCGACCGCACGGCCGCCATCATCAAGTCGATGACGCCGGGCGAGCGCCAGGAGCCGACGATCATCAACGGCTCGCGCCGCGCCCGTATCGCCAAGGGCTCGGGTGTCGAGGTCAGCGCGGTCAAGAACCTGGTCGAGCGCTTCTTCGAGGCCCGCAAGATGATGTCCCGCATGGCCCAGGGCGGCGGCATGCCCGGGATGCCCGGGATGCCGGGCATGGGTGGCGGCCCGGGCCGCGCCAAGAAGAAGCAGAAGGTGGCCAAGGGCAAGCAGCGCTCCGGCAACCCGATGAAGCGCAAGCAGCAGGAGGAAGAGGCCGCGGCGCGCCGTGAGGCCGGTGCTCAGCCGGGCGGCGCCTTCGGTCTGCCGGCCGGGCAGCAGGCTGAGGACTTCGAGCTGCCGGACGAGTTCAAGAAGTTCATGGGCTGACGGTTCGTTTCCGTACGGGTCTTTCGTACGGGGTCTCGCGTACGGGGTCGTCCGTACGAGGCCTTCCGTACGGGGTCGTTCTCGTACGTCACTGGGGGCGCCCCTCGCCGGAGGGGCGCCCCCGGCGGCATTTTCTGCGCATGCTGGCGAGCATTTCGTGTCGTAACGTCCTAATATGAGTAACCCTGTGCCGCCGCGCAAGGACCCTGACCAGCCGTGGCGTACCGAGGGAACGCCACCGGACTCGACCGGTCCGCCCTCCGGGCGAAGGAAGATGCCCGGTGGCTGGATCGGCCTCGTCGTCGCCGTTCTGGTCGTGTTCGTGATCGCCCTCCTGGCGCTGTCCTTCTTCAACGAGGGCACCGAGCCGACGATCTCGTACACGGAGTTCAGCAAGCAGGTCGACAACGACAACATCACCAAGATCTACTCCAAGGGCGACGCGATCCAGGGCCAGCTCAAGACGGCCCAGGCCAATCCGGACGGCGGCGCGAAGTACACCAAGTTCAAGACCCAGCGCCCGTCCTTCGCGGACGACAAGCTCTGGCAGAACCTGGAGACGCACCACGTCACGGTGACCGCCTCACCGGTGGTCCAGCAGCGCAGCTTCCTCTCCAACCTGCTGATCTCCCTGGCCCCGATCGTGCTCCTGGTACTGCTGTGGATGTTCTTCGCCCGGCGGCTGCGGGCGGGCATCGGCGGCCCGGGCGGCATGCTCGGCCGCAAGGCGCCCCCGAAACCGGTCGAACTGCAGCCCGGCGCCCAGCGCACGACCTTCGCCGACGTGGCCGGAATCGACGAGGTCGAGGGCGAACTGAACGACATCGTCGACTTCCTCAAGAATCCGGACGCGTACCGCAGGATGGGCGCGAAGATGCCGCGCGGTGTGCTCCTCGCAGGCGCGCCCGGCACGGGAAAGACCCTGCTCGCGCGTGCCGTGGCGGGGGAGGCGGGCGTTCCGTTCTTCTCGGCCTCCGCATCGGAGTTCATCGAGATGATCGTGGGCGTGGGCGCGTCCCGGGTCCGGGAACTCTTCGCCGAGGCCCGAAAAGTGGCCCCTTCGATCATCTTCATCGACGAGATCGACACCATCGGGCGGTCCCGGGCAGGCGGCTCGGCGATGGGCGGCCACGACGAGCGCGAGCAGACCCTGAACCAGATCCTCACCGAGATGGACGGCTTCTCGGGCTTCGAGGGCGTCATCGTCATCGCGGCGACGAACCGTGCGGACATCCTGGACCCGGCGCTGACCCGCCCCGGCCGCTTCGACCGGATCGTCAACGTCGCGCCCCCCGACCGCCGTGGCCGTGAGGCGATCCTGCGGATCCACACCCGCGAGATCCCGCTGTCCCCGGAAGTGGACCTGGCCCAGGTGGCCCGCACGACGCCGGGCATGACCGGTGCGGATCTGGCCAACCTCGCCAACGAGGCGGCGCTGCTCGCCGTCAAGCGCAAGCAGGACGAGGTGATGCCGCCGGACCTCTCCGAGGCGCTGGAGAAGGTGCAGCTCGGTGCGGAGCGTTCCCTGGTGATGCCCTACGAGGAGCGCCGCCGGACCGCGTACCACGAGAGCGGCCACGCCCTTCTCGGCATGCTGCAGCCGGGCGCCGACCCGGTTCGCAAGATCACCATCGTCCCGCGCGGGCGCGCGCTGGGCGTCACGCTCTCGACACCGGACACCGACCGGTACTCGTACACCGAGGAGTACCTGCGCGGTCGGATCATCGGTGCGCTGGGGGGCATGGCCGCCGAACACGTCGTCTACGGAGTCGTCACGACCGGCTCCGAGAACGACCTCGAACAGGTCACCAACGTCGTTCGCGGCATGGTCGCCCGCTGGGGCATGAGCGAACGGGTCGGCCGCCTCTCCGCCCTCCCGAGCGACGCCCAGCAGGCCTACGGCCTCGCCGCCGCGCCCGCCACCCTCGACTCCATCGACCACGAGATGCGGCGCATCGTCGACGAGTGCTACGAGGAGGCGTGCCAGAAGCTCCGCGACCACCGGGACCAACTGGACGCCCTCGCGGAGGCCCTCCTCGCGAACGAGACGCTGGAGGAGGCGCAGGCATACCGGATCGCCGGCGTGACGCGCGTGAAGAAGGAGGAGGTGTGAGGCAGTTCCCCGTGCCCCGTTTCCAGGGGCGCGGGGAACTGCGCAATCCTTTGGCGGGGGTCTGGGGGCGGAGCCCCCCGGGACGGGACGGGTAGGGGCGGCGGGGGCGAGACCCGGCGACCTCAGCCCGTGCGCGCGATCAGGTACCGGAACACGTTCGGCATCCACACCGTGCCGTCCGCGCGCTGATACGGATGCAGCGCCTCCGTCAGCTCCTTGCCGACCTGCACCACATCCGTCGCACCGACCGCCGCGTCGAACAGCCCGGTCGACAACAACCCCCGCACCGCGCTCTCCACGTCCGCGTACCCGAAGGGACACGCCACCCGCCCGGACCCGTCCGGCCGGAGCCCCGCGCGCTCGGCGACCTCCTCCAGGTCGTCCCGGCGAGGAGCCTGCCCGCACCCCTCGCCCGGCAGCACCGCGGACGTGGCACACCGCTCCGGCGGCCCCCATCCGACCAGCACCACGGCCGCCCCCCGCTCGGCGAGCGGAGTGGCCGCCGACAGCAGTTCCCCGAGTTCCTCGGCGTCCCCCGGCGCGCACCCGATCGGCTCGAACGCGGTCACCAGCGTGTACGCGGCCGCCGCCGGGTCGGCGAGGTCCGAGGGGGACCCCTCCACGATCCGGGCGTCGGCACGCGCGCGTGTGCCCCACCCGTCCGGCAGTAACCGTTCCCGCGCGAGTGCCACGCGTTCGGGCGAAGAGGAGTCGACGCCGGTCACCGCCGCTCCCCGGGAGGCCGCCATCAGAAGGGCCAGCCCCGTACCGCAGCGCAGGCCGAGGACCCGTGTCCCGGCGCCCACTTCGAGCCGCTCGTAGACGGCTTCGTAGAGCGGCACCAGCATCCGCTCCTGGATCTCGGCCCAGTCACGCGCGCGTGCACACGGATCCACCCGGGGCGGCGCGGCCGCGTGAGGTAGGTGATGCCGCACGAGCGTAGGTGTCATCGAAAGCGCCCCAATCCGCCGAGAGTTGCCGCTGCGCCCCGTTTCCCTTGCCCCCGTGCAGTGCGCTCGCTCTTCCCCCGTATGTCAGGTAACTCCGCACTCGTCGCGCCGTCCAGGGGTTGTGGCGCGCTGCTTGCGCGCTGTCCGCGCGCGGCACAAGAATTCACATGCCGGCAACGTGTGCCCGTACCATCGCGCCATGGCAAAGGCACCCGTTCTCACGCCCCAGGCGGACGACTTCCCGCGCTGGTACCAGGATCTGATCGCCAAGGCCGAGCTGGCCGACAACGGACCGGTGCGCGGCTCCATGGTCATCCGACCGTACGGGTACGGGCTGTGGGAGCGGATGCAGGCGGAGATGGACGCCCGCATCAAGGAGACGGGTACCCAGAACGCGTACTTCCCGCTGCTGATCCCGCAGTCGTACCTCACCAAGGAGGCCGACCACGTCGAGGGCTTCGCACCGGAGCTCGCGGTGGTCACGCACGGCGGCGGCAAGGAGCTCGAGGAGCCCGCGGTCGTCCGCCCCACCTCCGAGATGATCATCAACGACTACTTCTCGAAGTGGGTGCAGAGCTACCGCGACCTGCCGCTGCTGATCAACCAGTGGGCGAACGTGGTCCGTTGGGAGCTGCGGCCCCGCCTCTTCCTGCGCACGTCCGAGTTCCTCTGGCAGGAGGGCCACACCGCGCACGCCACGTACGAGGACGCCCGCGACTTCGCCGCGCACATCCACCGCCAGGTGTACGAGGACTTCATGCTGAACGTTCTCGGCATGGATGTCGTCCCCGGCCGCAAGACCGCCAAGGAGCGCTTCGCGGGTGCCATCAACACCCTCACGCTCGAAGGCATGATGGGCGACGGCAAGGCCCTCCAGATGGCCACCAGCCACGAGCTGGGCCAGAACTTCGCCAAGGCCTTCAACACCCAGTACCTGTCGAAGGAAGGCAAGCAGGAGCTGGTCTGGCAGACCTCCTGGGGCTCGACGACCCGCATGATCGGCGCCCTGGTGATGATGCACGGCGACGACAACGGACTGCGCGTCCCGCCGCGGCTCGCCCAGATCCAGGCCGTCGTCCTCGCGATCAAGGGCGACGAGGCGGTTCTGGCCAAGGTCCGCGAAATCGGAGACCGGTTGAAGGCGGCGGGTGTACGCGTCCACGTGGACGACCGCACCGACGTCCCGTTCGGGCGGCGCGCCGTCGACTGGGAGCTCAAGGGCGTCCCCGTCCGCGTCGAGGTCGGGCCCCGTGACCTGGAGAACGGCACCGCGATGCTGGTGCGCCGTATCCCCGGCGGCAAGGAGCCGGTCGCCATCGACGCTCTGGCGGAACTGCTCCCCACCGTCCTCGAAGAGGACCAGGCGCTGCTTCTCAAGCAGTCGCGTGAGCGCCGGGAGTCCCGCACTTCGGAGGTGTCGACGATCCAGGAGGCCGTCGAGACGGCCGCCGCCGGCGGCTGGGCGCGCATTCCGTGGGCCGACCTCGGGGAAGAGGGCGAGGCCGAACTCGCCGAGCACTCCGTGACCGTACGGTGTCTGGTCGCCGAGGACGGGTCGGTGCCCGACGCCGACGACGCACCCGGTAACGTCGCGGTCGTCGCGCGCGCTTACTGAGTAGGCCGCCAGCGAGGCCGAAACGCCTCTTGCGCATCTGATGACCACAGGGGCCCCGGCGTGCGGACACCGTCTACGCGCCGGGGCGTACGCGCTACTACGTACCAGCTTGGTGTGAGCTGTGAGGCTTCTCCGCAGATCAGCGCACCCGCCCTCGTCCGGACGCATCAGCGGCAACTGACGGGTACGTGCAAATTATTTGGGATGCCCCGGAATAGGAACACAGAGGCCCCCCGGCTCGTTGTCATTACGTGAGCACGACACCACCTGTTCTCGCCGCAGAGCTGGCAGGGGCGTGGGCCGACATTCAGCGGCACCACCCCGAACTGCCCGATCTTGCCGCGCCAGAGTCCCTGATCGGAGAGTCGTCGTCCGCCTGCGGGCACGAACTCTCCTTCGAACGACTGCTGCATGAGGCAGTCCATGGCATCGCAGCCGCCCGCGGAGTCCGCGACACTTCGCGCGCCGGCCGGTACCACAACCGCAGATTCCTCGCCATCGCCGAAGAGCTGGGCCTCGACCACCCGGAGGAGCCGCACCCCAGCAGTGGTTTCTCCCTGGTCACGCTCAACCCCGAGGCGAAGCGGCGCTACCGCCCGACGATCGAGCGGCTGCAGCGCGCCCTCAAGGCGCACACCGCCGCGACCGCCGCGGACACGGCCCGCTCGTTCCGGGGCCCGGCCGCCCGGCACGGCTCCTCCGGGGGAGGCGTCCGCGTCAAGGCGGTCTGCGACTGCGGCCGCAACGTACGGGTCGTCCCGTCCGTGCTGGCGCAGGCGCCGATCGTGTGCGGAGGATGCGGGAAGCCGTTCCGCATCCCCGAGGTCGTGGGCGCCGCGGCGAGCTGAGCGGACGGCTGCTCGTGGCAGCCGTACTCAGTCGGAGTCAGCCCCGCGCGGCGGCACCCGGTCCGAGCCGGGCGCGCTGCCGATCCCGGCGGTGACCCCCGGTGCCGTGCATGCGGCGCCGGGGGTCACCGCACGCTGCCCCGTGAAGGCGACCCGCCAGGGTGTGGCACAATGGCTAGCTGTACTCGACAGCCGCACAGGACCCCTCTCTCCTCCGGCTGACGCGTCCATCGGGCACTCGGGTACCGCAACCCCACGCGGCCATCTCGCCGTGCCCAACCACGTCAAGACCAGGAGACACCACTTCCGTGGCAGTCAAGATCAAGCTGAAGCGTCTGGGCAAGATCCGTTCGCCTCACTACCGCATCGTCGTCGCCGACTCCCGTACCCGCCGTGATGGTCGGGCCATCGAGGAGATCGGTCTGTACCACCCGGTGCAGAACCCCTCGCGCATCGAGGTCGACTCGGACCGTGCGCAGTACTGGCTGGGTGTCGGCGCGCAGCCGACCGAGCCCGTTCTCGCCATTCTGAAGCTGACCGGCGACTGGCAGAAGTTCAAGGGCGAGCCCGCCCCCGCTCCGCTGCTCGTGGCCGAGCCGAAGGCGACGCGCCCGTCGTTCGACGCCCTGGGCGGCGACGACGAGGGCAAGGGTGAGGCCATCACCCAGAAGAAGAAGGCTGAGAAGAAGGACGAGGCCCCGGCCGCGTCTTCTTCGTCTGAGTCGACCGAGGCCTGAGCATGCTCGAGGAGGCTCTCGAGCACCTCGTGAAGGGCATTGTCGACAACCCCGACGATGTGCAGGTCGCTTCGCGCGACCTGCGCCGTGGGCGCGTTCTCGAGGTCCGGGTGCACCCCGACGACCTCGGCAAGGTGATCGGCCGCAACGGCCGAACCGCCCGCGCACTGCGGACCGTCGTGGGTGCCATCGGCGGCCGAGGTGTCCGCGTCGACCTCGTCGACGTGGACCACGTCCGCTGACGTAACAGGCAGCACCGGCTCGGGCCGGGGAGGGCTTTCGAGCCGTCCCCGGCCCGTAGTCGTCTACGAACCCATGCCGTAGGCACATCGACAGGAGATCAAGCACAGTGCAGCTGGTAGTCGCTCGCGTCGGCCGCGCCCACGGCATCAAGGGCGAGGTCACCGTGGAGGTCCGTACGGACGAGCCGGAACTCAGGCTCGGGCCCGGCGCCGTCCTGCTCACCGATCCGGCCTCCGCCGGACCGCTGACCATCGAGACCGGCCGGGTGCACAGCGGCCGTCTGCTGCTGCGCTTCGCAGGCGTACGCGACCGGAACGCCGCCGAGGCGCTGCGCAACACCCTTCTGATCGCCGAGGTCGACCCGGACGAGCAGCCGGAGGACCCGGACGAGTACTACGACCACCAGCTGATGGACCTGGACGTGGTCACCAAGGACGGGATGGAGGTCGGACGGATCACGGAGATCTCCCATCTGCCCTCGCAGGACCTGTTCGTGGTCGAGCGGCCCGACGGGACCGAGGTCTTGATCCCCTTCGTCGAGGAGATCGTCACCGAGATCGACCTGGACGAGCAGCGGGCCGTCATCGACCCGCCGCCGGGCCTGATCGACGACCGGGCGGAAATCGACTCCTCCACGGACACGGAAAACGCCTCCGCCAAGGACGACGAGGACTCCTCGGGGGCCGACGCCTGATGCGGCTCGACGTCGTCACGATCTTCCCCGAGTACCTGGAACCCCTCAACGTCTCGCTCGTCGGCAAGGCACGCGCGCGTGGGCAGCTGAATGTGCACGTGCACGACCTTCGGGAGTGGACGTACGACCGCCACAACACGGTCGACGACACCCCGTACGGCGGCGGCCCCGGCATGGTGATGAAGACCGAGCCCTGGGGCGACGCCCTGGACTGCGTCCTGGCCGACGGCTACGAGACCGGCTCCCACGGGCCCGTCATGGTCGTGCCCACGCCGAGCGGGCGCCCCTTCACCCAGGAACTCGCCGTCGAGCTCGCCGAACGCCCCTGGCTGGTCTTCACGCCCGCCCGCTACGAGGGCATCGACCGTAGGGTCATCGACGAATACGCGACCCGGATGCCCGTCTACGAGGTGTCCATCGGCGACTATGTACTCGCCGGCGGAGAGGCCGCCGTACTCGTCGTCACGGAGGCCGTGGCGCGACTGCTGCCGGGTGTTCTCGGCAACGCCGAGTCCCACCGGGACGACTCGTTCGCCCCCGGCGCCATGGCCAACCTCCTGGAGGGGCCCGTCTACACCAAGCCCCCGGCGTGGCGCGGCCGTGAGATCCCCGGAGTGCTGGTCAGCGGCCACCACGGGAAGATCGCCCGCTGGCGCCGCGACGAGGCCCTGCGTCGTACGGCGGCGAACCGGCCCGACCTCATCGAGCGTTGCGACCCTTCCGCCTTCGACAAGAAGGACCGCGAAATGCTCTCGATCCTGGGCTGGCAGCCGGAACCCGGCGGCCGATTTTGGCGCAGACCAGAGGCCATGGAAGAATAGGCCGCTGTTGTCTGCGTAGACCGGGCGCCCCTGCCACAGGGGGACACGACGTCCGCCACGACGCGGCAGCACCCTCTTGGAAAACTAGCTCCCGTTGATGACCTGTGGCATCAGCGAAGAAAGCAGACGAAATGTCTCACCTGCTCGACTCCGTCGACAGCGCGTCGCTGCGCAGCGACATCCCGGCCTTCCGCCCGGGTGACACCGTCAACGTCCACGTCCGCGTCATCGAGGGCAACCGCTCCCGTGTGCAGCAGTTCAAGGGCGTAGTCATCCGCCGTCAGGGCGCCGGTGTCCGCGAGACCTTCACGGTCCGCAAGGTCTCCTTCTCGGTCGGCGTCGAGCGTACCTTCCCGGTGCACACCCCGATCGTCGAGAAGATCGAGCTCGTCACCCGTGGTGACGTGCGTCGCGCGAAGCTGTACTACCTGCGTGACCTGCGCGGCAAGGCCGCGAAGATCAAGGAGAAGCGCGACAACTGAGCTCGCGAAGGGGTTCACATGGACGCCGGATAACATCTGGCTCCGATGGACACCGAAGCACAGCACACGGAGCGCGACCGCTCCTCCCGCCCCACTGAGTCCGAGGACATCTCGGACGCCGAGGGGCCGGAGGGACGGTCGCGTTTCGCGTTGGTGGCCCGGGCCGCGGACTGGATCCCCGGTGGGCGGATCACTCTGACCGCGCTGGTCTGTCTGCTGTTCCTGGTGCTGTTCAGCAACTTCGTGATACAGCCGTTCGAGATTCCCAGCAGCTCGATGGAGCGCGGATTGAGGATCGGGGACCGCGTTCTCGTAAATAAGTTGGCGTACCGTTTTGGTGCCGAGCCGCGGCGGGGCGATGTCGTCGTGTTCGACGGCACTGGGTATTTCGGGAACGCCGACTATGTCAAACGCGTCGTCGGTGTGGGGGGAGACCACGTGGTCTGCTGCGACAAGGAGGGGAGGCTCGAGGTGAACGGCCGGTCGGTCGACGAGTCGACGTTTCTGTACCCGGGGGACAGCCCGTCCGACGTCTCCTTCGACGTCGTGGTGCCCACCGGCAGCCTGTTCCTCCTCGGTGACCACCGCAGCGACTCGAGCGACTCCCGCGACCATCTGGGGTCTCCCGGCGGCGGCATGATCCCCGTCGGTGACGTGATCGGCAGGGCCGACTGGATCGCCTGGCCGGCGGGCCACTGGACCCGGCTGGAGCGTGCCGCCGCCTACGCGCGTGTGCCTACCGCGGACGGCGCCCATGGGTAACCGTGGCAGGCCGCGTGGGGTCTCCGACCATGCGGCCGACAACCTGCTTCCCACCGGTACCCGGCGCGCCGCCGGCGGCGCCGCCCGGCCGGGCCGTGCCGAGCGCCGCAAGCTCCAGCGCAAGGTCAAGCGGCGCCGACGGCGCTCCGCGATCAAGGAGATACCCCTCCTCGTGGGCGTCGCGGTGCTCATAGCCCTGGTCCTCAAGACCTTCCTCGTCCAGGCCTTCGTGATTCCGTCGGGTTCCATGGAGAACACGATCCAGATCGGCGACCGTGTGCTCGTCGACAAGTTCACGCCATGGTTCGGCTCCAAGCCCCAGCGCGGCGACGTCGTCGTCTTCAAGGACCCCGGCAACTGGCTGGCCGGGGAGAAGACCACCAAGAAGAACGACCCCGTCGTCGTCAAGCAGGTCAAAGAGGGCCTGACGGCCATCGGTCTGCTGCCTTCCGACAACGACAAGGACCTCATCAAGCGGGTCGTCGCGGTCGGCGGCGACACCGTGAAGTGCTGCGACACCCAAGGGCGCGTGACCGTCAACGGCATGCCGCTCAACGAGCCGTACATCCAGGCCGGGAACAAGCCGTCGGACTTCTCCTTCGAAGAGACCGTGCCCAAGGGCCGTCTCTGGGTGATGGGCGACCACCGGGCCAACTCCGCCGACTCCCGCTACCACCGCACCGAGAAATACGGCGGTACCGTCTCCGAGAGCTCGGTCGTCGGCAGAGCGATGGTCATCGCCTGGCCCTTCGGGCACTGGGCCCGTCTGAAGGAACCGGACACGTTCGCGTCCGTACCGAGCGGGTCGGCAACCGCTCTCGGCGCGTCGCATAGGGTGGCGTCCGCGGATCTCAATCGATTGATCCCGCTCCCGAGCCCTGCGGAACTCCCGCTCGTTATGGGAGTGGTGGGCCTGCGCCGGATCCGGCGCAGGCGGCGGCACGGAGTGAGGAGTGGATGTGGGGGATTTGGCGGTCGGCGCACGATCCGGACACGATGGCCCCGAGGAGCAGCCGGAGCGACCCGACGGATCGGCCACCCCGGCCACGAACGACGTCACTGGTTCCGGGAGTGACTCCGGGGACGGTGGCGGCGGTACCAAGGAGCAGGGTGAGCAGGAGCCGAAGCCCAAGAAGCCGCGTTCCTTCTGGAAGGAGCTTCCGCTCCTGATCGGTATCGCGCTCGTCCTCGCGCTTCTGATCAAGACCTTCCTGGTCCAGGCGTTCTCGATTCCCTCGGACTCGATGCAGAACACCCTTCAGCAGGGCGACCGGGTCCTGGTCGACAAGCTCACCCCGTGGTTCGGTTCGGAGCCCTCTCGCGGCGAGGTGGTCGTCTTCCACGACCCCGACAACTGGCTGGCGGGTGAGCCCACGCCCAACCCGAACGCCGTGCAGACGTTCCTCAGCAAGATCGGCCTGATGCCGTCCGCCAACGAGAAGGACCTCATCAAGCGGGTCATCGGTGTCGCCGGTGACACGATCGAGTGCAAGGGCAGCGGCCCGGTGAAGGTCAACGGCAAGGCACTGAACGAGGACTCGTACGTCTACACCGGGAACACCCCGTGCAGCGTCGACGACCAGGGCGGCCAGTTCAAGGTGACGGTACCCAAGGGCAAAATCTGGGTCATGGGTGACCACCGGCAGAACTCGCTGGATTCGCGCTATCACCAGCAGGACGATCACCAGGGCTTCGTGCCGGTGGGCAATGTCGTCGGCCGCGCCATCGTGATCGCCTGGCCGCCCACCCGCTGGGACACGCTGCCGATTCCCGACACCTTCGACCAGAACCTCAGCGCGGCCGCTCCGGGCGCGCTCGGACTGGCCGGCGCGGTGCCGCTGGTGCTGTGGCGCAGGCGTCGCCTTACCGCCGGAAACCCGAGGGTTTCTGGTCGGGGTACCGCCGGGTAGGGTGCCGTCCCAGATCGCCGATCTTCCGCGGCCCACAGGTCGGGCCGTGGGATCGATTCTCCGAGTTGGGGAGCACTGGGATGAGCAGGACATCAGGTCGTACGGACGAGGGCCGCGGGCGGCTCGGCAGCGTGCTGTCGGGGCTGGCCGTGGCCCTCGGCTGTGTGCTCTTTCTCGGCGGCTTCGCCTGGGGTGCGATCGAATACCAGCCGTACACCGTGCCGACCGAGTCGATGGTGCCGACCATCAAGGCGGGCGACCGCATTCTGGCCCAGCGGATCGACGGCAGTGACATCAAGCGCGGCGATGTCATCGTCTTCAAGCAGAAGAGCTGGGGCGACATGCTCCTCGTCAAGCGGGTCGTCGCGGTCGGCGGTGACACGGTCGCGTGCTGCACGAACGGCAAGCTGACCGTCAACGGCAAGCAGATCGACGAACCGTATCTCCCCAAGGGCCAGGCCGCAGAGTCGAGCCAGATCCCGACCGTCGAGGTACCCAAGGACCGGCTCTTCCTGCTCGGCGACGAGCGCAGTGGCTCACTGGACTCCACGGCCCACCTCACCGAGGCCTTCAACGGCACTGTCGCGCGCAGTGCGGTGAAGGCCCGTGTGGACGCCATCGCCTGGCCGATGAACGGCATGCTGGCGCGCCCCACGGGCTTCGAGAAGCTGGGCGGGATCTCGTCGCCCGGGCCGCTGCGGCTGGTCCTGACCGCCATCGTGGTCGGGGCGGTGCTGGTGCTGGGCGGGGCGGCGTACGGGCCGATCGCCAAGCGGCTGAGCCGGCGCGGCCGGGCGCGGACGGAGCTCGCCGGTGCCGCCTGAGGCATCGGACTGGGGTTCGGTCGAGGACTCCAGCGGCGGCGGGCCCCGGAAGGTGGCCCGGGTCGTGCTGCTCGACGCGGAGGACCGCATTCTGCTGCTGCACGGTCACGAGCCGGACGATCCGGCGGACGACTGGTGGTTCACGCCCGGCGGGGGCCTCGAGGGCGACGAGACGCACGAGGAGGCCGCGCTGCGGGAACTCGTGGAGGAGACCGGCATCACCGAGGTCGAACTGGGCCCGGTGTTGTGGCAGCGGAGCTGCTCGTTCCCGTTCGCGGGGCGGCGCTGGGACCAGGACGAGTGGTACTTCCTGGCCCGTACGACCCAGAAGGGAACCGTCGCCGCCGGGCTGACGGAGCTGGAACGGCGCAGTGTCGCAGGAGCGCGCTGGTGGACGTGCCGGGAACTGACCGAGGCACATGAGACGGTGTATCCGACCAGGCTCGCCGGGCTGCTGCGCAGGCTGCTCGACGAGGGTCCTCCGGCCAGGCCCGAGATCCTCGACACCGAAATCGTCTAGAGGCTCGCGGGGCTGGCGCACAATAGGGGGACGCACGGCTGAAGGGGAACATGCCATGAGCGCCGAGGACCTCGAGAAGTACGAGACCGAGATGGAGCTGAAGCTCTATCGGGAGTACCGCGACGTCGTCGGTCTGTTCAAATATGTGATCGAGACCGAACGGCGCTTCTACCTCACCAACGACTACGAGATGCAGGTGCACTCGGTCCAGGGCGAGGTGTTCTTCGAGGTGTCCATGGCGGATGCCTGGGTGTGGGACATGTATCGACCTGCCCGCTTCGTGAAGCAGGTGCGTGTCCTCACGTTCAAGGACGTGAATATCGAGGAGCTGAACAAGAGCGATCTGGAGCTGCCGGGCGGCTGATGACGGGTGGCCGATGGCAGGCGGCTGACGACGGACCAGGAACCCTCGTGTGGGTGAGGGAGTTGTCCACAGTCGGCCGCTTGTCCACCAAGATCCAATAGTCGGTCGAAGTGGCCTCAGTGTTGGCGCCGGAGGTGGTGCCGACATGAACACACCCGAGGCACGCAACGCGCTGGGCAAGTACGGCGAGGATCTGGCCGCACGGCGGCTGACCGAGACCGGGATGACGGTCCTGGCGCGCAACTGGCGCGGTGGCAGGACCGGAGAGATCGACATCGTGGCCCGGGACGGCGACGCGCTCGTCGTCTGCGAGGTCAAGACGCGCAAGTCGGGAGCCTTCGAGCACCCGATGGCGGCCGTCACCCCGGCCAAGGCACAGCGCCTGCGCGGCCTGGCCGAACGCTGGCTCCAGGAACACGGTGGGGCGCCACCCGGCGGCGTCCGCATCGATCTGATCGGCGTCGTCCTCCCCGAACGCGGCGCCCCCGTGGTCGAGCACGCGCGGGGGGTGGCCTGATGGGATTCGCGCGCACCTGTGCGGTGGCCCTCGTGGGCGTCGAGGGCGTGGTCGTCGAGGTCCAGGCGGACCTGGAGCCGGGCGTCGCGGCCTTCACCCTGGTCGGCCTGCCCGACAAGAGCCTGACCGAGAGCAAGGACCGGGTCCGGGCGGCGGTGGTGAACTCCGGTTCGGCGTGGCCCCAGAAGAAGCTCACGGTCGGCCTGAGCCCGGCATCCGTACCCAAGGGCGGCAGCGGTTTCGACCTGGCCGTCGCCTGCGCGGTGCTGGGCGCCGCCGAGCGCATCGATCCGCGGGTGCTCTCCGACATCGTGATGATCGGCGAGCTGGGCCTCGACGGACGCGTACGGCCGGTGCGGGGCGTGCTGCCTGCGGTCCTGGCCGCCGCGGACGCAGGGTACGAGCAGGTGGTGGTGCCCGAGTGCGCGGCGGCCGAGGCCTCGCTCGTACCGGGGATCTCGGTGCTCGGGGTGCGCAGTCTGCGCCAGCTGATCGCGGTGCTCACGGACGAGCCGGTGCCCGAGGAGGGCCCGGACGAGCAGGGGCGACCGGATCCGCTGATGGCGGGACTGCGGATGCCGGGCACGGGCGCCGCCACCGGCATGCACGGCATGGGCGCCGCCCAGCACGACCACGGTCACGACCTCGCCGACGTCGTGGGCCAGCACTCGGCACGGACCGCCGTGGAGGTCGCGGCGGCGGGCGGCCACCACCTTTTCCTGGAAGGCCCCCCGGGAGCGGGCAAGACGATGCTCGCCGAGCGGCTGCCGGCCATCCTGCCGCGGCTCACCAAGGGCGAATCCCTGGAGGTGACCGCCGTCCACTCGGTCGCCGGCCTGCTGCCACCGGGCAAACCCCTGGTCGACATCGCTCCCTACTGCGCCCCGCACCACTCGGCGACCATGCAGGCCCTCGTCGGCGGCGGCCAGGGGATCGCACGGCCGGGCGCGGTGTCCCTGGCTCACCGCGGAGTGCTCTTTCTGGACGAAACGCCCGAATTCAGCAGCCAGGCCCTCGACGCGCTGCGCCAGCCCCTGGAGGCGGGCCATGTGGTGATCGCGCGCAGCGCGGGGGTGGTGCGGTTTCCGGCGCGGTTCCTGATGGTGCTGGCGGCGAACCCCTGTCCCTGCGGCCGTTTCTCACAGCGGGACGACCTGTGCGAGTGCCCGCCCTCCATGATCCGCCGTTACCAGGCCAGGCTCTCCGGACCGCTGCTCGACCGCGTCGACCTGCGGGTCGAGGTGGACCGCGTCACCCGCTCCGAGCTGACCGGGCGCGGTGCGCGGGGCGAATCCACCGAGACGGTCGCCGACCGGGTGCGGGCGGCCAGGGAGCGGGCCACCGTGCGGCTGGCGGGCACGCCCTGGCGGACGAACAGCGAAGTGCCGGGACGGGAGCTGCGCAGCCGCTGGTACGCGTCCCTGGGCGCGATGGACGAGGCGGAGCGGAGCCTGGAGCGAGGTGCCCTGACCGCTCGCGGCCTCGACCGGGTGCTGCGTGTCGCCTGGACCGTCGCGGACCTGGTGGGACACGACCGGCCCGGCGCGACGGACGTCGCCCTCGCCCTGCAACTGCGCACCGGCGTCCCCCGTGGGGTGCCGATGGCGATCGGCGCGCTGTCGTGAGCCAGGAGGACGAGAGGCTTCAGCGGGCCTTCCTCGCGCGGGTGATCGAACCGGGCGACGAGGTCTGCGGGCGCTGGCTCCGTGCGGTCGGTGCCGCGGAGGCGGTCCGGCGGCTCGTCGCGGGCGGGGAGCGACCACGGGGAGTGACGGACAAGCGCTGGGCGGGACTGCGGGCCCGGGCGGAGCGGGCGGACCCGGAGCGGGACCTCGCGGTGGCGCGGGAGGCCGGGACCCGGTTCGTGTGCCCTGGAGACCCCGAGTGGCCGGCGCAACTCGACGACCTCGGCGACACGCGTCCCACCGGCCTGTGGGTACGGGGGCGGCCCAGCCTGCGGATATGGGCGCTGCGCTCGGTCGCCGTGGTCGGCGCGCGGGCCTGTACCGAGTACGGCGCCCACATGGCGGCCATGCTCGGCGCCGGGCTCGCCGAGCGGGGCTGGGTGGTGGTGTCGGGCGGTGCCTACGGGGTGGACGGCGCCACGCACCGGGGCGCCCTCGGGGCGGGCGGTGCCACTGTCGCCGTGCTGGCCTGCGGAGTCGACCGGCCCTATCCGCGCGGACACACCGAGCTGATCACCAGGATCGCCGAACAGGGACTGGTCGTGGGGGAGTTGCCGCCAGGCGACCATCCCACGCCGAGCAGATTCATCCTCAGGAACCGGGTCATCGCCGCGCTCACCCGGGGGACCGTGGTCGTCGAGGCCGCGTACCGCAGTGGCGCGCTGGTCACGGCGCGGGCGGCGCAGCGGCTGGGGCGGTTCGCGATGGGGGTGCCGGGCCCCGTCACCAGCGGGCTGTCGGCCGGGGTGCACGAGCTGCTGCGCGGGGAAGCGGTCCTGGTCACGGACGCCGCGGACGTCGCCGAACTGGTGGGCGACATCGGCGAGCTGACCCCGGACCGGCGCGGGCCCGTGCTGCCGCGCGACCTGCTGGATCCGGGCGCCGGACGTGTGCTGGACGCGCTGCCGGCGCGCGGTCTGGCGGGGGCGGAGGACATCGCCCGCGGGGCGGGGACCACCACGGACGACGCGGTCGGGAGGCTGTACGAACTCCGATCACTTGGTTTCGTCGAACGACACGGCGACGGCTGGAAGTTGACACGCCAGGCAATGATCTCGGTCCGCGGTGATCATAGCGAGTGCTGACCGAGCGTGTTCGGCCGTCCGGGCGAAGGCCGACAGCCTTGGCAATTCCCGCAGTTGATGTCTCTCGGCGATCACGGAGGGCGACGAACATGCCCCCGAGGGGCGCACAGCGGAACGTATCTGCGCACGGGTGATCCGCTCTCCTTCGCGCACTGCGACGCTCCAGTCACGCTACGCTCACGTGGATTCCGACGCAGGACAGGCAACTCGACATCAGCGCGACAGCTCACCCAGGTACCCCCAGTTCACGGCAGAACGGCACAAGGCGACGAATGCCCCAGCACACCTCCGGGTCCGATCGGGCGGCGATCCCCCCAGCCGCCCGCGACGGCGGTAGCGTGCGGCCGCCCGCTCCCTCGACGCTCGACGAGCTGTGGCGGTCGTACAAGGCGACGGGGGACGAGCGGCTGCGTGAGCAGTTGATCCTGCACTACTCGCCGCTGGTGAAGTACGTCGCGGGGCGGGTGAGCGTGGGTCTGCCGGCCAATGTGGAGCAGGCCGACTTCGTCTCGTCGGGGGTGTTCGGGCTGATCGACGCGATCGAGAAGTTCGACATCGAGCGGGAGATCAAGTTCGAGACGTACGCGATCACGCGGATCCGGGGCGCGATGATCGACGAGTTGCGGGCGCTGGACTGGATCCCCCGGTCCGTGCGGCAGAAGGCGCGCAATGTGGAGCGGGCGTACGCGACGCTCGAGGCGCGGCTGCGGCGGACGCCGTCGGAGGGGGAGGTGGCCTCCGAGATGGGGATCGGGGTGGAGGAACTCCACGCGGTCTTCAGCCAGTTGTCGCTGGCCAACGTGGTGGCGCTGGAGGAGCTGCTGCACGTCGGCGGTGAGGGCGGCGGCCGGCTGAGTCTGATGGACACGCTGGAGGACACCGCGGCGGACAATCCGGTGGAGGTCGCCGAGGACCGGGAGCTGCGGAGGTTTCTGGCGCGGGCCATCAACACGCTGCCGGAGCGGGAGAAGACCGTGGTGACGCTCTACTACTACGAGGGCCTGACGCTCGCGGAGATCGGGAACGTGCTGGGAGTGACGGAGAGCCGGGTGAGCCAGATCCACACCAAGTCGGTGCTGCAGTTGCGCGCCAAGCTGGCGAGTTTCGGGCGCTGACCTCGAGCGGGGCAAGCTGCTGAATCGTCCCTGCCTGGTCAATTTCCCTCGCTGGCGCGTTCCTTTCGGGTGGTGGGAGTGACTGCCGTCCCGGGCGGTCCGTCCGTAAAGTGGAGGGCGTGCCAAGGATTCGAGCGGCCTCCGTGGCCGAGCACCGGTCGATGCAGCGAGCCGCCCTGCTGGACGCGGCCCGGTCCCTGCTGTCCGAGGGCGGGACGGAGGCGCTGACCTTCCCGGCCCTCGCCGAACGCACGGGGCTCGCGCGGTCCTCCGTGTACGAGTACTTCCGGTCCCGGGCGGCCGTGGTCGAAGAGCTGTGCGAGGTGGACTTTCCGGTCTGGGCCGCGGAGGTCTCGGCGGCGATGGCCGCGGCGGACGGGCCCGAGGGCAAGGTCGAGGCGTACGTCCGGCAGCAGTTGGCGCTGGTCGGGGACCGGCGGCACCGGGCTGTCGTGGCCATCTCCGCGAGTGAGCTCGATGCCGGGGCCCGGGAGAAGATCCGCGCGGCGCACGGCGGGCTGGTAGCGATGATCGGCGACGCGCTGCGGCAGATGGGCCACGCCGAGCCTCGGCTGGCCGCGATGCTCCTTCAGGGCGTGGTCGACGCGGCGGTCCGGAGGATCGAGCTGGGGGCCGCGGAGGAGCCTGGCGCGATCACGGACGCCGCGGTGGTGATGGCACTACGGGGCGTACGGGGCTGAGCCCCTGCATGTCGGGTGCCCGGCGCCGGGGCGACGGGGCGGACGGCAGGGCCCGGCTGTGTGCGAAGCGCCGCGCCCCCTTGCGGAGGGAGACGCCTCTCCTGGCCCAGCCCATGCCGACCGGCGGACAGCGCTTCGGGCGCCCGTCGCACATGCCTACGCGGGGCCGACTCTGCGCGAGCCGGGCGCCCGGGTCTGAAGCGTGGCCGCGGGCGGTGGTTTCCTCGACTCTCACGGCAGGAGGGTCAGGGACCCGGACGGCTGTTGCTGCGCGCTCGTCACCGGGAGCAGGCGGGACGGGCCCCTGTGCAGGAGCCAGGGTGGGAGCAGGGACAGGGGGTTCAAGTAGGTTCTGTCTCTTCGCAGGCCCCAGTGCAGACATGACGTTCCGCAGTGGGCGTCGCCCGGTTCGAGCGTGCCCAGTACCTCGCCCGCGGCCACCTCGTCGCCCTGGTGCACCGTCGCCCGTACGGGGGTGAAGGTCGTGCGCAGGGGCGGAGCGCCCGTGCCCGTCAGTTCGACGGCGACCACTCCACGGCCCGCGACCCGCCCCGCGAAGGAGACGCGGCCCGGCGCGACGGAGCGGACCGGGGTGCCCGGGGGCGCCGCGAGGTCCACCCCGCGATGGCCGCGGGCGTACGGCGACGCAGGCGGGTCCCAGCCCCGCAGGACCGAGGGGCGCAGACCCACCGGCCAGAGGCGGGCGAGCTGCGGAACCGTCGCGTCGGGGGCCGGCGGACCCGCGGGAGACGGCGGCGCCGGACCGTTCGCCCGGGCCAGGGCTGAGGGGGTCAGCGCACCCAGCACGGTCACCGTCATTCCCAACAGCAACCCCAGCCACGTGCGCACACATCGTTTCGCTTGCATGCGAGAACGGTCCCGCATCTGACGGATCATGGCCGGGATCTGTGGACCACCGGCCGGTTGTGGACAGCGGCGTCACCCTGCACCTTCCGGGTCCCGTACACTTCTCGTGGCGATCCGGGTCACCGGGTCGACTTCGCACGCCCCGACACCCGGCCATCAAAAGCCGGTGTCAGCGCCCCTCGGTCCCTCGTGGCAAGGCGCATCGCGGGCGTCAGGCGCGAGTGCCGTCCGGCACACGCGGCACAACCGAGAACACCAAGGAGAACGGCCATGGCCGTCGTCACGATGCGGGAGCTGCTGGAAAGCGGCGTCCACTTCGGTCACCAGACCCGCCGCTGGAACCCGAAGATGAAGCGTTTCATCTTCACGGAGCGCAACGGCATCTACATCATCGACCTGCTCCAGTCGCTGTCGTACATCGACCGCGCCTACGAGTTCGTCAAGGAGACCGTCGCCCACGGCGGCACGGTCATGTTCGTCGGCACGAAGAAGCAGGCGCAGGAGGCCATCGCCGAGCAGGCCACCCGCGTCGGCATGCCCTACGTCAACCAGCGCTGGCTGGGCGGCATGCTCACCAACTTCTCCACCGTCTACAAGCGTCTGCAGCGCCTCAAGGAGCTCGAGCAGATCGACTTCGAGGACGTCGCCGCTTCCGGTCTCACCAAGAAGGAGCTTCTCGTGCTCTCGCGCGAGAAGGCCAAGCTGGAGAAGACCCTCGGTGGTATCCGCGAGATGCAGAAGGTGCCCAGCGCCGTCTGGATCGTGGACACCAAGAAGGAGCACATCGCGGTCGGTGAGGCCCGGAAGCTCAACATCCCGGTCGTCGCCATCCTCGACACCAACTGCGACCCCGACGAGGTCGACTACAAGATCCCGGGCAACGACGACGCGATCCGCTCCGTCACCCTGCTCACCCGCGTGATCGCCGACGCCGTCGCCGAGGGCCTCATCTCCCGCTCCGGTGCCGGCAAGGCCGAGGGTGACAAGGCCGCGGGCGAGCCGCTCGCCGCGTGGGAGCGCGACCTGCTCGAGGGCGAGAAGAAGGCCGACGACGCCGAGGTCCAGACCTCCGCCGAGACGGAGAAGGTCGCCGACGCCGAGCAGGCCGAGGTTGTCGCCGAGGCCGAGGCCGTTGTCGAGGCCCCGGCCGCCGAGGCCCCCGTCACCGAGGCCCCGGCCGCGGACGCCGAGCAGGCCTGACCCCTCACCCCTTCGGGTCACGAACGGCGGGGGCACATCGAGCCCCCGCCGTTCGGCCCGTAGATCTTCAGACTTCGAGAGAGATTCCAGGAATCATGGCGAACTACACCGCCGCCGACGTCAAGAAGCTCCGTGAGCTCACCGGCGCCGGCATGATGGACTGCAAGAAGGCGCTGGACGAGGCCGACGGCAACGTCGACAAGGCCGTCGAGGAGCTGCGCATCAAGGGCCAGAAGGGCGTCGCCAAGCGCGAAGGCCGCTCCGCCGAGAACGGCGCCGTGGTCTCCATCATCGCTGACGACAACACCTCCGGTGTCCTGGTCGAGCTGAAGTGCGAGACGGACTTCGTCGCCAAGGGTGAGAAGTTCCAGACCGTCGCCAACGAGATCGCCCAGCACGTCGTCAAGACCTCCCCGGCCGACCTCGAGGCGCTCCTCGGCTCCGAGATCGAGCCCGGCAAGACGGTTCAGGCGTTCGTCGACGAGGCCAACGCCAACCTGGGCGAGAAGATCGTCCTGGACCGCTTCGCCCAGTTCTCCGGCGCCTACGTGACCGCGTACATGCACCGCACCATGCCCGACCTGCCCCCGCAGATCGGTGTCCTGGTCGAGCTGGACAAGGCCGACGCCGACCTTGCCAAGGGTGTCGCGCAGCACATCGCCGCCTTCGCGCCGAAGTACCTCTCCAAGGAGGACGTCCCGGCCGAGGTCGTCGAGTCCGAGCGCCGCGTCGCCGAGGAGACCACCCGCGCCGAGGGCAAGCCCGAGGCCGCCCTTCCGAAGATCGTCGAGGGTCGCGTCAACGGCTTCTTCAAGGAGGCCACCCTCCTCGGTCAGCCGTACGCGCTCGACAACAAGAAGTCCGTCCAGAAGGTCCTGGACGAGGCCGGTGTCACCCTGAAGCGCTTCGTGCGCATCAAGGTCGGCATCTGAGTCCGTACCGCGATCGACGCGCGACCCCTATAGGGTCGGCAGCAGTCGTCCGCGTACGCCGACACGCGCGCGTGCGTGACGGACGACAGCAGATCTGACGAGGAGGCCATTGCCGCGTATGGGAGACAACACCCCACCGGCAATGGCCTTCTTCGTATGTGCACCATGAGGAGATCTCCATGACCACCACCCAGGCCGACAAGGGCGAGAAGACCGACGACGGCAAAGGCGCGGGCCGCTTTCTGCTGAAGCTTTCCGGCGAGGCGTTCGCCGGCGGCGGCGGACTGGGCGTCGACCCCGACGTGGTGCACAAGATCGCCCGCGAGATCGCGGCCGTCGTGCGCGACGGCGCCCAGATCGCCGTCGTCATCGGCGGCGGCAACTTCTTCCGCGGCGCCGAGCTCCAGCAGCGCGGCATGGACCGGGCCCGCTCCGACTACATGGGCATGCTCGGCACGGTCATGAACTGCCTCGCCCTCCAGGACTTCCTGGAGAAGGAGGGCATCGACAGCCGCGTGCAGACCGCCATCACCATGGGCCAGGTCGCCGAGCCGTACATCCCGCTGCGCGCCGTACGGCACCTGGAGAAGGGCCGTGTGGTCATCTTCGGCGCCGGTATGGGCATGCCGTACTTCTCCACCGACACCACCGCCGCCCAGCGTGCTCTGGAGATCGACGCCGAGGCCCTGCTGATGGGCAAGAACGGCGTGGACGGGGTCTACGACTCCGACCCCAAGACCAACCCCGAGGCCGTCAAGTTCGACTCGCTCGGCTACGGCGAGGTCATCACGCGCGACCTCAAGGTCGCCGACATGACCGCCATCACGCTGTGCCGCGACAACAAGCTGCCGATCCTGGTCTTCGAGCTCCTGGCGGAGGGCAATATCGCGCGGGCCGTCAAGGGTGAGAAGATCGGCACACTCGTGGGTGACCAAAGCGGCCGGGCCTGACCGGGACCGACCTCGGCCGGGGACAAGCCCGGGCCGAGGACGGACCCTGACCGGGGGATGGACAATGTCCTGCCGGTCCGGAACCGTGCAGGAATAAGACGCGACGCAGCCGGCCGCCACCCCGACGAGGAGCAGCTGCCGGGCCTACTCAAGACACGCAGGAGCAAGTGGTGATCGAAGAGACCCTCCTCGAGGCCGAGGAGAAGATGGAGAAGGCCGTCGTGGTCGCCAAGGAGGACTTCGCCGCGATCCGCACCGGCCGTGCGCACCCGGCGATGTTCAACAAGATCGTGGCCGACTACTACGGCGCGCTGACGCCGATCAACCAGCTGGCCTCGTTCTCGGTGCCGGAGCCGCGCATGGCCGTGGTGACCCCGTTCGACAAGAGCGCGATGCGCAACATCGAGCAGGCGATCCGCGATTCCGACCTGGGCGTCAACCCGAGCAACGACGGCAACATCATCCGGGTGGTGTTCCCCGAGCTGACCGAGGAGCGCCGCAAGGACTACATCAAGGTCGCCAAGACCAAGGCCGAGGACGCCAAGGTGTCCATCCGCTCGGTCCGCCGCAAGGCCAAGGACGCCATCGACAAGCTGATCAAGGACGGCGAGGTCGGCGAGGACGAGGGCCGCCGCGCGGAGAAGGAGCTCGACGACACCACCGCGAAGTACGTCGCACAGGTGGACGAGCTCCTGAAGCACAAGGAAGCGGAGCTGCTCGAGGTCTGATGAACGACTCTTCCTGGGGGGCGCCGCCACAAGCCGGGTACTGGGGGCCGTCCGAGCAGGGGCCTGTCCAGGGGGCAGCCCCGGCGGGTCCCGCATACGATGCGCATAACGCGCAGCAGACTCGCCCCATGCCCATCGTGCCCGACGTACCCGCACACGGCGGAGACCAGGATGACGACCGGGGGGCCGCTCGGCTGAGTGGCCCCCTGTTCCGCGACGACACCCCGTCGGCGGGATCCCTCGGGACCCCGTCGCAGAAGCCGCAGGAGCCCATGCCCAGCCCCGTCCCACAGCCCGCCCCCGCACCACAGAAGAAGAGTGCGGGACGCGATCTGGGTGCCGCGATAGGGGTCGGCGTCGGGCTCGGTGCGGTGATCGTCGCGTCGTTGTTCGTCGTCAAGGCCGTGTTCGTCGGGGTCATAGCGGTCGCCGTGGTGGTGGGCCTGTGGGAGCTCACGTCACGGCTCGAGGAACGCAAGGGCATCAAGGCGCCGCTCGTCCCGCTGGCGGTGGGCGGTGCGGCGATGGTCGTCTCCGGCTACGTCCGGGGCGCCGAGGGCGCGTGGGTGGCGATGGCGCTCACCGCGCTGGCGGTCCTGGTCTGGCGGATGACGGAACCGCCCGAGGGCTATCTCAAGGACGTCACGGCGGGCGTCTTCGCGGCCTTCTACGTGCCGTTCCTGGCGACGTTCGTGGCCATGATGCTGACCGCCGACGACGGTCCGCGCCGCGTCCTGACGTTCCTGCTGCTGACGGTCGTCAGCGACACGGGCGCGTACGCGATCGGCTGGCGCTTCGGCAAGCACAAGCTGGCGCCACGCATCAGCCCCGGCAAGACCCGCGAGGGACTGTTCGGAGCGATCACCTTCGCGATGGTCGGGGGCGCGCTGTGCATGCAGTACCTGATCGAGGACGGCACGTGGTGGCAGGGGCTGATCCTGGGCTTCGCGGTCGCGGCCACCGCCACGCTCGGCGACCTCGGCGAGTCCATGATCAAGCGGGATCTGGGCATCAAGGACATGGGCACCCTGCTGCCGGGCCACGGCGGCATCATGGACCGGCTGGACTCGCTGCTGCCGACGGCGCCGGTGGTCTGGCTGCTGCTGGTGCTCTTCGTGGGATCCGGCTGACCTGCGCACATCCCATTGAGGGGCTCGTCGTCCACAGGGCGGCGGGCCCCTTTTCGCGGCGTGGCCGACGGGTCGGTGTCAGTGGTGGCCCAGCCCACCGCTGCCGAACGAGCCGCTGCCGCCGTCGTGCCAGCGCTCTCGTTTCTGCGACGGGCTCGTGCGGGTCGACATGTGGGTCAGCTCGTACGGGGTGAGAGCGTGCTGGCCCTTGGCCACCTTGGGTATCTCGGCGGGCTCCCGGATCTCCCGCATCTCGCGGACCGGGCCGCCCTGCGGCATGTGCGGCTGTTCCTCGGCGCGCGGCAGACGCGGTGCGCGGGTCCGCATACGGCAGCTCAGCCAGAAGCTGCCGGCCAGGAGCGTGATGAGTGCCACGGCGATCAGGAACAGCGCGAGGCTGATCAGACCGCTCGGCTCCGCCAAATACATCGATGCAGTACTCATATCAGGTAAATACCCGCAAATTACCCATCGAACCAGCCACTCCGACCGCACCGAACGCCGACGGGACCGTCGACGATCACCCCGGAAAGGCCTGGCCGGCGCGACTCCCGAGTTCCTGTCGATCTTCGGAACGTTGTATCTCACGGGTTCCATGGCGGCGGCTCACGCGGAGGACCGCGGTACGACGCTCACCTTCCTGGGGGAAGCGGATCGGGCGGCGCGGCGACTCGGCGGCGATGCCAACCACGTGTGGACAGCCTTCGGCCCGACGAACGTCGACATTCACCGAGTGGCCACCGCAGCAGAGCTGGGCGACATGCAGGTTGCCTTGGATCTGGGCACGCAGATCGACACCCGTGGACTCCCGATCGAGCGTCGGACCCGCCACAACCTCGAAGTGGCCCGAGCGCTCAGCACCCACAACCGCATGGATGAGGCGCTGGCAAAGGTCCTCGAAGCGGAGAGCTGGGCACCCGAGCAGGTGCGAAACCACTACCTCGCACGCGAACTGGTCCTCACCTGGATTCGGAACCAGCGGGGCCGACCGAGCCGCAACCTGGCAGACCTGGCCAACAGGATGCACCTCGTCTGAGCTGGGTACCCTCGGCTCTATGGCACCGAACGCACACGAAGCGAAGATGGCGCATCCGCGCATGGCAGCGGGTGCGCTGTTCTTTGACGCCGCGGACCGGATCCTCATGGTGGAGCCCACGTACAAGGACTACTGGGACATCCCCGGGGGATACGTCGAGACCGGCGAGTCACCCTTGCACGCTGCCGTCCGAGAGGTTCGCGAGGAACTGGGCATCACGCCGGCGCCTGCTCGCGGTCGACTGGGCACCGAACGAGGCCGAGGGCGACAAGGTGCTGTACCTCTTCGACGGCGGCCAGCTCAGCCAAGACCACCTTGCACAGATCACCTTGCAGCCAGACGAGCTGAAGAGCTTTTCCTTCCTGCCCCCGGAACGAGTTGCCGAGCGCACGATCCCGCGACTGGCCCGACGCATCCTCGCGGCGGCGGAGGCCAGGAACCAGACGGCTCCGGTCTACCTGGAGCTCGGCCAGAAGCCCGAGAGCCGAGCCGCGTGATCGTCGGCAACTTGACCATGATCGCGGTGCGGTAGAACTTTCCCTACTTCATCAAGCCCCGGCTGCGCTCCGCTCCGCCGGGCGCGCTTCCCGGCTCTGGCTGCGCCCGCGCTCCTGCCTTCGGCCCGCTCGGCGCTGCCGCCGCCGACGCGCGCCCACATGTGGATAGGGCCGGTAGCCATGAGTCGATCACCGCATGGAGCGGCCTGCGGTCAAGACGATGCCTCCGGCGGGGGATCGGCCGGCACCGGGATGGAGGGGGCGCCGTTCCCGACTGCGGGCCCGTAGTGGCGTGCGCGGGGAGCTCCCATCCCGCCCACCGTCGACCCAGGCAGAGCCGAGCAGACGCGGCCCAGGGGCGTCAAGTTCGTTCGTACAGTGGCGCGCTCCACCTTGACGCCCCTGAACCACGCCCGCTCCACGGTGTGTGGGTCGACGGCGGACGGGATGGGAGCTGGGGTAGGTGCGTGGTCGAGCTGGTCAGGCGAGGGACGACCGGATCCGGTCGATGGCGCGCAGAACCTCATCTCTGTTCTTCGCACTCTTGATCCAGGTTGGTAGCCGCGCGACGAGCGTCATCTTTTTTACTTGCGCATCCCACGGGGCTCGCTCACGCAACGGTGCCTGTACGAACTTCCGGATCAGCTCCAGATGTTCTGGGTTGTAGGCCCACAGCCAGCCGTGTCGCATCTCTGTCTGCAACCACAACGGCAGACCGAAGTAAGGATCTGTCGCTTCGCCTCGCCCTCGAAAGAGGCGGAACCCTCCCCCAGCAGCATTTCGCGACAGACCGCACGCCCTGCACACGAGACGGCGGCGCGCGAATACCGAGGGGACCGCGTCCTCGGCCGCAGGTGCCACCGGGGCAACGTGTGCAATCCCGGCGCACTTCGGGCAGCGCACGAGCACATGATCAATGAAGTGGTACTTCGTGTGCTGGGCGTCGCGGAACCGCTGTGGCGAGAGCATGACGCCAGTATGCGATCCTCTGCTTGACCATGCTCATGCACGGAAGAACCGTGCCTCTTCCGTGCCCGATCAGGCGGGGAATCGCGAGGAACCATGGTCGCTCACAGCGAGAAGGAAGTGAGGCGGGTGGCGAATCTGTCAAGTTCGCCCACGGCGGCTGACACCCACGCCTGACACCAACAGCCCCGAACAGCAGCGGTCGGCGCCGCGTCATCGCACCGGAAGCGTGTTCTGTGGCAAACCAAGATCAGGGAGCAGGCGGAATGACCTCGTTACGGTGCGAAGCCACTCGCTGGGCGCTCGAGGATGACGACGACTTCTGGCCAGGGTGGGTCGAGGTGCGCCTGACCGATGCCCATGGCCGGCAATGGGTCTTCTTTGATAAGCCGCCGATCTTCGGTGGCGGTGATGCGTTGGGCCCCAGCGCCGCGTACCCCATCGCTGTGACGATCGGCTGCACAATCTTGAGTCGCACCTCAGATCGGGACGACAACGAGGTCGTCACGATCTCTACAGGTGGACGGCCGGAAGCCACAGAGGGTGACCGGAGCGAGTTCGACGTTCGACCTGATCAGCTAGTAGAGCCCTGACCGCCAGAGGGAGGCACGGCACGATTCAGGTCGTGCCACTCTCGTCATTAGCAGGCAACAGCGTGGCCCGAGCCGCTGGCTGTCTCAGCAATTCGCGCTATAGCGGATGCACCCGGCTGGCGGAGCATGGTCGTGATCCCACTGCTGCTGCACGTGCCCGAGCACCCCTGCGGCCACGAGAGCCACCATCAGGTGCGCGATCACCGTCCAAGGGGCACGGAAGAGCCCCGCGAGAACTGCCAAAACAAGGACGGTGACCAGCAGCACCCGCACCCTGCCCATAAACGCGAGGCTGGCCGTGTCGACCTGCGCTTGGTCGCCCTGCGCCGCCCATACCTCCATGCCGAAACCAAGCACCCAGTCCATCACCAGCCATGCGGTCCCCACCAGGAACAGCGGGATCGCGAGAGCAAGGTCCGGGCCCAGGGGTGTTCGGTGCGACCAGGGCCATCGACGTTCCGGCGCTAAAGCGGTCTTCGTCATGGCTGCATGGTGACGAGACCGGTGGTGATGCGCATGAGTACGCGTACTCACCTCTCTTGCGGGGCGGAAGGTGGCCAGGCAGGTGCAGCGCCGGGAAGGCTCCCGGCCCGACGTCGGCCGGCGGGCAATGCTGACCGAGGAGGACGCACCCCGGGCCCTGTCGAATGCGTGTCGAGGGTTGGCCGACGGGACCCCAGGGTGGTGGGAGCGGTGCAGGTCAGAGGCGGTGATTCGGGTGACGTGCCAGGCGCCTTCTAAGCCCGTAGCCCTTCTGTGCGTGCCACAGTCGTGCCACATAGTGCGGTCAACCACGGTCAACGACGGCTCGCCACAGTCGAGATGTGCCGATGAGCTGGGCTGGCGCTACGGCTGGAATGACCTGGACATCCCCGCGATTGACCACGGCCGCCCTTACAAAGCAGCGATCCAGCTTTCAATGACCAGAGCCTTGCGATCAGTACGGCCGCGGGACCTGGTGGGCGTCCAGCGCGGCGGTGTACCGCGCCAGCAACTCATCAAGGTCAGCCAGCAGAAGGCCGGCGGCTTCCCGTGCCCCGGCGAGGTCGCCCTGGTCGCAGGCTTCAAGGACTTCGGCAACTTCGCTGCGGATGACGGAGAGAGAGTCACCCTGGATCAAGACGCCGGGGAACCGACGCGGTGGCAGGCGCACCACAGCGTTGTTCCCACCGTCCGTGAACAGCTCTGCCTCAACGCGCTCCATCGCACCATCCAACCTGACATCACCAGCTGACATCAACGACGGCGTACACAGGCAGCCTTGAGCAACCGCACGCGCCCGACGAGCGAGGGCCTAAAAGCTCCAGGGCGGCTGATGGATCGAACTTACAAAGCGGTGGTACCAGCAGGCTCCGCCTCATACCCTGCGCACATGTGCCGCTATGGGATGGCCTACTACAAGCGCCACTTCGTGTGTCTTGCGCGCCGGTCATCGTTCAAACGCGACTGGCCAAACGAGCGTGAGCAGCCTTGCCCGCGTTGCGGTGCCGCCATGATCGATGCTGGGCACGATCTCGCTGTCCCACGCCGCCGAGACGCCGCCGGATGGAAGGCCCTCGGCGTCGTGCTGAAAGCGGGACTGACCTTTCATTCGTGCGGCTGTGGTGGTCCAGGGTTCCGGCCGCGCACACCTGTGGAAGTGCGCGTCAGACGGATCGCCGCGGTACGACTGGGCGTACCTCTTCGGGAGGCATTGCAGCGCACTGAGGTCGATTGAGCGGAGCCGGTGCCTAGACCCGGCGTGCGTGTCTGACTGCGTGACAACGCCCACGAACAGCGCCGGACAGGCGCGCACGCTTGTGGACCATCGCGGCAGGCGAGAGGCATAGCGGCCCAAGGTCAGACGCCCGCCCAAGCTGCTTCGGGACGAAGAGGCCGTGGGCTACGGGCCGTCGCGCTCGATCAGCGGGCCATCGGGGCTCAGCGTGTAGAAGCGCGGCGGCCCCATGGTTTCCGTGATCCTTTTCAACTTCGCTTCTTCCTCCGCAGGGTCAGGCCCGTGAGGGTCCCGCACGTGGAATCCGTGGAGGTCGATGCCGTATGCGTCGATGTCGTCAGGTTCGGGGTGGCCCTCCTGGACGAAGCCGCAGAGCGCGCGCAGGGCGTCTTCGCCCAGGTCCAACGGGTGGAAGGGCAGGGGGTACGGCTCTTCGTCCTCGTCCGGCCAGGGGACGATGTCCGCAGGACGGTCCCCGGCCCAGTAGGGCAGCTCGAAGGGGAGCGGTTCGCCGATGTTCTCGATGATGCCGCTGTCCGGCGACAGACTCAGGGAGCGGACCAGGCGCCCGTCCTCCCACACCGCGAACGCGAGCCAGTCGACGACACTGTGCATGGCGTGCAGGACGAGCCGTCGGCCGGCGCTTGCCGCGACGAGGTGCTCGGGAAGCTGGGACGGGAAGTCGATCATTACCCGTTGGTCGCAGACGATCTCCACGCCCGGTCGGCTCGCGGCGTACGCCGTGTCTTTCGGGGGATACACGCCGCCTCCCAGTGACGAGCCTGAGAGCTGCTCGATCTCCCAGCCCGGGTAAAGGCGCCGCATCATCTCGGACGTCCGCGGCAGGTCTGCCGCCTTCACCTGTCGCAGCAGGCCCGGCACCTCGCCGTCGGCATAGATGAGCAGTCCCGTTTTGGCTCCCATGGCCCCTCCCCGATGAGTCGCGCTCGATGGTCGTCGCACCATAGCCACCGGCACTGATATCGCCAGGAAGGTCCGACCGAGTGCCGCGCTGGGCCGTCCCTGGGCCGTGCGAGGCCGACCAACGCTGACAGTCGGCACCCGTGGGTGACCGCCCCCACCCCGCTCTGGCCTGGGCTGGCGGAGTTGATCTGCGACACTGGATGAGTTATGCCTGCACCCGGAGAACTCACATTCGTCGCCCCCCGCGGAGCCAAGAAGCCGCCGCGGCACCTCGCCGACCTCACGCCCGCCGAGCGCAAAGAGGCGGTTGCCGCGATCGGTGAGAAGCCGTTTCGCGCCAAGCAGCTCTCGCAGCACTACTTCGCGCGGTTCGCGCACGACCCCGCGGAGTGGACGGACATCCCGGCCGCCGCGCGCGGCAAGCTCCAGGAGGCGCTGCTTCCCGAGCTGATGACGGTCGTGCGGCATCTGTCGACCGACCAGGACACCACCCGCAAGACCCTGTGGCGCCTGTTCGACGGCACGCTCGTGGAGTCCGTGCTGATGCGCTACCCGGACCGGGTGACCATGTGCATCAGCTCGCAGGCGGGCTGCGGGATGAACTGCCCGTTCTGCGCCACCGGACAGGCCGGGCTCGACCGGAACCTGTCCACGGGCGAGATCGTGCACCAGATCGTGGACGGGATGCGGGCCCTGCGGGACGGCGAGATCCCGGGCGGCCCGGCGCGGCTGAGCAACATCGTCTTCATGGGCATGGGCGAGCCGCTCGCCAACTACAAGCGGGTCGTGGGCGCCATCCGCGCGCTCACCGACCCCGAGCCGGACGGCCTCGGGCTCTCGCAGCGCGGGATCACCGTGTCTACGGTCGGGCTGGTGCCCGCCATCCACCGGTTCTCCGACGAGGGCTTCAAGTGCCGTCTCGCCATCTCGCTGCACGCGCCTGACGACGAGCTGCGCGACACCCTCGTCCCCGTCAACACGCGGTGGAAGGTGCGCGAGGTGCTGGACGCCGGCTGGGAGTACGCGGCCAAGTCCGGGCGCCGGCTGTCCATCGAGTACGCCCTCATCCGGGACATCAACGACCAGGCATGGCGTGGTGACCGGCTCGGGCGGCTACTCAAGGGCAAGCCCGTGCACGTCAACCTCATCCCGCTGAACCCGACGCCGGGTTCGAAGTGGACCGCCTCGCGGCCCGAGGACGAGAAGGCGTTCGTCGAGGCGATCGCGGCTCACGGGGTGCCGGTGACCGTCCGGGACACCCGGGGCCAGGAGATCGACGGGGCATGCGGACAGCTGGCCGCGACCGAGCGATAGTCTGATCGGCGGCAGTGCCCGGCGGCGCCTTTTCAGTGCCGGCCAGTGTCAGTCAGTTCCTGTCAGCGCAATTTCGTATTCCGACATCTTCATATTCCGACAGGGGAGCGCCACAGCGCTGAGAGTGCGGTAGCCGGAGCACCGGTGGGCCGCAGACCCTCTGAACCTTGCCCAGGTCATTCTGGGTAGGAAGTTCGGGCATCACTCAAGCTGTTGCGCCCTGCCCGGGAACCTTCCGAGGATCCCGGGCAGGGCCGCGTCTCTTCCTGGTCATCCCAGGAGGAATTCAGTGAGCATCAAGAGGACGACCACGGCCGTGGCCATCGGGCTGGGCCTCGTCGCGCTGTCCGCGTGCGGGTCCTCCGACAGCGGCGGCGCCGGGGACTCCAAGACCGTCACGCTCGTCAGCCACGACTCATGGGCCGTGTCGAAGAGCGTGCTGCAGGACTTCGAGAAGCAGTCCGGGTACAAGGTCAAGGTCCTCAAGGACGGCGACGCCGGGCAGGCCGTCAACAAGGCCATCCTCACCAAGGACAACCCCCAGGGCGACGTCTTCTTCGGCGTCGACAACACCCTGCTGTCCCGTGCGCTCGACAACGGGCTGTTCCAGCCGTACGAGGCCAAGGGCTCCGACCAGATCGTCCAGCAGTACCGGATCGACCAGGACAAGCACCGGGTCACGCCCATCGACTCCGGTGACATCTGCGTCAACTACGACAAGGCCTACTTCAGCAAGCACAAGCTGGCCCCGCCCGCCTCGTTCGACGACCTGATCAAGCCCGCGTACAAGAACCTCCTCGTCACCGAGAACGCGTCCACGTCCTCGCCCGGCCTCGGCTTCCTGCTCGGGACCGCCGCGAAGTACGGGGATGGGGGCACCTCCCGCTCGAGCGAAGCCGAGAGTGGGGGAGGGTGGCAGGACTACTGGAAGAAGCTCAGGGCCAACGGCGTGAAGGTGGTCGACGGCTGGGAGCAGGCCTACAACGACGAATTCTCCGGGTCCGCGGGAGGCAAGAAGGCCAAGGCCGACCGGCCGCTGGTCGTCTCGTACGCCTCCTCCCCGCCCGCCGAGGTGATTTACGCCGACCCGAAGCCGAAGACCGCGCCGACCGGGGTCGCGAGCGGCACCTGCTTCCGCCAGATCGAGTACGCGGGGCTGCTGAGCAACGCGAAGAACACCAAGGGCGGCAAGGCGCTTCTCGACTTCCTCATCAGCGTCAAGTTCCAGGACGACATGCCGCTGAACATGTTCGTGTACCCGGTCCGCGAGACCGCCCAGGTGCCCGAGGAGTTCGTGAAGTTCGGCCCGCAGGCCAAGGACCCCGAGACCCTGGCGCCCGCCAAGATCGCCGACAACCGTGACCAGTGGGTCAAGTCGTGGACCTCGCTCGTACTGAAGTAGCGCCTCGGAGGAGCCGCAAGGAGAGCGCGACGCGGATCGGGCTGATGGCCCTGCCCGTCGCGTTCTTCGCCGTCTTCTTCGCCTACCCCGTCGCCGCGATCGTCGCCCGTGGCCTCAAGATCGACGGGGCCTGGCGGTTCGGACGGATCGGTGAGGTGCTCGCGCAGTCCGACATCCGGCACGTCCTGTGGTTCACCACCTGGCAGGCGCTCGCCTCCACGGCGCTCACGTTGCTGATCGCGCTCCCCGGCGCGTACGTCTTCGCGCGCTTCGATTTCAGGGGCAAGCAGGTGCTGCGCGCGGTGGTGACGGTCCCGTTCGTGCTGCCGACGGTCGTGGTCGGTACGGCGTTCCTGGCTTTGGTGGGCCGGGGCGGACTCCTCGACCAGCTGTGGGGCGTACGGCTGGACACTACCGTCTGGGCGATTCTGCTCGCGCACGTCTTCTTCAACTACGCGGTGGTCGTACGAACCGTCGGCGGGCTCTGGGCGCAGCTCGACCCGCGTCAGGAGGAGGCCGCGCGGATGCTGGGTGCCTCCCGGTTCGCGGCCTGGCGCAAGGTGACGCTGCCGGCGCTGAGCCCGGCCGTGGCCGCCGCCGCGCTGATGGTCTTCCTCTTCACCTTCACCTCGTTCGGTGTGGTGCAGATCCTCGGCGGGCCGACCTTCTCCACCCTGGAGGTCGAGATCTACCGGCAGACCTCGGAGATCTTCGACCTCGCGACCGCGGCGGTGCTGACGATCGTCCAGTTCGTGGCGGTCGGCGCGATCCTCGCCGTGCACGCCTGGACCGTACGCCGCCGGGAGACCGCCCTGCGTCTGGTGGCTCCGGAGGTGACCGTGCGCCGCCCCCGCGGGGCCGGTCAGTGGGCGCTGCTGGGCGGGGTCCTGGCGAGCATCCTCGTTCTCCTCGTCCTGCCGCTCGGGGTACTGGTCCAGCGGTCCCTGGACGCACCCGGCGGCTACGGATTCGCGTACTACAAGGCGTTGACCTCGGCCGACAGCGGCATCTTCCTGGTGGCACCGATCGCGGCGATCGGCAACTCGCTGGAGTACGCGCTCGCCGCCACCGCCGTCGCCGTCGTGATCGGCGCTCTGGCGGCCGCCGCGCTCACCCTCCCCCAGTCTCGGCTTCGCTCGACCGGGGGGACCCCCATGACCGGGCGTCTCGTACGGGGTTTCGACGCGCTGCTGATGCTGCCGCTCGGCGTGTCCGCCGTGACCGTCGGGTTCGGCTTCCTCATCGCGCTCGACGAACCGCCCCTGGATCTGCGTTCCTCCTGGATCCTGGTGCCGCTCGCGCAGGCACTGGTGGGCGTCCCCTTCGTCGTACGCACCATGCTGCCGGTGCTGCGGGCGGTGGACGGACGGCTCCGGGAGGCCGCTGCCGTCCTCGGAGCGTCGCCCTGGCGGGTGTGGCGGGAGGTCGACCTGCCGATGGTGCGGCGGGCGCTGCTGATCGCGGCGGGGTTCGCCTTCGCCGTGTCGCTGGGCGAGTTCGGGGCGACGGTCTTCATCGCGCGGCCCGACAACCCCACCCTGCCGGTTGCCGTGGCCCGGCTCCTCGGGCGTGCGGGTGACCTCAACTACGGCCAGGCGATGGCCCTTTCGACGATCTTGATGGTGGTGTGCGCGGTGGCCCTGTTGCTGTTGGAGCGCATCCGCACCGACCGGACGGGGGAGTTCTGATGGCGCGACTCGCGAAGCAAGCGACGCAGGAGGCGCAGGAGGCGCAGGAGGGGACGACGGAGCATCCCCGGACCCGGACCCGGACCCGGGCCCAGACACAGACCCAGGCCCAGACCCGGACGCGCGACGCCCTGCTCAGGGTCGAGGCCGCGACCGTACGCTTCGGCGGTCGGCCGGTACTCGACGCCGTCGGCCTCGACGTCGCCGAGCACGAGATCGTGTGTGTGCTCGGACCGAGCGGCAGCGGCAAGTCCACGCTGCTGCGGGCGGTGGCCGGACTGCAGTCGCTCGACGCGGGCCGCGTGCTCCTGGCGGGACGCGACCAGGCCGGGGTGCCCGCGCACAAGCGGGGCGTCGGGCTGATGTTCCAGGACCACCAGCTCTTCCCGCAGCGGGACGTGGCCGGCAATGTCGCCTTCGGGCTGCGCATGCACGGCGCGTCGAAGGACCAGCAGGCCGCACGGGTCCAGGAGCTGCTGGAGCTGGTCGGGCTGCCCGGGGCCCAGGCGCGCGCTGTCGCCGCCCTCTCCGGTGGTGAGCAGCAGCGGGTCGCGCTGGCCCGTGCGCTCGCCCCGCGCCCCCGGCTGCTGATGCTCGACGAGCCGCTCGGCCAGCTGGACCGCTCGCTGCGGGAACGGCTCGTCGTGGAACTCCGGCAGCTCTTCGGCGAGTTGGGCACGACCGTGCTCGCCGTCACCCACGACCAGGGCGAGGCCTTCGCGCTCGCCGACCGGGTCGTGGTGATGCGCGAGGGACGGATCGCCCAGTCCGGCACGCCACTTGAGGTCTGGCAGCACCCGGCGGACGAGTTCGTGGCCCGTTTCCTGGGCTTCGACAACGTGGTCGCGGCGACGGTGCGAGATCGGCTCGCGGACACCCCGTGGGGGAAGGTCCCGGTGCCGGAGGGCACCGCCCAGGGCCCTGGCACGCTTCTCGTACGACCCGCTGGGGTGCGGCTGGTCGACCCCGCGGACGGGCTGCGCTGCACCGTGGCCGCACGTACCTTCCGGGGCACCCACGTCGCCGTACAGCTGAAGCCGGAAGGCGCGCCGCCCATCGAGGCGGCGTGCGCGCTGCGGGAGGCGCCCGCGCCCGGTGACGAGGTCGGCGTGGCTTTCGAGGCGGCCGAAATCGTCGTGCTCGGGGAGCCGTCGGCGCCGTAGGGTGCGGTTCATGACGCCACTCGCACATGACCGCTACTGCGACGCGATCGAGCGGGAGGTGCGGCTGCTGAGGGACGTGGTGACGTCCGGGGCCGACCTGTCCGCGACCGTGCCGACCTGCCCGGACTGGTCGCTGGAGCGGCTCGTGCGGCACACGGGCGGGGCGCTGCGCTGGGTCGAGCTCATCGTCCGCACGAAGGCGCAGGAGAACGTCCACGACGAGCAGGTGCCGCTCCTTGAGGGACCCGCCGCCGAGGGCGACCCCGCCGCGCTGGACGCCTGGCTCGCCGAGACCGGCGAGATGCTCGTCGCCGCGCTGCGCGAGGCGGGGCCCGCCACCAAGGTGTGGGCCTGGGCCGGGGACCTGAGCTCCGGCTTCTGGGCCCGCCGGATGACGCACGAGCTGGTGATCCACCGCGCCGACGCGACGCCGGCGGCCGGGCTGCCGTACGAGGTGGCGCCCGATGTGGCCGCGGACGCGATCGACGAGTGGCTGGGGATCATCGAGTTCGTGCAGCGGACGCGACCGCACGACGCCGCCGCGGCCGCACTGCGCGGCCCGGGCCGCAGCATCCATCTGCACGCCACCGACACCCCGCCCGAACTCGACGCAGAGTGGGTCGTCGAGCTCACCGAGGAGGGTGTCGTCTGGCGCAGGGACCACGAGAAGGCGACCGTCGCGCTGCGCGGCCCGCTCACCGACGTCCTGCTCGCCTTCTACCGCCGACTGCCGCTGGACGACGGGCGGTTGGAGGTGCTGGGGGAGCGCGAGCTGCTGGACTTGTGGCTGGAGCGGGCGACCTTCGGCTAGCCGGCGCACCCGGACAGGCGTGTGGCCCGCCCCCTTCGAGAGGGACGGGCCACACGTTTCACGCGGAGGTACGGTGTGCGGTTCAGCTCGACTTCGAGGCGCCGCGGCGACGCATGCCGAAGAACACCGCTCCGCCGCCGACCAGCACGAGGGCACCGGCGACACCGGCGATCATCGGCGTGTTGGAGTTCGCACCGGTCTCGGCGAGGTTGGAGCTACCGGCCGCGGGGGACGGGGCGTTGTCGCCCGGCGTCGCGGGCGCGGCGCTGCTCTGCGACTCCGACGGGTTCGCGGAAGGCGTCCCCGAGGAGGCGGGCGAGGACGGGGTCTCCGACGGCTTCGGGGTCTCCGAGGCCGACGGCGAGGGCGACTCGGTCGCGCAGGCCGTGGACGGAGCGGTCACGTTCTCCTTTATGTCCGCGTCGACCTGGTTTCCGGCCTTGACGTGGACGCGGTACGTGGCGTTCGGCTTCCAGTCCTCGGCGAAGGTGATGGTGACGCCTTCGCGTGAACCCTTGACCTCCTGCTGGCCGACCTTCTGCACGTCGGCACCGTTGTTCTCGAGGAACACGGAGACGACCGCCGGAGTGCCGGAGTAATCCACGTCCGTGACGGCGATGACGCCCTTGGTGCCGTCACACTTGGCTTCGGCGGAGAACTCACTGATGTTGCAGGCAAGGGCGTTGCCGGCGGCACCGAGCGCGAGCGCGGCGGTGGCGGAGGCAACACCGAGGATTCGCACGGAACGTGCGGTACGGCGAGATATGGACACGATTGCCCTTCACAGAATGCGCAACTGCGGGGGGTTTAAGGGGGGTTCTGCTGTGTCAACAGGGCCCCCTCGGGCCTCACAGGTTTATAAGTGCCGCCTAAGGGCTGTCAATGCATATGCCCTGCCGTGCCGTCGGCTTTGCCTTGTCATTAACCGCCGAGGCGTTTGAGCGCCTCCGGTGCCTCCTCGATCCGGTCCACCAGTGCGATCCGGGACTCCATGGACCGTTCGCGGGCAAGGGACTGGAGAAGGGGCCAAGTGGGGTGTTTTTCGGTCCAATGCGCACGGTTCACGAGAACCATGGGGGTGGGCTCGCCGCGTGACTCGTAGTAGTTCGGGGTGGCGTTGTCGAAGATCTCCTGTACGGTCCCGGCGGCGCCCGGCAGGAAGACGACACCCGCGTTCGAGCGGGCCAACAACCCGTCCTCCCGGGTCGCGTTGGCGAAGTACTTGGCGATGTGGGCGGCGAAGGCGTTCGGCGGTTCGTGGCCGTAGAACCAGGTCGGGATGCCGACGGAGGGGCCGCCGTCCGGCCAGCGCTCGCGCACGGCGAAGGCGGCGCGCGCCCAGTCGCCGATGGAGGGGGTGAACGACGGTGCCTCGGCGAGGAGCCGGAGCGCCTCGGTGAGCATCTCGTCGTCGAACGGGGCGGCGTACGCGCCGAGGTTCGCGGCCTCCATCGCGCCGGGGCCGCCGCCGGTGGCGACCGTGAGCCCGGCGCGCGCCAGTTCGCGCCCCAGGCGTGCGGCGCCCTCGTAGGCCTCCGTGCCGCGCGCCATCGCGTGACCGCCCATCACGCCCACGACTCGGGTGCCGGCGAGGAGTTCGTCGAGCGCGTCCGACACCGAGTCGTCGTGGATCGCGCGCAGCATCGACGCGAGGACGTCGCCGTCGGCCTTGGTCTGCTGGAACCAGGCGTACGCGCGGGCGTCCGGGGTCGCCTCGTAACCCGTGTCGAGCGACGCGAAGAGCTCGTCCGGGGAGTAGAGCGATCCGCGGTAGGGGTCGAAGGGCAGTCCGGGTATGGGCGGAAAGACGAGCGCGCCGGTGGCCCGTACCCGTGCAGCCGCCTCGGGGTCCATCGGGCAGCCGAGGAAGACGGCGTCCGCGGTGTCCACGGCGAGCAGGGCGTCCGTACGGTCCGTCAGATCCACTGCCTGGACGCGGAACCGGGCGAGCGAGCCGTACTCCGAGACGACCTTGTCGAACTCGGCGAGGGACTCGATCTCGCGGTCATGGGCGGCGTGAAGGGGAGTTGGCTGCACGCGGCCATGCTAGGGGTGGGTCCTTCGGCCGCGGGCGGCGGTCTCCCCCCTTTGAGTGTGAGGGGGACACGCGCGTGAGTGTCCCCCCCGGGGGGTGCTCAGCTCTGGACCGCGGCCGGGTCCATCCACATGACTTCCCAGGTGTGGCCGTCCAGGTCGTCGAAGGTGCGGCCGTACATGAAGCCGTGGTCCTGGGCCTCCCGGGTCCCCGAGCCGCCCGCCGCGAGGGCCTTGTCACAGAGCTCGTCGACCTTCTCGCGGCTCTCGGCGCTCAGACACAGCAGCACCTCGCTGGTCTTCGTCGGGTCCGCGATCTCCTTCTTCGTGAAGTCCGCGTAGCGCTGCTTGCTCAGCAGCATCGCGATGATCGTGTCGCTGATGACGACACAGGCGCAGTCGTCCGTCGTGAACTGCGGGTTGATCGTGTAGCCGAGCTCGGTGAAGAACTTCTTCGAGGTGTCGACGTCGTTCACGGCGAGGTTCACGAAGATCATCTGCTGGTACATGAGGGGTCTCTCCCGGCGAGGGTGAAGTGATGTGGTGCCGTTCGCAGAGGTAGACCGCCACTCCGCGCGGAACTCATCGCCCGGCGGGAAAGAAGGAAGGGGGAAAGAAAAGAAGGAAGGGGGAAAGAAGGGGGGAGAAGAAGCGGGAGGGACCCAGGAGGGAAGCGGGCGAGAAACAGTACGCGTGCTCAGCGCACCAGCGGCACCGCCGCCAGCTCCGCGACCACCCAGGTCAGCGGGCCGAACGCGGCGAGCAGCGCGCCCGCGCGGAGCAGCGCGGCGCCCCGCAGCACCGTGGTCGGCGCCCCCATGCGCAGCAGCGCCGCCGTGGTGTCGGCGCGCGCGTGCTTGGCCTCGACCGCCGACGTCAGCAGGGTCGCGACGGTGCACCCGGCCACGAGCAGCGCTCCGAGCGTGCTGAGCGGACCGAACGAGGGCCGCGCCCCCGAGTACACCGTCGCCATGGCGTACGCGCCGGACGCGACCGCGCACACCACGCCGAGCGGGCGCCCGATGCGCCGGGCCTCCTCCTGAAGGACGCGCCCGGCGAGCAGCCGCAGCACGCCGGGGCGTACGGCCTGGAGCAGCCGCCCGCACAGGTGCGTGATCGCGGGGGCGGCCAGCATCAGCCCGAGCGCGGTCAGGGACCAGCCGCCGAACACCCGGGCGGGGCCGCCCGTGAAACGGCCGGGCAGCGTCAGGCCGGGTCCCGAACGGCTCGCGTACGCCTCCACGGCAAGGCCCGCCGCGATGACGGCGGTGCCCCAGGGCAGTCCCCCGGGGGTGGGCAGCGGAGGGGCGGGCTGCTGCGGATCCAGCGGGCGTCCCGGCTGGTCGGCGTACGGGCCGGACTTGGCGCGTGTACGGGACGGCTCACGGGGGGAGTCGCCGTCGGCGCCTGGCCGTCGGGGACGGGTCGGCCGGGGACTCCGCGGTCGCAGCGCCACCGCGCTCGCCAGGGAGGCGGCCAGCGGCACCAGCAGCAGCAGGGTCACGGCCGCGGGCAGCGGCAGCGGGTAGTCGGAGGCGAGGAAGGCCGCCGCGCCGCCGTCGAAGGGCACGCCGGGGAGGTCGCCGCGCAGGTGCAGGAAGACGAGCAGCGCGAGCACCGAGCCGAGCGTGGTCGACAGGGCGGTGGTGACCGCCGAGATCGCCATCAGCTGGCCGGGGCCGAGCCCGACCGCCGAGAGCCCAGGGCGCGGCCGGGTCCCCGGGTCCGTACGGGCGACCGCGACCGCGAAGTGCACGGTGGCGGCGGCGGGCGCGAGGCACCACAGGAGCCGGAGCAGCGCGCCGGCCGAGGGGTCCGGGTGCGCCAGCGCGTACCCCAGGGTGCACAGCAGCAGGAAGCCGGTGCCGGCCGAGGCGGCGACGACAAGAAGTCTGCGCAGCTGGACGAGGGAGTGGGCCCCGCGGGCTAGACGGAGAGCGAGCACGCGGCCCGGCCTTCCGTCTCGACGACCGGGGGCAGATGGAGGGTGTTCACGCGCCGTCCGTCGAGCAGCGAAATTGTGCGGTCGGCGAGGGCCGCGGTGTCCGCGTAGTGCGTGGCGAGGACGACCGTGATGCCGTGGGAGCGGGCCGCCGAGGTGAGGGTGCGCAGGACGTGGGCGCCGTCGGCGCGGTGCAGCGGGGCGGACGGTTCGTCGGCGAAGAGCACCTTGGGGGAGAGGGCGAGCGCCCGGGCGATGGCGACGCGCTGCCGCTCGGTCTGGAGCAGGGCGTGCGGGCGTTTGCGGGCGCAGTCGCGGATGTCGAGGCGTTCCAGCCATTCGAGGGCGGCGGTCTTGGCGGCCCGGCGGCCGCAGCCGCGCAGCATCAGGGGCAGCGCCGCGTTCTCCCAGGCGTTCAGTTCCGGTACGAGGACGGGCGTGGGGTCGATCCAGCCGAAGCGGTCGCGGCGCAGCCGTTCGCGGGTGACGGGGTCCATGGTGTGCACCGGCGTGCTGTTGAACCAGACCTCGCCCTGCTGGGGCAGCAGCTGCCCCGACAGACACTGGAGCAGGGTCGTCTTGCCGCTGCCGCGCGGGCCGCCGACGGCGAGGATCTCGCCGTCGCGGATGCCGAGCGAGACACCGCTGAGCGCGGGCGAGCCGTTGTGCTTGACGTGCAGGGCGCGTGCCCAGAGCACGTCGTTGTCCGGCGGGGCCACCATCGCGTACACCTCGTTCAGATCTGATTTGCGCTGCCAATCCCCCGGACGAGGGAACGAAGGCAGGGCCGATCGGTCACTTGGCACGCTAGGGAGTCGGGGCCGTCAGGCCGGACAGCACGCGGCCCCGGGGCGCCCATTCTCACTCGAACGGACGGCACCGGGGCCGTTGTTGATCATCCAGGAGGAAGATCAGAGCTTCGTCCACGCCTCCGTCAGCACCTGACGGACGATCCCCTCGATCTCGTCGAAGGTCGACTGGTCGGAGATCAGCGGCGGCGACAGCTGGATGACCGGGTCACCGCGGTCGTCGGCGCGGCAGTAGAGGCCGTACTCGAAGAGCTTCTTGGAGACGAAGCCGTAGAGCACGCGCTCCGACTCCTCGTCCGTGAAGGTCTCCTTGGTGGCCTTGTCCTTCACCAGCTCGATGCCGTAGAAGAAGCCGTTGCCCCGGACGTCGCCGACGATCGGCAGGTCGTGCAGCTTCTGCAGGGTCTGCAGGAAGTTGGCCTCGTTGTCGAGCACGTGCTGGTTGAGGCCCTCGCGCTCGAAGATGTCGAGGTTGGTGAGCGCCACGGCCGCGGAGACCGGGTGACCACCGAAGGTGTAGCCGTGCAGGAAGGTGTTGTCGCCCTTGTAGAACGGCTCGGCGATCCGGTCCGAGACGATGGTGGCACCGATCGGGGAGTAGCCCGAGGTCATGCCCTTGGCGCAGGTGATGATGTCCGGGATGTAGTCGAACTTGTCACAGGCGAACATCGTGCCGAGGCGGCCGAAGGCGCAGATGACCTCGTCCGAGACGAGCAGCACGTTGTACTGGTCGCAGATCTCGCGCACGCGCTGGAAGTAGCCGGGCGGCGGCGGGAAGCAGCCACCGGCGTTCTGCACCGGCTCCAGGAAGACCGCGGCGACGGTCTCGGGGCCCTCGAAGAGGATCTCCTGCTCGATCTGGTCGGCGGCCCAGCGGCCGAAGGCCTCCGGGTCGTCGCCGTGGATCGGGGCGCGGTAGATGTTGGTGTTCGGCACCTTGTGCGCACCCGGGACGAGCGGCTCGAAGGGTGCCTTCAGGGCCGGCAGGCCGGTGATGGACAGGGCGCCCTGCGGGGTGCCGTGGTAGGCGACCGCACGCGAGATGACCTTGTACTTCGTGTGGTTGCCGGTGAGCTTGTGGTACTGCTTCGCCAGCTTCCACGCGGTCTCGACGGCCTCGCCGCCGCCCGTGGAGAAGAACACCTTGTTCAGGTCGCCCGGCGCATAGTGCGCGAGGCGCTCGGCGAGTTCGACGGCCTTCGGGTGGGCGTAGGACCAGATCGGGAAGAAGGCCAGCTCCTGCGCCTGCTTGAAGGCGGTCTCGGCCAGCTCCACGCGGCCGTGGCCCGCCTGGACCACGAACAGGCCCGCAAGACCGTCGAGGTAGCGCTTGCCCTTGTCGTCGTAGATGTAGGTGCCCTCACCACGGACGATGGTGGGAACGGGCGCGTTCTCGTACGAGGACATGCGGGTGAAGTGCATCCACAAGTGGTCGTACGCGGTCTTGCTCAGGTCCTGTGTGCTCACGGCTATCGGGTTCCCCACATGTAGGTCTGCTTCTTGAGCTTCAGATAGACGAAGCTCTCGGTGGAGCGCACCCCGGGCAGGGCCCGGATGCGTTTGTTGATGACGTCCAGCAGGTGGTCGTCGTCCTCGCAGACGATCTCGGCGAGGATGTCGAACGAGCCCGCGGTCATCACCACGTACTCGACTTCCGACATGGCGGTCAGCGCGTCGGCCACCGGATCGAGGTCGCCCTCGACATTGACGCCGACCATCGCCTGCCTGCGGAAGCCCACGGTGAGCGGGTCCGTGACGGCGACGATCTGCATCACGCCCTGGTCGAGCAGCTTCTGGACGCGCTGGCGCACGGCCGCCTCGGACAGGCCGACGGCCTTGCCGATCGCGGCGTACGGACGGCGTCCGTCCTGCTGGAGCTGCTCGATGATGGCGAGGGATACGGAGTCCAGCTGGGGACTGCCGTTCCTGGACTCGCGGGTGGAGTCCCTGGGGTCTGCGCTTCGACTGGCCACGAGTTCACTGTGCACGACGTCTCGACGGTTCCGCAAGGCTGTAGCGATGAAATTCGTTGTTTACGAGGTCGTAGCTTGCGGATTTCGCAGTCAGGGGGCGACTGGGGGTGTTGAAAACGTGGGCCCACGGATTAGGGTGGGTGTCTCAGCGATTGGACACCTGAACTTGGAGGGCCGGCAGTGAGCACCGAGCTGCGTCGTCTGCGCAATTACATCGACGGTGAGTTCCGGGACGCCGCCGACGGGCGGACCACCGAGGTCGTCAATCCCGCGACCGGCGAGGCGTACGCGAGCGCGCCGTTGTCCGGTCAGGCCGACGTGGACGCCGCCATGGCGGCCGCCGCCGCGGCCTTCCCGGCCTGGCGCGACCAGACCCCCGCCGAGCGCCAGAAGGCCCTCCTGAAGATCGCGGACGCGTTCGAGGAGCGGGCCGAGGAACTGATCGCCGCCGAGGTCGAGAACACCGGCAAGCCGATCGGGCTGACCCGGTCCGAGGAAATCCCGCCCATGGTCGACCAGATCCGCTTCTTCGCGGGCGCGGCGCGGATGCTGGAGGGCCGCTCGGCCGGCGAGTACATGGAGGGGATGACCTCCATCATCCGCCGCGAGCCGATCGGTGTCTGCGCGCAGGTCGCGCCGTGGAACTACCCGATGATGATGGCGGTGTGGAAGTTCGCCCCGGCGCTCGCGGCGGGCAACACGGTCGTCCTGAAGCCCTCGGACACCACCCCCGCCTCCACCGTCCTGATCGCCGACATCATCGGCGGCATCCTGCCCAAGGGCGTCTTCAACGTCATCTGCGGCGACCGCGAGACCGGCCGCGCGATGGTCGAGCACCCGACCCCGGCGATGGCCTCCATCACCGGCTCCGTACGCGCGGGCATGTCCGTCGCGGAGTCGGCGTCCAAGGACCTCAAGCGGGTCCACCTGGAGCTGGGCGGCAAGGCCCCGGTCGTGGTCTTCGAGGACACCGACATCGCCAAGGCCGTCGAGGACATCTCGGTCGCGGGCTTCTTCAACGCGGGCCAGGACTGTACGGCCGCCACCCGCGTCCTCGTCCAGGAGTCCATCCACGACGAGTTCGTCGCCGCGCTCGCCAAGGCCGCCGCCGAGACGAAGACCGGCCAGCCGGACGACGAGGACGTGCTCTACGGCCCGCTCAACAACCCGAACCAGCTCAAGCAGGTCGCCGGGTTCATCGAGCGGCTGCCCGCGCACGCCAAGGTCGAGGCGGGCGGCCAGCAGGTCGGCGACAAGGGCTACTTCTACGCCGCGACCGTCGTCTCCGGCCTCAAGCAGGACGACGAGATCATCCAGAACGAGGTCTTCGGGCCGGTCATCACCGTCCAGTCCTTCACGGACGAGGCCCAGGCCATCGAGTGGGCCAACGGCGTCGACTACGCCCTCGCCTCCTCGGTCTGGACGAAGGACCACGGCCGCGCGATGCGGCTGTCGAAGTCCCTCGACTTCGGCTGCGTGTGGATCAACACCCACATCCCGCTGGTCGCCGAGATGCCGCACGGCGGCTTCAAGAAGTCCGGCTACGGCAAGGACCTGTCGGCGTACGGCTTCGACGACTACACGCGGATCAAGCACGTGATGACGTCGCTGGACGCGTAGTTCGTACGGTGTGAACCGCGCGGCCCCGGACGGGAGTTGATCCCGTCCGGGGCCGCGGTGTTCCCCCCTCGCGATGGTCAGGATCGCCAACAGTGGTCCGGTGATTCCGTCCGGCCGGGTGACCGACCTGTTCCAGCCCTTCCGCCGGCTCGGCGCCCTAACGCGTATGGGGACGCGACGGTCTCGGCCTGGGCCTGGGCCTGGGCCTGGGCCTGTCGATCGTCGCCGCCGTCGCGACGGCGCACGGCGGCTCGGTGGCGGCGTGGCCGCGCGAGCAGGGCGGACTGAGCGTGAAGGTCACGCTTCCGCCGCGCTGACTCCGTACGAGGTGGCCGTGCGAGGCGGCCTTACGAGGTGACCGCAGCAGGTAACCGCCTGGAAACCAGGCGATTGACAGGGTGTCGGGTCGGCGCGCGACCGCTCGACGCAGCGTCCATTGTCCGCGCGGAGTCGCAGCAGGCATGCTGCCGGGGTGCCAGAGATTCGGAAGACCTCGCCCCGCTCCCGCCGGTCCCTGCTGCGCGCCCTGGGCGGGGGTGCGGCGCTCGGGGCCCTCGCGGGCTGCGGGGTGCCCGCCGCGTACGTGTCACCCGGTGACCGCGCCGGAGCCGACCTCTCGGCCCGCGACAAGCGGCTGACCTGGGCGAACTGGCCGCTGTACATAGACACCGACGACAAGGACCACACGAAGCGGCCCACGCTGGACGCCTTCCGCAAGCGCACCGGGATCTCCGTCGACTACATCGAGGAGATCAACGACAACGACGAGTTCTTCGGCAAGATCAGCCCGTCCCTGATGAACCACCAGCAGACCGGCCGCGACCTGATCGTCATCAGCGACTGGATGTGCGCGCGCTTCGTCCGGCTCGGCTGGGTGCAGGAGATGGACCGCGCCAGGCAGCCGAACGTCGCCAAGTACCTCGACCCGCTGCTGAGCCGGCCCGCGTTCGACCCGGGCCGCAAGTCCACCGTGCCGTGGCAGTCCGGTATCACCGGCATCGCGTACAACCGCCGCAAGCTCGGCCGCGAGATCAACCACGTCTTTGACCTGTGGGCCCCCGACCTCAAGGGCAGGGTCACCCTGCTCTCCGGCCTCGACGAGGCGTTCGCGCTGCTCATGCAGGGCAACGGCGTCGACATCACCCGGTGGAAGGCCGACGACTTCCACAAGATCTGCGACCAGGTCGAGAAGTACGTGCACAGCGGCCAGATCCGCCGCTTCACGGGTAACGACTACACCAAGGACCTGGTCAGCGGTGACGTACTGGCCTGTCAGGCGTACTCGGGCGACGTGATCCAACTCCAGGCGGACAACCCGGACATCCGCTTCGTCGTCCCCGAGGAGGGCGCCGAGCTGTGGTCCGACTCGCTGATGATCCCCAACCTGGCCCGCCACAAGGCCAACGCCGAGAAGCTCGTCGACTACTACTACGAGCCCGAGGTCGCCGCCGAACTGGCGTCCTGGGTCAACTACGTCTGCCCGGTCCCGGCCGCCCAGCACGTCCTCGCCTCCTCCAAGGACGAGGACACCGCCGCCCTCGCCGAGAACCCGCTGATCTTCCCGAACGCCACCATGCGCAAGCGGCTGGCGATCGCGCGCGACATCACGTCCACGGAACGCACGGAGTTCGCCAAGCGCTGGAACACGATCGCGGGCCTGTGACGGCCCTGCGACGGACGACGCTTCCATCCGGAGCCATGCCTGGTGGAACGCCATGCGCACCGGCAGGCCGCTCACCTCGTCCGAGGTGGCATCACTCAGCTCCGCTGTGCGCTCTGCTCACCGCTGGTGGTTGCGGTGTCCGGCTGCTCGTCCTGGTCGAGGGTGGCGGCCCAGCCGGCGAGGAGTTTGAGGCTGTCGTGGGACGGGGTGCCGGGCTCGGCGCTGAGCGCGGTGAGGGTGAGGCCGGGGTCGGTGGGGATAGGCATGGCCTCGAAGGGGAGGGAGAGTTCGCCGACCGCGGGGTGGTGGAAGCGCTTGACGCCGGTCTGGTGCAGTCGCACGTCGTGGGCGGCCCACAGGGTGCGGAACTTCTCGCTGCGGGTGGAGAGTTCGCCGACGAGGTCGGTCAGGTCCCGGTTGTACGGATCGCGTCCCGCCTCGGTGCGCAGTAGCGCCACCGCTCCGGCGGCCTGGGCCTCCAGCTGGGGCAGGAAGTCGGCCGCGCCGGGGTTGAGGAACTCGTACCGGGCGAGGTTCACGGGCCGGGCCGGGTCGGCGAACACCGGGTCGTACAGGGCGCGGCCCAGCCTGTTGGTGGCCAGGATGTCCAGGCGGCCGTTGCGGATGAAGGCGGGTGCCTCGGTCATCGCGTCGAGCAGGTGCTGCAGGGTGGGCCGGATCGGCCGCGGGGTCCGGCGGCGGGGTGCGCGGCGGGTGGTGTTGGCGGTGCGGGCCAGGTCGTCGAGGTGGGCGCCCTCGGCTTCGTCGAGCTGGAGGGCGCGGGCGAGGGAGTCGAGGACGGTCTCGGAGACGCCGGAGAGGTTGCCGCGCTCCAGGCGGGCGTAGTACTCGGCGCTGACACCGGCGAGCAGCGCGACTTCTTCCCTGCGCAGCCCCTTGACGCGCCGGTTGCCGCTGTAGGCGGGCAGCCCCGCCTGCTGGGGCGTGATCTTGGCGCGACGGCTGGTCAGGAACTCGCGTACCTCGCTCCGGTTGTCCATGGCTTCGAAGCTACGTGGGCTTCCTCGGCGGTGTCTGCGGCGGTGGGGTGTACTGCCAGTACACGTATCGACGAGTTCTTCCACGCACGTGTGACCTGCGGTTCCATCGGTTGTGGCGCGATCGGCACCAGGCCGACCGGCCCGGTCGGCCGGAGCGTCGTCCGGGTGGCGGCGGCCGCGGCCTGCGGGCGCAATGAAACCCCGGCGCGGTGTCGCCCACCCGTCTGACGGCGGGCCGATCGGCGCCGTCGCGCACCGTGGAAAGGACACGAACGATGACGGAGAAGACCCAGCCGGGCCCGCGGGAGCTGTTCGGGGACGTCGCTCCCGCGCTGGCCGCCTACAGCGAGGACGTGCTGTTCGGGCAGGCGTGGAAGAGCCCGGAGCTGTCGCCGAGGGACCGCAGCCTGGTGACCGTGGCCGGCCTCATCGCCGGTGGCAGCAGCGAGCAGCTCACCTTCCACCTCCCCTTGGCCAAGCACAACGGCGTGACCGAGGCGGAACTCATCGAGACGATCACCCACATGGCGTTCTACGCCGGATGGCCCAAGGCGATGTCCGCCCTGACCGTGGCCCGGGAGCTGTTCCGCTCGGCCTGACCCCGTCCCACCTGCGGGACCTCGTTCTCGTCACCCCCTCACGGCCGCCCTGCGGCGGCCGACGCAAGGAGTACCACCATGGAGATCCTCAAGCAGCCGGCGACCATGAAGCTGCCCGCCCAGATGGTCACGGGCGACGCCTGGGCGGACGTGATCCACCGGGGCGAGGAGCCCTCCCGGGCGCGGGCCAACATGGTGCGCTTCGCGCCGGGTGCCCGCACCGCCTGGCACAGCCACGGCCTGGGCCAGACCCTGCACGTCGTGTCCGGAGTCGCCCTGATCGGCACCCGGGACGGCGTGATCATCGAGGCCCACCCGGGCGACACCATCGGTTGCCCGCCCGGCGAGGAGCACTGGCACGGGGCGACCCCGGACCGGTTCATGGAGCACATCGCGCTGTGGGAGGGCGACGAGGTCAACTGGCTGGAGCACGTCACCGACGCCGAGTACGACGGCCCGCGCACCAGCACCCGTACCTCGCACTGACCACAGCCGAAAGCAGCGCAGGCGTCAGCAGTGACCAGGGACGGCACACCCCACACGGTGGCGGTGATCACGCTCGCGGGAGATCGCCGAGCGGAACCGCCACGTGCCTCCTCCACAACGCCGTGGCAGCCGAACCGATGCTGACGCCGCCGACCGGATGACCTCGACGCGCCGCCGTCCGCAGAGCCGGAGCGGATCATCGCCAAGAGCCGCCACGCCTCCCGGCAGCAACTGGCGGCCGAGTTCGGCGCCACCGACATCGTCGCCGAGCGCGGTGACGGGGGCGTCGCCCGTATCAAGGAGCTCACCGGCGGCACCGGCGCCGACTCCGTCCTGGAGTGCGTCGGCACGCGGGAGTCCATGCGGCAGGCCGTTCAGTCCACCCGCCCCGGCGGCAACGTCGGCTTCGTCGGCGTCCCGCACGACGTGGCCATCGACGGCCAGGAACTGTTCTTCTCCCACGTCGGCCCGCGCGGCGGCCGCGCCCCGGTACGCCACTTCCTGCCCGACCTGATCGACCGCGTCCTGTCCGGCCGTATCGACCCGGGCAAGGTCTCAGACCTGGTCCTGCCGCTGGACGAGGCCGCCGAGGGCTACCGGGCCATGGACGAGCGCCGCGCCGTCAAGACGTTGCTGCGCCCCTGACCCAGCCCCGCTTGCGTGACCGCCGATGACCTGATCGCCGTCGGTGCCCGCCGGAACGGGCTCCGACGGCTTTGCCGGCTCTTTACAACCCGCTCTCCCGCTGCGTCGTCTCTTCGCACGATCCGTAACTCAGCCCGCCGGGTCACCGGGCGGGCGGACCGACGAAAGAGAGCGATTCATGCGCCGAACTGTCCTCAGCACCATGGCACTCGCGTGCACCGCCGTGCTGGCGAGCACGGTGCCCGCGTTCGCCAGTGGGGCGAGCCCGGTCCCGACGGTCCGTCCGACCGCCACCGCCGCCCCCTCCCAGGCGCCGACCGGCACCGCCGCCCCGAGCGCCGCCCCGAGCGCGGTGCCGACCACCCGACCCGCCTCCGGCACCCCGTCCCCGGTTCCGAGCGTCGGCACGCCGACCCGTGCGCCGTCCCCGGGTCAGGTCGCCGCCGTGCCGAAGGGAGCGCCCGACACCGGTGTGGCGCCGACGGCGTCGAAGTCCGGAGGCCAGGGCGGCTTGATCGGCGGGGGTGCCGCCGCGGCGTTCGTCATGGGTGGCGCGGCGGTCTTCGTCGTACGTCGCCGACGGGCGACCGGGGAATGACCTCGCTCTCCAGGCGCGCCTTCGTCACCGCGGCGGCGGCCTCGCTGCTCGTGAGCTGCGGCGGCCACGGAACCGACTCGACCGCACCCGAACACCTCGGGAGCACGCCGGTGCCCTCGCGGACCTCCGCCAAGGCCGCGCACGACCTCGGGCGTTCGGTCCCGGTCGGGTTGCGGATCCCGGCCATCGGGGTCGACACCCCGGTCATGCAGCTGGGGCTGGCCGCGGACGGCAGCGTCCAGGTGCCCCCGATCACGGCGCACGACCGGGCGGGCTGGTACCGGAACTCGCCGACGCCGGGGCAGACCGGTCCGTCGGTGATCCTCGGCCATGTCACGGTCGGCGCCTACGGGGACGGGGTCTTCCGCCGTCTCGCGCAGTTGCGCAAGGGCGACCGGATCGCGGCGCGTCTGGAGAACGGCACGACGGCGGCGTTCACCGTCACCACCGTACGGACGGTCGCCAAGGCCGACTTCCCGTCGGACGAGGTGTACGGGGACGTGGACCGTCCCGAGCTGCGACTCATCACGTGCGGAGGGGCCCGTACCGGTACGGGATACCTCGACAACGTGATCGTCTTCGCCACGCTGAGTTCAGCGGCGCCCTGACCCGCCGGGACCGAGCCCGGGCCGATGGAACGTACGCCGCCGGCCCGGGCTCTTCCCCCACAAGTGCCCGCACGAGACGGATGCCCGCACGAGACGGGTGCCCGCACGAGACGGGTGCCCGCCCGACGTCACGACCATGGAGAGCTTTGAAACGGTCCCGCGAGAAGGCCGCGTCCGAGCTGTTCGCCGCCCTCTATCCGCGCCTCGCCGGCTGGTGCCGCCGTCTCGTCGACGACGACGAGACGGCCCACGAGATCGCCTCGGAGGCGTTCACCCGGCTCTGGGCCCGCTGGACCTCCGTGGCGGAGCCCCGGGGCTTCCTCTACGTCACCGCGGCCAACCTCGTCCGGGACCACTGGCGCAAGCTGGAGCGCGAACGCAGGGCCGTACACCGTGCCACCGCCGAGGCCGCCGTCCGCCCGCACACCGAACAGTCCGACCCGTCCGTACGCCTGCTCGTGCAGTCGCTGCCGGAACGACTGCGCGTCCCGATCCTCCTGCACTACTACGCTGACATGCCGATCCGGGAGGTGTCCGTGCTGACCGGACGCAAGGAAGGAACCATCAAGGCCGACCTCCACGCGGCCCGCGAACTGCTCCGCGCCCACCTGAGGAGAAGCCTTGATCACACACTCTGACGAGGGTCCGGACTTCGAACCCGACGACCCGCTCGCCGTCATCCTGCGGCCCGCCTCCGACTACCTCGGCCCACCTCCCGGCCGCTACGAGGCGATCCGACGCGGCGCGGCCCGCCGCCGGCTGCGGCGTGCCGCGGTCGGGGTCGGGTCGGTGTGCGCCGTCGCCGCCCTCGTCGCGCTGCCGGTCCGCCTGTCGACGTCCCAGGCACCCGCGTCCCCGACGGTCCCGCTCGCCCCGCCGCCCTCCGAGGGCCGTCCTTCGTCCGTGCCCACCAGCCCGTCGGCGTCCCCCGTGCCCGTCAGCCCCAGTCGCACCCCGGGGAGCCGGACGGCCAGTCCCACCCCCGGGAGCCGGACGGCCGGCCCCACCCAGACGGCCCGGACGACCGGCCGCGTCACGACCCAACCGGCCGTCCCCACCCCGGCACCGTCGTCGACACCGACCACGCCCGTCGCCCAGCCGTCGATCGCGCCGAGCGGCTCTCCCCGCCATTGAGCCGAGCGGCTCTCCCCGCCATTGACCGAACGCCCTCTCACTCCGTTGACTAATCAATGGAGTGTCGATACAGGGTGTTAATTTGGGGAAATGGCTCTGCGCAACGCGGTGATGGCCGCGCTTCTGGAGGGCGAGGCGTCCGGATACGACCTCGCGAAGGGGTTCGAGGCCTCGGTCGCCAACTTCTGGATGGCCACCCCCCAGCAGATCTACCGCGAGCTGGAGCGCATGGAGGGCGAAGGGCTCATCTCCGCCCGCGTCGTGCAGCAGGAACGTCGGCCCAACAAGCGGCTCTTCTCGCTCACCGAGGCCGGACTCGACGCGATGCGCGCCTACACGGCCGAAGTCCCCAGCAAGCCGACGGCGATCCGGGACGAGCTGATGGTCAAGGTGAGTTGCGTCGACATCGGAGACGCCGAAGCCGTACGGGCCGGGGTCGCCGAGCGTGTGGAGCGGGCCGGTGCCAAACTGGCCCGCTACCGGCGCGCGCAGGAACGCATGCTGGCCGGCCGCAGCGAGGAGGAGTACCTCGCCACCGCCGAACGCGTGGGCCCCTACCTCACCCTGCTCGGCGGCATGGCCCTGGAGCAGGCGAACCTCCAGTGGGGCGAGACGGTCCTGAGGAGACTCGACCAGCGGACCGAGGCACTCGGCGCCACGGCTCGCGGCTGACGCTCCGGGTGCCCCGTGCCCGTTCTGGGCGAGGTCAGCGGCCCGGATCGTAGGCGAGTTGCTTGACCAGGCGCAGGGTCAGGGCGGTTTCGACGGCCTGGACGCCGTCGAGGGCGCCGATCTTCTCGCTCAGATACGTGTACAGCTCCGCGCTGTTGCGGTAGACGGTCGAGGCGACGATGTTGGCCTGGCCCGTGGTCGCCGCGGCGAAGCGCACCTCGGGATGCGCGGCGAGCGCCCGTCCGACGTCGGCGAGTGCGGCCGGCGCCACGGTGAGCCACAGCATGGCCTCCACCTCGTGGCCGAGGGGTTCCTGGTCGAACTGGACGTCGAAGTAGAGCACCCCGGTGGCCCGCATGCGCTCCAGACGCCGCTTGACCACGGACTCCGACTGGCCGGTGGACGCCTGGAGTTCGGTGAGCGTGGCGCGCCCGTCCCGGACGAGTACGGCCAACAGCGCCTCGTCGGCCGCCTCCAGCGTGAGGGCATCGGTGACCGGCTCGACCGGCGGTGGGCGCAGGGCCGCCTGCTGGTCGGGGGCGAGCCCGTTGGCCTTGTTGAGCCAGTCCAGTTGTCCGCCGTAGAACGAGTGCAGTACGCAGTGGGCGCTGACCGAGACCACACGGGGGGTGCGCTGCAACCGGTCGAAGAGCAGTTCGTCCCGGGCCTGCCGGCTGCGCGGCTTCATCGCGCACATCACCTCGGTGCCGCCGGAGATCAGCGAGACGTACGAGGTGTCGGGGCGCCGGGCGAGTGCGCCCGCCAACTGTTCGGCCACGTCCGGGGTGCAGCGCAGCCGGACGATCCAGTTGGTGCGGCCGAGCCGGCTCTCGTCGATCACGCCGAGCACCCGCAGGCGTGCCGTGGTGCGCAACCGCCGCATGCGCCGGGCGACGGTCTGGTCGGAGACCCCGAGCACCTCCGCGATCCGGATGAGCGGCGCCCGTCCGTCGATCTGGAGGCACTGGAGCAGTTTCAGGTCGAGTGGGTCGAGCGCGCGGGACGGCATCGACTCCGCCTCCTCTCGCTCCATGTGGACTCCCGGAGTCAATGATCGAGCATGACGGCGAGGCCCGGGACCTGTGTGGTCCCGGGCCTCGCACGGGCGCCCGTTCCGTCCCCACGAAAGGGCGCTCCCAGGGCCTGTCCGGCGGACCATGCCGCAGACGTGCCCTGGTGCCGGGGTCAGCCGCGCTGCCCCAGCCGGGGCTCCGCCGCCCCGGTCTCCTGCGGCGCCGCCGGGACGGCGCCGGATCCGGCCACCGGCCTGGTGGCCGACTGCCGCGGGCTGCGCAGCAGGACGGCACCGACCGCCGCGGCGACCAGGGTCAGCACCGCGGCGATGATCAGGCACAGGTGGAGGCCGTCGAGGAAGGCCTCGGACAGGGCGCCCAGGGCACGGCCCCGGTCGGCGCCCAGGTTCATGCTCGCGACCGCGCCCAGGCCGTTCGCGTCCACCGCGGAGGTGACGCTCCGTACCGTCGCCGCGGGCAGACCGACGTCGGTGAGGTGGCCCGGCAGGGTGTGCAGGGCCTTGGTGGACAGCACGGCGCCGAGGACGGCCGGGCCGAGCGCGCCGCCGACCTGCCGGAACGCGCTGTTCCCGGCGGCTGCCATACCGGCCTGGCGCAGCGGTACGGAGGCGACGGCCGCCGCCGTCATGGGCGTGATGACGAAGCCCAGGCCGAGGCCCAGCAGGGCCAGCCGCCAGGCCAGCGAACCGAACGACGTACCGGCGTCTATGGACGTCAGCGACAGCAGCGAGGCCGCGGTCACCAGCAGCCCGCCGGTGATCAGGACGCGGGGCGACACCTTGTGCATCAGCCGTCCGACCGGTGCCCCGACGAGGATGCACATCAGCGTGACCGTCAGCATCCGGGCCGCCGCCTCCAGGGTGCTGAGCTGCTGCACCATGCCGAAGTAGAGGCTGAGGGCGAAGAAGAAGCCGATCAGGCCCAGGAAGCTGATCATGGCGACGAGCGTCGTGGCGGTGAAGGCGGGACTGCGGAAGAGCGTCAGGTCCAGCATCGGGCTGTCACTGCGCCGCTCCGCCAGGACGAACGCGACGGCCGCGACCGCCGCCGCCACCAGCGCCACGATCACCTTCACATCGGTGAAGGAGCCGGCGCCGCCCTCGATGACGCCGTAGACCAGCGCGGTGATCGCCACCGCGGCGGTGATCTGGCCGGGCCAGTCCAGACGTCGTGAGCCGGGGGCGCGCGAGTCGGTCACCAGCCGGGCCGCGAAGGCCATCGCGAGGAGCGAGGCGGGGACGGGCAGCAGATAGATCCAGCGCCAGGAGAAGTGCTCCAGTATCAGTCCCGCGATCACCGGGCCGACGGCCAGCGCCGCCAGCAGGGCCGTGGCCCACAACCCGACGAACTTGCCGCGCTCGCGGTGGTCGGGCACCGCGTGGCTGATCAGCGCCAGCGTCGTGGGCAGCAGCGCGGCGGCGCCCAGACCGGCGAAGGCCTGGCCCACCCAGAGGACCTCGACCGACCGCGCGCACAGCGCGATCGCCGCACCCAACGCGCTGAACGCGAGACCCGCCTGGAAGACCTTCTTGCGGCCGTGGACGTCGCCGAAGACGCCGGCGGTCAGAATCAGCGCGGCCATGGGCAGCACGAACGCGTCCGAGACCCAGGACAGTTGGGCGGTCGACGTGTGCAGCGCCCGCTGGATGGTCGGCAGGCTCACCGAGACGGTGGTCACCGGAAGATACGCGACGAACACGCCCACGCAGGCCATGACGAGCGTGGCCGCCCGCCTCTCCCGCGGCTCGTTCGCCGTTGTCGTGACGTTCACGGAACTCTCTCTCCCCTGCGGCGCACCGCACCGCGATCGCTTGATACGGCGCTCACCTTCGGGGCCGCCCGCGGGCCGGGGCCAGCCACGGCAGGGGAAAACCAGGAAATTCGACATTCCGGACCCGGTTTCCCGGGATTTCCGTGATTGCCGTCAGGGGACGCCGCTGACCTGGCGCCCTGCTCGGCGGATAGGTTCGCGGGTATGACGACGACATCGCAAGAAGCGTTCCTGCGGGCCTTCCACGCCGAGCGGCCGGCGGTGACGGCGGATGCGTTCGCCGGTGGCCGCGCCGCGGACGGCCGGTCCAGCTACGAGATGCTGTGCGACCGGGTCGCCGGACACGGTCGGGTGCTGGATCTCGGTTGCGGCGACGGCCTGTTGCTCGAACTGCTCGCCCGGACCGAGGGACGGCGGCCGGCCGGGGTCGACCTCTCCCCGGAAGCCCTGGCGCTGGCGCGACGCCGACCGCTGCCCGCCGGGACGACGCTGTCGGAGAGCCGGGCCCAGCACCTGCCCTTCGCCGACGACACCTTCGACGCCTGTGTCTCCCACATGGCGCTGATGCTGATGAGCGAGGTGGAACAGGTGGCCGCGGAAGTGGCCCGGGTGCTGCGCCCCGGAGGCATGCTGGCCTGCGTGATCGGCGGCGGAGCCGTGGGCGGTGAGGCGTACGAGCTGTTCATCGGGCTGTTGCGGTCCGCGATCGAGACGGCTCCCGCCGGGCAGCGCATCCCCGCTCTGGGGGACCGCAGGACCCGCAGCCGAGCGGGGCTCGACAGCGTCCTCGCGCCGGTCGGATTCGCCCCGGTCGACTGGGAGACCGTCCCCATCGACCTGAGCGGTCCGGTGGAACAGGTGTGGGACGCCCTGGCGGGTGTCTATGACGTCGGCCCGCTCGACGCGGCCACCGTGGAGTCCCTGCGTGCGGCCTTCCTCACCGGGGCGAAGAAGCTCACCGCGCCGAACGGGGTCGTCCCGTGCGGGATGAACGTGCATCTGGTGACGACGAACCTGACGACTACTTGAGCGCCGCCATCGCGATGCGCAGGGCGACCGGGTTCATCTCCTCGCCCTTCGCGTCCGTGGCGTTGACCGAGTAGACGAGCGTGCGGGAGAGATCGCGGGTGGCCGCCATGACCGTCGTGTATCCATACCGCCCGCCCGACTTGAGCCAGTAGACCCGCCCGCCGTACTCGAAGCGCTCGAGTCCGGCGCTCATGGTGGCCCCGTCCATGCGCGACGGGACCGTGAACATCTCCTTCAGCTGCGGCTCCGGGACCAGGTCGCCACGGAAGAGGTGGGTGGTCAGCCGCTCCAGGTCCGCCGTCGTGGAGATCATGTCGCCCGCCGCCCAGCGGTCCGCCTGGTTCCACTCGGTGACGTCGACGAACTCCGTCGTGCCGTCCGCCCGCTTCACCGCCTGGTAGCCGAGGTTGTGCGGCCCCCGGATGCGCGGATCGGTACCGGGGAAGTACGTGTGCAGCATCCCGGCGGGCCGCAGCACGCGCCGGGTGGCCTCGGAGGCGTACGAGTGACCCGTGACCTTCTCGATCAGCATGCCGAGGATCGTGTAGTTGATGTTCAGGTAGTGCTGCCGCTTGCCGGGGCAGAACTCCGGCCCCTTCGCCACCGCGGAGGCGACGACCTGCCTGGGCGTGAGCGTGTCGAAGCGGTGTGCGTACGCGTCCGCGAAGGAGTCGCCGAAGCCGTCACCCGCCTGGATCCCGCTGGTGTGGTTCAGCAACTGGCGTACGGAGACGGGCTTGAAGGCCGGCGACAGCAGCCCGGGGAGATAGCGCTGCACGGGCGCGCCCAGATCGACCTTGCCCTCGGCCGCGAGTTGCAGCACGACCGCCGCCGTGACCACCTTCGTCGTCGAACCGGCCCGGAAGAGCGCGTTCGGGTCCGCCGCGCGTCCGCTCGCCAGATCGTGCACTCCGCCGCTCCCGAGCCAGCGGCCGTCGGTGCCCCCGACGCGTACGAGCGCGGCCGTCGCGTCGGCGTCCGGCAGCCCCGCGAGCGCGGCGCGCAGCGCGGCGGCGTCCGGTCCGGTCGTGACCGTGACCGCCGTGGCCGCCGTGGCCGTCCGTGGCGCGGCGGAGGATGCGGCGACGGCGGGCGCGGCCAGCGGGCCGGCCGCCAGGCCCAGCACGAGGGCGGTGGCGACGGCGGTGACGGTTCGGATACGGGAGGGCATCTGCGGCTCCTGGTGTGGACGGGACGGTGAGATCATCCTGCGGTCGCCGACCCGTTCCCGGGTCCTCCCCGAGGACGGCCCGATCCCTGACGCTGACCCGGATCAACTGCCTTTCCGCATAAGGGTGTTGCGGGGGATCGCCCCTAGGTGGGGCGCGGCGAAGGTTTCGAGGGTCGGGAAGGGCAAAAAACTGTTATCGCGGAGGGCGGCCCTCCGTCTCCTGTGTGTCAGGACCCGACGAACGGCTGTGATCTGCGGCATAGCGCGCGGACAGGCTTGCCGTGGTGGGGGATCCTGCACTCCCGCCCGTGTGTGCCAAGTGGCAGGGGCGGTCACCGTGACACCGGAGGGGACGTACGTGGACGGGCGGCAGTGGCGCTCCATCATCGCGGCCGCGCAGGCCGGCGACCGGCGCGCCCTCGACGAACTCGTCGCGGGCTGGCTCCCGCTCGTCTACAACATCGTCGGCCGCGCCCTGAACGGTCACGCGGACGTCGACGACGTCGTGCAGGAGACCATGCTGCGCGCCGTCGACAACCTCGGCTCGCTGCGCGACCCGGACAGCTTCCGGTCCTGGCTGGTCGCCATCACGATGCGGCAGATACGGGAGCGCTCGCGCCGCCGGACGGCCGAGCCGTTGGCCGACGGCGCCGGCCAACAGGCCGCCGACTTCGCCGAACTGGCAGTGCTGCGGCTTCAGTTGGAGGGGCAGCGGCGCGAGGTCGCGGAGGCGGTGCGTTGGCTCGACGACGAGGACCGCCAGTTGCTCTCGCTGTGGTGGCTGGAGGTCGCGGGCGAACTCACCCGGCGCGAGCTGGCGGCGGCGGTCGGGATCAGCAGGCAGCACGCGGCGGTGCGGGTGCAGCGGATGAAGCAGCGGCTGGAGACCGCGCGGGACATCGTGCGGGCGCTCGACGGCCACCACCCCGGCGCGGGCAACTCCCCCTGCTCCGACCTGCGGTTGGTGACCGCCCGCTGGGACGGACGGCCCGACTCGGTGTGGCGCAAGCGGGTGGCCCGGCACATCCGGGGCTGCGCGTACTGCTCGGGCGCCCGGGAGACCGTCGTACCGGCCGAACGCCTCCTCGTCGGGATCGCCCTCGTCCCGCTGCCGGTCGGCTTCACGCTGTCGCTCGCGCTCGGCGGTAAGACGGCGGTCGCCGCCACCTCCGTCGGCTGGTCCGCCAAGCTCCTCGGCCTGCTCACCAAGCCCGCCGTCGCCGTCACGGCCGGCGCCACCCTCGCGGCGGGCGGCCTGTACGTCGTCACGCGGACGCCCGACGACCCGCCCCCGGCCCTCGCCGCGCCCACGGCGGCGAGCACCGCACGCCCACCGTCGGGACGTACGGGCGAGCCGTCCGCCTCCCCGTCCCCCTCACCGTCCCCCTCCGCCTCCCCGTCACCGTCTCCGTCGCCCTCGAAGACCCGCGTCCAGCTCTACGGCACCGTCGTCGACGCCGTCGACAGCGCGCCCGCCGCGAGCGCGCTCCCGGCGGCGCTGCCCCGGCGCGCCGAGAAGGGCGTCACCGCCACCGGCGCGCCCGCCACGGGCCTCACCCACCGCGGGGAGACGGTCACCCTCAGCGGGCAGGGCTACTTCCGGGTCCGCTGGCAGGTCCTGCCCCAGCAGCGCACCGGCGCGCTGCTCATGCCGACCTGGACCGGGCTGAGCGGCAAGCTCTTCCACGTCGCCTCGGGCGGCGGTCATCGCATGGACGACGTGCAGTCGGGCTCGACCGACGGCACGACCTGGATGGGCGGCCCGTCCGTGGGCTACGCCGTCCTGCCCTCCGGCACCCAACAGATGTGGCAGAACGAGTACTTCTGGATCGACGGCACGGTCACCCTCCACCAGAACGAGGGCCCCGCCGACTACAACCTCTTCGTCCAGACCTCGACCTGGGACAAGGTGACCGAGGACGTCCGCACCGGCCCCGCCCAGGGCGTGATCCGCTACGGCCTCGTCCGCGACAACGGCAAGGACACCGCCCCGGTGCCGCAGTACCTGACCCGCTCGACCCCCGCCGACCCGGCGACGGTGAGCCGGCGCTCGCAGGTCACTTCCTGACTCCCTCCCCGGCTCACCGCGGTACGCCGACTCAGGCCTTGCGCAGCGCGCACAGCGCGTCGATGCGGTTCGTGGTGATCGAATCCACCCCCATGTCCAGCAGCCGGCGCATGGAACGGCGGGTGTCGGGCGTCCAGACGGAGAGCAGATGGCCGCCGCGGTGGACACGGGCCGTGAGGGCGCGGTCGACCAGGCTGAATCGATAGTTGAGCCAGCGCGGCCGTACGGCTTCGAGGAGGGCCGGGCGCGGCGGTGCGAGGCTCGTCCAGGTCAGCGCGATCTCGGCGGCGGGGTCGGCGGCGCGCACCGCCAGCATGGCCGGGGCGCCCGCGCAGTAGTACACCCGGTCCTGGGCCCCGCACTCACGGATGACGTCGACGATCCCGCGTACGGCCGCGCCGTCGGGCTCTCCCGGCAGATCGATCAGGATCCGGCTGTCCTTGGTCGTCTCCAGGGCCTCCGCGAGCGTCGGCACCCCGCCGCCCGTGAGCCCTCGCACCTCGTCCGAGGAGAGCGACCTGAGCGGCCGCTCCAGCTCCCACAGCCGTTTCAGCGTCTCGTCGTGCAGCAGCACGGGCACCTTGTCGCGGGTCAGCCGTACGTCGATCTCGACCGCGTCCGCGCCCAGTTGGAGCGCGGAACGCAGCGAGTCGAGGGTGTTCTCGCGGACGCGATAGGGGTCGCCGCGGTGGGCCACGGCAGTCACGGTGCGCATGGGCCCATTGTGCTGGTCGCTCAGGGTGTGAGCCACGCCGAGGCGTAGGTGTCGATCTCCTCGGCGAGGCGTGTCTTGCCGGCCGGGTCGAGGAAGGACGCTTCCACCGCGTTCTTGGCGAGCGCGGCGAGGCCGAGTTCGTCGAGGTCGAGGAGACGGGCGGCGACCGCGTACTCGTTGTTGAGGTCGGTGCCGAACATCGGCGGGTCGTCGGAGTTGATGGTGACGAGGACCCCGGCCCGGGTGAACTCCTTTATGGGGTGCTCGTCGAGGGTGCGGACCGCGCGGGTGGCGATGTTGGAGGTCGGGCAGACCTCCAGCGCGATGCGGTGCTCGGCGAGGTGGGCGAGCAGCTTCGGGTCCTGCGCGGAGGTGGTGCCGTGCCCGATGCGCTCGGCGCGCAGCTCGTTCAGCGCGTCCCAGACGGTCTCCGGACCGGTCGTCTCACCCGCGTGCGGGACCGAGCGCAGTCCGGCCGCGATCGCCTGGTCGAAGTACGGCTTGAACTGCGGCCGCGGTACGCCGATTTCGGGGCCACCGAGTCCGAAGGAGACCAGCCCCTCCGGCCGCAGCCGGTCGTCGGTCGCGAGCCGCAGGGTCTCCTCGGCCGCCTCGAGCCCCGCCTCGCCGGGAATGTCGAAGCACCAGCGCAGGACGACCCCGAACTCGGCCTCCGCCGCCTTGCGGGCGTCCTCGATGGCGTCCATGAAGGCGCGCTCGTCGATGCCGCGGCGGGTGGAGGACCACGGGGTGATGGTCAGCTCGGCGTAGCGGACCTGCTGCCGGGCCATGTCCCGGGCGACCTCGTACGTCAGCAGGCGTACGTCCTCGGGGGTGCGGATCAGGTCGACGACGGACAGGTACACCTGGATGAAGTGGGCGAAGTCCGTGAACGTGAAGTAGTCCGCGAGGGCCTCGGGGTCCGTCGGCACCTGGGAGTCGGGGTGGCGGGCGGCGAGGGTGGAGACGATGCGGGGGGAGGCGGATCCGACGTGGTGCACGTGCAGTTCGGCCTTGGGCAGCCCGGCGATGAAGGCGTGCAGGTCGCGGACGCCCTCGCGGGTGCTGAGCTGGTCGGTCAAGGATTCCTCCCCGGAACGGCGCCCCCGGACCGTGGTCGGGGGACGCGGGTGATCGGCTGATCGGTGATTCGGGGATCATCGTAGGCCGCCACTCACGGGGTGAAGCCCCGGGCCGTAGCATGACGGCAGGTACGACAGAGGAGGGGACCTCACGCATGTCCGAGGACGCGCAGGCACCACAGGTGCCGCAGAACGCCGCCGCGACCCCGTGGGCGTCCCCGGACCAGTCGGCTCCGCCGCCGACGCAGATCGACGTGCCGTTGGCCGTCGGTTCCGAGGACGCGATACCCGGCGGGAACCCCCAGCCGGGTTCCCCGCCCGCCGGCCCCCCGGACAACGGCGCCGCCGGCCCGCGACCCGAGCCGAACCCCTGGGCCCCGCCCGCGGACCAGGCACCCTCCCGCGCGCCCGGTGCTCCCACACCCCCCTCGGTGCACAACCAGCCGACGGTCGTCGACCTCCCAGGGCCGGGCACCCCGAGCCACCCCCAGTCCCCGCCCCAGTCCTGGGACAACCCCTTCGCGTCCCCCGCCGCCGCGCCTCTGCCCCACCCCCGGCCCGCCCCCGGAGAGCCGGTACCCCCGCCGCCCATCGCTCCCGAGGGCCCCGGCCAGGTCCCGTACGGCTACGGATACGGCTACCCGGCCTACCCCGCGCCGGGAGCCGGCTACCCGGGCGCCCCCGGCTACGGCTGGCCGATGATGCCCCCGGCGCCGAGCAACGGCATGGGCACCGCCGGGCTGGTGCTCGGCATCATCTCGGCCGTCGTGTTCTGTCTGTGGCCGATCGCGATCATCCTGGGGATCCTCGCGGTGATCTTCGGCGTGCTGGGGCGACGCAGGGCGCGCCGCGGCGAGGCGAACAACCCCGGTCAGGCGCTGGCCGGGATCATCTGCGGAGCGGTCGGCATCGCGCTCGGCATCGCGATGATCGTGGTCTTCTTCGTCCTCCCGGACGACAGCGGCGACAGCGACCCGTTCAGCGGAGACAACGGCTACTCCACTTCACTCGTCGTGCCGCACCTCGGCTAGACCGCCAACCGCTCCCGCGCCTGGACTAGTCGTCCTCCAGGAGCCGCTCCCGCGCCTCCATCAAGGCGAATCCCAGCAGGTTCGGCCCCCGCCACCGCTCGGGATCGGCCGCCCGCTCGTCGTCCGCCGCGAGTCCTATGCCCCAGACCCGGTCCATGGGGCTGGCCTCGACCAGCACCCGCGTGCCCGTGCCCAGCAGGAACGCGCGCAGTTCGGGATGGGCGGCGAACTTGTGCACGCTGCCCTCGACGACGATCCCGAAGCGCTCGCGCTCCCAGGTCGCCTCGTCGAAGCCGCGCACGAGCCGTCCCACCTTCTTGGCGAGCGCGGGGCTGGACGCCTCGATCGCGCGCCGCTCCGCCTCCGCGTCGCCGAAGAGCCGTGCCTTGCCCGCCATCATCCAGTGCTCGGCGGTCGCGTAGGAGACACCGTCCACCTCGAACGGTGACGGCCACCACTGGCTCAGGCAGCTCGCACTCACCCGACCGTCCGGTCGCGGGCGGTGGCCCCAGAAGTGCAGGTACTTGACTCCCGCCCCCGAGCGGACCGCGCTGACCAGCGCTTCCCAAGAATCGATCTTCGCCATGCACGCCACTTTGGCACGCACCACTGACATTCCGTCCCGCCTTTTCCATGGGGACTCGACACCTGGTCGACAGATTCCGTCGCGTAACCAAAAGGCAACAACGGAATCACTTGTTGGAGTCCCTTTGCTCTGTCAGGATCGGCACTCAAATCGAGCTGGAGCTACGCCCACCCCCGCGGCAGTGGGGAGAACGGCGGAGGAGAGCGACATGCACAATCCGGGCCATCGCTTCCAGGCGCAGGACCGTTTCGCGGAAGGCGCGCAGTACATCGCGGGCCGCCTGACCAAGGGCACTTCGGGCCGTACGCACGCGGTCGTCGACCCCGCCACCGGCGACGAGGTCTACACGTACGAGCTGGCGAGCACCGTCGACGTGGACGCGGCCGTCGCCGCCGCCCGTGAGGCGTTCCCCGGCTGGGCGGGCGCCACCCCCGGCGAGCGCTCCGACGCCCTGCACCGCTTCGCCGCCGTGCTCGCCGACCGCGCCGAGGAGTTCGCCCGGGCGGAGTCGCTCCAGTGCGGAAAGCCCCTCAAGCTGACCCGCGAGTTCGACGTGCCCGGCACCATCGACAACACCGCCTTCTTCGCGGGCGCGGCCCGGCATCTGCAGGGGCAGTCCGCGGGCGAGTACTCCGGCGACCACACCTCGTACGTACGCCGCGAGCCCATCGGTGTCGTCGGCTCCATCGCGCCCTGGAACTACCCCCTCCAGATGGCCGCCTGGAAGATCCTCCCGGCGATCGCCGCGGGCAACACGATCGTGCTCAAGCCCGCCGAGCTGACCCCGCTGACCTCGCTGCTCTTCGCCATGGCCGCCACCGAGGCGGGCATCCCGGACGGCGTGATCAACATCGTGACGGGGGCCGGCAAGGACGCCGGTGAGCACCTCGTCGGCCACCCCGACGTGGCGATGACCTCCTTCACCGGGTCCACCGCGGTCGGCAAGCGCGTCGCCGAGATCGCCACCTCGACCGTCAAGCGGCTCCATCTGGAACTGGGCGGCAAGGCCCCGTTCGTGGTCTTCGACGACGCGGACCTGGACGCCGCGGTGAACGGCGCGGTCGCGGGCTCGCTCATCAACACCGGGCAGGACTGCACGGCCGCCACGCGCGCGTACGTGCAAAGGCCCCTCTACGAAGAGTTCGTGTCCAGGACGGCAGCCCTGATGGCGAGCGTCCGCCTCGGCGACCCGTTCGCCTCCGGCACCGACCTCGGCCCGCTGATCTCGCACGCCCAGCGCGACCGCGTGGCCGGATTCGTCGACCGGGCCCGCGGCTACGCGCGTGTGGTGACCGGCGGAGAGATCCCCGAAGAGCTCAAGGACGGCGCCTACTACCGGCCCACGCTCGTCGCCGACGCTCCCCAGGACAGCGAGATCGTCCAGTCCGAGATCTTCGGTCCCGTCCTGGTGGTGCTCCCCTTCGACAGCGACGACGAGGGAATCAGGCTCGCCAACGACACTCCGTACGGTCTCGCCGCCTCCGCGTGGAGCCGGGACGTGTACCGGGCCAACCGTGCGACCCGCGAGATCAAGGCGGGCTGCGTGTGGGTCAACGACCACATTCCGATCATCAGCGAGATGCCGCACGGCGGCTACAAGGCGTCCGGCTTCGGCAAGGACATGTCGGCGTACTCGTTCGAGGAGTACACCCAGATCAAGCACGTCATGTTCGACAACACCGCGGTCGCCAGGAAGGACTGGCACCGCACGATCTTCGGGGACCGGCCCTAGTCGATCCGGAGCCGGCCGCGGGTCGGCTTCCGACTATCGCCGAGTGGCAGACCAGGCCGCGAGACCACGGCCGCGACCCTTCCGAAAGGGCATCACGAGCATGGAGCAGTACGAGCCCGACCGCCTCTCCCCGGCCCAAGTGGCCGCCATGCGGCGCAGTTTCAGGAATGGCAGGGCCGCGCTCAGCCGCCGCTCGCTGCTGCGCGCCTCCGCGGGCGGCGCGCTCGCCGTCGGCGGGCTCGGCGCGCTGAGCGGCTGCGGGATCCCGGCCGCGGGCAAGACCCAGGGCGGCGTCTCCGCCGACGACCACTCGGCCAAGGAGAAGGTCATCGACTTCTCCAACTGGCCCGAGTACATCGACGTGGACGACAGCGGCAAGCACCGTCCCACGCTCGACGCCTTCGCCAAGCGGACCGGTATCCAGGTCAAGTACACCGAGGACATCAACGACAACGACGAGTTCTTCGGCAAGGTCCAGCCGCAGCTCGCCTCGGGTCAGGACACCGGCCGCGACCTCATAGTGGTCACCGACTGGCTGGCCGCCCGCATGATCCGTCTGGGCTACGTCCAGAAACTGGACGCGTCCAACCTGCCGCACGCCTTCGCCAACCTGTCGGACCAGTTCCGCAGCCCCGACTGGGACCCCGGCCGGGCGTACTCGTACCCGTGGCAGGGCATCTCGACCGTCATCGCGTACAACAAGAAAGCGCTCGACGGCGTCGAAGTGAAGTCGGTCTCCGACCTGCTCGACAACCCCAAACTCAAGGGCCGCGTCGGCTTCCTGACCGAGATGCGCGACAGCATCGGCATGACCATGCTCGACATGGGCAAGGACCCGGCGAAGTTCACCGACGACGACTACGACGCGGTGATCGCCCGCCTCCAGAAGGCCGTCGACAAGGGCCAGATCCGCCGCTTCACGGGCAACGACTACACGTCGGACCTCACCAAGGGCGACTTCGCCGCATGCGTCGCCTGGGCCGGTGACATCGTCCAGCTCCAGGCGGACAGCCCTGACGTCGGTTATGTGATCCCGGACAGCGGCTACATGACGTCGACCGACAACATGCTGATCCCCAACAAGGCGCGCCACAAGACGAACGCCGAGCGGCTCATCGACTACTACTACGAGCTCGAACCGGCCGCCGAACTCGCCGCCTACATCAACTACGTGAGCCCGGTCGCGGGAGTGCAGCCCTATCTCGCCAAGATCGACAAGTCGGCGGCGGACAACCCGCTGATCATTCCCGACAAGGCCATGCAGGCCAAGTCCCACGCCTTCCGCTCACTGAGCTCGAAGGAAGAGACGGCCTACCAGCAGAAGTTCGCGAAGCTCACAGGGGCGTGACGCCTCCGGCGGCCGAGCGGTCGCGACCCGCGCGGCGACCGCGTCCCCGCCTGGAACCAAAGACGACCCCGACATCCAGGGACCACACCATGACGACAGACAACGGCGGCGACGTCCGCCTCTCCGGGATCAGCAAGACGTACGGCTCCTTCACGGCCGTCCACCCGCTCGACCTGACCGTCCCAGAGGGCTCCTTCTTCGCCCTTCTCGGGGCGTCGGGCTGCGGCAAGACCACCACCCTGCGGATGATCGCGGGCCTGGAGGAACCTTCCTCCGGCACCGTCTTCCTCGGCGACCAGGAAGTGACCCACCTGCCTCCGTACAAGCGGCCGGTGAACACCGTCTTCCAGTCCTACGCCCTCTTCCCGCACCTCGACATATTCGAGAACGTCGCCTTCGGCCTGCGCCGGCGCGGCATCAAGTCGGTGAAGAAGCAGGTCGAGGACATGCTGGAGCTCGTCCAGCTCGGCGAGCAGGCCCGCAAGAAGCCGCACCAGCTCTCCGGCGGCCAGCAGCAGCGCGTCGCCGTGGCCCGCGCCCTGATCAACCACCCCAAGGTGCTGCTCCTAGACGAACCGCTCGGCGCCCTCGACCTCAAGCTGCGCCGTCAGATGCAGCTGGAGCTCAAGCGCATCCAGACCGAGGTCGGCATCACCTTCGTACACGTCACGCACGACCAGGAGGAGGCCATGACGATGGCCGACACGGTCGCCGTGATGAACGCGGGCCGCGTCGAGCAACTCGGCGCCCCCGCCGACCTCTACGAGAACCCGCAGACCACGTTCGTCGCCAACTTCCTCGGCACCTCGAACCTCATCGAGGCCGCCGTCGACAGCAAGGACGGCGACGACATCGTCCTTGCGGCGGGCGGCGGCAAGCTGGTCCTGCCGCAGGCGCGATGTTCGGCGCCCACGACGACCGGCGGCAAGGTCCTGGTCGGAGTCCGCCCCGAGAAGATATCGCTCACGCACGTCGACGACGCGGGCGAGATCCCGGCCGGCCGCAACCGGATCACCGGCAGGATCGCCGACTCCAGCTTCATCGGCGTCTCCACGCAGTACGTCATCGACAGCGCCGTCTGCCCCGAGTTCGAGGTCTACTCCCAGAACATCGACCGCGACGTCCGGCTCGCCCCCGGCGCCGAGGTGGTCCTGCACTGGAGCCCGGCGCACACCTTCGGCCTAGACGCGGCGCAGGACATCGACGCGGGCGTCGAGACGGTCGAGGAGGAAGCCGCCTGATGGCCAGCGTCACCGAGGCGCCACTCCTCGCGCCGCAGCCCGACAAGAAGCCGCCCCGCAAGCGCGGCCGTCTCGTCCCGTACTGGCTGCTCCTGCCCGGCATCCTCTGGCTGCTGATCTTCTTCGCGCTGCCGATGGTCTACCAGGCCTCCACGTCCGTGCAGACGGGCTCCCTGGAGGAAGGCTTCAAGGTCACCTGGCACTTCCAGACGTACTGGAACGCGCTGGCCGACTACTGGCCCCAGTTCCTGCGCTCGGTGCTGTACGCGGGCGCCGCGACGATCCTGTGCCTGGTGCTCGGCTACCCCCTGGCGTATCTGATCGCCTTCCGCGCGGGCCGCTGGCGCAATGTCGTGCTGATCCTGGTCATCGCGCCGTTCTTCACCAGCTTCCTGATCCGCACGCTCGCCTGGAAGACGATCCTCGCGGACGGCGGCCCGGTCGTCGGCGCCCTCAACACCCTGCACGTACTGGACGTCACCAACTGGCTCGGCTTCACCTCGGGCGACCGCGTCCTGGCCACACCACTGGCGGTGGTCTGCGGCCTCACGTACAACTTCCTGCCCTTCATGATCCTGCCGCTCTACACCTCGCTGGAGCGCATCGACGGACGCCTCCACGAGGCGGCGGGCGACCTGTACGCGAAGCCGTTCACGACCTTCCGCAAGGTCACCTTCCCGCTGTCGATGCCCGGCGTGGTCTCCGGCACGCTGCTGACCTTCATCCCGGCCAGCGGTGACTACGTGAACGCCGACCTGCTCGGCTCCACGGACACCCGGATGGTCGGCAACGTCATCCAGACGCAGTTCCTGCGGATCCTCGACTATCCGACGGCCGCCGCGCTCTCCTTCATCCTCATGGCCGCGATCCTCATCATGGTCACCCTCTACATCCGCAAGTCCGGGACGGAGGATCTGGTCTAAATGGCCTTCGTACGCTGGTTCAAGCGGAATCTCGTCGTCATCGGTGGACTGCTGACGCTGGGATATCTGCTGCTGCCCAATGTCATCGTCACGGTGTTCTCCTTCAACAAACCGAAGGGGCGCTTCAACTACGAGTGGCAGCAGTTCTCCCTGGACGCCTGGCGCGATCCGTGCGGCGTCGCCGACATGTGCGGCTCGCTCTCGATCAGCCTCCAGATCGCCGTCTGGGCGACCATCGGGGCCACGATCCTCGGCACGATGATCGCCTTCGCTCTCGTGCGCTACCGCTTCCGGGCGCGCGGCGCGGTGAACTCGCTGATCTTCCTGCCGATGGCGATGCCCGAGGTCGTCATGGCCGCCTCGCTGCTCACCCTCTTCCTCAACCTGGGTGCTCAGTTGGGTTTCTGGACGATCCTGATCGCCCACATCATGTTCTGCCTCAGCTTCGTCGTGACGGCCGTCAAGGCGCGTGTGATGTCGATGGACCCGCGCCTGGAGCAGGCGGCACAGGACCTCTACGCCGGCCCGGTGCAGACGTTCCTGCGCGTCACCCTGCCCATCGCGGCCCCCGGAATCGCGGCGGGCGCGCTGCTCGCCTTCGCGCTCTCCTTCGACGACTTCATCATCACCAACTTCAACGCGGGCTCGACCGTCACCTTCCCCATGTTCGTGTGGGGCTCGGCGCAGCGCGGAACACCCGTTCAGATCAATGTCATCGGTACGACCATGTTCATCGTCGCCGTACTGTTCGTCCTGGCCGGAATGGTCATCAGCAACCGCCGCAACAAGCAAAAGGCATAGTAAAAGGCATCGCGGAAGGCATGACCCACAGAGAAATTTCGGTGGGTAATTCAGCTGTAGGGAGTTGAAATCATGGCCCCAAGCGCCATGACCCGTTGGACCACGTCTCTTTCCGAAGCCCAGCCGGTTCCGTACTGGCTGGACGACCCCGGCAAGCCCCACCCCGAGCCCGCTCTCACCGGCGCCGAGACCTGCGACCTGCTCGTCGTCGGCGGCGGCTACAGCGGACTGTGGACCGCGCTCATCGCCAAGGAGCGCGACCCGCAGCGTGAGGTGGTGCTCCTGGAGGGCCGCGAGGTGGGCTGGGCCGCCTCGGGCCGCAACGGCGGCTTCTGCGCCGCGTCCCTGACCCACGGCCTGGCCAACGGACTCACCCGCTGGCCGGACGAGATCAGGAAGCTGGAGGAGCTGGGCGCCCGCAACCTCGACGAGATCGAGGCGGCCGTCGCCCGCTACTCCCTCGACTGCGACTTCGAGCGCTCCGGCGAGATCGACGTCGCCACCGAGCCGCACCAGGCGGCCGAACTGCGCGAATGGCACGAGGAGCTGCAAGACCGGGGCCTGGCGGACGGCATCGAGTTCCTGGACGCCGACGCGGTCCGCGAACAGGTCGACTCGCCGACCTTCCTCGCGGGTCTGCACGACCGCCGCGGCGTCGCCATGCTCCACCCCGCCAAACTCGCCTGGGGCCTCAAGCGTGCCTGCCTGCGGCTCGGAGTGCGGGTGCACGAGCACACACCCGCGCTCGCCCTGAAGGCGTACGGCGCCGGCATGGCCGTACGCACTCCGTACGGTTCCGTCCGCGCGCGCAAGGTGGCACTCGCCACCAACATCTTCCCGAACCTGGTCAAGCGGGTGCGCGCGTACACCGTCCCGGTCTACGACTACGCGCTGATGACCGAACCCCTGACCGCCGACCAGTTGGCGTCCGTCGGCTGGAAGAACCGGCAGGGCCTCGGGGACTCGGCGAACCAGTTCCACTACTTCCGGCTCTCCGCCGACAACCGCATCCTGTGGGGCGGTTACGACGCGATCTACCCGTACGGCGGCCGGGTGCGCGCCGAGTACGACGACCGCCCGGAGACGTACGCGAAGCTCGCCGGGCACTTCTTCACCTGCTTCCCGCAACTGGAGGGCGTCCGCTTCACCCACGCCTGGGGCGGCGCGATCGACACCTGCTCGCGCTTCTCGGCCTTCTTCGGCACGGCGCACCACGGGAGGGTCGCGTACGCGGCCGGGTACACGGGTCTGGGCGTGGGCGCGACCCGGTTCGGCGCGGACGTGATGCTCGACCTGCTGGCGGGGGAGCGCACCGAGCGCACGGAACTGGAGATGGTCCGCAAGAAGCCCCTGCCGTTCCCGCCCGAGCCCTTCGCCTGGACGGGCATCGCGCTCACCAAGTGGTCGCTGGCGCGGGCGGACGCCCACGGCGGGCGGCGCAATCTCTGGCTGAAGACGATGGACAAGCTGGGACTGGGCTTCGACAGCTGAGCCGTGGCGGCGGGGCGTGCGCCGCAGTGATTGATCCACAGGCGTGCGCCCAGCTCATCCACTGTGATCCGACTCACCACCAACACGTGGCGGAACCCGCGTAATGCCCGGCCCGAACCTCCCTCCCCTCTGTGACGCGACCGGCGTCGACACGAGGAGAGAGGGAGGTTCCGCCATGACGGGGGCCAAGCCGGCGGTCGAGTGGCTGGCATCCGTCGCGCCGGATCCCGAGGCCTGCCGCCGGGAATGGGAGCGCAATCCGCTGGGGGTCGCGCTGCTGCCGGCCGGCAGGCTCTGGGACGTACTGATCCTGCCGGGCGACCTCGGCTATCCCACGCTCGACGTGCTGACCCGGGTGATCGACCGACTCGGCCCGGTGCTCGTCGACTTCGGCGACGCCCGGATGGGTTTCTTCGTGCCGCCCGGCACCGCGGCGCGCTGGCTCGGCACGGGGGTGCGCACGGCGGGGCGCGGTACGTGGATCGTGGTGCCGTACCCGGGACGGACCACCGGCGGGGTCCGCTGGCTGATCCCGCCGGACGGCACCGGCACGCTCACCGATCCGGCCCTGCTGGAACTGGCCATGCACGAAGCGGCGGCGGGCATAGCCGGAAACGAGGGTCGATAGCCGCCACGGGGCCGGACCCCGGTAACGGCCAAAGGTCTTGACAACAGGATTGGTCTGGACCAAATTGGGCGCGCTCCACCCTCCTGAATTCCCCCATGCCCGGAGGCAGTTGTGGATCGCACCGAACGCACCAGACCGTCCACGCGTCAGAGGCTGCTCGCCGTGTGCACGGCCACCGTTCTGGCCGTACCCGGCCTCGCCGCACTCTCTTCGGCCGCCCGTGCGGCCGACGCGGACCTGGTCAGGAACGGCGGATTCGAGGCGGGCCTCGACGGCTGGACCTGCACGGCGGGCGCCGTCGTCAACTCACCGGTACGGAGCGGAAGTTCGGCGTTGCAGGCGACCCCGGCCGGCAGTGACTACGCGCAGTGCTCCCAGACGGTGACCGTCAAACCCGGCTCCCAGTACACCCTCGCCGGATACGTCCGCGGCAGTTACGTCTACCTCGGCGCGAGCGGCACCGGCACCACCGACGTCTCCACCTGGACCCAGTCCGCCCCCGACTGGCAGCAGCTCACCACCACCTTCCGCACCGGCCCGTCCACCACCAAGGTCACCCTCTACACCCACGGTTGGTACGGCACCGGCGCGTACTACGCCGACGACGTCTCCCTCGTCGGCCCCGGCGCCGATCAGGGACAGCCCCCGGCCGCGCCCACCGGCCTGGCCGTCGGCACGGTCACCTCCTCGACCGTCGCCCTGTCCTGGTCACCGGTCACCGGCGCGACGGGCTACGCCGTCTACCGCGACGGGGTGAAGGTCCAGACGGCCACCGGCACCTCGACCACCGTGAGCGGCCTCGCACCCTCGACGGCGTACGCCTTCCAGGTCGCGGCGGTGAACGACGCGGGAGAGTCGGCGAAGTCGGCGACGGTCACGGCGACGACGTCCACGGGCTCGGGAGGCTCCACCGGGCACGCCCTGGTCGGCTACCTCCACGCGAGCTTCGCCAACGGCTCCGGCTACACCCGCATGGCCGACGTCCCCGACAGCTGGGACATCATCGACCTGGCCTTCGGTGAGCCGACCTCCACCACCTCCGGCGACATCCGCTTCACCCGCTGCCCCGTCACCGAGTGCCCGAGCGTCGAGAGCGACGTCGACTTCAAGGCCGCGATCAAGGCCAAGCAGGCCGCGGGCAAGAAGGTGCTGATCTCGATCGGCGGCCAGAACGGCCAGGTGCAGTTGACGACGACGGCCGCCCGCGACGCCTTCGTGTCCTCCGTCTCGAAGATCATCGACACCTACGGCCTGGACGGCCTGGACATCGACTTCGAGGGCCACTCGCTTTCCCTGGACGCGAACGACACCAACTTCAAGAGCCCGACCACACCGGTGATCGTGAACCTGATCTCGGCCCTGAAGACCCTGAAGGCCAAGTACGGCTCCAAGTTCGTCCTGACGATGGCCCCGGAGACCTTCTTCGTCCAGCTCGGCTACCAGTACTACGGCACGGGCAAGTGGGGCGGCCAGGACCCGCGGGCCGGCGCCTACCTCCCCGTCATCTACGCCCTGCGCGACGACCTGACCCTTCTGCACGTCCAGGACTACAACTCCGGCTCGATCATGGGCCTCGACAACCAGTACCACTCCATGGGCGGCGCCGACTTCCACATCGCGATGACCGACATGCTGCTGACCGGCTTCCCGGTCGCGGGCGACGCGAACAACGTCTTCCCGCCCCTGCGGCCGGACCAGGTGGCGATCGGCATGCCGGCGTCGACGAACGCGGGCAACGGTTACGTCGCGCCGTCCGAGGTCACCAAGACCCTGGACTGCCTGACCAAGAAGACCAACTGCGGCTCGTACGCCACGCACGGCACCTGGCCGGGGCTGCGCGGCCTGATGACGTGGTCGATCAACTGGGACCGCTTCGGGAGCTGGGAGTTCCAGCGGACCTTCGACGGCTATTTCGGCTGACGGCTGTTTCGGCCGAGGAGGAGCCGGAGCAAGAGCAGCAGCACCGCGCAGAGGCACCAACTGGCCGCCACGTCCAGCGGCCAGTGGTAGCCCCGCCGGATCAGGCCGAAGGCGACGCCCAGGTTCAGGGCGAGACAGCCGGCGAGCAGAGCGCGGCGGGCCCAGGCGCCCCGCAGCCACGGAATCAGCACCAGGGCCGCACCGCCGTACGCGATGACGGCGGTGGCGGTGTGGCCCGAGGGATAGAAGTTCGTGCCCGGGCCCATGACCGGTGGGCCCGGCCGGGCGACCAGTTCTTTCAAAGGCACGATCAATGCCGGAACGACCGCCATCAAGGCCGCCGCCGCGAGGGACGGCAGCCACCAGCGCTCCCGCCCGGCCGCGCGGGCCCGCCACGCCACGTACCCGAGCACGACGGCCAGGACCGGCACCGCGATCGTGACATTGCCCAGGTCCGCCAGCAGTTCGGAGACGTGGTCGGGGTGGACGAGACGGCCGCTGAGGCGTTCGTCCGCGCGGGCGAGGGGGCCGTGGGCCGCGACCTGCCAGGTGATCAGCGCGAAGAGGAGGGCCGGAAGGCCGAGGAAGCCGAGAAGTCCGGGACGCCCGAGGAGGAAGGTCGGCCGCCCCGGAACAGGGGGGGTAGTTCCGAGGCGGCCGTCCAGATCGGGTCGTCGCGCGCCCCGGGGGGTTTGGGGCGGGCGACTGTCCGATCGGTGAGGAGATCCGGAGCCGGAAGCTCCGGGTGTGTGCGCGAGGGCACGACCAGGGCGAAGCTGGGGATGCCTCGACCCGGTGTCACCCACAGTCCCCTGTGGGCGGGGTGTATCTCTCATCTGGGTAGAACCTACGGCAGGGGATCCGGCTCCGACAGACGCAATCGCGTCCCGTCATGCACCTCGCACACGTTCTTCACACGCTCTGACCCCGGTCGCCGCAGTCCCGGAACCAAGCGGAATCCGCGCGGGGCGGTCGGCCGGGATCCGGGGCGGGGACGGGTGGGGCGTCAGATACGGGCGAAGGCCTGCTCGATGATGTCGAGGCCCTCGTTCAGCAGGTCCTCGCCGATGACCAGCGGCGGCAGGAAGCGGAGGACGTTGCCGTAGGTGCCACAGGTCAGGACCAGCAGGCCCTCCTGGTGGCAGGCCTTGGCGAGCGCGGCGGTCGCCTCCGCGTTGGGCTCCTTGGTGGCGCGGTCCTTGACCAGCTCGATGGCGATCATGCCGCCACGGCCGCGGACGTCGCCGATGATGTCGAACTTCTCGGCCATCGCACCGAGGCGGGCCTTCATGACGGCCTCGATGTGCTTCGCCTTGGCGTTGAGGTCGAGCTCCTTCATCGTCTCGATCGCGCCGAGCGCGCCCGCGCAGGCCACGGGGTTGCCGCCGTAGGTGCCGCCCAGGCCACCCGCGTGCGCGGCGTCCATGATCTCGGCGCGGCCGGTCACGGCGGCGAGCGGCAGACCGCCCGCGATGCCCTTGGCGGTGGTGATCAGGTCCGGGACGATGCCCTCGTCCTCGCACGCGAACCACTGGCCGGTGCGGCAGAAGCCGGACTGGATCTCGTCCGCGACGAAGACGATGCCGTTGTCCTTGGCGAACTTGCTGATGGCGGGAAGGAAGCCCTTCGCGGGCTCGATGAAGCCGCCCTCGCCGAGCACCGGCTCGATGATGATCGCGGCGACGTTGTCGGCGCCGATCTGCTTGTTGATCATGTCGATCGCCTGGGCGGAGGCCTCGGCGCCGGCGTTCTCCGGGCCGGTCAGCCAGCGGTAGCCGTACGCCACCGGCACCCGGTAGACCTCGGGCGCGAACGGGCCGAAGCCGTGCTTGTACGGCATGTTCTTGGCGGTCAGCGCCATCGTGAGGTTCGTACGGCCGTGGTAGCCGTGGTCGAAGACGACGACGGCCTGGCGCTTGGTGTACGCACGGGCGATCTTGACGGCGTTCTCGACGGCCTCGGCGCCCGAGTTGAACAGGGCCGACTTCTTGGCGTGGTCACCCGGCGTGAGCTCGGCCAGCGCCTCGGCGACGGCGACGTAGCCCTCGTACGGCGTGACCATGAAACAGGTGTGGGTAAAGTCCTGGAGCTGCGCGGAGGCGCGGCGTACGACGGCCTCGGCGCTCGCGCCGACGGAGGTCACGGCGATGCCGGAGCCGAAGTCGATCAGACGGTTGCCGTCGACGTCCTCGATGATGCCGCCGCCGGCGCGCGTGGTGAAGACAGGGAGCACCGAACCCACACCGGCCGCGACCGCGGCGGTGCGTCGGGCCTGCAGTTCCTGCGACTTCGGGCCGGGGATGGCGGTGACGACGCGGCGCTCCTGCGGAAGTGCGGTCATGAGGGGCTCCCTGATGATCTTGCGAACCGGACGGCCCCGCGGCGGACGGGGTGCGCCGGGCGGGGTGTTTTCGGACTCTTGACTTCTTTCTTCGCAGGCTAGGGCCGGGAACGGAGGGTCGGCATGCTCCATGTGGGCGTTGTCGGAGGAATCCGTTGTCCGCGGTGGACATAGAGGGGCGAGAGGCTGATGGTCCCGGTCCGTCGCCGGTCCGTCGCCGCTCCGTCCGGGCAAGGCGCGGACCCGGCCGCGTAAACGGTGAACTCCCCCCGCAGGGGCACTAGATTGACTCGCGGACGAAGCAGGGAGCGGCTGGTCAGGGGGCAGGGCGATGGACAGCGACGGGACGCAGGACGCGCGGGGCGGGCATACCGGTGCCGTGCCGGGACCCGCCGTGCCGCCGCCACCCGGGCCTCCGCCACCTGGAGTACCCCCCGTACCGAGGGGAACGCCGCCGCGGCCCACGGGTCTGCCGTCCGTGCCGGAGCAGTCCCCGGCCCCCCGGCCCACCGTCGCCGACTGGCTCAACAAGCCACGACCCGCCGCCGGACCCGGGATCTGGCGGTACGGATACCGGGTGCGTCGCCCGTCGAAGGGCCGGGAGCGGCTCTCGCCGGTCACGATCGTCGGGCTCGCGGTCCCGCTCGTGGTGGCGCTGGTCGTCTGGTCGCTGTGGCGCCACGGCAGCGTCCCCTACATGTGGGTCGTGCTGAAGGTGTTCACACCGGACGACTGGTGGTGGAGCGGCACCACCTCGCCCAAGGTGTGGCAGGGGGCGGAGGCCATCGAGGTCTACAACGGGGTCTTCTTCGGCGTGCTGGTCTACACCATGGGCCGGCTGGGGAGCTGGCCCGAGGTCGTCCGCCACTACGTCACCGCCCGGCCCCAGCCCCTGCGCGCCGCCCTCGCCGCGCTGGGCGCGCTGATCGCCCTGACGTTCGTCTTCCCGAACGCCTTCCCCGGAGTCGGCTGGGACGCCCTGCCGGTCGTCGCCCCGCTGTTCTCCCTCGTGGCCCTGGTCTTTGGCGGCTATGACCTGTTCCAGTCGCAGCTGATCACCGACGGGCTCTACACGCTGATCACCCTGCTCGTGGTGTGGCCGTTCGCCCGTATCGGCGCCTGGCGGAGATACGCCAGGCAGTGGCTCGCCGCCCGGGCCGCGCGCAACGAGGCACAGGAGGCCGGCACCGCGAAGTTCGCGCCGGACCTGCCCGCCGCCCAGTGGCCCGAACTGCGTGACGCCGGACAGCACGAGGCGGCGGAGCTGCTCACCGCCGAAGTGCTCGGCGGCCGGATGAACGACGTGGACTGCGCCCGGGTGCGGCGCGCGTGGACCACGGCGAAGTGGGACGCCACGCGCCTGGCCGCCTTCGTCGACACCGTGCTGCGACGGGGCGGGGCGGCCTGGACGCATCCCTCCGGGGCCCGGGACCTGCCCGCCCGCACCGCGGCGCACGACGTGCTCGCGGGACAGGTGCGCATCGGGCGGTGGACGACCGGGGACCGTACCCCGGAGGCCTACGACGGCGGGGGCGCGGCCCTCGACCCGGAGGCCCTGGGCACCTCCCTGCTCGCCGTCGGTCCCTCCGGCTCCGGGAAGACTCGGCACCTGGTCGGACCCGTCGTCGAGTCGCTCGCCCTGCAGGCGCTCACCGGGCGGTGCGCCGTCGTCGCGGTCGCCGCCGCCGGGACGCCGCTCGGCCCGGACTCGGCCTTCGACGTCGTGGTGAAGATCGGCGACCCCGCCTCCGTCCACGACCTCGACCTGTACGCGGACTCCGACGACCCCGACGAAGCGGCCTCCTTCCTCGCCGAAGGGCTCGCCGGGGACCTCGACGCGGTGGCCGGCCAGCGGGCCACCACCGCGCTCGCCCAACTCCTCGGCCCCTACCGGGCCGTGCACCGCACCTTCCCGCCCATGTCCGTCCTACGGGAACTCCTGGAAGGCGTACCGGCGGCCCTGACCACCCTGCACCAAGCCCTCTCGGGACCGCAGCACGCCGGAATGCGCCGCGAACTGGAAGCCCGCATGCGGCAGGTCGGCAGCCCGGCCGACGCGGGCCCGGCGCTCGCCGACCGGCTGGCGCTCCTGGACCGGCCGGCCTTCGCCGACTTCTTCGGCGCGGGCGGCACCACCCGCGCCTTCTCGCTGCGCGCCGTGGCCCACCATCCGCTGCGGGTGCGGATCGACCTGCCCGAGCACGGACACGAGGAGGCCGCCCGGCTGCTCGCCCGGCTCGTACTGGCCCAGTTCACCGCCGTCGTACGCGGCGGCGAGCGCCCGCACTTCGCCTGCCTGGTCCTCGACGACGCCACCGGAACGCTGACGCCCGACTCCGTACGCCGCATCCAGCGCCTGCGCTCCCAGAACGCGGGGGTGGTGCTCGCCCTGCGCACGATCGGCGACATCCCCGAGGCGCTGCACGGGCCGCTGTACGGTGCCGTGGGCTGCCGGATGGCGTTCTCCGGCGTCACGACCTGGGACGGCAGCCGCTTCGCCCACGCCTGGGGCACGGAGTGGGTCGAGACCCGTGACGTGGCCAAGCACACCGTCTTCGCGGATCAGCCGATGACCCGGGCCATCCACGCCCTGCGCAAGCTGGTCACCGGAAAGGCCGTCACCACGGACGCGGTGACCATAAGGAAGGTCGAGCGGGAGCGCTGGTCGGCGTCCGAGCTGGCGCACGAGGTGCCGCCGGGGCACGCGGTGCTGTCGCTCACCACGGTGGGGGGAGAGCACACGCCGCCGTTGCTGGTGGATCTGCGGAGCTAGGGCCCGTCCGGGCACAAGGTCACCGGCGGACCGTACGGTGAGGCAGAATCGACATAGGTCGTTCATACGTTGCGGCCAAAAGATCACACAGTCCGTGACCGTCGAAGATCCTGTGAAGACCTGAAGGTCCCATGCGCCCCACGCTCGCCTCGATCGTCCACCACTCCGCGCTCAAACTGACCGTGCGGGCGGGCGAGGACCGTCTGGACGTACCCGTCCGCTGGGCCCACGTCAGCGAGCTCGCCGACCCCGTGCCGTACATGGAGGGCGGGGAACTGCTGCTGATCACCGCGCTCCAGCTGGACGCGGAGGATCCGGACGTCATGCGGCGCTACGTGAGGCGGCTGGTGGGAGCCGGAGTCGTCGGGCTCGGCTTCGCCGTCGGGGTCAACTACGACGAGATCCCGAAGGCCCTGGTCGACGCGGCGGAGGAGGAGGGCCTGCCGCTCCTGGAGGTCCCCCGCCGCACCCCCTTCCTGGCCATCAGCAAGGCGGTGTCGGCCGCGATCGCCGCGGACCAGTACCGGGCCGTGACGGCGGGCTTCGCCGCGCAGCGCGAACTGACGAAACAGGCCCTGAACGACGGCCCCGAGGGACTGCTGTCGGCGCTCGCGGGACAGCTGGACGGCTGGGCGGCCCTGTACGACGCGTCCGGCGCCGTCGTCGCCACCGCGCCCGAGTGGGCCGGGCGGCGGGCCGCGCGGCTCACCCCCGACGTCGAACGGCTGCGGGAGCGCCCCGCGCCCGCCAGCTCCGTCGTCGGCGGCGAGGACCGCGTGGAACTCCACTCCCTCGGCACCGGCCGCCGCCCCCGCGCCGCGCTCGCCGTCGGAACGGCCGCCGCCCTCGGCACCGCCGAGCGCTACGCCGTGCACTCCGCGATCGCACTGCTGACCCTCACCACCGAACGCTCACGGTCGCTGCACGCTGCCGAGCAGCGCATCGGGGCGGCGGTGCTGCGCATGCTGCTCGCCGGGCAGCCCGAGCACGCGCGGACCGTGGCCGGAGACCTCTACGGGGAACTGCTCGACGCGCCCTTCCGGCTGATCCTCGCCGAGTCGGCGTCCGCTTCGGCGGCGCGGGCGCACGCGGACGGGCACGCGCGCGTGGCCGCCGCGAAACCGTCCAAGGCCCCCGTCGTCGTGCCGGACCCGACGAACGGCGACCCGCTCGGCGGGCTCGCCGAGATCGTCGAGTCGGCCGCCGCCCGCTCCGGTGAGTCCGTGCTCGTCGTGCCCGACGGGGAGCGGCTGGTCGTGCTCGCCGTGGACGGAGGCGCGGCGGTGACGGCGTGCGGGGAGTACGCGGCCGCGCTGGACGCCGCGCGGATCGCCACCCGGGAGCAGCCCGTGGGCGACGAGGACGAACTGGTCGTCGGGTTGTCGGCCCCCGCCGGGCCGATCGCCGCGGCCGCCGCCTACAAGCAGGCCGAGCAGGCGCTGTCCGTGGCCCGGCGGCGGGGGCGGTCGCTGGTCGAGCACGAGGAGCTGGCCGCGGGGTCCGTGCTGCCGTTGCTCGCCGATGACGCGGTGCGGGCGTTCGCGGACGGGTTGCTCCGCCCGCTGCACGAGCACGACGCCACCGGGCGGGGGGATCTGGTCGCCTCGCTGCGGGCGTGGCTGTCCCGGCACGGGCAGTGGGACGCCGCCGCCGCCGACCTGGGTGTGCACCGGCACACCCTGCGATACCGGATGCGACGCGTCGAGGAGATCCTCGGCCGCTCCCTCGACGACCCCGACGTCCGCATGGAACTGTGGCTGGCGCTGAAGGCGACGGCGGCGGCGGGGGAGTAGGAACGCCGGGTGGGTTCTTCGTCCGCGGGGCGGTGGGGCCGGTCGCGCAGTTCCCCGCGCCCCTTCAGGGGCGCGGGGAACTGCGCGGTCTTTTGGGGGGTCGGGGGCGGAGCCCCCGTGGGATGGGACGGGTAGGGGCGGCGGGGGCGAGGAAAACCCGGCGGTCACCTCGATCGTGCCAAAGCGGAGTGCCACGACCCGGTACTGCTACGTCCCGGACAAACGACCTGCCGCCGCCCCGGCCCTACCGTGGACCACGAACGCCAAGGACTCCTCAACCTCGGAAGGGCCGGGAATCGACATGACTTCCACCCACGCCTTCTGGCTCGCCGGCCGCCAGGCCACCGGTGAGACCACCCTCGATGTCACCTCGCCGTGGGACGGCCGGGTCGTCGGTCAGGTCAGCGTCCCGACCGAGGCACAGGTCGAGGAGGCCGTCGCCGCCGCGTACGCCGTACGCGACGAGTTCGCCGCCACCCCCGCCCACGTCCGCGCCGCCGCCCTCGACCACGTCAGCAAGCGCCTGGTCGAGCGCACCGAGGAGATCGCGCAGCTCATCTCCGCCGAGAACGGCAAGCCGATCAAGTGGGCCCGCGGCGAGGTCGGCCGCGCGGTGTCCGTCTTCCGGTTCGCCGCCGAGGAGGCCCGCCGCTTCAACGGCGGCGAGGCCCAGCGCCTCGACACCGACCTCGGCGGCCAGGGCCGCCTCGCCCTCACGCGCCGCTTCCCGAAGGGCGTCGTCCTCGGCATCGCGCCCTTCAACTTCCCCCTCAACCTGTGCGCCCACAAGATCGCCCCGGCCATCGCCGCCGGCGCGCCGATCATCCTGAAGCCGGCGCCCGCGACCCCGCTCTCCGGCCTGATCATCGGTGACCTGCTCGCCGAGACGGAGCTGCCGGCCGGCTCCTGGTCGATCCTCCCGGTCTCCAACGACCGGATGCCCGCCCTCGTCCAGGACGAGCGGCTCCCGGTCATCTCCTTCACCGGGTCCGAGAAGGTCGGCTACGCGATCATGGACTCGGTGCCGCGCAAGCACTGCACCCTGGAGCTCGGCGGCAACGGCGCGGCCGTCGTCCTCGGCGACTGGGCGAGCGACGCGGACCTGGACTGGGCCGCGACCCGCATCGCCACCTTCTCCAACTACCAGGGCGGCCAGTCCTGCATCTCCGTGCAGCGCGTGATCGCGGACGCGTCGGTGTACGAGCGTCTGCTGCCGCGCATCGTCGCCGCCGTCGAGGCCCAGGTCACCGGCGACCCGTCCGACGACAAGACGGACGTCGGCCCGCTGGTCAGCGAGGACGCCGCCCAGCGCGTGGAGTCCTGGGTCGACGAGGCCGTCCGGTCCGGCGCCACCCTCCTCACCGGCGGCAAGCGCGACGGTGCCTCCTACGCGCCGACCGTGCTCACCGACGTACCGGCCGAGGCGACGATCTCCTGCGAGGAGGTCTTCGGACCGGTCCTCACCGTGCGCAAGGTGGACGGGGAGGCGGAGGCCTTCGCCGCCGTCAACGACTCCAAGTACGGCCTCCAGGCAGGCGTGTTCACGCACGACCTGCAGGTCGCCTTCCGCGCCCACCGCGCACTGGAGGTCGGTGGCGTGGTCGTCGGCGACGTGCCGTCCTACCGTGCCGACCAGATGCCCTACGGCGGTGTGAAGCAGTCCGGTGTCGGCCGCGAGGGCGTCAAGTTCGCGATGGACGACTACACGTACGAGCGGGTCCTCGTGCTGACGGGCCTCGCGCTCTAAGGAGCACGAGAGTTTCAGAGGCGCGACAGTCGACGGCCGGAACCCACTGTGCGGGGGTTCCGGCCGTCGGCGTCAGTGTCCTCGTCCGCCCGGCACAGCAGACCGCCGGCTACCGAGGCGTCACGGTGAAGCGGTGAGCGCCGGCGTGCGGAGCGGTGATCGTCACGTAGCCGTCGACGACCTTCACGTCACCACGTGCGGCGCGGTGTCCGTCCCACACCTTGTCCCCGTTGACGCGCACCACCACGTCCTTGGCCGGTTGAGGGAGGACGACCACACCGACGGTGTGCTGGGGAGCGTGGACGGTCAGATCGAACCGTGCGCGGGAGTTGGTCCACGCGACCCCCAGCGGACCGTGCGGGGTGGGCAGTTCACCTTGCGCCCAGGCAACGCTCCCCAGGTGGGGACGCACCGTCCACTCGCTGTATCCCGGCGAGGTCGGCCGGCCGCCCAGGAGCTCGTGTGTCAGAGCCGGCAGAACACCCGTCGACCACCCGTGGGCCATGCTGGTGAAACCGTCCTCGTAGAGCGACCCGTTGGGACCGATGCCCTCCCAGTTGGTGACGCCCGGGTCATGGCTGTCCATCCAGCCGTAGGTGCGCCGGATCTGGTCCAGTGCGGAGTCCGCGCGCCCGGTCAGGAAGCGGGCGACGATCTCCGGGTATGAGGTGAACGCGTACACGCGCTGCGAGGCGCCACCGAAAATGGTGTCGTTGTCCATGAACGCATTGCCGTAACGCAGCTGTGTGGTGGCATCGAGATGTGCGAGGGCGCTGGTGGCACGCTCGGAGTCGGCGACCCCTGCGGTGATGGCGATGGCATTGCCGTCCTGGGCGTGCCGGACCGGGCCGGTCGCGGAGTCGAGGTAGGCGCCCGCCGACTCGTCCCACAGATGGGTGTTGACCGCCTGGGTGACGTCGTCGGCGCGTCGCGCCCATCGTGTCGCGTCCGCGTCGTGCCCCAGCCACCGCGCCAGGCGTGCCGCGTCGTTGAGGGCCTGGACGTAGAGAGCGTTGTAGTAGGTGATCCGGCCGGTGCGGTCCAGGAAGGCGTAGTCGCCGTAGCCCGCGGTGTCGTTGAGTCCCTTGCTGAGCAGTCCGGCCGTGTCGGTCACGCTGGGATACCACGCGTCCAGGACTTTCAGCAGGTTCGGGTAGTAGTGGGCCGCGTAGGCCCGGTCCCCGGTGTACAGGACGTAGTCCCAGCTGCAGGTCACCCACCACAGGGGATAGTCGAACAGGTGAAGGTCGTAATGGGCGATGGATGCCGGGGGGATCCAGCCGTCGGCCCGCTGGTGGTCGGCGAGGTCCGCCAGGACGTTGCGCGCCGCGACCGCGGCGTCGTCGTGCGTGAGGTAAAGGGTCCGCGCGGACACCGCGAGGTCGCCGACGTAGGGGTCGCGGTCCCGCTTGGCACCGTCCTGCAGAACCAGCCTTCCCTCGAGCGACTCGCTCCAGGCGTTGCGAGGATCGACGTCGTCACGGCGGAACGTGTCGGTGACAAGCTCGTTGGTGTACGACGCGCCGTACCAGTAGCGGTTCAAGTCCTCCTCGGAGCACTCGAACCAGCCACGGTAGGTGTCCGGTGTCCCCAGATAGGCGCTGAACTCCAGGGCGACGGAATCGACCGCGACCGTGCCCCAGGGCTGTGCCGCGGGGGCGTCGGTGGTCAGGGCGTCCAGAGTGATCTTCAGGTACCGGAATCCGTGCAGTCCGTCCGCGTAGACCTTGTCCCCGGCCTGGAATCCCTTGTGGTCGAGCCAGTCGGCGCCCTGGACGGGAACGGCGAACTGGTCGGTTCCCTGGCCCGCTCCGCCGGCCTGGTCGGAGCGAGTGAAGTCGGAGCGGTCGCTCAAGAACTGCTTCGTCTCCGAAAAGGCCAGGCGCACCCCAGGGGAGTTGTCGGAGGCCGAGGCGAAGCGGAGACGCGGATACCCCACGACGACCTTGCCGAAGTCGAGCGTCACACTCGGCGCGGCGACCACCGCGATCGGCGCGGGCCACACCTCGTTGACACGGGTGAAAGCGCCGTGCGGCGTGTCCTGGACCGCGGTCACCGTGATACGGATCCGGGTGGTGGTCACCGCCGCCGCGAACGGCACCGCACACTGGACGACATCGTTGTCCGCGATCGTGGCGACGGTCCGCCACTGCTCGTCCTGCCAGGCCTCGACAGTGAAATCGGTCGGCACGCCATCGCTGTTGGAGACGAGTGTGAGACCGGACAGCTCCTTCGGCACAGGCAGCGTGATGGTCAGCGTGTCGGGTCCGGCGGCGATCGTGTCGTCGTTCCAGAACGTGTCCGGGTCTCCGTCGATGGCGTTGCCGGCCACGTAGGTGCGCGGCTTTCCGTCGTTGCCGTTGTTGCCGGCGTGCGCGGAGGACGCCTCGGCCACCGTTCCCTCGGGCCACCTGGGCGGGACCGCCGGCTTCTCACGGTGCAGGACGGTCGCGGCCCCGCCCGCTCGCAGCAGGGCGTCGGGCCGTCGTACGTCGCCGGTGGTGGCGATGACCTTGACCGGCCGCACGGTGGGGGAGGAGGGCGCCTGCACGTAGCGGTGCCAGGATCTGCTCCCCCCGGCTGCCCCGGGCGCGGCCTTTTCCAGGGGAGTCGCGCCGACTGATGCGGCCGCCGATCCGGAAACAGTGACGGACAGTGCCACGGCACTGGCTCCCGCCACCACCACTGCGCGTCGGCCGGGGCCTGGCTGCGAAGCCTGCTCGTCACTCGGGCTCATGCTGCCTCATCTCTCATCACCATTGATTGAAACGATTCAATCCCGGGGGGTGACGTGAAGCTATCGCAGGGCGTTCCCGCCGTACAGGGGTTGCACAGAGTGGGCGGCTCTCCGTGTGGGAATGGGTGGAAATGACCTGCGACTCGCCCCACGGAAGCCGCTGTACGGCGTCGTCAAGGGCGTGGTGAACAACCCCTTCCCCGCGCCCGCCACGCCCGCTGCCGCCGCGAGCCGGACATCCGCCAAGGCCGGTGCGATGGCATGGAATACCGGATCACGGGCCGCTGCGGCGCGGACACTCAAACGTTTCACGGGCTCGCTGGAACGGCGGTCGGCGGACGTCTCCCCCCGCACGAATGGCCCGGCACCGATGCCTTCCGGTGCCGGGCCCCTGGTGGTCGGCCTGTCCGGACCCTCAACCGGAGAAGTCGACCCGCGCGAGCCGCAGCGGGCCGCGCAGCCTGAGGTGCAGGTCGTGCACACCGTCGGCCGCGAACTCGGCGCCGGTGGTGGTGTAGTCGTACGGACCCTTCGTCCCGCCGAAGGTGACCGTCGCGAGTGACGGGCCCCCGTCCAGCGACACCTCGACGACTCCTTCGCCGGACGCCTCGACATCGACCCGCGTGACACCGCTTCCGAAGTCGCGGCCGCGGTAGGCGAGTTCGCCCGTCGCGTCGGCCCTCGGAGTCACCGCGTCGCCCGACACCTTCGTACGGTCGACGATCTCGATGTCCCGCTGTTCGTCGAAGTCGACTGCGTTCAGGCCGAGTTCGCGCACCGGGCGGGGGGTGGCGGGCTCGCCGGCGAGGTCGGTCGTGGCGCGCAGACGGATGTCCTCGCTGGACGCGCCCGCGAGGAGTTCGTACGCGCCCGGCTCCAGACGGGGCCTGCCGACCGCCACATCCCAGAACTCCAGTGCGGAGAGGGGGAGTTCGAAGGTCAGTCGCTCCGAGGTGCCGGGGGCGAGGTGGAGACGCCGGTGGGCCAGCAGCTCGCGGCGGGGGCGCGGCACCGACGGGTCCACGGCGCGCGCGTAGAGCTGGGCCACCTCGTCCGCGGGCGCCGCGCCCGTGTTGGTGACCGTGAAGGAGACCTTCAGTGCGGCCTGAGCCTCGGTGACCTCCAGATCCTCGTACGCGAACGTCGTGTACGCGAGACCGTGGCCGAACGGGAACAGCGGGGTGCCCTCGAAGTACAGATACGTCTGGCGGCCGCCGATCACGTCGTAGTCGAGCAGGTCGGGCAGGTCCGCGTCGGAGGCGTACCAGGTCTGCGGGAGGCGGCCCGCGGGGGAGACGTCGCCGGCCAGGACGCGGGCCAGGGCGGTGCCCGCCGCCTGGCCGCCGTGCGCGGTCCACAGGACGGCGGGGAGGTCGGTGGGGTCCACCGCGTAGGGGTACGCCGAGACCAGGGCGAGGACGGTGTCCGGGTTCGCGGCGCGGGCGGCGCGCAGCAGGCGCTCCTGGTGGGCGGGGAGCCGGAGGGTGGTGCGGTCCTGCGTCTCGCGCCCGTTGATGTGCGGGTCGTTGCCCGCCACGACCACGACCACGTCGGCCGCCTGCGCCACGCGGGCCACGGCGTCCTCGCCGCGCTCGGTGAACTCCAGCTCGAAAATCTCCGGGGCGTCGTCGGCAACCCTGACGCCGTCGGCGGCGACAGAGAGATGCCCACCCGTCCCGACATGCCTCAGGAGGTGGCCGCTCCCATGGGATCCGGAGCGGGAACCCGCCGGTTCGAGGCGGAACGTCTCCTGGACGACCCAGCCACCCGGCTGGTCGGCGGACGCGCGGAGGTAGCCGTCCTCGGCGACCGAGAGGTAGCGGCCGTCGGGGGCCCGCAGGGTCAGCAGCCCCTCGCCCCAGTCGATCAGCGCGAGGTCGGTGCCGGTGGCGTCGGTGGTGAGGGGCGGCAGGTCCGTGCGGCCCGCGAGCAGGGCGGGGTCCAGCGCGCCCTCGGCGCCGCGCACCTCGTCGTCCGCGTCCCCGGCGAGGGGCACCGACAGATACGTACCGGAGGAGGTCCTCAGGCGTACGCGGTCCACGCCCTCGGCGAAGTCGACGTGCTCGGCACCGAAGCGCTCGTACAGGCCCTCCAGCGGTGTGGAGCGGTGGATGAGTGTGCCGCTGTACCAGTCGAGCTTGCACTCGTCGGCGAGGAGGCCCACGACGGCGACGCGTACGCCCGGACGCAGTGGCAGCAGGCCGTCGTTCTTGAGGAGGACGATCGCCTGCTCGGCCGCCTCCCGGGCGAGCGCGCGGTGGGCCGGGGTGTCGAAGTCCGAGGCGGCGGCATGGGGGTCCGTGTGCGGGTCGAACTCGCCGAGCCGGAAGCGGATCGCGAGCTGGCGGCGGACGGCCGCGTCGATGTCCGCCTCGCCCAACAGGCCCTTCTCCAAGGCCCCTCGGACCCGGTCCACGATCTTCGAACCGTCCGTGCCGTGGTCCGTGAAGCTGTCGACCCCGGCGAGGATCGCGGCGGCGGTCGCCTCCTCGTGGGTGTCGAAGTAGTGCTCGGAGTCGACCAGGTTGGAGGGGGCACCCGCGTCGGAGCACACCAGGAGGTCCTGGTCCGTCCAGGTGCGCAGGTGTTCCCGGAGGTACGGGGAGACGTGGTTGGGGCGGCCGTTGACCAGGTTGTACGCCGGCATCACGCCCGCCACCGCGCCCGCCTCGACGGTCGCGCGGAAGGCCCGCAGGTCGTACTCGTGCAGCACGCGCGGGCGGACCGAGGAGGAGGCGGTGTCCCTGTCCGTCTCGTTGTTGTGGGCGAGCCAGTGCTTGAGGACGGGGGCCGTGCGCCAAAGGTCGGGGTGGTCGCCGCGCAGGCCCCGGGTGTACGCCGTGGCGATCGCGGAGGTGAGCTTCGGGTCCTCCGAGTAGCCCTCCTCGTTGCGGCCCCACAGCGGGTGGCGCAACAGATTGACCGTGGGGGACCAGACGTTGAGGCCCACCCGGTCGTCGCGGGCGCGCATCGCGCGGACCTCGGCCGAGACCGCGTCGCCGACGCGGCGTACGAGATCCGTGTTCCAGGTCGCGCCGAGGCCGACGGCCTGGGGGAAGACCGTCGCCGGGCCCATCCAGGCCACACCGTGCAGCGCCTCCTGGCCGGTGCGGAACGCGGCCACCCCGAGCCGCTCCACGGCGGGCGCGAACTGGTGCAGGAACGCGATGCGCTCGTCGAGCGTGAGCCGCGCCAGCAGATCGTCGATGCGCTTCGCGAACGGCAGCCGCGGATCGCGAAAAGGCGGCGTAGGCGGCGTTTGTGCGGTCACGTGGTGATCCCTTTGCGGTGGAGCGACGGGGTGCTTTCGAAGCGCTTCGATGCTCGATCGCCCGAGGGGTGGGTGTCAAGACACCTCGATGCAACAACTCCGTTTCCTCATTGGCATTTCAAGCGCCGGATGAGTCCGCTCCAGTCCTCCACACCTCCGAGGAATCTTGGAATCGGCTCTTGTGCACCCCCAGGTGTTCACTTAACCTCGCAGCAACATCGAAGCGCTTCGACTAGTGGGAGGCTCCCTCGGGAGCACGCAGTCCTCCACGCAGTCCTCCGAGGACCGCTTCGGCTCAGCCAGTTCCACTCAAGACACCGCAGCCGACGGCTCCACCGCCGGGTGTCCTGCTGTGCGCCATGAAGGGTTGACGCAATGACGCCGAACGCCGCCACCTCCGCCACCTCCGCTCCCAGCCGGAGAAGCTTCCTCGCCTCCACCGCGGTCGCCGCCGCGGCGGTGGCGGGAGGGATGCCGCTGCTCGCCGCCTGCGGCGGCTCGGACAGCGGCTCGGGCGGGGGCACGTCGGCGGGCAAGAACGCCAAGAAGCTGCTGCCGGCCTACGTCGCGACCAACGTGGTGACCCCTGACATCGCCGCCAAGAACGGCTCCGCGGTCGGCTTCACCAGCAAGCTCGACATCGCTTCCCTGAAGACCTCGGTGCCGAAGAAGCTCGGCAAGGGCGGCAAGGTCAGCATCATGTCGCCGTTCTGGGGTTCCCCGCCGAAGGGGGACAACGCCTACTACAAGGCGATGAACGACCTGATCGGTGTCGACGTCCAGTGGCAGAACCAGGACGGCAACACCTACGACCAGAAACTCGGCGCGGTCCTGGCCTCCAGTGACATCCCGGACGTCGTGGTCATCCCCGGCTGGAACATGGGCGGCAAGATACCCAGCGCCATCATCGGCAAGTTCGCGGACCTCGGCCCGTACCTCTCCGGGGACGCGATCAAGGAGTACCCGAACCTCGCGGCGATCCCGACGGACGCCTGGCAGCGCTCCCTCTTCGGCGGCAAACTGCGCGGCCTGCCCCAGCCGGCCCCGTACGTCACCGGCATCGTGCCCCTGTACCGCAAGGACATCTTCGACAAGGAGGGGTACGAAATCCCCACCTCGGCCGACGAGTTCACGGCGCTGTGCAAGGAGATCACCAACGCCAAGGCCAAGCGGTGGGCCTGCCTCGACATGAAGTGGACCGCCTTCCAGTCCTTCGGTGTGCTCTCGGGCAGCGAGAAGCCGCTCGGCTGGAACCTCGTCGACGGCAAGATGGTCTATCGCATCGAGACCCAGGAGTACCTCGAAGCGCTGGAGTGGACCCGCAAGCTGTTCGCCGCCGGATACGTCCACCCGGACGCCAAGCTGGGCAAGAGCGCGGCCACCGACCCGGGCCCCAAGTTCGCGGCCGGCGAGTTCCTCATCTACGCCCAGAACATCTCGCAGTGGTGGAGCCGCACCGCCGAACAGGCCACCCAGAACCCGGACTACAAGATCTGGGGCATGGACATCTTCGGCCACGACGGCGGTGCCCCGACCCTCTGGGCCGAGCAGCCGGCCGGCATCTTCGCCTTCGTCAGCAAGAAGGCCTCCGAGTCCGTGATCCGTGACGTGCTCGCCGTCGCGAACGTCACCGCCGCGCCGTACGGCACCAAGGAGTACATGATCACCAACTACGGCGTCGAGGGCACCCACTACACCGTCAAGAACGGCGTTCCCACCAAGACCGACCAGGGCAACAACGAGGTCATCAACGCCTACGTCATGGTCGCGAGCCCCACCGCGACCATCGCCCACCCCGACTTCCCCGAGGTCGCCAAGGCACAGGTCGAGTGGCAGCAGCGGATGGGCGCCTTCACCAAGAAGTCCTCCTTCTACGGCATGCAGATCACCGAGCCCTCCCGCTACACCAATCTCTCCAACGACTTCGAGCAGTTGGAGGACGACATCGTCCGCGGCCGCAAGAAGATCAGCGACATGCAGCAGGCCGTCTCCGACTGGAAGAGCAAGGGCGGCGACAAACTGCGCGACTGGTACAAGAAGCTGCTCGACGAGAACGGCTCGGCGACGAGCTGACCGGGCACCGAGGCAAGGAGAACGGCCGTGTCCCACAGCACGGTGCCTCGGAGCGGGACCGAGGCCGACACGACAGGGAAGACCCCGGTGGCGCCCGGCGGCGCCACCGGCTCCCGGGAGAAACGCCCCTCCGGGAAGGTGAGCCTGCGGCTCAGGTTCAGACGCGACCGCGTCCTGCTCCTGATGACGCTGCCGGCGGTCCTGCTGGTCCTGCTCTTCAACTATGTGCCGATCCTCGGCAACATCGTCGCCTTCCAGGACTACGACCCGTACATCAGCGACAACGGCATCGTCTCCATGCTGCACAGCCCCTGGGTGGGCATCGAGAACTTCCAGCGGGTCTTCGCGGACTCGGCGTTCTGGAGTGCCGTGCAGAACACCCTCGTGCTGTTCTTCCTCCAGCTCGTCCTGTACTTCCCGATCCCGATCGTGCTCGCGCTGCTCATCAACAGCGTGGTCAGGCCCAGGGTCCGGGCGCTCTCGCAGGCCATCCTCTACCTGCCGCACTTCTTCTCCTGGGTGCTGGTCATCGCCGTCTTCCAGCAGCTCTTCGGCGGCGCCGGAATCCTCTCGCAGCTGCTGCGGCAGCACGGGTACGACGGTCTCGACATCATGACCGACCCCACCACCTTCAAGTTCCTGATCACCGCGGAGAGCGTGTGGAAGGACGCCGGCTGGGGGATCATCGTCTTCCTCGCCGCGCTGTCCTCGGTCAGCCCGGACCTGTACGAGGCCGCCGCGATGGACGGCGCGGGTCGCTGGCGCCGCATGTGGCACGTCACGCTGCCCGCGCTGCGCCCGGTGATCGCCCTGCTGCTGGTGCTCCGCGTCGGTGACGCTCTCACCGTCGGCTTCGAACAGATCCTGCTCCAGCGCGACGCCGTCGGACCAGGAGCGGCGGAGGTCCTCGACACCTTCGTCTGGTGGAACGGCGTCCGCAACCAGGACTTCGGCTACGCGGCGGCCGCCGGACTGATCAAGGGCGTGGTCAGCCTCGGCCTGGTCCTCGCCGCGAACAAGGTGGCCCATCTCATGGGCGAGCAGGGGGTGTACAAGAAGTGACCGCCGTCATCGACAAACCCGTGCGCGGCCCCGGCCGCCTGGCCGCGCCGCCCCGGCCGGCGTGGGAGGAGGAGCCCAGCAAGGCAGGCCTCGCGGGCAAGGGACTCGTGCTGACCCTCGCCTGCCTGGGGATCTTCTTCCCGCTGTGGATCGTCATCGTCACCAGCCTCTCCTCACGGAAGACCATCGACGAGGCCGGCGGCCTGGTGATGGTGCCCAAGGGCATCACCTTCGTCGCCTACAAGGAACTCCTCAGCGGCGGCCAGGTCACCCGCGCCTCGGTCATCAGCATCCTGATCACCCTCGTCGGCACGCTGTTCTCCATGACGGTGTCCGTCCTGTGCGCCTACGGCCTCTCCCGCATCGGCTCGCTCGGCCACCGCTGGATCCTGATGGCGCTGCTGGCGACCATGTTCTTCAGCGCCGGTCTCATCCCGACCTATCTGCTGGTGCAGTCGCTGGGCCTGACCGACAGCTATCTCGCGCTGATCCTCCCGAGCGCGATCAGCGTCTTCAACATCCTGGTGCTGCGCGGCTTCTTCATGGGCATCTCGCAGGAACTCATCGACAGCGCCCGCATCGACGGCGCCGGTGACCTCCGCATTCTGTTGCGGATCGTCATGCCACTCTCCCGCGCGGTCCTCGCGGTGATCACCCTCTTCTACGCCGTCGGGTACTGGAGCGCCTGGTTCAACGCCTCGCTCTACCTCAACGACCAGGACATGATGCCGTTGCAGAACGTCATGATCCAGCTCGTGCAGAAGCAGGAGGCCCCGGTGGGCCTCGGCCAGGCCATCAAGACCGGCCAACTGTCCGGCCTGGCCGTGCAGATGGCGGTCATGGTGATGGCGTTGCTGCCGGTGGCCGTGTTGTCGCCGTTCGTGCAGAGGCATTTCAAGAAGGGCATGTTGACGGGCGCGGTGAAGGGCTGACCGGCGCCTGTTGAAGAGGGCTCTCCGGTTCTTCGGCGACCGCGGGTTGTTCGTGGCCGGTCGCGCCCACGCGGCGGAGCCGCATATCGATACAGCCCGGCGCCCCTCAGGTAGATCCCCTGACCGTCTCTCCGTAGAACGAGGTATGTCATGCACGCGTCCCGACTGAGCCGCCGGACCGTTCTCGCCGGGACTGCGGCCGCCGCCGCGCTCACCACCGTGGCGCTCCCCCAGGGCCGCGCGCACGCCGCCGAGGTCACCGCCGCCACCCCCTCCTACCGCTGGCGCAACGCCGTCATCGGCGGTACCGGATTCATCACCGGCGTGCTGTTCCACCCGGCCGTACGAGGGCTCGCCTACGCCCGGACCGACATCGGCGGCGCCTACCGCTGGGACGAGCGCACCGCCCGCTGGACCCCGCTCACCGACCACCTCGACTGGAACCTGCTCGGTGTCGAGTCGCTCGCCGTCGACCCCGCGCACCCGGACCGGCTCTACCTCGCCCTCGGCACCTACGCCCAGTCGTGGGCCGGTAACGATGCGATCCTCCGCTCCGACGACGCGGCCGAGACCTGGGTACGGATCAACGACGAAGCCCACCAGTGGGGCTGGATCGGCGAGGTCATCACCGGAGACCCGCGTGTGTACGGCCGTGTGTACCTCGGTACGAACGGGCGCGGCATCCAGTACGGGGAGCCGGTCTGATGCCCGCGCCCGAAAAGAAGCCCCTGGCACCCACCCTCGCGCACGCCACCCGCGCCCGCATCCTCTTCGGCGGCGACTACAACCCCGAGCAGTGGCCGCAGGAGCTCTGGCCGGAGGACGTACGGCTCATGAAGGAGGCCGGCGTCAACTCCGTCACCGTCGGCGTCTTCTCCTGGGCCAAGCTCGAACCGACGCCCGGCGCACGGGAGTTCGGCTGGCTCGACCGGCTCATGGACCTGATGCACGAGCACGGCATCGGAGTCGTCCTCGCCACCCCCACCTCCTCGCCCCCGCCCTGGATGGGCCGGCTCCATCCGGAGACCCTGCCCCGCGACGCGGACGGCCGTGTCGAGTGGTGGGGCGGCCGCCAGCACTTCGCCCACTCCAGCGCCGTCTACCGGCGCCACGCCGCCGCCATCACCGAGGACCTCGCCGCCCGCTACGGCGGCCATCCCGCCCTCACGATGTGGCACATCAACAACGAGTACTGCACCTACGACTGGGGCGACGAGGCGGCCGCCGCCTTCCGGCGCTGGCTCCAGGGCAAGTACGGCACGCTCGACGCCCTCAACACCGCCTGGGGCACCGCCTTCTGGAGCCAGGGCTACGACGTCTGGGAAAGCGTCGTCCCGCCGCGCCACGCCCACTACATGAACGAGCGGGAGGACGTGGTCTCCGTCGACATCTATCCGGACCCGCGCGACCCGCTCGGCGCCCAGTACGGCGCGCTCATCCACGACATGACCCGCTCGCAGGCCCGCGGCGGCCCCTGGATGGTCATGGAGCAGGCGGCGGGGCCCGTGAACTGGCGTGGCGTGAACCACCCGAAGCCCCATGGGCTCAACCGGCTCTGGTCCCTCCAGGCCGTCGCCCGCGGCGCGGACGCCGTCTGCTATTTCCAGTGGCGGCAGTCCCGGCAGGGCGCCGAGAAGTTCCACTCCGGGATGGTCAGCCACGCGGGGGAGCGCGGCCGCACCTTCCAGGAGGTCAAGCGGATCGGGTCCGACCTCGCCCTGCTGAGCGCCAAGGTGACGGACACGCGGGTCATCGGCGCCGACGTCGCCGTACTGCTGGACTGGAACGCCTGGTGGGCGAGTCAGCAGGACGGGCGGCTGTCCTGCGAGGTCGACCACCAGAGCGTCGTACGCGCCTGGCATCGCGCGCTGTGGGAGGCCAACATCACCGCCTCCTTCGCCCACCCCGAGCACGACCTGTCCGCGTACAAGCTGGTTGTCGTCCCTCAGCTGTATCTGCTGACGGACAGGGCGATCGACAACCTCGTCGGGTACGTACGCGGCGGTGGCACGCTCGTCTCCGGATTCCTGACCGGCGTCGCCGACCAGGACGACCGGGTGCGGCCCGGAGGCATGGACGTGCGGCTGCGTGAACTCTTCGGCATCCGCACCCTGCACGAGTGGTGGCCGCTGGACGCCGACGAGAAGGTCGAGGCCGAGGGCTTCCGGGGCACGTTGTGGTCCGAGGAGATCGAGGCCGCGGACGACACCTACGCGGTCGTCCGGTACAAGGGCGGTGAGCTGGACGGTCTTCCGGCCGTACTGCGCAAGGGCCGCGCCTGGTACCTGTCCACCCTCCCCGAGCCCGAGGCGCTGTGGCCGCTGCTCGCCGGGATCGCCGAGGACGCGGGAGTACGGCCGCCACTCGACCACCTCCCGGTGGACGTGGAGGCGGTACGCCGGGGCGAACTGCTCTTCCTGCTCCACCACGGGCGGGACACGGTGACCGTGCCGGTGCCGGGACGCCATCGCGACCTGCTGACCGGCCAGGACGTCATCGATGCCGTGGAGCTGGGGCGGTACGGGGTCGTCGTACTGGAGGCAGCGCCATGAGCGATCCCGCCCACGGCTCCACGGACGAGCCCGTCCACGGCTCCACCGACGCTCCCGTCCACGGCACCTGGGAGCCGGCCCCCGCCGCCCGCTGGGAGGACGCCTTCCTGAGCGGGAACGGCCGACACGGCGTCATGGTGTTCGGTGATCCGAACGACGACCGGGTCATCGTCAACCATCACTCCCTGGTCCGCCCGAACGGCAGTGCGGACGCCCGGCCGCCCGAGCTGGCCGAACGGCTGAAGAGCGTCCAGGACCGGTTGCTGGCCGGTGACGTCGACGCCGGGGAGGACTTCACCGACGGGCGACCGCTGCTGTGGGTGCAGCCCTTCCACCCGGCCTTCCAGGTGCGGCTGCGCCGGGCGCCACGGGAGTCGCGCACGTACCGGCGCGAGGTCGACTTCACCACCGGTGTCGTCCGCGCCGAGTGCGGGGACCGGCGCAGCGAGGTCTTCGTGTCGCGCGCGGACGACGTCATCGTCCAGCACGTGACCGAGGCCGACCTCACCGCGGACGTGACGCTCGACCACCGACTGCCGGGCGCTCCAACCGATTTGACGGTGGGTCACAGTTCCGCCCTCACCGCCGAGGGCGCTCTCCTCACCCTGCGGGCCCGCTATCCGGGCAGCGGGCGGGCGTACACCGGGGTGACGCTCGCCGTGGTCACCGGTGGCCGGACGCTCACCGCGCCGCCCGGGATACGGGTCGAGGGCGCGCGTTCGATGCTGCTGCTCACGCGGGTACGGCGGCACAAGGGGGAGTGGGACGCGCTCGCCGAGGCCCGTGAGCTGCGCGCCCTGCTGCCCGACGACGAGGAGGCGTACGACCGTCTCCTCGCCCGGCACACCGCCCTGCACCGCCCCGCCTATCTGCGGGCGGGCCTGGAGCTGGGCGCCGACCCGGCCGAACGGGCGCTCCCCGGCTCGGAGTTGGTCCGCCGTCCGAAGAGCCCCGCCCTGCTCGAACGGCTCTTCGCGGCCGGTCGTCACCACCTGCTGTCCGCCGCCGGAATGCTGCCGCCACGGCTGACCGGGCTGTGGACCGGCGACTGGGACACCGCCTGGTCGGGAGCCTTCACCACCGACGCCAACGTCAATCTCCAGACGGCGTCGGCCGCGGCCGCGGCGCTCCCGGAGGTGTCCGAGGCCCATGCCGCCCTGATCCACGGCCAGTTGCCGCACTGGCGCGACAACGCCCGGGCGATCTTCGGTACCCGGGGTGTCGTCGCCCCCGCGCACACCGACGGCGAGTCCGGGCACATCTACCACCTCAGCCGCGAGTACCCGCTGCACGTGTGGACCGCGGGCGCCGACTGGCTGCTGAAGCCCCTCGTGGACCACGACGAGACGCGCGGCGCACGCGACCCGCGCCTGGCCGCCGCGCTCGCCGAAGTGGCGTACTTCTACGAGGACTTCCTCACCCGGACCGACGAGAGCGGCCACGTCGTGATCGTGCCGTCGTACTCGCCGGAGAACCGGCCCGCCACCGCGCGCTGGATCACCCTCAACGCCGCCATGGACCTCTCCGCGGCACGCCACGCCCTCCGCACGGCCGCCGACCACCACCCCGGACCCGACGCCGAGCGCTGGCGCGCGCTCGCCGACCGGCTGCCGCCGCACCGCGTCAACGCCGACGGGGCACTCGCCGAGTGGGCCTGGCCCGGCCTCGACGACACCTACGACCACCGGCACCTCAGCCACCTCTACGGCGTCTGGCCGCTCGACGAGATCAACCCGTACGACACCCCCGAGCTCGCCGCGGCGGCCCACCGTGCCCTCGAACTGCGCGGCGCCGAGAACGACTCCGCGCACGGCCACCTCCACCACGCCCTGGTGGCGGCCCGGCTGCGGGACGCCCAGCGGGTGGCGGGAGCCCTCGACAACGTCCTGGCCGGGGACTTCTTCCATGTCTCCCTGATGAGCGGCCACTACCCGAACCGGCACGTCTACAACGCGGACGCCGCCCACACGCTCCCCGCCGTGCTCATCGAGATGCTCGTCCAGTCCACGCCCGGACGGCTGGTCCTCTTCCCCGCGCTCCCCACGGCGTACCCGAGCGGCCGGCTCCACGGCATCCGCACCCGGTTCGGCGCCGAGGTCGACCTGACCTGGAGTCCCGGCGAGCGCACGGCCGTCATCCGCCCCACCCGCACCACGCGGATCGATCTCAGGACTTCCGCCGGCGCGCGACCGCTCGCCCTGAGCGCCGGAGAAGACTGCGTCCTCACCCTGGGGCCGCAGTAGCACCCGCAGTTCCCCCCACCCATGGAAGGGACACCATGGCAACACGGACACTCGGCAGGGCCGCCAAGGCCCTGCTGGCCCCCGCGCTCGCGCTCGGCGCCACCGTCGGCCTCGCCTCCGCCCCCGCCCAGGCGGCCGTCTGGAGCTCCTGCGAGCAGTACGGGAACACCAGCCTCAACGGGTACACGCTCTACAACAACATCTGGGGCTCCGGCGCGGGCAGCCAGTGCATCTGGGCCAACTCCGGTACCAACTGGGGGGTTTGGGCCAACCACCCCAACACCGGTGGTATCAAGTCGTACCCGAACGCCAAGAAGGTGATCAACAAGTCGATCACCTCGCTCGGCTCGCTCAGCAGCGGCTACAACGTCACGGTCCCGTCGTCCGGCGCGTACAACACGTCGTACGACATCTGGGACACCGGCTACAAGTACGAGGTCATGCTCTGGGTGAACAAGACCGGAGCCGTCGGCCCGCTCGGCACCTCGCAGGGCACCCTCACCCTCGGCGGCCACACCTGGACCGTCTACAAGGGCAACAACGGATCCAACGACGTCTTCTCCTTCGTGCGGACCTCGAACTCCAGCTCCGGCACCGTCGACGTCCTGCCGATCCTCAAGTGGATCAAGGACACCAAGGGATGGTTCGGCAACGTGACCATCGGCGACCTCCAGTTCGGCTTCGAGATCACGTCCTCGTCCGGCGGCCTGGACTTCGCGACCAACAGCCTGTCGGTGAGCAGTAGTTGACCGACACTCCAGGAGGCATCAGCGGCCCGGTCCCCGCGTCGCGCGGGGGCCGGGCCGTCGCGACACGAGCCGCGCGGCACCGGCACACCCGGCGCCGGCCAGCGCGAAGCCCAGCACGCCGGGGTTCAGGTAGCCGGGAACGGCGTCGGTGACATAGCTGTCGCCGTCCCCCGTCTCGCAGACGAACCGGAGGGGCAGATAGCGCACCGTGTAGTCGACGATGCCGGGGTCCTGCGCCCACTCCTCCCAGCCCGGTGTGCGACAGGGCCGCAGCGGTGCCGAGTCGGCGCCGTTCTCCTCCGCGTCCATGACCGCGCCGACCAGATGGAGCAGTCCCCACACGTACAGAACGGCCGTGGCGGCCCCCATGAGGGCGGCGACGACGCGCAGCCACACCACGCGGTCGGCCTGCCGCAGGCCGATCCGGCCGAGGGTGCCGAAGCAGTACCCGACGAAGGCGAAGGCCGCGACCAGGCTCCCCGGGACGAGCGGCAGGAGCAGGTACACCATCCGGTGACTTCAGCAGCCCAAGATCGCCTCGGCTGTGATGGAGGCCACAGTTCCGGCAACAGTAGCGTCACAGACCATGCGGGGGAGGCCCGCCCGGCCTCCCCCGTATGCGCGCGGCTACTCCGCCACAGGCAGCCGCGCCCCGTCCCGCAGGAACAGCGGGATGCGGTCCAGAGGGGCGTCGACGGTGACGGCCGCGCCGCCCTCGTACGTCTCACCGGTCCACGCGTCGGTCCACCAGGCGCCCGCCGGAAGGTACGCCGTACGCGCCGTCGCGCCCGCCGTGAGCACCGGCGCGACCAGGAGGTCGGAGCCGAAGAGGTAGGAGTCGTCGACCGACCAGGCGGCGTGGTCCTCGGGGAACTCGAGGAACAGCGGGCGCATCACCGGCAGCCCCTCCTCGTGGGCCTCCCGCATGACGTCCAGCACATAGGGCTTCAGGCGCTCGCGCAGCCGCAGGTACTTCTCCAGGATCGCGCCGGCCTCCTCGCCGTACGACCAGACCTCGTTCGGGCCGCCGGTCATGTCGGGGCCCAGCGGCATACCGGGGTCGCGGAAGCCGTGCAGGCGCATCAGCGGGGAGAGCGCGCCGAACTGGAACCAGCGGACCATCACCTCGCGGTACGCCGGGTCGTCGGGGTCGCCGCCGTGGAAGCCGCCGATGTCGGTGTTCCACCAGGGGATGCCGGAGAGCGCGGTGTTGAGGCCCGCGGCGATCTGGCGGCGCAGGGTCGCGAAGTCGGTGCCGATGTCGCCGGACCACAGGGCGGCGCCGTAGCGCTGACTGCCCGCCCACGCCGAGCGGTTGAGAGTGACGACCTCGCTCTCCCCGACAGCGAGCATGCCCTCGTAGAAGGTGCGGGCGTTCTCGCGGGGGTAGAGGTTGCCGACCTCCAGACCCGGGCCCGCGTGGTAGCGCAGGTTCTCCTGGAAGCCCGGCTTCAGCTCCGGCTCGCAGGCGTCCAGCCAGAAGGCCGAAATGCCGTACGGGTCGAGGTAGTTGTCCTTCACGCGCGACCACAGGAAGTCGCGGGCCTCGGGGTTCGTCGCGTCGTAGAAGGCCACCTGGACGGTGGAGGCGACCTCTTTGTCGGGCCAGTCGGCGTGGGCCGTCGGGCCGTACTCGGTGCCGATGAAGTAGCCGCGCTGCTCCATGAGCGGGTGGTTCTCGGAGAGCGGGGAGACCGACGGCCAGACGGACACGACCAGTTTGACGCCGAGTTCGGCGAGCTCGCGCTGCATCGCCGCCGGGTCCGGCCACTCCGCCGGGTCGAACTTCCAGTCGCCCAGGTGGGTCCAGTGGAAGAAGTCGCAGACGATGGCGGACAGGGGCAGTCCCCGTCGCTTGTACTCCCGTGCCACGCCGAGGAGTTCGTCCTGCGTGCGGTAGCGCAGCTTGCACTGCCAGAAGCCGGCCGCCCACTCGGGCAGCATCGGCGTACGGCCGGTGGCGGCGCTGTAGCGGCGCTGGGCGTCGGCCGGGGTGCCCGCGGTGATCCAGTAGTCGAGCTGGCGGGCCGAGTCGGCGACCCAGCGGGTGCCGTTGCCCGCGAGCTCGACCCGGCCGATCGCGGGGGAGTTCCACAGGAACGTGTACCCGCGGCTGGACGTGAGCACCGGGACGGTGACCTCGGCGTTGCGCTGGATCAGGTCCAGGACCGCGCCCTTCTGGTCGAACAGCCCGTGCTGGTGCTGGCCGAGGCCGTACAGCTTCTCGCTCTCGTAGGCGGCGAAGCGCTGCTCCAGGCGGTGATGGCCGTTTCCCGTCGGGGTGTACAGGCGCGGGCCGGGCCACCAGAAGTGAGCGCGCTCCTCGGCGAGGAGTTCCGTGCCGTCGGCCGTGCGAAGGAAGCGGAGCAGGCCCTCGGCGCTGACCTCGACGGTCAGTGTGCCGACCGTCAACCGGCCCTCACCGTCCTGGATCTTGACGGTGCTCTCGGTCACCTGCGGCTCGTCGAGGAGCGCGCCGGGGAGGCCTTCGAGTACGGGGCCGCCCAGGCGTGCGCGGACCCGGACCGCGTCCGGGCCCCAGGGCTCGATACGGACGGTCTCCTGACGTCCGCTCCACTCCAGCGCGCCGTCCCGCTCACGGAACGTGCCGACGGTCGGGGAGGACTGCGCGAGGCTGACCGCGCCTGACTGGGTCTGGTTTTCGGCAGGCTGATTCACGGGGGCGCTCCTGAAGGAATGCAGACATGAGGAATGCAGACATGCAGACATGGGGGTGCCCGGCGAGGAGGGCACAACGCTGGGTCTGGGGCGGTGCGGTGCGGTGTGATGCGGTGCGGTGCGGTGCGGTGCGGTGCGGTGCGGTGAAGGGTGGGGCGGGGAGTGGCGTGGCCGGGCCCCGGTCAGGCGGCGGTCGGCGCCGGGCCGGTGCTCGCCCGTACCGTCAACTCGGGTGCGATGAGCACGACTTCGTCCTTGCCATGCCCTTCCAACTTGGCGATCAGATGCTCCACGGCGAGCCGGCCCATCTCCTGCGCCGGGATGGCGACCGAGGTCAGCCGCACCGAGGCCTGTGTCGCGACCTGGTCCGGGCAGATCGCGATCACCGACACGTCCTCGGGGACGGCCCGGCCCTGCTGGCGCAACAGCGCGAGCAGCGGCTCGACCGCCGACTCGTTCTGCACGACGAAGCCCGTGGTGCCGGGGCGCTCGTCGAGGATGCGGGCGAGGGTCAGGGCCATCGCGTCGTACCCGCCCTCGCAGGGGCGGTGCAGTACGCGCAGGCCCAACTCCCTCGAACGGGACCGGAGTCCGTCGAGGGTGCGCTCGGCGAAGCCGGTGTGCCGCTCGTAGACCGCGGGGGCCTCGCCGATGACAGCGATGTCACGGTGGCCCAGCAGCGCGAGGTGCTCGGCGCACAGCGCGCCCGTCGCGCCGAAGTCGAGATCGACGCAGGTCAGGCCGGAGGTGTCGGCGGGCAGGCCGATCAGTACGGAGGGCTGGTCCGTCTGGCGCAGCAGCGGGAGCCGTTCGTCGTCGAGCTCCACGTCCATCAGGATCATCGCGTCGGCGAGCCCGCTGCCGGTGACGCGGCGCACGGCGTCGGGACCCTCCTCGCCGGTGAGCAGGAGCACGTCGTAGCCGTGCGTGCGGGCGTGGGTCGCCACCGCGATGGCGATCTCCATCATCACGGGTACGTACATGTCGGTACGGAGCGGAACCATCAGCGCGATGATGTTGGACCGGCTGCTCGCCAGGGCTCGGGCGCCCGCGTTCGGGTGGTAGCCGAGCTCCTGGATGCTCCGCTCGACCCGCTGCCGGGTGCTCGCGGAGATGGACCGCTTGCCGCTGAGGACATAGCTCACCGTGCTCGCCGAGACTCCGGCGTGCTGGGCGACCTCGGCGAGGGTGACCATCCAGCTCTCCAAGCATTGTGTGAAGCGCTTCGACAGTGCGCATTGCGGACAAGGGCGTGTGAGGGTGGCTCGACAGTAGCTCGACGGGTGGTGGGTGTCCATAGGTTGTCGAAGCGCTTCGACAGGATTCTTGCGGTGCGGGTCGGCAGTCGTCGTCGCGCCGCGCGACGGCACGTTCGCCGTGCCGCGCTCGGGCGTGCTTCCAGTGTCGGGCGCCGGTACGTTTCGCGCCCCGGACTTCGCCGTGCGGCGGCAACCTTTCGAGCCCCGGTGGTCACTGAGAAGGCGTACGCAGACCGTTTTCCGGAAGGACCTTCGATGCAACACCGCCGACCGCGCCTGTCCAAGAAGGCGAAGACGATGCTCGCGGGAACGGTGGCGCTCGCGGCCGCCGCGGGCGTCACCGTCGCCCAGGCGGGCGAGGCCGGCAAGAAGTGCGGCGCCTTCGACACCGTCACGATGGGCAAGTACTACGTCAACAACAACCTCTGGGGGCAGGACGACGGCACGGGCACCCAGTGCGTCTGGGACACCTCGCGCTCCGGCGACACCATCGGCTGGGGCACGAACTACACCTGGACCAGCAAGGCCGGCAAGGAGAACAGCGTCAAGTCGTACGCCAGTACCGTGCTCGGCTGGCACTGGGGCTGGAAGACCGACAAGGCGGCCACCGAACTGCCCGTCCGGGTCGGCGACCGCAAGCCGGTCAGAACCAGCTGGGAGTTTTCGGTCAGTTCCGACCCCGGCACCATGAACGTCGCGTACGACCTGTGGCTGCACGCCAGGAACAACGCGGACTGGCAGGACCAGCCCACCGACGAAATCATGGTCTGGCTCAACCGGCAGGGCGGTGCGGGCCCCCTCGGCACCAAGTACGGCAGCGTGAGCCTCGACGGCGCCATGTGGGACATCTACCAGGGCGACATCGGCTGGAAGGTGTACTCCTTCGTCCGCCGCACCAACACCACCAAGGCCTCCCTCGACCTCGACGACTTCACTCAGGCCCTGGTCCGCCGCAAGCTGCTCGGCAACGACAAGTACCTCTCCGGCATCGAGTCGGGCAGCGAGGTCTTCCGCGGTTCGGGACGGCTGGACACCAAGGCGTACTCCGTCGACATCGGCTGACATCCGCTGACATCGGCCGGCATCGGCGGGCATCGGCCCAAACTCATGGGGTACACGTTCACGCGAACGCGCGCGAGGACTGGTGGGCTCACCCGTAATCGGGTAAATACGATCGAGTAGAACCGATCGGTAACGAAGGTCCCCAAGATCCCTATGCGCGGCGAGGTGAGCCTCATGTCCGCAACACCCCACCAGCCCACCGTCACTGAACGTGAGGCACGTCAGGTCGCGGAGGCGGCCCGCGAACAGGACTGGCGCAAGCCCAGCTTCGCCAAGGAACTGTTCCTCGGCCGCTTCCGCCTCGACCTGATCCACCCGCACCCCATGCCCGCCGAGGACGACGTACAGCGCGGCGAGGAGTTCCTCGCCAAGCTGCGCGACTTCTGCGAGACGAAGATCGACCCGGCCCGTATCGAGCGCGAGGCACAGATCCCGGACGAGGTCATCGACGGCCTCAAGGACCTCGGCGCCCTGGGCATGAAGATCGACACCAAGTACGGAGGCCTCGGCCTCACCCAGGTGTACTACAACAAGGCGCTCGCCCTCGTCGGCTCCGCGAACCCGGCGATCGGCGCCCTGCTGTCCGCGCACCAGTCGATCGGCGTACCGCAGCCGCTGAAGCTCTTCGGCACCCAGGAGCAGAAGGACGTCTTCCTGCCGCGCTGCGCCCGCACCGACATCTCGGCCTTCCTCCTCACCGAGCCGGACGTCGGCTCCGACCCGGCGCGGCTCGCCACGACCGCCGTCCCGGACGGCGACGAGTACGTCCTCGACGGGGTGAAGCTCTGGACGACCAACGGCGTCGTCGCCGATCTGCTCGTCGTCATGGCGCGCGTCCCGAAGTCCGAGGGCCACAAGGGCGGCATCACGGCGTTCGTGGTGGAGGCCGGCTCCGAGGGCGTCACCGTCGAGAACCGCAACGCCTTCATGGGCCTGCGCGGCCTGGAGAACGGCGTCACCCGCTTCCACCGGGTCCGGGTCCCGGCCGCGAACCGGATCGGCCCGGAGGGTGCGGGCCTGAAGATCGCCCTCACCACCCTCAACACCGGCCGCCTCTCGCTGCCCGCCATGTGCGTCGGCGCGGGCAAATGGTGTCTGAAGATCGCCCGCGAATGGTCGGCGGCCCGCGAGCAGTGGGGCAAGCCGGTCGCCTTCCACGAGGCCGTCGGCTCCAAGATCTCCTTCATCGCGGCCACCACGTTCGCCCTCGAAGCCGTCGTGGACCTGTCCTCCCAGATGGCCGACGAGAACCGCAACGACATCCGCATCGAGGCCGCCCTCGCCAAGCTGTACGGCTCCGAGATGGGCTGTCTGATGGCCGACGAACTGGTCCAGATCCGCGGCGGCCGCGGCTTCGAGACCGCCGAGTCGCTGGCGGCGCGCGGCGAGCGGGCGGTGCCCGCCGAGCAGATCCTGCGCGACCTGCGCATCAACCGGATCTTCGAGGGCTCCACGGAGATCATGCACCTGCTGATCGCCCGCGAGGCCGTCGACGCCCACCTGTCGGTCGCCGGTGACCTCATCGACCCCGACAAGTCCCTCTCGGACAAGGCGAAGGCAGGCGCGAACGCGGGTGTCTTCTACGCCAAGTGGCTGCCGAAACTGGTCGCGGGCCCGGGGCAGCTCCCGCGCTCGTACGGCGAGTTCAACCGGCAGGTGGATCTCTCCCCGCATCTGCGCTACGTCGAGCGCAATGCCCGCAAGCTCGCCCGCTCCACCTTTTACGCCATGTCCCGCTGGCAGGGCCGGATGGAGACCAAGCAGGGCTTCCTGGGCCGGATCGTCGACATCGGCGCCGAGCTCTTCGCGATGAGCGCGGCCTGCGTCCGCGCCGAACACCTGCGCCTCACCGGGCAGCACGGCCGCGAGGCCTACCAGCTCGCCGACGCCTTCTGCCGCCAGTCCCGCATCCGCGTCGACGAACTCTTCGGCCGCCTGTGGAGCAACACCGACGACCTCGACCGCAAGGTCGTCAAGGGCGTACTGGCGGGCACGTACGAATGGCTGGAGCAGGGCGTGATCGACCCGTCCGGGGAAGGCCCCTGGATCGCCGACGCGACACCCGGCCCGAGCCGGAAGGAAAACGTCCACCGCCCCATTCGCTGACCTTTTCCCCAGGAATTCACTGCCGTCCCGGTTCGCCATTCCGCCGCTTGCCGCACCGAATATGTGCGTCGACAATGAGGAGAATGGCGAACGGGGACGGCAGATGCGCCAAGGAATCGGGGAAGAACACGGTCACGGTCTTTCCGCGCAGCTGACGCGCGCCCGCGCCGAGGCCCGGCGTCAGCTCGACGAACCGGATCTCGTACGGGCCCTGCGGACCGTCCGCAAAGAGGTGCGGCCGCTGGCGCAGAAGCTGCGCGAAGCCGCGCCCGAGACCTTCGAGGCGCACCGCGACGCCCTCGCGGTTCTCCTCAACGACTGCGCGCTCGCCCTGGTCGACATGGAGCCGCGCCCGCCGGTGCCCTCCTTCGACGCCGTACGGATCCGGCGCATCGACCTCCGTGACGTCGACGGTCTGCTGGACGCCGGACGGCCGGGGGAACGGCCCGTCATCCAACAACTCTTCAAGAGCGCGCTCGACGTGGTCGACGATCCCGTCCTGCGCGAGGTGATCAAAGCGAATCAGCAGGGCGTCCACATTCTGCAACGAGCCAATCACTGGATTCGGCTGCTCGCGGACGCCGTTTAGTTCTGGGGGAATTCCTATGCCGGGCAAAGGTCTGGACGTCATCACCGGCAGGATCATGCGGGCCGGCGAGGGCCGGGTGCTGCGCAGGCTCCAGCGCGTCGTCGATCAGGTCAACTCCCTGGACGAGGAGTTCAGGGCCTTGTCCGACGAGGAACTCCAGTCCCTCACCCCGGAGTTCAAACAGCGCCACGCCGACGGCGAGAGCCTGGACGACCTGTTGCCGGAGGCCTTCGCCGCGATGCGCGAGGCGGCCCGGCGGACCCTGGGCATGCGCCACTTCGACGTCCAGGTGATGGGCGGCGCGGCGCTGCACCTCGGCAACATCGCGGAGATGCAGACGGGGGAGGGCAAGACCCTCGTCGCCACCCTCCCCGTCTATCTGAACGCCCTGTCCGGCAAGGGAGTCCACCTCGTCACGGTCAACGACTACCTCGCCGAGCGCGACGCCGAGTGGATGGGCCGCGCCTACCGCTTCCTGGGCCTGACCGTCGGTGTCATCAAGTCCGAGTCGACGCCCGCCGTGCGCCGCGCCCAGTACGCCTGCGACATCACCTACGGCACCAACACCGAGTTCGGCTTCGACTACCTGCGCGACAACATGGCCTGGTCGAGGGACGAACTCGTACAGCGCGGCCACCACTTCGCGATCGTCGACGAGGCCGACTCCATCCTCATCGACGAGGCCCGCACCCCGCTGATCATCTCCGGTCCCGCCGACCAGCCCACCCGGTGGTACGAGGCGTTCGCGGGGCTCGTACGACGGATGAAGGGCGTCCGCGTCCAGGAGGAGCTCTTCACCCGGCCGGCCGAGAAGGAGGAGCTGGCGGCGCTGCGGGCCACGTACGACTACGAGTACGACCCCAAGAAACGCACCGTCGCGATCCTGGACCGGGGCGTCGAGTACCTCCAGGACCAGCTCGGCATCGAGAGTCTGTACGAGTCCGAACACACCTCCCTCATCGGGCACCTCAACAACGCCCTGAAGGCCAAGGAGCACTTCAAGAGGGACAAGGACTACGTGGTCGTGGACGGCGAGGTGCTGATCGTCGACGAGCACACCGGCCGCATCCTCGCGGGCCGCCGCTACAACGAGGGACTGCACCAGGCGATCGAGGCGAAGGAAGGGGTGACGATCAAGGACGAGAACCAGACCCTCGCCACGATCACCCTGCAGAACTTCTTCCGCCTCTACGAGAAGCTCGCCGGCATGACCGGCACGGCGATGACGGAGGCGGCCGAGTTCCACCAGATCTACCAGCTCCAGGTCGTGCCGATCCCGACCAACCGGCCCCCGAAGCGCGCCGACGAACCCGACCAGATCTACCGCACCGTGGACGCCAAGTACGCCGCGATCGTGGAGGACATCGCCGAGCGGCACGCCCAGGGGCAGCCGATCCTCGTCGGCACCACATCGGTGGAGAAGTCCGAACTGCTCTCCGCGCTGCTCAGGAAACGCGGTGTCCGGCACGAGGTGCTCAACGCCAAGAACCACCAGCGCGAGGCCCAGATCGTGGCCCAGGCGGGCCGCAAGGGCGCCGTCACCGTCGCCACCAACATGGCGGGCCGCGGCACCGACATCATGCTCGGCGGCAATCCCGAGTCCCTCATAGCCGCCGAGCTGGAGAAGCGCGCACTCACCGAGGAGGAGCACCCCGACGCCTGCCGCGAGGTGCGCGAGCGCGTCACCGCCGCGGTCGGGGCGGCGTACGAGGAGGTCAAGGAGCTCGGCGGGCTCTATGTGCTGGGCACCGAACGCCACGAGTCCCGCCGTATCGACAACCAGCTGCGCGGCCGCTCGGGACGCCAGGGCGACAACGGCGCCTCCCGCTTCTACCTCTCCCTGGAGGACGACCTGATGCGCCTGTTCCGCGCCCAGGTCGTGGACCGCGTGATGGCCATGGCGAACGTCCCCGACGACATCCCCATCGAGAACAAGATGGTCACCCGCGCCATCGCCTCCGCCCAGGCCCAGGTCGAGCAGCAGCACTTCGAGTCCCGCAAGGACGTCCTGAAGTTCGACGAGGTGCTCAACCGGCAGCGCACCCTCATCTACGCCGAGCGCCGCCGCGTCCTGGCGGGGGAGGACCTGCGCGAACAGCTCCTGCACTTCATGGACGACACCGTGCGGGCGTACATCGAACAGGAGACCAGCGAGGGCTTCCCCGAGGAATGGGACCTGGAGCGGCTCTGGGGCGCCTTCAAACAGCTCTATCCGGTACGGGTCACGATCGAGGACCTGGAGGAGGCGGCCGGCGGGCGCGCGAACCTCACCGCCGACGACCTGACCGAGGCCATGACCCGGGACATCCACGACCGCTACGAGGACCGCGAGACCGAACTCGGCGCCGATACCCTGCGCGACCTCGAACGCCTCGTCGTCCTCAACGTCCTCGACCGCAAATGGCGCGAGCACCTCTACGAGATGGACTACCTCCGCGACGGCATCGGTCTGCGCTGGACGCTCGGCCGGGAACCCATCGTCGAGTACGAGCGCGAGGGCTTCGACATGTACGGCGCGATGACCGACGCCATCAAGGAGGAGTCGGTCGGCTACGTCTTCAACCTGGACGCCTCCGGCGGTGCGCCCGGGACCCTCGAACGCCGCGACCGGGTCGAGGACCTGCACTTCACGGCCCCCACCATGGACACGGCTCAGGGCGTGGTCGAGGGCGACTTCGCCCCGGCGGACGCCGACGCGCCCGCGACTGCTCCCGCGGCAGCCCCCGCGCCCGCCGCCGCGCCGTCACGCGGCGGCGCGCGCCCCGGCAGGTCCAAGGCGCGACGCCGCCGCAAGCGGTGAGGACGCGGGGGCCGGCAGGACCTAGCAGTACTTGTCGCTGGGGTCCCGCGTCGTCCACGAGCACGCGTCGACCTTGCCGCCGTTCGCCTTGGTGAGGGTGGCGGTGTCGCTGGTGTTGTTCCAGACGTACGCGCGGCGGTTCTGGTACTTGTCCCCCGCGGTGTCCCTACCGCTGCCCGTGTGCACCTTCATGGTCTTGTGCGCCCCGATCTTCACGTTCGGGAAGGTGTACCTGTGGTTCGAGACGTCCTTGAGGATCCAGCCCTTGAGGGAGATCGCCGCCGAACTGGTGTTCTTGATCTGCACCCACTCGGCGTTGAGGCTCGCGTTGGAGCGGTTGTCCGAACCGGGGCTGTCGAACCAGACGTGGTAGATGGTCACACCGCCGGCCGCCTGCGCCGGTGTGCTGAGAAGAAACGTGCCTGTCAGTGCCACGGCGCCCGCGAGCGCGGGCAGGGCAGCGCGTATCCGCATGAGAACCCCCCAGGGTGTCGCCCCCCGGCCGGTCGTCCACCGGCCAGTGAGAGTGACGACGTGCATGAAGTGCTATCACATGATCTTCACGCTGGTTTCACAAAGGGTGATTTCGCTTCCTCCGGTACGTCGGGGTGCTCATGGGGTCAGAAGATCGGGGTGCTCATGGGGTCAGAAGAGAGGAGAAGCGAGGAGAAGAGGGGAGCCCTGTCCTGTGTGGGTCGCGCAGCGGCCACAATGGGGGGATGAGCGACAGTCCAGCCCCCCTCGCTGATCCGCATCTTGTCTTCGACCCCGTGGACGGAGTCCGGGATGTCGTGATCCTCGGCTCCACCGGCTCGATCGGCACCCAGGCCATCGACCTCGTGCTGCGCAACCCCGACCGGTTCCGGGTCACCGCGCTCTCCGCCGCCGGCGGCAGGGTCGCACTGCTCGCGGAGCAGGCCCACCGGCTGCGCGTACGCACGGTCGCGGTCGCGCGCGAGGACGTCGTACCGGCGCTGCGGGAGGCGCTCACGGCCGAGTACGCACCCGGTGAGGCCCTTCCCGAGATCCTGGCCGGCGCGGACGCCGCCACCCAGCTCGCCGCTTCCGACTGCCACACCGTCCTCAACGGCATCACCGGCTCCATCGGCCTCGCCCCCACCCTCGCCGCCCTGGAAGCGGGCCGCACCCTCGCGCTCGCCAACAAGGAATCGCTCATCGTCGGCGGCCCGCTGGTGAAGGCGCTGGCCAAGCCCGGCCAGATCATCCCGGTCGACTCCGAGCACGCGGCGCTCTTCCAGGCACTGGCGGCCGGTACGCGCGCCGATGTGCGCAAGCTGGTCGTGACCGCCTCCGGCGGACCCTTCCGGGGGCGTACGAAGGCGGAGCTGGCGAACGTCACTCCCGCCGAGGCCCTCGCGCACCCGACCTGGGCCATGGGCCCGGTGATCACCATCAACTCCGCGACCTTGGTCAACAAGGGGCTGGAAGTCATCGAGGCGCACCTCCTCTACGACATTCCCTTCGATCGCATTGAGGTGGTGGTGCACCCGCAGTCGTATGTCCACTCGATGGTTGAGTACACGGACGGATCGACACTGGCCCAGGCGACGCCCCCCGACATGCGGGGACCGATCGCCATCGGTCTCGGCTGGCCCGAACGCGTCCCGGACGCGGCGCCCGCCTTCGACTGGACCAAGGCGTCGAGCTGGGAGTTCTTCCCGCTCGACAACGACGCGTTCCCCTCCGTCGGGCTCGCCCGGCACGTGGGGCAGCTCGCGGGTACGGCCCCGGCGGTGTTCAATGCCGCCAACGAGGAGTGCGTGGACGCGTTCCTGAACGGCGCCCTGCCGTTCAACGGGATCATGGAGACCGTCACCCGGGTGGTCGAGGAACACGGCACACCCGGAACGGGAACTTCCCTGACCGTGGCAGACGTCCTCGAAGCGGAGACCTGGGCACGCGCCCGGGCCCGTGAACTGACCGCACAGACGGCACCAATGGCACAGACGACAACCGCGGAGGCTCGTGCATGACGACCCTGATGATGATCCTCGGCATAGTCGTCTTCGCGGTCGGCCTGCTCATCTCGATCGCCTGGCACGAGCTGGGACATCTGTCGACGGCCAAGCTCTTCGGCATCCGCGTGCCGCAGTACATGGTCGGCTTCGGGCCGACCATCTGGTCGCGGAAGAAGGGCGACACCGAGTACGGGGTGAAGGCGGTCCCGCTCGGCGGCTACATCCGCATGATCGGGATGTTCCCGCCCGGCCCGGACGGCCGTATCGAGGCGCGCTCCACCTCCCCCTTCCGGGGCATGATCGAGGACGCCAGGTCGGCCGCCTTCGAGGAGCTCCAGCCCGGCGACGAGACCCGCCTCTTCTACACGCGCAAGCCGTGGAAGCGCGTGATCGTGATGTTCGCGGGCCCGTTCATGAACCTCGTCCTGGCCGTCGCGATCTTCCTCGGCGTGATGATGACGTTCGGGGTGCAGACCCAGACCACCACGGTCGGCAAGGTCTCGGACTGTGTCATCCAGCAGAGCGAGAACCGGGCGAAGTGCGCGGCGAGCGACCAGGCCGCGCCCGCCAAGGCCGCCGGGCTCAAGGGCGGCGACAAGATCGTCGCGTTCAACGGCAAGGCGATCGGCGACTGGTCGGCGCTGCAGTCCGACATCCGCTCCAACCCCGGCAAGGACGTCACGCTCACCGTCGAGCGTAAGGGCCAGAAGGTCGACCTGACCGCTCACCTGATCAAGAACCAGGTCAGCAAGACCGACGGCAACGGCGGCTATGTCGAGGGCAAGTACGTGTACGCCGGCTTCCTCGGTTTCACGCCCGCCTCCGGCATCGTCCAGCAGTCGTTCGGCCAGTCCGTGAACCGCATGGGCGACATGATGCAGAACGGCGTCGAGTCGCTCGTCTCGCTGCCCGGCAAGGTCCCCGACCTGTGGAACGCGGCCTTCGGCGACGGCCCGCGCAAGGCGGACTCCCCGATGGGCGTGGTCGGCGCGGCCCGTATCGGCGGTGATGTCTTCACCCTCGACATCCCGGCATCGCAGCAGGTCGCGATGATGCTGCTGCTGGTCGCGGGCTTCAACCTCTCCCTGTTCCTGTTCAACATGCTCCCGCTGCTCCCGCTCGACGGCGGGCACATCGCGGGCGCGCTGTGGGAGTCGCTGCGGCGGAACGCGGCGAAGGTGCTGAGGCGGCCGGACCCGGGCCCGTTCGACGTGGCGAAGCTGATGCCGGTGGCCTATGTGGTGGCCGGAATCTTCGTCTGCTTCACGATCCTCGTCCTGATCGCGGACGTTGTTAACCCGGTGAAAATCTCCTAGGCGGTCTCTTGGCAAGACACCGTTCGTGGCGGCCGGGCACCCTGGGTGTCCGGCCGCCATCCGTTGGGTGGGTTTAGGGGCGTGATGTGCTCGGGCGTGCGCCGGTGCCGTAATCTCGGAGCCTGGAGCCCACGATTCCGGGACCTTGATCCACAACTTGGGGTTGCACAGCAGATGACTGCGATTTCTCTCGGCATGCCGTCCGTTCCGACCAAGCTCGCCGAGCGTCGGAAGAGCCGGCAGATCCAGGTCGGAACCGTGGCCGTGGGTGGAGACGCACCCGTCTCGGTGCAGTCGATGACGACCACGCGTACGTCGGACATCGGCGCCACGCTGCAGCAGATCGCCGAGCTGACCGCCTCCGGCTGCCAGATCGTACGGGTGGCGTGCCCGACCCAGGACGACGCCGACGCCCTCGCCACGATCGCCCGCAAGTCGCAGATCCCGGTCATCGCGGACATCCACTTCCAGCCGAAGTACGTCTTCGCGGCGATCAACGCGGGCTGCGCGGCCGTCCGTGTGAACCCCGGCAACATCAAGCAGTTCGACGACCAGGTCAAGGAGATCGCGCGGGCCGCGAAGGACACCGGCACCCCGATCCGGATCGGCGTCAACGCGGGCTCGCTCGACAAGCGGCTCCTCCAGAAGTACGGCAAGGCGACCCCCGAGGCGCTCGTCGAGTCCGCCCTCTGGGAGGCGTCCCTCTTCGAGGAGCACGACTTCCGGGACATCAAGATCTCGGTCAAGCACAACGACCCGGTGGTCATGGTCAACGCGTACCGCCAGCTGGCGGCGGCGTGCGACTACCCCCTGCACCTCGGTGTGACGGAGGCGGGTCCCGCCTTCCAGGGCACGATCAAGTCGGCGGTGGCGTTCGGAGCGCTGCTCTCCGAGGGCATCGGCGACACGATCCGGGTGTCCCTGTCGGCGCCGCCCGCCGAGGAGGTCAAGGTCGGTCTCCAGATCCTGGAGTCGCTGAACCTCAAGCAGCGGGGCCTGGAGATCGTGTCCTGCCCGTCCTGCGGGCGTGCCCAGGTCGACGTGTACAAACTGGCGGAAGAGGTCACCGCCGGTCTGACGGGCATGGAGGTCCCCCTCCGCGTCGCCGTCATGGGCTGCGTCGTGAACGGTCCGGGCGAGGCCCGCGAGGCCGACCTCGGCGTCGCCTCCGGCAACGGCAAGGGGCAGATCTTCGTCAAGGGCGAGGTCATCAAGACGGTCCCCGAGTCGAAGATCGTCGAGACGCTCATCGAGGAAGCGATGAAGCTCGCCGAGCAGATGGAGGCCGACGGCATCGCCTCCGGCGAGCCTTCGGTGTCGGTGGCGGGCTGACCCACCTTGTGGCGCAAGGGACCCGGGTGCCCCTCCGGAGGTGGCGCCCGGGTCCCTTGCGTGCGGTGCTGCTTGGTATCTCCGGCTAAAGTACGGAGATCAGCAGACCGTGTGACTCCGCCCCAGGGGGCTTCTCGCAGTGATGCGACGGTCAAGCCCTGACCGGTGCCCACAAACGAGCACGCGACGACGCTAACAGGGTGCGCGACACGCTGTCGTTGCCCGCAAGGAGTGATGGAGTCGTCCCGTTGTTGACCCAGACCACCACCAGGGTCCTCGAACCGAGTGACCTGGACGCCGCGCTCGCCGTCCTCGACCGCGACCCGGTCGCGAACGCGTTCGTCGCGTCCCGGGTACAGGTCGCGGGCCTCGACCCCTGGCGGCTCGGCGGCGAGATGTGGGGCTGGTACGAGGACGGCATGTTGAGGTCCCTCTGCTACGCGGGCGCCAACCTGGTCCCGATCGGCGCCACCCCCCGCGCCGTCCGCGGCTTCGCCGACCGGGCGAGAAGGGCCGGCCGCCGCTGTTCCTCGATCGTCGGCCCCGTCGAGGCCACCGCCCAGCTGTGGCGGCTGCTCGAACCCAGCTGGGGACCGGCCCGCGAGGTCCGCGCCCACCAGCCCCTGATGGTCACCGACCGGCTCCCCGCCGACATCGCCCCGGATCCGTACGTCCGCCGCATCCGCAAGGACGAGATGGAAACGATCATGCCGGCGTGCGTGGCGATGTTCACCGAGGAGGTGGGCGTCTCACCGCTCGCCGGTGACGGCGGCCTGCTCTACCAGGCGCGGGTGGCCGAACTCGTCGGCACCGGCCGTTCGTTCGCGCGCCTCGACCAGAACGGCAAGGTCGTCTTCAAGGCCGAGATCGGCGCCGCCACCCGGCAGGTCTGCCAGGTCCAGGGGGTGTGGGTCGCCCCCGAGTACCGGGGGCAGGGGCTGGCGGCCCCGGGCATGGCGGCCGTCATGCGCTACGCCCTCGCCGACGTCGCCCCGCTCGTCAGCCTCTACGTCAACGACTTCAACACCCCGGCCCGGGCGACCTACCACCGTGTCGGCTTCCAGGAGATCGGCGCGTTCATGAGCGTGCTGTTCTAGCGCTCGCAGGGCCGCGGGGAACTCCCCGATCGACCCCAGACCGGTCCCCGATCGGCCCCCGCCCGGTTCCCGACCGGCCCCCGACCGGGCCGCATCGGACACAACCTCCCGTAGTCCCGGCGCGATCCGGCGAAGCGCCCCGGTAGTCTCCCCGGCATGCTGCGCTTTCCCGGTCAGGGCCCCCGCAACCCCGACGACGTGGTCGTCGGCCCGCTGGATCTCGCGGCGCGCGTCGACGAGGCGCTCGCCGTGCAGGCCCTCGCCTTCGGGCTCGGCGCCGACGAGGTCGCCGTACGCCGGCAGATCGTGCTGCGTCACCTCACGTACCCGGGAGCTCGCGCACTCGGCGCCACGACGCCCGACGGACGGCTCGTCGGCTTCGTCTACGGCATGCCCAACGACCGCACTCACTGGTGGTCCACCGTCGTGGAGCCGTATCTGCGCGCCCAGGGTCGCGACGCCTGGCTCGACCACTCCTTCGTGATCACCGAGCTGCACGTCCACCCGCACTACCAGAACCACGGCGTGGGCCGGTCACTGATCACCGACATCACGGACAGCGCCACCGAACCCCGCTCGATCCTCTCCGCCATCGACACCGACAGCCCGGCCCGCGGCCTGTACCGCTCCCTCGGGTACGAGGACCTCGCGCGGCAGGTTCTCTTCCCCAGCGCACCCAAGCCGTACGCCGTCATGGGCGCCCCGCTGCCCCTCCGCAGGCGCTAACCGATTTCCACCGGGATGGGCCGCCCGGCTAACCTCCTAGCCATCACCCTTACGCAGCAGGAGTCGAGAACCATGGCCCAGGTCCAGCGCATGTCCCGTTTGATGGTCAAGACACTGCGTGACGACCCGGCGGACGCCGAGACGCTCAGTCACAAGCTGCTCGTCCGCGCCGGCTACGTACGCCGCAACTCCGCCGGCATCTGGACCTGGCTGCCGCTCGGCAAGAAGGTCCTCGACAACATCTCCCGGGTCGTACGCGAGGAGATGGACGCCATTGGGGCGCAGGAGGTCCTCCTGCCGGCCCTGCTGCCCAAGGAGCCCTACGAGGCCTCCGCCCGCTGGGAGGAGTACGGCGACCTCCTCTTCCGTCTGAAGGACCGCAAGGGCGGCGAGTACCTGCTCGGCCCGACCCACGAGGAGATCTTCACCCTCGTCGTGAAGGACCAGGTCGCGTCCTACAAGGACCTGCCGGTCATGCTGTACCAGATCCAGACGAAGTACCGCGACGAGGCCCGCCCGCGCTCCGGCGTGCTGCGCGGCCGCGAGTTCCAGATGAAGGACTCGTACTCCTTCGACACGACGGACGAGGGCCTCGCGGAGTCGTACGCGCTGCACCGCGCCGCCTACCAGAAGATCTTCGCCCGCCTGGGCCTGGACTACCGCATCGTGTCGGCCGTCTCGGGCGCCATGGGCGGCTCGGCGTCGGAGGAGTTCCTCGCGCCCGCCGCGGCCGGTGAGGACACCTTCGTGGACTGCCCGTCCTGCGACTACGCGGCCAACACGGAGGCCGTCACCTTCGCCCTGAAGCCGGTGGACGGCTCCGGCGTCGGCCCGGTCGAGGAGCTGGACACCCCCGACACCCCCACCATCGAGACGCTCGCCGAGCACCTCGGCGTCCCGGCCTCCGCCACCCTCAAGAACCTCCTGGTCAAGGTCGACGGCGAGATCGTGGCCGTAGGCGTCCCCGGCAACCGCGAGGTCGACCTCGGCAAGCTGGGAGAGCACCTCGCCCCCGCCGTCGTCGAACTCGTCACCGCCGAGGACTTCGAGGGCCGCGGCGACCTCGTCCGCGGCTACGTCGGCCCGCAGGGCCTGGAGAAGGTCCGCTACATCGCCGACCCGCGGGTGGCCCCCGGCACGGCCTGGATCACCGGCGCCAACAAGGTCAACACGCACGCGAAGAACGTCGTCGCCGGCCGCGACTTCGAGGTCGACGACTACCTGGACGTCGTCGTGGTGGAAGAGGGCGACCCGTGCCCCAAGTGCGGCACCGGCCTCAAGCTGGACCGCGCCATCGAGATCGGCCACATCTTCCAGCTCGGCCGCAAGTACGCCGACACCTTCCAGCTCGACGTCCTCGGCCAGCAGGGCAAGCCGGTCCGCGTGACCATGGGCTCGTACGGCATCGGCGTCTCCCGCGCGGTCGCGGCGCTCGCCGAGCAGTCGGCCGACGAGCAGGGGCTGTGCTGGCCCAAGGAGATCGCTCCCGCCGACGTCCACGTCGTCGCCGCCGGCAAGGCCCTGCAGACCGAGCTCGCCCTCGACGTGTCCGAGAAGCTCGGCGCGGCGGGCGTACGCGTCCTCGTGGACGACCGTGCCGGGGTCTCCCCGGGCGTGAAGTTCACGGACGCCGAGCTCATCGGCGTACCGAAGATCCTGGTGGCCGGGCGCCGCTCGGCCGAGGGCGTCCTCGAACTGAAGGACCGCCGCACCGGCGAGCGCGAGGAGCTGACCGTGGACGAGGCGATCGCCCGCCTGGCGGCCGAGTAGCAGAACCGGCCGAGTAGCAGAACCGGCCGAGCAGCCGAACTGCTTGAAGTCTGAAATTAAAGACGTCTCTCAGAGACTTCTTCCGAGGCGTACGGGTGCCTCACAGATTTCTCTCAGGCTGCTCCCCGACCGTAGGACGTGACAGAGCGTCATTCGGAGGGGAGCAGCCATGACAGGCAGCGAGCGGGGGGCCGCCGCGGCGGTCCGCAGAGGAGCACGGCGCACGGCGGCCGCCGCGGCGGCGGTCACGCTGGCGGCGGCAGCCGGGGTCTTCGCCCTGGTCGGCACGATGCAGGCGGACGCGGACGCGGACACGGCTGCGAGCGGCACGACGAGTGCGACGAGTACGACGACGGCGACGAGTGCGACGAGTGCGGAGTCGTCCGGTTCGGAGTCGTCGACCACGGGCAGCGACAGCGATTCGAGCGGCAGTACGGACTCGACCCTTCAGGCCCCCTCCGCCAACCCCACCTCCTCCAGCGGCGGCTCCGCCGACTCCACCTCGGGGGCGTCGTGATGGCCACGCTCACCCGCCGCACCACGGCCGCCGCCGACTGGCGCGCCCTCGGCACCAGCGTCCGCCTGGTCACCACCGACCCGGCCCTGCTGGACTCCTGCAACCTGCTGCTCGCCCGGCACCTCGCCGAGGTCGACGCCGCGTGCAGCCGGTTCCGCCAGGACTCGGAACTGGTGGCCCTCGACCAGGCACAGGGCCGCCCGGTCAGGGTCAGCCCACTGCTCGCCGAGGGGCTGGCCGTCGCCCTGCGCGCCGCCGCCGCGACCGACGGGGCCGTCGATCCCACGGTCGGCTCGGCCATCGGCGCTCTCGGCTACGACCGCGACTTCCGTCTGGTCCAGGAGGACGACCGCCCGGTCCGGCTCACCGTCCGCCCGGTCCCGGGCTGGCGCGCGGTGACCCTGGACCGCGCGACCGACACGGTCACCGTCCCGGCCGGGGTCCGCCTCGACCTGGGCGCCACGGCCAAGGCCTGGGCCGCCGACAAGGCCGCCGCCCTGCTGGCCGGGACGGCGGGCTGCGGAGTCCTGGTGAGCCTGGGCGGCGACACGGTCGTGGCCGGCGAACCCCCGGCAGGCGGCTGGCGCATCCGCGTCCAGGACGCCACGGGCCCGGTCGAGGAGACACCCGCGCCGGGGACGTACGCCACGGTCGCCATCCGGAGCGGCGGCCTCGCGACCTCCGGCACCACCGCCCGCCGCTGGCGCCGGGGCGCCCACGACCTCCACCACATCGTCGACCCGTACACCGGCCTGCCCGAGACCCCCTGGCGCACGGTCTCCGTGGCCGCCGCGACCTGCGCGGACGCCAACGCGGCCGGCACGGCGGCCCTGGTCAAGGGCGCGGGCGCGGAACGGTGGCTGGCAAGGCTCGGCCTGCCCGCACGTCTGGTGGCGAAGGACGGCACGGTGGTGACGACACCGGGCTGGCCGACCTCCGACCCGGCCTGGCCCGGACCCGAGGCCGCCGCATGAGCGACTCCTCCCTCCTGTGGTACGCCAACAGAGCCACCGGAGCGGTCAGCCTGGTCCTGTTCACCGTCGTCGTACTCCTGGGCATCGCCGTACGTCTGCGCGGCAGACTCCCCGGCCTCCCGAGGTTCGGGACGGTCCAGCTGCACCGCGCCCTCTCCCTCTCCGCCACCGTCTTCCTGGCCCTGCACATCACGGCCGCGGTCGTCGACAGCTATGTGAGCATCAGCCTCCTCGACGTCCTCGTCCCGTTCGCCTCCACCTACCAACCCCTCTGGCTGGGCCTCGGCACGGTGGCCCTCGATCTGATGGTCGCGGTACTGATCACCAGCCTGCTCCGCGCCCGCGTCGGGCACCGCGCCTGGCGCGCCGTCCACTGGCTGGCCTATGCCTCCTGGCCGATCGCGCTCCTCCACGGCATCGGCATCGGCACGGACACCGGCGCCGGCTGGATGCTGTGGCTGACGATCTCCTGCGTGGCCGCGGTCCTCACGGCCTTCGGCATCCGCGTCGCCCACGCGGCCCGAGCCTCCGGGCGAACCCCGTCCACCCTGCTCCGTACGGCCGAAGCCCGTACGCCCGAAGGAGCCCGCCCATGACCACGACTACGACCGCGACCGCGACCATGGCCACCACCTTTACGGACATCTACATGCCACCCCGCCTGCTCGCTCCCGGTGGCGCCCCGGCCGGCTTCACCACCCACGAGCAGCGCTACGGCCCGGTGGCGCACGGCGATCCGGCCCAACTGCTGCGCACGATCGCCGAGTCCGGGCTCACCGGCCGCGGCGGCGCCGCCTTCCCCACGTACCGCAAGCTGGTCTCGGTCGCCGAGGCGGGCCGCCGCACCGGTCGCACCCCGGTCGTCGTCGCCAACGGCGCGGAGGGCGAGCCCGCGAGCGCGAAGGACAGGACACTGTTGCGGCTGTCGCCCCATCTCGTCCTGGACGGGCTGCAGTTGGCGGCCGAGGCGGTCGGCGCGGGGGAGGCGTACCTCGCGGTCGAGGACCACGCCACGCCCCTCGAAGCGGCGCTCGCCGAGCGACGGGACCCGCTGCGGGTACGCACGGTACGCGTCCCGAAGCGCTTCCTGTCCGGCCAGTCCTCGGCCCTCACCCAGTACGTCTGCGGACACGCGGCCCTCCCGCGCCACCAGCGGCCCCCGGTGCGTGAACAGGGCGTGCACCGCGCGCCGACGCTCGTCCAGAACGTCGAGACGCTCGCCCACCTCGCCCTGATCGCCCGCTACGGCGCCGACTGGTTCCGCTCGGTGGGCACCCCGGCCGAACCGGGCAGCGCCCTGTGCACGGTGCATGTGCCCGGCCGCGAGGTACGGGTCGTCGAAGCCCCCTTCGGCATGCCGCTGCACCGTCTCCTCCCGCTGGACGGCATCGGTGCGGTCCTGGTCGGCGGCTACCACGGCACCTGGCTCCCGGCCGCCGAGGCCGCGACCCGCACACTGACCCTCGCCGACCTCGGCGCGGGCGTGCTCGCCGCGCTGCCCACAGGCCGCTGCGGCCTGGCCGAGACCGCCCGTGTGCTGCGCTACCTGGCCCTCGAGTCGGCGGGCCAGTGCGGACCCTGCCTCAACGGTCTGCCCCGTATCGCCGCCGCCTTCCAGACCCTGGCCGCACCCGGTCCGCAGGGCGGCACCCGCGACGACATCACCCGTTGGGCCGGACTCGTCGAGGGCCGCGGCGCCTGCCACCACCCCGACGGCACGGTCCGCCTGGTGCGCAGCGCACTCACGACCTTCGCCGCCGAACTCGACGCGCACGCCGCGGGCCGCTGCACGGCGACCGACCACTCCCCGCTGCTGCCCGTCCCCGCGAACAGGAACTGACATGGCCCGCCACGCCCACCGCACCGACCGTGCGGACCGCACGTACCGCCTGGATGTCGACTGGACCGCCTGCCAGGGCCACGGCCTGTGCGCGGAACTCCTCCCCGAACACATCACGCTCGACGAGTGGGGCTACCCGCTCCTGGGCGAGGCACCCCTTCCACCCACCACCCTGAAACGCGCCCGCAGAGCCGCCGCCGACTGCCCGGTACTGGCCCTCAAACTCGCCACCGCACAGGGAAGTTAGGGGTCGGGGCGGTCAGAGCCAGCCCGCGAACTCCAGCAACAGCTCCGCGTCCTGCGGACGCCCGACCCGCCCCGCCCGTACGCCGGACTCGACCGCCCGGAACAACGTCCAGCCCCGCAGCCGCTCCTGGTCCACCTCCAGGGACTCGGCGAGCCGCTTCACCCGGCGCCGCGTGATCGACGACCCCGAAGGGGACGCGATCAGGTCCTCCACCCGGTCCCGGACCAGCCGGGCCAGGTCGAAGGCGCACTCGCCGACCACCGGGTCCGGGCCCACGGCCAGCCAGGGCATGCGCTCACCGGCGAGCACCTTGCTCTGCCGGAAGGTGCCGTGCAGCAACCGCTCCTCGGGCGGCCCGGCGAGGAGTTCCTCGCGGGCCGCGAGCGCCGCGTCGACCAGGGGCGCGACCTCGGAGTCGCCGCTCGCCGCCGCCCGCATCGCCTCGGCCTGCCGCCCGGTCCGCTCGGCGACGGTCTCGAAGACATGGGTGGCGGGCGGTTCGACCCACAGCCGCCGCAGCGTCCCGGCCGCCTCCAGCAGGGCCTTCGCCTCCGGCAGCGAACGCACGGACAGATCGGGACGCAGGCGCTCCAACAGCAGTACGCCGTGGATGTCGCCCTGCGCGTCGGCGGGGTTGAGAAGCTGCACGGCGCCCCGTCCGTCCCAGTGGGCGAGCGCGGCCCGCTCGCTCTCCGGACGGGCCCGCGGCGGCGCCAGCTTCAGTACGGCGGGCGTCCCGTCGGCCTGCCGGACGAGCAGGACGAGGCTGCTGCGGCCGCCGGGCGCCTGCACCCGCTCCACGGTCAACTCGCGTAGATCGACCGCCTGTTGCGCCAGCACGGGCAGCTTGTCCAGCCACTCGCCCGTCCCGTTGGACCCGCCGGAGCCGTTGGACCCGCTCCGCTGCGTCTCGCCGAGTGCCCGTACCAGGCGGCGCGGCGGTTCGAAGGCCATGCGCGAGTCCATTGCGCGAGGTGTTCCTTTCCAGCTGGTCCAGGTCGTCCAAGTCGTCCAGGTCGTCTCGGCCAGGCCGTCAGGGGCGCGTCACGAGGGCGACGGCGTCGCCGCGGCAGGGGTGGCCGAGGGGGCCGCCCGCTCGGCGAGACCAGGGAAGGCTACGCTCTCGCCGCGCCAGCGCACCGCCCGCACCGCCGCCTCCCGCAGCGCCTCGGCGGCCGAGCGCCGCCGATCGCCCGAGGAGGCGCGTACGAGGTCGGAGTACACCCCGGCCACGCGTTCCTCCAGGTCGGCCGCGAGCTGTACGGCCGCGGCTGAGTCCTTCACGGCGAACGGCAGCGCGTACGCCGCCGCCGAGACCTCCGGCCTGCCGCCCAGGTCGCGTACGGCGCGCGCGAGTTCGTCGCGCCGCGCCCGATGGGCGTCGTACGCCGACCGGGCCTCCCCCCGGCGTGCCTCGTCGGTCCTGCCGCCGACGACTCCGTACCCGTAGACGGCGGCGTGCTCGGCGGCGAGCGCGGCCTGCAACGCGCCGAGCTCGGCGGCCTTGGTGCTTTTCGTGTCCTCGGTCGTGCTCACTTGGCACCCTCCGTCAGCAGGAACGCGTGTGCGGCTCCGGCTGCGGCCACCGAGGCGAGCAGCCTGGCCAGCTCGCCCGGGACCGTCAGCAGGGCCTTCGTCCGCTGGTCGGCCAAGGCGCGCTCGGCGGTCGCGAGGTCGGCGAGGGCGTCCTTCTCCTGGACGGGCACGGTGGGGGAGGGGCTGGGGTGCGCCGAGGCGGAAGCCGAGGGCGAGCCGGAGGCGGAGGGCCGGCTGCCGGCGGTTCCGCTGCCCCCGAACGCCTGCGCGTGCCGTACGACCTCCGCCCGCAGTGGCTTCAGCCGGGCCGCCAGTGGGGGATGGGCGGTGATCACGGCGGCGTAGCGTGCCGCGAGCGTCTCGCTGTCGCGGGCCGCACGCGCGCGTGCGCGGTCCGCGGCCGAGGGGGTCTCGACCGTGGTGTCGGTGGACGACTCGGGGGCGGAACAGCCCACGAGCACGAAGGTGCCCGCGGCGGAGGCGAGCAGGCTCCTTCGGCGCGGCCCCGAGGGGGAGCGCGGCGGCAGGGTGAACGGCACGGCAGACGTCCTCGGAAGGCTGGTACGAAAGGGAGGGCGGCACGCCCGTGATCACGGTACCCGTGCCCCACCCGATCACCACCCAGGGGCTCGCCACCGCCACTCGGCCCCCGGGGGGCGGGGGACGGTGGACGGCAACACCCTCTGCGACCGGATACCCTTTGAGCAGACACACGACCAACCCACAACAGCACACGCGGCCGAGGAGTCACCCGGATGAGCACCACCCAGAGCGAGAGGCTGCGAGTACTGCTGGAACCGCTCGTCAGCTCTCAGGGCCTCGACCTCGAAGAGGTCGAAGTGGACTCGGTCGGACGCAAGCGTGTGCTGCGTGTTGTCGTCGATTCGGACGAAGGTGCCGATCTGGACGCGATCGCCGATGTGAGCCGCGCGCTCTCGGCGAAGCTCGACGAGACGGACGCGATGGGCGAGGGCGAGTACACCCTCGAGGTCGGAACCCCCGGTGCCGAGCGCGAGCTCAAGGAGCACCGTCACTACGTACGCGCCACGGACCGCCTGGTGAAGTTCCAGCTGGGGGACGGCGACGAGTTGGTCGCGAGAATCCTCGACGTGGACGACGAGGGAGTCGATGTCGAGGTGCCGGGCGTGAAGGGGCGCAAGCCCACCGCCAAGCGGCTCGCCTTCCAGGACATCGTCAAGGCCCGCGTCCAGGTCGAGTTCAACCGTAAGAACAAGAACGAAGAGAACGCAGAGGAGGCGTAGCCGTGGACATCGACATGAGTGCCCTGCGGGGCTTGGTACGGGAGAAGGAGATCTCCTTCGACCTGCTGGTCGAGGCGATCGAGTCGGCCCTCCTCATCGCCTACCACCGCACCGAGGGAAGCCGCCGCCACGCGCGCGTCAAGCTCGACCGGGAGACCGGCCATGTGACCGTGTGGGCGAAGGAGGACCCCGAGGACCTGGAGGAGGGGCAGGAGGTACGCGAGTTCGACGACACCCCGTCGGGGTTCGGCCGGATCGCCGCGACCACCGCCAAGCAGGTCATCCTGCAGCGCCTGCGGGACGCCGAGGACGACGCGACGCTCGGTGAGTACGCCGGGCGTGAGGGCGACATCGTCACGGGCGTCGTCCAGCAGGGGCGCGACCCCAAGAACGTGCTCGTCGACATCGGCAAGCTGGAGGCCATCCTGCCGGTGCAGGAGCAGGTCCCGGGAGAGACGTATCAGCACGGGCTGCGGCTGCGCTCGTACGTCGTACGGGTGGCGAAGGGCGTGCGCGGTCCGTCCGTCACCCTGTCGCGTACGCACCCCAATCTGGTGAAGAAGCTCTTCGCGCTGGAGGTTCCGGAGATCGCCGACGGTTCCGTCGAGATCTCCGCGATCGCACGCGAGGCCGGTCACCGTACGAAGATCGCCGTCCGGTCCACCCGTTCGGGTCTGAACGCCAAGGGCGCCTGTATCGGTCCCATGGGCGGCCGGGTGCGCAACGTGATGGCCGAGCTGAACGGCGAGAAGATCGACATCGTCGACTGGTCGGACGACCCGGCCGAGATGGTGGCGAACGCGCTCTCCCCGGCCCGTGTCTCCAAGGTCGAGGTCGTGGACCTCGCGGCCCGCTCCGCGCGCGTGACCGTCCCGGACTACCAGCTGTCGCTGGCGATCGGCAAGGAGGGCCAGAACGCCCGCCTCGCGGCCCGCCTCACCGGCTGGCGCATCGACATCCGGCCGGACACCGAGCAGCCGTCCGACGAGACCGCTCGGCGCGGCGCGGACCAGCACCGGGAATAGTTCTGAGCCGCAAGTGGCTTAGATCACGACAACAACCGTTCGATTCTTGCCCCAAAGGGGTGAGGTCGGTGCGGGGAGGTAGACTTAAGAGTGTCTGGCCGGACGCGAGCCCGCGCATGCCCTGAACGCACCTGTGTGGGGTGCCGGGAGCGAGCGGCCAAGACTGATCTGCTGCGGATCGTGGCGGTCGAGGGTGAATGTGTCCCCGATCATCGCGGTACGCTGCCCGGCCGGGGCGCATATGTGCACCCCGCCCTGGTCTGTTTCGACCTGGCGGTACGCCGCCGGGCGTTCCCACGGGCGCTGCGTGCCCCGGGACCGCTCGACACAGCGGCGTTGCGCCTCTGTGTCGAGCAGGCAACACCGTAAGGAGCGTCGTACGGAACCCCCGTGCGGCCCTGGTACCCCGCGAGTTGGAAGTAGGTCGAGATTGCGATGAGCACTCGATGAGCACGCGATGAGTACGCCCATGAAGTAGCGACGGTCCGGACGCAACCCGGACCTAAAAGGAGCGAAGTGGCTAAGGTCCGGGTATACGAACTCGCCAAGGAGTTCGGGGTTGAGAGCAAGGTCGTCATGGCCAAGCTCCAAGAGCTCGGTGAATTCGTCCGTTCGGCGTCCTCGACGATCGAGGCGCCCGTTGTACGCAAACTGACTGACGCCCTCCAGCAGGGCAGCGGCGGCGGCAAGCCCGCCCCCGCTCGTAAGGCTGCCCCGGCGAAGCCGGGTGCCCCCTCTCCGGCGCAGGCTGCCCGTCCGGCCGCCCCGCGCCCGCCGGCCCCGAAGCCGGCCGTGGCCGAGCGCCCGGCCGCTGCTCCGGTCACTCCGGCAGCTCCGGCGGCTCCGGTCACCCCGGCTGCTGCGGGCCCGCGCCCGACCCCGGGTCCCAAGCCGGCCCCGAAGCCCGCTCCGGCGGCTCCGGCTCCGGTCGCGGCCGAGTTCACCGCGCCCCCGTCGGCTCCCGCGGCTCCCGCCGCAGGTCCCCGTCCGGGCGCCCCGCGTCCCAGTGGCCAGGCTCCGCGTCCCGGCGGTGCCCGTCCGGCCGGTGGTCCCGGCCAGGGTGGTCAGGGTCGCGGCGACCGTCCCGAGCGCGGCGACCGTCAGGGCGCCCCGCGTCCCGGCGGCCAGGCCCCGCGTCCCGGTGCTCGTCCGGCCGGCCCGCGTCCGGGCAACAACCCGTTCACCTCTGGTGGCTCCACCGGCATGGCGCGCCCGCAGGCGCCCCGTCCGGGCGGTGCCCCGCGTCCCGGTGGCGACCGTCCCGGCGGCGCTCCGCGTCCGCAGGGCGCGGGTCAGGACCGTGGTCCCCGTCCCCAGGGCGGTCCCGGCGGCGCTCCGCGTCCGCAGGGCGGTCCGGGCGGTGCCCGTCCGACTCCGGGCGGCATGCCTCGTCCGCAGGGCGGCGCTCCGCGTCCCGGCGGTGGCCCCGCCGGTAACCGTCCCAACCCCGGCATGATGCCGCAGCGTCCCGCTGCGGGCACTCCCCGTCCCGGTGGTGGCCCCGGTGGCCGCGGTCCCGGTGGCGGCGGCGGTCGTCCCGGTGGTCCCGGTGGCGGCGGCGGTCGTCCGGGCGGCGGCGGCTTCGCCGGTCGTCCCGGTGGCGGCGGTGGCGGCTTCGCAGGTCGTCCGGCTGGTCCCGGCGGTGGCGGCGGCGGTTTCGCCGGTCGTCCCGGTGGTCCCGGCGGTGGCGGCGGTGGCCGTCCCGGCTTCGGCGGTCGTCCGGGTGGTCCCGGTGGCCGTGGTGGCACGCAGGGTGCGTTCGGCCGTCCCGGCGGTCCGGCGCGTCGTGGTCGCAAGTCGAAGCGGCAGAGGCGCCAGGAGTACGAGGCCATGCAGGCCCCGTCGGTCGGCGGCGTGATGCTGCCTCGCGGCAACGGACAGTCCGTCCGCCTGTCGCGCGGTGCGTCCCTCACCGACTTCGCGGAGAAGATCGGCGCCAACCCGGCGTCGCTCGTCGGCGTGATGATGAACCTCGGCGAGATGGTCACTGCCACGCAGTCCGTCTCCGACGAGACGCTGAAGCTCCTCGCGGACGAGATGAACTTCGTCCTCGAGATCGTCAGCCCCGAGGAGGAGGACCGCGAGCTGCTCGAGTCCTTCGACATCGAGTTCGGCGAGGACGAGGGTGGCGAGGAGTTCCTCGTCGCGCGTCCGCCGGTCGTGACCGTCATGGGTCACGTCGACCACGGTAAGACCCGACTGCTCGACACCATCCGCAAGACGAACGTCGTCGCGGGCGAGGCCGGCGGTATCACGCAGCACATCGGTGCGTACCAGGTCACGACCGAGGTCAACGAAGAAGAGCGTCGCATCACCTTCATCGACACCCCGGGTCACGAGGCGTTCACCGCCATGCGTGCCCGTGGTGCCAAGTCGACCGACATCGCGATCCTCGTGGTGGCGGCCAACGACGGTGTGATGCCCCAGACGATCGAGGCGCTGAACCACGCCAAGGCGGCCGACGTGCCGATCGTGGTCGCGGTCAACAAGATCGACGTCGAGGGCGCGGACCCGGTCAAGGTGCGCGGTCAGCTCACCGAGTTCGGTCTGGTGGCCGAGGAGTACGGCGGCGACACGATGTTCGTCGACATCTCCGCCAAGCAGGGTCTGAACATCGACCAGCTGCTGGAGGCCGTGGTCCTGACCGCGGACGCCTCGCTCGACCTGCGGGCCAACCCGGAGCAGGACGCGCAGGGCATCGCGATCGAGTCCCACCTCGACCGCGGCCGTGGTGCCGTCTCGACGGTCCTGGTCCAGCGCGGCACGCTGCGCATCGGCGACACGATGGTGGTCGGCGACGCGTACGGCCGTGTCCGGGCGATGCTCGACGACAACGGCAACAACGTCGAGGAAGCGGGTCCGTCGACCCCCGTCCTGGTCCTGGGTCTCACCAACGTCCCAGGCGCCGGCGACAACTTCCTGGTTGTCGACGAGGACCGCACTGCCCGTCAGATCGCCGAGAAGCGCGCGGCGCGTGAGCGCAACGCCAACTTCGCCCGCCGGGGTGTCCGGTTCTCCCTGGAGAACCTGGACGAGGCCCTCAAGGCCGGTCTGGTGCAGGAACTCAACCTCATCATCAAGGGCGACGCGTCCGGTTCGGTGGAGGCTCTCGAGTCCTCGCTGCTCCAGCTCGACGTCGGCGACGAGGTCGACATCCGTGTCCTGCACCGCGGTGTGGGTGCGGTCACCGAGTCGGACATCAACCTGGCGACCGGCTCCGACGCCATCGTCATCGGCTTCAACGTCCGCGCCGCGGGCCGCGCGGCGCAGATGGCGGAGCGCGAGGGCGTCGACGTCCGGTACTACTCGGTGATCTACCAGGCCATCGAGGAGATCGAGGCGGCCCTCAAGGGCATGCTCAAGCCGGAGTACGAGGAGGTCGAGCTCGGCACGGCGGAGATCCGCGAGGTCTTCAAGTCGTCCAAGCTGGGCAACATCGCCGGTGTCCTGGTCCGCTCGGGCGAGGTCAAGCGCAACACCAAGGCGCGACTCGTCCGCGACGGCAAGGTCATCGCGGAGAACCTCAACATCTCCGGGCTGCGTCGCTTCAAGGACGACGTCACCGAGATCCGCGAAGGCTTCGAGGGCGGTATCAACCTCGGAAACTTCAACGACATCAAGGTCGACGACGTCATCGCGACGTACGAGATGCGCGAGAAGCCGCGGTCGTAACGCAGTGGCTTGAGCTGGCCGACGGTGAGAAGTCACCGTCGGCCAGCTTGCCGTTTGGAAGATCGCGCAGTTCCCCGCGCCCCTCTCAGGGACGCGGGGAACTGTGTGAACGGCCCCCGCCGGTGCGGGGGCGGAAACTCCGTCGAGCGAGCCAGGGGTTCGTTGTACGGTTCTGATGTCCCTGCCAAGCGCATTGGCAGGCCATCTACCCCGTACCGGCGGGACATCCGGTTACACATGTATGTGGGGACGCTGTCCTTCGATCTGCTCCTCGGCGATGTGCACTCGCTCAAGGAGAAACGCTCTCTCGTCCGGCCGATCGTCGCTGAACTCCAGCGGAAGTACGCGGTGAGCGTGGCGGAGACGGGCAACCAGGACCTTCATCGCAGGGCCGAGATCGGCCTGGCGGTGGTCTCCGGAGACACCGAGCACCTCACCGACGTACTGGACCGGTGCGAGCGGTTCGTCGCGGCGCGACCGGAGGTGGAGCTGCTGTCGGTACGGCGCAGACTTCATACAGACGAAGACTGACGGAACAAGCAAGGCGAAGAAGGAGACGGACCAGTGGCCGACAACGCGCGTGCCAAGAGGCTGGCGGACCTCATCCGAGAGGTGGTGGCCCAGAAGCTGCAGCGTGGGATCAAGGACCCGCGGCTCGGCACCCATGTCACCATCACGGACACCCGGGTCACCGGGGACCTCCGGGAGGCGACCGTCTTCTACACGGTCTACGGGGACGACGAGGAGCGCGCGGCCGCGGCCGCGGGCCTGGAGAGCGCCAAGGGCGTGCTCCGCTCGGCGGTCGGCGCGGCGGCGGGCGTGAAGTTCACGCCGACGCTGACCTTCGTCGCGGACGCCCTGCCGGACACCGCCAAGACGATCGAGGACCTGCTCGACAAGGCACGGGCCTCGGACGCGAAGGTGCGCGAGGTCTCGGCCGGTGCCACCTTCGCCGGTGACGCGGACCCGTACAAGAAGCCGGGCGAGGACGACGAGACGGACGGCGACGCCGCGGAATGACGCAGAAGACCAAGACGCCCGACGGGCTTGTCATCGTCGACAAGCCGTCGGGCTTCACTTCGCACGACGTGGTCGCCAAGATGCGCGGGATCGCCAGGACCCGCCGCGTCGGACATGCCGGCACCCTCGACCCCATGGCGACGGGCGTGCTCGTCCTCGGCGTCGAGAAGGCGACCAAGCTCCTCGGGCACCTCGCGCTGACCGAGAAGGAGTACCTGGGGACGATCCGGCTCGGCCAGGACACGCTGACGGACGACGCCGAGGGCGACATCACCTCGTCCACCGACGCCTCTCGGGTGACCCGGGAGGCCATCGACGCCGGGATCGCCAAGCTCACCGGCCGGATCATGCAGGTGCCGTCCAAGGTCAGCGCCATCAAGATCGACGGCGTGCGCTCGTACAAGCGGGCACGCGAGGGCGAGGACTTCGAGATCCCGGCCCGCCCGGTGACGGTCTCCTCGTTCGCGGTGTACGACATCCGGGACGCCGTGGCCGAGGACGGCACGCCGGTGCTCGACCTGGTCGTCTCCGTGGTCTGCTCGTCCGGGACGTACATCCGGGCGCTCGCCCGGGACCTGGGCGCGGACCTGGGCGTCGGCGGTCACCTCACCGCCCTGCGCCGCACCCGCGTCGGCCCGTACAAGCTCGACTCCGCGCGCACCCTCGACCAGCTCCAGGAGGAGCTGACCGTGATGCCGATCGCCGAGGCCGCCGCGGCCGCGTTCCCGCGCTGGGACGTGGACACCAAGCGGGCCCGGCTGCTGCTCAACGGCGTACGCCTGGAGATCCCCGAGGAGTACGCGGGGGTCGGCGCGGTGGCCGTGTTCGACGCCGAGGGCCAGTTCCTCGCGCTGGTGGAGGAACAGAAGGGCAAGGCGAAGAGCCTCGCCGTGTTCGGCTGAGGCCGACGCCTGTTCGTGCTCGGGCACCTGCCCGTGGAGCGGCGGTCACGGGGTTTCGTGCCCGCCGCTCCACGGTCCCCCCTCGGTTCCCCCACCCAAGGGTGTATCCATCCGCTCTGCCCTATTCACCCCTTCGGGCAGGCGCTCGGAGTGAACCGAGGGAGCGGAAGGGGGCGCGTTTCTCGCGTGATCTGTCCCGCTGATCATTTGGCGCCTACCGTCGGAAGCAAGGAGCACGGCGGGGAGGTTCGAGCATGGCGGGACGGGGCCCGCGGGCCGGGAACGAGCAGACACCGGACGACGCCCGCCGCGCGCGGGACGAGACCCTGGTGCGCGTCTGCGACCTGGCCGGACGTCCGCGCGGCGTGGGTTTCGTCGCCGACCACCACGGCACGGTGATCACCAGCCACGAGGCCGTCGACGGTCTGGCCCGCCTCGTGCTGCACGCCCCCGGCGACCGTAGCTGTGTGGTGACCGCGGATGCCGTGACCCCGCTCCCCGAAACCGATCTGGCGCTCGTACGCACCGAGGGCCTCGGCCTCGACCCGCTCCCCGTCACCGTGCGCGAGAGGGTCGAGACCGGCACGTATGTCAGGATCCCCGCGGGCGGCTGGCGCGAGGCCCGGGTGCTGGGCAGCACCACCGTGACGTACGCGGCGACCGATCGCTTCCATCGCCTCGACGAGGCACTGGAGTTGGCGATCGGCACGGCCGGCGCGGACGCGCTCCGGCTGGGCGGCGGGGCGGCCGGGGGACCGGTCATCGACGCCTCGACCGGGGCGGTGATCGGGGTGCTCGGCACCGCGCTGCACACCGAGCACCGGGCGGCGGGTTTCGCGGTCCTCCTGCGCACTCCCGGCGTCACGGGTCCGCTCACCGAACTCCTCGACCGCAACGCCACCACCGTCCCCGCGTACGGGGCCGATCTCAATCCGGCAGGCGTACTCGAACTCACGGCGACCTCGGTGGGCTCGGACGGCCCTGGGGCCGCGACCTCGCCGGGCACCGGCGGCGCAGCGCCCGCCACCGTGGAACGGGCCGCCGTGGTACGGGAGTTCGCGTCCTTCGAGAGCGGCCCGGCCGCCGTCCTCGGACTCGTCGGCCCACCCGGCAGCGGCCGTACGACGGAACTCGCGGCGCTCGCCGCCCGCCGCACCCGCGGCGCCGCGGCGGCCCCCACGCTCTGGCTGCGCGGCGCCGACCTTCTCGCCACGGACACCTCCGTCGCCGACGCGGCCACCCGGGCGCTGGAGCGGGCGGGGCGGATCGTGGCGGCCCCGGAGGTGGGGGCGCGCCGGGAGGCGGGGGTGCTGCCGCCCGGCGGGTACGACGGAGAGCTCGGCGACATCGGTCCCGACCGGCTGGCCCGGCTGGCACGGGCCGCCGGACGGCCCCTGCTGCTCCTCCTCGACGGACCGGAGGAGATGCCGCCCGACCTCGCCCACCGGTTGCCCGAGTGGACCGCGGCAACGGCCGAGTGGCTGCGGGCGAGCGGGGCGCGGCTCGTCGTCGCCTGCCGCGTCGAGTACTGGGAGCAGGCGGGGGTCCAGTTCCCGGCGGAGTCGCTGCACCGGGCCGGTACCGACCCGGAGCCGTCGCTTCCGCCCTGCGTCCCGCTGGGCGGGCTGACCGAGGAGGAGGCGCGGCGGGTCCGCGCGCGGGCCGGGATCCCCGAGGGCGCGCTGGTGGCCGCCGACGCGCGGCATCCGCTGACGCTGCGGCTGCTGGCGGAGGTATGCGCCGCGCTGCCTGACGCGCCGACCCGGCCACTCGACCGGGACGAGGTCTTCGCCGCGCATCTGGACCTGATGTGCCTGCGCGTCGCGGTCCGGCTCGCCGCCGCGAACGGGCTGCGCGGCACGGCCGTACGAAGGCTCGCCGCCCGGGTCTCCGGCCGGGTGCACGAGGCCGCGCGGCGCTGCCTGGGGCCCGGTCAGGGCCGGCTGGACCGCGCGTCCTTCGAGGCCGTCTTCCCCTGGGGTCCCGCCCCGGGACGTATCACCGGCTGGGCCTCCACCGTCCTCACCGAGGGCCTCCTGGTCCCCGCCGGGAGCGGCTACCGGTTCGCCCACGAGGAGCTCGCCGACTGGATCCAGGGCACTCACCTGGATGTGGACCCGGCTCTGCACGCCCTGGTCCACCGGTGCCGCGAAGCCTGGCGTACCGAGCGGGTACCGGCCCAGTGGACGCCCGCACACCCATCCGCCCAGAGCCGTTCCGTGCCCGTCCCGCGCCACCGCATCGGCCCCGTCGTGCAGGCCCTCCTCCTGTTGGCCCGGCATCAGGGCGCCGGTGCTCTGGGCCGCCGCCTCGAAGACCTCGTCGAGGCCGTCGACGACCTGCTGGCGGAGGAGTCCGCCCAGACCGCGGACGGCACGGCGATCGGCGACGGTGCCCCGACCGGGGACGGCATCTGGTGGGCCACCCACCTCCTCGCCGACGTCCTGGTGCGCGTGCCCGACGCGACCCCGTACACCCGGGTGCTGGGGCTGCTCGTCGAGCGGATCGTGGCCTGGCGGACCGAAGGCCGGGGTGTGCCGGCGGAGTTCGGGCCCTCCTTCTGGGAGGCGCTGCCGCTGCCGGAGGCGGAGCGGTTCGATCTGCTCAGGCGCCTGGTCGTCGTGGACGGGGCGCCGCGTCAGGCGAGCCCGGCCGAGGGGTCCCGCACCGTCGCAGGCGCCCACCGCCGCCGTCCCCCGGAGGCCCCGCGCTACCTGGACGCCGTCGCCCGACTCCTCGCCGCCGACCCCACGGCCGTACAGCCCCACCTCATTCCCTGGTTCGACGACGACCGGCCGTTGCCCGCGACACCCCACGCGACCGTGGCGACCGCCGCGCAGGCCCTGCTGTACGCGCACCGGCGGCGCGCCCTGGACGACCTCGCCGAGGCCCTGGTCGACCGCGCCCACCGGCGCGGGGACGAGCTGCTGGCCGTGCTCGCCGAGGAGGAGCCCTCCGCCGTGTGCCGGGCGGTGGACCGGTGGGCGCACGACGAGCGCCCGGCCCGGCGGGTGGCGGCGATGGCGTACGGGCTGCGCGCCGCGCCGCATGTGCGCACCGAGGCCGACCGCGAGCTGCTGCGCTACGCGGCGCTGACCCTGCTCGCCAGCCCCGCCGACTGCACGCTGCACGGTGGCGCCCTCGGCCTGCTCGTACGGGACCCGTGGACGCGGGCCCGGTACCTGCCGCAGGCGCTGGAGCGCTTCGCCGCAGGCGATCCGCGGCTGCCCGCCGGCGCGCTGGTCGCCGCCCTGAACACGCATCCCGACCCGGTGCTCGAAGCCTTTCGGGTCCGGCTGCGACAGCCGGGCGCGGACACCTCGGAGGCGCTGCGCACGCTCGCCGACGTCACCACGCCCGCGCTCGCCCGCCGTGTGGGCGTGCTGGTCAGGGAAGTGGTGGAGCTGTGCCCCGAGGCCGCCGCGCACGTCGCCGCCTACGTCGACCGGCGCCTCGAACACGGATCCGCGGCACGATCCGTCCTCTTCCCGCTGGTCACCGGTCTGCTGGTCGGCTGCCCGGCTCCGGTGCGGGCGGCCCTCGCGGCCGTCCTGGCGGCGCCGGGCAGCCAGGACTGCGACCCGTTGCGGCGCGAGCTGCTGGACCTGCTGCTCGCGCACGAGCAGGACCCGGCCGTCCTCGACACCCTGCTGCGGGCCGCCGCGGACGGCGCGGCCCGCCGGGGCGAGGAACCCACCCGTGAGCTGGTGCACCGCACGGGCCTGCTCCTCGTCCGCACCCCGGCCGGAGCCACCGGATTCGACCGCGGTCTGGTCGAGCTGGCCCATCAGGTCCCCGGCTTCGCGACCCTGGTGGCACGCTGGCTGACCGGCTCCCCCGACGAGTGGGCCGTGGTGGTCGGCCCGAGCACCCGCCGCATGATCGAGAACCTCGCCGGGGTACGGGTTCCGGCCTGAACCGTGCGCGATGCGTCACACCCCGATGCCGATGCGAACCGAGCGCACTCGGCATGGCACCCTTAGAGCTGCGAATGAGGCAATGACGGACACGGGTTCGACAAGGAGCGGTCACAGTGCAGCGCTGGCGTGGCTTGGAGGACATCCCCGAGGACTGGGGGCGCAGCGTCGTCACCATCGGTTCCTACGACGGGGTGCACCGCGGACACCAGCTGATCATCAAGCATGCCGTGGACCGCGCCCGTGAGCTGGGCGTTCCCTCCGTCATGGTGACCTTCGACCCGCACCCCAGCGAGGTCGTGCGCCCCGGCAGCCACCCCCCGCTGCTCGCCCCGCACCACCGCCGCGCCGAGCTGTGCGCCGAGCTGGGTGTGGACGCGCTGCTCATCCTCCCCTTCACCACCGAGTTCTCGAAGCTGTCGCCCGCCGACTTCGTGGTGAAGGTCCTCGTCGACAAGCTGCACGCCAAGGCCGTCGTCGAGGGCCCGAACTTCCGTTTCGGCCACAAGGCCGCCGGCAATGTCGACTTCCTGCGCGAGCAGGGCAAGACGTACGACTTCGACGTCGAGGTGGTGGAGCTGTACGTGAGCGGTTCCGCCGGGGGCGGCGAGCCCTTCTCCTCGACCCTGACCCGGCGGCTGGTCGCCGAGGGCGATGTCGAGGGCGCGCGCGAGATCCTGGGCCGCCCGCACCGCGTCGAGGGGATCGTCGTCCGCGGCGCCCAGCGCGGCCGCGAGCTCGGCTTCCCCACCGCCAACGTCGAGACCCTCCCGCACACCGCGATCCCCGCCGACGGCGTCTACGCCGGCTGGCTGCACGTCGGGGGCGAGGCGATGCCCGCCGCGATCTCCGTCGGCACGAACCCGCAGTTCGACGGCACCGAGCGCACGGTGGAGGCGTACGCCATCGACCGCGTCGGCCTCGATCTGTACGGCCTGCACGTCGCCGTCGACTTCCTCGCCTACGTCCGCGGCATGGCCAAGTTCGACTCCATCGAGGCGCTGCTGGAAGCCATCGCGGACGATGTGAAGCGCTCGCGCGAGCTGATCGAGGCGTACGAGGGGGAGTGACTCCGTCGTACGCGGCAGGGGCGCCGGTGCTTTCGAAGGCACCGGGCGCCCCTTTTCACGTACGGAGTGCCCAGCTGTACGTCCTCTGCTTCACGTACTGAGTTCCCAGCCGCACGTCCTCTGCTTCACGTACTGAGTTCCCAGCCCCACGCCCTCTGCTTCACGTACCGAGCCGTGCCCAGTGGCATGCCACCTGTGCCTCGCCGCTGCCGTTCAGTACCTCCGGGTCCTCGCCCCGGCACGCGTCCGCGACGCCCGCCCGTTCGGCCTCTCCGCTCGCCAGGATCTGGCAGCGTGCGTGGAAGCGGCAGCCGGCGGGGATGCGGGAGGGGTCCGGGGGTTCGCCGGTGAGGACCACCGGGGCGCCCGGGGCCTCCGGGAGGACGGACAACAGGGCCTGGGTGTAGGGATGCCGGGGCGCGGTCAGGACCTTCTCCACCTCGCCCGTCTCCACGATCCGGCCCAGGTACATCACCGCGACCCGGTCGGCGATGTTCCACGCCAGCCCCAGGTCGTGCGTCACCACCAGGGCGGACAGGCCGAGTTCGGTGCGCAGCCGCAGGAGCAGGGCGAGGATCTCGCCGCGTACCGACGCGTCGAGGGAGGCCACCGGCTCGTCGGCGACGATGAGTTCGGGCTCCAGTACCAGCGCGCCCGCGATGACGACGCGCTGGCGCTGACCGCCGGACAGCTCGTGCGGGTAGCGCAGGAAGAAGCGCTCCGGCGGGCGCAGACCGGCCCGGGAGAGGGCTTCGGCGACCGCCGCCCGCTCGTCGCCGCCGTACCTGTGGATGCGCAGTCCCTCGGCCACCGCGTCGTACACCGTGTGCCGGGGGTTGAGCGAGCCGCTGGGATCCTGCAGGACCAGCTGGACGCGCTTGCGGTAGGCCTTGAGGGCGCGTGCGGAGTAGTCGAGCGGCCTTCCGTCGAAGGTGACGAGGCCGTCCGTCGGCGGGACCAGACCGAGCAGGGAGCGGGCCAGCGTCGTCTTGCCGCAGCCCGACTCGCCGACCAGGGCGACGATCTCGCCGGGGCGGATGTCGAGGTCGACCCCGTCCACGGCACGTGCGCGGGCGGCGCCGTGACGTCCGGGGAAGGCGATGTGCAGGCCCTCGGCCCGGAGCAGAGGAGCCGCGCCCGCCGGGGGCACAGGGGTGGTGGTCATGGGGCGCTGCTCCTGGCTTCTTCGGCCGGGATGCCCGGCTCGGGGACGGTCGCGCCGGCGTGCACACAGGCGGCCCAGCGCCCCGCACCCGCCTCCCGCAGTGCCTGATCCTCGCTCGCACAGCTGTCCAGCGCCACCGCACACCGGGGATGGAACGTACAACCGGACGGCAGCGCCGACGGGTCCGGTGGATCGCCCGGCAGTCCGCGCGGCGCGAACCGCGAGGCGGCGTCGCCGATGCGCGGGAACGCCGCCGACAGCGCCTTGCCGTACGGGTGCCGGGCCGCCTCGTACACCTGCCGGGCCGGGCCCTCCTCGACGACACGGCCCGCGTACATCACCGCGAGCCGGTCGCAGGTGTCGGCGAGCACAGCCAGGTCGTGGCTGATCATGATCAGGCCCAACTCCTGCTCGGCGACGAGCTGTTCGATCAGACGCAGGATCTGGGCCTGGATCATCACGTCCAGGGCCGTGGTCGGTTCGTCGGCGATGACGAGCCGGGGGTCGCAGGCCAGCGCCATGGCGATCATGACGCGTTGGCGCTGCCCGCCGGACAGCTCGTGCGGGTAGGCGTTCGCTCGGGCGGCGGGCAGACCCACGTGCTCCAGCAGCTCGCCGGTCTTCTTCTTCGCGCCCGCCGGGGTCGCCTTCTTGTGGAGCAGGATCGGCTCGGCGATCTGGTCGCCGACGCGGTGCACGGGGTTGAGGGAGTGCATCGCGCCCTGGAAGACGATCGAGGCGCCCGCCCAGCGGACCGCCCGTACCCGGCCCCACTTCATCGTCAGCACGTCCTCGCCGTCGAGCAGGATCTCCCCGCTCGTACGGGTACCCGTGGGCAGCAGTCGCAGCAGTGCGAGCGCCAGCGTGGACTTGCCGCAGCCGGACTCGCCCGCGATACCGAGCTTCTGGCCCGCGTCGAGGGAGAGGTCCACGCCGCGTACCGCGGCCGCCCCGCCCGCGTACGTCACCTCGAGGTTTCTGACCTCCAGCAGACGCCGCTTCGCCGGAGCGCTCATCGGGTCACCCCCAGCTTGGGGTTGAGGACCGACTCGACCGCGCGTCCGCACAGCGTGAACGCCAGCGCCACCACCGCGATCGCGACCCCCGGCGGCACCAGGTACCACCACTTGCCCGCGCTGACCGCGCCCGCCTCCCGCGCGTCCTGGAGCAGCCCGCCCCAGGACACGACCGTCGGATCGCCGAGGCCGAGGAAGGCGAGGGTCGCCTCGGCGAGGATCGCGGAGGAGATGATCAGGGTGGTCTGCGCCAGCACCAGCGGCATCACATTGGGCAGCACGTGCCGGGACATGATGTGCCAGTGCCCGCCGCCGAGCGCCTTCGCCCGCTCGATGTAGGGCCGCGACTCCACGGCGAGGGTCTGCGCCCGCACCAGCCGGGCCGTCGTCGGCCAGGTGGTGACGCCGATCGCCAGGATGATCGTGCCGATCGAGCGCGACATCACGGTCATCAGCGCGATCGCGAGCACCAGCGTCGGCATCACCAGGAACCAGTCCGTGATCCGCATGATCACGGTCGCGTACCAGCCGCGGAAGTGGCCCGCGGTGATGCCGATGAGCGCGCCGATCGCGACGGAGAGCACGGCGGCGAGCAGCCCGACGAGCAGCGAGACCCGGGCGCCCCACACCACGAGCCCGAGCAGATTGCGCCCGAACTGGTCGGTGCCGAGCGGGAATCGGGCACTGGGGCTCTCCATCGGGCCGCCCGGCGCGTCGGTCACGCTCTGCACGTCGGAGCCGACGGTCAGCGGCGCGGTCAGGGCGATCAGCGCGAAGAGGGAGAGGGCGGCCAGTCCGAAGACGCCCGCCCGGTGGGTGCGGTACTGCCGCCAGAAGCGGGCGGCGGAGTGGCGGCGGCGCTGCCAGGCGAGGGTGCGCGGGCCGACTGTGGCCACCTGCGGGGTTGCTTCGGTCGTCATCGGCCCGTCCGACTCGGTCGTGGTCATCGGCCCACCCGTGGGTCCAGCAGCGGATAGATCAGATCGGCCAGGGTGTTCATCACGATCACCGCCGAGGCGAAGACGAAGAACAGCCCCTGGACCAGCGGCAGATCGGGCACGCTCAGCGCCTGGTAGAAGAGCCCGCCCAGGCCCGGCCAGGAGAAGACGGTCTCGACGAGGATCACTCCCGCGACCGTCCGGCCGAGGTTGATGAAGATGAGGGTGACGGTCGGCAGCAGCGCGTTCGGAACGGCATGCCGACGGCGGACGAGATCGTCCCGCAGCCCCTTCGCGCGCGCCGTCGTCAGATAGTCGCTGCCCATCTCGTCGAGCAGCGCCGAGCGGGTGACCAGCAGGGTCTGCCCGTACTCGACGGCGACCAGCGTCACCACCGGCAGGATCAGATGGTGGGCGACATCGAGGACGTAGGCGAAGCCCTCCTTGCCCCCCGACTCCATGCCGCCGGTCGGGAACAGGCCCGGGATCGGGCCCATGCCCACCGAGAAGACGATGATGAGCAGCAGACCGAGCCAGAAGGACGGGATCGAGTACAGCGTCAGGGCCAGACCGGTGTTGAGGCGGTCGCTCGTGCCGCCGTTGCGCCAGGCGGAGCGGGTGCCGATGAAGATGCCGAGCGCGGTGTAGAGCACGAACGCCGTGCCGGTGAGCAGGAGGGTGTTCGGCAGCGCTTCGGAGATCTTGTCGATGACGGGGGCCCGGAACTGGTACGAGGTGCCCAGGTCGCCGGTGAGGGCCTTGCCGCAGTAGTCGGTGAACTGCTGCCACAGCGGCAGATCGAGTCCGAACTCCGTCCGGTAGTGGGCGAGTTGCTCGGCGGATACCTGACGGCCGCCCGTCATGTACTTCACCGGATCGCCGGGGATGAGACGGAAGAGGAAGAAGCTGGTGACGAGGACGGCCAGCAGCGAGACGGCCGCGCCGCCCAACTTGCCCGCCACGTACCGTAGATACGCGGTGGTGGTGCGCGCCCGTGGCCCGCGGACCGACGGCCCGGCCAGGGCCGGACCGTCGGTCGCCTCGACCAGCGAGGGTGTTGCCTCAGCGGTCATGAACTACTCATTCGCTCGTACGTTCATGGGGTGCCCGTGGGGGTCGGGAGACGGGAGACGGGGGACGGGTGGCAGGGGAGGTCTACTCGCGGTCCTCGGCCGTGGCGCGACGTCGCATCGCGAAGAACGCCCCGACGCCCGCGAGGACGACGACGCCCGCGACGATGCCGATGATGACGCCCGTCGAGCTCGAACCGTCGGAGGACGCACCGGAGGCGTCGGCCGGAACCGCCGACCACCAGCTCCAGTAACCGTCCTGGCCGTAGATGTTGCCAGCGGCCTTGGGCATCGTCTCGATCGACTTGATCTGGTCGGTGCGGTAGGCCTCGACCGCGTTCGGGTACGCCATGACGTTCATGTACCCGGTCTCGTAGAGCCGCGACTCCATCTGCTTGACGATGTCCGCCCGCTTGGCGGTGTCGTACTCGGCGAGCTGCTGGTCGTACAGCTCGTCGTACTTCTTGTCGCAGATGAAGTTGTCCGTCGCTCCCGTGTCCTTGGAGGTGGCGGGCAGCGCCCCGCAGGTGTGGATGGACAGCACGAAGTCGGGGTCCGGGTTGACGGACCAGCCGTCGAAGGCCAGGTCGTACTTGCCGGCCAGCCAGGGGTCGGTCACGTTGTCGAGGCAGTTGAGGGTGACGCCGATGCCCAGCTTGCCGAACCACTCCTTCACGTACTGTCCGACCGCCTTGTCGTTCGGGTCGGTGGCGTGACAGAGGATCCGGTAATCGATCGGCTTGCCGTTCTTCTCGACGCGCTTGCCGTCGGCGTTCTTCTTGTAGCCCGCCGCGTCGAGGAGCTGGGCCGCCTTGGCCGGGTCGTACGCGAGCTCCTGGCTCGCCGACGGCTTCCAGTGGTACGTGGAGAAGCGCGGCGGGATGTATCCCTCGCCCTCGACGGCATGGCCCTGGAAAACCTTGTCGATGAGGGTCTTCCGGTCGATCGCCATGAAGAGCGCCTGGCGCACCTTCTCGTTCAGCAGCGACTCGGCGCCGTCACCGAAGTGCTTGCCGTCCTTGGACTGGGCGCCGGGGTTGGTGGCGAGGGCGTAGAAGCGACGGCCCGGAGCATCGTTGACCTTGATGTTCGGCTCGCCCTTGAGGGACGCCGCCTGGGCGGGGGTCAGCGCGGGGGAGCCCGCGACGAAGGAGACCTCGCCCTTGCGCAGGGCGGCCACCGCGGCGTCCTGGTCCTTGAAGTACTTGAAGACCAGCTCGTCGAACTTGGGGGCGCCGCGCCAGAAGGTCTTGTTCGGCCTCAGCCGCACATAGCTGTCGGCCTTGTAGTCGGTCAGGACGAACGGCCCGTTGCCGACGATCGGGAAGCTCTGGTCGTTGTTGAACTTCGAGAAGTCCTTGACCTTCTCCCAGATGTGCTGGGGGACGATCGGCACATCGAGCGCGCCCATCGTGGCCTGCGGCTTCTTCAGCTCGATGACGAGCTGGGTGGGGCTCGGGGCGGTGACCTTCCTGAAGTTGGTGACGAAACTTCCGTTGGCGGTGGCCGCGCCCTGGTCCGTCATCATCTTGTTGAACGTCCACGCCGCGTCCGCGGCGGTGGCCTGCTGACCGTCCGACCACTTGGAGTTCGAGCGGATCGTGTAGGTCCAGGTGAGCTTGTCGGCGGACGGCTCCCACTTGGTGGCCAGGCCCGGGACGGTGTGGTTGTCGGCGGGGTCGTAGTTGGTCAGGTACTCGTACATGAGCCGGTGGATGCTCGTACTGAGCAGGCGCGAGGCCAGGAAGGGGCTCAGCGAGTCGACGCTCTGCGCGACCGCGACGGTGAGGACCTTCTTGCTCTCCTTGGCCTGCTGGCTCCCCTTGGCCTGGGCCTGTTGCGGGGCCGGGTTGAGCGGGGTCGCGAGACCGGCGGAGAGGGTGAGCGCGGCGGCGGCTGCGGCGGCGAGGAGCCGGGGGCGCAGACGTCCTCTGTTGGGCTGATCGTGTCTGTTCATGGGTCGGTGACCTCGCGTCATCGCTCGCACAGGGATGGCTGGTTGACCTACTGGATCAGGGTGATCGGGGGACGCCGGCGGGATTGATGTGTGTGTCTATCAGCGGCGGTCTCGGCGCGTCAACGGCGCGTGAACCCCGTGTGGCCTGCGGAAATAACGAGTTGGCGCGGATTTTTCGCTCATTGGTTCAGACCGGTGAAGCCCTCCTGGCCAGGGGGTGACGCCCTGTTTCGTGCCTGGACACGCGAAGGCCCGCACCCTGGGGGAAGGGCGCGGGCCTCGGCGAGAAACGGTGGCCCTGAAGGGCCCGATCGGGTTACTGATGTCCGGTTGTCGACGTCTGGCGTCGATGGCCGGTTACTGCTGTGGGGGTGCGGGCGGGGGAGGGGTCTGAGGGGGCTGGCCCTGGTACGGCGGGTAGGGCTGACCCGGCTGACCCGGCTGACCCGGCTGACCCGGCTGACCGGGCTGACCCGGCTGACCGGGCTGGAACTGCTGGCCCGGCTGCGGATAGGCCTGGCCGGGCTGCGGGGGTCCCGCGTACGGCTGGCCCGGCTGCTGGGGATAAGGCTGCTGCCCCGGCATCGGCGCTCCAGGCACTCCCTGCGGGTAGGGGTACTGACCCGGCATCGGCGGGGCGGCCACCGGCGGCGGGTTGCCGTCGTTCGTCCACAGCCCGTGCGACTGCTGGTGCCGGACGATGTCCTCGGCGACCAGCGCGGACAGGTTGAAGTACGCCTCCCGCACCTTGGGCCGCATCATGTCGAGGTCGACCTCGGCACCCGCGGCCAGGTGCTCGTCGAAGGGCACGACCACGACACCACGGCAGCGTGTCTCGAAGTGGCCGACGATGTCCTCCACCTTGATCGTCTTGCCGGTCTCGCGGACACCGGAGATGACGGTGATGGAGCGCGACACCAGTTCCGCGTACCCGTGCGCCGACAGCCAGTCCAGCGTCGTACTGGCACTGCTGGCACCGTCGACGGACGGAGTGGAGATGATGATGAGCTGGTCGGCGAGGTCGAGCACCCCACGCATGGCGCTGTACAGCAGACCGGTGCCCGAGTCGGTCAGAATGATCGGGTACTGCTTGCCCAGGACGTCGATCGCGCGCCGGTAGTCCTCGTCGTTGAAGGTCGTGGAGACGGCCGGGTCGACGTCGTTGGCGATGATCTCCAGACCGGAGGCGGCCTGCGAGGTGAACCGCCGGATGTCCATGTACGAGTTCAGGTACGGGATCGCCTGCACGAGGTCACGGATGGTGGCCCCGGTCTCGCGGCGCACCCGGCGTCCGAGCGTGCCCGCGTCCGGGTTGGCGTCGATCGCGAGGATCTTGTCCTGCCGCTCGGTGGCGAGCGTGGAGCCGAGCGCGGTGGTGGTCGTCGTCTTGCCGACACCGCCCTTGAGGCTGATGACGGCGATCCGGTAGCACGACAGCACCGGCGTCCGGATCAGCTCCAACTTCCGCTGCCGCTCGGCCTCTTCCTTCTTCCCGCCGAGCTTGAACCGAGAGGAGCCGCCGGAGGGACGACCGCTCTTGGCCTTCTGCTTCTTGTTGTTGAGCAGCCGGTCGGAGGACAACTCCACCGCGGCCGTGTACCCGAGCGGGGCGGCGGCCGGGTTGGTGGGCTGACGCTGGTCGTGCTGGATGGGCTGCGGCCAGGCGGCTCCGGTACGGGGGTCCACCGGCGGCTGGGGCTGCGCCTGCCGGGCCTCCGGCTGCGGTCCCGGGTGGGGCTGCTGCGGGAAGCCGTAGCCGCCCTGCTGGGGCGCGTTCGGAGCCGGGGGCTGGGGGAAGCCGTAGCCCGACTGCGGGCCGGGAGCCTGCGGTGCGGGGGGCTGGGGCACGTTGGCCTGCGGCGCGTCGGTCTGTGGCGCGGCGGCCTGCGGTGGGGTCGGCTGGGGAGCGGGGGCGCCCGTCTGCGGGAACCCGTAGCCGCTCTGCTGCGGTCCCGGCTGGGACGGGACGGGGGCGCTCGGCTGTGGGAACCCGTAACCGGTCGGCGGGGCCGGGGGGTTGGGCGCGGCGGGAGCCGGGATCCCGGGGTGCGGGAAGCCGTAACCGTCCTGCGGCGCGGGCGGGGCGGGCGGCGCGGGTACGGGAGCGTCGGCGACCGGCGGGGCCACGGGGCCCGGCGCGGGCGGCGTGCCCAGCGGATGCCAGGCGGCGGGCGCGGGCTGGGGAGCCTGCGGCTGGAACGGCGGCTGCGGCTGGGCGACCGGCGGTTGCGGCGGGGCCGTCGGCTGGGCGGGCGGCGGTCCCGGGTGGGGCTGCTGCTGGGACTGCTGATGGGGGAAGCCGTAGCCACCCTGCTGGGGCGGCACGGGCGGTTGTCCCTGCGCGGCGGTCGGCTGGGGCGGCACGGGCGGCTGTCCCTGCGCGGCGGTCGGCTGCGGCGGCACGGGGGCCTGGCCCTGCGCGGCCGTCGGTTGCGGCTGCTGAGGGGGCCCGGGCTGCGGTGGCACGACCGGCTGGGGCGAGGGCCACTGGGCCGCGGGGGCCGGGGCGGCGGGCTGGTAGGCGGGCGGCAGCGGCGGCAGTCCGCTCTGCGGCATCGGCGGGGGCGCCCAGGCGGGTGCGGCGGCCTGCGCGTCCTGCGCTATGTCGGTCCCGGCGTTCTGTGAGGTGTCCTGGGGCCAGTCGTCGAAGACCTCGGCATCCTGCGCCGCCGCGTCCGGGGTTACGGGGGCCTCGGGAGCGGAGTCCTGAGGCGCGGTCTCCGCGTCAGTGGCACCCTCGGTACCCACGGCACCCTCGACGTCGCCGTCAGAGGCACCCGCGGGCTCCTTGAAGCCACCGTCGGCTGCTGCTGTGGCGGCGTCCTCGGAGTCGTCGTCGCCCGCGTCGGCCGGAACCTCCGAGGCCTCGGCCTCACCAGGCGGGCCGTCTTCACCACCGGTCGGGTCCGTCACGTCGGCCCCGACGTCCGTGGACTCCTGCGCGTGTCCCGCGGCGGACTCGGTGGCGGCGGAGCCGTCGCCCACGGGGCTGTTGTCGGAGCCGTCGCCCGCAGGGGCGGCGCCGGTGCCGTCGTGCTCGCTCGTGCCCGCGTTCGCGCCTTCCGTCGGCGAGGACACCTCCCCGCCTGCCGCGGCCTCACCGGAGGCAGGGGCGGACTGCTGCTCCCCGGCCGGCACGGCGGGCGCGCTCAGCTCGAAGTCACCGCCGGTCGTGTCCTCGCCCTCCGGTCGGTCACCGACCGGCTCGCCCTCGGCGCCGGCGGTGTCCCCGGCCGGGCCGGCGGACGTTTCCTCGGCGGTCCGGGGCGCGGCCTCCCGCTCAGCGAACTCACGCTTGAGCGCGGCGGCGGAGAACCTCATGGTCGCGCCGCTCTCGATGTCACCGCTCCCGAGACCGGCCTCGTCGGCCGGTACGGTCGGCGGCGTCCAGGCAGGCTGCGGTCCGGACGCGGGAACGGCCGGAGGCGCCGGCACGGCCGGAGACACCGGCGCTGTCGGCGGAACCGGTGCGGCCGGGTCGAACGACACCGGCGCGGCGGACGGCGCGGGAGGAGCCGGGGGAGGTGGAGTCGGCGAGGCCTGGGCCGAATGGCCCGACGCGTTCTGCGTGTACCAGGCGGGCGGCGCGTAGTCGATGGTGAACTCGCCCGTCGCCTCGACGGCGGACTCCGCGTCGGACTGGTCATCGCCGGGTGTGGCCCAGCCCCCGCGGATCCCGTCCCGATCGCTGTTCACAATTCCTCCTGGTGTGGTCAAGCACCCTCAATGCCGTGCTGACGCGACCGTTCGCTTCGCGTCCGTCTTCGCGTCTGTTCGTGCGAAGCGCGGGCGGGTCCGTCGACGGGTGGGTCGAGGGATACGGGTCGCGCCCGGTCCCAGCCTAATCACCACGAGCGCCACGACGGCAGGCCCGTCCGCCCCTCCGCACGGGTCCGCTCCGTCACACCTTGCCCAGAAGCGGCGTACGCACGCGTCAAGGGAGTAAACAAAACGGGCAATCGTGGAGAACAAGCCGGGCGCGACAAGGGGGAAATCATTCCCAAAGGTCCAATTGCGGACCGATGTTGAGTCGGCGAAGCCCGGGCGCGCTCGGTCAGTCCATCCTGCGCGGCGTACCGAACAATCCGGTCTCGGCGTCCGTGGGCTGAGTCATCACGTACTGCCGGTCGCGGTCGGCGCACCAGAGCGTGACCCCGTCGGCGAGCGTGGGCAGTGAGTCCACATCGCCTCGGGGCAGCGCCAACGCCCGCCCGATTTCAGCGGCTTCGTCCGGTGAGACCCGCTGCACGCCGACGAGCCGCGCCTGCCGCAGCAACCGGGGGGCCACCGGGCTGAGATACGGCAACAGCGTCAGCACCGACTGCCAGGGGCCGGAGACCACACGCCCGCGCGGCGGCCGCATGCCGCAATCGCGCACCACCAGAACCGGGTTGCCGGCCGAGGAGCCCTGCGGCGGAACCCGCCCCACGTCGTGCACACTCATGCCGTTCTGCCCGCCGCCCATGGCGTGCACCATCTGCATCCAGGCCGGCGCCCGTCCCGTCTCCACGGCGACGCGCGCCCCCGTGGCCGCCGCTCTCAGCGCGAGCACCTGCGCGGTCCAGAGACCGCCGATCAGGACGACGTCGTACGGCGTCGGCCGGTTGAGCCCCAGCACGGCGGGCTGCCCCTCGGCGTCCACCCCGATGACGACCCCGTCGTCCCCGATGGGCAGCGCGAGCGAGTCGACCTGTTCCACGGACAGCGAGTGCCGCCCGTGCCGGGGCCCGATCAGCCCGAACCCGCTGCGCAGACGCCCACGCCCACGCTCCGCGAGCGAGTCGGGAGAGCCGGCCGATCCGTTCCCCGAGGCTCCACGAGCTCCCGGATCCCCCGAAGCCCCGGACGGCCCCGAAGCCCCGAACCCACCCGAATTCCCGTTCCCGTACGCCCCCGAGGCGGTGACTCCACCTGTGGTCATGGCCATCAGCGAACACCCCCGAGAGGCAGCGTGGCGAGCACACCGGGCAGCTGCTCGCGATCGAGCCGGGCCAGCCCCGTGCCGGCCTGGCGGGCGGCGTGCCCCAACGAGCGGCGTGCCGCGACCAGTTCATCGTCGCTGCGGCCGGTCACTCGCATGTGCCCGCACAGCGACACCTCTTGGCGCTCCCCGCGCCGCAGCGTCAGGCTGAAGGTGGTCGCCAGCGCGGGCACGGCCGTGAGCAGCGCGACGAGTTGCGGCAGGGAAGGTCCACCGCCACCGCCCAGTTGGGGCCAGCGCCGCACCCAGTACGTCGTGTGTCTGCGGTTGTCGCAGCGCCAGCTGCGGCCGGACTCCTCGGTCCGCCGCGCGGGCAGGTCGGTGCGTCCCGCCTCGGCCGTCACCAGAGGGTTGGCACACGCCGAGGTCGCCACCGCGGCCGTCAACTCCTCCTCGTTGAGCACCGTGGTACGAAAACCCGCCCCCGTGAGCCGACTCGCGAGATGGTCCGCGGCGCGCACGACGCACTTCTGCGCGCCGACGAGTCCGCCCCCGCGCGCGGCCACCGCCTCCGGGCACAGCTCCGGATCGAGCTTCAACGCGATCCAGGTGATGCGCACGGCGGGCGCTCCGGTCTGCTCCTGCAGCGGCGCGTAGTTGCTGACGGCCACGGACTGCTGCGGCAGGTGCAACGCGGGCGCGGGCTGCGTGTGCAGCACGATCTGCGCCGACTCCAGATGGATGTCGTCCACGTCCAGCGTGTCCCGCACCAGCCCGAGCGGGAGCGGCTGACGGCTCCGCTCGGCGCGCAGCGCGGTCGCGTCGGCCTCCACCTGAAGAACGGCGGTCACGAACGTACCGTCCCCGATCACGCCGACGGGCCGCCGGTCCCGCGCGCTGTACGCGGAGGTCCGCAGGCCCGGATCGCACTCCACGGCTGGGGCGAGACCGGGCTCCGTCCCGGGCGGTATCGGCGTACTCGCCGCGCGCCGCTGCCGCGCCCGCAACGCCCGTGCCGTGGCGAGCCATTCGGGCAACGAGCGGCCCCGGCGGCGTACGAAGGCCAGGAGGACGAGTGCGACCGCGACGACAGCGGCCGGCATCAGCGCGAACGGACCGACGATCCACCCGACGAGCAGCGCGGCGGCGGCGATTTCCAACAGAACGATCCGTTGCAACCGGAACGAACCCGACTGCCCGGGACGCACCTTGAGATGCAGCGCCCCTGTCTGCCCCTGAGTCCTCAAAGGCGGCGCGGACCGCTGCGACCGGGGTGCCGAGGAGCCCTGCTCCCGCGACCGGTCACGCGACCGGAACCGCGTTCCGGAAGCCATCACTGCATCCCCCCGTTTTCCTTACAACTCATTGGAACAACGCCACCACACAGGGCCCTTGAAGGCCCCGATACCCTACCCGCTCCACAAGGTCGATCCCTTACCAGGCATAGTAGGGGGCCGGTCTGACAACGGAGGGCGGGGGACGGTGTACCCCCGAGCGCCGCCAGGCGATACACGGGGAGAATCAGGCACACATGGCATCTCGGCGGGACCAGCTCAACGCCTACACCTTCGCGAAGCGGCGCATGCTCGCGTCCTTCGTCCAGTCGTCTCCCGACGGTTCGGAGGAAGGGGCGCCGCGCCCGTTGCGGGCCGTGCTGCCTGGCACCCTCGTCGGCGTGATCATCATGGCCGCGTTCGGGGCGTGGGGGATGTTCAAACCGACCGCGCCGCAAGGCTGGAACGCCGTCGGCGAGAAGGTGATCATCGCCAGCAAGTCCACCACCCGATACGTGGTCCTGAAGACCGACGGCAAGGTCCAACTGCACCCGGTCCTCAACATGGCGTCCGCGAAGCTCCTGCTCAAGACGGGCAAGGGTGACGTCGTCACCGTCGACGAGTCCATCCTCGACAGGGGCACCATCCCGCGCGGGGTCACCATCGGCATTCCCTACGCCCCCGACCGGCTTCCCGCCGCCTCCGAGGCGGGCTCCGCGAAGCGGTGGGCCGTCTGCGAACGCCCGAGCGCGGGCGGCAGGTCCATCCAGAAGGCCGCGTTCGTCCTGGCCTCACGCGACATGGACAAGACCGAGGGAAGCAAGCAGAAGCTGCGGGGCGGCGAACTGCTGTACGTCGTGGGCCCGGACAAGACCCGCTACATCGTCGACGCGAGCGGCACGTCGTACGAGGTCGACAAGAACGACGAGTTGCTGCTGCGCACGCTCGTCGGCTCCGGCCGCGAACCACAGCGGGTGTCCAAGGAGTGGCTGGAGACCCTGCACCAGGGCGACCCCATCACCTTCCCGAAGATCGAGGGGCGGATCGGCACCGCCGCCGGCGTCCAGGGCAGCCTGTCCGACGAGGCGAACAAGGTCGGCATGGTGCTCAAGGCGCCCAACGGCGCGACCGAGCAGTACTACGTCGTCGAGCAGGGAAAGGTGGCTCCTGTCTCGGACTTCACCGCCAAGCTGCTTCTGAACAGCAGCGACCTGGTCGGCCTCGGCCAGGCCGGCAAGGCTCTCGACGTCAGCGCCGGAGCCTTCGTTCCCAATGCGGCCGGGTTCGCAACGGACCACACCTGGCCGAGCCGCATGCCCGTTCCCGTCAACGAGGCGGACGCATCGGACGGGCACCGCAACACCGTCTGCAACGTCCTGCGCGACGTCGACAAGGCCAAGGGCGTGACGACGCTCAGCACCTGGGCGGGCACGGACTTCCCTGCCACCCTCCCGACCGGTTCCTCCAGCGCGTACGTCACTCCTGGCTCCGGTCAGCTCTACCGCCAGTTCCAAGGCGAGGAGACAACGGCGGGCGGTGTCTTCCTGGTCACCGACACCGGCCTGCGCTACGCGATGCAGTCCAACGACGACAGCGCCACGAGTGACGCGGGCATCGGCACCACGGCCAAGGAGCGCAAGCAACTCGAGCAGGAAGCCCGCCTGGCCCAGATCAGCCTGGGCTACTCCGACGTGGACCCGGCGCCCATCCCGGCCGCCTGGTCCAAGTTCCTGCCCACCGGCCCCCGTCTGTCGACATCGGCGGCACGCCAGCCGCAGGGTTCGTAAGGGGGAGTCCATGTCGTACGCACCGGCCGCAAGGCCTCTTCGTACCGTGGTCGTGATGGCCGCGACGATGCTCGCTTCCACCGTCACCGTCGTCCTCGCACCGCTCGCTTCCGCGGACACGTCCACGGACCAGTGCACCTTCCCGAACAAGAAGTACGCGGGCCGCCCTTGGGCGCTGCAACGCGTCCTGCTGGACGAACTGTGGAGCCAGTCAAAGGGCAAGGGCGTACGGGTGGCTGTGATCGACACGGGCGTGGACGTGAAGAACCCGCAGCTCACCCATGCCGTGGACACGGCGGCAGGTCTCAACCTCCTCCCGAAGAAACTGAAGGACGACAACGGAGACCCGATCGCACGCGGCAAGGAGAACGGCACGACGGACACGGTCGGCCATGGCACCCGCGTGGCGGGCATCATCGCGGCCCGGCCCATCTCCGGCACCGGATTCGTGGGCCTGGCTCCCGAGTCGACGATCATCCCCATCCAGCAGAACGACGCCGAGGGCCACGGCACGGCGGAAACGCTCGCCACGGCCATCCGGGACGCGATCCGGGCCAAGGCCAACGTCATCAACATCTCCCAGGACACCTCGAACGCGGTGAAGCCGGCCCCGGACCTGAAACGGGCGGTGGACGAGGCACTGGCCGCCGACATCGTGGTCGTCGCGTCGGCGGGCAACGACGGCCTGGGCGGCAACGACAAGGACACCTACCCGGCCTCGTACCCCGGCGTCCTGGCGGTCGCCGCCTCGGACCGCAACAACGAACGCGCTTCCTTCTCGCAGTCCGGCGACTTCGTGGGCGTGGCGGCCCCCGGCGTGGACATGATCTCCACCGTCCCCAAGGGCGGCCACTGCTCCGACAACGGCACCAGCTTCTCGGCCCCGTACGTCGCCGCAGTCGCCGCTCTGATCAAGGCGAAGCACCACGACTGGACCCAACAGCAGATCGTGGCCCAGATCGAACAGACCGCGGAGCGCTCGGTGGCGGGCCATGACCGCCTGGTCGGCTGGGGAGTGGTCGATCCGGTCCGCGCCCTGACGGAGGACGACCGTCCCATCGAATCCCCCAACCCTGACGAGGGTCTCTCGAAGGCCGAGGCCCCGACCCCGGCAAAACTGCAACTGGGCGAAACCCCGGACGAACGGAACGCACGACTGGCCACGTACGTGGCTGTGGGGGCGGCGGTTCTGCTGGCGGGGCTCAGCGGGGTGGCGGTGGCGGTGCGGGACGCGCGGCGGAGGAAGCGGCGGGTGGCGGGGGCGGAGTGACGGCCTGGGGCACATGGCTGTTCTCGACATCTCCGATGCCCGGCCACTGACTTGTCGGACACCCATCGCGGTCATCGAAAGGACCTTTCCGCGTGAGCTTCGGCCCACCTCCTTCCATGTACACACACTCCGCTCTGACAGCGGACGGCATACGAAAGAAGCGCCGCAGGAGACTCTTCGGTGGTGTGGCAGTCCTGCTGATCGGAGCGCTGTGCGCGGGCAGTTGGCTTCTCTGGCACGGTGACGACGGCTCGGCGCAGACAGCCGACAAGCCGTCGGCCAGTGCCGAACAGGGCCCGCTCGACATCCGGGAGACGGTCGAGAGCCGCCCCGCGAACATGACTGGACGCATGGCCTTCAGGTTCTCCGCCGACGACATGGCGCCCGGCGAGTCGCACGTGATGCCGGGCATGTGGGCGACGGACAAGATCCTCGCCAAGGGCATCAACAGAACCCTCGTGGGCTTCAAGATCGGCAAGGATGCCACCACGGGCGACGAAAGCTGGCGCATCAGACTCGCCGGACCGATCTGCGGTACGACGCGTCATGTGACCGTCGGGGACCGCACGGCGGTCCTGTTCCGGTCCGGTGCCGACACCCACGCACCGTGCGATCACGTGGCCTTCGTCGACCTCGACACGGGCAAGAAGCTTTGGGAGGCCCGGTTCTCCAAGGTGAACGCCCTCTACGACACGCCGAGTGTGACCATGACGCGTGCCACGGTCGCTGTGGCGTGGGGCAAGGGCTCGCAGGCGTATGACATGGACCAGGGAAAGCTCCTCTGGACGAGTACCCCTCCCCCCAAGTGCAAGGACGGGGGCCTGGCCGGCGGACGCGCCCTGCTCATCCGGACCGACTGCTTCGACGAGAAGAGCCTCGCCTCGTCGTACCGGGTCCGGAAGGTCGACCCCCGCACAGGCAAGGTCGAATGGACGTATCAGGTCGCCAAGGGCGTCCAGAGCGTCTACCTGGTGTCCGCCGAACCCGCCGTCCTCGCCGTGGCGGCGGGCGACGTCGAGATAACCGACCTGATCTCCCTCGACGAACACGGCAAGTACCGCGTCACGATTCGCGTCGAAGGAGGCCACTACGTCGCCGACTGTGTCGATGACGCGGAGGACGGGGCGGTGGACAACTGCCCGACGATCGTGGTCGGAGACGGCCAGGTCTTCCTGACGAGCAGGGAGGACCCCGACGGAACCATCGTGAACAACTCCAACTGGATCATCGGATTCGACCTCGCGACAGGGAAGACGGTCAAGAAGTTCGAATCAGGTCATGAGCAATTGCTGCATCCTCTTCGGATGAGTGGTGACCAGCTCCTCGCACTTCGCGAGAGCAGCGACCACATCACGCCCATGGGACTCGTCAGCCTGAACCCGCGAACCGGCAAGGAAACCCCGTACCTCTACTTCGATCTGCCCTCCGAAGCCTGGACACTCACAGACCCGACACTGAACGACATCATCGTGCAGAACGGACGGATCTTCTTCGGCACGAAGCAGGCGAGCGGGCCGAGCAACGCCAAGGAGAAGGCCTGGGAGTGGCTGGTTCTCGGGGTGGGGAGTGCGGGGTAGATCGTCGAACGGGTGCCCGTCCCTTGCGAGTTCGCAATGGCTACACAGCAACGCCGAATGAGTAGGAGTACTCAGGTCCGTCGCCCTGTGGGCCACGTAGTGTCGAGTGGCGGCACGGGCCCAGGCGAGCGCGAGGGCGCGGTGAAGAAGCAGTGAAGCTTCGCTGGGTGGTAGCACAGCTGTTGCATATGGCAGTTGGGGCTGTCATAGGAAACGACTAGAGTGATGTCGTTGCGGATATGAACGCTTGAGGGGTGCAGTCGCCCGGAGCGGGCGACAAAACGGGGAGGGAAGGCGTCATGCTTCCTGCGGACATGACAGGTGGGGCGTCGCCAAGCACAGCTGCGGACCTGAAGGTCGGCGCCGGCGTGCTGATGACGTTCAAGCAGCGCATCGACAAGCTCTTGTCAGAGTTCGAGGACTCGGCCGGCAGCGCGTCCAAGGTGGGTGCGCACCGCGTCTCGCGGACTTCTCTCAGCGGGCACGGCACCCCCTTCCATGAGGCGGACGCCCTGTTCACTCAGTACGAGCAGGTTCACGAGCACATCACGCAGCTCTCCAAGACGCTGGGGCTCCAGATCGAGGCCATGGGCATCGCGACGCAGGGCGCGCAGAACGGCTTCGACAGCCTCGATGACGACCAGCGCCGCCGTTTCTGGGAGATCCAGATCGAGACCGACCGCCTGTACAGCGAAGCCCAGCAGGAGAAGTCCGGCGAGGGTGAGAAGAAGCTGAGTGACGCCAAGAAGTCCACGAAGGGACTCCAGTAGTGAGCGGCGACGACAAGACGCCGAAGGAGTTGACTGACCAGCAGCGCGTCGACGTTCAGGTCGGCCAGGTCGATGCGGTGTCCGGTGTGTCGAACGTGATGCACGACGCGTTCGGATTCAAGCGCGTCCGCCTCCTGACGTACGGGAAGGTCACGGACTTCGAGGACCACAAGCTCAACGCCATGATCGACCTGGTCCATCAGGCGAACCCCGCCGACCTGGAGCACGCCGGCGAGACGTTGGCGAAGGCGAGCAAGGCGATCAGCGAAGCCGCCGTGGAGCTCAGGCGTCACCTCAAGCATGCGGGTGAGGACTGGCAGGGCGAGGCCGGCAAGGCGTTCCAGAAGTGGGGAGAGGGCCTCGCCACGCACACCGAGAGCCTGGCCACGTACGCCGACGGCGCCGGGGTGCAGGTCACGGCTGCCGCGACGGGGCTCGCATCCGTGCGCAGCTCGCTGCCGCCCCGGGACCCGCGCTCTGCCCTTGACCAGAAGAAGCCGGGGCAGCTCCCGGTGCTCCAGCAGTTCGAGGGCAACAAGCAGTATGCCGAGGCGGTCCGGGTCGAGAAGGACCGGCAAGAGGCGATCAACCAGATGAATCGCCTCGCCTCCTTCTACTCGGTGTCCGGGTCCGAACTGGCGAAGCTGGACCCGCCGGCTTTTCAGTCGATGCCGGATGTGGGGATGCCGCCTGCGGACGAGGCGTCGAGTGGAGGTACCAATGAGCACACGCGCCACTCCAACCTGAGCTCAGTCCACCAAGCGGCTGCGGGTGCGAGCGAAGTCAGCCATGTGTCCCACAGCGATGGCGATTCCGGGAACGGCCGTCTTCCCTCTGCGCATCCAGCCGTGGGCACAAGTGTCGATCTGCATCGCCCCACTGTCGGTACGGAGATCAACAGCGTTGGCACGCTGCCGCCAGAAACCGCGAAGCCGGCGCCAGTTCTCCCCCCTTCCACGGCAACGGGACCCAGTGCGCCTTCTGGGGGAATGCTCCCGCCCATGGGGACCGGCGTGGTACCTCCCGCCTTCAAAGGCCCGGTCGCGCGCGCGACCGGACTTGGCGGAGGAGCGGGCGGCAGGACTCCCGGATCGGTTCAAGGACGGGTCACCACCTCTGAGGGAACCACTGCCGGAGGCCGTACGGGACGCGGCCCCGCGGGACCGCTGGGCCGCGCATCCGCGGTTGGCCAGCAGGGTGCCCCTGGGCCTGCATCTGCGACGGGCAGGTCGCCCATGGGGCGGGGTGTCACCGGCGGCATGCCCAGAAGTGCGGGTACGGCTGGTTCACGCACCGGCGGCACGCCGGGCGGGCGTGTGGGCGGCGTGCCCGGTCAGCCTGCGGCACGGACGGGCCCCGGAGCCACGGGTGCTGCGCGTACGGGCGGCGTGGTCGGTGGCAGGCCTACTTCTGAAGCGGGCCCGAGTGGGACTGGTGCCAGGGTTCCACGCGGCACGGTCATCGGCGGCGAGGGCGCAACCGGCGCTCGCACAGCGGGTGAAAGGCCGGGGCAGCGCGGAGTGATCGGTGCGAACAATCCGGCGTCGGGCACGGGGCAGGGACAGTCTCAGCGCCGGTCCCCAGGTAATGCGGACAGTGTGGTCGGCGCGCCCGCGAGTCGGGCCGGCAGCAGGGGCAACGGAGCCGCGTCCGGTGGTTCTGGCCTGGTGTCCGGTTCCGCGGAGGGCCGCAGCCCTGATCGTGCCGCCGGCGGGAGAACGCAGCGTCAGCAGCACTCTGCGGAGGACAAGAAGCGCTCACGTGATGACGCGCGGCGCGGCGATGCGCCGTCGGCGACCGACTGACCGAAACGACCGAGGACGTACAGAAGCATGAAGTCAGGACTTGGCGTACGCCGTGTGCGGGCCGCGCTGTGGGCTAGGCATGCCCGGAGACATGTGACCACCGTGGGCGCGACGCTGGGTGCTCTGGCCGTCATGTCTGTTGGGCCGGCCCCTGCCGCGGCTGCCGACGACATCCAGTCGCAGCAGTGGTACTTGGACGCGATGAACGCCCAGGGGCTGTGGAAGGTCAGCACAGGCAAGGGCATTTCGGTCGCGGTTGTCGACACGGGCGTGAACCCGGACACGAATTCGTTGAAGGGCCAGGTGCTACCTGGAGTCGACGCCACGGGAACCACCGGCGATGAAACGGACGACTACACCGGTCACGGCACGTCGATGGCCGAGTTGATCGCAGGGACCGGCCGTGGAGGCGGGCTCAAGGGGGTGGCACCCGGGGCAAAGATCATCCCAATCCGCACGGTACTCCTCGGAATTGGCAAGAAGGGTGAGGAGCAGGGTGACACTTCAGCGAAGGCCATCCGAGCTGCTGCCGATTCCGACGCAAAGATCATCAGCATGTCGTTCGGTACGTATTCTGAGGACGACGGTGAACGTGAAGCCGTGCAGTACGCGCAGAGCAAGGGGAAGCTGCTCATTGCCGCTGTGGGTAACGCTGCCGATATTGCAAAGAACTACATCGGCTATCCCGCCAAATACCCCGGCGTGGTCGGAGTCTCGGCGATCAACGAGAACGGCGAGGTAGCCAAGTTCTCGCAGGACGGCGCGTATGTGGACCTGGCCTCGCCAGGCGTGGATGTGCCGACCTGGTGTGACAAGACCTTCAAGTCCTACTGCCCCCAGAGCAATGGCACCAGCCAAGCCACCGCCATCACCTCCGGCGCCGCCGCCCTCATCTGGTCCGCCCACCCCAAGTGGACCGCCAACCAGGTCCTCCGCGTGATGATCGACACCGCCGGCCGGGACTGGCCGAAGAGCACCCCGAGCCGGTACCTCGGGTACGGCACGATCCGCCCGGCGCAGGTTCTCCTGAAGGGTAAGGGGGATCCCGGAGCCGCCGACGTCGACCCCGTCACGAACAAGAAAACGCCCGGCCTGTCTGCCGGCACCGGCACTGGCGCCTCGCCCTCGGCTTCCGCATCAACCTCGTCACAAGCCGCGAACTCCACTTCAGGCGGCCAGACTTCAGCGGCAGGATCGAGCTCGGACTCGTCCGGCAACACCACGCTGTGGGTCGCTCTCGGAGCCGCGGCGGCGGTCGTGGTGATCGGCGGCGGGGCCTTCGCGGTGATTCGCTCACGGCGAGGCGTATGACTGTCATGGCCCACCACCCGTGAGGGACAACGGGTCGCGCAATGAACGAGCGCCTCACCACCCGGTGTAGCGCCAGGAACACAAATCCTTCTCACGAAAGGCAGTGCCGAGATGGCTGACGGCCGCAAGCTAGATGACGCACACGTACAAAAGCTCCAGACGAACGTCATCGACCGGTACGACAACGTCAAGAAGCACCTTCAGCAGCTCCAGGGATGCATCGACATGATCGAGGCCAACTGGACGGGCTTCGGCGCCAATGCGTTCAAGACCAAGCAGCACGAAATCAACGAGCACATGGCCGGGATCGGCCGTATGCTCGACGACTTCCTGAACGGAATCCACCTCACCAAGCAGGACAAGGACAAGCTCGAGGACGAACTCCACTCCACGATCTCCAGCATCGAAGTGGACGCCGGCGCGAAGACCTCGGCGCTCAACCTTTACTGACGGGCCCCGAGTCGCACCCCCGGACCGTGAGGTCCTTCTCACATCGTCAAGGAGATGAGGAAACATGACCGGCACGCCACACCTCCAGGATCTTTCCGTCAAGTACGGCGTCCTGGACGCGCTCGCCACTGAACTCGGCGGCCTGGCCAAGCAACTCGAGAGCGATCTCACCCAGTTGAAGCAGGGCGTCCACAACGCGGCAGAGGGCTGGGCCGGCGACGCCTACGACGCCTTCCAGCGGAAGTCGAAGGAGTGGGACAACCACACCAGCGCCATCCACCAGGCGCTGCTCTCCATCACGCAAAAGGTGCACCAGGCCGGCGGTGACTACCGCGGCGGCGACAAGAAGGCGGCCAGCTTCTTCGAGTGAGACGGGCTGGCTGGAGTCACCGGGGGTGGGCACGCACGGGAGGTGCCCACCCCGCGTTGCGTTCACGAGAACGAGCAGCACCCCGTGGTCATGTTCCGGCGTGTTCGAGGACCGCCGTACTCCCCGTGGCGCTGGAGATCACGGGATCCGTTCCTCCGCCTTGACCACGTAGGGCGAGTGGCGCACTGCGCCTCGACCGCCGCCGCCGGGCGACGGGCTCATCGCGGTGTTTGCGTCCTCGCTCACATCAAACGCACTTGTACTTCTCCTGGATCTGCTTGGTGTAGTCGACGATCAGACGCTTCATCGTGGCGGCGTCATCGAGGTCGGGCGCAAACACCTGTATGACGGTGAACAAATACTGATCCGGATGGGTCGAATCACTGCAGCCTTCGGCTTTCCCGACTGCACCGGTTCCTGAGTAAAGATATCTTTTGTCATCTGTCACGGTCCCGGGGGTGACCTGTGCATGCACGGCGGCAACGTCCATGACGGTGCCGCCCTTCTCCCACCACAACTGACCTGCAATCATGGCGACTTTGCCATCGATGCTGATCTTGCATCGCTCGGTTCCACCGTTGGGCGACTCTTGTTGTGTGGAAATTTTCTTGCCGGCTGGCAAGAAGGGAGACAGCAGGTCGGATTTCACGGTGACGCCGCACAGGGATTTCGGCAGCGCATACTCCCGCACCTCTTCTGTCGAGCAGCCGGACAGCGCGATTCCCATGGCGACGGCCGTCGTCAGGAAAGCGACTCTCCTGGGTGTCGGTGAGGATCGGAGACGAGAGTACTTCAAGATCGCATGCCTCTCTGGACAGTGTGAATGTTGTTCGAGGTCCGAGACCGATGCCCGACATCTCGACGTCTCGACGTCAGACATCCGTCTTGAGGTCCGGTGCCATGGCGATGACATTCGTCCCGGACGCGTTGAATCCGCGTTGTGCGCCATCGCGCGCCCATTCCCCGACGTCCGGGAGATCGGTCCGGTTGTGGTTCTTCGCCGCAGCCTCGGCTGCCTTCTCGGTGTACTTGCTGTTGCTGTCCAGGCCGGACTCCCAGTGCTCGCCCATAACAGGGCCGGCGTCGTCCTTGGCCTTCCCCTCGGCGTCCTTGAAGAGTTCCTCCAGGACCATGCTCGTCGCGGTGCCCGCGATTCCGCCCGCCGCCGCCCCTCCGGCAGGGCTGGTGATGAAGGTCGTACCGACGCCGGTGATGGTGCCGACGGTTCCGGAGATGGCGTTCTTCCACTGAGCCACCGAGTGCTCGTAGGCCTTGTCCTTCTCGTCGGCCTCACCTGCGACGACTTCCGCGCGGCCCTGTGCAAGGGTTCCCGAGACTTCGCCGGACCCTTTCGCGATCTGCTCGACCACGAATTGCGGGTCCTTGGCGTAGCGCTGGTCCTCGGGGAGATCGGGATTCAAGTGGTATTCCATCAGGTTGGCCATGTAGGCCTTCTGGCCTACTTCGACCGCTGCGTACCCCTCGGGATTCTGTCCGACGGTGAACAGGAATCGTGTCACGTCCCGATGATTGAACTCGGCCTCAGAGCCGGCGATCGGGAAGAGCCGATTGGTGTCGTCGTCTCCGTCATCGGTCATGGCTCGGTTGAGGTCCGGAAGGTACTCCGACGCGATCTGCCCGATGCTGTCGCCCATGTACCCGTGTTTGGTGACGCGCTCGTTGTCGTCCGAAATGGAGGCGACGAGGCTCTCCATCAGCTTCGTCTGCTCCGGGTTGTGCGAAGGCGTGTCGAGCGTCGGCAGCTCACCCGCCGGGTGCCCCGTGGTCGCGGCCTCCAGAGCCAGCGCCAGGTTGTTCCGACCCGCGATGCCGGCATCGCCCTTGTCGTCCTGGTCCTGCGGCCAGGCACGCTCCTCGAAGAGGTAGTCGAAGTTGGACAGGGCCTTCTTGTGGTCCTCGTCCTTGCCGATGAACTGGTCGTTGAAGAACTCGGTGGCCGCGTCGGGGCTGTTCGACAGTGCCTTCAAGTAGCCGGTCATCGGGTCGTAGCCGCCGTCGGTCCCCGTACGGTTGAGGTCCGGGTCGAAGCCCATCTGCTGCCAGGCGACGTGCTGACCGTTGTGCGTCAGCTTCCGCTCCGTGTCCATCAGTTTCTTGCCGTAGTCGCCAAGAAACTGGTCGTCGTAGTCGCCCCAGCGCATGAAATTACTCACGACCTGGACGCCGAACGGGAACCCACCACCCCTGCCGACGGGCTTGTCGCCGAGGTCCACCATCTGGCGCTTCCACTCCGTCATGGCCGCGGTGTCGCTCTGGGTGGCGGTGGCGAGGGTGAGGCCGATGTGCTGCTGCAGATCGTCGAGTTGCTCGCGCCTCGCCCGGAACAGCTCAGGGTTCGTGGTCGGCTCGGTGAGCTTCGTCCAGAACTCAAGCGTTCCCTTGGCGCCGAGTCTGGTGGCGAAGCGCTCCGCGAACAGGTCGTCGTTCGCGTACTTCTTCAGGCCGGCATCGAGTCTGTCGAACTCCTCAACCGTGAGGTCCTTCGGATCCTTCTGTGCCAGCTTGGCGAGTTCATCGGCTTCCTTGACGGCGTCAGCCGCCGAGTCCCGGTCCGCATAGCCGGCGTCGGAGAAGCCGAGTCGGCTCTGGTCGACGAGGGCCTGCAGTACCGTATTGGCCGAGTTGTCGCTCTCCGTCGCGGCATTGAGGATCCTCTGGACCTCGTCCCGCAGGGCGGTGACGTCACTCGCGTCGTGTTCGGGAACTGTCGTCCCCTTCGCGGCCCGGTCCGGGTGGATGTTCATCGTGACCGTGAATTCGCCACCCGTGGTGGGCACCACCGTCAAGTTCTTCTTCAGGCCTCGCTCAATGGCCGCGTTGAGCTTCTTCTGGTGGTCCTTCAGCTCGCCGAGCGTGTCCCTCAGGATGTTGCGGATGGACGTCGCCTGGGTGTGGGCATCCGCGAACTCGCCGAACGTCTTGCCGATGAACTCCTTGGAGACGGTGGCGTTCACGCCCGCCCAGTTGGCCTTGTTGGCCGCGCTCCTGAGGCCCTTGTCGGCGGACTCCTTCAGGTCGTCGAGGTCACGGATCATCGTCGTCCAGTCCTCCACGGCGTCGTCGAGGAGTGTGAAGTCGGCGAATCGAAGGGCTTCGAGGTCCATCAGTTCTTGTCCTTCTTCTCACCCGAGTCGCCGTACACCGGGTTCTTCTTGCCGGGGTCACCCACACGCTCGTCGAAGCCTGCGTCCAGCACGTCGATGCTGCTCATCTGCCGCCGGATGTAGTGGTCGTCGCCCGCGTGCAGTTTCTTGGTGACCTGCATGTGGTTCGAGATGTGCGCGCACGCGTCCCTGAGGGACGAAAGCTGTTCGTCCCAGCGGGTCGACACGTGCTGGAGTCCGCCACCCAGCGCGAAGCCTTGTGTGGAGAGGTTTCCCGCGGCCTTGTCGCTGCTGGGGACCGCCCTGCGTCCCTTGCTCCACAGGTCGTTGTACAGCGTGAACGCGTGGTCGCCGATCTTCGCCAGATCACCCTCGCGCACAGTGAGATCGCCGTACTGACTGGGATCCGCGGTGTTGCCCCCGCCGCCCGCGCCGGGCTCCACCTGGTTCAGCTGCATCTGTGCCGACTGGCGCTCCGCCGCCTGTGACTTCAGCTGTTCCCACTCGTCCCACGCCATGCGTTCGGATCACTTCCCCGTGTCCCCGTGAAGCCCGTCCTTCGGACGGGATCGCTACGTCGAATCCGTCGAACTACAAACTGGCCGGATCCGTGAGCTTGAGTCAAGGAAGTCTAAATAGCTCACCATGATCTCCACAACATGGCGCATGTCTCTGGAGGGCTGAGGTGACCGGGCCCATGACCGTCGCTCGTGCGATGCGGGCTTCTCTCCAGTCGGCTAGGACGAAGTCGACGCGGGCAGCCGAGGGCGTCGCTGGACCCTGCTCCGGACTGGTTGACGACGTCCGGAGGCCAAGGCGTACCGCGCCGTGTTACTGGCAGCCCTGCTTCTCCATGGCCTTCGGGAAATAAGAACGGAGGAAGGAGCGCAGGGCATCGCGCCGTTCCGAAACCTTCTCAGGAACGTTCTTCTCCAGCTGAACCAGCACGGCGAATTTTTGCTGCTTCCCCTTGTAGGTGCAGCCGGCGACCGCCATTGCTCCACGGTCGGCGATTACGGCGTCGTCGCCAATGTCGGCAGCGGCGGGACTCCCGAGGCGCACGAGTGCCCGATCCTGGACCTTGATGGGATCGGTGTCGCCGGCAACGACATCTCCCGAAAGATAGACGACCAGCTTCTGGTCCACCAGCAGACGACAACGTGGACTCTCCGGGCCGGCGTCGTACGACTTCTCGGTGAGTTTCTTCCCGTTCGGAAGGAGGGGAGACAGCGAGTCGGAATCCACGGTCACACCGCATGCCTTGTCCGGGACCGCGTAGTCGCGAGATCCCGAACAAGCGGTCGCCGACAGAAGGACTACGGTCACAGCAGCAGCGGCGGCGACACTTCGCGTACGGCGCTGAGATCCTCCCGTACGTGCCGCGAGCCGACCCGGATGCAGAGAAGTACCGTTGTTCACTGATCGCCTGCCAGTCCCTGAGCACGGCCATTGCCGTCGAACGCGGCGCCGTTGATCTCGGATGTGATCGTGTACCTGTTGTTGTTGCCGTGGTTCGGGTTGGCGTCCATCCACAGGTCGGCCAGTTTCTGCAGTTGGTTCTCCCGCGCGGTGAAGACTTCGCCGTTCTGCCGAGCGGTCTCCTCGTTGATGCGTGCTTGCTCGTCCAACTGCCATTGGTAGGCAAGGGCGTCGACGCCTCGCTGCGCGGCATCACCGACAACCGGGATGAAGTTCACGGCACCACCGAAGCCGTGATACAGCCACTTGGCGTCCCATGAAGGGTCGTGCTTGTCCGTCTTCAAGGCCTGATAGCGGGCTTCTTCGAGGAATCCGACGGTATGCCCTGCCCGGAGCAGCGTTTCCCTCGGATCGCTCGGATGGTCCGCGTAGATGTCGCGCACCATCTCACGGTTCAGGCCGTCGTTGAGTATTCCGTAGGCGTTCTGATCACGTGACACCTGCTTCGTCACTTCCAACAGCTGATGTCGATCGAGCTGTCTCGGGTCGCTGTGATCGTCAGCGAGGGAACTTGCGGTGTGATTGACCTCGTCGCCATAGTTCACCAGCACTTTGGCCATGTCATCACGCATCTCGGGAGCGAAGTCGTCGCCCACACCCGAGATGATCTTCAGTGAGCGATCGAGGACGTGCCGGTTCTCGGCCGTGTGCTCCACGGGAACGGCATGGGGGTCGTTGGGGTTGACGCCCGTGGCTGCGGCGACGAGGGCATTCCCTGTCGCGTCACGCGACTGGTTTCCGTCGTGGCTGTTCAGGGGGGTGTCGTCGAATGCTGGGCGATCCTTGAGCACCCATTCAGCGTTGTCCTGGGGCTCGGTCCTGTTGAAGAAGTCGGTCGCGGCGTCGGGGCTGTTCGAGAGAGCTGTCATGAATCCGGTCATCGGATCCCGGCCGAACTCGTCGCCCATGAAATTCATCTTGGGCATGAGAGGTCCGCCCACGCCACCGTTCCAGTAGTGGTCCGGCAGCTTCATCTTCTTCTCGGTTGACACCAGGGCGTCACCGTACTTGTTCAAGAACGCGTCATTGTAATCCCCGACTCGCATAAGGTTGCTCATCAGCTGGAAACCGTAGACCTGTGTTCCACGGGTCTGGATGCGATCGTCACCCAGCTGGACCATGTCGTCCTCCCAGTGCCGCATCGCAGGGGAATCCGACTGTGTCGCTCCTGCGAGAGTGAGACTGAGATTCTTTTGGAACTCGCCGAGCTGATCGAGGCGCGCCCGCTGCAGATCGCCGCCGTCCGAGGGATCGGAGAGGTCGGCCCAGAAGTCCAACGTCCCTTTCGGGCCGAGGGTGGTGGCGAACCTCTCCTGAAAGAGGGGGTCGTTCTTGTAGCCGGCGAGATTCCGGTTGAGTTCATCAAATTCCTGGGGAGACATTGAATCTCCCTTGCTCTTGATGAGGTTCGCGTACTTCTCGGCGTCCTCCAGAGCCTTGGTCGCCGAATCCCTGTCGCCGTACGAGGCGCCGGAGAACCCGTACTCGGCCTGCTCGACGATTGCGCGAAGCGCCTCGGACGCGGTCTCGTCGCTGTGCGTGGCTCTGCCGAGAATGCGCTGGACGTCATCGCGCAGCTCGGTCACATCCTGTTCGCTGTGATCAGGGACCGTGGTTCCCTTGGCCGCGCGATCGGGATGGATGTTCATGGTGACGGTGAAGGAGCCGTTGCCGGTGTCCATCACTGTCAGGTTCTTCTTGAGCCCGCGTGATATCGCCTCGTTGAGCTGCTCGTGGTAGCTGACGAGCTCCTCGTGGGTGTCCTTGAGGATGTTACGGATGGTGCTGGCCTCGGTGTGGGCGTCAGTGAACTCGCCCGCCGTCTTGGTGATGAACTCGCGCGAAACAGTGGCGTTCACGCCGGCCCAATTGGCCTTGTCCGCCAGGCCTTTGAGTCCCTCGCGGGCGTTCTTCTCAAGGGTCTCCAGGTTCCCCACAACCCGAGTCCAGTCGGCTATGGCAGTACCGAGCGACGCGAAGTTCCCAAAACGGAGCGTATCCAGATCCATCAGTGACCCTTCCCCCCGTCGAAGCCCTTGTCGAGCGTGGAGATGCTGCTGATCTGGCCGCCGATGTAGTACTCGTCGCCCTGATGGACCTTCTTCGTGAAGTCCATATGGTTGGAGATATGGGCACACGCGTCGAGGAGCGACGTCAGTTGTTCTTCCCAGCGGCTCTGCACCCGGTCGACCGCCCCACCCAGTTTGAAGCCCTGGGTCTTGAGATCCGACGCCGCTGTCTGGCTGCTGGACCAGGCGTCACGCCCATAACGACCCAAGTCCTCCCACAGCTTGAACGCCCGGTCGCCGATCGCGGCGAGATCCTTTTGGTCAACGGTCAGATCACCCTGCGGGGTGCTGCCACCGCCACCGTCGGCCGGCAGCTGATTGAGTTGCATGTGCGCGGATTGGTTCTGCGCCGCCTGGTTCTTCAGCTGCTCCCATTCGTCCCAAGCCACGTCCGCATCCTCCCCGTTGTTCCCGTGAACGCGGCCGTCGGACCGACGGCCGCCGGGCTACTTCAACGTACCAATGGAACAGATGTGACGCCTCGGAGCTGTCGAGTGCGAAGACTTTCGCGTGTACTTCATCAGTACTCCACACTCATCAACCCGGTCTGAACCAATGGCTTTCCCCGCCTACGAGAGACAAAGACGCCCCGCCCCGCAGGCATCGGCCGAGGCCGCACTCCGCCCAGGACGTCGCCCTCGCCCGGATCGCCGGCGAGCACCACACCCTGCGCACCCAGCTCCCTCATCCGCTGCATGAACGGCTCGTACGCAGCGCGCCCCGCGCCGGCACTCGACCGGGCGATGATGAACCGCACGCCCACATCCCGCGCGAACGGAAGCAGTTCCGTCAGACCGCCCAGCGGGTTCCCGCTCGACGTGGACACGAGGTCGTAGTCGTCGACCACGACGTACACCGTCGGGCCGCGCCACCAGCTCCGCTCCCGTAGCTGCTGTGCGGTCACGTCCGCCGTGGGTGTCCGGCGTTGCATCAGCTCCGCCAGCGCGCTCATGTGGTGCTCCATGGCGTTGGACATGGGGATGTACTCGGCGAGGTGCGTGGACGGTGTGACGTCCAGCAGTGAGCGCCGGTTGTCGACCACGAACAGCTTGCAGTCGTCGCCCGAGTAGCGCTCGGTCAGCTGCTTGATTAGCAGGCGCAGCAGGTTCGACTTGCCCGACTCGCTCTCTCCGAAGACGAGGAAGAACGGGTCCTGCTCGAAGTCGACGAAGACGGGTTCGAGGTTGTCCTCGTCGAGCGCGAAGGCCACGCCGCGCTGCGGGGAGTGGTCGCCCGGAGGCAGTTGCTGCGCCGGGAACTCGCGGGGGAGCAGCCGGACTTCGGGGGCGCCGGGCGCCTGCCAGTGGCGGGACACCTCCGTCGCCAGCGCCGCCGTCGCGTCGGCGAGGTCCGTGTCCGACGTCAGACCGTCGATGCGCGGTACGGCGCCCATGAAGTGCAGCTTCCCCGGCGCCTGACCGCGGCCGGGCACGCCCGTGGGGACGTTCACCGCCACCTTGCGGTCCAGCTCGGAGTCCATCGTGTCGCCGAGGCGCAGCTCCAGGCGGTTCATCAGGTGGTCCTTGAGGTTCGCCCGGACCTCCATCGACCTGGACGCGGTCAGGACGAGGTGGATGCCGTAGCCGAGGCCCCGCGCGGCGATGTCCAGGACGACGCTCTCCACGGCCTCGTAGTCCGCACGGAAGTTGCCCCAGCCGTCGATGACCAGGAAGACGTCACCCCACGGCTGGTCGGTCACGGAGATCTGACCGCGCGCCCGCTTCGTGCGGAACTCGGCGATCGACGAGATGCCGGAGGAGCGGAAGTACTCCTCGCGGCGCGTCATGACGCCGTACACCTCGGCGACCGTACGCCGCACCTTCTCCGGGTCGAGGCGCGAGGCCACCCCGCCGACGTGCGGCAGTCCGGCCACGGCCGCCATGCCGCCACCGCCGAAGTCGAGGCCGTAGAACTGCACCTCGTGCGGGGTGTGGGTGAGGGCGAAGGAGGCGATCAGGCTGCGCAGCAGCGTCGACTTGCCGGACTGCGGGCCGCCGACGATCTGCATATGGCCGGCCGCGCCCGAGAAGTCGACCCACAGCGGGTCGCGACGCTGCTCGTACGGCTTGTCGACGAGACCGACGGGTACGACGAGCCGTCCTGCCCCCTCGTACCCGGGCTGAGTGAGCCCGCGCCCCTGCACCGCGGCCAGTCCCGGGAGCAGCCCGTCCAGTGACGGCGGGCTGTCCAGCGGCGGCAGCCACACCTGATGGGCCGCCGGGCCCTGCGCCTCCAGACGGCGCACGATCACGTCGAGCACGGTGTCGGCCAGGGCGTCGTCCGTCTCCGGCGTCTCCTCGCGCTGCTGGGGCACGGCGACGTACCGCACCGGCACCTCCGCCGCGGTGAACAGCACCGGCCGCCGGTCCACCGGCAGCGCGCCGCCGAGCGAGGACCGGGTCGGACCCGTGCGGTACACCCCGGAGACGTACGCCGCCTTGAAACGCACCATCTCGTCGGTGCCGAACTTCAGGAAGCCGGAACCGGGCACGTTCGGCAGTTCGTACGCGTCGGGGACTCCCAGTGCCGCACGCGACTCGGCGGCGGAGAACGTCCGCAGGCCGATCCGGTACGAGAGGTACGTCTCCAGACCGCGCAGTCGGCCCTCCTCCAAGCGCTGCGAGGCCAGCAGCAGATGCACGCCCAGCGAACGGCCGATGCGGCCGATCTGCACGAACATCTCGATGAAGTCCGGCTTGGCGGTCAGCAGCTCACTGAACTCGTCGATCACCAGGACGAGGGACGGGATCGGCTGGAGCGGCGCCCCGGCCGCCCGCGCCTTCTCGTAGTCGTGGATGTTCGCGTAGTTGCCCGCGTCGCGCAGCATCTCCTGGCGGCGGTTGAGCTCACCGCGGATGGAGTCGCCCATGCGGTCGACCAGCGTCAGGTCGTCCGCCAGGTTGGTGATCACGGCTGCCACGTGGGGCATCTGCGCCATCCCGGCAAAGGTGGCACCACCCTTGAAGTCCGCGAGGACGAAGTTCAGCGTCTCCGACGAGTGCGTCACTGCCAGACCCAGCACCAGCGTGCGCAGCAGCTCGGACTTGCCCGAACCCGTCGCACCCACGCACAGTCCGTGCGGGCCCATGCCCTCCTGCGCGGCCTCCTTGAGGTCCAGCATCACGGGCCGCCCGTCCTCGCCGACACCGATCGGCACGCGCAGCCGTTCGGCGAGCGAACGCGCCCGCCAGGTGCGCTTGGTGTCCACCGAGGCCGCGTCTCCGAGGTTCAGCAGATCCGTGAACTCCAGGTTGGCGAGCAGCGGTTCGTCGTCGTCCCCGCCCGAGGCCACGCGCAGCGGCGCCAGCTGCCGCGCCAGCGCCTCCGCGGACTCGTACGAGAGGGCGTCCGGTGTGCCCTCGTAGACGATCCCGTGCCCGGACTCCAGATGCAGCGCGTGCGGCTGCACGACGATGGAGAGGTCACCGCGGGCTCCGGACAAGTCACCGGGGACGACCTCGACGACCGTCACCCCCTGCAGTCCCTCGGGGGTGGCCAGGACGGAGTCCGGCGGCAGCGACAGGCCATCGAGTACGACGACGATGTGTGGTTCGTCAGGGAGCGGAGCGGCGTTCGGATGGAAGCGTGGGCGCCCTGTCAGCCGGGTGGCCAGCAGCTGTTCCAGCTCGCGCGAGTCACTGCCGATCAGCCGGCGGCTGCCCGCGCCGTCCACCGCGTCGGAGAGCTGCACGTGCGGCAGCCACTTGGCCCACTCCCAGTGCGAGAGCTCCTCACGCCCGGCCGCGACCACGATGGTCAGGTCCTCGGGCGAGTGCAGCGAGGCCAGGGAACCCGTCAAAGCGCGCGCCGAGGCACGCACGGACTGAGGTTCACCACTGACCGTGACGTGGTAGAAGGCGCGCAGCGAGACTGCCATCGGCAGCGCGTCCAGGACGCCGTGGGTGGCCACGAAACGCTGCATCGCGCCTGCGGTCAGAGGCTCCAGCTGTTCGACCGGACCCGTCTCGGGGGAGACCAGCGGGGTGGCCAGCGACTGCGGACCGAGGCCGATGCGCACCTGGGCGAAGTCCTCGTCCCCCGGCCGCCGTTCCCACACCCGGCTGCCCTCGGCGACCAGCGCCCACAACTGCTCGGGGGAGGGGTGCAGGTAGTACTGGGCGTCGCGCTGCGCCTTCCCCGTGTCCAGGGCCGTGCGTCGGGTCTGCGACAGATAGCTCAGATAGTCGCGGCGCATGTCCGCGAGCTGGCCCTGGGAGCCGCGACGGAAGCGGACCACCATCGCGATGGACATGGCCACCGTCGACGCGATCATCACCATGCCCATGATCTTCATGAACGGCTGCCCGTTCGTGAAGAAGAAGACCACCGAGCCGCCCATGCCGAGCGTCGGCAGCAGCTGCATGAGGACGCTTTCCTGATGCCCGCGCGGAAGCTCCGGCGGCGGCTGCAGGACGACCTCTTCCGTGGGCACTTCGGACGGCAGCGCCCGAGGTGGGCGCTTGACGATGATTTGGCTCACTGCTCACCAATTCCCTTGCCGGCCCCAGGGTCTTCCGCCCGCCGCCCCGTGTCAGGCGGACGCAGGCCGCCGCGTGATCCTACTGACTTACTACTGACTTCATGGGAGACGGGTGGGCGGTAGGGTGCCGGATGTTCGCCTGAGCACACGCGAACAGGGCTGGAAAAACAGGGCATTCCGTGCGATGTGGTGGTGTGCGGAACCCAAGAACCCGCCGCACGGACCTCTTTCCGCCGCCTCGCCGCACCGTTGGCCGAGTGGTCCGGACAAAGAGACGCAGGACCTTCACACCGTGGCCCCAGAACCACCGCAGCCGCGGCTCGATCGCGGCCGCGGAACCGACGCAGACGCAAGAGCATGACCGAGATCCCAGACGCAGGACCATCATTGAGGGGGAGCAGCAGGTGAGCATGACGGCCTCCGCGACAACCACCGGAGCCGGAGGGCCGGGACCCGGAGCCCCTCAAGGGGCGGGCACGGGCCTCGGCTTCTGCCGGGTCACCATCGTCGCGCCCGACAGCCGGATCGACGTGGCGCTGCCCGACGACATCCCGGTCGCCGACATCTATCCGGAGATCCTCAGGCTCTCCCAGCAGAGTCCCGCCCAGGGCGCTCCGGTCGGATACCACCTCGTACGCCGCGACGGCGCTGTCCTCGACAGCTCGCGCTCCTTCGCCGCGCAGCGGATTCTCGACGGCGAACTCCTCACCCTGCGCCCCTTCTCCGAGTCGCTGCCCCCCGCCGTCTTCGACGACGTGTCAGAGGCGGTCGCATCCGCGGTCACCCGTGAACGCACCCTGTGGAGCGGCGACCTGACGCGCGCCGCGGGGCTCGTCGGCGGCGGTGTCCTGCCGACGCTGCTCGCCTTCGTCGCCTGGACCGCCGATCCGCGCCACGACATGCACAGCCTGCCCGGCATCCTCGCGGGCGTCACCGGTGTACTCCTCGTCGTCCTCGCCGCGATCCGGGCACGGATCTACGACGACCGGGCCTCCGCCGTCGCGCTGGGGCTCGGCGCGCTCTCGAACGTGGGCGTGGCGGGCTCCGGGCTGCTGTCACTGGCGGGCGGCGAGGGCATCGGCAAACTGCAGTTCCTGCTCGCCTGCGCCGCGGTGCTGGTGGCCTCGGTGGTCCTCACCCTGTGCTCGCCGCGCGGGGACGGCCCGTTCGTCGCCTTCGTGTTCGCCTCTGCCATCGCCCTGGTCGTGGTGTTCGTGGCACTGCTCGTGCACTGGACGCCCACCGAGATCGCCGCGCTGTGCGCGCCCGTCGCCGTGGGAGCGCTGGCCTTCCTGCCGGGCATGTCCATGCGCTTTGCCCGCCTGCCGATCGGCTTCGACCCGCCGAACGCCGCTCCGCGCAGCGCGTACGGTGCCGATCCCGCCCCGCCGGAGCCGGTCGACGCCGAACGCATCGAGGCGCAGGCCCGCCGCGGCCACGAACTCCTCGTCGGGCTCGTGGGCGGCTGCGCGCTGCTGGCCGTCGGCGCCTCTGCGGTGCTCGGCTTCTCCGACAACGTCTGGGGGCAACTGCTCGCCTTCGCCACCGGCGTCGCCATGCTGATGCGCGCCCACCTCTTCCGCTACACCACCCAGGTCGCGCCCGTCCTGGCCGCAGGTCTCGGCGCCCTCGTCCTGCTCGGCCTCGGCCTGGCGCTCAACCCGCCGCACGCTCTGATGCGCGACGCCCTCACCGGCGACCGTGCGGACCTCGACATCCGCACGATCTGGCTCGTCGCGGCGATCGCGGCGGCGGCAGCGCTGGTCACCGCACTCGGCCTGATCCTGCCGCGCGGCGGCCTCACCCCGTTCTGGGGCCGCTTCCTGGAAGTCGCCGAAGGCTTCGTACTGCTCACCCTGATTCCGCTGGCCCTCGCCGTCTTCGACGTGTACGGCGCGGCCCGGTCCATGACCAGCTGATCACCGAGCCGAGAACGGGGAGGGCGGTCGGCTCACAAGCCGACCGCCCTCCCCGTCTTCATCCCTCAACACGTTGCCTACCGCGGGGCAAGCCCTCCGTTGTGCGGCGCCGGCTCCAGATCGAACTCCCCGTCCCGCGCCCCCAGCACAAAGGCCCGCCACTCCGCCTCCGTGTACCGCAGGACCGTGTCCGGGTCGAGGGACGAACGCATGGCCACCGCGCCCTCGGGCAGGTACGCGATCTCGACCCGCTCCTCGTGTTCCTCCGTGCCCGGCGCGCTGTGCCATTCGACGTCGGAGATGTCCAGGGCGTAGAGCTCGTCCTTCTCCCGCTCCTTGCGCGCCTTGACGTCGGCGTCCGTCTCCGCCGCGATGTCCTTGTCCGCTACGCCCGCTGCGTCCGCTGCCTCGGCCATGTTCAAGCGGCCCCTTCCCCACGTACGAATGACCTGTGCGGTCACCCTAGTGGCCACGTCCGTGTCACCAGGCGGGTTCGGGGACCCGGACAGACGCATCCGGCCAGGCTGGTACGCTGTGTGACGGCCGTTTGTGTACGCACCCCCGGAGCCCTTCGCTCTGGAGGCCGCGCCCAGCGGATCCCCGCCTCCCGAGTAACGGAAGCTCCCCTGAGATGTGGACCAGGGGCACTCGGTGGCTACTCAGAGACTACGAGGAGTACGCGTGTCGCTCGACGCCGCTACGAAGAAGCAGATCATCAGCGAGTTCGGTCAGAAGGAGGGCGACACCGGCTCCCCCGAGGTCCAGGTCGCCATGCTCTCGCGCCGTATCTCGGACCTGACCGAGCACCTCAAGACCCACAAGCACGACCACCACTCCCGTCGTGGTCTGCTGATCCTGGTCGGTCAGCGCCGTCGGCTGCTGCAGTACCTGGCCAAGAAGGACATCCAGCGCTTCCGTGCGCTGGTCGACCGCCTGGGCATCCGCCGCGGTGCGGCGGGCGCCAAGTAAGACGCCGTGAAGGGAGCGGTTCCCACCTCTTGGGAGCCGCTCCTTTTGCTGTACGTGCCGCTGCCGTGAGCATTGCCGCAAGCACTGCCGTACGTCTCTGTACGTGCGGAGTGTCACCGACGCTTTGTAGTGTGGTAGCACAACGCAATACGCAGGACACAGCACGTACGACACAGCGTGATGACTCCGTACCCGCCGGGTAGGGACCGTCACGTCAACGAACGAGGAGACGCGCACCGCACCGCCGCCGGTCCTCGGTAGTGGCCCCCGGGGAATGAGATCCCGGGTGCTTCGATCGAAGACCGGCCCGCACCAGACGGAGCGCCTCTCCGCCACCGTCCCCCTGCCACACGGGCAGGACGGGACGAAGACGAGGAGAAAACGCTAGTGGAGAACGAGACCCACTACGCCGAGGCCGTTATCGACAACGGTTCCTTCGGCACCCGCACCATCCGCTTCGAGACGGGCCGCCTGGCCAAGCAGGCCGCCGGCTCCGCCGTGGCGTACCTGGACGACGACACCATGGTGCTGTCGGCCACCAGCGCTTCCAAGAAGCCCAAGGACAATCTCGACTTCTTCCCCCTCACGGTGGACGTCGAAGAGCGGATGTACGCCGCCGGCAAGATCCCCGGCAGCTTCTTCCGCCGCGAGGGCCGTCCCTCCGAGGACGCCGTCCTCACCTGTCGTCTGATCGACCGCCCGCTGCGCCCGTCCTTCAAGAAGGGCCTGCGCAACGAGATCCAGGTCGTCGCCACGATCATGGCCCTTAACCCCGACCACCTGTACGACGTCGTGGCGATCAACGCCGCCTCCGCGTCCACGCAGCTGGCCGGTCTGCCCTTCTCCGGCCCGGTCGGCGGCGTCCGCGTCGCGCTGATCAACGGCCAGTGGGTCGCGTTCCCGACGCACACCGAGCTCGAGGACGCCGTCTTCGACATGGTCGTCGCCGGTCGCGTCCTGGAGGACGGCGACGTCGCGATCATGATGGTCGAGGCCGAGGCCACCGACAAGACCATCCAGCTGGTCAAGGGTGGCGCCGAGGCGCCGACCGAGGAGGTCGTGGCCTCCGGCCTCGACGCCGCGAAGCCCTTCATCAAGGTTCTGTGCAAGGCGCAGTCGGACCTCGCCGCGAAGGCCGCCAAGCCGACCGCCGAGTTCCCGATCTTCCTCGACTACGAGGACGACGTCCTCGAGGCCCTGACCGCCGCGGTCAAGAGCGAGCTCGCCCAGGCGCTCACCATCGCCGGCAAGCAGGACCGCGAGGCCGAGCTGGACCGCGTCAAGGAGATCGCCGCCGAGAAGCTGCTCCCGCAGTTCGAGGGTCGCGAGAAGGAGATCTCCGCCGCGTACCGCGCGCTGACCAAGAAGCTGGTCCGCGAGCGCGTCATCAAGGACAAGGTCCGTATCGACGGCCGCGGCGTCACGGACATCCGTACGCTCGCCGCCGAGGTCGAGGCCATCCCGCGCGTGCACGGATCGGCGCTGTTCGAGCGTGGCGAGACCCAGATCCTGGGCGTCACCACCCTCAACATGCTCCGCATGGAGCAGCAGCTGGACACCCTTTCCCCGGTGACCCGCAAGCGCTACATGCACAACTACAACTTCCCGCCGTACTCCGTCGGTGAGACGGGCCGCGTGGGCTCCCCGAAGCGCCGCGAGATCGGCCACGGCGCGCTCGCCGAGCGCGCGATCGTGCCGGTCCTGCCGACCCGCGAGGAGTTCCCCTACGCGATCCGTCAGGTGTCCGAGGCCCTCGGCTCCAACGGCTCGACCTCCATGGGCTCGGTCTGCGCCTCCACCATGTCGCTGCTGAACGCCGGTGTGCCGCTGAAGGCCCCCGTCGCCGGTATCGCCATGGGTCTGATCTCCCAGGAGATCGACGGCCAGACGCACTACGTCGCCCTCACCGACATCCTCGGTGCGGAGGACGCCTTCGGCGACATGGACTTCAAGGTCGCCGGCACCAAGGAGTTCGTGACCGCCCTCCAGCTCGACACCAAGCTGGACGGCATCCCGGCCTCCGTCCTGGCCGCGGCCCTCAAGCAGGCCCGTGACGCCCGCCTCCACATCCTCGACGTGATGATGGAAGCGATCGACACGCCGGACGAGATGTCCCCGAACGCCCCGCGGATCATCACCGTCAAGATCCCCGTGGACAAGATCGGTGAGGTCATCGGCCCCAAGGGCAAGATGATCAACCAGATCCAGGAGGACACCGGCGCCGAGATCACGATCGAGGACGACGGCACCATCTACATCGGTGCCGCCGACGGCCCGGCCGCCGAGGCCGCCCGCGCCACGATCAACGGCATCGCCAACCCGACCATGCCGGAGGTCGGCGAGCGCTACCTGGGCACCGTCGTGAAGACGACGACCTTCGGCGCGTTCGTGTCGCTGCTCCCGGGCAAGGACGGTCTGCTGCACATCTCGCAGATCCGCAAGCTCGCCGGCGGCAAGCGCGTGGAGAACGTCGAGGACGTCCTCGGTGTGGGCCAGAAGGTCCAGGTCGAGATCGCCGAGATCGACTCCCGCGGCAAGCTCTCCCTGATCCCCGTGATCGAGGGCGAAGGCGACGACGACAAGAAGGACGACACCGACCAGTGACGTCTCGTAGCTCCACGGCGACGGCCCGCACCTCTTCGGAGGCGCGGGCCGTCGCCCGTACCCAAACCCTCATCAAGGGCGAGAACGGCATCGGTACGGTCCGTAAGACCACGCTCCCCGGCGGCCTGCGCATCGTCACCGAGACCCTCCCCTCCGTACGCTCGGCCACCTTCGGGATCTGGGCGCACGTCGGCTCCCGCGACGAGACGCCGACGCTGAACGGCGCCACGCACTACCTGGAGCACCTGCTCTTCAAGGGCACCTCCCGGCGCAGCGCCCTGGACATCTCCTCCGCCATCGACGCGGTCGGCGGCGAGATGAACGCGTTCACGGCCAAGGAGTACACGTGCTACTACGCGCGTGTGCTCGACACCGACCTCCCGCTCGCCATCGACATCGTGTGCGACATGCTCACCGGCTCGCTGATCGAGCAGGGCGACGTGGACGCCGAGCGCGGTGTGATCCTCGAAGAGATCGCGATGACCGAGGACGACCCGGGCGACTGCGTGCACGACCTGTTCGCGCACACCATGCTCGGCGACACCCCCCTCGGCCGCCCGGTCCTCGGCACGGTCGACACGGTCAACGCCCTCGGCGCCGACCGCATCCGCCGCTTCTACAAGAAGCACTACGACCCGACGCACCTCGTGGTCGCCTGCGCGGGCAACGTCGACCACAACAAGGTCGTACGCCAGGTCCGCGCCGCCTTCGAGAAGGCCGGCGCCCTCAAGGAGAGCGCCACCGAGCCGATCGCCCCGCGCGACGGCCGCCGTGCCATCCGCACCGCGGGCCGCGTCGAGCTCCTCGGCCGCAAGACCGAGCAGGCTCACGTCGTCCTCGGCATGCCGGGCCTCGCCCGCACCGACGAGCGCCGCTGGGCCCTGGGCGTCCTGAACACCGCCCTGGGCGGTGGCATGTCCTCCCGCCTCTTCCAGGAGGTCCGCGAGAAGCGCGGCCTGGCCTACAGCGTGTACTCGTACACCTCGGGCTTCGCCGACTGCGGCCTCTTCGGCGTGTACGCGGGCTGCAGGCCGAGCCAGGTCCACGACGTGCTCAAGATCTGCCGCGACGAACTCGACCACGTCGCCGAGCACGGCCTCTCGGACGACGAGATCGGCCGCGCCATCGGTCAGCTCCAGGGCTCCACCGTCCTGGGCCTGGAGGACACCGGCGCGCTGATGAACCGTATCGGCAAGAGCGAGCTGTGCTGGGGCGAACAGATGTCCGTCGACGACATGCTGGTCCGGATAGCGTCGGTCACCCCGGACGAGGTCCGTTCGGTCGCCCGCGACATCCTGGGACAGCGGCCCTCGCTGTCGGTCATCGGCCCGCTCAAGGACAAGCAGGCCTCCCGTCTGCACGACGCGGTCGCGTAATTCCCGTCTCGGTAAGGAACGAAGCAATGAGCAAGCTGCGCGTGGCGGTCCTCGGTGCCAAGGGCCGGATCGGGGCCGAGGCGGTACGAGCCGTCGAGGCCGCCGAGGACCTGGAGCTGGTGGCCGCGCTGGGCCGCGGTGACGAGCTGGAGGCGCTGGTCGCCAGCGGCGCCCAGGTCGTGGTCGAACTGACGACCCCGGCCTCGGTGATGGGCAACCTCGACTTCTGCGTCCGGCACGGCATCCACGCCGTGGTCGGCACGACCGGCTGGACCGACGAGCGGCTCGCGCAGCTCAACACCGCACTGGCCGCGTCCCCGGAGACGGGCGTGCTCATCGCGCCAAACTTCTCCATCGGGGCCGTACTGACCATGAAGTTCGCCGAGGTCGCCGCGCCGTACTTCGAGTCCGTCGAGGTCGTCGAGCTGCACCACCCGAACAAGGTGGACGCCCCCAGCGGCACCGCCACGCGCACCGCCCAGCTCATCGCCGCGGCCCGGGAGCGCGCGGGCAGCGCCCCGCAGCCGGACGCCACGGCGACCGCCCTGGACGGCGCCCGCGGCGCGAACGTCGACGGCGTACCGGTGCATGCGGTCCGTCTGCGCGGGCTCCTCGCCCACCAGGAGGTCCTGCTCGGTGGCGAGGGCGAGACCCTCACCATCCGCCACGACTCCCTCCACCACAGCAGCTTCATGCCGGGCATCCTGCTCGGCGTCCGCCGCGTGGTGACCACCCCGGGCCTCACCTTCGGCCTGGAACACTTCCTGGACCTCGGCTGAGCCGAGGGACGTACAACAGATAGCCGGCAGACATGCGTGCGAAGATCACCTACGCCGTCACGGCAGCCGTCCTGGTCGTCTATTTCGTCCTGGTCGGCAGCCGAGGCGTGCTGCTCATCCAGAACGGCACCCTGATCACCGTCACCTTCGGTGTCGCGGTGCTGATCCTGCCGGTCATCGGCATCTGGTTCCTGTGGAAGAACACCCAGTTCGTCCGCAAGGCCAACCGGCTCGCCGCCGAGCTCGACGCCGAGGGCGGCCTGCCCGTGGACGAGTTGAGGCGCACCCCGGGCGGCCGTATCGACCGTGGCTCGGCCGACGAGGTCTTCGCCAGGCGCAAGGCCGAGACCGAGGACGCCCCGGACGACTGGCGCAGCTGGTTCCGCCTCGCGGTCGCCTACCACGACGCCCGCGACACCCCGCGCGCCCGCAAGGCGATGCAGCGGGCGATCGCCCTGCGCGAGGGCAGGCCCCCCGTCGAGGCCTGAGAGCCACGGCGCACGCGAGAAGTGCGACGAGCGGCACGGCGGAGAAGGACGTCGAAGGGGCCGGCCCGCGGAGTGCGGACCGGCCCCTTCGCCCTGCTACGGCGGCCTACTACGTCGCCTTGCCACGGCTCCCTGCCACGACGCCCTGCTACGACCGCTGGGGCTCAATCCCGCCGGTACTCGTCGGCCCACACCTCGACGGCGTCCGCCGCCCGGTCGAAGGCCTCCGTACGCGCCAGGAAGTCGGAGTTGTGCGAGGTGAGCAGGGGCGGCAGGCTGTCCGCCGCACGACCCTTGCGTACGAGGATCAGCGCCTGTCCCTGCACGGTGCGCGGCAGCCCGAGCCAGCGCACCGGCTGCTGGACGGTGCGTACGGCGACGACCTGCTCCCAGGACGCCGTACTCGTGTTCAGGAAGCCCACGCGGCGCAGCCCCCGCGCACTCACCCAGACGCCCATCCGCAGCAGCCGCAGCGCGCACAGGATGACGAGCACGGAGCCACCGAAGCAGAGCAGGGCGGCGGAGCGGCTCCCGGTGAGCGCGACGAGCACGGCCGCGACGAGCACGTAGGACGCGAGCAGCAGCACGAGCGCGGCGAGGGCCACCCGCCACGGCCCGGGCCGGTAGGGGCGCCGCCAGCGGCCGCGGTCGTCGAAGGGCAGGGCGAGTTCGTCCGCCACCTCGTCAAAGTCACGGTCCGCCGTCAGGAAGGGCAGGGGCACGACTGATCCTCACTCAATCCACGCATGGGCTGTGCCCGGTGAGGCTATCGAGCGGGGTCCCCGCTCACCACCCTTGGGGGGCCATGGGGGTGCCCCCACGCCCTCGGGGCAGCGGGGGAGGGTCAGCGGCCGTTGGAGGCTTCGGAATGCTGGGTCGTCGCGGACGACTGGTCGAGCGACAGGGCGGGCATCCCGACGATCAGCGCGCCCACCAGCCCGGCGACCACGGTGAGGCCCAGGAGCCAGCGGCCGAATATCTCGCCGGCCGACGAGCGTCGGCGGGGTGGGGGAGCGACATTGCTGCGGAACTGGTCGGCTTCTGCGATGAAGGCGAACGGTACGGGCTCGCGCCGACGGAACATGGGGGTTGCTTCTCCTCTGGAGGTTCGAACGGGAGGCTCGAACGGATCACTGTCACCAATACAGACGAGCGAACGCCCCAAGAGGTGCCCGGAATCACCGAATTCGCTGAAGTTCGCCGACGAATGTCGCGGCACGGCACCGAACGCCCCGTTGTCAGTGGCGGCCCGTAGAGTGGGCGCCGCCCGAGAGATGTGATGGGAAGGACCCTCCGCACCGTGACCGACACCCCCGCCGACGACCTCAAGCCCAGTTTCCGCAGCGATGTCACCGTCGAGCTGGTCAAGCACACCGCGTCCGACTCGGACGTGCTGTTCGCCGCCCGCGTCTCGACCCTCGGTGAGCAGTCCCTCGACGAGCTCCAGAAGGACCCGGAGCGCTCCAAGGGCCTGCTGAACTACCTGATGCGGGACCGGCACGGCAGCCCCTTCGAGCACAACTCGATGACCTTCTTCATCAGCGCCCCGATCTTCGTCTTCCGCGAGTTCATGCGGCACCGCGTGGGCTGGTCGTACAACGAGGAGTCGGGCAGGTACAGGGAGCTCGAGCCGGTCTTCTACGTCCCGGACGAGTCCCGCAAGCTGGTCCAGGAGGGCCGCCCCGGCAAGTACGTCTTCGTCGAGGGCACCCAGGCGCAGCAGGAGCTCACGGGCCGGGTGATGGAGGACTCCTACCGACAGGCGTACGAGGCGTACCAGGAGATGCTGGCCGCCGGTGTGGCCCGCGAGGTGGCCCGCGCCGTCCTCCCCGTCGGCCTCTTCTCCTCGATGTACGCCACCTGCAACGCACGCTCCCTGATGCACTTCCTCGGTCTGCGCACCCAGCACGAGCTCGCCAAGGTCCCGTCCTTCCCGCAGCGGGAGATCGAGATGGTCGGCGAGAAGATGGAGGCGGAGTGGGCCAGGCTCATGCCGCTCACCTACGCGGCCTTCAATGCCAACGGGCGCGTGGCGCCGTAACGCGCTCCCGCGCGCCGTTCGGCACAGATGTGCGGATCAACCGAGCGAGGTGTCCGTATTGCGGCATTTCGAGAAGTTCATCTAGCCTGATCAAACGGACCCGGCACTGCTTGAACCCCCGAGCAGGCAGTGCCGGGCTCCGCATTTGTCACGCTTTGTCGTGTCCCCCGAGGGCAGACCACGCCTTGAGCAGCGAGTAGCGTGTTACCCATGGCTCCGACCTCCACTCCGCAGACCCCCTTCGGGCGGGTCCTCACCGCCATGGTCACGCCCTTCACGGCGGACGGCGCACTCGACCTCGACGGCGCACAGCGGCTCGCCACCCACCTGGTGGACGCAGGCAACGACGGCCTGATCATCAACGGCACCACCGGTGAGTCACCGACCACCAGTGACGCGGAGAAATCGGATCTCGTACGAGCCGTACTCGAGGCGGTCGGCGACCGTGCCCACATCGTCGCGGGCGTCGGCACGAACGACACCCACCACAGCATCGAGCTCGCCCGCGCCGCCGAGAGGGCCGGCGCGCACGGCCTGCTGACCGTGACGCCGTACTACAACAAGCCCCCACAGGAGGGCCTGTACCGTCATTTCTCGGCCATCGCCGACGCGACCGAGCTGCCCGTGATGCTGTACGACATCCCCGGCCGCAGCGGCGTACCGATCAGCACCGAAACCCTCGTGCGGCTGGCCGAGCACCCGCGTATCGTCGCGAACAAGGACGCCAAGGGAGACCTCGGCCGAGCCAGCTGGGCCATCGCCCGCTCCGGACTCGCCTGGTACTCCGGCGACGACATGCTGAACCTCCCGCTGCTCTCCGTGGGCGCGGTCGGCTTCGTCTCCGTCGTCGGCCACGTCGTCACCCCGGAGCTGCGGTCCATGCTGGACGCGTACGTCTCGGGAGACGTGCAGAAGGCCACCGAGATCCACCAGAAGCTGCTCCCCGTCTTCACCGGCATGTTCCGCACCCAGGGCGTCATGACGACCAAGGCCGCGCTCGCCCTCCAGGGCCTGCCCGCCGGACCGCTGCGCGCCCCGATGGTCGAGCTGTCGCCCGAGGAGACCGCCCAGCTCAAGATCGATCTTGCTGCCGGCGGGGTAGAACTCTAAATACAGACTTCACAACTGAATATGCACGACAACGCAGGCCAGGGGCCTGCACCCCACACAGACAACTGCTACTGCACGAACGTCATGCGCGCCACGTGCCTTGCCAGGTACGTGGCGCGTGTGGTGAGGAGAGTCTTTTGAGTCATCCGCATCCTGAACTTGGCCCGCCGCCGAAGCTCCCCCAGGGAGGCCTGCGGGTCACCCCGCTCGGTGGCCTTGGCGAAATCGGCCGGAACATGACGGTCTTCGAGTACGACGGCCGACTGCTGATCGTCGACTGCGGAGTGCTCTTCCCCGAGGAGGAGCAGCCCGGAATCGACCTGATCCTGCCGGACTTCACGTCCATCAGGGACCGCCTCGACGACATCGAGGGCATCGTCCTCACACATGGCCACGAGGACCACATCGGCGCTGTCCCGTTCCTCCTGCGGGAGAAGCCGGACATTCCGCTGATCGGCTCCAAGCTGACCCTCGCCCTCATCGAGGCGAAGCTCCAGGAGCACCGCATCCGCCCGTACACCCTCGAAGTCGCGGAGGGCCACCGCGAGCGCATCGGCCCCTTCGACTGCGAGTTCGTGGCGGTCAACCACTCCATCCCGGACGCCCTCGCGGTCGCCATCCGCACCCCCGCGGGCATGGTCGTCCACACCGGCGACTTCAAGATGGACCAGCTCCCGCTGGACAACCGCCTCACCGACCTGCACGCGTTCGCACGTCTGAGCGAGGAAGGCATCGACCTTCTCCTCTCCGACTCCACGAACGCCGAGGTCCCGGGCTTCGTCCCGCCCGAGCGCGACATCTCGAACGCGCTGCGCACGGTCTTCGCCAGCGCCCGCAAGCGGATCATCGTGGCGAGCTTCGCCAGCCACGTTCACCGCATCCAGCAGATCCTGGACGCGGCCCACGAGTACGGCCGCCGGGTCGCCTTCGTCGGCCGCTCGATGGTCCGCAACATGGGCATCGCACGCGACCTGGGCTATCTGAAGGTCCCGCCGGGCCTCGTGGTGGACGTCAAGACGCTCGACGACCTCCCGGACCACGAGATCGTCCTCGTGTGCACGGGCTCGCAGGGCGAGCCGATGGCGGCGCTGTCGAGGATGGCCAACAGGGACCACCAGATCCGGATCGTCCAGGGCGACACGGTGATCCTGGCCTCGTCGCTCATCCCGGGCAACGAGAACGCGGTCTACCGCGTCATCAACGGCCTCACCCGCTGGGGCGCCAACGTCGTCCACAAGGGCAACGCCAAGGTGCACGTCTCCGGCCACGCCTCCGCGGGCGAGCTGCTGTACTTCTACAACATCTGCAAGCCGCGGAACCTGATGCCGGTCCACGGCGAATGGCGCCACCTGCGCGCCAACGCCGAGCTCGGCGCCCTCACCGGCATCCCGCACGACCGCATCGTGATCGCCGAGGACGGAATCGTCGTCGACCTCATCGAGGGCAAGGCCAAGATCTCAGGCAAGGTCCAGGCGGGTTACGTGTACGTCGACGGCCTCTCGGTCGGTGACGTGGGCGAGCCGGCGCTCAAGGACCGCAAGATCCTCGGTGACGAGGGCATCATCTCGGTCTTCGTGGTGATCGACTCGAGTACGGGCAAGATCACCGCCGGCCCGCACGTCCACGCGCGTGGTTCGGGCATCGACGACTCCGCCTTCGCGGACGTCATCCCGAAGGTCACGGAGGTCCTGGAGCGCTCGGCCCAGGACGGCGTGGTCGAGCCCCACCAGATGCAGCAACTCATCCGCCGCACGCTGGGCAAGTGGGTCTCGGACAACTACCGCCGCCGTCCGATGATCCTGCCGGTCGTCGTCGAGGTCTGACCCCTCGCACGCGCCAACTCCGGAGCGGGGCCCCTCGATTTGCATCGGGGCGCCCCGCTCCAGTACGTTTACGGCTCCGCCTGAACGGGAACCCGGCACGACCGTGTGCCAGGAACCACCCCGAGCGGGACGGAAATTCCGACTCAGAATCTCTGATAAAGTCGGAACCGCCGGAAAGGGAAACGCGAGAGCGGGAACCTGGAAAGCACCGAGGAAATCGGATCGGGAAACGGTCTGATAGAGTCGGAAACGCAAGAACAA
>NZ_JBIBKX010000009.1:335084-450812 GCF_042959425.1 Streptomyces sp. NPDC007896 | reverse complement strand
CGACGACCTGACAGGCCACTACTCCCACGGGTCTTACGCACCTATCCGCAACCAGCGGAAACACGCCAATCACACCCGGAAAGACAACAGCTTCTCAGGCCGCCTCCCTGAGGCGCAGCGATACCCCTGAGCGGCAATTAGCTCGATCAAGCGTCACCTAGTGCTGTGACCGGAAACGATCACCGGCATGAGTACTCGGTGCCCAACGCCCGGTCTGTGAACCATGATGAGGAGATGACTGCCACCTCACGTGCTCATTCGTTCAACTCGGCGGCCGTCCAGTACGAGGCGAGCCGCCCGTCGTATCCGCTCGCGCTTTTCGACGCCGTTGAGGAGTTCCTGAGCCGTTCGCTGGTGGGTGTCCGCGTCGCGGACATCGGTGCGGGCACTGGAATTGCGACCAGGCTCCTGTGTGAGCGGGGTGCTGACGTGATCGCCGTCGAGCCCGGTGACGCGATGGCCGTCGAGTTTCGTCGGGTGCTCCCGGATGTGCCGGTCGTCCGGGGTGACGGTAACGCCCTGCCGCTTGCCGATTCCTCGCACGACCTCATCACGTACGCGCAGTCATGGCAGTGGACCGATACCAGCCGTTCCGTCCCGGAGGCGCTGCGTGTTCTGTGCTCGGGTGGCGCGCTGGCAATCTGGTGGAACACCACCGCCTTCGACGTGCCGTGGATCCGTGCCCAGCACGAGCGCATCGCGCACCACTGTGGAGTTCCCGCGCGTTCCGCGATGCGTCCCGACGATAACGAGGCCATCCGGCTTGCGGGGCTGAGTGGATTGCGGGTCACGCGCCGACAGATCCGCTGGCAGCGCAGGGTCTCTCTCGACACACACCTCGCCAATATCAGCAGTCGCTCGGCGTTCCTTGTCCTCGGCCAGGCCGCAAACCGTGCCTTTCTTGCCGAGGAGCGCAGGCGACTGCGGGAGGCTTTCCCTGCTGAGGTGGTGGAAGAGATCTACGTCGTTGATCTGCTGGTAGCCACTTGTCCGTGATGTCTACCTGGCCGTCAGGCTGCTCGGGCGACGGCTCGCCCGCCCCAGCGGATGCCCTTCTCACTACGGATGCGGGCGCGCTCGCGCCGTTGAGCGGCCAGCACGTCGGGATGGCGGGCGTTCTTGTTCCGCCAGCGCAGGTAGCCGTGCAGGGCGCGCGTCTGGACGGCGTAGTTGCGGTGGTTGGAGTTGGCGACGGTGAACTGCCGCAGTGGTCCGAAGTGGGCCTCGATCGGATTGGCCCAGGACGCGTAGGTCGGGGTGAAGCACAGCTTTACCTTGTTCTTCTTCGCCCAGCGGCGGATGTCGGCGCCCTTATGGGCGGACAGGTTGTCCAGGATCACGTAGACCGGGGCGCCGTCGAGCCGGGCGGCGCGGATCGACTTCAGCGCGGCCAGAGTGTTCGCGGCACCCTTCTTGAGGCGGTTGACGCCCCACAGGGTGTCATCGCCGATCGAGTAGCAGCCGTGGAAGTAGCGCACTCTGTGGGTGCGGTGGTAGGTCGCGGGATGCCGCTCGGGCCGGCCTTGCTCGGCCCAGCACGACCCGGCGGTGGGCCGGATGCCGAGCGGCCCGAACTCGTCGAACGCAAATACACGGTCCGGGAAACGCTCCAGCACCTCCTCGATGCGGTCGAGCTTGGCGTCGCGCTCGGGGTCGGGTGACTCCTTCCACGTCTTGGTCCGCTGGAAGGTGACGCCGCGGCGGGCGAGCAGGCACCGTAACGCCTCGCGGCCGATCCGGATGACGCGGCCGTGCACTTTCCGCAGGTAGGCAGCGAGTTTGCGGAGGGACCAGCGGGTGAAGGGCTGACCGAGCTTGGTCGGGCGGGTGGTGGCCGTCTGCACGACGAAGTCCTCGTCGTCAGGGCTGAGCAGGCGGGGACGGCCTCCCGCCCACCGAGGGTTCAGACAGGCCAGGCCCATCTCATTGAACCGGTGGATCACATCCCGGACGGTGTCCTCGTCGGCCTGCATCAACTTCGCGATCACCGGCACCCGGTTCCCGCCGGCCGAGGCCAACAGCATCATCGCCCGCCGGTAGCGCACCGAACTGGTGCTGCCCCGGCGCACGATCTGCTGCAGCTTCCGCCCCTCCTGGTCAGTCAGCCTGCGCACGCGGACAGGCTCAGCCACCCCACACCCCCCCAGCAGTCGCACGGACGTCTCCGGACATCCAACCGCCGGAACCACCAACCCGGCCAACCTTCCCGGTCAGAGCACTAGCCAGAAAAGTCACAGTCGCGTGCGCGACACCAGCGGGCTCGCCAACCAGAAATCAAAGTCGCCAACTACGGGTCAAAGTCACAGTTGTCCGGCCGTGCGAGGCTGCCGCCCGTGAACACCCAAGCCGTAAATCCACACCGAAAAGCTCACAAGTGAGTGAGATAGCCTTAGGTAATGTGTGACTTGAACTCACCCAATGAGTGACTCATGGTGTTCTGAAGGGGAGTTGAGTACCGGGAGGGTGAGTGAGTCAGTCACCACAGGCAGAGCACGCGATGAACGCGAGCGACGCCCGCAGGGACCTTTACGCCTTGGTCAAGCGCGCCGAGGACGACGGGGTCACGACGCTGATCCACAAGCGGGAGGATCGTGTTCTGCTCGCCCCTCTAGACCGGTTCCCGGCAGCGCGGAAAGCCGACGCCTTCCCCTCCTGGGTACTGAGCGCGGCGCAGAAGGAGTTCGGTGACCTGATCTCGCGGGCGGCTCAAGGCCAACCGCAGGTGCTCCGCAGGAACAACACGCCCGTCGCGGTGCTGCTCCCCGTCGACCCCCACGCAAGCACTCCCTCGTCCGACCCGGCCGCACCCTCCGGCGCGGCGCCCGCAGGAGGTGCGGTGAACAGCCAAGGACAGCAGGACCGGGAAAGCGCGCCGCGCAGGCTCGCGACACTGGGCGACGCCATCGGTTCCGTGCTCACCGCCGGCCCCGCCAGCGGCCCGACGTTCGGGCTGCCCGGCCTGGACGCCGCGACCGGCGGTCTGCAGCCGGGCCGGCTGACCCTCGTGGCGGCCGCCCCGAACGTCGGCGGAAGCCTCCTGGGGCTGGCCGCCGCCCGCACGACCGCGCTGGTCGACCACCGCACGGTCCTGTACGCGGCGTCCGGACCCAACCGGGACGACGTCTTCCGCCGCATCCTCTCCGCGGAGACCGGGGGCGACTACCCGCGCCTGAAGCAGGGACGCCTCACCGACTACGAGCAGGACGTCGCCCGCCAGCTGATGCAGGCCGGCGACGTCCTGCTCATCGATGACGGCAGCAACCTGACCGCCGAGGACATCGCGGAGACCGCCCCGCACATGGAGGGCCTGGCCCTCGTGGTCGTGGACCGCCTCCAGGCCGCCCACAGCGCTCGCCTGCCGTTGTCCGGGAACCGGCTCTCCGACGCCTCCCAGATCCTCTCCACCCTCGCGCGCACCCTGCACGTGCCCGTACTCGCAGTCGTCGACAGCGACGACCCCACGCTGCTCGGACTCCTGGACGCCGACGTCCTGCTGACGCTCACCGCCACCACCGACCCCGGCAGGGTCCAAGTCACCGTGGCGGAACGCGACTTCGGCGTGATCGGCTCCGCATCCCTGCGCCCCGACCTGCTGCACGCCCGCTTCGGCGACGCAGAGGCCGCGCCCGCCGCAGGGATCGACCCCGAGGAGTGGAGGCTGCACACCACGCCGGAGGAGCAGGAACTGGCCGACGCCGCGCTCCCCTACACCTCCGGCGCCCGACAGGGACTGCCGTCCGCGCTCACACACCTGGTGGCCGCGCTGCGCACCGCGCTGGCAGCCGGCGAACAGGCGGCGATCGACGAGTTCGCGGCGGCCCTGGCACAGGCTGCTGCCGCGCCGCCGCAGATGCCGGACACCGCCGAGGGCCGTCGTCTCGCGGCCGCGCTGCACGCCTACAACGCGCCTGCCCCCGTCGGCGCCGCCGCGCAGCCTTCTGCCCCGGAATCCGCCCGACCTGCCGCCGCCAGCGGCACCGTCTCGGACGCGGACGACGAGGTCCGGCGGGACGACGATGACGGCCTGGTCCCGGGCGACGAAGAGGAGGAGCCGGAGGGAGCGGTCTTCCCTGCCCTGAAGATCCTCAAGGACGCGGTGAAGCGTTCGAAGATGCACCCGATCCCGGTCATCCGTACCGAGGAACGGGAAGACGGCCCGTGGCCGCTGATCAGCGAGGACATGGACGGCGAGCCTGGCTGGGTCCACCCCGACGTCACGAGCACCCGGGTCGCGCACGTCCGGGACAACGGCAAGCGGGTGCGGCGCGACCAGCTCGATGTGCCCGCCTCTTTCGGTGACGGCGTGCTGTGCCTGATCGACCGCAACGGCAGTTACCCCTCCGCCTGCTCGGCCGTCCCGCTCGCCCCGAACAAGCTCCTGCACACCGGCCCCCTCGACGCGTTCGACAAGACCAAGGCCGGGATCTACCAGATCAGCATCCCGGAATGGGACTACCCGGGCATGCCGCACCCGCTCGGACGGCTCACCGACCGGCCCGACGACCAGGGCCGCGTGTGGGTGACCACCCCGCACATCAAGCAGCTCGAACGCCTGTACCGGGAGGGACACCTCGCCGCGTCCGTGACCATCCACGACTCGTGGACGGGGAAGGCGAACGAGTCGCTGTTCAAACCGTTCTACGCCGCGGCCCGCGAGGCCCGCACCGAGCTCGTCCAGGCCGGCGGCGAGCCGTACAAGAATTACAAGACCCGGCTGTCGATCGCGCTGCGTCTGCTGTGGCCCAAGCGGCAAGAGCAGCGCTCCCCGTTCTGGCGGCCGGACTGGCGCATGAGCATGGTCGCCGAAGCATCCGTCCGCCACTGGACCGTCGCCTTCAAAGCCGTCCAGGAAGGCCACACCCTCATCGCCCTGCGCAACGTCGACGCCGCCATCTTCTGGACACCCCCCGGCACACCGCCCGCCACCTACCGGATCGGGACCGGCTTCGGGGAAGTGAAGGCCAAGTTCATCCCCCGCGGCGAGTTCATCCCCGAAGGTGACGACTGATGGCCGGACCCACAGGCCGCGGCAACTCCCTCGGCGCCGCCCTGGGCGACCTCCTGCGCGCCCAGGTCACCCCCCGCCACCGGCTGTCGACGTACAGTGCCAAGCACTGGCACGCCCAGCTCAGCCAGCTCACCGGGACCAGGCGCGGTTACGAGGCCCTGGAAAGCGCTGGTCTCGACGTCAAACCCGACACCCTGATCAAGTGGCTGTCGGATCCCGAGTACACCGTCCGCCGCAGCTACCGCGACCTCATCCGCACCGCCTACGAGAACGTCGCCATCGTCCCCGCCGACCCCATCCCCGACCACGTCAAGAACGGCCAGTTCGAGATCAGCGGCCTCGTCAAAACCGGCGCCGACGAACGCGAACGCGGCAACCGCCGCGCCGCACCCCTGCGCATCGACGGAAGCCGCGGCGACTGGAGCGACATCGAAGCGCTCTGGCTGGCCGGCGACCTGCGCGACGACGACTTCGAGGACCGCTTCATCGACGACGTCATCGTCGCCGACATCGGCGAAGGAACCGACGGATGGGAATTCAACGGCAGCAGCTACTCCGTTGAACTCAGGTAACACACCAGATGGGAAGCCGCGTATGAGCACCAGCCCTGAAGAGCCCGCGTTACCGCTGATCATCGTGCACGCAGAGGCAGCCGCGAGCGCCCGGCGTCGCGTGTCCGATCTCCTTGAAGCAGCCGGGGCAAGGCCGGGGGAGGTACAGCACCTCCTGGCGGTGATCGAGGCCGGTGCCGTAGAAGGCGCCCATGCCGAAGCCGCCGAGGACACGCAGGTACCCCCCCGGCAGCAGCGACGAGTTCGGCGAGGGCTGGCTCGCTGCCGTCCAGGCGGTGACGAGTGTTGCCCGGCGCTGAAAATGCCGACGAAGCAGGCGTTCGCAGTGCCGATGAAGATTCCGGCGAATCAGGCGGGATCGTCGGCGAGGTGTCGCTTTCGTCGGCGAGGTGTCGCACGGATGTGTAGGGCAGCTCCCGTTGTGGCGGTGATGCTGTGTCCGGCCGCGTCAGTGACTGTCTTTGAACCCTGGGTGGTACGCAGGCGCTGCACTGTCTCGTGCGCTCAGGCGGAAACAGAAGCGAACGGTGCGGCAGTCCACTGCGCCTTGATTACGCGCGCGTCGCCAAGGATCCAGGCTCCGAACGTGCTTCGAGATCGTTGACCGCTTTGTCGTGTAGGGCGCGGGCGTGTTGGATGTCGTCGCGGTGTGCCACAGCCCATTCGTGCAGTGCGGTGATGGGGGTGAGCAGGGTGCGGCCGATGTCGGTGAGTTCGTAGTCCACGCGCGGTGGCACGGTGGGGTAGACGGTGCGGGTGACCAGGCCGTCGCGTTCCAGGGCGCGCAGAGTGAGGGTGAGCATGCGCTGGCTGATGCCGTCGATCTCGCGGTGCAGTTCGTTGAACCGGCGGGTGCGCTGCCCGAGCCGGATGACGATCAGGGTGCTCCACTTGTCGCCGACCCGGTCGAGTACCTCGCGGATCGGGCAGTCCTGGTCGGCGGCGCGCCGGGCAGGCACATCGGTGTGCGTGGCTGACATGAAAGTGCCTCCTTACATCTCTTCCCATAGTTACCAATGATGGGGTTACGCACAAGGAGTAACTATGGAAAGCGAGGCCCGACCATGTCCGCCGAGAACAAGAAGATGGTCGCCCACTTCTACGACCAGCTGTTCAGCCACGGGAACCTGGAGGTGATCGACGAGTTCGTCGGGACCACGTACACCAACCACAACCCGCAGGGGGTCGACGGACCCGAGGGGCTCAAGCGCTTCATCACGTTCTTCCGGAGCACTTTCCCGAACCTGCAGAAGACCACCCACCGCATCCTGGTCGAAGACGACCTGGTGCTGCTGCACAGCGAGTCTGCCCCGGCACCCGGCGCCACCCCCAACGTGGTCGTCGACGTCTTCCGGGTCGAGGACGGCAAGATCGTCGAGCACTGGGACGTCATCCAGCCGGTCCCCGACACCACCGTCGGCGGCCATGACCTGTTCTCCACGCTCAGCAGCCCAGCCGTCAACTCGCCCGCCCCGGACGCCGACGGCGCGGCCAGCAAGAAGGTCGTGACGGCGCTGTTCCACGAGATCGTCGTCGACAAGGACCCGTCCGCGTTCGAGCGCTACGGGCTCGACCCGTTCTACGAGCACAACCCGCAGCACGCCGACGGCGTCGCGGCCGCGAAGGAACTGTTCACCGGGCTGTTCGCCGCGCACCCCGAGGTGAGCATCGACGTCAAGCGGGTCATCGCCGAGGGCGACTACGTCGCCGTCCACCACCACCTCAGGCTCGCCCCGGACGACCGCGGCTTTTCCTGCATCGAGTTCTTCCGCGTCCGCGACGGCAAGATCATCGAGCACTGGGACGCCGTGCAGCCGGTCCCGGAGACCTCCGCCAACGACAACACCATGTTCTGAGTTCCGCGGTAGTCGGCGCCTCGTAGCCGTCCGCCCGGTTCGCTGCGACGGCCTCGACGGCGCTGCGCGACCAGTCGACCAGGACCTCCCCGAGCAGCCAGGCCACAGTGTCCAGTGGTCCTGATCGGCCCGGCGCGGGCGGCGTCCGGTGAAGCATCGGTGTGCGGGCAGGCGGCAACCAGGAATGGCCTCGACGGTTCAGCCGGTCGGGGAGGGCGCGAGCAGGCGGCCACGGGTCAGCAGCGCGATCCGCGGCCACATCTCGCGCGGCCCGTGGCCGAAGCGGCGGTGAGCGGCCACGGCGGCGGCCACCAGCGCCTCGATGGCGTGCGCGAGCGGATCCCCGCGGTCCGCCGTGGGCAGCGCGTCGGGGTCGAGAGCGACGACGGCCTGGACGCCGATCCAGCGCAGCTGCTCGGCGGTGGATCGGGCACGGCGCAGCCAGCCGCGCACGGTGCCCTCCGGGGCGCCGAGTTCGGCGGCGATCTGCCGGTGTCCGTGCCCGCGCACCGCGCTGGCCAGGACCCGGCCCAGGAAGCGCACGGTGTACGCGCGGCGGGGCAGCAGGCCGGCGTCCAGCACCACGTGCGTGCGGCGGCAGCCGGTGCAGCGGGCCCGATCCGGCCGCACCGCGACCAGTCCGCCGCCGAGGTCACGGACCGTCCGGGCCGGGCCTGACCCCAGGGCTTGAGCGCGGCACCGCAGCCCGGGCAGCGCAGCATCCGGCGGGCCAGCGCCTTCCGGGCCGCCGCCGCGTCCGCAACCTCGATCATCGTCCATCCCATCAGGCTCCGGCCCGGCGGCCGCGCAAGGAAAGGGGCACCTCGTGTTGCAGCCTGGCGCTCAACACCCCAGCGCCGCAAGAGCACCAGGCGGCCCCCGGGTCACCGGCACCGCGCCGGCGAGTTGCCCCGGTGCTCCCCGGCTGTACCACGGGCTCCGGGCTTACGGCCTTCTTCATCGGCAAGGTGCCGCCGCCTACGAACCGATCCGCACGCCGACCCAATCGGCACACCCAACGCCCCACCCATGCCCGCGATATCGGCATCTTGAGTGCCACCCAACAGTGACGAGCAGGCTCACCCACATCGCCGACCGCACCGGCCGCCAGGCCCGCGCGACGGCCGCCGCACCGAAATCGCCGCTGGCCGTATCGAGCCCGCCAGCGCGCCGCTCGCCCATGGCGGTCGACGCCGTGGGGGAAGAGCAAGTTCACCGGGTACTCGAGGCAGCCGAGCGGATCGTCGTGTCCCTGACCGGCCACACCGGCTACGACCGCGACCTGTCGCAGGAGATCCTCACGGTCGTCCTGGCGTGCGTCAGTGCCGAGCAGCAGGACGGCTACGTACGGCAGTTGGAGGCCTTCGCCGGGGCCAACCGTGAACGCATCGGGTAGATGTATGGGAAGTACGGGCCGGGCGGGAAGTCCGCGGACGAGAGCCGTTGCTACCTGACCCATCAGCCCGAGAGCGTCGTGGTCTGCGAGCGCCTGGACACCGTCCCGCTGTGGCTCGAAGGGGTGTGGAACGACGAACTCGACGCCGAGCTGACGCTGGAGCGCTTCACCGGGTACTGGCGTTTCGGCCTGGGACCCTCATGACCGGAACCGGCGATCGATCTGCTGACCTGCGTCGACTCGACGGCGCATTCAGGGAGAGGACGTTGCTGTGGCTCAGCTGAAGATCCGGGACATGCACGATCTCCTGCGTCAGGCCCCACGACGACGAGACCTTGAGCAGGAGGGGATCCGGTTTGTCTACGACGGCACCGTCCTGCACATGTCTACGGCCGCCGCCCTGGACACCGTGATCGCCCGCGCTGATACCTGCGGGTTCACCACCGAGCCGTGGGACGTGGCCGCGTACCGCGCCAGCATCACCAGCACGGAGGTGTGGCTGCTGCGCACAGTGAGCACGGCGACCACCTCATCGACGTCTCTCCCTTCTGGGCCAGCGCCCCCGCCGCGATCACGTTCACTGCCGGCGGGCACACAGCGGCGTTCCCGACGATCGCCTGCCCGACGGCACCAGCCGACCCTCGCCCGTAGCGCGATCGTCGGCCGACGGGCGCAATGAGCAGCTCCTCGCCCTCGGAGTCGCCTTCCCCGTCAAGTTCAGCGTGTTGAAGTTTGGGGCCAGGTCGAGTTCGCAGTGTCGGCCGGGGGCACCCAGCCCCTACGGCCCGGCGAGTCATGTCTGACTCGATCGAGTGCATTTCTCCCTTCTGGCGGTATATGCCCTTCTCCGGTGTCCAAAGTGCTGGTGTGCGGAGAGTGAGCGAGGAGGAGGAGATATGTCTGGTTCCTTGGCGGGAGGGCGGCGGCGGTGTGTCGCGGTGCTGGGCGCAGCGCTGTTGGGGGCGGTGATGTCGCTGACAGGGGCGGCCACTGGGGCCGAGCAGTCCGCCCACTCCGGCGTCGGCCTGCAGCAGGACGAATTTCCGCCGGGCTATTTCTTCATCCGAAACTACGAGAGCAATCTGGTGCTCGACATCGCAGATGGCAGCACCGCGCCCGGCGGCCGGGTCATTCTCTGGGACAAGAAGCCCAGTGATAACGACAACCAGCTGTGGAAATATGACGAGGGCTTCCTTGTCAACAAGAAGAGCGGGCTCGTCCTGGAAGTCCCCGGTTACGAAAACGGCGGAAGCATCAACCCGGGAACGACCCTCGTTCAAAACAAAAGGCGGGAACAGCCGAAGAGCCTCAATCAACTCTGGGCGTACAACTATCGCTATTTGATGCCTTACGACCCCAAGGTTGTCGTCAGCGCCGAAGGCGACAACCTCACACGAGGTGCGGCGGTCGCTGTCGATAGGGCAGTGGACTTCCCCAACAATATTAGGCAGCAATGGACTTTCGAATCGCCATAAACGCGAGGATCAGCTCATAGCCGCTCTTGGTCCTACCTTGGATACGAAACCCGCTCAGCGCCCAGTGGCACACGGTAAGCCTGACCGGCGATGACGGCTCACCATCGAGCAGATGGCTGAGCACGTTGATTCGTACCCGCCTGTCCCCGCAGTCCGTACGCCACAGCTCCGCGGGCGCGGGCGACGGTCAGCGGCGGCCGCGCCGGTTCGGCGACGTCGTCCTGGTCCTGGTCGTGCTCGCCCATGACCCCATCGTCCTCCGCGCCAGCGGGCCGGGCCAGGGCGTGGGTGTTTCCTGACAGGTGATCTTGACCGTTTGCCAGGTGAGTTTGATCGCCTGGCTCCGATCACTTTGTCAGACAAGGTCGGGGATTCCCGGGATCGTCCCGTCATCGGGAATGATCAGCTCGTTGGGCGTTTTGCACGTCCAGTCCGAGCATGTGATTCGAGGGAGTGGATATGGCGGAGCGGCAGTCCGGCACCGTGAAGTGGTTCAACGAAGAGAAGGGGTTCGGCTTCATCACCCCCGAGAGCGGTCCGGACCTCTTCGTGCACTTCAAGTCGATCCAGGGGAACGGTTTCAAGAGTCTCAAGGAAGGCCAGAAGGTGACCTTCATCGCGGTGCAGGGCCAGAAGGGTATGCAGGCGGACGAGGTCATCACGGAGGGCTGAGCCCCTGATCAGGGAAGCGTCTGCTGCCGGCCTGGAGCTGAATCGGTTGCCGGGCCGTGCGGCAGCAGATGATGCTGCCGCATGGGTCAAACGTCCGCGGGCAGAAACCAACTGGTCGTCAAACTCTCCTGACAACCGGCCAAGATTCCCTGTCGGAGGTCAGCGGCCTCCGGCTCCCCGCTGCGTCATAGGTGTCCCGTCTTCGTCGATCTGGCCCCGTCTCAAGTGACCTGGTCTGATTCGTTTGTGGCGGCGCAGGTCGCCTTAACGCCCGGGGCGGGCGCCGCTCGCCGCCACCAGTGTGCTGTTCAGCGCACCCTGGAGCGGCCGCCGGAGCTCACCGTGCCGAGCAGGTTGACCGCCGAGCACCTCGCGAAACTGCTGCGTGACCACCGCGAGCGGCTCGGAACCGCGCCCGTACGCTCGAAGCGGATCGGGCGAAGGCAGCTGAGACGGCTGCGACCGTAGCTGACTGCACAGGCGGAGCGTCACGTCGATCCCTCATGCGGTGTACGGCATTTCCGGTCAAAGGACTCTTAGACCGGCTGTCCGCGCGCCCTGCCCTCCGGGAGGTATCAGGTACTAAACGTCTCTTTCTGGATGATTTTAATGATCAGTCAGCTTATTAACTCGTTTGGGCAGGTCTCTCCCTTGCCAAGTACCTGAATGCAACGTCCGCGGCGAAAGGGAACAGGTTCGATATGGCTGACTGGACAAAGATCTCTGGCAGTCTCACGGCGATCTCGGCCGGGTCCAGGACCAACGTGTGGGGTGTGGACTCCGCCCAAGGCATCTTCCGATACACCAACAACGACACCAGCCCGTGGGTGAAGATCCCCGGCGGCTTAAGCGACATCGGCGCGGGCGCCGATGGCACCGTGTGGGGCGTCAACTCCGGGAACGAGGTCTTCCGGTACACCGGGGACCAGGGTTCAACCAACTGGGTCAAGATTTCCGGCAGCCTGGTCCGGATCTCGGTTGGGTCGAGGACCAACGTGTGGGGTGTGGACTCTGCCCAAGGCATCTACCGGTACACCGGTAACGACACCAGCCCGTGGGTGAAGATCCCCGGCGGCCTGAGCGACATCGGCGCGGCGGCCGACGGCACCGTGTGGGGCGTCAACTCCGGGAACGAGGTCTTCCGGTACACCGGGGACCAGGGTTCAACCAACTGGGTCAAGATTTCCGGCAGCCTGGTCCGGATCTCGGTTGGGTCGAGGACCAACGTATGGGGCGTCGACTCCGCCCAAGGCATCTACCGGTACACCGGTAACGACACCAGCCCGTGGGTGAAGATCCCCGGCGGCCTGAGCGACATCGGCGCGGGCGCCGATGGCACCGTATGGGGCGTCAACTCCGGGAACGAGGTCTACCGGTACACCGGAGACCAGCCGAGCTGAGCACTGCCCGGCAACGGCACGCGAGAGGTCCCTGGTCCGTATCGGACTGGGGACCTCTCGTGGCCTGTCACGCAGCCTTCGCGCTGCCGCCGTCGCCACCCTCTTCCAACTGCTTGACGAGTTCGTGGAAGTACGCGATAGGCGCGACGGCCCTCTCAAGATCTACGGTGCCTACCAGACGTGGTTGAACGCCCAAAGCTGGTATCACCCAGATCCGTCGCCGCAGGACCAGTTCGGCTGAGACGGCGACGAGCGTTCTTGCCCGCGAGGCCAGATCAACTGAGAAAACCGCCATCCTGGCGTCTCAACTCATCTGGTCGCCGCAGGTCACAGCCCTGACCACGAACCAGATCATCTGCGACAGGACAACAGGCTCACAGGTCACCTCACAGGAACGCGTCTGCCTGAAAACCCCCTCCTCGCGTCACAGGCAGCACAGGTATATCGGGTCATTTCCGGCCCCTGCCCTCCGGGCTTGTCACAGGCCTCCCGGGGGACCTGTGAGGTTGCCAGGGTGAGGTCAGCTCTGGCCGGACCGGGCGCGGGTGACGCGGCGAGGTCGCCGGGCCCAATGCGGGCGGGTGCATGTAGTGACATGTCGTGCACCCTGCCGGGATCCGGTGATCCGGTATCGCTTGGTCGCGGACGGGCAGCGCGTCATGTCGGTGCGGATGGCCGTCAGGCGGTCCGTGTACTGGTCTGCGATGTCACCCACGGCGAGGTCCATCGCCCGGCAGGGCTCGATTGCCTTGGGCCATGTCCCGGTGAAGTATGCGAGGACCGGGACTGCGCTCATCCCGAGGATGAAATCGAACTCCGCGTCCTCACGGGGTTGGTGAACCTGCTTCGCCATGGAAGCTCCAGACCTCGCGTTCCGTCATTACATCCCCATCTTCCCCCGCGCGGTGCGGCAGGCTGAGTCCGGTCGGTCGTCTCAGCTCCCGGGAGCAGATCGCGATCCAGGACGGCAAAAGGCCGAGTGGCCCCGGATGCGGGGCCGGAACGACGGCACGCACCGGAACGACCGTGACCGTCACCGGAGGCCGCAGCGGCAGCACGACACAGAACGACAAGGACACTGGCATCGGCCAACAGGGAACCCTCTTCATCGTCCCGTACTCCGATTACAGGGCCAGCGTTCCCGCCCGCCGCAAGAAGGCCCAGACCGAGCACCGGCGCCTGTACGACGTTCACTCGGACGCGGCCCGGCAGATGCGCGTCCAGCTGGACGAGCTGGACTTCCTCGACCGCGTCGAGGCAGCGGACCCGATCCTGGAAGATCTGATCAACACGCATCGCACAGAGACGAGCATCGCCGGAGTTCTGCGGGCCGCCGTCCGGACACCGGAGGACCTCGGTCTCACCCAGGAGACGGTGATCTGGCTGGACCGCCAGCTCAAGGCGGTCTAGTGCCCTCGCTCACGAGGTGCCCCGAGTGCGGGGCACACCTTGGCCCCTCCCGCGTACGCGGGAGGGGCCCTGGAACCAGGGCTGGCGCACCGGACTGAGCAGGGACCAGCAGTTCGTGCGACGCGGCGAGTTGGAAGGCGACGTTCTGACTCCGTGCGGGCACATCGTCGAGCTCCAGTACGGGCCCCTGCCCCGCATCGACATCGAACTCCGCGAGCGGGTCTACGGAACGATGGTCTGGCTCTTTGACGCCTGCGACGCCCACCGCAAGGGCCGCCTCCGCCTCGGCCTGGTCCCCGGGCGTCCTCACGTCAACTTCGTTTGGAACCGGCCTCGGGAGACCCTCGAAGCCTGCCGCCGCCCGGTCCACCTCGACCTCGGGGAGTCCGTGCAGACCGACAGCCTGCACGTGGTGCTGCGGATCAACCGGAGCCACCCGAAACAGCCCGGCCGCCTCTCAGGCAGCGGTGTCCTCTACACCGCAGAAGCGTTCCACATCTGGATGGCTCACGGCCTTCCACTCACCCCCTTCATCCCGAAGGCCCCTGAACATGCCGTCGCCTGACTGGCTTTGTTCATGGGGACGGGCAGCGGATGTTGACGAGTTCGGGAGTCACATGAGGGGACCGCAGTAATCGAACTGCTCGCCAGTCGAGAAGCACTGACAGCTCCGACGGGGCGGGGCCCGGCGGGCGGCCGGGCCCCCGGCTGTGAGCGGAGTGGAGGTCTCGCCGTTGCCATTGGCACGTAAGGCGCCGGAGGTCAGTCTCGCTGGCCCCAGTCCAGGCGGTCGGCCAGACCCGCGGCGGTGAAGGCGGCTGCCAGTTCGTCGTGGCCTTCGGTGAAGTGGGCCCAGCTGTCGTAGTGGACGGGGACCACGCGGCGGGCGCCGAGGAGTTGGGCGGCCTCGGCGGCCTGGGCGCTGTTGAGGACGATCAGCTGGTTGTCGAAAAGTGCGGGGAAGCGGGGGGCGCCGGCGAAGAGGAGGGTGGTGTCGATGGGGGCGAAGCGCTCGGCGATCTCCTTGACCGCGTCGAGGGAGGCGTTGTCGCCGCTGACGTAGACGGTCGGCAGGCCCTCTCCGGTCAGGATGAAGCCGACGACCTGCCCGGTGATCGGCTCGACCTCCTCACGCGGGCCGGGGCCGTGGACAGCGGGGACGCCGGTCACGGTGATCGTGCCGCCGTCGGGGCGGTTCAGCTCGATGGACTCCCAGTCGGCCAGGCCCTTGGCCTTCTCCTCCAGGCGCTGTCCGCCGCCGGGGGTGGTGAGGGTGAGCGGGACGTCGGCGAGTAGGGCCCGGCCGGAGGTGTCGAGGTTGTCGGGGTGCTCGTCGTGCGAGAGCAGGACCACGTCGATGGGGCCGAGGTCGGCGGGGGTGCCGCTGGAGGGGGCGGTCTTGGTCAGGAACCGGCCGTCGGGACGGGCGTAGTCGCCCGGGGCGTCGAAGGTCGGATCGGTCAGGAAGCGCAGGCCGCCGTACTCGAAGAGGGCGGTCGGGCCGCCGAAGACGCGGACAGGGAACGGGCTGGTCGTTGCGGGGAGAGAAGACACCAAGCACCTCACGGATGGATATCGTTGAACCGTGAGATGACCGTAGCCGCTTCTCACGGATGCATGCAAGCCGTACCATGAGGAACATGAAGGAGTCCGTGATCGAACAGCCCGGCCTGCCGCCCGCACAGGGCGAGGAAGAGCACCTCTCTCTCGCCCTTGCCAACAGCGCGATCGCGCTGGCCGGCGGGCACACGGTCGATCTTCTGGGCACTCCCGCGCAGGCGAACCACTGGCTGACGGAACGCGGTCTCGCTCCGGTCGACGCCGGCATGCGAGAGATGTGCGCGACACAGCTGCGCTCGCTGCGCGAACAGATCAGGTCGCTGTTCGCCTCCCGCGCCGAAGGGCTGCCCGCCCTCCCCGCCGCGGTCAGGGCCATCAACGACGCGATGACCCGCGTCCCCACCGCCCCGCTGCTGCAGTGGGACGACAAGACCGGCCCCTACCGCGCCACCCCCCACCCCACCACTGCGATCGTGGACCACGCCCTGGCCACTCTCGCCGCTGATGCCTCCAACCTGCTCACGGGCCCCGACGCGGACCGCCTCACCGCCTGCGGCTCTGCACCCTGCAACCGCTACCTGCTCCGCTACGGCCGCCGTCACTGGTGCTCCACCCGCTGCGGCGACCGCGCACGTGCCGCCCGCGCCTACGCCCGCCGTACCACCTCCCAATGACGCTCAGCCACCCAGTGACCACCAGCGCTGAATCGAACAACGCCCAAGCTCGCTGCTGTTCAAAGTGCTGAATATCTGCTGTCCGATCTCGCGAACGAAGCCACCTGACCTCCCGCTCAAGCTGCACCACCTCTTCACACACCACGTAGACACCAGACCCGTCGACTTCGTACGGCCCGACGACACCGATCGCCCGACCTGGGCGGTCTACGAGGACACTCGCTATCTCGGCACCGTCCATGCCCAGTTCGACTCTGGCCACCACTGGCACGTGCAGTCGCTGCGCGAGCAGCACCGCCACCTGGACGATGCCATCCGCGCGCTGCGCCGCCCAGTAACCTGGCGAGCAGATCAGGCACGCGTCCGCCGCTGGGCCCACGGCATCCTTTCCGATCCCCGCCTTGTCGTTCTCGACGTACAGACCACCACGCTCACCGACCCGTGGGCCGTGCAGATCGGCCTGACAGACCGCCACGGCAGTGTGCTCTTCAACGAACCCCTCAACCCGCTCGCTGACATCGCTCCCGCGGCAACAGCGCTGCATGGCATCACCCAGCAGCAAGCCGCGACTGGCTGAGACAGTGCACATGGGCTGACGCCATGCGGTCATACGCCGCATGGAAGGGCCTGTGGTCAGCCCGCCGCCGCTGCTACCGCTATCAGCCCCTGGGCAGCAGCTACGAGGCAGTCACGAACTGCCGACTACTCCTGACCACACTCGAACAGGTCAGATGACAGACTGCCGGCACCTCTATACAGATCAGCGCCTGACCCGGCGTGCGCGGGACGCCCCTCTTCCCGCTTGGTGTCTGTCCCGGGCCTGGGAGCCCGGGACAGACTGGACGGGCAGGCGATGATGAACGACGTCGGCAGTGTCGTTGTCGAGCCGTTCGCTCTGTCCAGGGGGGAGGACACGTACCGATGACCGGTGACAGCTCGCGCCTTCACGTCGTTTCTCCTCGGTGAATGAACGGAGCTGGGCGGACCCGATCCGGGTCCGCCCAGCGGTGACACGAGGTTGCTCTGGGACTCGGCTCCTACTTGTCGAACTCGTGCCAGGACCCGCACTTCGTGGGCTTGTGGCCAGTCTTGTACACGCAGACCCTCATCTTGAAGCGCACCCCCGAGTAGAGAGTCGGGGTCTTCCAGCTGCCCCCGTTGTTCGCCACCTTGTCCGTGACGTCGACGACGAAGTAGCCGTGCTTGGCGGTGCGGACCTGGGTGATCGCGTTGTAGCCGTCCGCCTTGATGTCGTTCGCGTAGACCCTGCCGCTCAGGGAGTTGTAGAAGCCCTCGGCACGCTTGCCTGGGGAGGTCCACCAGCCGGAGCTGTTGGCGGAGGCGGGCGTGGCGGCCAGCCCTGTGACCAGAGCGAGGCTCAGGGTCCCTACGACCGCGCCGGCGCGGACTCGCGGTTTCTTGATCAGCTGTGACATGCGCATTCCCCGTTCGGTTTTCCGGTTCCCAAGAATGTCTTTGCGTTAGGAACCGCGAACGAAGTCAATGGAATCCGGCATGGGTATGTCAACTTTTCCTGCTGATCGAGGGCGTCGACCTGGAGGACCATGGTGGCGCACCAACTCCTCGGCGACGAGGCGCTGCTCTACAGCGCCGGCGGCCGCTGCGGGACGTCCTTCCGGCTCGCCTACGTCAACGCCTACGACGACACGAGTGACGGCGTGGACCAGCCCCACTTCTGACGACGGGGATCACGTTGCCGGCGGCTACGGATCCCGCCCGTAGAACACCGCGCGCAGCCCCAAACGGTGTCCTGTACCGCCGCTTCGCCCTGGCCCTCCAGGCGCTCGTCCATTTGAAAAACTCCTCGACCCCCTGGACGGAATTCGGGGCGTACGCCTCAGCCGGGCAGCATCACGCCCAGTAGCAGGAGGAGCGTCACCGGCAGAAGTGTGATCAACAGTGCCGCTCCACTCGCCAGGATGCGGAACGTTCTGAACGAGCGGCGGTGGGGCAGGGCCCAGGCCACGGCGAACAGGGCGAGGGCCCAGTACAGAACTGCTCCGTATTGGCCCATGCCCGCCTGCGCCCGGATCGCGCGGTACTCCTGGGCGAGGACCGGCAGGCCGAGCGCGGATGCCACCAGGGGGACCCTCCACCAGGTCGGGTGGTCTGCTCGGCGCTGAGGCGCGGCGTTCTGCGTCGTCATGAGAGCCACTTCATCAGCGCCGGCCGCCACGGGCATCGGGACGCGTACTCATGTGCAAGGCGCGTTCGGTCTGAGTAGGGAGTCCATGTCGACGCCCGGACTTCCATACGAGCCCCGCTGACGGAGACGGCCTCCGCATCCAGGGGTCCACGCCTTCCGCCTGCGCCGTGTCCGGCTGGCGGCCGTGCCGCCCTTCGCGGTGGTGATGGGCGCCGTCACCGAGGGCGCAATTTCGGCCGTCCGTTCGGCTGCATGTCTGGGGAGCTGATGGGTGTGGGTAGCTACCAGGCGTGATTGAGGGGGACAGGGTGGCAGAGGGCGAGCGTCAGCTGCGCGAGCAGCATCAGGCCGTGATCAGGGATCTGGGGGATCGGCACACGCGGATCAAGCAGTGCGGCCCGGATGACGCGGTATTTGATGAGCAGTACGACCAGTTGGTGGCTTGTGCGGAGCGTCTGCTGGAGTTCGAGCGGATGCTGCCGGCCCGGCTGGCGCAACCGAAGCGGGAACGTGCCGATCGGGTCGTGAAGTGGTCCTGGCGCGGTCAGACGGTGGTGGCGGTCGCACTGATCGCCGCGGTGCTGGCTCTCGGGCACACCGCTTGGTGGCTTGTGCTGCTCATACCCCATCTCCTCGGCACCCTGATGGGCTGGTCGGTCACGGTAACCGCGGAACGATACAGGGAGCAGCGCGCGATCGTGATCGGCTTGCACGTGCTGTGCTTGCTGGTGGTGCTGGTCGCTCTCGGGGTGATCTCTGCCTGGTGGATTGTCGCCGTCCTGGTCGGGTGGGTCGCCGTGGGTGCGGCCGCAGAAGGCAGCAGCCAGCAAGGGGCGAAGTGATGGAGGACGTTGACCGGCGGATCCGGGACCTCGACAGCCGGCTCGATGACCTGGAGAGTGAACACGAGACCCTGGGACGCAAGTTCGGTTACACCGAGGACCTGGACCACGAGCTGGGCAGTATCCGCAGTGACGTCAGGAGCTGCGAAGGCAAGATCGAGGAACTCGACGGAGAACTCAGCGATCGCGTCAGCGACACCGAGCGGACCATCAACCGCCTCGTGGAGCAAGTGCGGCTCCTGGAGGGCCAGCTCCTGGCGTCCGGCGGCGTCCAGCTCGCGGATCTGGACACCTTCAGCAAGGACCAGCGCGCTCTCGCCCGCAGCGGGGAACGCGGCCGGCAGGCCCGCAGCACCCTGCTCAGCGACCACGACCGCACCACTTTCCAGATCCGGCTGCGCCATCGCCGCGACACCGCCGGAGAGCTCCGAGCGCACCGCACCACCGTCGTTGACGCGGTAGGCACGCTGCTCGCCACGCGGTACGGCTCCCGTTCCCGCGCCGAGGCCGCCGACAAGCTCGGGCAGGCACTAGTGGGGGAGCGGGGGCTACGCCAGGGCCTCGACCGGCAGTCGAGGCTTGCTGAGGAAGCCGAAAGTGCTCTGGCAGTTGATGCCACGACACGGGCCGAGAAGCAGTCGGTGATCGCCGCGGGGGCGAAGGCCGAGCAGCGGCTCACGCTGGGCCTGCGTAGCCGTCTTGCTGACGCGGTTCGCGAGCGGGCCCTGCTGCCGGCCTGGTTCGTCACCGTTCTGGGATCGGCACCGCCAGCCAGGTCCACACAGAAGTGGCTGGAGACCGCCACCGAGGTTCTGCTGTATCGCCTCACCTACGACATCACCGACCAAGTCGTCGCGCTCGGCGAGAAACCGTCGGACACCGCACAGCGCCGACGAGCCTGGTACGAAAAGCTACGCAAGGACCTACAACGCTGGTAACAACGACCCGGCCATCCGCCAGATCGAGATTGTCGGCGGTCTATGACCGGTAGAGCGGGGTCTGCGGATCAGCTCCCTGACGGCAGGTGCGTCTCGCGTCGGTCGTGGCGGGTGCATGCCCGTCTCGGTGAACAAGCGACCCTGCTCGACTGCGATTCTGGAAATCGGGCGGGCCCTGATAGGTGGTTCAGACACGGATTTCGTGAAGTGGATCGTGGGGCCGTGCTCCGGTGACGCGCTCCGCCACATGAGCGTTCATCCTGCGGGTGTGTGAGACCTCGCTGGAGATGGTGTTCCCGCACCTGGTGACGGTGTCGGTGGAGCACGTGGTGGTGGAGAGCGGCGTGCTGCGGATCTGGGCGAGCACGAAGGATGGGACAGTGGCCGTCTGTCCGGGGTGCGGGGCGTGGTCGACGCGCGTGCACAGCCGCTACGGGCGCAGGATCGCCGACGCGCCGGTCGGCGCCCGGCCGGTGTTCATCGAGTTGTCGGTGCGAGCGCCTGCGCGCGTGTGACGTTCGCCGAGCAGGTCGACGGGCTGACCAGCCGCTACGGTCGGCGAACGCCCGTCCCGCAGGGGGTGATCGGCGCGCTCGGTGTCGTCTTGGCCGCCCGCGCTGTGGCCCGGCTGGCGCTGCTGCTGGGCTTCGTGGTCAGCCGGATGACCGTGCTGCGCGTGGTGATGGCGCTGCCGGAGCCGGTCTGGGCGGTGCCGCGGGTGCTTGGTGTGGACCCGCCTGGCACTATCCGGGGTCCAACGGCGGCTGCGTGATCATGGCCGGCGGAACCTCGGTGACGAAGGAGCTGGCCTCGGACCTGTTCGCCGCGCGATTCGACGACGCCGGTTTCGCGGTCCTGGCCTTCGACCACCGACGGTTCGGGGAGAGCGAGGGCGCGCCGCGCCAGATCGTCCGCCTCGACGAGCAGGTCGCCGACTGGCACGCCGCGATCGAGTGCGCAACCGGTCCGCCGCGACCCGCTCCACTGCGCCCGGGCCGGCCTTTCGGCGAGGAGACGCTCCGCCGTACTCGGGGCCCCCGCCGTCGTACTCCTCGAGGAGCGTGCGAGCGTCCCACTCGAGGGCGTCGGGCGGCGGCCCGCTCTCTGACGAACAACTGCAGCCCCTGCTCCGAGTCCTCCAGCACCGCGATGCACCACCGGCCGATCCCGTGATCGCCCCGGACGATACGGAAGGTGTTCCGGAAGAAGAGCCGTCGTGGGAAGAGGTTCTTCTACAGCGCCTGGCGCGCCTACGCGGGAGAGCCTGATCATCAGTGGCTCCGCTCTGTCGCCGAGGGGGATGAGGGGCTCACGGCCGTACGAACTGCGTCTCGGCGGCGCTGACATCGGCGGCCGGGGCCGGCGGGGGCCGCCGGGCCGTGTCGCTGACCTTGATCAGGACGGCGACCAGCAGCCAGTTGGCGGCCATGGACGAGCCGCCCTGGGCGAGGAACGGCAGGGCCTTGCCGGTGAGCGGGATGAGTCCGGTGACCCCGCCCACGACGACGAAGACCTGGAGGACGAGCGCCGAGGCCAGGCCGCCGGCGAGCAGCTTGCCGAACGGGTCGGTGACGGTCAGGGCCGTCCGCAGGCCGCGTTCGGCGAGCAGCGCGTAGAGCAGGATGACGAGCGTCACCCCGGCCAGGCCGAGTTCCTCGCCGACGGTGGTGAGGATGAAGTCGCTGCGCCCGGCGAAGCCGATGAGCTCCGGGTGGCCCTCGCCGAGGCCGGTCCCGAGGATGCCGCCCGATCCGAAGCTGAACAGGGCCTGGGCGGCCTGGTCCGAGATCAACCCCGGCGGGCGCTTGTCGGGCGGGAGGAAGATGTCCATCGGGTGCAGCCAGGCGACGACACGGCCGTGGACGTGCGGTTCGAAGGAACCGACGACGAAGGCGCCGACGGCGAACATCGCGACGCCGAACACCACCCAGCTGGTCCGCTCGGTGGCGACGTACAGCATGATCACGAACAGGCCGAAGAAGATCAGCGAGGTGCCGAGGTCCCGCTCGAAGACCAGGACGAGCAGGCTCAGGATCCACACGGCCGCGACCGGGCCGAGTTGCCGTCCGCGCGGCAGGTACATGCCCATGAGCCGCCGTCCGGCGAGGGCGAGGGCGTCCCTGCGCAGCGTCAGGTATCCGGCGAAGAACACCACGATGATGATCTTCACGAACTCGCCGGGCTGGAAGGACAGCGGCCCGATGAAGATCCACCGCTTGGCGCCGTAGACGTCACCGGGATAGAAGGCCGGCGCCATCAGCAGGACCAGTCCCATGGTGATCGTGACGTACGGATAGCGCTGGAGCCTGCGGTGGTCCCTGAGCAGGGCCACCGCCGTGGCGAACACCACCACGGCGACGCCGCACCACATCAGCTGCCCGGACGCCGCGGCCGTCGCGTGGTGGTAGTGGGCCGCGTAGGCGAGGTCGAGCCGGTGGATGAGGACGAGCCCCAGACCGCTGAGCAGGGTGGCCAGCGGCAGGATCAGCGGATCGGCGTGCGGCGCGAACCGGCGTATGACGACGTGGCACACCAGGGACAGTACGGCCGCTGCCACGCACGTCGTCGCCATGCCGGCCGGCAGCTTTCCGGTGAGGGCGAGGGCCGTCTCGGCGTAGCCGAACACGCAGATGAGGATCGCGCCGAGCAGCAGGACCAGTTCCAGTCCCCGGTCGCTCAGGCGCCTCGACCGGCCCGCCCGCACGGCCAGTTTCGCCGGTCCACGCCGACCAGTCATGCCTTCCCCCTCGTTCGGGTCCACTGCCTCGGATCCCGCTCAGAGGCACGGCCAACAGAGTTATATGGTTGCGCAACAATGCAACTGAACTCTAGTCGAGTCCGGGTAAGAGGAGGGTCGACGTGACGGCACGCGGGACTGGGCGCCGCAGGGCGTGGGCAGTGGTGATCGGGGTGAGTGTGGTCCTGGCGCTCGTGAGCTATCTCGCCGTCCGCTTCCTGCGCCCGGCGACTCCCGATGAGTGCACGGCCCACGGCCCACACGGCACGACCGTCACGCTCGACCCGGACCAGGCGTCCCATGCCGCGACCATCGCGGCCGTGGCCCACGCCCGCGGTCTGCCGGAACGGGCCGTCACCATCGCCCTGGCGACCGCGATCCAGGAGTCCAAACTCCGCAATCTCACGTACGGGGACCGGGACTCCCTCGGCCTGTTCCAGCAGCGCCCGTCCCAGGGCTGGGGCAGCCCCGCACAGATCAGCGACCCCGTCTACACGTCGGGCAGGTTCTTCGACGCGCTGGTCAAGGTGCCGGACTACCGCGGCCTGCCGGTCACCGTCGCCGCGCAGCAGGTCCAGCACAGTGGCTACCCGCAGGCGTACGCCCAGCACGAGGGCGTGGCGGCGGCACTGGCCGACGTGCTGACGGGGCGGGAGGGGCCGGCACTGAGCTGCACGGTGAGCGGGGTCAGTCCAACGCCCTCCGACGCAGGGAGCGGTGCGGCGGGCGCCGCGAGCGAGGCCGGTGACGTTGGCGGTGTCGCGGCAGCCGTCCGGCGGGAGTTCGGCGGAGCGCCGGCCGCCCTGCCCACGACCGGCGGCGACAGCGTGAGTTACCCGATCCCGACCGATCAGCCTTCCACGGGCTGGTCCCTCGCCCTGTGGCTGGTCTGCCACGCCCCCGAACTGCACGCCACATCCGTGACGTTCGACGGCCGGCGCTGGAGCAGCACCGCCTCGGACCGGGGCTGGACGCACACCACACCCGATCCCGGGCGGACCGGGACGCTGGCGGTGGCGCTGGGCTAGGCCCGCACGGGCCGCTGGACTTTTATCGACTGAAGGAGCCCCGCGGCCGCCCACACGGCGAACATGGACGAGCCGCCGTAGGAGACGAACGGCAGCGGGATGCCCGCCACCGGCATAATGCCGAGGGCCATACCGATATTCTCGAAGGACTGGAAGGAGAACCAGGCGACGATCCCTGCGGCGACGATCGTGCTGTACAGCTCGGTCGACTCGCGCGCGATCCGGCAGGCCCGCCACAGGATGACCCCGATCAACGCGATGATCAGCCCGTCGCCGACAAAACCCAGCTCTTCCCCCACGACCGTGACCACGAAGTCGGTCTGCTGCTCCGGCACGAACTGCCCGGCGGTCTGCGCCCCGTGAAAGAGTCCCTCCCCGGTCAGCCCGCCGGAGCCGATGGCGATACGGGCCTGGTTGGTGTTGTAGCCCACACCGGACGGATCCAGGCTCGGATCGGCGAAGGCGGCGAAGCGGTTGATCTGGTACTGGCCCAGCAGATGCAGCTTCCACACCGCGACCGCGCCCACGACGCCCGCAGTGAGCAGCCCGAAGGTCCACCGGCTGGACGCGCCCGAGGCGAGCAGGACGCCGAGGATCGTGACGGTCATGACCATCGTCGAACCGAGGTCCGGCATCATCATCACGACCATGATCGGTACGGCGGCCAGTCCCAGCGCCTGGATCACGGTGCGGCTGTCGGGATACGTCCGGTCACCCGCGTCGACCTGCGCCGACAGCAGCATCGCCATGCCCAGGACGATCGAGACCTTCACGAACTCCGAGGGCTGGAGCGAGAATCCGCCGCCCAGCACGATCCAGTTGCGGTTGCCGTTGATGGTGGCACCGAGCGGTGTGAGCACCAGCAGCACGCCGAGGACGGAGACGCCATAGAGGATCGGCACGGCGTTACGCAGGGCGCGGTGGCCCACCCAGAGGGTGCCGATCATCAGAGCGAACCCGATACCGAGGTTCATCAGGTGCCGGACCAGGAAGTAGTACGGATCGCCGTGATTGATCGTGGTGCGGTTACGCGTCGCGGAGTAGACGAGCAGTGAGCCGATGAACGACAGCGCAAGCGCCGACAGCAGTATCGGCCAGTCCAGCCGGCACCGGCGAGTCCCGCGCGAGGAGCCGCGTCCACCGGGACCGCTCAGGCCCGTACCCCGAGACGGAGAAGCTCTTCACACTGGTCACCTCAGCTGCCTCCAGCTGTCCGTGCCGGAGATCATAGCTGCGCACTTGCGTAAAGCTGCAAATGAGGATGCCGGACGTGTCGGTCCTATGTGGCCGGGATGGTGAGCAGCGGCTCGGTGTTGTGGTCGGCGGCGATCCGCGGCGTCCGTGCCGGCCCGGGAAGGTCCTCTGTGATTCTCGCGTGCTCGGACCGCTTCCCGACCTCGCGTGTGCTGGATTCGTTCTGACGGGGCTGGGTGACAGGGCGACGGGACTGCGCATGCAGGACGGCGCCTGAGGCATCGGACGAGCCGCGGACCCTCGTTCCAGGACGGCCACCTGCCTGCCGCCGGACAGCCGGTTACAGGCGCTGTGCGCTTGGACTCCCGGGCGATCGAAATCCTTGCCGACTTGCGTAATCCAGCAAGTATCTGCTGAGAATGGGCCCGTGACCACCCATGACACCCCGAACCCGCAGCACCCTGGCCCCGAGCACTGGACCGAGATACTGCATGTCCGCCTGGAACGGATCGAGGGCCTCCTCGCTCCGGCCGAGCAGGCATCCGAGTCCGAGCGTCCCGCGTGGCAGCGGCACACCCAGGGCGAGCAGCGTTGGGCAGTGATGGCGGCGCTGCTGCTTGCCGTCTGGGTGCAGTGGGCACTGCCGGAACGCCTCAGCATCCACCCGCACTGGCTGCTGCCCGCCCTGGAGTTGGTCCTGATGGCTGCGCTATGGATGGCCCATCCGCACGGGCGGATCGAATACCGCTCCCGCCTGCTGCGCGCACTGGGCCTGCTGCTGGCCGCCGCGGTCAGCCTCGCCAACGGCTGGTCGGCCGTCATGCTGGTACGCGACCTGCTGCACGGCACCGAAGGTTCCAATGCCGTGGCCCTGCTGACGACCGGCGGCGGCATCTGGCTGACCAACATCATCGCCTTCAGCCTCTGGTACTGGGAGTGGGACCGGGGCGGCCCGGCAGTCCGCGCCCTGGGCACGCACCAGCACCCGGACTTCCTCTTCCCCCAGATGCAACAGGAGGGCATCGCGCCCGACGACTGGGAGCCGCAGTACATGGACTACCTCTATGTCGCCCTCACCAACGCCACGGCCTTCAGCCCCACCGACACCATGCCGCTGTCCCGTTGGGCGAAACTGCTGATGTCCGCACAGTCCACGATCTCGCTGCTGACCCTGGCGCTGATCGTCGCGCGGGCGGTCGGGGTCCTGCAGTAACCCCGGCAGAGTGGGCCACGGCACGCCGCGGGCGGCGCTGATCCATCACCACGCGCAACACGTTCCCCTTCTATGGCAAGCGATCAGCCCGACGATCACATGGGTGCCTCCGACTGATACTCATATGCCGCAGTCGTGGGATCACCGCTGTCCGTCACGACAACAGGACGCCTTTCCGGAGGAGTTGGAAGCCGGCGCGGCCAAACCTCTGGCGCTGAGCGCGGCACGTCCGTAGAGCTGCCTCTTGATCTTTTTGATGCGGTTCACGGCGCCTTCGGTGCCGCCGGAGCTCCATTCCAGGGTGAGGCCGGCGGTGACGGCGTCGAAGTCGTTGTGCATGCTGTGGGCGAACCCGGTCAGTCCGGGCAGGTCGTCCCCGATGACGGCGTCGATCCAGTCGGGGAGCAGGGTGCTGAGGAGCAGGGTGCTGAGGCGGCAAGTGAGGATCTCGCCGAAGTCGCGGATGTGCTGGTGGGTGGCCTCCGGCTCGGGGCATCGGGCCAGGATTGCCTTGAGGTGGCGATGTTCCTCTTCGCTGAGCGTGCTGGGGTGGCGGGTGAGCCGGCCGGTAACCTGGCGGAAGGTTGGCGGCGCGGGGGGCGGGGTGCCGGCCTTGGGGCGGAAGGCCGCGAGGTAGTCGCGGACGGAGGCGTATCCGTCGGGGTGGCCCTGTGCGGTGATCTCGCGATGCAGGGCGAGGGCGTTTGTGAACCCTTCTGATCAACGGCGTTGCAGATAGGGCTTGTAGGGGTCGAGCTTGCTCGGACGCGGCGGTATCCCGACGATCATGTCCTGCCGGCGGGCGGCGTGCGCGTACCTCAACACCGTGGTCTGGCCCCATTTCAGGTGCCGGGCAATCGCCCGCAGGCTGTGCCCCTGGGCGATCAGCTCGTGGACCTGGCCGTGCGCGACCCGCTTACGTTCGGCTCGTGGCCCGGCGGGATCCGCCCTCTCCGCAGGCCCCTGCCGTCCGCAGACGTCGGTGCAAGGCCCGGTTCCTTCAGGCTGGAACGGTGTGCGCCGACGGTCTTCTCCACGGCCCGGCCGAGGCCCTGCCAGAGATGGAAGCGGTCGGCGACCTGGACCGCGTCCGGGGCGCCGAGCCGGGAGCCCTCCGCATGAGCCCCGGCCCGGTCCCGACAGATGACCTCCACGCCCGGATGCGCGGAGAGCCAGGCAGCCAGCGGCCCTGCCTCGCGGCCTGGCAGCACATCGATGGCCTGGTGCGTCTCACCGTTGGTGATCACAGTGGCGTACGTAGCTCCGCGACGGGTGGCGAAATCATCGACGCCAAGGACCCGCGGCACCCCGCGCTCAGGATCGGGCAGCTCATCACCCGCCGCGGGAACGTCATACGGCCTGCCGCGATCCCGAAGGACTTCGCGAGCCGGGCACCGGCCCGGCCGGCGAGAGCCAACCCGATCACCTCCAGCCAGGCGCCCAGGCGCCGCGTGCAGCGAGCGTACGGAGTGGTCAGCCGCGTAAACCGCTCGGCGAACGTCCGTCTCGCGCAACGCATGTTGTCGCAGATGAAACGGCGAATCAGCAAAGTGATCACCACAGGCCGGCCGCCCAGAGGGAGATCACGAACCCGCCGTTGATAGCGGTCATGAACACGCTCGCAACACAGTCCGCAGTCCGGGCACCCCTCACTCGCTGTCCGGCTCCACCCGATGAGGCACGCCAGACCCAGGGACGACCGGACCACCTTGATCGCGAGTTCACCGTCGGGGCCCGCGAACACCAACGCGGTCCAGGATCTTCGAGGTCCATGCCCGACCGTCCGCGCGCATGCCCCCGCCCGGCACGACCGAACCCTAAGCTGACGGAGCGTCTCCGATGGGAGGACAGGCGCGTCAGCAAGAGCAGTCACCCCGGCGCACTACGCTCCACTCGAACACGGCCATCACCCTCCGCGACGGCTCCCCAAGATCTGTGCCAGACCCGCGATTCGAGACCACGTGACGGCCGGGAACGCCTCGGATTGAGGTGCGTGGACACCTCAACAGCGGATGGGGAGACACTGGGCAGCTGGGGCCGTCCCAAAATGTGCACGAGCTCCGACAGCACCGGGCCTTCCTCTCGGGCCCGAGTGCGGCGGAGGAACTGCGTACGCAGTGACGAAAAATGGCTGCCGGCTGGGAGAACGAGGAGTCCTACGGCCGGAGCCGGGGAACACCGTGTTTGTCGCCGACCCGGCTGGCGAGGACTGCGGTAGCGGTCAGGGGCGGCGAGGGCGGCGAGCGGGATCTGGGCCAAGGGTGACGTCACCAGTACGGACGGAGCAACAGGCAGACGCACGGAATCGTCGAGGAGCATTGCTCAATCCCCTATACGTGCAAGTGACCGGACGACTCCGCGCCCGGGATCCGTCGGAGACGAGCCTTCGCGCATCCCCGCAAATGGAACGATGTCGCGCACCGAAAGAAGCGGCTGACTACAGGTCGGCCTGCGCAAAGGCGAGGCCCTGGGCGTGCACTGGGATGACGTCCCCCTCGACGAGCGCGTCATCCCGATCCGCTACGCCCTCTCCGTGGTCGACAACAACCACCCCGTGCTGACCACCCCCAAGACCAAGACGAGCCGGAACTGGGTCGCCCTCTCAGACAGAGCCTCCACCGCCCTTGAACACCGCGCCCGCGCCAGAGGACCTGTCACCAATACCGCCGCCACGGCGGTCATGTCTTCCACCGCCCCGACGGACGCCCGCTGCACCCCGAATACGCCCTCGATCACTTCCACTACCTCAGCCGCCAGGCCGGCGCCCCCGCATCACCGACCGCTAAACCACACCACCAGCATCAGCCCACCCACAAAGGATCAGACACTCCCCCTTGCGCAGTCAGCGCGGAGTGGATCAGAGCGCGCGCGTAGTCCTCGACTGGCATGTTCGCGGCCGCGGCGTTCGCCTTGAGGGCCCGGTACCCGGCTTCTTCCAGAGGAACGCGCACACTGCGTATGGGGGCAATGCCGAGCGACTGAGGATGGTAGGGCTGGCCTAGATGTTCGGTCAGGAGTGCGGCAAGGAGTTCAGGGACAGGTGGGCGGGGCTTCTCGCCGCCATCTGGCCGTGGCAAGGGCCAGCGCGAGGGAGTAGTTCGGTGAGGACCAAGGGGCCTTCCCCCGCACCCTGTGTGCCGGCGGAGCAAGGTTGCCAGCCAGTGGGGGCGAGGTGGAGGAGCAGGTGACGGCCTGTCAGGGGATGCGTGCCACTCCGGTGTAGATACCGCTGCCCTCGGGCGCGGGTGCGGGGGCCGTCTTGAACCACTCGGGGGCGGTGACCAGGCCAGGGTCGAGAAGGTCCAGGCCGTCGAAGAAGCGGGTGACTTCCGGGCGGGTGCGGAAGCCGAGGCGGATGCCGCCCTTGGCGTATTCGGCGGTGACCTGTTCCGCCAGTTCCGGGTAGAGGTCGGAGGCGGCGTGCGACAGCACGAGGTGACTGCCTGGCGGCAGGGTGGCGACCAGGCCGCGGACGATGCCGTGGGCGTCTTGCTCGTCCGTGATGAAGTGCATCAGTGCGATCAAGGACAGTGCGATCGGGCGGTTGAAGTCCAGTACGGCACGGGCGCGTTCGAGGATGGAGTCCGGCTGCCGTACATCGGCCTCGATGTAGTCCGTGACCCCTTCGGGATGGCTGATCAGCAGGGCTTCCGCATGCCTCAGCACGATCGGGTCGTTGTCGGTATAGACGACCTTCGCCGTCGGCGTGATCTGTTGGACGATCTGGTGCAGATTCGGCCGGGTGGGGATGCCGGTGCCGATGTCGAGGAACTGATCGATGCCCTGTGCGGCGAGCCAGGCGGCCGCCCGGTGCATGAACTGACGGTTCTGCCGGGCCGCGTCACGTGCTTCGGGCGGTAGCTTCTCGCCCACTGCCTCGTCGACGGGATAGTTGTCCTTGCCGCCCAGGAGCCAGTCATAGACCCTGGCGGGATGTGCCATGGCCGTGTGGATACGCGAGGGGATGGGTATGTCGGGCGTCATGACGGGCTCCAGCGCGCGAGGCGATCGGCGGTGATGGCGATCACCGTAGTCTGGCACAGCATCTCGCCTGCCCGTAACGGGAGTTGACGGTTGCCGGTGCGGGTGCCGAAAACCCCATCCATGGCCTGTGGCGTCCGGTTCTTGTGAACGGTGACGGTCGCCGGACGGGGCGTGTCAGGCTGATCGATCGTGCTGCTGCGACTGCCCTCCCTCGCTGTCTCGAGCGTGTTCGCCCTCATAAGACTGCTCTTGATGAGTGATGTGGACAAGGACATCGAGATATTGACGCTGCGCCATCAGCTGGCCGTCGTGCAGCGGCAGATCGACAGGCCGCGCGTCACCCCGGCGGACCGCGCCTTCCTTGCCGCGCTCCTTCACCGGCTGCCCCGCGTCCGGCTTCGGCGACTGCACCTGATCGTCTCCCCGGACACGATCCTGAGGTGGCACCGTGACCTCATGCGTCGCCGCCACGCCGACGCCTCCCGCCGCGAGCGGCCCGGCAGATCGCCGACCCGCCGCACGGTCCAGGCCCTCGTCCTGTGTCTGGCCCGCGAGCATCGCGGGTGAGGCTACCGGCGCATCCACGGCGAGCTCCCCTTTTGAGGGCCCGCATGTTCACCGAGTCGATCGCGCACCGCGACCAGTCCAACTCCCCGCGGGCGCCCAGTTCGTCCAGGACCAAGCGGTGGAGCTTGCCCCACACCCTGGCCCGGTTCCACTCGGTGAACCGGCGGTGCGCGGTCGGCCCGGACGGACCGAAGACCGGCGGCAGTTGCCGCCAGGTACAGCCCGTCGTGGCCACGAACAGGATCGCCGCCAGCACTTCGCGATCACCGTACCGCCGTCGACCACCGCCCTGCGGACGCACCGGAGCAGCCGGGACCACCCGCTGAAACAACTCCCACAGCCCGTCCGGAACCAGACGCCCCACCCACACCATCACGACAGACAGCCTAGTGATCAAGCCAGTTGAGACGACCTCCAAGTCCTCGGCGGCGCCATCGAGTCCTGGCGCAGCCGTGGCCGGCCGCCGCACCCTCCCGTAGGTCCGTGTCTCGATGGCCAGGCCGGGGTTGGTCAGCCAGACACGGGACACGGGTGGGGGAGCGGGATGAGGAACTGGGAGAAGGCGCTGTCAGTCCTGGAGGCGCTGCGTGAGCGCGAGGAAGAGGCCGCGCACGGCTGGGTGTTGGACACCGAATTCCTCTTGCCGCAGCAGCAGGGCGTCAGCGCACTTGAGAGAACGGGCCGGGTGGAGCTGGCCGGGCGGGAAGACCGCGCGGAACTGTCAGCCTGGGAGGGCTGGCCGGTGCGGTGGGCGGCCCGGCTGACCCCGTACGGCCACGACACCCTCGCCTACGCCCGGGACCGTCCACGGTCCGAGCCACCGCCTGGCGAGGCGGGACCGGGGCGGCGGCTGGTGGAGCTGATCCCTTCGAAGATGGCGGCGCTTCGCGTGTTCATCGGCCTCACCAACGAGCTTCAGGTGCCACCCTCTGACGGGCTGGCCGAGCAGGTTCGTACGGCCTCGTGTGATCACGGGCTCAAACGGGGGCGGCTGTATCTGACGGGGGAGCAGATCGCGTCGGTGGCGTACGGGTTCTGGCTGCACCGGATGACCGGCTCCGCCGGGGAGGCCAACCGTTTCGCCCGCGAGTACGGGATCGTCCACACTCCGGGCCAGGAGAACGCTCTCGGGTCTTCGCCGGATCTCCCGCGACCGGTGTGACATATCGTCCCTGCGAGCGAAGCGGCGATCGCCGGACTGGTGCTGTCGCATTCGGCCGAAGACGTCGATGACCGGCAGTTGGGCTGCAGTCCAGCTGGACATGCGTGGCCCCATCGGCGCCCTCGCCGCACGAGAGGCCGCCAGGGACTCCTGGATGCTCAGCCAGCCACTGCCTCCTGCTGCGGCTCGGCGGTAGTAGGCTCCGAGGTGGCTGCCGTGGTGTAGAAGACCGACGAGCCCTGCTTGGTGCGGTGGGCGTGGCTCTTGGCGACCAGTCCTTCGAGGGTGGTGCGCACGACCGTGGTCTTCACGCTGCGGTCGGGGTGGGCCTGCGTGAGCGCGGTGGTGATCTCGGCGGCGGAACGCGGCTCGCCTTCCTGCTCCAGGTGACCGCGGATCAGGTCGACCAGGGTCGGCTTGGTCGCTGCCGTGGACGCCTTCGCGGATGAGGCCTTGGCGGCGGGCTTCTTGGACGCCGTCTTCTTCGCGCTCGTGGCGGCCGCCTTCTTCCCCTTGCTGTGCTTGGGTTCAGCAGAGGCCTGGTGAGGTACGGACGGTGCAGTTGCGGCCTCCACCCCGGGGGCCGGGCTGGGACCACCGAGCGCTTCCTGCATGTTCACCAGCACGGTGTGATCGTGCTGCAGGGCAAGCAACTGCTCCTGCAGGGCTTCGATCTCCTGGCCGATACGTTCCTGCTCCTTGGCGTTGCGATCAAGGTCGCCTGTCACCAGGGCGATGTACTGCGACGTGAGTTCTGTGGCGTGGGAGGAGTTGGCTTCAGACATGACATGGCCCTTTCTGTAGTCCGCGGGCACGGCGGTGAAAGCAGGAGCCATGTGCGCGAACGGATGGAGGTGGGTGTCCCGCCTGCTGTGGCTGGATCACCGCAGGACACAACTGCAGCAGGGGGCGGCAGTTTAGAGATAGTACGCACGACTGGAACAGGATGTTCGTGTCGAGTGTTATGTCACTCTCCCCTCCAGGGTGAGCAGTCGGCAGAGTCAGGCGTGTGACGCAGAGGCTGACTGGTCACTGCTGAACCGCCCCTGGCCTGGGGAGACAGGTGCCGGGAAGCGTGGGCGGTATCCGGAGGTAGTGCCAGGCAGTCAGCGAGAGACACCAGCCGGTCGAGGAGTTCCTCGGTCTGGTGGGGTGAGTGGCCGCACAGACGTGCGAGCACCTCCATGTCGGCAAGGTCGGCCTCGCCCGATGTGTGGGTGGCCAGGACCACCGCGGTCAGTTGCATGGGCAGGGCTCATTTTCTGGGAGAGCCAACGGGGTGGGCATTGACCCTCGCGGCTTTGGTCAACGGGACAGCCTTTGCCTACGTCGCTGTCATAGCCGGGGTCGGCGTCAGGGGTGGTGTGATCACCGCTAGGCACCTGAACTCCCTGCGTCTGGGCGGAGCACGCTGGACTCTGGCGAGGGCACATCCGGTGGGGCCGGCGCAATGAAGCGTCGGCGGTGCGCGGTCGGCCCGGTTGGGCCGAAGACCGGCGGCAGTTGCCGCCAGGCGGCCTGCGCGCTTTGCTGTCGTACGGAGCCGTGTCATCTCTGCGGTCGACGAGGCTGGGATGCCGTTGGAGAGCCCTCCGCTCCTGCACGGGTGCAGGCAGCGTTGTGTGAGCGACCTTGCGCGACGGCGAGGCCCAGGGACCGCAGAGCCTGCTGGCGGTGGACGGCCGAGGCTGCGGTGAATCCGGGCGACGAGGCTTTCATATCGGGCCTGCCCGTCCCATCGGTAGACCGTGCCGCGGGCCGTGAGACGACGGACGCACTCCTCATAGGACAGGGGCGGGTTGAGGAACCAGGACAGCGCGGGATCATCCAGGGCGTGGGTCATGGGAGGGCCGGTCGGCGTCGGTTGCACTCGCGTTTCGGAACGAATCAGCCGAGCAGGCAGTTTTGTTGGCACGTGCGTACAGACCGATGTCGGGTTCGTACGCGCACCAGCCGTTTGACCTGTTGCCTCTCGGACCGTAGCGGTCTTGGTGCCAGCAAGTGTGCCTAGCGCCGTCTACGTTGCTTCGTCACAGCGCCCAGTGGGGGCCGCGAGGAGGGTGTTGCGGCCCGGCCACTGGAACACCAGACGGGACAGCGGCTTGTCCAGGATGTCCCCGGCGGGCAGCAGGCGATCGGGGGTGTCGTTCGGATGCACGGTCAGGACCGGTTTGGCGCCGTCGCGCACGTTGCGGTCCCAGGTCCGGGCCGTGGCCGCCAGCTGCTCGGCGAGCTGCGGGCCCTGCTCGCCGAAGCCGTGGACGAAGAACTCCCACTCCTTCTCGGCTGGACTGTCACCGTGCCGGGTCTGGACGTGGATGAGGTAGGCCAGCGACCCGTCGCCGAGGATCGCCGGCGCGTCGCCGTTCTGCGCGATCCCGGTGACGCCGGTGCCCTTGTCCTTGTAAGCAGCCAAACGGCAGAACGACGGAAGTGTCGTGGCCGCGTAGAGCTGTTGCGAGCCGAAGGAGAAGCCCGGCCCCATGGTCACCCCGGTGGCGACCTCGTGGCGGGGGCTGCGTAGCGCATCCTCCAACCCCTCGGTTGAGGCGGGGGCGTTGTCCTCGAAGCGGATGCGCAGCTCACCGTTGAGGAGGCCGACGACCGGGGTGGTGCGGGCGTGCTCGCCCTGGGCGCGGACGCCCAGGTCCTCAAGGCCGGTACGCGGATCGTGCTCAACTACCGTTCCACCGATCACTGGGACACCATCCACGCCAACGGCGGCATCGTCCTCGCCGCGACCGGAGGCACCCCCTACGGCAGGGTCGACGAGGCCGGGGCCGTTGCCCGCGGCACCAAGACCTGCCAAGGCATGAACGAATGGCACATCGAGGACGAGAACGGAGTGCGGCTCAGTCTGCGCACCGTGCGCGATCACGCGGTGGCGTCCGGCGCCCTGTAGCCGGGCAGACGGTCTCGTCAGCGAGCGCCCTACTGGCGGCGAGACAAATGGTGAAGGCGACACAGCCCCGGACGCTTGTGCCCTGCTGGAAGCTCATCGACAGGGCGGCCTGCGATGGACCATCAGTAGCGTGAGCCTGGCGTTGGTGGTCCAAGGAAAGACGTGCTTCCTGCGGGGTCCAGACCGTCGACCCGGCAGCTGCGCCCGCCACACGATGGGGTCGGTCAGGAATCACCCGAGCAGGACCCTGCCCTCTGGGGAAGAGGTGTGGCTCGGCGGGGAGAGTCACCTCGACGCGTCCGGCAGCAGCCGAGCAGGGGATGAACACGACTCGCAAACTGTCGTACTCCCAACCTCGCCAGGCGACATGCACCACCAGCCCCTTGGGCCTGCGCCTTCTGCGCGATCACTCGTCGACAACGATGCTCCGTCACACTCGTCAGGCCGCGGCCCCGACCGCTGAGTCGGGGGGCGCGGTGTCTGCTCTGACGGAGCACGACATTTTGCGAGCGTCTCGCTGGTGACACTCCGTACGGCGGCTCAGGGAAGCGGACCTGCCGATACTCGGTAACTTCCGAGGAGCCCGCACGCTCGGCACGGCTGAGGTCGCAGGATGTGGGCCCTACGGCAGATGAAGCCCGGCCTGGGCAGGTGAGGTGACGCGCTCATGGATGCGGGGCAGCAAATATGAGCCAGCCTCATAAGGCTGCCAGTGTCCCCTTCTGCCCCTGTCTCCGGGGTCGGCGGGCATGTATGACGAAGGCCGGAGGTGCGTTGCGCCAGATCGTTCGGCTGGGCACAACCTCCTCAAACAGTTCGTCCAACAGGTTGCGGAAGTGCTTGGCGAGGGGCAGAGGAACGGCGTGGAGGTAGGTGAACGCGGTGAAAACGCCGTGTGGTCCCAGCCTGGCAGCCGCCACGTCCATGAGCTGCTGCTGGCGGGATGATGGAAAGAGCGCCCAGGGAAGGCCGCTGACCATGACGTCGGCGCGGTCTATGCCGCGTTCGTCGAGCAGAAGGGGCAAGAGGGCGGCATCCTGCCGGATGACCTCGGCGCCCGGGCACCGTTGCTGCAGGCGGTCGGCCAGGTGCGGGTTGACCTCGATGGCCAGGTGACGGCCGCGGCCGGCGAGCTTGCGCTGGATCTCCACGGTGAAGGGGCCGGTGCCCGCACCCAGCTCCACCACGACGGGCTCGCCGCGTTCTGACACCGGTGCGCAGATCAGTCGGGCCAGGTGCTGTGAGCTGGGTGCGATTGCACCCAGCTGGGCCGGTGAATGCAGCAACTGCCCCAGGAACAAGGTGAGATCGGTTTGCTTGGGCGGACTGGTCATGATGATGCTTCCCTCAATCGTCGGGCCTGCAGGGTCTCGGCCGCGCTGGTGAGGTGTCGTCACTGGATTCGGGTGATCTCCTGGGATTGCTGTGGTGCTCGCGTGCAGGAGAGAGCGCGATGGCCGATGTGCCGGGCAGGGTCGGGCTAGTCGATCGGCACGACTTGGTTGCGACCCTGGATCTCGCCGCGCGGCAACGAGTGACGATCATCTCGGCGCCTGCGGGCAGCGGGAAACGTCTGTGTTGCGGCTCTGGGCCGCTCAGCCGGATCAGCAGCGCCGAATCACGTTCGTCTCGGTGTGGGCCGACCGAAACGCAGCTGTTCCGGCTCGATCTGATCGGCGCGATCCGTGGTGCTCTGAACGAGGCGGCGGAGCCGCTGGCTGCGTCGCCGGCCTTCGACGGCAGGGGCAGATAGTCACAGGATTCCGAGGTCAGGGTCGAAGCCGATCTCCACGAAGATCGCGCCGAAGGTGTGCAACGCGTACTCGCTGTCCTGCTCTTGCGTCATCTGATGCGTCTCGACTCGCGATCGGACTCCGTGAGTCCGCCCCAAACTCCGAACTCTTGTCGTGTTGACAGCGCGAAATCAGCGCACTTCTCCCGTACCGGGCACTCGGAGCAGATGGCCGTCGCTGCCTGTTCCCGCGCTTGGCGGTCCAGGCCCCGTTCGCCAGATGGGGAATAGAAGAAAGAACTTCCCATCCCTCGGCATGCGGCCTCCATTTGCCAGTCCCAGAAATCTATGCGGGGCGCAAGGTGCCTGCTTAGGCTCATTTTCCCCTCCAGGGAAGTAGATCTTTCCCGATCAAACAGTGGAGGTCATTTCTCGTTCGGCAGGGAGATGCACTCACTGGGCGCGGCTCGCGCTGGAAACCTTTCGTTATAAAGGCTGGCGCCATGACAGGCCCATTTACACCGATCCGCCAGCAGCCTGGCGGCAACCGAAACGCGATCACCGCCAGGTGTTCCAGCCACTGGAGAGTTGGCCCGGTCGATGACGGAGCGATCACAATCCGCATCAGGAACTGCCTGAGGAAGCGGACGCGGGATCATCACAAGATCAGTGTGAGCCCACAATCGATGTGCCTACCGTGCGCTCGGGCTTACGTTGGCGCGGGACCTCAGTTGGAAGGAAAGGACGAGAGTGGAGACCCCGTGAACGAGGCTGAACAGACCGAAGACCGTGGCGAGCGAGACCGCCCCGATGTCGGGGCGCGCAAAGAGCACGAATGCCAGCATGATCGAGATCAGGCCGGTCAGGGTCGTGAAGGCGCGATAGCCGGCCCTCATACCGGGGAGGAGGCCCAGTGCGATCTCGCCGGCGCCGGCCATCAGTGCCCAGACGCCGATGCACACGGTGAGGGCGAGTGCTGTGATGCCAGGCCAGGTCAGCGCGACACATCCTGCTCCGAAGGCGATGAGTGCCAGGAACAGCCAGCCGAGGACAGGGCCGACGCGATCACTGCTGAATGCGCGCAGTGACTCCACGGCGCTGAGAAGGAAGGCGAAGACAGCGAAGACAATTACGAACGCGCCGATGGTGATGCTGGGCCAGAGGACTGAGGTGGCCCCGAGAGCGATGCTGAGCAGGCCACGCCACAGGAGCGTTGTGGAGGATTTCGGCATTCGTTCTCCTCTTTGGTGGGTCCGGGCTCTCGCCTTCGAGGGCAAAGCAGCTCGACAGGCGGATGCTGAGGTCGGTGCCGGTGGTCAACGCCGCGGTGTCGGCGGACGCGAAGACGCAGCCGGGGCTTGGGAAGGACCGGCGCGGCGGACGCGCCGGTTATGAGCAGGTGTTCGGTGCGGCCGAGATGGCGGCACCGCAGTTCTGCAAGGCGGGAGTCAGGTCCAGCGTGATGGCGTGCACTGGATGATGTCGTCGATGTATCGCGGGTGGTGCAGGACGCCGTCGCGCCGGCTCCCGGCCCTTGTCGATTCCGATCTGTTCGATGCGTTGCCAGGATCGCGGGTGGGCGTGTGACGGGTCATCACCCGAATCCGGCGATTCGCATCGTTGGCGTCGGCGAGGCGTTTCCTGGTGACCCGTTGTCCTTCAGGCGCGGTTTCGGGCCAGCAGTCGCAGTTCACGGCTGCGCTGTACGGCCGAGGAGCGGTCGGTTGCGCCGAGCTTGGCGTAGATGCGGCGCATGTGGGTGTTGATGGTATTGAGGGAGACCGATAGCTCGTTAGCGATCTCGGGCCTGGTGAGGTTCGTCGGCAGGAGGCGCAGGACCCTCAGCTCGCTCGGGCTGAGCGCCTCGGCTGGACCGCCGGGCGCCCAGGCAGCTGCTGCCAGGGTGCCGTCGTGGACCATGTCGAGGATGTCGGCGATCAATGCGGCGTGTGCTTCTCCCCGTGGCCCCAGGGTGTCCAGCAACTGCCACGCACCCGTCATCGCGAACGGGAAGATCAACCGGTCTGGTTCCGCGATGGTCAGTGCCCGTTCGATGCTGGCCTGTGCGGCGCGCTCATCCCCCAGGTCACGGCAGGCGAGCGCGTCGAGGAGGTTGGCTTCGACCCGCGTGAGGTACGGGTTGACGGGGGCTGTGCCGTCCAGGACCGGCCGGAGTTCATGGCGGGCTTGTTCAGGGTCCTTTTCGGCCAGGCTGATGACCGCTGCGGCGTTGCTGGCTTCACCGCTCGAAGCCTGGCGTTCGTCGAGGTCGGAGAGGGTCTCGCGGGCCAGGTCGACCATGCCGAGCCGGGCCTGGCATGCGGCGGTCCAGCCGATCACTCTTATCGCCAGCGCATGTTCGCCGACCATGCGGGCCTGGACCCGCCGGGCGGCGGCCAGTTCCTCCAGTGCTTCGTGGTGGTGGCCGTGCGCTGCGGGGACGCATGCGGCGAGCAGATGGGCCAGCACCCGTAGTCCGGGTTCGCCTGACCTTTCGGTTGCTTTACGGGCGCGCTTCAGCCAGTGTGTGCCGCCGTCGAACTCGCCGGTCCAGATCAGTATCCCGGCGAGTGTCACCTGCGCCGGCGCGATCACCGAGTTGTTGTCCCAGCCATGCCGAGCGGCGAGAGCGATGGCTTCCTCGCAGCGCCGACGGGCCTGCGAGAAGGAGCGGGGGCAAGAAGCGAGTCCGTAGTAGGAGAGGCACGCCACCTCCAGGTAGGGGCGGCCGATGTCCCTCGCCAGGGCGGCGCCCTCCAGCAGGTCCTGCTCGCTGTCGGCCAGCCGTAGCAGCCAGGCTTTGACGACACCGTGGTTGAGGAGGGCGACGGCGCGCAGGTCACTGCTGAGCGCCGTCTCGGCACCCGACTGGCTGGCGGCGTTGGTGGGCAGGGCTTCGACCAGTTCGGACACACCATCGAAGTGACCGCGCAGGCGTGCCAGCAGCAGTTCCAGGGATGCGATGGCCATGCGGAGTCGGGACCGGCGGTTCACTGGTGTGGTTGCGGCATAGGACCGGGCGACATCCAGGTGTGCGGCGGCTTCGTCGAGACACATCCTGTCGAGGTCGGTGATGGCTTGGACCAACGACAGACCGGGGTGGTCTTTGGCGGCTTGCGCGGGAAAGGCGCGCAGCAGCGCGGACACGGTTTCGGTCTGCCCGTCGAGAGTGAGGCTGACGGCGTGGTCGGTGAGCAGGTCGGCCGCCTGACTCCAGTCCCCCGCGGCTTGGAGATGGTGGACGGCATCGGCGATGTGCGAGTGGTCTGTGAACCAGTGCGCGGCGATCCGGTGCAGGTCCGGGATGTCTCCTGGGAAGGTGCGGCGCAGTTCGAGCCGGAGCAGGTCACCGAACATGTGGTGGTAACGGAACCACGTGCGGTCGGCGTCGAGTGAGACGACGAACGCGTTGGCGTCCTCCAGGTCCAGCAGGATCCGCTCTGCCCCGGCGGAGCCGCTCAGCAGGTCGGCCAGCTCACCGTTGACCTGGTCCAGGAACGAAGTCCGCAGCAGCATTCGCTGAACGTCCAGCGGCTGCCGGTCGAGCATCTCCGCCATCAGGTATTCGGCGACCGTACGGTCGCTGCCGGAGAACTCGGTGACGAACTGGGCTGCGTCGGCTCGCCCTTCGAGTGAGAGCACCGCCAGCCGTAGCCCGGCCGCCCAGCCCTCAGTCCGCTGATGAAGCATCGCCGCAGCCGCTTCGGGCAGCGCAATTCCCGCGGTGGCCAGGAGGTCACGCGTCTCCTCCTGGCTAAAGCGCAGTTGTGCGTCGCGGATCTCGGCCAGCTGCCCTACAAGGCGCAGCCGGTGGAGGCGCAGTGAACGATCCCGTCGAGTGGCCACGATCGCGTGGACGTCCGGCGGGAGACTCATCAGGAGCCTCGTGAGCTGCTCGACAGCATCGGCAGAGCTGAGCTCGTGCAGGTCGTCGATGACGAGGAAGAAGGGCCTGCCCCAGTCCATGAGCTCGGAGAGAACCCGGTCCACCATGGCGTTGCCGTCGAAGCCACGAGCGACCGGCTGCTCCACCTCGCCCGTGCCGGTAGCAGACCGGACCGCGGCCAGGAGAGCGAGCCAGAACTGCTGGGCATCGTGCTGGCCGGGCCGTACGGACAGGAAGGCGATGTGACGGCTTTGACCAGGCCGGTTGGCCCAGACCCGCAGCAGTGACGTCTTCCCGCTGCCAGCGGGAGCGGAAACGATCGTCACTGGCATTTGGGCGGCTTGGTCCAGCAGGCTGACGAGACCATGACGGTCGATCAGCCCCTGCCGCCCCTGGCTTGTTGAGCGACCAGAAGTCGCCGTTGCTGACCGTTTGGTCATCGCGCCTCTCCCTCCCCGCGTCTGAACTCCGTCACCGGTCGCTGTGTGTCGAGAGCGCAGCCTCGTGGTCCCACCGCGCCTGGGATGCAGCGATCACCGCGGCCTCCAACCCCTGTGATCTTGGGCCGATTCGATCAGGCAACTCACCGGGATCAAGGGATGGCCTGTCGCCAACTGCGCGGTGAGGCTGGAAGCCGATAGCGGACGGGGAAGCAGTGCCGGGCGCCATTCGACGGCGCTTCGAGGGCCGGTGCTGGTCCTCTCTCGCCCCCTCGCGGCGATCGGGCCCGACCGGGTGCTCGGAAATGCCCATGCCCTGCAATTGCTCGGCTCCTCGGGGCCCTGGGCTCATCGAGCCCAGGGCCCCGTTGCAGCCCGGCACATGTGAGGCCGGTGTCCGGCGCTGGCCCCCGCGGCGTGGCCTGGCCTCTGGTGCGGCTACCTGAGCGGGCCGGCGCCCAAGGGCGAGGAACCCATCGGCGTCGGCCGGGGCGCCCGGCAGGTCAGCCTCGGCTACGCCCGAGCCTGGCTGGTGCCCGAAGCAGCTGTCGGCCCTCCTGCCGCCTTCCGGCGCGCCTCGTGCGGCGATCGGCTCCTGCCGTGTGGGGACGAAGTCCGCAACACGGATCGGCGGCACACCGTCTGGCCTAGGGCCGCAACACCACGTCGACGGCCAAGGCGAGCTTGTCGACGAATTCCGGGCGGTCGGCCACGCGGTGCTTCCACCCTTCACCAGCGGCGGCCAGGACCTCGGCGATGTGCTGCGGTACGACATTCCCGGTAGGCCACCCGGAGGTGGTGATGGCCTCAGTGAGTGCGTCGTGGAAAGCGGACCGGTAGTCGTCGTACATGCTGTCGAGCTTTGCTGCCCCATGCTCCAGGAGGGCATCGACACCCTCGCTGAGGTGGGTACCGACATACCGACCCAGATGAGCGTCGAGCGCGGCCACCAGGCGCGCGCCAAGGTCCATGTCGGGTGTGGCCAACACCGTGCGGACTTCCCCCAGGGCCCGCTCCAACTCCCGCTGCATGGTCGCACGGAACAGTTCCTCCTTGCTGGAGAAGAGGAAGTACAGGCCGGGGCGGGAAACATCCGCGGCCTGGGCCACCGCGTCCATCGATGTCTTGCGGTATCCGAAGGTCGCGAAAACGATCAGCGCGGACGCGAGAACTTGCTCGCGGCGTTGAGGGTCTCCTCGGGTAACTGACATATACGCACTGTATCGAGTGCACATTCTATACCGCTTCTGATTTCTTGTTTAGAGGTCAACTCGTTTGGGACCGTCCCTTGTGGGTGAGTGCCGGCGTCTCGGCGTCTCGCATGCCGCGGTCTGGGCCGGACCAAGGCTCGCGGCGTTCGTCGGCAGACATCGGGAGGTGCTAAAGGTTCACAGCGCCTGGGTAGAAAGCTGAGCTGTTGAGGCCGGTCATGTCTGCGCCGATCAGGTAGCGAGAGAGGCATTCGGTGAAGCTCATGCGGTGCTCTGCTCAGGCGTCGAGCGGGCGCTCGCTCTTGCCGAGCCGGACCGGCTGATCCTGCCGTTCGCCATGCCCGGTGCCTGGAGACTGCTGGAGTCGCTGCCGTCGTGGGACACCGGACACCGTGCGCAGATCAGTGACATCCTCGACGCCGTACATGGCTCCGCCAGTCCCGCCGACGCCGGCCAGGTCCGGGCCGAGCCGCTCAGCCCGAGTGAACTGCGGGTATTGCGCCACCTGCCGACCAACCTGACCCGGCAAGAGATCGCCAACGGGGTGACGGTCTCGCTGAACACTGTCAACACGCACCTTCGCAGCATCTACGCCAAGCTCGGGGTCGGCGACCCGTCGGCGGCCGTGAGCTGCGTCTTCTGCCTGGCGGCAGGGCCTGAGATCCCGGTCGGCGATGCGGCGGCTACTCGTCGACCGTGTCGTTCGCCGTCTGGCGGATGACGGCGACGCCCCAGGGAACGCCGAGCAGGGCCACGAGGGCAAGGCCGAGAGGCAGTGGAGCCGGTCGGGCGACGGCAAGTGCCAGGCAGAGGACTCCCACCACGGCGCAGGCGCGGGCGACGGGGCGATACAGCGCACGGTCGGCGCGCCATGCCTCAAGGCTCGCCGACAGGGCCATCGCGGCGGCGAGCGCGACGACTGTGGCGGCACACAGCAGCCACCCGATGGAGGCGGGGGTGCGCCCGTCGTGGGCGTGCTCGACCAGGCCCGGCATGGTCGCGCCCATGGCGGTCACGGCGGCGGTCAGCGGTAGGTGGGCAATGATCCAGTGGACGGTCGCCGCGCGGGTCGGTCGCGGCGGGCGGCGGCCGACGAAGTCGAAGTACGTCCACCAGACGCCGAAACCGATCATGACCGCGACGAGACCGACGGCGATCGTGAGGGCGTCTGCGCTCTCGTGGGCCAGCCCGTCGACGACGCCGAGCACCGTCTCGCCGAGCACGATGATGGTGAACAGGCCGAACCGCTCGATGAGCGCGGGCGTGATGGTGAGGCCGGGGGAGGCCGTCCCGATCATGACGCTCAAGCCCGCGAGATAGAGGAGATCCAGCAGGAACCAGACCGCGAGGCGAGTGTCGGCCGGCAGCGAGGCCGTTGCGGCCAGCAGGGCCGCACAAGCGATGGTCCCGCCCACGAAGACCTGGCTGGAGCGGCGATACTCCGCACTTGTGCCGCGCTCGGCGGACAACCAGACCAGGGCGAGGACCGCGAACAGCACCGCGGCGCTGACCGAGAAGGCGAAGCCACCCGAGCCGCTGGCCTTGGGGATGAACGCGCCCAGCGGGACCATGGCGAGGATCTGCACGAGCAACGCTGTGCGGCCCCGGGCGTCCTCGCGGCCGTGCAGGTCGTGGTAGAGGCTGCCGTTGAGCCAGACGATCCAGATCAGCGTGAATACCGCGGCGAACTCCGCGAGCCCGCGCCACGACAGGTGCGCGGACAGGTGATGGGCGGCCTCACCGACCAGCACGACCACGACCAGGTCGTAGAAGAGCTCCAGGGGGCTGACAGCGCGTTCGAGCGGCTGTTCGCCATGCGGGCGCGGCGGCTGCCACAGCAGACGGCGCAGCCGCGCCCAGCGTTCGAATGCCTCAGACATGATGCGTGTGCGTCCGGATCGGATCAGAGCTCAAGGGGCCGCATGTCGGTCCAGTTGACCAGGAGGCGGCGCTCGGCGAACTGCCACTGCCCCTCCCGCTTGACCATCGTGTCGAGGTAGCGGATCGAGGCGACCATCATCGTCCGCGACCCGTCGTCGGACTCCGTCAGATGGTGGGCCAGGCAGTAGGTCTCCCCACTCGCGCGGTCGCCCTCCAGCTCAATCGTGCTCTGCCCGTTGAAGTGCATGGTGGCGGCATAGGCGTTGAGCGCGTCGAAGACCGGCGCCAGCGACTCGCGGTCATGCAGTTCCTGCGTGGGCTCGGGGTCCCTCGCGTCCATGTACACCACGAAGTGGGTGTCCTCGGTGAACAGGGCCATCTGGCCCTTGGCGTCGCGCCGGTCGGCGCAGTGCGCGTAGGCGTCGACCAGTTCGCGCAGGGCGAGCCGGTCGGCGGCCTCCGCCTCGGTGACTGACGTATGGATACTCACGGTGACATCTCCTTTACGGGCCTCGGCGCCTTCACTGCACGCCCCTGTTCAGGGTTGCCGCCGGGCAGGTGAAAGGTCCTCACCGGATTCTGGTGATTCCCGCTGACCGTCCTGACGCCCGGACATCTCTACGCCCCGAACCGGGTGATCTGGTCCGTCCGCAGGATGCGGGGGCCGGAACCGTCGAGCCGGGCAACGGCGATCATCGCCCGCCCGAGGTGCTCGGTGCTGGTCACGTAGCGAGGTGCCACCCGGCGCAGGAGGGGATAGAGCCAGGACGTGAGCCGGTAGAACAGTCGGTACCACTGCGTTCCGGAGGTCTCCCCATGGACCGGCTGGATCCATCCGGGACGGAAGGCGTACGCACGCATGTCCATGGCCATCAACGCATTCTCCGTCCGACCCTTCACCCGGGCCCAGAAGACGCGCCCCCGCTCCGTGCTGTCGGTGCCTTCCCCCGACACGTACACGAAGGTCAGGTGTGGATTGCCGGCCGCCACGACGCGCGCGGCCTCCAGGGTGTAGCCGTACGTGATCTTCTCGTACTCCTCGGAGCTGTGCCCCGCCGACGACACTCCGAGGCAGTAGAAACACGCGTCCGCCCCTGACAGCTCCGCTGCGATCGGGGTGAGATCTGAGAGGTCGGCGTGCCGCACTTCGCGAAGCTTCGGCGCCTTCTTGCCGAGTGGCCGCCGTACGACGGCGATGACCTCGGTCACCTCCGGGTCTTCCAGGCATGCGCGCAGGACGCCTTGGCCGACCATGCCTGATGCCCCGAAGAGAACTACCTTCACATCGACTCCGTTCTGAATTTTCGTACTGCGGGTATCTCGTCAATACTTCGGAGAGTTCTGCGGCCGACCAGCCGGTGTTGGCTGTCAAGGTCAGCTTCAGACCGCGGCGGCGGACGCTGTGCGGTCGTGGTGGATGGGGCCATCGAGCCGCCCGAGGAGCAGGGCGGTGCCTTCGTGGCGCACGGCGATGAACTCCGCCGCGATCGACACGGCCGTCTCCTGGGGCGTGCGGGCACCGAGGTCGAGGCCGATGGGCGAACGCAGGCGCGCGAGTTCCTCGTCGGTCAGCCCGGCTTCGCGCAGCCGGGCCAGCCTCTCGGCATGGGTGCGGCGCGACCCCATCGCGCCCACGTAACCGACAGGCAGCCGCAGAGCGACCTCCAACAGCGGCACGTCGAACTTGGCGTCGTGGGTGAGGACCACGACCACCGTGCGGCAATCCACTTCGGTCGACTTCAGATAGCGGTGTGGCCAGTCGACGACCACCTCGTCGGCATCGGATGAAAACCTCCATGTCAGGACGGCAGCGGACCGACTGGACGCCGGTCGCGCCGCCGTCGAGCACGGCTCTGGCCTGTCCGACGACCTCGGCGTCGACGTCGGCCAGACCGGTGGTGCCGTACACCCGCTCGGGTCGGACCGCGAGGGTCGCGCCCGAGCCGTCCAGAAGATGGGCGACAGCCGCCGGCGACGCGCCGGAGACCGCCTCGACGACCTGCGCAGAGGGCGACGGCTGAACGAACACCTCGATGGTTCCGCCGCAGGTCAGGCCGACGGCGAACGCAGTGTCGTCGGAGTAGCCGAAGCTCGCGCACACCGCCACGCCGGTCTCCATGACCTCACGGCACAGCTCGTACACCGTGCCTTCGACGCAGCCGCCCGACAGGCTGCCCACCGCCTCGCCGTCCTCGGCCACGGCCATGGCCGCGCCCGCCTGGCGCGGGGCGCTGCCACGTACGCCGACGACGGTGGCCAGGGTGTACTTCACGCCCGCACGGTGCCAGGCACCGAGTCGCCCGGCGATCTCACGCATGGGTAGCTCCTACAGCCGCCGGCGGCGGGCTAGACGAGTTTGTCGGGGGTGATCGGGAGGTCGCGGATGCGCCTGCCGGTCGCGTGGAAGACGGCGTCGGCCACCGCCGCGTCGACGCCGGTGGCGGCGATCTCGCCGATGCCCTTGCCGCCGATCGGGCTCGCGTGCTCGTCGACCTCGTCGATGAACGCGACGTCGATGTCGGAGGGGATGTCGGCGTTGACGGGCAGCGCGACGCCGGCGAGGTTCTTGGACAGCCAGCGCCCCAGGCGCTCGTCCTGGCGACTGGCCTCCATGGTCGCCTTGCCCCAGCCCCAGACGATGCCGCCGAGAATCTGCGCTCGCGCCATGCGCGGGTTGACGATCCGACCGACGCTGTAGCGGCCGACGGCGCGCCGCAGACGCAGAATCCCGAGTTCGGGGTCGAAGCCGATCTCCACGAAGATCGCGCCGAAGGTGTGCAGCGCGTACTCGCTCTCCTGAGGTGTGAACGAGCCAGCGCCGACCACCTCCTGGGCACCGGCGGCCGCCATCGCCGCCGTGATGGCCTCGGCGCCCGGCGCTTCCCGCACCGTATGCCCGGAGCGATCGCGCAGCTGCTTCAGCGCGTCCTTGGCGGCAGCCATCGCAGCGGCGCCGACGCCCATCGTCGACGAAGACCCGAAGGTCGGACCGGCCTCGGGCAGCGCGGTGTCACCGATCTCGCAGCTCACCTGGGCGGGCTTGAGCCCCAGCACTTCGCACGCGACCTGGGTGAGGACCGTGACGATCCCGGTGCCGATGTCCTGGGTGCCCGACTGGATCACCGCCCGGCCGTCGGCGTGCAGCCGCACCTGCGCGCTGGAGGCGAACCGGATGGTGCCCATCGCACAGTCGGCCATGCCCTGGCTCACCAGCCAGGATCCGTCGCGCTCGGGGGCGTTGGGACGCCTGCGCCATCCGAACGCGCGTGCGCCTTCTTCGTAGCACTCGCGCAGCTTCTTCGACGACCACGGCCGGCCGGTGAACGGGTGCACGTCGGTGTAGTTGGCCAGGCGCAGGTCGATCGGGTCGATCTGCAACTGTGCCGCGAGCTCGTTCATGGCGCTTCCCAGAGCCCACAGTCCGGCCCCCTCGAGGGGCGCGCGCATTGCCGTGCCGAGGTTGACGTTGGCCCGCTGCACACGCTGGCGCACACGGATCGCCGGCGCCGCATACGTCGTCCGCGACGCCAGAGTGGCGTACTCGACGAAGTCCTCGTCCACCGAGGTCACGTTGATCGACTCATGGTCGATCGCCGTCAGGCGCCCGTCCTCCGAGGCCGCCAGCGACACGGTCTGCACCAACTGCGGCTGGTAGGGGGCGATGCTGTACATCTGCGCGCGCGTCAGCGCGATCCGCACGGGATGTCCGCTGACCCGCGCCGCCACGGCGGCGATGATCTGGTGCGGATAGACCAGGCCCTTGCAGCCGAAGCCGCCGCCCGTGTGCGGCGAACGCACACGCACCTGCTCCGGAGCGAGGTCGAACAGCCCGCACATCACCATGCGTACGCCGTAGGACCACTGGGTCGCGTCGACCATCGTCAGTGTGCCGTCGTGCCATTCGGCCAGCGTCGCCGAGGGCTCCATCGGGTTGTGGTGGCGCGAAGGCTGGACGTACATCGCCGAGTGGCGCACCGGCGCACCGGCGAACGCCCGCTCGACATCGCCGTGCTCGGCGTCCGTCTCGTCGGACAGGTATCCGCTCTCGCGCGGCACCACAGCACCCGCGCGGTCCGCGCCCGGGTGGGCGGTGAACGGTGCCGCCTCGATGTCCGCCCGCACCAGTGACGCGGCATGCTCGGCGGCTTCTAGTGCCTGCGCCAGCACGACCGCGATCGGCTCGCCCTCGTAGTGGATCTCGTCATCCTGCATCGGCATGCGCACCGAGAACGCCGGGGGCACTGGTGGGACACCGAGCTTCGGCACGTTGGCATGCGTGAGCACATGCGTGACACCGCGGACGGCCAGCGCGGCGTCGGTGTCGATCGCGCGCACCCGTCCGGCCGGGACCGGTCCACCGACCAGGACCCCGTAGAGCAGGCCCTCGGCGGGGTGGTCGGCCGCATAGCGGGCGGCACCGGTCACCTTCGCGAAACCGTCCTGGCGCGGCAACGGCGCGCCTGATCCCACACCGCTCATGGCCGCACCCCCGCTGCCATCATCAGCGCACGCCGCGCGGCGCCGCGGGCGATCGCGACCTTGTAGGCGCTGCCGGGGACGGGGTGCGTCTGGGCGAACGCCGCTTCGATCGCGCCGGACACCGCCGGGTCGTCGGGCGCGAGGCCCACCAGCCGGCGCTCCGCCTCGGCCAGGCGCCAGGGGCGCATCGCCACCGACCCCAACGCGATCCGCGCGCCGTCGATCCGGCCGTCGTCGCACAGCCGCACCGTCACCGCCCCTGACACGATCGCGTACTCGTACGACTCGCGCTCGCGCACCTTGACGTAGGCCGAGTGCGGAGCGGGTTCGCCCAGTTCGATCGCCTCGATCAGCTCACCGGGTTCGAGCGCCGTGTCGCGGTCGATGGCCTCGGTCGACAGCAGGTGGAAGTCGGTCACCGGGATCCGCCGCCCGCTGGTGGCGGTGCGCGTCACCACTACTGCGTCGAGTGCGGCGAGCGCCACGGCGGGATCGGACGGCTGAGTGGCGATGCAGTCGTCCGTCCACCCGAACAGTGCGTGCCGGTCGTCATGACCCTCCCGGGCTGCGCACCCCGACCCCGGCAGACGCCGGTTGCACGGCGTCGGCTCCTCCGAGCGGAAGTAGGCGCACCGGGTCTTCTGGAGCAGGTTGGCGCCGATCGTCGCGAGGTTGCGAAGCTGGGCGGACGCCGACTTGTGGATCGCCATCCTGAGCACCGGCCACTCGCGGGCGACGTTCGGGTCGGCCGCGACGTCGTTGAGGCGCACGAGCGCGCCGATGCGCAGGCCGCCGCCGGGCAGCGGCTCGATCCGGTCGAGGCCGGAAACCCGGGAGATGTCCACGACCCGGTCGGGCACGGCAATGCCAATACGAAGCCAGTTGAGCAGCTCGGTGCCGCCGGCAAGTACGGCGGTCCCCGGATCACGCGCCGCGTCCAGGGCCTCGTCAAGGGTGGTGGGGCGGGCGTAGGCGAATGGGATCACCGGCTCTGGGTCCTCTCGTGCTCGGACGCGGCGGCCTGGACCGCCTCGACGATCTGCGGGTACGAGCTGCAGCGGCAGATGTTCCCGCTCATCCACTCGCGGATCTCGTGCTCGTCGGTTGTGTGGCCCTCGTCGATGCAGGCGACAGCGGAGATCACCTGGCCCGGGGTGCAGAACCCGCACTGGAATGCGTCGCAGTCGATGAACGCGCGCTGGACCGGGTGCAGCTGCTCGCCCTGGGCAAGGCCCTCAACGGTCACGACCTCACGCCCGTCCGCCGCCGCGGCCAGGACCAGGCACCCGTTCACCCGTCGGCCGTTGAGCAGAACCGTGCATGCGCCGCATTCGCCGTGGTTGCAGCCCTTCTTGGCGCCGGTCAGGCCGAGGTGCTCACGCAGCAGATCCAGGAGGGACACACGTGCGTCAACCGCATCGAGCTGCCTGTCGACGCCATTCACCCGGAGGCGGAGGTCGACGCGGTCGGTGAACTCCACCGTGCTCATCGGACGACCTCCGACAGAGCCGACGCCACAGCTACAGGGATCGACCAGCTCATTGCCCACTCCGTTGTCTCGATGGAAGAACCACAGGGCGATGCAGCGAGCACGGCTGTGGCTGAACCTGCACCGAGGACCAGCCGTCTTCGGCACATCAGGCATGAGCATGCTCCTTGCGCGTCGGTGCGGCTGTCGCGACGGTGACCTTGAACGTGACTCGCACTTCGGCAGGCACGGACTGGACCACTTCCCTGGGACAGGTGCCCGAACGACGTGGCTTACTGCCGCTACCCGTGTCCAGAGTCACTTTTGGGCAGGTGAAAGGTCGTCACCGGAATCCGGTGATTTCCCCGCACAACCACATGCCCGCCTTCCACGGATACGCACGAACCGGTTCCATCGGTTGGTTTGATCAGTCAGTCGGAAGCAGGCACCGCCCTTTCCGCTGGGATCGGGGAGGTGTGAGTGATCCCAAACGGGCGGCGTCGACGGGCGGGCGGTGCCGCTCTTGGTGACGCGTCGGCCGGTCCCTCACCATCCCCGGCGGAAGCCGACGAGGGAAAGGCGGCACCGCCGGCTGGCGCAGGGAGGGCGCACCGGCTCCCTGCCCCCGCAACACGGATACGGCGTTACCTGCGACCAGAGCACGGCTGAGTTCACCGTCGACGGTCGTGCCCGGTGCAGCCGGGGCAAGGGCATGCGCTGGGTTATCCGTGCACGCGGACTTTTCCGCCGTCCTTGCTCGATACACAGTCGCGCGCGGCCTGCCGCACCCCGGTTTCGCCGTCCTCGACTCGCCGGTCCTGACCTATCGGGAGCCACACGAGCAGGATGTCTAGTGCCGCATCAGGCAATGTTCGCCCTGGCGAGGCACGAGTGACGGTCTTCGTGATGGCTTCGGCGCCGCCGTGCACCACTGCGCATTCCGGGAGGTGAGACCGGTCAACGCTGTGACAGGTCGGGGTTCCCTCCTTTGCATAGTCTGGGGAGCGCTCGCGCAAGGCACTTCCGAAAGGCTTGAAACGCTGATGTGGTTCACCTGCCAGACGTCGCCGGACGGCGTCGCCGAGCGGTTCTTCACCCTCGATGAGATCCCCGGCGTGTTGTGGACGCTGGGAGACGCCTGCGGTACTCGTCCCGTGATTCTGCTGGGCCACGGCGGCGGGCGGGACAAGAAGGCCCTCCGGCACCGTGTCCCGCGCGCGCTGCTACGCCGCTGAGGGTTTCGCGGTTGTCGCGATCGACGCGCCCAACTACGGCGACCGGCCCAGGGACGGGGAGTTCGGCCGGATCGCGGCCGAAATGCGAGCAGGCGTAGCCGCCGGCAGGAATCCGGGCGCGCTGGTCGCCGGAATGTACAGCTATCTGGCTTCTCAGGCCGTCGTGGACTGGCAGGCGGTCCTGACCGCGGTCCAGCGCCTCGGCCATGTCGGCGTCGGCCCGGTGGGTTACTGCGGGATGTCGATGGGCTGCGGGCTCGGCATCCCGCTCATCGCGGCAGAACCCCGGGTCCGCGTCGCGGTGCTGGGCCTGCTCGGTGTGCACGGGCTGACCGAGGACGCCGCGCGGATCACCGTGCCGGTGCAGTTCCTGGTCCAGTGGGGTGACCAGTTGGTGTTGCGGGACCAGTGCCTGGCGTTGTTCGGCGCCCTGGCCTCGGCTGAGAAGACGCTGCACGCCAACCCCGGCAGGCACGGGGATGTGCCGTCGTTCGAAGTGGACAGCTCGCTGCGGTTCTTCGCCCGGCATCTGAGCTGGCACGAGCGCACAGTGCCCGGAGCGCTGGCCGGGTCTCGTTCCCGGCCGGCGCGCTCGGTCCGAACTGTTCGGCTTGGGCCGGGCGGGTGAAGGTGCTCGGGATCGATGACGACGAGGGTGCCTGTCTGTTGCGGATCGTTCGGCGCGGCACCGATGGCTGGGCGGTTGCCGGTCGGCGATACGCAGGTCGTGCAGGAGTTTGTGAATCAGTCGCCGTGGGATCCGTTGCCGGTCCGGCGGCGGATCGCCTGGCGGTTGTCCGGTGTGTTCACGCTCGGGGTGTGGGTGATCGACGATGTGGCGTTCCCCGGATGTGGCAGGGCCTTGGTGGGGCGGGCCGCCGGTACTGAGGGGCGGTCGAGAAGCGGGCGATCCGCCAGGTCGCGGTCAGTGCCGTTGCCTCCACTGATACCGCCTCCTGTGCCGGCCGGGACGTTGGGTCGGCCGCGTGGCGAGGTGCGCAACGTGGGGGCGAGTCCTGTTCCGTGAGGTCTCCCGCCGGTCCGGCCGTTTCGGTTTCCCGGTCATCCGGCTTTCCAGTGGCTGCTGCGTGGGCAGTGTGGCTGGTTTCTCTGAGTCGATGCGTGGTGGCAGGTATCGCAGGCCACGATGGTTTTGCGGCGCTGGCTTGCTTCCCGGCCGGGTGAGTGCGGTGGCGTGGTGTTCGCCCTTGCCGATGTTCAGGCCGATGTCCAGGCCGAGATAGGCGTCGATGTTGCTGGTGGCGTTCACGCGCACTCTTCGGTTGTACCCGCCCGGCCTTACCTGCCGTACCGGCTGTCGGCATCCACATGGGTGGGGTGGTGGGGGCTGAATCCGGTCGTCCGGTCGTTGGTGTTGGGGTGTGGTGGGTGTTTTGGTCTTGTGAATATACGGACTAGCTGGTTTGGTTTGGGGTGGTTGCAGGGAGCATGTTGGTGGGTGTGGGTTGGTGTTTGGAGGGGTTTGTGGTGCGGCAGGAGCGTGCGTTGCGTACGCGGCGGTTGATTTTGGATGCGGCGGCGTCGGTTTTTGATGAGCGTGGGTATGAGGCGGCGACGATTGGTGAGGTGTTGGCGCGGGCGGGGGTGACGAAGGGGGCTTTGTATTTTCATTTTCCGTCGAAGCGGGCGTTGGCGGAGGGGGTGTTGGGGGAGCAGTTTGCGGGGTTTGTGCTGGCGCCGCGGGTGAGTAAGTTGCAGGAGTTGGTGGATATGGGGTTGGCGTTGGCGTATCGGATGCGTCGTAATCCGGTGGTGTCGGCGTCGGCGCGGTTGTCGTTGGGTCAGGAGATGGGGGCGGTTTTCGGTACGTGGACGATCCGGACGTGGCTGGATGCGACGGAGCGGGTGTTGCGGGAGGCGCAGGAGCAGGGGGAGTTGCTGCCGCAGGTGGATGTGGCGGAGAGTGCGTGGGTGTTCTCGGCGGCGTGGACGGGGGTGCAGGTGTATTCCCATACGCTGGCGGGGCGGGAGGATCTGGAGCGGCGGGTGTGTGCGTTGTTTGAGCATTTGCTGCCGAGTGTGGCGGTGCCTGCGGTGCTGGGCCGGCTGGTGATTGATCCGGCCCGGGCTGCGGAGGTGGCTTTGGAGGGTGAGCGGCTGGCTGCGGAGGCGGGGGAGGCGGCGGGTCTGGGCGGGGTCGGCGCTCCGGCCTGATCTGGTCCCCGTCCGGTCTCCTGCTTCTTTTGTCCTTTCTTCTTCCGTTCGTTGTGCGTCTCGTCCCGGTGTGGCCCGGCCCCGGCCCCGGCCCCGGCCCCGGCCCCGTCTGTCGTTCCTTCTTTGCCTGCCCGGCGTGCCCGGCCCGGGTCCGGCCCTGGCCCCGGCGTGCCCGGCCCGGGTCTGTCTGGTCTGCCCGGCGTGCCCGGTCTGCGGTGTCCGGGTCCGGCTCTGGTTCGGGTGTGTGGGGGTGGGTGGGGGCTCGGGCCGGCCCTGGCCCTGACCGGGGTGCGGGGTGGGGGGTTCTGGTCGGGTGCGAGTGGGCGTCGAGTGCTGCGGCTGAGTGTGGGGCGGGTCTGTGGGGCCGTTCTCTTCTGGCGTTGTGTGCCTTTTTGCTTGTTGTGCCGGGTCTGGCCTGTGTTGTCGGCTGTGCGGGCTCCGGTGCCGGGGCGGGCGGGGCGGCTGGGCGGGTGGCCTTCCGGGTGGGGGCGGGTGCCTTCTGGTGGGGCCCGGCCTGGCGGTGCGGCCTGGTGGCGGCTTGGTGGTGCGGGGTGGTGGCGGGGTGTGGCTGGGGGGCGGGTGGCGGGCTGGTGGTGCGGGCCGCTGGGGGGTGGGTGGTGCCGGTTTCTGGGGTGTGGGTGTTTTTGTGCTGGGGCGGGGGTGTGGCCGGGGGTGTGTTTGGTTTGTGTGGGGTCCGGGGGTGGGTGGCTGGGGTCGGGTGGGGTGGAGCACGGGTGAGGAAACATACCGGGCGTGCGGTTTGGTAGGGTGGGGTGGTCCCGGTGTGTGCGGGGTGGTGGTGGCTGGTGCGGGGGTGGGGAGGAGGGGTGGGATGGTGAGGCAGGTGCGGGCGGTGCGGACGCGTCGGGCTCTGGTGCGTGCGGCGGCGGAGGTGTTCGCGGAGGACGGGTATGCGCTGGCTTCGCTGCCGGTGATCAGCAGGCGGGCGGGTGTGAGTACCGGGGCGCTGCATTTCCATTTCCCGAGCAAGGATCTTCTGGCGCGTGAGGTGGAGGCGGCGGCGACGGTGTCGGTGCAGCGGCTGGCGGTGCGGGAGGGTGCGGGGGGCGGGGGCGGGCTGCAGTTGCTGGTGGATGTCAGCGGTGATCTGGTGGCGGCGCTGGCTGTGGATCCGGTGCTGCGGGCCGGGTTCGAGCTGGGCGGTGATCCTTCGCGCAAGAGTGCGGAGGGGCCGGGGCGGTGGTGGAGTGAGTGGGTGTATGGGCTGCTGCGTGAGGCGCAGGGTGCGGGGGAGCTGGCGCGGGGGGTGTCGCCGGAGGCGGCCGCGGTGGCGGTGGTCGCCTCTGTCGCCGGGTTCGGCCGGCTCGCCTCCCGCCAGCGTGTGCGCTCCTCCCCGCATCTGGTGGAGCAGTTCTGGGCCCTGCTGCTGCCCGGTCTCGCGGCTCCCTCGCGCCGGCTGCCGGTCCTGCCCGGTTCCCGGGCCGCGGGAACCGACCGCACCCCCGGGTAAATGGACCGCATGGTCCGGCAACGGGGAAGTCAAACCGCTGGCAGGACGTCCGCAGCGGCCGGAACCCCGCCCGGTAGAGACGCTTATGCACCGGAAGTCGGATTCTCTCGAGGGGATCTCGAGCATCGGCGGAGAGAAAACAAGACGACCGGTTTGAGATTGACATACCGTCCATGCTGTTTTTTACTCGGTGTTGTCGGGCGGCTCCCGGCCGGCGGGCGCGGCTCACCCGCCGGCCCGCCGGCCGACCAGGGCCCGGCAGCATCCGGGGCCCGGTAGTCCGGGGCCTGGCAGTCCGGGGCCTGGCAGTCCGGGGCCTGGCGGTATCGGGGTCCGGCGGCGTCGGGTCTGGCAGTCCGGGGCCTGGCAGTCGAGGGTCCGGTGGTGCCGGTGGTCTGGTGGTTTGGTCCGGGGCAGTGCGGGCCCGGCGGTCCGGGCTCCGGTGGCATCGGGGCCTGGCGGTATCCGGGCTCTGGCGGTCCGGGGCCTGGCGGCATCGGGGTCTGGCGGTGCCGGGGGCCGGGGCGGGGCGGTGCGGGTCCGGCGGTCCGGGTTCCGGGAGGTTCCGGGTCCGGCGGTCCGGGTTCCGGGAGGTTCCGGGCTGGGGCTGGGGTTGAGGGCTGGTGTTTTTTGGGGGCCTGGGGTTGACGGGGTCCGAGGGGTTCGGCAGACCGCAGTGGATGGACAGGGGAGACGGCGTGGACACCGACATACTCGGCACTCTTGCTGTGCGGGAGAAGGGCGTTTCGATCACTCCGACCGCTCCCAAGCCGCGGCAGGTGCTGGCCTTGCTGGTCCTGCAGGCTGATCAGATGGTGCCGGTGGGCATGCTGAGTGAGGAGTTGTGGGGCAGCAGGCCGCCGCGGAGTGCGCGGCCGACGCTGCAGACGTACATTCTGCAGCTGCGGGAGCTGATCACCGCGGCGCTGCAGCCGGATGCGGCTGATGCCCGTACGGCCAAGGATGTGCTGCTGACCGTGCCGGGCGGTTATCTCCTCAAGAGTGGTGAGGGCGGCAGTGACGTGCGGGAGTTCGAGCGGCTGGCGGGGCTGGGCTACCGGGCGATGGATGCCGCCGATTTTCCCGGGGCGGCCAGGCATCTGCGGGCCGCGCTGGGGCTGTGGTCCGGGCCGCCGCTGGCCGATGTGCATGCCGGGATGCACCTGGCGACCCAGGTCAAACGGCTGGAGGAGAGCCGGCTGTGCGCGCTGGACCAGCGGATCGAGGCCGATCTGCGGCTGGGCCGCCACCGTGAGCTGCTTGCCGAGCTGACTGTGCTGGTCAGCCGTTATCCCACGCACGAGAGCCTGTGCGGGCAGTACATGCTGGCCCTGTACCGCTCGGGGCGCCGGGGTGAGGCCCTGGACGCCTACCAGCGGCTGCGTGCCACCCTGGTGCGCAGTCTGGGCCTGGAACCGTCGGCGGCGCTGAGCAAGCTGCAGCGTTCCATCCTGATGGCCCGGCCGGACGGTTCACCGGCCACCGTCCCCCATCCCGCCGGGCCGGGCTCCACGGACAGTGGCCCCGCCGGGACCGGACGCCTCGCCCCGGTCGGCTGACCCCTTCTCGCCCCGCTCCCGCCCAGGTCCCGGCTCCTTCCGCCGGGACCTGGCGCATCCCCCGGTCCCGGCCCCGCGCCCCGTGTGCGCGGGCTTGGCCGTGCGGCCCGCGTCCGGGCCTCACCGCCTGTCCGGCCCTCATCGCCTGTCCGGGCCTCACCCCCGCCCGTGCTGTCTGTCCGGGCCTCGCCCCGCCCCCCACTGTCCCCGCCGCCCGTGCCGTGCGTGCGGTGCGTGCTGCTGGTGCCCGGTTGTGTGGGCCGTGGTGGCTGCGGTGGGCGGCGTACGGCGGTGTGGGGGCTGTCCCGGCCGGCACCCGCCGGCCCGGTACTGCCCCGTCCTGGCACCGGCCGGCCCCGGTACTGCCCCGCCTCAGACTGCCGGGTCCTGGTGCTGCGGGGGCGCCGGCCGGCCGGCGGGTGTGCCGGTGGTGGGTGTGCCGGGCGGCGGGTGTGCCGGTGGTGGGTGTGAGGGGTGGTGGGTGTGCGGGGTGGGGGTCCGGGCGGGCGCGAGGCGGGCTCGAGTGGTGGGGGGCAGGGTGGGGGTGTGCCTGGAGGAGGAGGGGCCGGCATGTCGTCGCGCGTGCACGCCTGTGAGGACTCGGTGGGGGTGGCTGCTCCGGCCGGTGTCGTGTACGGGATGCTGGCTGATGCCGCCTGCTGGCCGGTGTTCTTGCCCTCGGTCGTGCATGTCGAGCGTCTCGACTTCGACGGGGTCCAGGAGCGGCTGCGGATGTGGGAGCTGGCCGATGAGGCCGGCGCCGGCGCCGGCGGTGCGGGTGGTGTGCTGGGCGGCCGGGTTGGTTCCTGGCACACCCGGCGGGTGCTGCACCCCGATGCCCGGGCGGTCGTGTTCGAGCAGGAGGACGCTGCCTGGCCGGGCAGTGTGACCTCGGGTGTGTGGAGTGTGCGGCCGGCGGGCGAGACGGAGTGTGTGCTGGCCCTGCGCCAGGAGCGCGGGCTGCCGGCGGCGGCTGCGGACGGTGCCGGTGCCCGCCGGGAGGCGGAGGCGGACGTGCACCGCCGGCTCGCCCAGGTACAACAAGCGGCCGAGCGGTGGGAGCAGCTGGACGAACTGCTGCTGTCGTTCGAGGACCGGGTGCGGATCGAGGGCCCCGCGGAGCTGGTCTACGACTTCCTCTACCGGATCGAGGACTGGCCCGAGCGGGTCCCGCACGTGGAGTGGGCCAGTGTGCGCGAGGACGTGCCGGGGATCCAGGTGGCGTCCCTGGACACCTGTGCCGCGCCGGGCGGGCGGACGGTGAGCACGCGGGCCGTGCGGCTGTGTTTCCCGCACGCCGGGCGGATCGTCTACAAGGAGACGCTCACGCCCGGCCTGATCGCCGCCCACAGCGGCGAGTGGTCGCTGCTGCCGGACGCGTCCGGGGTCACGGTCGTCGCGGCCCACCAGGTGATGCTCCGGCAGGAAGCCGTCCCCCCGGTGCTCGGTGCGGGCACCGGCCTGCTTGAGGCCCGCGACCATGTCCGTGCCTGGCTGTCGCGCGCCAGTACCGAAGCGCTGGGCCTGGCCAAGTGGCATGCCGAGAGCACCGTCCGCCGTCTGCGATGAACAGATGACCAGATGAACAGGAGGCCGGTCATGGCCGTCACCCAGCCCGCCGCGCCCAGCACCCCCGCCCCCGCCCCCGCTCCTGCTCCTGCTCCTGCTCCTGCTCCTGCTCCTGTTTCTGTTTCTGCCCTTGCTGTCCCGCCGTCCGTGCCGTCCGTGCCGTCCGTGCCGTCTGGGCCGTCTGGGCCGGCGGTGTTGTCGGTGCGGGGGAAGACGGGGCGCGGGGGGAGTGGCGGGTGCGGGAGCGCTGTCCGTCTGGCCGGGCCGGTCCCGGGAGCGCTGGCGCACCGGTATGCCGCGCTGCCGCCGCCGCTCGAGGTGGCGCTCGCCGCGCTGCGGCTGGAGGCGCTGCTGGGCGATCCCCGCGACGCGGCCAACCCCTACGGCCTGCCCGCCCTCGCCGCCGCCTCCGCCGGGTCTGCCGCCTCCGCCGGGTCTGCCTCCGCCGGGTCTGCCGGGTCGGCGGGGGAGGGCCGGGCAGGGCGGGTGGTCCCGCTCCTTGCGGCGGCCGGTCTGGGGCAGGTACGCGCGGCCGACCAGCGGGTGCGTGCCCTGCGCCCGCTCCTGCGCCGGGACCTGGCGCTGGGACATGCCGCGGGTATGTCCGGCGGGTCCGGTACGCCGCCTGCCGCACGGGCCCGGGGGCAGGTCGCGGAGTCCTCCCCGGTGCCCGCCGTGCTGCTCGGCCCGGCGGCGCTGGTGGCCGCCGCCGGCAGCGTGCTGCGCCACGCCGCGCTCACCGTGGCCGGCCGCGGCGGCGGTGAGCCGGCCCTGCGGCAGTGGCAGCCCGTGCTCGCCGCCGCCTTCGCCGACCTGCTGGCCTGCGAGAGCCTGACCTGTGTGGCGCTGCGCCGCCCGGCCGGCCCGGGGGCGGGGCTGTTGGGCGCGGTGGCCGGCTACGTGGTGCCGACCGTGCTGGCCGACGTACTGGCGCAGCTGGGACTGGTTCTTGCCGAATGCGGCCACGGACCCGCCGGCACCGGGGGCCGGATGCTTGCGAAACTGACCCGCGACCTTCCCCTGGCCGGGGTGGACGCGGCGGGCGCCGCGCACTGGCAGGACCGTCTGGCCAGGGCCCTGCCGGCCCTGGCGGCCGAAGAGCCCCGCGCCCCGCACCGCGGCCCGGCCCCCGCCCTCTTCCGGCTCACCGACCCGCCCGCCCCCACGCCCGCCGCTGTCGGGGAGCAGGGGGAGGGGTACATCCCGGACGGGCACGAGCCTGGCCGCTGTGCCCCGGGCCGTCCCCACCCGGACGGGCATGGCCCGGGCGGGGACGAGTCGGGCGGGGACGGCCCGGGCGGGGACAGTGTGGTGTTGTCGGGTCTGCTGCGCGCCGGCGCCGTCCGCGCGGACGGCGCGGATGCGGATTGTGCCGCGCTGGGGGCGGTGGCCCGGCGGCTGCTGACCGAGCAGCGCGCGCTGCGCCGGCCGTGCCGCACGGCAGGCGCGGACCCCGGTGCTCCGGCGGCGCGGGCGCTGGCGGACCGGCAGGCTCTGCTGTGGCTGGCCGCCGCCGTGCTCGGTGTCAGGGAGGCCGCCGACGAGGGCCGCGGCCTGTTTCTGGGCGGTACGCACTGGGTGCTGCTCGCGCTGTCGGGCATCGCCGGACGGCTGGGCGTGCCGCTGCCCGGACCGGTCCCCGACCCGCGCGCACCCGTCTGGGCGGAACTGGCCGGCCGCGTCCGCCACGGCGTGGACTGCGACGTGTACGCCACCCGGCTGCTGTGGTGAGCGGGCCCGGCCCGGCCGACGGCCCGGGCAGCACCGCACCCCCCGGGACCGCACCTTCCGGGACCGCACCCCCCGGGACCGTGCCCGCCGGGACTGTGCCCGCCGGGACCGCACCTTCCGGGACTGTGCCCGCCGGGGCCGTACCTTCCGGGGACACACCTCCTGGGACCGTGGCCGCCGGGGCGGGTTCCGGCGGGCCGGGGCGGATCGGGGCGGGGGACGGCGGGGGAGAGCGGGTGCCCGGCTTACTGCTGCCCGGACTGCCCTCCGGCCCGCCGCCAGGGACCTCGCCTGTTCCGCCGCTCGGTCTGTCGCCCGGTGCGCTGCCCGGTGTGCCGCCGGGTCTGTCGTCCGGTCTGCCGTCCGGTGTGCCGTCCGGGCTGTTGTCCGGGTGGGGGGCCGGGGGGCTGTCCGGGCTGTCGCCGGGGCAGCCGTTGCACGTGGCGGGGCCGGACGGGCCGTGGGAGCAGGTGCACGACCAGCTCGCCGGGCAGGGCCATGCCCTGGTGCACACCACCTGGGGGCAGTGGCTGACGGCGGCGCTGCTGGATCCCGGGCTGCGGTCTCTGCTCGGCCGTGACTGGCCGCGTTACCGGCAGACGGCCGCTCCGGCGGGCCGGCTGCGGTTCGCCGTCTCCCGGATGGTCCTCAAGCACACCGCGGCCGCCGTGCTCCAGGTCCCGGCGGACGCCCTCGACCTCGCCTACCGGCCGGGCGGCCGTCCGTATCTGCGCGGCCTGGCCCAGGACGAGGTGAGCCTGGCCCACACCGACGAGCTGATCGTGGTCGGTATCAGCCGCAGCGGGCCGATCGGGGTGGACGCCGAGCCCGTCTCCCGCCGGCCCTCCTTCGAGCTGCTGCACCCCTACGTGTGCACCCCGGACGAGGCCGCGGAGCTCGCCGCGCTGGGCGAGGACGAGCGGGCGCTGCGGCTGCTGCACCTGTGGACCCTCAAGGAGGCCTACACCAAGGCGCTCGGGTACGGCATGCGGCGCCGTTTCTCGGCGGTCGGGTTCCGCCGCGACGAGCAGGGCCGTACGGTCCTGGCCGGCGAGCCGGACGGCGTGGCGCGGTGGATTCTGGCCACCCATCTCGTCCACGGCCGGTATCTGGTCAGCAGCGCCCGCCGTCCGCCGCAGGAAATCGAGAGCGCTTCGCGGCCCGCTCCACACCCGCTCGAGGAAACAGGGCTCCCACCTGCGGCGACGTTAGGCTGGCAGCTGCCGGGCAGCTCCGGCGCACAGCCGACATGACGAGAGGCGGGCGTCGTGAACCACCGTGCAGCCACCCCACCGCACCCGGCCCGGCCCGCCCCCGCCCGGCCTGTCCCCGTGCGGCCTGTCCCCGTGCGGCCTGTCCCCGTGCGGCCTGTCCCCGTGCGGCCTGTCCCCGTGCGGCCTGTCCCCGTGCGGGGCGGTGCCGCCGCAGGACGTCCCGGCGGCAGCTTTCGCCGCCGCCCGGCCCGTCGCGGGCCGGGCGCCGCGGCCCGCGCCCACCGTGCAGCCGGCCCGTTTGCCGTCACCCCGCCCGATGCCGTCCCGCCCGCACCCGCACCCGCACCCGCAGTGGCCGTGCCCGCCGTGCCCGCGCCGGCGGCTGCCGCACCCGCAGTGGTTGTGCCCGCCCTGCCCGCGCCTGCCGCGCCTGCCGCGCCTGCCGTGCCTGCCGCGCCTGTCGTGTCTGCCGTGTCTGCGCACGGCCGGCCCGTCCCGTCCGCCGGGCCTGCCGTGCGTGTCCTGCCCGCACCCCTGCCGCCCCGGCCGCCCCTGCCGGTCTTGCCGTCCTTGCCGGTCTTGCTGGTCGGGTAAGGGGTGCAGGGGGCCGGTCCGCCGTGCCGCGGGGGCGGGTCCTGGGGTCCGGGAGGGCGGATGAGCAGCCAGTACGTGCCGCAGGGCGCTGTCCTTGCCGTGGTGTACGAGCCGGTCCCGCTGTCGCCGGGCGGCCCGCTGGTGCTGGAACTGCGCGGCCCGCTGGGCCCGGCGGACGCCGAGACGGTCGCCGCCCGGCTCGCGCAGCGCCACCGTGCCTTCGGGGTCGCGCTGGACAGTCACCGGCCCGGCCACCACACGCTGCGCCTGACTCCGCCCGCCGCGGGCGGGTGCGCTGCGCTGCCCGCGGACCTGCTGGCCGACCTGCTGGCCCCGCCCCCGCCGGGCGGGGAGATCCTCCCGGTCACCGGACACCAGCAGACCCTGCTGCGCGCCGCCCTCACCCCCGCCGGCACCCCCGCCCCTGCCGGCACGGGCACCAACAGCACCAACAGCAACGACGGCGGCGGCAGCAGCGGCGGCGGCAGCGAGGGCGGTGGGGGTGGTCTGGTCGAGCAGTTGTACTGGGATTGGTCCGGGCCTTTTGACGTGGCGCGGTTCGCCGCGGCGTGGCAGTCCGTCGTCGACCGGGAGTGTGTTCTGCGGGCCTGTTTCGACTGGGTCGCCGCGCCGCGTCTGGTGCTGCACGCCCGGGCCGAGGCGGACATCGCCGTGTTTTCCCCGGCTGCCGTCACCTGGCCCCAGCTCCTGCGGCGGGACCGGGCGCGGGGGTTCGCGCTGCACCGGCCGGGGCTGCTGCGGCTGACCGTGCTGGAGGCGGAGCCCGGCGGCGGTGCGGGTGCGGCGCCGCCGCGGGTGCTGCTGACCTATCACCCGGCTCTCCTCGACGAGCGGGGTGTGCATCTGCTGCTGCGGGAGTTCTACCGCGCCTATGCCGGCGGCGGTGTCCTGCCCGGCGGGGAACGCCGTCCCGACCTGCGCGACCACGCCCGCTGGCTGGCCGGCCAGGACACCACGGCCGCGCGGCAGTTCTGGGCCCGCGCCGCGCCGCCGGCGCGGGCCGCCGCCCGCCCGGGACGGCCGGGCGGCGCCACCGGGCAGAGCGGGCCCGGTCTGCTGCACACCCGGCTGCGGGCGCCGGAGACCTTCCGGCTGCGTTCCTGGGCCGCGCTGCGCGGCGCCGCCGAGTCCAGCGCGCTGCACCTGGTGTGGGCGCTGCTGCTGTACAGGGCGGCTCGCGCCCCGGGGCCGCTGCCGGTGAGTTTCGGGGTGCAGCTGTCGGGCCGGGACATCGCCCTGCCGGGTGCCGCGGGCATTCCCGGCCTGCTGGACAGCCCGCTGCCGATGACCGTGACCGTCGATCCGGCCGCCCCGCTGGCGGACCTGCTGCACCAGGTCCGCGACACGCTGCTGGACCTGGCCGCCTACCCGTGGGCCAGCACCGAGACGATCCGCGCGTGGACCCCCCGCCCGCCCACCGCCCCCGCCCCCGCCCCCGCCTCCGGTCCCGTCCCTGGTCCTGTTGCCGGTTGCGGCCCCGCTGCCGGTTCCGGTCCGGTCTGCGGTGCCGGCGGCACCCTGGTGCGTTTCGACGGCCCGCTCCCGCTGCCGAAGGCCCTGCGCAGCGAACTCGCCGCCCAAGGCGTCCACGCGGACACCCCCCGCAGCGCGGCCGGCGCCACCGGCGGGCCCGTCACCCTCGCCGCCCGGCACGACAGCGCAGGCGGTCTGGTCCTGGGCCTGTCGTACGACCGGGCGCAGCTGGCGGACGAGGACGCCGCCGCCCTGCACTCCCAGTGCGTACGCCTGCTGCGTGCGCTGCCCGGGTACCGGCAGGCCCAGGCCAGTGCCGGACAGCTGCTGGACCTGCTGGCCCACAGCGCGATACCGCGCACGGCCCGGCCCGTGCCGCCCGGGCCGCACCCCGCCCTGACCGTGCTGCGGCCCGGGCATCCGCACGCGGACGTGATCTGCCTGGTCACCGCCCCCGGTGTGCCGGCGGGCAGCTACGACCTGTTCGTCCGCGGCCACCGCGGCCCGGAGCAGATCGTGGCCGTGCACGGGGACGGCGCGCCGGGCGTGCTGCCGGCCGTGCTGCACCAGGCACCCGGGCCGGGCCGGCGCCTGGTGCTGTGCGGGTGCGGGCCCGGCGGGAGGGCGGCCTACGAACTCGCCCAGCGCACGCCGCATGCTCCCGGCGCCGCGGCGGCCGTGGTCATGACCGGCATCGGCGACGCCGCCGCCTGCGCGTCCGCCCTCGCCCGGGGGGTGCGCTCCGTCCTCACCCCGCCCCCCTGAACCCGCCCCGCCCCGCCGTCCCGCTCCGCCCCGTGTCAGGGCCGGCCGCGCCGGAGCTGGACGTACGTCCGCTCGCCGTGTGCGTCCCTCACGCCGATGGTGACGCTCTCCCGTGCCCCGGCGGGCTCTGCGGGTATCCCGTCCCTCTGGCAGGCGGCCTGCGTAAGGAGTTCCTCGCTCACCCGTACGCCGGTGAGGCGCTCGGCCGGCGCGCAGAGGGCCGCCTTGCGGTCGGTACCGGGAGCCTGGCCGCCCGCGGGGTGGAGAGCGGGCCTTGTCTCATCACGGGGTTCAGCTCACCGGGCGTGCTGCCGGTCCTGGCCGCCGGGCACCCGGCGGCGGTGCGCAGGTCCCCGTATCTCGTACCGGTGGAAGAAGTCAGGGCAGCCCGGCCATCTGCACTCAGTCCGACATCGACCGCTGGGTCACCGAAGGCCCCTGGCTGCGGCACATCGCTCGGACGTCCTCTGGGCCGTCGAACACCGTCACGCAAGCGGTATCGAGATCCCCCTCCCTGTCCGGGAGGATGAGATGACCGGGATCGAGCAGACCTCCCGCTGGGAACTCGTCCGTCACCTCTTCCGTGATGAAGCCATCGACCTCGCCGACCGGGTCGCAGGGCTGCTGGTCTTGCTGTTCGCCCAGCACTTGAGCCACATCACGACCCTGACCGTCGATCACGTGACCCACGTGCACGGCGTGGTGAGCCTCTCCCTCGGCAGCCATCCACTGGAGATGCCCCCGCCGCTGGACACCCTCATCCTTCGCCTGGTCAACGAACGCAAGGGATGTGCGGTTGTCGCTCAGACCGACGGCCACCCTTGGCTTTTCCCAGGTGCCTTCGCGGGCCGCCCGATGACCAACAAGCAGCTGATGCGACGGTTCCATCGCCTCGGTATCCGCACGAAGCCGGTCCGCAGCACCGTGCTCCTGGACCTCGCCGCCGAGCTGCCCGCCGTCGTCCTGAGCCGCCTCCTCGGCATCAACATCCAGTCGGCCACCCAATGGACCCAACGCTCTGGGGCCTCCCGAAACGTCTACGCGGCCGACTTTTCCCGCCGAGCTGTGCCTGGTGGAGCTGTCCCGGGACCGCCTGGCCGAGGCGGTGGTGGCCCGGTGCCACAGCGACCGCATCGAGCCGCTGGCGCCAGCGATCCGGCTGTCAGCGGCAGCGCCTGGAGCCCGGCTCCCGGGGATTCGGGGCTGGGCTCCAGGCCGTCCAGTCCCAGTGATGGGATGTCAGTGCTGCTGGCTGTGGGGGGTCTTCTCGCCGGCCTCGACGGCGAACGGCAGCCGGTTCTCGGCGGGAGCGACGGGGCAGACGGGCATGCCGCTGAACGCGCAGGGCAGGTTGAGCGCGCGGTTGAAGTCAAGCACGACGGTGCCGTCCTGGTCGGGTTCGGGGACCGAGAGTGAGCGGCATGCGCCGTAGGTGGTGACACCGCTGGTCGCGTCGGTGAAGACCACGACCATGCCGTAGGGAGAACTGGTGGGCGTCAGTGTGTGCTCACGCCCGGCGTGGGTGAACGTGATGACGCCCGGCGAGGTGTAGGTGTACTTGTCGGTGCCCACCGTGTCGAAGTCGAGCGGCTTCGGTGCGGTGTGGCGGTCGAGTCGGCCCTGCAGGACCCAGCCGGGGTTAGGGTCGAAGGTCGGCACGCCGCGGAACTCGGTGCGCTCCGGAGCCTGCGGGTCGTAGTTCACCAGCAGGTACTGGTCCCGGTAGGTGACTCCGATCTGCAGGTCGCCGGCGATGATCCGGGTGTCGTCCGGAGCGTCGCTGAGATCGAAGCCCCGGACATCGGTGAACGACTCGCCGTCGTAGGACATCGTCTGCCCCTGCGGATCGACGTACAGCTTGGTGCCTTCCTGCCACCACTTCCCCGGCTGGCCGGGGAAGTGCTGCGGGTCCTCCTCGACCCAGTTGATGGATGCGGCGGCCAGCCAGCCGTGGGGCTGCGTCAGGAACTGCTCCCAGCCCGCGCGCCAGTCGCGCCACTCCTGGATGTACTGCGTGCTGCTGTCGGAGCTCTGCGTGGTCATTGTCTCTTCCCTTGCGGTGAATCGAACGGGATCAAGGTGCTGGTGGTCCGCAACGGCCCGCGCGTACGCACGAGCTTGCATTGGATTCCCCATTTGGCGAATGGACTTGCGGAGGTGGCAAGAGCGGGCTGTTCGCCGGACAGGGGGACGTCGTCTTACGCGGCGTCTTGTGGGTTGGTGCGCTTGGCGTTGATCAAGGCGAGCAGGATGATCAGGGCGAGTGTGATGAGGCTGCCGCCTGCTATGAAGGCGATGCGGTACCCGTGGAGGTAGGCGCTGTCCTGCACGGCGGCGGTGACGGGGTGGTGGGCGGCCAGGTAGCTGCTGAACGCTGCGACGTAGAGCGTGTTGAGCAACGCGGTTCCCAGCGCCCCGCCGACCTGCTGGGTGGCGTTGAGTACGGCGCTGGCCACGCCCGCGTCGTGCGGTGCGACGCCGTGCAGCGCGACGGTGGAGATCGGGACGAAGACCATGCCCAGGCCGATGCTCATCACGATCTCAGCGGGCAGGACCCCGCCGAGCCAGGTCGAGCCGGGGTGCAGTGCCGACAGCATGAACAGGCCGGCGGCGCCCATGGCGGTTCCGGTGACGAGCAGCGGCTTCGGGCCGAGGCGGTTGAGCAGGCCCGAGACGAGCGTCGCGGTCACGATGATGCCTGCGCTGAACGGCAGGAAGCCGAGGGCGGCCGTGAGCGGGCCGTAGCCGAGGTTGATCTGGAAGAAGTACGTCAGGAACAGGAAGATGCCGAACATGCCGGCGAAGATGATCAACGAGGCGAGCAGTGCGCCGCCGCGGTTGCGGTCGAGCACCACGCGAAGGGGCAGCAGGGGGTGGCTGGTGCGTGCCTCGCGGGCGACGAAGCCGGCCAGCAGTACCAGGGCGGTGGCGAGCAGGGTCAGCGTCGAGGGGGCGAGCCAGCCCACGCCGCTGCTCGCGGCCTGGGTGAAGCCATACACCAGGGCGGTCAGCCCGCCGGTGGCGAGGAGTGCCCCGGGCACGTCGTAGCGCCGATCGCCTTGGGCCCTGCTCTCGCGTACAGCGTTCAGTGCGAGCACCGCCACGGCGATCGCGAGCGGGACGTTGACGAACAGGGTCCAGCGCCAGCTCGCGAACTCGGTGAGGATGCCGCCGAGGATCAGTCCGAGCGCGCCGCCGGCGCCCTGGACCGCGCCGTAGACGCTGAAGGCTTTCGCTCGCTCTGCGGCATGGGTGAAGGTGACCGCGAGCAGGGACAGGGCCGCTGGTGCGAGGACGGCGGCGAAGGCGCCTTGCAGGGCGCGGGCGCTGAAGAGCATCGCCTGGTCGACTGCGGCGGCGCCGAGTGCGGAGGCGCCGGCGAAGCCGAGCAGCCCGATCAGGAACACGCGCTTGCGGCCGACGAAGTCGGCGATGCGGCCGCCGATCAGCAGGAGCCCGCCGAAGGGCAGCGTGTAGGCGGTGACGACCCACTGTCGGTTGTCGGGCGAGATGCGCAGATCGGTCTGTGCGTGTGGCAGGGCGATGGTCACGATGGATGAGTCGAGGACGATCATCAAGGTCGCGACGGAGATGAGGGCGAGGGCGAACCACCTGCGCGGGTCTGCGGCCAGTGGCTCCGGCTCGGCGGCGGACCGGACGGGAGCCGGTGTGGCCGTGGTCGGATCGGGGTTGTGGGGCATGGCGATCTCTCATCGCTGGCGGTGAGTGGGCTGGCGGTGGTGCTCCGGGGGCTGTGGGCGTTTGTCCGTGAGCGTGTGCGGCGCGCGCCGCTTAGCCTGCGCGGTGTCCGCTTCGCTCCCCTCGGGTCTTACTTCTGTGAGGCGAGCGCGCGGGTGGTGTCCTCGAGGGTCAGGTCGGCGTTGAGGGTGGCGGCCGCGGTGACGCCGGAGGCCGCGGACTGCATGACTCCGGCGGTCACGTCGAGGACGTTGCCGGCGACCCAGATTCCGGGGACACCGGTGAAGCCGCTCGGCTCGGCCTGGACTTGGCGGCCGATGCCCAACGGGTGGTCGGTGAGCTTCACGCCGAGGGGGCCCAGCAGGTCGGTGCGGGCCTCGAACCAGGGGTTGATGGCGACGGCCTCGCGCGGGTAGACCTTGCCTGAGGTGAGCCGGACGCCGGTGATGCGGTCGTCGTGGATCTCGATGGCTTCCACCTCGCCGCGCACGACCTTGATGCCGCGGGCGGCGAGTTGGGCCGACTGCTCCGGGCTGGGTTCGGGGGCGGTGTGCTGGAACAGGACCACGTCGGTGGTCCACTGACGCCACATCAACGCCTGCATGACGGCGGTGGGGCCGGTGCCCAGGACCGCCAGTGCCCCGTCGCGCAGCTCCCAGCCGAAGCAGTAGGGGCAGTGCACGACGTCCCGTCCCCACCGCTCGTGGAGCCCGGGGATGTCCGGGTAGTCGTCCACCAGGCCGGTGGCGACCAGGACCCGCCTGGCGCGGTAGCTGGCGCCGTCGCCGGCGGTCAGCTGGAATCGGCCGTCGTCGAGCCGGGTGATGGAAGCGACGGTGCCCTGGACGATGTGGCCGCCGTAGCTGCGAACCTCCTCACGTCCCAGGCGGAGCATCTCCAGGGGGTTCTTGCCGTCGCGGGTCAGGTAGCCGTGCATGTGCGCGGCGGGCGCGTTGCGCGGGTGGCCGGCGTCGATCACGAGGACCGAGCGGCGGGCGCGGCCGAGGGTGAGTGCGGCGGCGAGGCCGGCGAGACCTCCGCCTGCCACGGCCACGTCGACCGAGGCAATGTCCTCGTCGGTCGAGGACTGGGGCTCGGTGAGTGCTGGCTTGGTCATGCCGTCACTGTGCGACCGAGCCCCTCAAAAGTGGAAATGTCTTTGCGGAAAACGCAAAATGGAGAGGTGAGAGACAACTTTGACGCAGTCCTCGATGCAGTCGGGCCTCGGCTGCGTGCCATTCGCCGCCAGCACGGAACAACGTTGGAGCAGGTCGCCGAGCTGACAGGGATGTCGGTCAGCACTCTCTCGCGGATCGAGTCGGGTCAGCGCCGTCCCACGCTCGAGGTGCTCCTGCCCCTCGCCCAGGCATACCACCTGCCGCTGGACGAACTGGTCGGCGCACCGGCGACGGGCGACCCGCGCATTCACCCCCGCCCGGTGGCCAGGGACGGCGTGACGTGGGTGCCGCTTTCCCGCACCCCAGGCGGCCCCAACGCCTTCAAGCAGATCCTGCCGGTACCCGCGACGGTCCCCGCGCGGCTCGGCCAGCGAACGCACGAGGGCCACGAATGGATCTACGTGCTGACCGGCACGCTGCGACTCGCCCTGGGTGACCAGGACTTCCAGCTGCACGCCGGCGAGGCTGCCGAGTTCGACACCAGAACGCCGCACGGCATGGCGAACGTCGGCAGCCAACCCCTGGAACTGCTGATCATCTTCAGCCTGCAGGGCGAACGAGTTCACATGCGCGCCCGCACCAAATGACCTCAACCGGGTCATCGACCACTCCAGGTCCTGCGCATCCGCATCTGGGATGGAACCGGCGGCTGCGGCGCCCGGCATCCCGAACGGTCACCGCAGCCGCGCGTTCGCGCCCCGGGCCCACCGCCTGTGGCAGGTGCCCGAGGAACGTCCGAGCCGGATCGTGCGCCGGGGCCTGTCCTGGCGATCAGTCGAGCCGACGACGAGACACATGGTCGTGGCGCCCGTCGGTTCAGCCGGCGGTCTCGGCTGGCCCCCGTCCTCCTCGGCGCTTGCGGCGTCGCCACCGGCTGGCGCTGGGCCGACCCGGTCGTCGGCCTGCTCATCACCGTCGCCATCCTGATGGTCCTCAAGGACGCCGCCCGCGAGGTCTGCCGCCGCCTTATGGACTCCGTCGACCGCGCCGAACAGGCCATGAGCCAGGTCGAGGGCGTCGACCCCGGCGACCACACACGGTCACCAGCAAACTGGACTCTACGGAGAACTGGCGACAGTTGAATAGGCGAGCCCACCAGTAGGCGACCCCGACCCCTGGTACGCGGACTTACATGGTCGCGTTGATCGAGCACGCCATCACCGACTCATGCTGGTCGGAATGATCTCGGAGAAGCCGAGTCCCGCGACCCATCGGAAGGGCCCTACCGAGTTCTTCGGATTGTTGTCGGTCGTTGAGTCAGCGTGAGTCCGGTGCCAGCAAGGCAGCCGTCGATCAGGTCGGGGCGGAGCTGAATGTGACGCAGGCCCCGGCGGAGGGTGCGCTCGAGGTGCTCGTCGTCGGTGAAGGCGGTGTTGGCCAACGGGCCACGCCGTAACAGAGACCAGACGCCCTCCACCGGATTCAGGTCCGGTGCGTAGGAGGGGAGTTGAATGATGGTGAGCCACTCGTGTTCGGCAGCATCGTCACGCATCCCGGCGGCCCGGCGGGTGTTGAGATTGTCCCAGACCAGGACGATGGGGGCTTTCAGCTGGATGTGAGCACGCACGACCAGGTCGCGGTAGTCACTCCAGGCGAAGGTGTCGCGTCCTTTGCCCCGATGCCCTGCGGTGGCGGCGCGGCCGGTAGATCAACCGGGACACCTCGCCCGGCCGGTAGCAGCACATGGCGGCGACCGACCAGCGGCGCCAGGAGCGGCCCCGCACCCGCACCACCGGCGTGTGCCCACGCCGACCCCAGGTGCGAGCGCGCGATGGAGTCATTGAGAACCCGGCCTCGTCCTCAAAGACGGTGAACGCCCCCAGCGCCGCGGCAGTCATGCCACCTGTTGCCACACATCCTTCTTCCACAAGCCCACCGCACCCTCGTCGCGCTCCAGCGCCCTGCGGGCGGGACACTGCCAGGACCAGCCATGCCGGTGCATCAGCCGCCACACCGCCGCCGACGAGCAGTCCAGCCGGAACTTCGGGCGATCAACGCTCTGATCCGGGCCGGCGTCCAGCGCTGGTCCTCCCAGCCATGCACGGCCGGCCCCAACGCCAACTCCTTCTCCAACTCGGCGAACTGGCCGTCGGACAGCCTGGGCAGCTTCGGCGGCCCCGCCGAGGCGAGGGCAGCCATACCGGCCTCCCGCCACGCACGACGCCAGCGTTCGACCGACCTCTCACTCACCCGCAGATCCTTCGCGATCACCGCGATTTTCTCCCCGCGCGCGAACCGCTCGCCGGCCTCGTACCGGATCCGTTCTTGAAACCGCCGCCGCTCAGCGGTCAGTCCACCACCCTGCGCGTACCGCATACCACCGGCCTACCGCAGGGATCACCACACGTCAGCACCCCCGGCAACAACCCGAAGAGATCAGTAACTCCGCAAGTTCCAATAGCCGGACCTACCAATATGGAGCTGGTCGAGCTTCAGCGTCTGGTCCTCACCGCCGTGGCCCCGCACATCGACCAGGCCATGCTTGCCGACCGCATCGCCGAGGAAGTGCAGCACGCGGGCAGCTCCGGGCATTCACCGATGGAGGGCCTCCCGACGGCTCACCGGGCCCTGAGTGACTCTCAAACCCATCGACATTGATCAAGAGCCAGGGTGACGCAGCGACTCCCGAAGTCGTCGACAAACGACTCCCGTTCTCGCCTACACAGCCTGGCGCTGGAACCCGCGGCGCCGCACCCGTGCAGAAAGGGGGCCTGGCCGACCCGTCGAGGGGGAGACGGCCAACCCCGCCGGGCAGCCCGGGCGGACCCCGCCTGTCCGCCCCGGCTTCGGCCCCGTATGCCGCCGGCCCGCAGCACGCCTCCCGCCCCTGTCCGTTGCCCGCCGCGACCGCGGCGGGCAACGGACAGGGGCGGGGGCAGCGGGCGGGAGCGGGAGGGGCCCGTCAGGCCGTGAACAGGTCGTAGGTGGAGCTGTGGCGCGGGCCTGCGAGGACGTCCAGCTGGGGGTCGACGGTCAGGACGGCCTGGTGGAGGCGTTGCAGCTGGGGGGAGGGTTCCACCCCCAGGTCCTCGATCAGCCGTACCCGCAGCCGGCGGTAGACCTCCAGCGCGGAGGCCTGCCGGCCCGAGCGGTACAGCGCCACCATGGCCTGGGAGTGCAGTCCCTCGTGCTGGGGGTGACGGGCGGTCAGTTCGATGAGTTCGGCGATGAGTTCGGCGTGCCGGCCCAGCCGCAGGTCGGCGTCGATGCGCCGTTCCACGGTGACCAGCCGGCTCTCCTCCAGCCGCACCACCTCGATCTCCAGGACCGGCCCCAGCCGTACGTCGACCAGGGCGGGGCCCTGCCACAGGCCCAGGGCCGCCTTGAAACGGGCGGCGGAGACCTCGTCGTCGCCGCTCTCGAAGGCGGCCTGTCCCTCCCTGGTCAGGCGGTCGTACTGGTGCACGTCGACGCAGTCGGGCGGGATCTGCAGCAGATAGCCGCCGTGCCGGGTGGCCAGCACCTCCTTGGCGCCGCCCGGCGCACCGGGCCCCATCGCGGTGCCCAGCCGCCGGCGCAGCTGCAGGATGTAGGTCTGCAGTGTGGTCAGCGCGCTCTGCGGCGGCTGTGTCGCCCAGATCTCCTCCATGAGGGTCGGGACGGGCATCACCCGCCCGGGATACAACGCCAGCAGCGACAGGATCTGCCGCGGCTTGCCCGCGCTCGGAACGATGGATCCCCCGTTGACCTCGGCACTCAACGGACCCAGAACCTGAATCCTCACGGTCTCCTCCGTATTCCGCATTCCGTATGTCGTCGAGCTCCTTGTCCCGTTCCATTCCGTTGGCCGGAAATCCGCGCCGCCGCTCACGCTAGCCGCGGCCGTCCCCGTCCAGCGTTTTCCTGGATCCGTTCTCGAGCGGACTTCCAAGTCCGGTGCCGCGTACGGCGTTCGGCGCGCTGGAGAACGTGTGTACGGCCGCTCGAAGAGAACTCCTGATTCCGCTGTCGCCGCACTCCACACGGCTACCGTCGTCCCCCTTTCCCCGCGCCGGCGCGGGGGCCGGCCGGATCCGTAGTCACCGCCACCGGCGCAGTCAAGACACCATGTCCCCGGCCCCGCCGCGGACGCGCCGCACCGCGCGCCGCCCGCGCCGCCGTCCGGCCCGCGCCGCCCCTTTGCCCGCCCGCCGGCCCGGGCGGCGGCTGGCCGAAGCGTTTCCCCCCGCCCCGCGGCACACGCCCCCGCGCCGCGCCGGTCCGCCGCCGTGTGCAGTGCTCTTCGAGCGCAGTGAGAGCGGTTCTTGAGCCCGGTGGCCGACGGTGTCCCCACGACCGAAGGAGGGGTATGGGCACGCCGGAGCACCACGAGCCCGTCCTGCGCGTGGAGCGCGGGCAGGCCAGCGACGAGGAACTGGCCGCACTGACCGTGGTGCTGCTCGCGCTGCGCGCGGGCGGCGCGTTCCCCCGCCGGGGCAGGCCGGTCAACGGCTCCCGCTGGTGGCGGCCCCGCACCCACCGGGCCCCGCGCAGCTGGCAGTGACACCGGCCCCGCACCCACCGGCCCCGGCGCGGCCGGCAGCGACAGCGGCCCCGCACCCAGCGGGCCCGGCGCGGTCGGCGGTGATGCGGAACTACCCGCCCCAGAAAGGGACCTGACATGGCAATGACCACCGCCCCCGCCCGCACCCAGGGCTCCGCCCCCGCCCCCACCCCCACTCAGGGCTCCGTCTCCGTCCAGGGCCCGGCCCCCGCCGCGGGCCCCGCTTCCGCCGAGCCGGGGCCGGCCGGTGTCCGCGGGCGCGTGGCCGAACTGCACGCGATCCGTGAGGCGGCCCGGCTGGGCCCGGGGGAGAAGGCGACCGCCGCGCAGCACGCCAAGGGCAAGCTGACCGCCCGGGAACGCATCGCCCTGCTGCTGGACGACGGCAGTTTCCAGGAGGTCGAGCAGCTGCGCCGGCACCGGGCGACCGGGTTCGGCCTGGAGGCCAGGAAGCCGTACACCGACGGTGTCATCACCGGCTGGGGCACGGTGGAGGGGCGTACGGTCTTCGTCTACGCGCACGACTTCCGTATCTTCGGCGGCGCGCTGGGCGAGGCCCACGCCACGAAGATCCACAAGATCATGGACATGGCCATCGCGGCCGGCGCGCCGCTGGTCTCCCTCAACGACGGCGCCGGTGCCCGCATCCAGGAGGGTGTGAGCGCGCTCGCCGGGTACGGCGGCATCTTCCAGCGCAACACCAAGGCCTCCGGCGTCATCCCGCAGATCTCGGTGATGCTCGGCCCGTGCGCGGGCGGTGCGGCGTACAGCCCCGCGCTGACGGACTTCGTGTTCATGGTCCGTGAGACCTCGCAGATGTTCATCACCGGCCCCGACGTCGTCAAGGCGGTCACGGGCGAGGAGATCACCCAGAACGGGCTCGGCGGCGCCGACGTCCACGCGGAGACCTCCGGCGTGGCGCACTTCGCCTACGACGACGAGGAGACCTGCCTCGCGGAGGTGCGCTACCTCCTGTCGATGCTCCCGCAGAACAACCGCGAGAACCCCCCGCACACCACCCCCCACGACCCGCCCGGACGGCGCGGCGAGAGCCTCCTGGACCTGGTCCCCGCGGACGGCAACCGCCCCTACGACATGGCGAAGGTCATCGAGGAGATCGTCGACGACGGCGACTGCCTGGAGGTCCACGAGCGCTGGGCCCGCAACATCATCTGCGCGCTGGCCCGTCTGGACGGCCAGGTGGTGGGCATCGTCGCCAACCAGCCGCAGGCCCTGGCCGGCGTGCTGGACATCGAGGCCTCCGAGAAGGCCGCCCGGTTCGTGCAGATGTGCGACGCCTTCAACATCCCGATCGTCACCCTGCTGGACGTGCCCGGGTTCCTGCCCGGGGTGGACCAGGAGCACGGCGGGATCATCCGGCACGGCGCGAAGCTGCTGTACGCGTACTGCAACGCGACGGTGCCGCGGATCTCGCTCATCCTGCGCAAGGCGTACGGAGGTGCCTACATCGTCATGGACTCCCAGTCCATCGGGGCCGACCTCACCTACGCCTGGCCCACCAACGAGATCGCCGTGATGGGTGCGGAAGGTGCGGCAGGCGTCATCTTCCGCCGGCAGATCGCCGAGGCCGCCGACCCCGAGGCCATGCGCGCCCGCATGGTCAAGGAGTACAGGTCCGAACTCATGCACCCCTACTACGCCGCCGAACGCGGCCTGGTCGACGACGTCATCGACCCCGCCGCCACCCGCGAGGTCCTCATCCGCTCCCTGGCCATGCTGCACGCCAAACACGCCGACCTGCCCTCCCGCAAACACGGCAACCCCCCGCAGTAACCCCCGCCCCGCCCCCTTCCCTTCCCCGACCCGTCCTGCCCCTTGCTGCCCCCGTCCTGTTCCCGGGAGCAGACCCGGCGGTCTGCTTTGCGGGCCGCCGGCCGCAGCGGGCAGGGCCGGGGCCCGGCCCCTTCCTGGAGGGTGCGGACCGCGGAATTCCGGCCCTCCGGCGGCCTGTTGCCCGTATGCCGCCGGCCTGCTGCCGGCCCGTCACCCGATAGAAACAGCACGAACGGTCTAGTATTGACAGACCGGAAGTGCTGTTTTGTAATCGTGGGTGCGGCACGGCACACCGACCAGGGGAGACGGCGTGGACATCGACGTACTGGGCGCACTGGCGGTGCGGGAGAACGGGGTGTCCATCACCCCGACCGCGCCGAAACCGCGGCAGGTCCTGGCTCTGCTGGCGCTCCACGCCGACCAGGTGGTGCCGGTCGCGGCCCTCACCGAGGAGCTGTGGGGCGCGGCCCCGCCGCGCAGCGCCCGCACCACGCTGCAGACGTACGTGCTGCAGCTGCGCGAGCTCATCGCGCAGGCGCTGGGGGACGACCGGGCCGCCGCCAAGGACGTCCTGATGACCCTGCCGGGCGGCTATCTGCTCGCCTCCGGCGGCGGCAGCAGTGACGTGCGCGCCTTCGAGCGGCTCGCGGGGGAGGGCTACCGGGCCATGGACCAGGGCGCCTTCGCCGAGGCGGCCCGCACCCTGGGCCGGGCGCTGGCGCTGTGGACCGGGACCGCGTTCGCCGACGTCCAGGCCGGGGCGCAGCTGGCGATGGAGGCCCGGCGGCTGGAGGAGAGCCGGCTGTGCGCGCTGGACCAGCGCATCGAGGCAGATCTGCGGCTGGGCCGCCACCGCGAACTGCTGCCCGAACTGACCGTGCTGACCAGCCGTTACCGCACCCACGAGAACCTGCACGCGCAGTTCATGCTGGCCCTGCACCGCTCGGGGCGGCGCAGCGAGTCGCTCAGCGTCTACCACCAGCTGCGCGCCACCCTCGATGCGGACCTGGGCCTGGAGCCCTCGCCGCGGCTGCGGCGGCTGCAGCACTCGATCCAGACCGCGGCGCCGGAGGCGGCACCGGCGCCCGCCCCGGCCGACGGCGCAGGCCCGCCCGCACCCGCGCGGGTCCGCTGACACGGCGCGGACCCGCGCGGCCGGCCCGGCAGGGCAGTGCGGCAGGGCAGCTTCCGCGGGATGCGGTGACGGCGCCGGCGGCGGGCGGCTCATTCTTTGGGCGGAGGGCCACGGCGGCGGCTGGTTCCCGGGAGCCAGTCACCACCGGCGGGGATCACCACGGCCGGGGATGTGGCGGGGTGCCGACGGCGCCCACAATGCCACAACGGCCACCCGGGATACGACCCTTGGAGACGCCCACCATGACATCCGTCCCTCAGCCGCCCGCGGTCTCGCCGACGCCCGCGGCCGACGTGCTCGCCGAGCTCACCGCGGTGCTGGCGGGCATGATGCGCATCGAGCCGCAGGCCCTCGACGCGCAGGAGCCCTTCCGGCTGCTGGGCCTGGACTCGATGCTGTCGGTCGAGTTCGTCGCGGCACTCAACGCCCGCTACGGCACCCGGATCGCGGCCACCGCACTGTATGAGCACCCGACGCCCCAGGCACTGGCCCGGCACGTCGCGGCCGAACTCGGCACCCCCCGCCCCGCCACAGACACAACCACAGCCCCAGATGCAGCCGCAGAGGCAGATGCAGCCGCAGAGGCAGATGTGGCCGCGGATGCGGATGCGGATGTGGATGTGGATGTGGAGGCGGTCACGGGCACGCTGCGGGGGCAGCTCGCCGGGATCCTGCACTGCGGGCCGGGGGACATCGATGTGAGCGCGCCGTTCGCGGCGCTGGGGCTGGACTCGATCCTGGCCGCGGAGTTCCTGGCCGGCATCAACCGCACCTACGGCCTCAGCGAGCAGCCCGACCTGCTCTACGACCAGCCCGACCTCAGGGCCATGGCGGCGTACGTCAGCGCGCGGGCGGCGCACAGCGCGCACCGCATGCCCGCGTCCGGCCGCCCCGGCGCGGCTTCTGCCGTCGCGGCAGGGCGGGCGGGGCCGTCCCCGGCGCATCCGTCGCCGGGCGTCGCCCAGGGTCTGCCGGCGGCGGGGGTCGACCTGAACGCGCTGCTCGACGCGGTACGTGACGAGGTGCTCAGCATCGACGAGGCGGCTGCCCTGCTGGCGGCCCGCTCCGCCTGACGGACCGTCCGAGACGAAGGGCGCACGGTGATGGACACCCGGGAGATCCTGACGCGGTTCAAGGGCGGCACCCTGCGGCGTGAGCACGCCGTGGCCCTGCTGGCCGGCATTTCGCCGGTGGTGGCCCCGCCGGTGGTGGCCCTGCCGGTGACGGCGGAGCGTGAGCCGCTGCCCGGCCCCGGCCCCGGCCCTGTTCCCGGTGCCGGCGACGGTGCCGGGGCGGGGGCGGGGGCGGGTGTGCCGTGTGCGGTCGTGGGGATCCAGGGCCGTTTCCCGCAGGCGGGGGATCTGGACGCGTTCTGGCGCAACGGGCTGCAGGGGCGGATCGCCGCGGCCGCGCTCCCGGGCGGGCGGCGGTCGGCGTGTGCGGGCTGGCGGGGGCATTTCCTGGACGGTGTGGAGGAGTTCGACCCGGACCTGTTCGGGCTCGATGCCCGGCAGGCGGCGGGTCTGGACCTGCGGGAGCGGCTGCTGGCGCAGAGCGCGTGGCAGACGCTGGAGAGCGCCGGATACGCCGGAGCGCGTCTGGAGCGGCTCACCGCCGCCGACGGCACGGCGCGCAGCGTGGGCGTGTATGCCGCTTTCGGCCCGGCCGGCGGTGCGCTGCCGGGCACCGGGCGCCGGCACACCGCCCCCGCGGCTTTTCGGCCCGGACCGGCCGCGCGGCTGTCGCGGCTGCTGGATCTGCGCGGGCCCAGTCTGAGCGTGGACACCGGTGACTCCTCCTTCCTGACCGCGCTGCACCTCGCGCTCGGTGCGCTGCGCGCGGGCGAGTGCGCCGCGGCGCTGGTCGGCGCGGTCGAGCTGCGCCTGCATCCGGCGTGCCAGCGGCCCGGCGGCGGTGAGGGGGTGGCGGCCGTGCTGCTCAAGCCGCTGGCCGCGGCCCGTGCCGACGGCGACCGCGTGCACGCCGTGATCCGCTCCAGCGCGGTCGGCCACCCGGGCCGCGCCGCTCCCGGCCCGCAGCACGGCCGGCTGGTCGGCCGGGCGCTGGCCGCGGCCGGCCTGCGGCCCCCGGGCACGGGCCCGCAGCACCCGGACGCCGGCCCGCAAGGCCCGGACGCCGGCCCGCAGTGGGAGGCGCCGGACGCCGGCCTGAAGGCTGTGGGGGTCGGTCTGGAGGAGAGTTCCCGGACGGTGGCGGCGCTGGTGGGCGATGCCGGGGCGGTGACCGGGGCGGCGGCCCTGGTCCGCGCCGTGGGGCAGCTGCGCCACGCCGTGCTGCTGGCCGGCCCGGACCGCCCCGCGCCCGCCGCCTGGGAGCCGGCCCGCCGCGACGACGGCACCGTGCTGCCCCGCAGGGCGCTGGTCAGCGTGCCCGGACCCGCAGCCCCCGCAGCCCCCGCGGACGCCGCAGACGCCGTAGGCCCCGCAGACACAGTGGACGCGGCAGACGCTGCGGACGGCGCGGACGGCGCGGACGGCGCGGACGGCGCGGACGGCGTGGACGGCGCGGACGGCGTGGACGGCGTGGACGGCGTGGACGGCGTGGAAGGTGGGGAGGGTGGGGGTGCGGTGCTGGTCGTGGAGGAGGCGCCTGCCGTCCCCCGCGCCCCGGCCCGCACAGGCCCGCCGCCGGGCACGCGTCCCGCGGAACTGGTGCTGCTGTCCGCCGCCACGCCCGCGCACCTGGCGGCCACCGCCGGCCGGCTCGCGGCCCGCCTGTCCGACGGCGGCGGCCGGGACGGCGGCCAGGCGGCCCCGGATCTCGCCGCGGTCGCGCACGAACTGCGCCTGGGGCGGGCGGTGTTGCGCTGCCGTCTGGCGGTGACCGTCCGCACGGTCGCCGAACTGGCCGACGCGCTGGCCGGCTTCGCCGCACACCCCGGCCCGGGCAGGGGCCCGGCGGGCGTGCGCAGCGCCGATCTGCGCACCGCCGCAGGCCCGCCGCTGATCGAGGGACTCGAGGAGACCCGCGCCTACGTGGCCGCCCTGTGGCAGGGCGGCCGCCTGGAGCAGCTGACACGGCTGTGGCTGGCCGGGGTCGACGTCTGCGCCGTACTGCCCGCGCATCCCGGCCCGGCCGCCGTCGAGCTGCCCGCCACCGTGCTGCGGCCCCGCCCGCTGGAGCTGGGCCCCGGCACGGACGGAGCACCGCAGTGACCACCCGCCCCGCACCCCCGGCCACCCCCACCCCCACCCCCACCCCCACCCCCACCCCCGGACCCGAGCCCGCCCCTGCTTCCGGGGCGGGGGGCGGGGAGCCGGTCAAGCTGTGGCTGTGTCCCAACGACGGCCTGCCGCCCGAGGTCGCGCTCCTGCTCGCCACGCACTGGCTGGACGCGCAGGAGCAGAAGACCGCGAGCCGCTTCCTGTTCGAACGCGACCGGCGCCAGTACCTCCTGGCCCACACACTGGTGCGGCGCGCACTGGCGCTGGAGGCGGGCCTGGCCGAGGCCGAGCTGGTCATCTGGCGCTCCGCGCGGGGACGGCCCTTCTTGCGGCCCGCCGCCGCGGGAGGGCCGCGCGGCGGGTCCCAGCTGGACTTCAACCTCTCCCACGCGGGCGGCTACAGCCTGCTGGGCATCGTGCGCCGGCACCGCATCGGCGTGGACGTGGAACGGCTGGAGGACCGGGACGAGCGGGCCATCACCACCATCGTGCGGACCTTCGCCGCCCCGGAGCGGGAATGGGTCGCACAAGCCCCCAAGGGGCCGGCCCGGGACCGGCGCGCGCTGCGCGTGTGGACCCTCAAGGAGGCCTACTCCAAGGCCCGCGGCCTGGGTCTCGGGCTGCCCTTCGACGCGTTCGTCTTCACACTGGACGACGAACGCGGCGTACGGGCCTTCACCCCGCCGGCCGACGACACGGCCCGCCCGTGGCGGTTCGTCGAACTGGAGCCGGTGCCCGGCGTGCTGGTCGCCGTCGCCGTCCCCGCCGACGAGGCGCAGGACCCGGTCGTGCACCTCGGCTACGGCTTCCCCTGGAGCCGCGCGGCACTGCGCAGCTTCCCGCTGCCCCACCCGGTGGGCGGACACCCCTCAGCACGCCCCGCATAGGACATGAGGCGCCACACGCCACACGCACCACACGCCACGTGTGCGGCAGGCGCGGGGAAGCGGCCCGCGTCCACCGGTGGCGGTCCGCCGCACTTGCCGGCGGCAGCGCCGGACAACGGCAGTAAATCCCTGTGCCGGGCGCCTTGGGCCCGCCGAGGATGGCCGTATGACGCTCACTTCGCAGGCCCGTTCCTTCGACCAGGCCGCTGCCGGCTATGCCGCGAACCGCCCTTCCTATCCGCCCGCCCTGCTCCCTGCGGTCGAGGAACTCGCCAACCGTCCCTTAAAAGGCGCCCGGGTCGCGGACGTCGGTGCCGGCACCGGGCTGGCGACCGCCCTTTTGCACGCCCGCGGCGCGCGCGTCATCGCGGTCGAGCCCGGCCCCGCGATGGCCGCGCAGTTCCGCCTGCGGCTGCCTGACGTCCCTCTCGTGCTCGGGGACGGCAACAGCCTGCCGCTGGCCTCCGGATCCGTCGACATCCTCACCTACGCCCAGGCCTGGCACTGGACCGCCCCCCGCAGGTCCGTCCCGGAAGCCGTCCGGGTGCTGCGCCCCGGCGGCGCGCTCGCCCTCTGGTGGAACGACTCGGACAGCACGGTTGGCTGGATAGCCGGCCAGGACGCCCGCCTGCGCCGTCTCTTCGGTGCCGGCACCGAAGAGCCCGACCCGATGGCCCGGTTCCGTGGCCTGCCGCCCGAACTCGGCTTCGTCCACCGGCAGATGTCATGGACCAGGAACGTCCCGCTCGACACCCATCTCGCGAACCTCGCCAGCTACTCCGACTTCCTCGTCCGCGGCCAGGACGCCACACGGGCGTTCCTGGCCGCGGAGCGCGGTCTGCTGAGGGAGGTCTTCCCGGACGGGACGGTCGAGGAGCGCTACGTGGTCAGCCTGGCCGTTGCCGCCCCCTGACACCGCGCTGCGCCAGGGCCCCGTACCGGGTCCGGAGCGATGGCACCGCGACAGCAGCCCGGACCCGCTGCCGCCGACGGCGGCACGGCCCCCGCCCGTACCGCCCGCACCGCCTGTACGGGCTGTGCGGGCTGAGGCCGGTGCGAGGGTGCGGGGCGCGCCCATCTCCAGCGGGTTTCGAAGGGGTCTCGAGCCCGGGCGCCGACCGTGGGGCATCCGGACATCCGCTGTTTTTGCTGTCTGCCGCCGGGAGGTCGTGCCGTGCCCATCCTCAGGTATCTGGAGAGCCCGCTGGACGACCTGCTGCGGCGGGCCGCGGCCCGTGACGCGCACGCCCCGGCCGTCACCATGGCAGGGGCAGGGGCAGGGGCAGGGGTGTCGTTCGCGGCCCTGGACCGGGAGGCGGACCGTGTCGCCCACTACGTGCGGCGCGCCGCGGGCCGGGCCGGCGCGGTCGTCGCCGCGGCCGCCACCCTCGATGCGGTCTTCCCCGCCGTGTACTACGGCACCGTCCGCAGCGGCCACCCGCTCGCCCTGCTCGACCCGCTGACGGGGCCGGCCGCCCTGTACGAGGTGTGCTCGGCGGCCGGGGCCGAGATCGCCTTCGTACCCGCCGCGCTGGCCGGGCTGCTCGCCGGGCTCGGTGACCGGCTGCCCCTGCTGCACACCGTCGTCCTCACGGACATCCCGGCGGACGCGGCAGCAGACACGCCGACGGGTGCGGGCGGGGGTGTGCCGCTGGCGCGGGCGCTGGCGTCGGTGCCGGCCGGCCGGTCCGCGCGGACACCGACGCCGGGCGTGGACGCGGTGGCGTGCCTGCAGTTCGCCCCGGACGGTGCGGGACGGCTGAACGGGGTGCGGCTGACGCACCGCAACCTCCTCGCGGGCGCCGCCCAGACCGCGCTCGCCCACCGTCTGGGCCCCTCCTCCGTCGTCCTCAACCACCTGCCGCACTACCACGCCGCGCACCTCAACTCGGCCGTCCACGCCGGGGCCCGGCAGGTGCTGTGCCCCCACCCGGATCCCTTCGGGGCGCTGGAAGCAGCCGTGCGGGCGGGGGCCACCCACTTCTACGCCCCGCCCGCCCGGCTGCACCGCCTCGCCGGCGACACCCGGCTGGGCGGGGCCGCCGCCCGCACGGGCGGGCACCGGCTGAGCGCCCTGCACGTCAGCGGCGGCGCGCTGGAGCCCGGCCGTGCCCGCCGGCTGCGCGACGCGCTGCGCGTGCCGGTCCTGCAGGGCTACGGCCTCACCGAGGTGTGTGCCCTCTCCCACCACCAGCCGCCCGGCTCGCGGCCCGGTCTCGGCGCGGTCGGGGTGCCGCTGCCGGGCACCGAGTGCCGGGTCGTGCTGCCGGGCGGCGCCCGGCCCGCGCCGGTGTGGTCGACCGGCCAGGTGCAGATCCGCGGACCGCAGCTGAGCCCCGGCTTGTCGGCCGGCCCGGCCGGGGTGCCGCAGGACGCGGACGGCTGGCTGTCCACCGGCGATGCGGGCTATCTCGACGCGGACGGCGGACTGCACCTGGTGGATGCGCCCCGGTCCGTTTCCGCCTGACCCTTTGATCCCTGCGGGGATGCCCCGGCGTTCAGCCCCCGACGCCGCTTCCCGCCGGCCGTGAGCTGCGCCGCCGGCTGCACGCCCGGGCCGCCGTGGAGGCCTCCTGACCCTCACCCCCGGCGCGGGGCGAGACGGGGCGAGACGGGGTGAGAGGAGGTAGCGGACGGGTCGTGGCCCGCTGGAGCGCACCGGACACGGCCGCGGCCGCCGCCTACGGTGAACAGGGCGGGACATCCCAGGACCCGGCAGGACAATCCAGTACCGGCGGGACGTCCAGGGACCGGCGGGACATCCCGGGAGACAGGGAGGAGACCGCCATGGACGAGCGGCACGCCACACTCCGCGTGCTCCCCGCACCGGCCCCCGCCCCCGGCGAGGCGGCCGGCCCGGTCCCGGCCCCCCGCCCGGGCGCGCAGGCCGCCGTGCGTGTGCACGTGATCGGCGAGGACCCGCTCGCCCGCCGCGGCATCACCGCCCTCCTCGAGGGCCACCCCGACATCCGCGTCACCGGCGAGAGCGAACCGGGACCGCCGCTGCTGCGCGCGCTGGCCGCCCTGCCCCCGCACGTCCTGGTCGCCCACGGCGCGCCCGGCGGCGGACAGCTTGCCGCGCCGGCCTTCGGCGGCGGTGACCTGCCGCTGCTGACCCTCGGCGGCCCGGGCCGCACCGACGCCGCCGGCCGGGCGGCCGGCGGCCACCTGCCGGCCACCGCCACCGCCGGGCAGCTGGCCTCCGCGGTCGTCCTGGCCGCCGCCGGATACACCCTGGTGCACGGCCCCACCCCGCCCCCGCCCGGGCGCCGGCCGGCCGTCGGGCCCCTGGCGCCCATCTCGCCCGTCAGCCCCGACCGGCTCACCGACCGCGAGTGCCAGGTCCTGGACCTGCTGGCCCGCGGCCTGTCCAACGGCGAGATAGCCCGGTCGCTGACCCTGTCCGAGCACACCGTGAAGACCCACGTGCAGAACCTGCTGCACAAGCTGCGGCTGCGCAACCGCGTCCACGCCGCGATCTACGCCTTCGAATCCGGCCTGCGCCCCCCGGCCGCCCCCCTGCGCCCGGCCGCCTCCGTGGCCGACGCCCCCTCCGGCTGACCGCCCGCCCACAGCAGCAGCGGCAGCCTCCCGCACACGTCCACGCCCGCGGCCGGCCGGGCGGGTCTGGCCCGAGGGCCCCGTCACGGCAGGAAACGCGGCACAGACGCAAGCGCAGGTGCAGGCGCATGCCGCGCCGGCGTCCTGATCCGTCGCATCCGCATCCGCACCCGCACCCGCACCCGCATCCGCACCCGTACCCCCGCCCGGCCCGGCGGCGGGGGCACAGGGGCACGGGGGCACAGGGGCACAGAGGTGCAAAGGGGTACGGGGTTACGGGGGTTACGGGGGTTACGGTCCGGGCGGGGCGCATCGTTTGGGCCAGCCGATGTCCTCGTCGGACGGCGTGTCCGGTGCGGGAGGGGCGGGGCGGCCGGTGTCCGCCGCCGGGGAGGGGCCGCTGCCGTGCCGGGCGGCGGCCGTCCACGCCGCCCGGGGTGGTGCGCACACCGATGGCCTCATCGTCGACTCCCGGGCGTTGACCTGCGGAGGGGCTCCGCACCCGGCCGGGTGCGCCGGCCGGGTCCTGCCGAGCGTGCCCCGCCGCGCTGGAGGAACGCTGGAGGAGTCCACGAGAGGCGCGTGAGAGGCGCGTGAGAGCGGCACGAGATTCCCGGCGGGAGCCTGGCAAAGGTTTGCCCGCGTGTTGCCCGGCGCCCTACGCTCGGGGCGGCTCCCGGCGAAACTTTCTTGCCCGCTCACCCCAGGGGATTCGGTCATGCTGCGACAGCCCGCGTTCGGACACCGCCTGAAAAAGCTCCGGACGGCCCAGGGGCTGTCGCAGACGGCGCTGGCCGGCGAGGGCATGTCCACCGGCTATCTCTCCCGCCTGGAATCGGGGGCGCGCCAGCCCACCGACCGGGCCGTGGGCTATCTGGCGGGCCGGCTGGGCCTGGACGTCGCCGACTTCGAGGAGCCGGTGACCGGTTCCCTGGCGCACGCGCTGACGCTGGCGTCCTCCACCGGTTCCGCGGACGCCATCGGGGCGCTGCGCGCGGCGCTGGCCGCCGAGGGCCACGAGAGCGCGGTGCTGCGCTGGCAGGCGCTGTGGCTGCTGGCCCGGGCCGCCCGGCTGCAGGGCGACCACGCCGCCGAGCGCGCCGATCTCGACCGGCTGGTCGCGCTCGGCGACGAGGTGGGCTCGGCCGAGCTGCGGGTGCGCGGCCTGACCCGGCTGGCCCGCTGCCTGCGCTCGCTCGGTGAGATCACCCCCGCCCTGGACGCGGCCGTCGCCGCCCACCGGCTCGCCCTGGGCGAGGGGCTGGGCGTGGAGGACCGGGCCGCCGCGCTGCTGGCGCTGGTGTCGGTGCAGGCGGAGGCCGGGCAGGTGCCGGAGGCGCGGGTGCACGCCGACGAACTGGCCGCGCTGGTCGACGGCCGCACCGACGCGCTGTGGGCCGAGGCGATGTGGACGGCCGCCGCCGTCCGGGTGCGCCAGGGCGATCACACCGGGGCGCAGGCCTGCCTGGACGCGGCCCTGGAGCGCTTCGGCAGCCAGGAGGACCTGGTGCTGTGGCTCAGGCTGCGGCTGGCCGCGGGCCGGCTGCACCTGCAGACCCTGCCCCCCGACCCCGCGCGGGCCGAGGCCTGCGCCGCCCAGGCCGAGGCCGCCCTCGCCTTCGTCGGCACGCCCGCCCTGCGCCAGGACCTGACCGCGCTGAAGGCCGATCTGGCGTTCGCCACCGGCCGCTACGACGATGCCCGCGCCCTGCTGGGCGACCTGGCCGGGGACGAGCCGAGGATGACCTACCGCGACCGGGTGCGGCTGGAGATCCTGCGCCAGCAGCTGCTGATCCTGGGCGGCGACGCCTCCGGCGTGGACGGGCTGCGCACCCTGGCGCAGCAGGCCCAGGCGGACGCCAACATCGACCTCGCGGCGGAGATCTGGCGGACCCTCGCGGACGCCCTCGCCCAGTCCCGGCCCGCCCCGGCCGCCCCGGCCGGACCGGCGTGAGCGCCGCCCGCCCCGCCCGGACAGACCGCCGCGGGAGGAAAAGCGGGAGAGGCGGGGGTGGCGGGGGAGTGGAGAGCGGGAGCGGGGGAGCGGGGCGGAATCCGGGCGGGGCGGGCGGCGTACTGGTTCCCGCCGGCCGCGGGGGAGCGTGGTGCGGAATGCGTATTTCTTTTGCCGGATTTCTCGAGGGCGCCTCGCATTTCGGTGGACGCGGCGCAATGCGCCTTGACGCGTGGTGCGGCCCTTCGTGAATCTCGGTACGGTATCGGCCGCTCACGCCCGAAGGGACACCACCGTGGTCAGCAAGAAGAAGAATTCCGCAGGAAACGAGCCGGAGCTCAGCCCCGCATTCGGCAGTGAGATCACCGACGGCCTGGACGAGGACACCGAGACGTCCGTCCTGGGCAGTATCGCCCTGCAGTAGGGGCCGCCGCCGGACGGGAAGGGGGTGGGGCAGGAGACCCGCGGGTTCCCTGCCCCACCCCCTCGCCCGTCCGCCCCGGCGCCCGCCTTCTGCGGTGTCAGGACGCCACGAGTGCCACGCACATCGCGCCCAGCGCCACCGCCTGCAGCACGACCCGGGCGTTGATGACGCTGTCCCAGGTGCGCTGCAGGCCCCGCGCGTTCGGCGAGGTGCGGCAGTCGAGGGCCGCGTCGGTCAGCTCCTTGTTCACCGGCGCGCTCACCTTGTTGTAGACGGCCAGCCACACCACCAGGGCGGCGGCCGCGACGGCGGCCGCGGCGGCCGCCGTCACGTGGCCGCCGAACCCGGCCGCGAGGGCCGTGGCCACCGTGGCGAGCAGGCCGAAGATGCCCGGGACGGGCATCCGGCGGTCCCCGAAACGGTGGATCTGCCCCATGGTGCTGGTCAGCACCGCGTCGTCGACGTGCGCGAGGGCCGGCCGCTGCACGATCGCGGAGAAGACATCGGTGCCGTAGACCACCGCGTTGGCCATCGTGGCCACCACGGCCAGGGTCTGTACGAGGGTTTCCATCACAACCACCCTTGTCCGTCTGCCGGTTGCCACATGGCCTGCCGCCACGTGGATGTGTCAACACCTGGATTTATCAACGCTAGATGTACTGCCGACACTATCAAGTTCAGTGCTTCGAATGCTAGCGTTGACAACTCCAGTGGTCCGCAGGGGATTCCGCAAGAACGACGAGGGAGCACCCCGGGCCGCAGCGGAGTGCCGTCCCCTCCCCGCGGGGACATCCGCCCGGACAGCCACGAGGAGACAGACCCATGGCCCTTGGACGTGCCCGTCGCATACTCATCGCCGGCGGAGGGATCGGCGGCCTGGCCGCGGCCCTCGCGCTCCAGCGCGCCGGCCTTGAGCCCGTCGTCTTCGAACGGGCCGGCGAGCTGCGCGACGGCGGCGCGGGCCTGCACATCTGGACCAACGGCGTGCTCGCGCTGGACTGCCTGGGCGTGGCCGGACAGGTCCTCCAGAGGGCCCCGGCCCAGCAGGTCGCGCACTTCAGCACCCACCGCGGCGAGGTGCTGGGCGCCTGGCCGGTCGGCGACTTCGTCGAGCGCTACGGCGCGCCCACGATCGCCGTCGAGCGCTCCGTCCTGCACGGCGTGCTGCGCGAGGCCCTGCACGGCTCCCCGGTGCGCACCGGGGCCCACGTGATGGGCTTCGAACAGGACGAGGACGGGGTCACCGTACGGTTCGCGGACGGCGGCAGCGAACGGGGCGACCTGCTGATCGGCGCCGACGGCATCCACGGCACGGTCCGCGACGCCCTCTTCGGCCCCGCCCGCAACCGCTACAGCGGCTACATCGCCTGGCGCGGCCGCTCCCCCCTGCAGCACCCGGACATCCCGCCGGGCACCTTCAACGCGATGTTCGGGCCCGGCACCCGCTTCACCTACTACGACGTCGCACCCGGCCTGGTCCACTGGATGAGCGTGGCCAACGGGCCCGCGGGCGGACGCGACGCGCCCGGCGTACGGGAGATGCTGCTGCGCCGCCACCGCGGCTGGGGCGGCCCGGTGGCCGACATCCTCGCCGCCACCCCCGAGGAGGGCATCATCCGCGGCGACGTCGAGGGCCGCAGCCCCGAACGCCGGTGGGGCCAGGGCCGCGTCACCCTGCTCGGCGACGCCGCGCACCCCATCACCTTCAACATCGGCCAGGGCGCCTGCCAGGCCCTGGAGGACGCCCTGGTCCTCGCCGAGCACCTGGAGCACGCCGGCGACCCCGTCGCCGCGCTGCGCCGCTACGAGCGCGAACGCCGCGCCCGTACCGCGCCGCTGCAGCGCATCGCCTGGCGGATCGGGCGGATGGGCGCGGTGCAGAACCCGCTGCTGATCCGGGCGCGCGAGGCGTTCATGCGCAAGAACTGGAACACGAAGGCCTTCGCCGCCGCGGAGAAGGGCCAGGTCGCCTACGGCACCCGCTGGGCCCCGGCCCCCCGCCCGGCCCCCGCCCCGACCGCCACCGTGGACTGACGCCCGCCCCGCGGCCCGGACCCCCTGCCCCGGAACCCCCCCGTTCCAGGCCCGGTTCCGGGCCCCGGCTGTCCTCCCCGCGGCCCCTGGTTCCCGGCCCGGTCCAGCCCGGCCCGGTGGCCGTCCTGCCACCGGCTCCGGGGGCGGCCCGCCCGGCGGGCGTCAGCCGGGCGCCGGGCGCCGCTGCAGAGCGTCCGGCCGGCGCGCCCCGGCCCGCGCCGCCGGATACAGCCCGTCCCAGAGCGGGTCCCCGGGCGGAAACCCCAGGCAGACCAGGACGTTGACCAGCATCCCGTACGCCATGAACGTGGTGGTCTGGCCGGTGTCCGCGCCGAGCGGCCGGTGGACGGTGTCCCACAGCCGCCGCCACTCGGCCCGCACCGCCTCCCCGAACGCCGCGTCACCGTCCGCCTCGCCCGCCGCCACCGCGACGTACACCTGCATCTGCATCAGCAGCCGCTCCGGCTCCTTGACGATGACGCGGGTGTAGGCGTTGGCCATGGCGCGCAGCGCCTCCTCGCCCGCCAGGCCCTCGGTGGCCTCGGTGAACAGCCGGGCGGTGTCGGCCAGGCAGCACCGCGCCGCCGCGAGGAAGAGCGCCCGCTTGCCCGCGAAGAGCCGGAAGAGATACGGCTGCGACACCCCCGCACGCCGGGCGATGGCCTCGGTGGACGTGCCGTCGTACCCGCCCCGGGCGAATTCGCTCACGGCCGCGCGGATGACGCTCCGGCGCCGCTCGTCTGCACTCATCCTCACCATGCCAGCACGTTAGTTGCTGATTGCCGGGCGCCGTAGTGCCGGTCCAGACGCATTCAAGGAATGCGCCAGAGCCCCGTGGCAGATTCACAGAATCGAGCACCGCTCGCCGACCGCCCGATGACCTTTCTCCGGCTCTGAAAACAGCTCTTCGGACCGCTCTCCCGGACCGTTCCGCGGACCGTTCTTCCAGGTCTTCGGACAGCCCTTCCGGCAGCTCTTCCGGCAGTTTCTCCGACGGTTCTTCCGACAACTCAGTGAGGCAGGAACGGGGATGATCGACAATCTCTTCACGATGTTTCCCGGGCAGGGCTCGCAGCGCGCGGGCATGGCCGGGCATCTGCTGCGTGAACACCCCCGCACCGCCGGACGCGTCCTGGCCCGCGCCGAGGACGCGACCGGCCTGCCGCTGACCGCGCTGTGCAGCACCGCGCCGGAGGAGGAGCTGGCCCCGACCGAGATCGCCCAGCCCGCCATCGTCGCCACCAGCCTCGCGGTCCTTCAGATACTGCGCGAGGAGGCGGGTTTCGTGCCCGCCGTGGTGGCCGGGCACAGCCTGGGGGAGTACCCCGCGCTGGTGGCCGCCGGAGTCCTGGAGGCCGATCAGGCGCTGCGGCTGGTGCGCCGCCGGGGCGAGCTGATGGCGGGGGTCTCCCGCCGGGTCGGCGGGGCGATGACGGCCGTACTGGGCCTTGGCGCCGCCCGGATCGAGGAGATCTGCGCGGACTGCGCCCCGCTGGGCGTGGTGGAGATCGCCAACTACAACGAGCCGGGCCAGAGCGTGATCTCCGGGCAGCGCCCCGCGGTCGAGGAGGCCGCCCGCCGGGCGCTGGCCGCGGGCGCCGAACGGGCGGTGGCGCTGAAGGTCTCGGCACCCTTCCACTGCTCCCTGATGCGGGCGATCGAGGACGAGTTCGCCGCCGAACTGGAGCGCGTGCGCTTCAGCGCGCCCCGGCTGCCCGTGATCAGCTCGGTGACCGGCACCCTGGTGCGCGACGGCGGCCACGCCCGCGATCTGCTGCGCCGTCAGCTGGCCGGGCCGGTGCGGTGGGTGGACGTACTGGACGCCGCGGCCACGCACCCCGTGGGCGGCTGCCTGGAGGTCGGTCCCGGCCGGGTGCTCAGCGGCTTCGCCAACCGCACCGGCGTCCACTCAGTGGTGCGCAGCACCCACGACCCGCGCCGGATCTCCGCACTGCTGCGCGAGCTCGGGCAGGAGCCCGCCCCTGGCGCCGCCGCCTGACCCGGCGCGCGGACCGGCCCCCGCCCGCCCCACCGCCCACTCCCACTCCCACTCCCGCTCCCGCCGGCTCCCGCCGGCCCCGGTCCCAGCCCCCTCAGCGCCCCCCGTGCCCCCGCCCCGCCCGTCCAGTCCCGTCCCGCCTCCGCCCCTCTTCCCTCCGCCTCTCCTCCCTTCTCTTCTCTTCTTTTTCCTCTCCCGTCCGCCGGTGCGGGCCCCCGGGCCGGTACCGGCGGAACGACCCATCCGAAAGGCAGCCAACGGTGTCCGAAACCCTGACCCCCACCTCGACCGACTACTTCTCCGCGGTCCAGGCCGCCATCGCCGACGCCCTGGGCATCGACGAGGCCGAGGCCGTGCCCGAGGCGACCCTGCTCGGGCAGCTGGGTGCCGAGTCGATCGACCTGCTCGACATCCTCTTCCGTATCGAGCGCGCGACCAAGGTGAAGATCACCGTGGCCGACATCGCCGCCCTGCTGCAGGGCGGCATCCCCGACGAGGAGTTCGGCGACGAGAACGAGGTCGTCAACGACACCGGCCTCACCCATCTGGAGAAGGTCCTGCCGCAGTTCGACCGCAGCCAGCTCAGCGAGCCGCTGACCGCCGAGGGCGTGCTGGGCCTGTTCACCGTGCAGAACCTCACCGACCTGCTGACCGAGCGGGCCGCGGCCCAGCACGCCGCCTGAACCCGGACCCCTCCCCCCGGGGCCGGTGGCGGTGCGGGCCAACGGCGTCCCGCACCCCCGCCGCCCCTCCCGCCCGCGCGGGCCCCGGCCGGCCACCGCCCCCTCGTAGCAGAAACGGGAAGAGACAGATGAAGCTGAAGGACCGCACCGCCCTGGTCACCGGTGCCTCACGCGGCATCGGCCGGGCCATCGCCCTGGCCCTGGCCGAGCAGGGGGCGGCCGTCGCCGTCAACTACCGCTCCCGCCAGGAGGACGCCGCCGCGGTCGTCAAGGAGATCGAGACGGCGGGCGGCCGGGCCGCGGCCGTCGGCGCCGACGTCGCCGACCCGCAGCAGGCCGCCCGCCTGGTGCAGGAGGCCACCCGCCTCCTGGGCCCCCTCGACATCCTCGTCAACAACGCGGGCACCAGCGACGACGGCCTCATCTACGACGCGCCGCCGGACGCCTGGCTGAACGTCATGAAGACCAACTTCGGCGGCGCCTGGCACTGCACCCACGCCGTCCTGGAACAGTTCATGGCCCGCGGCGACGCCACCATCGTCAACATCTCCTCCGCGATGGGCGAACGCGGCTGGATCGGCCAGGCCAACTACTCGGCCTCCAAGGGCGCGCTGAACTCCTTCACCCGCTGCGCCGCCGTCGAACTCGCCCGCTTCGGCATACGGGTCAACGCGGTCCTGGCCGGGTTCACCCCGACCGAACTCGTGGACGGCGTGCTGCAGCGCGACGGCGGCAAGAGCATCAAGCGGCAGATCCCGCTGCGCCGGTTCGCCACCGCCGACCAGGTCGCCGCGGCCGCGGTGTTCCTGGCCGGCCCCGACTCCGGCTACACCACCGGCGAACTGCTCTGCGTGGACGGCGGGTTCTCCGCCCAGCTCGGCATCGGCCGCCCGTAACGGACGCGCGAGGGAACGGAAGAAGAGACGACGATGCGATTCCATCTGATCGACCGGATCGAGACCTGCGCGCCCCGCGAGCACATCACCGCGCGCAAGGTCACCTCCGCCGAGGAGACCTACTGGCAGGACACCGGCGACGGACCCGCGCTGCCCTTCGGGCTGGCCCTGGAGGCCCTGTGCCAGTCCGCCACCTGGCTGATCATGCTCTCCACCGACCACCGGCTGCGCGCCGCGCTGCTGGCGGTCGGCGAGGCCACCGCGCACCGCCCGGTGCGCCCCGGCGAGGTGCTGCGCATGCACGTCACCGTCGCGTCGATGACCGAGGAGGCCGCCCTGCTGGACGGCACCGTCACCGTGGACGGCGAGAACGTCCTCGAGGCGAGCGGCATCCTGTGCGCGCTCATCGACGCCGAACGCCTCGACGACCCGGCCGCCACCCGGCGCATGGCGCACCAGCTGCAGGGCGGGGGGCCGGTGGGATGACCCGAGTAGCCATCACCGGCGTCGGCGCCGTCACCCCGCTGGGCAACGACGCCGGCACCACCTGGCAGGGCCTGGCCGCCGGCCGCAGCGGCGTCGGGCCGCTGACCACCTTCGACGCGGCCGGCTTCCCGGTCCGTATCGCCGCCCAGGTCAAGGACTTCGACCCGGCCGCGGCGATCCCGGCCCGCATCGGACGCAAACACCTCTCCCGGGTGGGCCTGTTCGGTGTCGCGGCCGCCTGGGAGGCGCTGCGCTCCGCACGGGCCGAGGACCTGGGGGAGGAGGTGTACGACCCCGGCGAGCGCGGGGTGGCGATGGGCGCGAGCGTCGGCCGCCCCGAACTGCAGGCCCTCCTGGACGTCGGCCACCTGCGCGCCACCACCGGCCGCGCGGACGCGTTCTTGTGCCACCCCCCGGCCGTCACCCTCACCGACGACCAGAACGTGCCGCTGAGCGCGATGGCCCGGATGATGTCCGCGACCGGGCCGATGATCGGGATCTCCACCGCCTGCTCAGGCTCCGGGCACGCCATCGGGGAGGCCTACCGCGCCATCCAGGAGGGCGACGCCCGGCTGATGGTCGCCGGCGGCTACGACTCCCTGACCACCTGGCTCGACCTGCTCGGCTTCAGCCTGCTGGGCGCGCTGACCGACCGTCACAACGACGATCCCGAGCACGCCTCGCGGCCCTTCGACGCCGACCGCTCCGGCTTCGTGATCGGCGAGGGCGCCGTCGCCGTCGTCCTCGAAGACCTCGACGCCGCCCGCGAGCGCGGCGCGCCCATTCTGGGCGAGGTCCTCGGCTACGGCTCCACCCTCAACGCCTGGCGCATCACCGACTCCCCGCCGGACGGCTCCGGCGCCGTCCAGGCCATGGAGGCGGCGATCGGCGAATCCGGGCTGGGCACCGCCGGCATCGACTACGTCGTCGCGCACGGCACCAGCACCCACGGCAACGACCAGTCCGAGACGGTCGCCATCAAGAAGGTCTTCGCCGACGACGCCCGCCGTCTGGTGGTCAGCGCCCCCAAGTCGATGGCCGGCCACCTCACCTCCGCCAGCCTGGGCCTGGGCGTGCTGGCCGCGCTCGGCGCGATCCGCCACTCCCTGGTCCCGCCCACCGTCAACCTCGACCGGCCCGACCGCGGCCTGGACCTCGACTACGTGCCGCACACCGCCCGCCCGATGCCGGTGGCGGCGGCCCTGATCAACGCGTTCGCGTTCGGCGGCAGCAACACCAGCCTCGTCGTCGGCGCCCCGCGGGAGGACACATGACCACCACCGTCCCCGCCGCGGGACCCACCCCCACCCCCGCCCCCGTCCCCGCCGCGGGGTCCGCGGCCGTCACGGCCGGCGCCCTCTCCGGCGCGGGTTCCACGGCCGCCGCCGTGCCCGGCGGCGGGCTGGGCGGGTTCGACCGGCTGCTGGAGGCCGTCGTCGGCGAGCGGGCGGCGGCCGTGCGCAACGTGCCCGCCACCCTGACCTGCTTCACCGACCACTTCCCGCGCCACCCCGTGCTGCCCGGCGTGCTGCTGCTGGAGAGCATGGCCGCGCTCGCCCGCACCGCCGCGGGCCCCGGCACCTGGCGCCTGGCCGCCGTGCGCGGCGTGCGCTTCAAGCACTTCGTCGGCCCCGGCGACCAGGTCCACCTCACCGTCGAGGTGACCGCTCACGGCCCGCACCGCACCGAGTGCCGGGCCACCGCCCGGGCCGGCGGCCGGGTGGTCGCCACCGCCCGCGTCCTGGCCCTGGTCAGCGACGAGACGACCCGGGAGGGCACAGCATGAGCGAGCAGCGCCGCGTGATGGTCACCGGCATCGGCCTGATGACCGCGATCGGCCAGAGCGCCGCCGAGACCTGGCACAGCCTGCTGGAGGGCCGCTGCGGCATCGGACCGCTGCGCGCCTACGACCCCGCCCCGCTGCGCACCGGCATCGGCGCCGAGATCCCCTCCTTCACCCCCGCCCAGTGGGCCTCGCGGCGCACCCTGCGCATGCTGTGCCGCGGCGACCAGCTCGCCCTGGCCGGCGCCACCCTCGCCCTGCAAGATGCGGGCCTGGACGACGGGAGCGACCTGGGCCACCGCACGGGCCTGTTCCTGGGCAGCAACAAGGAAATGCCCCGCATGGACGAGCTCATCACCCAGCTGCAGGCCGTCCGCGCCGACGACGGCACCCCCGACCTGCACCAGCTCGGGCAGAGCGCCTCCTCGGTGATCGCCCCGCTGTTCTTCGTCGAGGGACTGCAGCCCGCCGCCGCCTTCCACATCTCCGAGAAGTACGGCATCCGCGGCGCCAACGCCTACTTCGCCGGCACCGCCGACTCCGGCGCGATGGCGATCGGCCGGGGCATGCGCACCGTACGCCGCGGCGAGGCCGACATCGTGCTCGCGGGCGGCTACGACGACGCCACCGGCTGGTGGGCGATGTCCAAGATGGACGGCCTGGGCGTCCTGAGCACCCGCACCGACCTGGGCACCGAGGCCTTCAGGCCCTTCGACCGCGACCGCTCCGGCTCGGTCTTCGGCGAGGGCGCCGCCCTCCTGGTCCTGGAGGAACGCGCACACGCCCTGGCCCGCGGCGCCCGCTGCTACGCCGAGATCACCGGCTTCGGCGCCGGCAACGACTGCGTCCGCCCGCCCAGCCCCCAGCCCCGCGCCCGCGGCCTGGCCCGCGCCATCGGCCGCGCCCTCGCCGATGCCCAACGGCCCTTCCCCGACGCCAGCTACATCGCCGCGCACGGCTGCGCCACCCTGCAGGGCGACGCCAGCGAGACCGTCGCCCTGCACGACGCCCTGGGCACGGCCGCCAAGTCCGCCCAGATCAGCAGCGTCAAACCGCAGACCGGACACCTCGTCGGCGGCGCCGGCGCGCTGAACGCGGCCGTCGCCGCCCTCGCCCTGGACAGCGGCACGGTGCCCGCCACCCTCAACCTCCACCACCCCGCCGCCGAGTGCGACCTCGACTACGTCCCCCTCACCCCCCGCCGCACCCGGCCCGACAGCGCCCTGGCCCTGGCCCGCGGCCTGGAGGGCCAGGCCGTCGCCCTCGCCCTGGGACGGACCTCATGACCGACACACCCGCAACACCCGCCATATCCGAAAGGAGTGCGGCCATGACCGACGTCCACGACCGCGCCGTACGGCCGGACACCGCGGCCCGGCCCCGGACCGTGGTGGTCTGCGGTGTCGGCGCCGTGACCGCCCAGGGCGAGGGCGCCGCCGCGCTGTGGGAGGGCATCCGGGCCGGGCATTCGGCCATCGGCCCGGTCACCGGCATGCCGATGGACGGCTACGGCACGGCCATCGGCGGCGAAGTGCCCCCCCTGTCCCGGCCCGCCTACGACTACCTGGCCGCCTTCGGCGGCAGCGAGCGGGAACCGGCCGTCGACTTCGCGCTGACCGCCGCCGCCGAAGCCCTCCAGGAGGCGGGCCTTGCGGGCCTGCCCGCCGAACGCTGGGGGGTGGCGTTCGGCTCCTGCAACGGCGGCCTGCGCAGCGCCGAGAAACTCGCCCGCCGCAGCCGCGAGGGCACCGCCCGCCCCGACGACGCCCTGCACTACCTGCTGGTCCCGCCGCAGGCCATCGCCGAGGCACTCAGCGCCGCCTTCGCTCTCAAGGGGCCGGCCCTGTCCGTCAACACCGCCTGCGCCTCGGGCGCGCACGCCATCGCGCACGCCGCCGAGGCGATCGCCGCAGGCCGCGCGGACGCGATGCTCGCCGGCGGCAGCGACGCCTTCACCGAGACCGCGTTCGCCGGCTTCACCAGCCTCCAGTCGCTGTCCGCCAAACCCGCCGCCCCCTACTCCAAGGACCGCGACGGCCTGTCCCTGGGCGAGGGCGCGGGCATGCTGGTGCTGGCCGAGGAGTCGGTGGCCCGCGCCGCGGGCGCCCCCGTCCTGGCGGAGGTCCTGGGCTACGGCCTGTCCGCCGACGGCTACCACGCCACCGCCCCGCACCCCGAGGGCGAAGGCGCCGCCCGCGCCATCCGCGGCGCCCTGAAGGCCGCCGGCATCACCCCGGGGGACGTCGGCTACATCAACGGCCACGGCACCGGCACCCCCAAGAACGACTCCGCCGAGTCCAACGCGGTACGCGCCGCGTTCGGCGAGGCCGCCCAGAAGACCGCCCTGAGCAGCTCCAAGTCGATGATCGGCCACCTGCTGGGTGCGGCCGGCGCGGTCGAGGCCATCGTCACCGTCAAGGCCCTGGTCGAACAGACCGCCCCGCCGACCGCCAACTTCACCGGCACCGACCCCAAGTGCGGCCTGGACGCGGTCCCCGACACCGGCCGCGAACTGGCCATGAACGCCGCCCTGTCCAACAACTTCGCCTTCGCCGGCGCCAACGCCTGCGTCGCCTTCGGCTGGCCCTCCGGACGGCGCTTCACCGTCCCCGCCCCGCCCGCCGCCGAGAAGGTCGTCATCACCGGGGGCGCCGCCCTCACCCCCGCCGGCGAAGGCCTTCAGGCGCTGTGGGACGCCTGGCGGCAGGGGCGGCGGCTGGGCACCGACGAGGACGGCCTGCGCGTGGCCCGCGCCGTCTTCGACCCCGCCGCCCACATCGGCGCCCGCGACCGGCGCCGCATGGACCGCCTCTCTCAGCTGGCCGTCGCCTCCTGCCGCGCCGCCCTCGCCCACGCCGGCCTTCACGCCGACGAGCACACCGGGGTCGTCCTGGGCACCGGACTGGGCCCGATGCGCAGCATCGAGGACTTCCTGCTGCCGGTGCTGGGCGGCTGCCCCGCCCACGGCAGCCCCGCCGTCTTCCCCAACACCGTCTTCAACGCCGCCGCCGGCCAGGTCGCCATGCACGTCGGCGCCAAGGGCCCCACCTCCACCGTCACCACCGGCCATGCCGCCGGCGCCTCCGCCCTGACCGTCGCCCACGACCTGCTGCTGCAGCACCGCGCCGAGGCGGTGCTGTGCCCGGCGGTCGAGGACCTCTCCCCGGGCGTGCTGGCCGCCTACCGCCAGCTGCCGCTGTTCGACGACACCGGCTACACCCTGGCCGAGGCCGGCATCGCCCTCGTCCTGGAACGCGAATCCAGCGCCCGCGCCCGCGGCGCCCGCATCCTGGCCGAGTTCGCCGGCCACGCCGCCGCCGGCGACGCGGCCGGCATCGGCCGCTGGAACAGCGAGGGCGAGGGCGTCGAGCGCGCCATGCGCGCCGCCCTCGCCCACGCCGGCCTCACCCCCGGCGAGCTGACCGGCATCTGGGCCAACGCCGCCGGCCTCACCCGCGCGGATGCCCCCGAGGCCCTCGCCACCGGCCGGCTGGCCGCCGAGGCCGGCTGCCCGGTGCACACCCCCAAACAGACCCTGGGCGAACCGGTCGGCGCGGGCGCCCAGCTGGCCGCCCTCCTCGCCCTCACCGCCTGGAGCACCCCGGCCGGCGGCATCCCGGCCGGGCCGGTGCTCATCAACAGCTCCTCACTCGGCGGCACCCACATCAGCCTCGTCCTGCGTCCCGCAACGGAGAACTGACCATGCCCCACACCCCGCCGGCCCCGCCCGCCGAACCCCGCGCACGCCATGTCTCGGTCCTGGCCACCGGCGCCCACCTGCCGGGCGAGGCCCTCGACAACGACACCCTCGCCCGCTTCTGCGGCCCGCTGCCCGCCGACGTCCTGGACGGCATCCAGGTCCAGCGCCGGCACTGGATGGTCGACCCGGCCACCGGCGCCCACACCACCAGCACCTCGCAGATGGCCACCGCCGCCGCCCGCCAGGCCCTGGAACGGGCCGGCGTCCAGGCCGGCGAGATCGACCTGATCGTCCTGTCCACCGCCAGCCCCGACTACCTCCTGCCCGTCGCCGCCACCTACGTCCAGCAGCAGCTCGGCCTGGAGGACTGCGCGGTCATCGAGGTCCGCGCCGGCTGCGTGGGCGCCGTCCAGGCCCACGACATCGCCCGCCGGCTGCTCGCCGACGGCACCTACACCACCGCCCTGGTCATCGGCGCCGAAGCCGTCTCCCCGCTGCTGGCCCCCGTCTTCCTGGGCCGCGACCCCGAACGCGTACGGATGCGCGACCGGCTGACCGTCTACACCTTCGGCGACGGCGCCGGCGCCCTGGTGCTGCGCGCCGGCGAGGAGGGCTCCGCCCACGGCCGCCGGCGCCCCGTCTTCGCCACCCGCTCCCTGGGCGGCGCCCGCAAACCCGGCATGCTCATCGTCGGCGGCGGCACCGACGCCCCCCTCGCCGAACAGCAGCGCCGCCCCCGCCTGATGGACATCCGCCTCGACATCCCCGGCACCGCCCAGTTCGGCCCCCGCGTCTTCGTCGAGGGCATCCACGACCTGCTCACCCGCTCCCGCCTGGCCCTGGCCGACCTCGACGCGTGCGTGCTGCCCGAGGGCAACGCCGAGTACTTCGCCAGCGAGTACGCCGCCGCCGGGCTGTCGGCCGCCGACCAGGCCACCCTGAGCAAAACCATCGTGGAGAACCTCACCGACGTCGGCGCCACCGGCTCCGCCGCCGTCCCCCTCGCCCTCGACGCCGGCTGGCGCGAGGGCCGCATCCGCCCCGGCGACACCGTCCTGCTGCTGGCCATCGAGGCCAGCCGCTACCTGTACGCGGGCCTCACCCTCACCTGGGACGCCCCCTTCCCCGGCCACTGACCCGCCCCGCGCCCCCGCCCCTGTCACCTGCGCCCCCGCACCCGCGGGGCGCCGAGACCGAAGGACGAGAGAACGTGTCGATACAAGAGACGGAGCGCACCGCCCGCAGCGTGGAGGAACGCAACAAGAAGACCATCCGCCGGGTCTTCGACGCCTTCGTCAACCAGGGCGACTTCTCCGTCGTCGACGAGATCTACAGCCCCCACATGGTCGACCACCAGCCGCTGCCCGGCGCCCCCGAAGGCCTCGAAGGCGTCCGCTACACCATCGCCGGCCTGCGCGAGGGCTTCCCCGACCTGCACGTGACCATCGAGGACATGAGCGCCCACGGCGACCACGTCGTCATCCACAACACCTGGCGCGGCACCCACCTCGGCGACTTCCTCGGCGCGCCGCCCACCGGACAGGCCATCGAGTTCACCGGCGTCGTGGTGTGGCGGCTGCTGGCCGACGGCCTGATCGCCGAACGCTGGGGCATCGGCGTGGAGTCCAACATGCTGGCCGTCCTCGGCCTGCGCCGGCTCGCCCCCGCCGCCCGCAACGGCGCCCGCACCGCGGCCCGCCGCACCGTCACGAGCGCCGGCGCCCTGCTGCCGCTGCCGCCCGGCGCCGCCGGCGCCTGGCGCGCCCTTCAGGCCGAGCTCGCCGGGCAGCGGCTGCGCGCCTACGAGGCCTCCCGGCGCCGCGCGGGCATCCTCCAGGAGTCCTTCGCCCTCCAGCCCCTGGGCAGCCAGGACGTGCTGGTCCACCGGATCGAGGCCCGCGACCCGCAGGGCGCCGCCCGCCGGCTGGCGGCCTCCGCCGACCCCTTCGACTCCTGGCTGCGCCAGGAAGCGGCCGCGGTGCTGGGCACCGACCCGTGGACCCACCTGGCCGCCAACGCCGCCCCGGAGGGCCACACCTGGATGTCCGTCACCAGCGAACTGACCACCGCCGACTGACGGGCCGTCCGAGCACCGGGGGACCGGCACCCCACCACTTCTCTAGCAAAGACACCGACACTGTCACTGCTAGACGTCACTGCTAGACGGTCACTGCTAGACGACAACCGCCCCGTGCACGGCTCAGGAAGGAACCGATGATGCGGCAACGAAAACTCGGCAGCCAGGGGCTGGAGGTCTCCGAGCAGGGACTCGGCTGCATGGGCATGACCTTCGCCTACGGGCCCGCCGACGACCAGGAGGCCCTGCGCACCGCGCACCGCGCCCTGGAACTGGGCGTCAACCTCCTGGACACCGCGGACTTCTACGGCCCGCACAGCAACGAGGAGTTCGTCGCCCGCGTCATCGCCGGCCGCCGCGACAGCATCACCGTCTCCTCCAAGGTCGGCAACGAAGTCACCGCCGACGGCACCATCACCGGCCGCCTCAACGGCCGCCCCGACTACATCCGCACCTCCATCGACGCCACCCTGCGCCGGCTGGGCACCGACCGCCTCGACCTGTACTACCTGCACCGCGTCGACCCCGCCGTCCCCGTCGAGGAATCCACCGGCGCACTCGCCGACCTCGTCACCGCCGGCAAGGTGCGCCACCTCGGCATCTGCGAGGCATCGGCCGCCACCATCCGCCGCGCCCACGCCGTGCACCCGCTCACCGCCGTACAGACCGAGTACTCCCTGTCCACCCGCGACGTCGAGGCCAACGGCGTCCTTGCGGCCGTCCGCGAACTGGGCATCGGCTTCGTCGGCTACAGCCCGCTGGGCCGCGGCCTGCTCACCGGAGCCATCCGCAGCCTCGACGCCCTCGCCGAACACGACTTCCGCCGCGTCGTGCCCCGCTTCCAGCAGGGCAACCTCGAGACGAACCTGCACATCGTGGAACGGCTGCAGGCGCTGGCCGCCGCCAAGAAGATCACCGCCGGACAGCTCGCGCTGGCCTGGGTGCTCGCCCAGGGCGACGACGTCGTCGCCATCCCCGGCACCAAACGCGTCACCTACCTGGAAGAGAACCTCGCCGCCTGTGCCGTCGAGCTGAGCGCGGACGACCTCGCGGCCCTCGACGAGATCGCCCCCCACGGCTCCACGGCGGGCGACCGCTACCCCGTCGGTGCCATGGCCACCCTCGAGGGCTGACCCCCGACCCCGGCCCGCGGGCCCCCGAAGGCGAAGTGAGTGCGATATCCATGGCGAACATCACGATCATCGGCGGCGGACTGGCCGGCCTGACCGCGGCGATCTCCGCCGCCGAACAGGGCGCCCGCGTCACCGTCCACGAGGCCCACTCCCACACCGGCGGCCGCGCCCGCTCGGCCGCCGGCCCCTACGTCACCAACGACGGGCCGCACACCTTCTTCGACAACGGCGACGCCTGGCACTGGCTGCTGCAGCGCGGACTGGCCGGCCGCTACGTGCGGCTGTCCTTCCACGAGTGGACCCGGATGCGCTTTCGCCACCAGGGCCGGCTGCGGATGACCCTGCCGTCCGGCTACATGAAGATGACCTGGCGCCACCGCGGCATCGAGGTACCCGTCGACCGCTCCTTCCAGGACTGGGCCAGCGAACGCTTCGCCCAGCAGACCGTGAACGAGGCCCTCGGCTTCCTCGGCCCGATCCTCTTCGACGGCGACCCCGGACGGCTGTCGGCGGCCTTCGTGTGGGAGCGGCTGCTGCGCGTGGGCACCCCCCGCTTCCCGCTGCCCAGCCGCTACTTCATCGGCGGCTGGGGCGCGCTGATCGCCCGCATGGAACGCGTCGCCCGCGCCCGCGGCGTGGTCATCGAGACCGGCTCACGGCTGAGCGAACTGCCCGCCGGCGGACCGGTGATCGTGGCGACCTCGCTGGCCTCCGCACGCAGCCTGCTCGGCGACCCCGGCCTTGAATGGCCCAGCGGCACCGCCGCCCTGCTGGACATGGCCGTCACCCACTCCAAGAAGGACGGCAACGTCTCCTTCGACATGGACGAGGGCGGCTTCACCTCCCAGTACTCCGACCACGACCCCTCCCTCGCCCCGAAGGGCCAGGCCCTGTTCCAGGGACAGATGCCGCTGCGGCCCGGCGAGTCGAAGGCCGACGCCCTCGCCCGGCTGGAGAAACTCTTCGACCTGACCACCCCCGGCTGGCGCACCCGCATCCTGTGGCGCCGCGAAGGCGTCTCCCGCGGCCGCACCGGCGCCCTGGACCTGCCCGGCCTCAGCTGGCGGGACCGGCCCGCCGTCGACCGCGGGGACGGCGTGTACCTGGCCGGCGACAGCGTCGCCGCCCCCGGCATCCTCGCCGAGACCTCCATCAACAGCGCCCTGCGGGCCGCCCAACTCGCCGTGCACGCCCGCCCGGCGGCACACCGTTCCACGGTGCTCGGGCGTTGAGTCCCCCTTCGCGTCCCACCCCACCCTGTTAGGGAGCGCAGCACACATGAGAATCACCCTGTCCGAGCGCGGCACCCCGGACTGGCAGACCGCCGCGGACCTCGCCCGGCTGGTGTTCGCCAAGCAGTACCAGGCGAGCATCTCGCCCGACCCGGACGGCTTCCTCGCCTTCTTCGAGACCGCCGCCGACGGCCAGGAGGAAGTCCTCGCCTGCGCGGGCCTGTCCTTCCCCGAGGAAGAGAGCATCCTGCTCGAGCGCTACCTCGACGCCCCCGTCGAAGACGTCATCACCCGGGCCGTGGGCGCCCCCGTCAAACGCTCCCAGGTCCTGCAGATCGGCTCCATCGCCTCGGTACGGGCCGCCGCCGGCGCCGAGATCATCAAGGCGATCCCGCTGATCATGGCCTGCCTGGGCCGCCCGTACGCGGTGATGACCATGACCGGCCGGCTCGCCGCCCTCATGCAGCGCCTGGGCTGCGTCTTCCACCCCCTCGCCGACGCCAGCGCGGAACGCCTGCCCGAAGGCGAACGGGCCGCCTGGGGCTCCTACTACGACACCCGGCCCGTCGTCGGCTACGCCGAGGCCGCCGAACAGTCCACCCTGCTGCTGGCCGCCATCGGCCGCTACTGCTTCACCTCGGTCGACATGCGGCTGCTGAGCAACCGCCCGCAGCAGGGGGTGCTCACCCGTGCCGCCTGACACCCCCACCCGTCTTTCCCTCGCCCAGGGGCTCCTGGAGCGGGCCGCCAGCGACGCCGTCATGGTCCGCGTGCTGGCCGCCGACGGCTCGCCGCCCGCCGCCTGGAGCTACCGCGACCTGATCGGCGCCGCCCTCACCCTGGCCGCCCAACTCCAGGAACGAGCCCAGGCGCTGGGCCGGCCGGCCCGGGTGGGGCTGCTCGCGGAGAACTCGCCCGAATGGGTCGTAGCCGACCTGGCCGCCCTGTTCGCCGGCGCCGTCGAGATCCCCGTCCCGACCGCCTTCACCGCACAGCAGGCCGCCTCCCTCCTGGAGAGCGCCGACCTGTGCCTCACCGACGCCGCGGGCGAAGCCGCCCTGGCCCGCTGGCACACCAGCACCCCCCAGCCCCAGCCCGTCCTCCCCGACGGCTGCCCCGCCGTTGCCCTCGACCTGCCCGCCCTGGCCCGCGCACCCCGCCCCGCCGCGCCCCCGCAGATCCCCGCACACGACCAGATCGTCAAGGTCATCCACACCTCCGGCACCACCTCCGCCCCCAAAGGCGTACAGATCCGCCGCCACGGCCTGGACGAACTCCTCACCTCGCTGCGCGCCCGCACCCGCCCGGAGATCTTCGAGCGCTACCTGTCCATCGTCCCGCTCAGCCTCCTCATCGAGCAGGTCGCCGGCCTCTACATGCCCTTCCTGGCGGGCGGTTCGGTGTCCTTCCTGCCGCCGGGCACCGCCCTGGTCGGCACCGCCGCCGACGCCGCCCCCCGCATGCTCACCCTGCTGCGCGCGGCCCGCCCCACCGCCCTGGTCGTGCCGCCCACCGTCGCCGGCCTCTTCCTCGCCCTGTGCGACCAGCAGCCCGCCGAGAGCGTCACCGAGCGCCACCGGCGGATCTTCGGACACGACGGGCCGGTCTTCATCGCCTGCGGCGGCGCCCCCGTCCCCCCGGAGATCCTCCAGCGCCTCGACGCCTACGGACTGACCGTCCACGAGGGCTACGGATTGAGCGAGAACTCCTCCGTGGTGTCCTGGAACTTCCCCGGCGCCGTCCGCTTCGGTACCGTCGGCCGCCCCCTGGACCACGTGCGGGTCGAACTCGCCGACGACGGCGAACTCCTCATCCGCAGCACCTCCCTGTTCGCCGGCTACACCCGCGAGGACCCCTCCAGCGTCGTCGTCGACGACCAGGGCCGCCTGCACACCGGCGACCTCGCCGAGATCGACGCCGACGGCTATCTGCGGATCACCGGACGCAAGAAGAACCTCGTCATCACCGCGGGCGGCCGCAACGTGGCCCCCGAATGGGTCGAGGCCCGCTACCGCGAACTCGGCTTCGTCCGCGAGGCCGCCGTCGTCGCCGACGGCCTCGACCAGGTCCACGGCCTGTTCGTCATCGACGCCGGCCTCGACCCCGCCACAGCCCGCCGCGAGATCACCGACTTCGGCAGGCAAAAACTCTCCGGCATCGAACGCGCCGCCGTCGTCCACCTCATGTCCGAGGACGACCCCGCCTACGCCACCTGCTTCACCGTCACCGGACGCCCCCGCCGCGACGTCGTGCGCACGCACGTCCTCGACCAGCCCCGCACCCCGGCCCCCCGCGGCGGCGAGACCAAGGAGAAGGCTTGACATCTCCCCCAGCTGAAGCAGGGGGATTCTTCCCTCGCGGGTTGAGCTTTCCGCTTCTCAGACAGCAGCTGCCCCGAATCAACGGCGGGGGACGTTGGTACGTCCAGCAGTCTTACGCCGGCTCCACAGACCTGACATCCCGCCAGCCCGGCGGTAGGCCCGGCCAGCTTGGTCATCACCGGCCGAGCGTGGCAACGCCACTACATCCGCGGGCAGTTGCCGGTGAACGACGATCCGCCCTGGCGGCGAATCGTCTTCCCTTGCCCTGCTCCGCAGGAGTCCGTTTCCTCCCCAGCCCGAAGGCTGGGGTATCCACGGAGGAATCCAGATGAGCACGGCTATGAAGACCACCCCCTACGGCACCGGCAGCGGCCTGCTGGTCGAACCCGCAGGCCCCGGCGGCCTCGACGGCATCGACCCCAAGGAACTGCGCGACCTGCTCTCCCAGGCCGGCTTCCTGCTGCTGCGCGGCTTCGGCGCGGACATGGACGCCTTCACCGCCCTGGTGCAGCACACCTCCACCTCCACCACCCTCGACCCCGCCCGCGACTTCTACTCCGAGGTCGCCCAGAAGGTCGACGCCGGCTTCGACGAGGTGGGCCTGCACACCGAGAACGGCAACAGCCCCTTCCGCTCCCACCTCGCCTGGTTCTTCTGCGAGAAGGCCGCCTCCTCCGGCTCCCAGACCACCGTCTGCGACGGCTACCGCGTCTGGGACGCCCTCAGCCCCCGGGCCCGTACGGCATTCGCGGCCCAGGACATCGTCTACAGCCGCTACGTCGCCGAGCCGCAGTGGCGGGCGATGGCCCACCACCTGCTGGGCCGCACCAAGCCCGCCGACGAGATCGAGGTCAAAGAACTCCTCGCGCTGGCAGGCCAGTTGCCCGGCACCGAGATCGTGCCGCAGGACGACGGCGGGGTGCGCTACTCCTTCACCACCCCCGCGGCCGGCACCACCGTGTTCGGGCCGCGCCCCTCCTTCGCCAACAGCATCCTGGGCCCCTCCTTCAACTACGAGAAGCCCACCATCACCTTCGCCGACGGCACCGCCCTGTCCCCGCAGCTGCTGGCCGAGGTCGAAGAGGTCACCGCCCGCCTCACCGAGAACCTCGACTGGCAGGACGGCGACGCCGCCGTCATCGACAACACCCGCGTCATGCACGGCCGGCGCGCCATCACCGACCCCGACCGCACCATCTACAACGCCCTCAGCTACATCGAGGCACCCGCCGCCTGACCGGGCCGCCCCTCCCGCCCCCACCCCTCAGCGGAAGAAGAAGGAGGGGGCAGAGGGGCGGGAGGCAGATCCATCCGAGAGGGAGCCTTGACTTCTCCCCTTCCTGAAGGAGGGGGATTCTTACGGCTCGCGCCGTGAGGGTTTCTGCTTCGTTGCCGACCGCCTGTCCGGAGTACTCCGTTGAGGTCTTACGCCAGCTCCACAGACTGTCACCGCCAGCCCGGCGGCCAGAAGATTGTGCGCCGCGTTCACGTCGCGGTCGTGGGTCGTTGCGCAGTCGCACGTCCAGGTGCGGACGTGCAGCGGCATCGTGTCCTGCAGGGTGCCGCAGGCGGAGCACAGTTTGGAGGAGGGGAACCACCGGTCCACGGCGATCACTTCGCGCCCGTACCACGGGGCTTTGTACTCCAGCATGCTCCGGAACTCGCTCCATGCCGCGTCGCTGATGGCGCGGGCGAGCCGGTGGTTTTTGACCATGTTGCGCACGGTCAGGTCCTCGATCACGATCGTTGGGTTTTCACGGACGAGCCGAGTGGTGATCTTGTGCAGCGTGTCGCGGCGCCGGTCAGCGATCCGCGCATAGATCTTCGCGACCTTGAGCCGGGCCCTGGCCCGGTTCGCCGAGCCCTTCTCCTTCTTCGCCAGACGACGCTGCTGCTTGGCCAGAGCGGCACGGTCCCGGCGCTCGTGCCGGGGGTTGGCGATCTTCTCCCCGGTGGAGAGGGTCAGCAGATGGTTCAGGCCGACATCGACACCGATGGCCTGACCGGTGGCCGGGAGTGGCTGCACGGACGGGTCGTCGCACAGCAGGGAGACGAACCAGCGTCCCGCGCTGTCCTGCGAGACCGTCACGGTGGACGGCTTCGCTCCCTCGGGCAGCGGGCGCGACCACACGACAGCCAGCGGCTCGGTCATCTTCGCCAGTGTCAGTTTCCCGTCACGGAAACGGAACGCGCTGCAGGTGTACTCCGCACTCCTGCGCGACTTCTTGCGCGACTTGAACCGCGGGTACTTGGCCCGTTTGCCGAAGAAGTTGGTGAACGCCACCTGCAAGTGGCGCAGACACTGCTGGAGCGGAACCGAGGAGACGTCGTTGAGGTAAGCCAGTTCCTCGGTCTTCTTCCACGCCGTCAGCATCGCCGACGTCTGGTGGTAGTTGACCCGCTCCTGCCGCGCCCACGCCTCCGTCCGCGCGGCGAGCGCCATGTTGTAGACCTTCCGCACGCACCCGAACGTGCGCGACAGCTCCGCTGCCTGCGCATCCGTCGGATAGAAGCGGTACCGATACGCCCGCTTCACGTGAGTGCTCACAGCTCACAATTATCGCATCAACTTGTCACTATCTACAGGAAGTTGGTCGCGAACGACGATCCGCCCCGGCGGCGAATCGTCTTTCCCTGCCCTGCTCCGCAGGAGTCCGTTTCCTCTCCGCCCTGAAGGGCGGAGTATCCACGGAGGGATCAGATGACCACCGACCACACCGCCCCCCGCACGACGGACACCGCACCCGCCGCCGCGGATCCCCGCCGCTGGCGCCTGCTCGTCTTCGTCGCCCTCGCCCAGTTCATGGTGCTCCTCGACACCACCGTGGTGAACCTCGCCCTGCCCGCCATCCAGGCCGACCTCAAGGCCGGCGCCACCGCCGTCGAATGGGTGCTGACCGCCTACATCCTGTGCTTCGGCGGCCTCATGCTGCTCGGCGGCCGCACCGCCGACCGCTGGGGCAGGCGCCGCACCTTCCTGCTCGGCGCCCTGCTGTTCACCGCCGCCTCCCTGCTGTGCGGACTCGCCCAGGGCGCCGGCCTGCTGATCGCCGCCCGCGCCCTGCAGGGCTGCGGCGCCGCCTTCCTCTCACCGGCCGCGATGTCCCTGGTCACCACCACCTTCCCCAAGGGCCGCGAACGCACCACCGCGCTCGCCGTGTGGGCCGCACTGGCCGGCCTCGGCGGCACCCTCGGCGTCATCGCCGGCGGCCTGATCACCGACAGCCTCAGCTGGCGCTGGATCTTCTACATCAACCTGCCCTTCGGGATCGTCGCCGTCGCCGGCGTCCTGCTGCTGTCCCGGGGCCGCCCCGAGACCCGCATCCGCGGCTCGCGCCCCGACATCGCCGGCGCCGTCACCGTCACCGCGGGCCTGGCCGCCCTCGTCTACGCCATCGTCAACATCCAGGACCACGGCGCCGCCTCCACGCCCTACGTCCTGGCCCCGGCCGCCGCCTCCCTCGCCCTGCTCGCCGCGTTCGTCCTGATCGAACGCCGCACCCCCGACCCGCTGATGCCGCTGCACCTGTTCGCCACCCGCTCCCTGGCCACCGCCGGCCTGGGCCGCGTCCTGACCAGCGGCGTGCAGGCGTCCGTGCTCTTCCTGTGCAGCTACTACCTGCAGCGCACCCTGGGCTACTCCACCCTCAAGTCCGGGTTCGCGTTCCTGCCGCTGGGCGCCGTCGCCATCCTCGTCACCGCCCCCGCCACCCGCATCATGCACAAGGCCGGCCCCCGCCCCGTCTACCTCGCCGGCGCCGCCGGCTCCGTCCTGGGCCTCCTCCTGCTCACCCAGGCCCCGCAGCACGGCACCTACCTGCTGCACCTGCTGCCCGCCCTGCTCATCCTCGGCGCGTCCATGCAGTGCTGCGGCATCCCCGTCAACGTGCACGGCGTCTCCGACATCCCCGCCCGCCAGCAGGGCATCGCCTCCGGCGTCCTGGTCGCCGCCTTCCAGGTCGGCGCCTCCCTCGGCGTGGCCACCGTCGCCACCAGCGCCCTGACCCGCACCACCCACGAACTCACCCACCACACCACCCCCGCCCTGGCCTGGCTGGACGGCCTCCACCTCGGCTTCTGGATCGCCACCGGCATCGGCGTCCTCAACCTGCTCACCGCCTACTTCGGACTGCCCCGCCACCGCCGCGCCCCCGCCCCGGCCGGCCCCCGCACCGCCTGACCACCCCCCACCCCCCAACGGACACGGAGAGGCCCATGGCACACCCCGGAGACACCCTCCACCTCGGCAAGGACAAGCTCACCTTCCTGACCACCGCCGCCGAAACCGACGGCGCCTTCGTCGAAGTCGAAGTCGAATACGCCCCCGCCGTCATCAAACCGCCCCAGCACTACCACCCCCGCCAGACCGAACACATGCGCCTCCAGAGCGGCCGCCTCAGCCTCCAACTGGACGGCGTCCTGCACGAGTACGAACAAGGCGCCGACTTCTACATCCCGCCGGGCGCCGTCCACTCCATGTGGAACCCCGGCCCCGAACCCACCCGGGTCATCTGGCGCACCACCCCCGCCTACCGGACCGAAACCGTCTTCGAGACCCTCTGGGGCCTGACCAACGAAGGCCGGCTGCGCCCCGACGGCACCCCCCGCCTGCAGATGCCGCTGCTCGCCCTCGCCTTCCGCGACGAGTACCGCGTCGTCACCGGACGCCCCTACCCCCTCGACACGGCCCTGTGCCTGCTGCTCTCCCCGCTCTCCCTGGCCTGCGGCTACCGCCCCACCTACCGCCCGCCCCAGAACACCGCGACCCTCCAGCCCACCCCCTGAACACACCGCCGCAGGCCCGGGGTTCGAGCCGGACACCAGGGCGCAGCGAGCCGTGCGCCCTAGCGTCGGCCCCAACCGACGTACGGCCGATGCGTGGAGGAATGGTCATGGCCACCGAAGCACACGAATTCACCCTGCCCGGCGCGGATCTCCCGCAGCCCGACGCCGAACTGCGCAAGAAGCGCGAGGCGGTCGTCCTGCAGCACACGGTCGCCGAGATCGCCTGGGACATCGACGGCGTGCTGGCCACCTTCCCGCGCGGCGGCGTCTACCGCATCCAGGCCTTCGAAGAGGGACCGCTGATCGGCGAAGAAGCCATCAAGAAGGGCTACTTCGCCGACCTCAAGGCCGCCTTCCCCGACCTCGAGCACGAACTGCACCACGTGCACCACACACCCACCGCCGTGATCCTCGAGGCACAGGCCCGCGGCAAGCAGGAGGCCGACTGGCGCGGCATCCCCAACCGCGGCAAGTCCATCGACGCCCCCGTCGCCGTCTTCTTCCACTTCGACGGCGACGTCCTGATCGACGAGACCCTCTACTTCGACATCGCCACCTTCCAGCGCCAGCTCGCCTGACCCCCTCCCCATCCGCAGACGCGCCGCGGCGCGGCGGGGCCCGGACACCGGCCACCGGTGTCCGGGCCCCGCCACGCCGCGGCGCGTCTGCCGAGCGGGGCTCGAGGAGGACTTGAGCAGGCGTCCGTAGCGTCGACGGCGCCGTACCGGCCCGCGCGCGGGCGCGGGCACCAGGGCGCCGCGGGCCGGACCGGTCACGGCGATGAGCATCTCGCACGACCCGCCTCCAGAAAGGATGCTCAGATGAGCACCGTCAACCCCCCATCCCCGGGCGGTGAAACCAGGAGGGTGGTCTTCTGGGCCATTCTCACCACCAGCCTCGCCTCGTTCATGGCGGGACTGGACAACCTCGTCATCATCACGGCGCTGCCCACCATCCGGGAGAAACTCGGCGGCAGCCTCACCGACCTGGAATGGACGGTCAACGCCTACACCCTGTCCTTCGCGGTCCTGATGATGTTCGGCGCCGCCCTCGGCGACCGCTTCGGCCGCCGCAAGGTCTTCAGCCTGGGCCTGCTGCTGTTCACCGCCGCCTCCGCGGCCGCCGCCCTCGCGCCCGGCATCAACGAACTCGTCGCCGCCCGCGCCGTCCAGGGCGTCGGCGCGGCCATCATCATGCCGCTGTCGGTGACCCTGCTGACCGCCGCCGTGCCCGCCGAGAAACGCGGCGCGGCCCTGGGCATCTGGGGCGCCGTCAACGGACTGTCCATCGCCGCCGGCCCGCTGGTGGGCGGCGCCATCGTCGAGCACCTGTCCTGGCAGTGGATCTTCTGGCTGAACGTGCCGATCGGCCTGGCGCTGGCCCCGCTGTCCTTCCGCAAGCTCGCCGAGAGCCGCATCGCCCACTCCCGCCTGGACGCCGTCGGCACCGCCCTGGCCAGCCTGGGCCTGTTCGGCATCGTGCTGGGCCTGATCAAGGGCCACGGAGACGGCTGGACATCCCCGCAGGTCCTGGGCGCACTGATCGGCGGCACCGCCGTGATGGCCCTGTTCGTGGTGTGGGAGAACCGCACCGAACACCCGATGGTGCCGATGCGGATGTTCCGCAACCGCGCCTTCACCGCGATCAACCTGGCCGGCGCCCTCATGTCGGTCGGCATGTTCGGCGCGATCTTCCTGATGACCCAGTTCCTGCAGAACATCCAGGGCTACACCGCCATGCAGGCCGGCGTACGGCTGCTGGCCTGGACCGCCATGCCGATGGTCGTCGCCCCCATCGGCGGCATGGTCTCCGACCGCATCGGCGGCAAACCCGTGGTCACCCTCGGCCTCGCCATGATGACCGCCGGCATGGTCTATTGGGCCTTCGTCCTCAAGCCGGACGTCTCCTACGCCGCCCAGCTGCCCTCCCTGATGATCTGCGGCGCCGGCATGGCCCTGTTCTACGCCCCGCTGATGAACCTCACCATGGGCTCGGTCGCCGAACACGAACAGGGCATCGCCTCCGGCGTCACCGCCGCCACCCGCGAGGTCGGCGCCGCCCTCGGCGTGGCCCTGCTCGCCTCCATCTTCAGCGCCAACGGCGGCTACGCCTCACCGCGCAACTTCGTCGACGGCCTGGTGCCCGCCATGTGGGTGGGTGCCGCCGCGGTGGCCCTGGCCACCTTCGCCATGCTGGGGGCCCCCTCCCGCCGGCGCGCCGCCGCGAGCGCCCCCGTCGCACAGGCCGCCCCCGCGCAGGAGAGCGCGCCGGCCCCCCTGCACTGACCTGGCGCCGGGCCGGCGCCACCCCCGGGTGGCACCGGCCCCGGCGCCCTCCCACGAACCGGCGCCCCTGACACCCCGACGAACCGAGGACGCATGGCCATTGAGGAGATGAAGGTCCGCGACGCCTTCCGGATCACCCCGTCGCAACTGCCGGACAACCGGGGCCTGTTCTTCGAGGCCTGGCGGCTGGGCGGCCTGACGGCGGCCAGCGGCCAGCCGTTCACCGTCCGGCAGGTCAACTTCTCCGTCTCCCGGCGCAACACACTGCGCGGCATCCACGGCACCACCCTGCCGCCGGGCCAGGCGAAACTGGTGACCTGCGTGCGCGGCGCCGCTCTGGACGTGGTCGTCGACCTGCGCGTCGGCTCCCCGACGTTCGGCATGTTCGACACCACCCTGCAGGAAGCCGGCTCCGGCATCGGCGTCTACCTCGCCGACGGCCTCGGCCACGCCTTCCTCGCCCTGAGCGACGACACCTGCATGAACTACCTGTGCTCCGAGGAGTACGTGCCCGGCACCATGGTCGACATCCAGGCCCTCGACCCCGACATCGGCATCCCCTGGAACACCACCGGACAACTCATCCGCTCCGACAAGGACACCCACGCCCCCAGCCTCTCCGAGGCCGCCGCCCGAGGCCTGCTGCCCACCTACGAACAGGCCCTCGCTTCCTACCAGCCCGCAGCCCCCGCCGGCCCCCGCCCGTAACCTGATGGGTGACGCCGACTGCGGGAGGTGCGGTGATCGAGTGTGTCCGGGCGGTACTGGTCACGCCCGCCGGCCGGCTGCTGCTGATCCGCCGCACCTGGCCGGGCGCCACGCCCTACCGGGTGTTCCCCGGCGGGCACGTCGAACCGGACGATCCGGGCCTGCGCGCGGCCCTGGTCCGTGAGATACGCGAAGAGACCGGCGCCGAGCCGCAGATCACGGGCCTGCTGCAGGTACTGGCCGACGCACACCAGCGGCAGTATTTCTACCTGGCCCGCATCGGGTCATGGTCCGAGGCGGACCGCACCGGTCCGGAGTTCGCCGACCCGGACCGCGGCGAGTACCGGCTCGAGGAAGTCCCGCTGAGCGTCCGGGCCCTCGACGCCCTCAGCCTGGAGCCGGAGGAGATCGCCGCACTGCTGCGCGCCGCGGTGACGGCCGGGACCGATCTGGCCGCCCTGGCGGATCCGGCACGGTGAGTCCGGCGGCCGGCACCAGGAACCGTTACTTCGAGTCTTAGCGACTCTCAGTATTCCGGGTGTTTCCGCCCGGAAGGTTCGTGACGGTGTCACCAGAGCGCGAGTTGTTCGCGCCTGGTGTCCTGTCGACGATCTCTCGTTTCCGTCCCCTGGCGGGGTGTTGCGCCAGCTGCCCGCGTGCCGGTCCCCTTGCGGGTTCGGGCGGTGCGGGTCTTCTGCTTGGCTCCACGAGGCTTCGGCACCACCATCAGGGGGCCCGGGTCTCCGGTCACTCCGGTACCCGTTTTACCGTTGGCCGCCGCGAGGGCGGCCAGGTTGTGGCCTGCGTTCGCGTCCCGGTCCAGGACGAGTCCGCAGACGTCGCACTCGAAGACGCGCACGCCGAGGGGCAGTTTGGCTTTCACCACACCGCAGCGGGAGCAGGTCTTCGAGGAGGGCATCCAGCGGTCGGCGACGATCAGACGTCCACCGTGGCGCTGGGTCTTGTAGGTGAGCTGGCGCCGCAGTTCCCCGAACGCCGCGTCGGAGATACGGCGGGACAGACGCCGGTTGCGGACCATGCCTTTCACGTTGAGGTCCTCGACCACGACGGTGCCGTACTCGGCGGGGATACGCGCGGTGGCCTGGTGGAGATGGTTCTCCCGCAGGTTCGCCACCCGGTGGTGCACCCGGTTACGGACCGCGTTGGCTTTCTCCCAGCGACGGGACGGGGCCTGTCCGGTGCGCCGGTTGGGGCCGCGTCGGCGGGAGACGGTCCGGGAGGCCTTCCGGAGCTGCGTGAGTGCCTGGTCGTAGTGTTTGGGGTTCGCGACCTCGCGGACCTCGCCGGCCGAGTCCGCCATGACGAGGAGAGTCTTGACGCCGAGGTCGATCCCGACTGCCGTGCCGGGGCGGCCGGCAGGGGCGATGGTGTGGCGTTCCTCGGTCTGGAGGACCGCGAACCAGCGGCCCCGCTCGAACCGCACCGTCACCGACAGAATCCGCGTCCCGCCTTCGGCGATCGCGTCCACGAGGGGCTGGACGTCCTCGTGGAGGCGGATCCGGCCGAGGCGGGGCAGGACGATATGCCGCCGGTCATCGAGGCGGATGGTGCCGGTGATGAACTTGCACGCCGGACGAGCCTTCCGCTTCGACTTGAAACGGGGTCTGCCCATCCGGACGCCCTTGCGCTCGCCGCGCCGGGACTTGGCGTAGTTGTCGAACGCGGCGGCAGCGTTCGCGAGTCCGGTGTTGTAGGCCTCCTTCGAGTTCTGCGCCCACCACTCCCGCAGGAACGGGTCGTTCTGTTTGGCCTCGTTGAACGCTTTCCGCAACGACGGCAGCGACCACGACCGCCACGCAACGCGCTCTGCCTCGGGGACGCCGTAGGTCTCCTCCGCTGCGCGCTGCGACCAACTCGCCAGCACATGCCGCACCGCCCAGTTGTAGGCGACCCGCGCCGCCCCGCAATGCGAGGCCAGAGCCTGCAGGGCGGACGCATTGGGGTCGAGGGCGAGCCTGTGGCCCACGACGTGGAAGCCGGGCCGCGCCTCGAACCCCCGGCGCTTCTTCTTCCCGCTCCCGGCAGGCTCCGCCCCGCTCACCCGGTCGTCTCCGCCGTCGGAGCGGTGGCCTCGGCGATAGCGCGTGCGGCCCGGTTCTTCGCCGCTCGCTGCCCGTACAGCCGGGCACGCATCGAGGTGAGGACTTCAGTGATGTCCCGGACCAGGCCGCTGGTCGTCTCCTGCGGATCGAGCACCACCAGACGCCGGCCGGAAGCCGACAGTGCCGATTCCAGATGCTCGACACCGAAACGGGCCAGCCGGTCGCGATGCTCCACGACGATGACGGCAACGGCCGGGTCCGACAGGACACGGTGCAGCTTGCGTCGATTCCCGTTCAGTCCCGACCCGACCTCGGTCACAACCTCGGCAATGGCGAGCCCCAGCCCGATGGCTCCCTGGACGACACGGGAGACCTGCCGGTCAAAATCCGCCTTCTGGTCGCCGGACGAAACACGGCAGTACGCCACCGTCCACCCAACGACCTCGGGAGCGGACTCTTCGACCAACCACATACCGGACGGCGTCTGCACGACAGGGACCGGCATACGCCCCTCCTTCGCCCAGGCTCACGCGGTCTGGTAGTGCACGCCGTTGCGCGCCGCCCACTCGGAAAGCTTCACGCAATCATGGTAGAGACAGGCAGATAACTACTGATGAAAAATGCGACTGTTGCTCCGCCAGGAGCCTTGCCGCCAACAGGCGCCGGGTGTGAACCAGCCTGCCCTGGCCGCGGGTTGGAGCGGGCCCGGCGCAGGGCTTCACACGGCTTCTCTCGCGGCTTGGCGGGATCTCCACTCGCGGCGCAGGAGGTGGAACCGCAGGGCCGCGACGGCGAGAAACGCGAGACCGATGCCGCCCCGGGCCCACCTCCGACCATGACGAACCAGTAAAGGGCGAGGCCGGAGAAGAAGAGGCTGACGGCGATGATCAGCGGTTCGCGGATCCGGAACGGGAGGGCGCGGAGAATCAGGTTGATCAGCATCCGGCCAGTCGATCAGGCGCGGACCCCGCACGCTGTGGCCGAGGCCAACAGTTCCGCGAGCGGGAGGCGAGGAGGGCGTCTCTGGCCGCCCGGGGAGTGAGGCCGCGCACGGGCACCCGCCATTTCTGTTGAAAGTGCGAACCGATGTGCTCCGGTCGCCGATCGGGGGGCGCCGACCTAACCTCGGTTGAGGCCGACAGTGACCAATGGGGCAGTTGTTCAAGATGGGAGAACATCGTGAATGCCACATTCCGCAGCCACTGGGGGCGCACCTTCGCCGTAGGAACCCTGACCGCAGCCCTGCTGTCCGGGGGGACAGCGGGCGGTACCGCGATAGCGGCCACCGGATCCCAGCATCCGGCCGCACCCGCGGCGACACCTTCGGCATCGGCGCCGGAGACGTCGAAGACGACGACCACCGCGCCGGCACCGACGACGACCGCCAAGCCGTCGCCTACGACGACCACCAAGCATTCGCCGAAACCGTCGCCGACGAAGACGCACAAGTACACGCCGAAGCCGAAGCCGACTCCGACGAAGACGCACAAGTACACGCCGAAGCCGAAGCCGACTCCGACGAAGACGCACAAGTACACGCCGAAGCCGAAGCCGACTCCGACGAAGACGCACAAGTACACGC
>NZ_JBIBKX010000009.1:0-334989 GCF_042959425.1 Streptomyces sp. NPDC007896 | reverse complement strand
CACGCCGAAGCCGAAGCCGACTCCGACGAAGACCCACAAGTACACGCCGAAGCCGACGAAGACGGCGCACCCGACCATGACCGCCAAGCCGACCAAGACCCCCTAGCCCTGACCGCCGGGGCACGTGACACGCCCGCGCCCCTGAGGCGCGGGCGTGTCCGTCGGAGACTTCGCCCTCCCCTCCTCGCACAACCATCCGGCGTCCGGTACGTCTGATGCGGTATGAGGGCGTGGTGGGCGGACAGGAAGCGGCGGTATGCGGCCGTGGTGTGTGCAGTGGTACTGGCGGCGGCCGGGGCAGGCGCCGTCGCCCTGAAAACCCGTCACCCGGCGCAGCCGCCCGGGGCCGTGCTGACGTTCCGGTCCGTGCTGAACACGTTCTACCTGCCGCGCTACACCGCGCCCGGCCATGCCCCCTGGGCCCCCGAATACCGGATCCGCCTGGCCGCGGCCGCGGCCCCGTCCGGCGGGAGCCAGGGGGCCGCCAGGCAGGTCGAGGCGGATTTCGACCTGTCCGTCTTCAAGGGGAAGGCCGACATCTGGGGGGAGAACAAGGGCTACGGCTGCGCCCGGTCGGGCTTTCGCGTGACCTGCGCGCTGCCGGACATCAAGTACGGCGAGGGAGCTGATTTCCTTCCCTTCCAGGTGAAGCCGAAGCCCGGTACGGCCTTGGGCCCGGCCGGATCCATCGTGGTGACCGTGCACAGCGCCGACGCGCCCACCATCCGGCACACCACCCGTGTGAGGGTCGGCTCGCCGTATCTGACCACCCGGAACAGGAAACTGACGGGAGTGCGCCCCGGGGGCGAGGTGCGGCTGACACCCGCCTTCGGCAACCGGGGGGACACCGGTGTCGACGGTGGCATCACCGTCATGGTGGTGGCGGACGGCAGCACCCTGCTGCCCCGGTACGGCAACTGCCGCTACAACAAGGCGGCAGCGGCCACCGAGGCACAGTGCGACTTTCCCGGCCCGCTGCCCGCGGGGACGGCGTACGAGACGGACCATCCGGTCATCGCCGTGACCGGCCAGGACACGAGGAGCGGCAGCCTGCACTACAGCGTGTGGCCCACCGCCGATATCGACGGTCCGTCACAACTTCCCCGGCGGGCTGTGCGCGGCACCGGTGAAGTGCTGCGTCTTCGGCCGGTGGACGGCGGCGCGTTCACCGGGAGCGAGTCGTACAGGAGCCGGGGAGCCGCCGGGGCACTGGACTTCGAGACCACGCGGGTCGACGACGTGGAGGCCGTCGGCTTCACCATCCGGGGCAGGGTGGGCGAGGAGGTCCGGACCGAGGTGCCGTATCCGAGGGGCTACCGGGGCGACACGATGTGGGTGACGCTCCCCGACGGCGTCAGCCTCGTCACCCGGCCACCGCAAGACCTGCAGAGCGAAGACTCCTACTGCCGCAAGGGCCCGGCGAAGGGCGGTCCCGTCGCCTGCGGGCCGGGGGCCGAGCCCTACGCCGTCGTCCTGCTGGTGCGCATCGACAAGCGCGTCGAGGGGGCCCGCGGCAGCGTCACGGTCCCGCCCGGTCCCGCCGCCGACCCGGACCAGGACAACAACACAGCCCCGGTGACCGTGGAGTACATCCCGTGACCGTCCCGTGCCGCAACGGGCGCCCGGTCATCCGAACTGGCCGGGCTGGTAGTCGCCGGCGGGCTGCCGGACGAGGACGTTCACGCGGTTGTAGGCGTTGATGAGGGCGATGAGGGAGACCAGCGCGGCGAGCTGGTCCTCGTCGTAGTGCTTGGCGGCGTTCGCCCAGGCCTCGTCCGTGACCCCGCCGGCCGCGTCGGCGATGCGGGTGCCCTGCTCGGTCAGCTCCAGGGCGGCGCGCTCGGCGTCGGTGAAGACCGTGGCCTCCCGCCAGGCCGCGACCAGGTGGAGGCGCACCGCGGTCTCCCCGGCGTGCGCGGCATCCTTGGTGTGCATGTCGGTGCAGAAACCGCAGCCGTTGATCTGGCTGGAGCGGATCTTCACCAGCTCCTGCGTCGCGGCAGGCAGCGCCGAGTCCGAGACCGCCTTGCCTGCCGAGTTGATGTGCCTGAGGACCTTGCCTGCGACCGGGTTGCCGAAGAGGTTCAAGCGGGCGTCCATGGTGAGCTCCTTTGCCGTTGCCGGTGGTTACACCTTCCTGACGGACCAGCCCGGCAGGATGTGACAGGAACGCAGGGAACGCGTCTCCTCCGGGCCCGGTGCCGTCCCCGGGAGCGCGCTCACCGGCTCAAAGGGCGGCCTTGTGCTTCAGGGGTTCCCACCAGGTGCGGTGGTCGCGGTACCAGGCGAAGGTCTCGGCCAGGCCCTGGGTGAAGTCCTTGCGGGGGCGGTAGCCGAGCTCGCGGGAGATCTTCGTGCAGTCCACCGAGTAGCGCAGGTCGTGGCCGAGCCGGTCGGGCACGTGCTCGACGCTGTCCCAGGTCGCCCCGGCGAGGTCGAGCAGCAGGGTGGTCAGTTCCTTGTTGCTCAGCTCGGTGCCGCCGCCGATGTTGTACACCTCGCCCGGCCGGCCGCCGGTGCGCACCAGTTCCAGGCCCTGCACGTGGTCGTCGATGTGCAGCCAGTCCCGGACGTTGAGCCCCTCCCCGTACAGCGGGACGCGGTGTCCGTCGAGGAGGTTGGTGACGAACAGGGGGATGACCTTCTCGGGGAAGTGGTGGTGGCCGTAGTTGTTGGAGCAGCGGGTCACCCGGACGTCCAGGCCGTGGGTGCGGTGGTAGGAGAGGGCGACGAGGTCGGAGGAGGCCTTGGAGGCGGCGTAGGGGGAGTTGGGGCGCAGCGGGTCGCTCTCGGGCCAGGAGCCCTCGGCCAGGGAGCCGTAGACCTCGTCGGTGGAGACGTGCAGGAAGCGGGCCGGGCCGCCGGGCCGGCGCAGCGCGGCGTCCAGCAGGGTCTGGGTGCCCAGCACGTTGGTGGTGATGAACTCGGCGGCGCCGAGGATGGAGCGGTCGACGTGGGACTCGGCGGCGAAGTGCACGATCTGCTCGTGGCCGGCGACGAGTTCGGCCACGAGGCGGGTGTCGCAGATGTCGCCGTGGACGAAGCGGAAGGCGGGGTGGGAGCGGACCGGGTCGAGGTTGGCGGGGTTGCCGGCGTAGGTGAGTTTGTCCAGGACGGTGATCTCGACGTCGCCGGGGCCGCCCGGGCCGAGCAGGGTGCGTACGTAGTGCGAGCCGATGAACCCCGCTCCGCCGGTGACGAGGATGCGTGTGGTGGTCATCTGATCCCTCCGTGGATACTCCGCTTTTCGGGCGGAGAGGAAACGGACTCCTGCGGAGCCGGGCGAGGAGCGACGTGAACGCGGCGAAGAACCTTCTGGCTGCCGGGCCGGCAGTGTCCGCGTGTGGAGCTGGTGTAGGACCTCAACGGAGAACTCCGGGCGGGCAGTCGGCGTCGGAGCACGAACCCTGACGGCGTGAGCCGTGAGGATCCCCCTCGTTCACGAGGGGGAGAGGTCAAGATGAGATCTGCACCTTGCTGTGGTCGCCGAGGATGAGCCGGTGGGCGGCGGGGACCCGGGGTGCGGGGGTCACCTCCACGTTGCGTCCGATGATCGAGGCCTCCACGCGGCGGGCGCCGCGCACCGAGGAGCCGTCCAGGACGATGGAGAACTCGATCTCGCTGTCGGTGATGCGGCAGTCGTGGGAGATGGAGGTGAACGGGCCGACGTAGGAGCCGGCGATCACGCTGCCGGTGCCGATGACGGCCGGGCCCACGATGCGCGAGCCGCTCACCCGGGCGCCCTCGTCGATCTGCACCCGCCCGATGATCTCGCTGGTGTCGTCGACGTCGCCCTCGATGTGCGGTTCGGTGTGTTCCAGGACGGAGCGGTTGACCTCCAGCATGTCGCCGACGTTCCCGGTGTCCTTCCAGTAGCCGGAGATCGTCGTGGAGCGTACGTCGCGCTGCTGGTCGATGAGCCACTGCAGGGCGTGGGTGATCTCCAGTTCGCCGCGCCAGGAGGGCGTGATGGCGCGGACGGCCTCGTGCACGGCCGGGGTGAACAGGTAGACGCCGACCAGCGCGAGGTCGCTCTTGGGGGCCTTGGGCTTCTCCTCCAGCCCTGTGACCCGTCCGTCCGCGCCGAATTCGGCGACTCCGAACTGGCGCGGGTCGGGGACCTGGGTGAGCAGGATCTGGGCGGCGGGCCGCTGCGCGCGGAAGGCGTCGACGAGGGAGGAGATGCCGCCCACGATGAAGTTGTCGCCCAGGTACATGACGAAGTCGTCGTCGGCGAGGAAGTCGCGGGCGATGATGACGGCGTGGGCCAGGCCCAGCGGCGCGTCCTGGGGGATGTAGGTGACGGTGAGGCCGAACTTGGAGCCGTCGCCGACGGCTTGCATGATCTCGTCGGCGGTGTCCCCGACGACGATCCCGACCTCGGTGATGCCCGCGTCCGCGATCGCTTCCAGGCCGTAGAAGAGCACCGGCTTGTTGGCCACGGGCACCAGCTGCTTGGCGGATGTGTGGGTGAGGGGGCGCAGGCGGGTTCCGGCCCCGCCGGAGAGTACGAGAGCCTTCATGGAGGTGAGGCTAGGAGCGGGCACTTGAGCCGGGATGGGGGATGGGCCGCGCCCACAGGCCCCCTCCAGGGCGGCTCGAGAGGCGGTGGGGATCCTCGGGTGACACGGCGGGGCGGGCGGCTGCGCCTGCCCGCTTCGGTGACGCGAGCCCAGGAAGGCTTGAGGCATGGCAGACAACCACCGTGAACTCGTCCAGCGCTTCGTCGACATGATCAACGCTCATGACGTGAGCACCATGAGCGAGCACACCGCGCCCGGGCACATCGACCACAACCCCGTTGTGGAGGACGGCATCGAGGCGAACACGGCGTTCTGGGAGCAGATCTTCGCCGCGTTCCCCGATGTCAAGGTCGTCACCCACGACCTGGTCGTGGAGGGGGACCGCATCGCCGGGCGTTTCGAGTACTCGGGCACCCACCAGGGCACGTTCTTCGGCGTCGAGGCCACCGGGCGGCCGCTGAACTTCCAGTCGATCGACTTCTGGCGGGTCGAGGACGGGCTGCTGGCCGAGCACTGGGACCAGCTGGACATGGCGGGGCTGTTCCGCCAGCTCGGCGTCGACATCCACGCCGGCCAGGACGGCCGGTAGCCGTCCTCGGGCGCGGGCGGGGGGGGGGGGGGGGGGGGGGCGGGGGCGGGGGGGGGGGGGGGGGGGGGCGGGGGCGGGGGGGGGGGGGGGGGGGGGGGGGGGGGGGGGGGGGGGGGGGGGGGGGTGTGCGGGCGGGGCGGGGGCCCCCCCCCCCGGGGGCCGGGGGGGGGGGGGCCCGCCCGGGGGGGGGGGGGGGGGGCCCGGGCCCCCCGGGGGGGCCCCCGGGCCCGCCCGTGCGTGAGCCCGTCCGTGAGCTGGTACGGGGCCGGGCCGTCCGTGTGCCGTCTCTACGGGGCCGGGGCGGGTCGCGGCTCTACGGGAGCGGGGCGGGTCGTGGCTGTACGGGGCCGGGGCGGGTCGCGGCCTGTTCGACGGCGTCGGTGAGCCGGGCGTGGGCGAGGAGGGCCTCGGTGTGCGGGGTGAAGTCCTCGCGGTCGAGGACGGCCCGGGCGAAGACGCCGGCGATGTTGGTGAAGTGGGCGTCCGGGGCGAGGCGGATCTCGCGGACGGTGCCGCCCTGTTCGACGTGCAGGACGGGGACGTGCTCGTCGGGGGTGCTGAAGGCGCGTTCCAGGCGCAGCCGTCCCTGGCTGCCCCACAGGTCGTAGCCGCTGCGGTAGGCGTGTTCGACGCCGTAGGCGAGCTGGGCGGTGGCCCCGCAGGCGGCGGTCAGCAGGGCGCCGCCGGCGGGCGCCGGCCCGTGCGCGGTGGCGGGGCTCACCTGGGCGCCGGCCACCCGCAGGTGCGGGCCGAGGAAGAGCTGGGCGGCGCGCAGCGGATAGGCGGCGACCTCGGGCAGGGTGCTGGCCCGCCGCAGGGTGCCATCGGCGTCGCGGCGCAGCGGGATGCCGAACTCGGAGCCGAACAGGCGCAGTTCGCCGATCAGCCCGTCGTCGAGCAGCTGCTGGACGTGGGCGTGCTGGGAGTGGTGGAGGAACATGAAGCTCTCCATCAGCAGCAGGCCGCGCTCACGGGCGAGGGACACCGCCTTGTCCGCGTCCGCGAGGCGGGCGGCGAACGGCTTCTCGCACAGCACGTGCTTGCCGGCCTGAAGGGCCCGCAGGGTCCACTCCACGTGCAGTTCGGGCGGCAGCGGCAGGTAGACGGCGTCCACGTCGTCGCGCTCCAGCAGTCCGGCGTAGCCGGCCACCGGCGTGCCGCCGAACCGGCCGGTGAACGCCCGCGCCTTCGCGAGGCTGCGGCTGGCGATCGCGGTCACCTCGACGAGCGGCTGGCGGGCCATCGAGGGCAGCATGCGCCGCTCGGCGATGTCCGCGCAGCCCAGCACCCCGACCCGCAGCACCGGCCCGCCCGCTCCTCCTGTGCGCTCGGGCCCGTTCACCTGGTTCCTCCGAGGATGCCCCGGCCTTCAGGCCGGGAAGGAATCGGACTCCTGCGGAGCAGGGCAGGGAACGGGGTTTCGCCTCCAGGGCGAAAGACCGTCCACGCGATCGGGTAGCGTGGTCGATGTGCGTTGCGAGAACCAAGCGCGCACACCGTGCTGAGCGAGAGCCAAGCCAGCACAGCAACTCCTTTGCTTGTAGTACCAAACCGGGCAGGTTCCGACCCGGCTGGTGTTGAGGGTGTAAGACCCGTAGGTCCGCTGGACCCGCAGGCAGCCTGAGCCAGGAATCCCCCTGCTTCAGCGGGGGGAGGGTTCAACGGGCGTACGCCCCGCCGCGGGCCCAGGCCGCGCGCAGTGCGCTCAGCAGGGTCCGGGCCTCGATGTTGAGGTAGTTGCTGTGCCGCAGCAGGTCGGACAGCTGGCCGGCGGTCACCCACAGGAAGTCCCCGGGTACGTCGACGGGGAACTCGCCACCCACTTCCATCAGGACGTAGCGGTTGCCGGCGTGGTGGAAGCGGCCGCCCTCCTCGGACTGCACGGTGTCGTACAGCAGTGTGCCGGGATCGGCGCGCAGGACGAGGTCGAGGTAGCGGGGCCGGCGGGGCAGCGGCAGGGTCAGGGCGCGGCCGGGCTGGCACTGCACGGTGGGGCCGAGTTCGGCCACGTCCAGGACGCCGGCCTCGGAGCGGGCGTGGGCGAGCAGGTGCGGCACGCCGCCGATGCGGCGCACCAGGAACGCCGACAGGCCCTGTTCGGCCGGCGCGAGCAGGGGCTGGGTCCAGCGGGTGACCTCGCGGTTGGCGGCGGCCACGGACGCGGCGATGACGGTGAAGTGGTGGCCGCTGTCGTGGGCGATGGCGTCCTCGGTGCGCCGCCAGTTCCGCACGGCGGCCAGCGGCATGCTGGTCTGCACGAGCTCGCGGTGGGCCTTGATCTCGGTGAGCCGGTTGAGGAGGTGCTCCATGCTGTGCAGCGGGGGTCCTTCGTCGGCGTACGAGGGGATCAGCGACAGCACGGTGCGGGCGTCCATGTTGACCACGTTCGACTCGCGCAGCAGCTGGTGGATCTGGCCGAGGGTCAGCCAGACGAAGTCCTCGTGCGCGGGGACGGGGCCGAGGGCCTCGACCACCATGTTCCGGTTGCGTTTGCGCAGGAACCAGGAGCCCTGTTCGGACTGCAGGGAGTCGAACAGCACCCGGGAGGCGGTCCGCGGCGGGGCGAAGTACTCGATGTAGTTCACCCGGGCGCCCTTGTGCACGCCGGTGTAGTTGCTGCGGGTGGCCTGCACGGTGGGGGACAGCTGGACGGTCTCGAGGTTGCCGGGTTCCATCTTGGCCTGCATCAGGCAGTGCAGGACGCCGTCGAACTCCTTGACGACGATGCCCAGGATGCCGATCTCGGGCTGGTTGATGATCGGCTGCGACCAGGACGCGGCGTGCCCCTCCCACTCGGCGCGCACCTGCAGGCCCTCCACGGAGAAGAACCGGCCGCTGTCGTGCACGAGGTTGCCGGTGGAGTCCGAAAAGCGCCAGCCGACCAGGTCGCGGAAGGGGATGCGCCGCACCTCGTAGCGGTTGGTGCGGCGCTGTTCGGCGAACCATTCGCGGAAGACCGGATTGGGCGTCACCGGGCTGTCCAGGGTCTGGGCCGACAGCGTGAAGCGCCGCCCCGGACGGGTGAGGGTGCCCGGGGGCACCGCCTGGGTGATGGTCATCTGGATTCCTCCGTGGATACCCCAGCCTTCGGGCTGGGGAGGAAACGGACTCCTGCGGAGCAGGGCAGGGGAAGACGATTCGCCGCCAGGGCGGATCGTCGTTCACCGGCAACTGCCTGCGGATGTCGTAGCGTTGCCGCGCCCGGCCGGTGATGGCCAAGCTGGCCGGGCCTACCGCCGGGCTGGCGGGATGTCAGGTCTGTGGAGCTGGCGTAAGACTGCTGGGCGTACCGACGTCCCCCGCCGTTGATTGGGGGCAGCTGCTGTCTGAGAAGCAGAAAGCTCAACCCGCGAGGGAAGAATCCCCCTGCTTCAGCTGGGGGAGATGTCAACAGTCGTGACTCCTTCGCCGTGTGCCGCGCGCCCGGGGCCAGGCCGCCGCCACGACGATCCGCCAGGGCGATCGGCCGTGACTGGAGAGCGCCTCGAAACACCCCGCACGCCCGCTCGAACCCCCGTCTCTGCCGGTGCTATGTCTCCTGTCACTGCTAGACAAAGGGTGGGGGCGTCCCTACCGTGGGGCGGTATGAGAATCCTCTTTGCCAGCGCGGGCAACTTCGGGCACGTGTATCCCCTGCTTCCCTTGGCGAAGGCCGCGCGCGCCGCGGGCCACGAGGTCGCTTTCGCCACCGGCGAGCAGCTGCACCCGGCCCTGCGGGCGGCCGGCCTTGAGCCGGTGGCGGCGGGCCGCTCGGTTCCCGAGGCGTTCATGGAAGCAGTACGCGGCAGTGCCGGCCTCGAACACGGCGAGGGCGACGGCGACCTGGGCGCCCAGGATGTGCCGCCCGAGGTACTGGCCGACCTGCATGTGAAGGTGTTCGGCTCGGTGCTGCCCCGCTGGGTGGCCGCCGACCTCGCCTCCGTCCTGGCCGGCGGGAGCTTCGACCTCGTCGTCTACGAGGCGCTCAACCCCGGCGCCGCCTTCGCCGCGCACCTGGCGGGCGTGCCCGCCGTCGCGCACGGCGTGGGCGTGATGGCGATGGGCCCCGAGGAGGCCCGCATCCAGGAGGAACTGCTGGCCACCGCCGCCGACCTGGGCGTGCACGTGCCCGGCGGCCAGCTGCTGGCCCTGGCCCGCACCTACATCGACATCTGCCCGCCCTCCCTGCAGGACCGCGGCTTCCTGGCCGCCCCGCTGCCCCGCGTCGAGCAGCGCCCCGTCGCCTACGGCGAGCCGGGCGAACTGCCCGTGGCCATCCGGGACGCGGACGGCCCCTTCGTCTACCTGACCCTGGGCACCGCACTGGGCTCGGTGGACGTCCTGCGCACGGTCATCGAGGGGCTGCTGCCGCTCGAGGTGCCGGTCCTGGTGGCCACCGGCCCGGTGGTGGACGTCGCCGACCTGGGCGAACTGCCCGAGCGGGTGGTGGCGGCCGCGTGGGTGGCCCAGCCCGAGGCACTGACGCGGGCGGCCCTGGTCGTCCAGCACGGCGGCGCCGGCACCACCCTGGCCGCGCTCGCGGCCGGACTGCCCCAGCTGATCCTCCCGCAGGGCGCCGACGGACCCGCCAACGCCGCCGCCGTACGTGACGCGGGCGCGGGCGAGGTGGTCTACGCCGCCGACCTGACGGCCGGCGCGGTCACCGCACAGGCCCGCCGCATCCTGGGCGACGAGACCTACCGCGACGCGGCCCGCAAGGTCGCCACCGAGATCGCCTCCATGCCCGCCCCCACCGAAACCGCCACCCGCCTCCCACAGTTCACGGCCTGACGACGCCCGCGATCCCGGACGCCTGCCCCCGGCCAGCGGGCGTCCGCCCCCGGCGCGGTTGCCCGGCCCCCCGGTGTGGGTGTCCGGCCCCCGGTGCGGGTGCCGGATCCCCGGCCCGGCGTGCCTGGCGTCGGCCTGCGGGTGCCTGGGTCCCGTCCCCAGGGCGGGACCCGGCCCCCGGCCGGGGCCTGCGGGCCGGGCTCCCGGGGGGCAAGGTGCCCGGGACTCCTGGCCCCGCCTCCGGGGCGCTCACTGCTACGCCCCGGGGGATGCCCCGTCCGTAGAAGGAGTGACTCCCGAGAAGGAGTGACTCCCGCTCCGCCGCAGGACCGACTCCCGCGCACCGGGAGGGGACGGCTCCCGCTCCCGGGAGCCATCCCCGCCCCGGGACCCTGGTCCGCCCGGCCGAGTCCGCCTCGGGTGCGTATCCCGCCCACCCCCCGGAGGGATACGCCCCCCGCCCTCCGGGCGCCGGTCCGCCGGCCGCCCGGGCACCGGCTCCGGTGCGCGCGTGCGTTCCCCCAGCACGCGTGCACCGGACGCCTCCGCCGCCGTACGGACACCGCCTAGGGGAGCGGGGCAAGGCCGCGCGCGCCGGCCGGGGCGGGCAGCAGGTCCTCGACCGGGGTGTGCGGGGACGCCGCCGTCAGCGCGGCCAGCGTGGTGCGCAGCTCGCCGGCCAGCCGCACGGCCCGCGTGCGGGAGAGCACCGCGGGGGCGAACTCCAGACGCAGCAGCGGGTCTTCGCGCCAGCGCAGCACGGTCAGTGCGGCGTCCGCGGTGACGGCGCCCGCGTGCCCGTGGTGGAAGCGCGCGCTCAAGGCGCCCGCCCGCACGCTCGCGGGCAGCAGCTCGTCGCGGGCCGCGAACGTCACCGGTGTCAGGACGGGCCGGGAGCGGTCCGGGCGCACCCCGAGCTCGCGCGCCAGCTCGGCGGTGTCGAGGTCCGCGCAGCCGAGGGCCTCGCTGAACGCGCAGGCGACCCCGCGCAGGAAGTAGTCGACGCCGCCCTCCAGTTCACAGCCCACCGGCACTGTCGCCGAGCACGGCGCGAGGGTGCCCAGCAGCGCCGCCGTGGCGTGGCGCGGCACCTCGCAGCCCACCAGCAGCCGCTCCAGGCCCGCGCGCCGGCCCACGGCCAGCGCCCACGCCGCCAGCAGCACCGTGCCGTGCGGCACACCCGCCCGCCGGGCCGTCGCGTCGGCCGCGTCCCGCAGCTGCACGTCGAGGCCGACGTGCAGCCGCTCGCCGCGGACATCGAACACGGCGGGCCGCGGCGCACCCTCCGCCAGGTCCATGGCGGCGGGAAAGCCGCGCAGCCGCTCGGCCCGCGCCGTCGCCGGCGCCCGCAGGCCGCCCGGCCGGGCGGCCTGCGCGGCGCGCCCCGCCGCGTCCGGCCCGGGACGCACCGCCCGCACCAGCGGGCGCCGGTGCACGGCACGGTCGTAGTCGGCGAGCAGTTCCTGCCACAGCAGCGCGGCCGACCAGCTGTCGGCCACCGCGTCGTGGTACACGAACGACAGCAGATGCGCGCCCCTGTCCAGACGGCTCAGGGCGAAGGCCAGCGGCGGCCGGCCCGGCCGGCCGACCAACTGCCGTGCCCGCGCGGCCAGATACCCGTGCACCGCCGCCACCGGGTCCCCGGCCCCGCCCGCTCCCGCCGCCTCCAGAGTGACCAGCGGCGGGGTGCAGGCGGCGAGAACCCGCCGCACCGGGCCGTGCGGCGCATCCGCGAACACGGTCCGCAGGCCCTCGTGCCGCGCACCGAGAGCGGCGAGCACACGGCGCAGCGCGCCCGCGTCGAGCGGCCCGGCCAGCTCGGCACTGAGCACCCGGCACACCGCACCGGCACCCGCCTCCCGCTCGGCGGCGAGCGCCGCCCGCTGCCCGGGCAGCAACGCCCGCACCGCGCCCGCGTCTGCGGGCTGCCCGGGCGCCGCGGCCGGGACGGGCACGGCCCGGGCCAGTACGTCCGCCAGCGGGGCGGGACCCAGCAGCTGCGCCAGGTCCACGGCCAGGCCCAGCTGCCGGCCGGCGCGCGCCTGCAGCCGCACGGCCTGCGCGAGGCCGCCGCCCAGCGTGATGAAGGGAGAACCCGCGGCCCCGGCCGGCAGGGTGCGCCGGTCGCAGCCGATGACGTCCGCGGCCAGGTCGAGCAGCTCCTCCAGGGGAGTCGGGGTCAGCATGGGGTGGCCCTCTCTGTGGGCAGTCGTGCCCCGATCCTGTCGCCCGTGCCTCGAAGACCGCTCGAACCCGCCCCGCACGGAACCGTCGTCCCGCCCCGCACCGCGCCGTCCCCGTCGCACGGCACGGCGCCGCCGCCCCCGACGGCAGCAGCTGATTTCAAAGGCAGGGACTCTATCACTGACAGCTGGATTTTCGCCGAAAGTGCTAAAGTTCGGTTCATGACGCCCCGAGAGCGACGCCTTCGCGAGCAGGCCCAGCGCCACCGGCTGATCCTTACCACAGCCCGTGAGATGGCCGAGTCCGAAGGATGGGACTACGTCACCACACGGCGCCTGGCGGACCGTATCGAATACAGCCAGCCGGTGCTCTACCAGCACTTCAAGAACAAGGACGCCATCGTCCACGCGGTCGCCCTGGAAGGCTTCGCCGAACTCGCCGCCGCGCTGCGCACCGCCCGCGAGGAAGCCGGTGACCCGCAGGAGGCACTGGGCGCGGTCGCCCGCGCCTACGTCGACTTCGCCGAGCGCGGACCGGTCCTCTACGAGGCCATGCTCACCCTCGACCCGGGCGAGGACACCGGAGAGGACACCACCGGGGCGGCCGGCACGCCGGCGCCGCTCACGGACGTCCTCGCCGAGATCAGACAGGCCGTCGAGCCCGTCGCGGCCGGCCGCGACGGCGGGCTGCTCGCGGAGGTCCTGTGGAGCGCCTGGCACGGCCTGGCCGCCCTCACCCGGGCGGGCCGCCTGCGCCCGGATCCGGCGCGGCAGCGGCTGGCCGCCCTGACCGACGCGCTGCTGGGCCCGGCGGCCCAGCCCGTCTGACCCGGCGGGACCGGTCCGTCCGACCCCGAACAGCGGCCAGGCCCGTCCGGTCCAGGGCGGGCCGGACGCGTGCGGGCCGCAGCCGGCTCGGACCGGACTCCCGGACCGGACTGTCAGAGGGGCTCTCTCAGACCGGGCTCTCAGACGGGGCTCTTGGCCGTCTCCTTCTCCTGCTCCGGCTCGGCGGGGCCCGCCCCGGCGGACTCGTTCAGCCGCTTGCCGAGCAGCACGAACAGCAGGATGAGTCCCACCGTGAGCAGGATGTGCCCGAGGCCCGCGGTCAGCGGCACCGCCTCGGGCACATGGTCGCCGAGCACGGTCTCGGTGCCGTGGACGAACATCATGGCGACGGTGATCGCGATGCCCGCGTTGTAGAACCAGAAGAAGTACGTGAACAGTTTCGTCCCGGACAGGGTGAACTGCTTGTCCAGGGCGAGGATGATGAGGAAACCCAGCATGCCCAGCGCGAGCAGATGGGTGTGCATGAGCGCCAGCTGGGTGTCGCCGGTGAAATCGTTGGCTTTGGTGAACTCCCGGTAATACAGCCCGGAGACCACTCCCAGGATCATGTAGACGTGTGCCGCGTAGTACGACTTCCGCATCCCCGTGCTCGCTCCCTGCCGGTCAGTGCTGGTCAATTCAGGCTCTGCCGGGGGCCATTGAAGCACTCCGGAACGAACGCTTCGCCCGATTCGGGAGATCGTTCGAGCCACTCTCGAGCAGGTTTCGAGGGCCTCTGCGACGCCCCGGGCCAGGCTGGGGCGTCGAGTTCGTCCACGCACAGCCCACGCAGACGGAAGGCACGCGCATGAGGCACTCCCGTACGGTCGCGGCCGTCGCCGCGGTCACCGGACTCTTCCTGGCCGCCGCGGGCGCGGCGAGCGCACAGGTCACACCCGGACCCGTCACCCCGCCGTCCCCCAAGGACCCGGAAGAGGCCGTATGACACACCGTCGCAGCGCCCCCGGCGGGAGGGACACCCCTGCGACTCGAGAGCCGGATCAAGTGAGGTGAGGAGTACGGGGGAGGGGGAGTCGTGGTGCTGCCCGGCCGCCGTGGAGACCTCCGCGTCCGCGGATTCCGGCCGCTCTCCGTTTGGGGCCGCACCCTGACAAGGCGTCAGGGTCGGCTCAGGGTGGGGGCAGGGACGTCACCGATGGTGGTCGGCGGGCGGTGGACAGCAGGCTGATGACCATGCCGAACACCACTGCCGGTCAGCCCCGCTTCCCTCTCGCCCGCCGCGCCGCGGTGTCCTTCGCGGGTGTCGTCGCCCTGACGGGGCTTGCGGGGGCGTACACGCCGAGCTTCGCGTACGCCGAGCCGCCTGCCCCCGCCGACACGGCCGCCGTCGCGCGGCCCGCGGCTGATTTCAGCGACTGCCCGGCCCTCCCCGCCGGGGTCGACCCGGCCCGCTGGAGATGCGAAGTGCACACTGCCGCACCGCGGTTGACGGTGGGCAAGGTCACCGTGGCTCTCGCTCCGATCACCATGACGCACGCCGAGGGCCCGCTCCCGGACGGCGCCAACGGGCAGGTGTGGGGTGCGATGCACAGTGCGCCGACCGCCGTTTTGGGCGGGGTGTCCGGTACGGCGCAAGGTGAGCGCGCGCGGCGGCCGGGGCTGGCGATCCAGCCGGAGTACGGCGGCCGATCCGACTTCTACACCGGGCAGTTCAGCCTGCGACTCAGGCTGATGAGCCCGCGGCTGCCGCAGGGCTGCACCATCGGCGCCGGTGCACCGGTCGACTTCCGGCTGAAGCGATCGGGCCCTTCGCAGTGGATCTCCACGAACCCGCCGCTGATCAGGTTCTCGGCGTACGACGACACCTTCGCCGCTCCCGCCGCTGAAGACTGCGGGCCGATGACCGGACCGCTCAACCGCCGGCTCGGGCTCCCGGCGCCGAGCGGCAATCTGATGACGTACGACGCGACCTACACCTTCAGGACCTACGACCAGCTCCCGACGCGCTGACGGGCGGCACGAGACGAACACGGTCTTCGCATGAGGTGTGCGCCGCCCCGCGCGCCGGCTCCCCACGTGTCTGAAAGGCGCGCTTTGACAGCGTAAAGGCGGGAAGTCATCCTGGAAACTATGGAAACCGAATCAGTTTCCCAGGTTTCCGGGCGTGGCGGGCAGCGTGCTGACGTGATCGTGGAGGCGGCCGGCCGGCTGTTCTTCGCGCCGGGTTCCGTGCGGGTGAGCATGGACGATCTCGCCCGTGAGCTCGGGATGAGCAAGAAGACGATCTACCGTCATTTCCCGGACAAGCGCAGCCTGCTGGCCGCGGTGCTGGACCGGCAGTTCGCGGCGGTGGAGCGCACGCTGGCGGCGGCGGCCCAGGACGCGCAGGGGCAGCCGTTCGGTGCGCGGGTCCAGCGGTTTCTGCTCGCGGCGGGCAGTGAGCTCGGGCGGATCGGCGCGGCCCAGCTCGCGGCGGGGCGGGGCGATGCGGTGCTGCGCCGGTACGTGGAGCAGCGCGTGGACGCGGTGGTCTACCGGCGGCTCGACGAACTGTTCCGGGACGGGTACCGGCAGGGACTGCTGTCGGCGCCGCCCGAGCTGCTGAGTGAGATCACCCGCAGCGCGCTGGAGCGGCTGCTCACCTCGCAGCTGCCGCGCGAACTCGACCGGACCGCGGCCGATCTGCTGCGGGCGGGCGTCGACACCGTGCTCTACGGGGCGATCCGCCCGGCACACCCCGGACACCCCGGCATCGGCGATGAACAACTCGAGGCGGTCATTCCGACGGCCCGCGATGAGGAGGTGGGCCCATGACCGGGACAGGCGGCAGGGTGGCCTTGGTGACAGGGGCCAGCAGCGGAATCGGTGCGGCCACCGCGCGCCTTCTGGCCGCCCGGGGGATGCGCGTGGTGGTCAACTACCTCCGCAGCGGCACGGCGGCCGGGGAGATCGTGGCCGGCATCGAGGCCGCGGGCGGCCAGGCCATGGCCGTACAGGCCGACGTGCGCGAGGCGGCGGCGGTCGAGAACATGGTCGGGCACGTCCAGGCGGCATGGGGCGGCATCGACGTGCTCGTGCACAACGCGCTCATCCCGTATGCGGTCAAGTCGTTCCAGGACATGACGTGGGAAGAACTGGGCGGCAAGCTCGACGCCGAGATGCGTGCGGCGTTCGCGGTCACCAAAGCCGTCCTGCCCGCCATGACCGAACAGGGCTGGGGACGCATCATCTACATCGGCACCGGCCTCAGCCGCCGGCCCCGGGAGCACATGATCGCGCTGGGCACCTCCAAGGCCGCACTGGAGCAGTTCGCCCGCTACCTCGCCCAGGAACTGGGCCCGCAGGGCATCACGGTCAACATCGTCGCGCCCGGCCCGGTGGAGGACACCCGCATGGCCCACATGACGGACGTGTTCGACACCGAGCACAAGCAGCGGCAGGTGGCCGCCACCCCCCTGGGCCGTCTGGCACACCCGGACGACGTCGCCCAGGCGGTCGCCTTCTACGCCGGCGAGGACAACGCCTTCATGACCGGCACCACGGCCGCGGTCAACGGCGGCATGTCCATGTACTGACGTCCCGTACTGACGCCCCGCTGTCCTGGACACGATCAAGGGACACGTTCATGTACACGGTCGATCTCGCCTACGTCGGGCGGGGCCTGCACGAGGAACTGGTCGCCCACATCGCCGACCAGCAGGGCTACTACGCCGACGAGGGCGTCCACGTCGCGCTGCGCGACGGCTGCTCCTGGGACGAGGAGCGGCTGCGCTGCGGCGCCACCATCGGGCTCGGCCGGGCACTGCTGTCCCGGCTGACCGACGGCACCCCCTGGGTCGCACTCCAGGTCAACACCCACCGCCCGCTGTTCTGGTTCCTCGCCCGCCCCGGCCTGGCCTCCCTGGCCGACCTGGCCGGCCGGCGGCTGGCAGTACACGCACCCCGCACCGCACCCGGGTGCTTCACCCGGATCGTGCTGCGCCGGGCCGGCCTCGACCCGGACCGCGACATCCACACCGTCGTCCGCCCGCCCGGCGACTACGGCATGGACCTGCGCCGGCTGCACGACGGCAGCATCGACGCCGCCCTGGTGGGCAGCACCATGGCACCGGAGGCGATAGCCGCCGAGCACGGCTGGCAGGTACTGGCCTGGGTCGGCGACCACTTCCGGATCCCCACCGTGGGCGTGGCCGTCGACCCCACCTACATCCACCCGGACGACCCCGCGGTCCAGGCCGTCCTACGGGCCCACCGGCGCGCCCTGCGGGTGATCCACGACGAACCCGACACCACGGTGCGGCACATGCAGACATTCCTCGGCCGGCACACCGCGGACGAAGTCCGGGCCCACTACGAGACGTTCGTCGCGCCGTATTTCACCACCGGCGGCCAGGCCGACCCCGCCGTCGGCGCCGGCGCGATCACCGCGGTCGCCACCGAACTCGGCGTCCCCGCCACCGTCACCGCGGCCGAGTTCTACCGCACCGCAGCCACCGCACCCTAGGAGCCCGGTGACACCGGCGCTGCCCCAGCGCATGGGATGCCCGGCAAGGCTTCTCGAGTGCCCCGGGGACCGGGCTCGGCCCGCCCCGGAATCGCAGGCCGGAGAGCCGCCCGGCCTCACCCGGCCACCAGCACCGCCGCGGGTGCGGGCCGGCGGGCGGGGGAGAGGGCGGCGTGTTCCCCGGTCCTGGCCGGGGCGAGCGGCGGCCTCGCCCCGCCGCCCAGCCGGCTCAGCGCGGCGGCGGGGGCATCCAGGGCGGCCTCGAGCAGGGCGGTCAGCTGCCCGGTCAGGTGGGCGGCGGCCGTCTCGCCGACGGCGTCGTACTGGTAGGCGGCGGTGACGGCGATGCCCGCGGGCGCGCCGGCCGGCGTGTGCCGTTCGGTCAGGATCAGGCCGAGGGCCGCGGCCCGCAGGGGGAGCAGGGGCGGGGCCGCCCGCACGGTGAGCCCGGCCGCCTCGTACGCCTCGCCGCTGTCCGCCAGGACGCTCAGCGCGACGCCGCCGGGCCGGGCCAGCGCCGCGGCGCCGGCGCGGTAGGCGGCGAGGTCCGCGGCGCGTACCCGGCGCAGCAGCGCGGTGAAGGCCGGGTCGCCGGAGGTGTCCACGGACAGGGCCAGCACCCGCCCGTAGGGGCCCACGGCCCGGCGCAGGGCGGCGCTGTCACGGGCCGGCACCGGCGCGGCCACGGTGATGGCGGGGCCCGCGCCGAGCCGGGTGAGCAGGGCCGCGAGCGCGGCGTGCACCACCATGAACAGGGTGGCGCCCTGCGTGGCGGCCAGCCGGGCCAGCCGCTGGTGCAGGCCGGCGTCCCAGTTGAGGGCGAGGCGGCCGACGCGGGCGTCGGCCGGGGCGGGCCGGCTGCCCGGCGGCACGGTGGGTGCCAGGTCGCCGGCCCTCGCCCGGGGCGCCGCCTCGGGCACCGGGCCCTCCCAGCGCGGCGCCCGGCCCGCGGCCCGTGCCCGGTAGGCCAGGGCGAGTTCGGCGGCCAGCGGGGTGTGCGACCACAGGTCGACCAGGTCGGCCGGGAGGGTGAGCTCCAGCAGGTGGTCCCCGGCGGCCAGGGCGCGCAGCCGGGTGCCGGCCGAGCCCAGCCGGCTGTTGCGCAGCGCCCCGTGACGGTGCCCCACGTCTCCCAGCGCCTCCTGCAGCGCCCCTGCGTTCAGCGCCCCGCGCAGCCGCAGCGGCAGGACCGCGCTGCCCTCCCCGTCGAGTGCCCCGTCGAGCGCCCCGGCGGGCCCGGTGGCGGCGGCCGGCCGCTCACCGGCCGCCGCGGCGAAACGGGCCGGGGTGGGCGCCTCGTGCAGGGCGCGGCCGTCCAGGCGGGCACCCAGCACCCGGCGGGCTTGGGCCAGCAGCCGGGCCGCGGCCGCGGGATGCCCGCCGAGGCGGAAGAAGTCGGAGTCGGCGTGGACGGTGCGCCGCGGCACGCCGATCGCCTCGGCGAACAGGTCGCGGACGATCTCCTGCAGGGGAGTGCCGGGCGGTTCGGCGCCGGACGCGGGCGGCGCGGCGTGCTCGGCGCCGCCGTCGCCGCTGCCGCCCGCGCCCCGCGGCAGAGCCGGCAGCGCCGTGAGCGCCGTCCGTGCGGAGGGGACCAGGCGGTCGGGCGGCTTCTGACCGGAGAGTGACATCGCGGCTCGCTCCTTCGACAGCGGCTACAGAAGGAAGGCTTGGCAAAACCTTGCCAAGATCCTGGCAATGGGATCCTGAGGGGCCGTCTCGAACCACTGGAGCACCACTCGAGCCCCTGCCCCGGCGCCCCGACGACGCGACGAGGCCGCGTTCCCCAAGGGCGATGGCCGATACCGGGCCCGGTAGAGCCGTACCGGCGTGAGGCGACAGGGCCGCGGCAGACGGAGCCGCATTTAGTTTCAAATGAGACCGTATCGAACGAATCTATGGCTGTAATGTGGCCCCTTGACTTCTCCCCTTCCTGAAGGAGGGGGATTCTTACGGCTCGCGCCGTGAGGGTTTCTGCTTCATTGCCGACTGCCCGTCCGGAGTACTCCGTTGAGGGCTTAGTGGCTATCTGCGGGTAGTTGGCCGCGAACGGCGATCCGCCCTGGCGGCGAATCGTCTTTCCCTGCCCTGCTCCGCAGGAGTCCGTTTCCTCTCCGCCCCTGAAGGGCGGAGTATCCACGGAGGGATCAGATGAACGCCGACGTTCCTCACCGAACCACCCCCTCACGTGTGACCGACCGCCCCGGCGATGCCTCACCTTTCGCTCTCGGCCTGCTGCTGCGCCGGGCGCACTGGCGCGCGGCCGCGGTGATGGAGGAGGCGCTCCGGCCGCTCGGCATCGAGCTGCGGCATTTTGCCGTGCTGATCGTGCTGGTCGACCGCGGGCCCACGGTGCAGCGGGACTTGGTGGCGGCGACGGGGTCGGACAAGGCGGGAATCATGCGGGTCGTGGACGACCTGGAGCGCAGGGGGCTGGCCGTACGCAGGAACGTTCCGGAGGACCGGCGGGTGCGGGCGGTGGAGATCACGCCTGAGGGCGTCGAGCTTTTCGACGCGGCCCATGTGGCGGCGGCGCCGCTGGCTGAGCGCCTGGTTGCCGACCTGGCGCCTGGCGAGCCCGAGCAGCTGACGGATCTGCTGACCCGGTTTGCCCATCCCGCAGGCGGCGAGGTGTAAGCACGCCCGCGTCCGTACGGCTCTTGCGCCGCATACCCGGCCGGCGGTGTGCTCTTCACTCCTGCACGCATCGCCGCCGTCACCGCCGGACAGGGCGCAGGCGACGAGAACGCCACGTGACGTCCCGGGCTGAGACGTCACGCGGCGTCCATGGCCCGGGGGTCACGCGGCGAGGCGCTCGGCGAGTTGTCTGGCCTTGGCGGTCGCGTCCTCGAAGGCGCGCTTGCGGGAGGCCTGTGTTCCCCGGCGAGGCGTCCTCGTCCCGTTCGGTCGCGGATGCCTTCCGCAGGGCCTGGGAGGAGGCACCCGGTTCTCCAGGAGCGGTGTCCGAGGTGGGGGACCAGGGGCGGAGGATGCGTATGCAGCGATAGTTGAACACGAGATGATATTGAATGATACTATCTTGAGTGAAATGAAAGTGCCGCGTCGAGCGGAGGGAGGCGGGCGATCGTGGACGTCTACGAGGCGGTCACGAGCCGGCGGGCGGTGCGCGGATTCACCGACCGGCCCGTCCCGAGGGAGGTGCTGGAGCGGGTGCTGTCCGGCGCGGCCTGGGCGCCGTCCGGATCGAACCTCCAGCCGTGGCACACCTACGTGCTGACCGGCGGACCGCTGGCCGAACTCAAGAAGCGCGCCGGCGAGCGCCTGGCCGCGGGCGATCCCTGGGACGAGCCGGAGTACGAGCAGTACCCGCCCGCACTGAAGTCCCCGTACCGCGAACGCCGAGCCGCCTTCGGCGAGCAGCGCTACGGCGCACTCGGCATTCCGCGCGAGGACATGGAGGCGCGGCAGAGGGCCGCTTCCGCGAACTGGGACTGCTTCGGCGCCCCCGCCGCCCTGTTCTGCTACATCGACCGCGGCCTGGGCCCGGCCCAATGGTCCGACGCCGGCATGTATCTGCAGACCGTCATGCTGCTGCTGCGCGCCGAAGGGCTGCACAGCTGCCCGCAGATGGCGTGGGCGAAGTACCGCAAGACCGTCGCGGAGGTCCTGTCACCCCCGGACGAGCTCATCCTCTTCTGCGGCATGTCGATCGGGTTCGAGGACGTCACGGCGGGTTACGCCCGTACGGGCCGGGCGCCGCTCGACGAGACGGTCACGTTCGTCGGTGATCACTGACACCGCCCGCCCTCGGCCGGTCAAGGCGCCGTTTCCCGCCACGCGCACATAAGTGGTCCATATGCATACGGGGGCCGGTATGCCGTCGGCGCTCAGACCACGGCCCAGGGGCCCAGGTCGCGCGTGCGGCGGCCGGACGTGGCGGGCCGGCTCTCGTCCCATGCCGGGGCCAGCGCGGCGGAGAGGATGCCCCAGAGCTGGCCGGCGGTCAGGGCGTGCACCGGGACGACGACCTGGCCGGCGAGGCTGACGCGGAACGCGGACTCCAGCGCGCCGACGATGCCGATGAGCGCCATGGAGTCCAGCCCGTAGGCCTCCATCGGAACGTCGGCGGCGGGCTCCTTGTCCTTGCCGAGCCCCGGCAGGCCCTGGCGCAGGACGTCCTCGAACTTCGCGTTCCACGGTGCGTGGGCCATTGGGCGACTTCCTTCCGGGACACGGGAGAGGCGAAGCGGTGCTCCGGGCAGCACCGTGCCGCATCCCGCTCGAGTGGCCGTGGACGCCCGCTCAGGCCGCAGACCCGCCAGGGACATGACCGAAGCCCCCGCCACGGTGCTGCTGCCGGCGGGGGCCTCACGGGTTCGGCGGGTGGTCCGGTGGGTGGTGGTCCGGTGGACGTCGTACGGGCAGCGGCGGCGGGGAAGCGTTCCGCGGACGCGTGGGACGGGACGGCCGCGCGAGGGCGGGCGGCATCCTCAGACGGCCGCGCTGCCGCCCGCGACCGGCCAGCCGATGTCGTCCGTGGCGGAGACGGTGGTGGCGGTGGCCTTGGGCCAGCCGATGTTGCCCTCCGCGGAGGCGGTGGTGGCCTTCGGCCAGCCGATGTCGTCGGTGGCGGAGACGGTGGTGGCGGTGGCCTTGGGCCAGCCGATGTCGCCGTTCGCGGAGGCGGTGGTGGCCTTCGGCCAGCCGATGTCGTCGGTGGCGGAGACGGTGGTGGCGGTGGCCTTGGGCCAGCCGATGTCGCCCTCCGCGGAGGCGGTGGTGGCCTTCGGCCACCCGATGTCGTCGGTGGCGGAGACGGAGACGGTGGTGGCCTTCGGCCAGCCGATGTTGCCCTCCGCGGAGGCGGCGGAGACGGTGCCGGCCGTGCTCGGCCAGCCGATGGAGGAGGAGGCGGTCGTGGTGCTCGCCGTCTTGGGCCAGCCGATGCCGTCCGCGGCGGTGCTGATGCCGCCGGCGGTGAGCACGGCGGAGGCGACGGCGGCGGTGGCGGCGGTGGCGGCGAGGCGGGCGACGAGGTTCTTCATGACAGCTCCTCTGTGGCAATGAAGCGAATCTGCGTTGGTAACTTCTTGCCAAGAAGCTTGGCAACGCTACCTCGGGACCTGCTCGGTATTCGCTGGAGATGGGCTGGAGACCGGCGAGAGATGCCCTACTGCCTGCGCAGATGCCTGGCAAAGTTTGTCAAACACCCCGCTCCTGGGGTTGTGCGGAGCTGAACCCGAGGGGGTTGAACAGCACTTTCGCGGCCCCTCCGCTAGAGCGCCGCCGGAGCCCCCGTTGCCATCACGGCCTCACGCTAGGCAATGTATTGCCAAGCAAGTTGGCAATATTTGGCGACAGCGGGGGGAGGCCCCGGAAATGAACGCGACGCCGTCATCCACGGACCACAGGGACCACACGTACGGCACGGACCACGCGTACGACACGGACCGCACGGACCGCACGGAGCCCGCGGACCAGGAGGGCCGAACGGTCCACCTGGACACGGCGGGCTGGGGCACCATGCCCGCCGCCGTCCGCGCACTCGTCGCCGACTGCGCGAGCCGCGAGGACCGCTACGGCCCGCACGAGCTCGAGGAGGACCTCGAGGACGTCCTGCGCACCGAGGTCCACGAGCGCCTCGGCGCTCTGCTCGGCGTCCCGGCCGCCGACACCGCCGTCGTCACGGACGCCGCCGGCGCCTTCGACGATCTGGTCTCCCGCCTCGCCCCCGGCCGCGGCGAGCGCGTCTGGACGACCCCCTACGAGAGCGCCGCCCGCCTGACCACCCTCTACGCCCTGCGCGACCGCACCCGCTGCACGGTGGAGGTCGTCCCGCTGCGCGAGGACGGGGACCTGGACCTGGAGTGGATGGCCCGGCACATCGACGACGACGTCGCCCTCGTCTCGGTCGTCCACGTCCCCTCCGGCTGCGGAATCGTCAACCCGGTCGAGGAGATCGGGCAGATCCTCGCCCCGTACCGGTGCGTGTACGCCGTCGACGCCTCCTACTCCGTCGGCCAGCTCCCCGTGGATGCCGGCCGCATCGGCTGCCAGCTGCTGACGGGGGACGGCTGGCGGTTCCTGCGCGGCCCCTACGACGTCGGGTTCGCCTTCCTGGCGCCCCGGCTGCGTGCCGCGTTCGAGGACGCCGCCGCCCGCCGCCCCCTGCCGCCGAACGCGGCCGTCGCGGGCCTGAACGCCGCCCTGGCCCACCACACTGCCGCCACCGCCACCGCCACGGCCACCACCGCCACGGCCACCACCGACGGGGCCGCCGGCCTGGCCGGGCAGGGGCTCCTGCCCGCCCTGCGCGCCGCCGTCGAGGAGTGCCCCGGCACCGAACTGATCGCCCCCGGCCGGGTCCAGTCCGCCATCCTCGCCTTCCGCCACCGCGACCTGCCCGCCGCGCTCGTCCGCCGCCGGCTGGCGGCCCGCGGTGTCGTCCTGTGGAAGACGGTCGCGCAGGAAACCCCGCTCCACCTGCCACGCTCCGGCGCCGCCACCACCCTGCGCGCGTCCCTCGGCCCCGACACCACCCCCCAGGACATCGCCCGCTTCGGCCGGGCCCTGCGGGAAGCCGTCCGCGAGGAGACCGCCGGTGCGCAACGCCCCCGCCCCGCCCGCACCCTCCCTCCCGCCCCCGCCCCGGCCCTCGCCTCTGCCCCGGCCCCGGTCCCGCCCGCGGGGCCCCGGCCCCGGCCGCCCGCCCGCCGCCACCTGACCCTGTGCCCCACGCCCTGACCCCGACCCTGACCCCGACCCCGAACCCGACCCCGACCCCGACCCCGAATCCGAAGGGCATGTCCGGGACGCCCGCCTGCGGACCGGCCGTGATCAAGCGCCCGGAGAAAGCGCTGGATAGAATTCGGGCATGGGTGAGCGGCCCGTCCACACGGCTGCGCCGGGACCCGCTCCGGGAGTCGGTTCCGGCGGCGGTGCGTGATGGGCGCGGCGTCGGGGGGAATGGAGCTGTACTCCGGCCGGGCCTCGGGCCTGATCGGGGCGCAGATCGCGGGCTACCGGGTGGAGCGCGAGATCGGCCGCGGGGGCATGGCCGTCGTGTACTGCGCCAAGGACCTGCGTCTGGACCGTACGGTCGCGCTGAAACTGCTCGCCCCGGAACTGGCCCGCAACGACACCTTCCGGCGCCGCTTCACGCACGAGTCGCTGGTGGCCGCCGCGATCGACCACCCGCACATCGTGCCGGTCTTCGAGGCCGGTGAGACGGACGGTGTCCTGTACATCGCCATGCGGTACGTCTCGGGGCTGGATCTGCGGGCCCTGCTCGACCGGGACGGTCCGCTGCCGGTGGCGACCGCGCTGCGGATCGCCGGGCAGGTGGCGTCGGCGCTGGACGCCGCCCATGAACACGATCTGGTGCACCGGGACGTCAAGCCCGGCAACATCCTGGTGGCCCGGGGCACGGACAGCGATCACCCCGAGTACGTCTACCTCACGGACTTCGGGCTGACGAAGAAGTCGCTGTCGCTGACCGGGTTCACGACCGTCGGCGAGTTCGTCGGCACGCTCGACTACGTGGCCCCGGAGCAGATCTCGGGCCGCCCGGTGGACGGCCGGTGCGACCTGTACGGCTTCGCCTGCGTCGTCTACGAAACCCTCGCGGGCGGCCCGCCCTTCCAGCGGGACGACGACATGGCGCTGCTGTGGGCGCACCAGTACGACCAGCCGCCGCCCGTGAGCGAGCAACGGCCGGGCATCCCGCCGGCGCTGGACGGCGTACTGGCCAAGGCCCTGGCGAAGGCCCCCGAGGACCGTTACGACTCCTGCCTGGAGTTCGTGGCGGCACTGCGGGCCGCCGCGAGCGGCGCAGGCGCCGCTGCCGCTGTCGGCAAGGACGTGCACGCGCCGACCCAGGTGGTCCCCGCGGTGGCCGAAGCCGCGCAGGCACTCGATCCGGTGCCGGATCCGCCGCGCTGGGCCCGGCCGGTCTTCGGCCGTACCCCCGGATAGCCGCAGGCCGTACACCCGGTCGGTGCACGCCGTACGCCCGTCCGGCCGTACGCCGCCCGCCCCGCCCGGCCCTGCCCGCTCCTGCCGGGGCGCGGGGCCGTCGGCTTGCGAGGTGTGCGGGACGGCCGCACACAATGGTGTGAAGAGGAACCGACGGGCGGAGGGCGAGGGGGCGGGCGCGGGGCCGGACGGCAGGAGGTTGTGTTGCGGGTTTCCTGAGGCTGTGCCGCTGGCCTGTGTGCCGCAGGCCCCGATGCCGGGAGTGGAGCTCGTGAGCATCGAACCGTCGTCGTCCCCGTCGTCCGAACGCCCCAAAGGTCCTCCGTCGGGGCCGCTGGCGGGGCCTTCCCAGCCGGACCGGCCCGCACCCTCGGACGCTGAAACCCGACCCGGCGGCGGGCGGCAGGGACCACCGCCCGGACCGCCCGGCGGACCCGGCGGCGGGGGCCCGGGCGGCGGCGAGGGCCCGCACCACCCGTGGTGGAAGTCCGCGCCCCGGGTGGCCGTGGTCGCCACCGCCATCGTGGCGGCGGTGGCCCTGATCCTCGTGTTCACCCGTTCCGACGGCACCTCGAACCAGCAGCGGGGCGAGGTCTTCCTGCAGTCCGCCGGGAGCACGGGCGCGGACCCGTTCACGGAGTCGACCGCGAAGGAGGGCGCCGCGCCGACGGCGACACCCTCGCTGCCCTCCACGGGCACGGGCAACGCGGCACAGAGCGTGAACGGCGACGCCCCCGGCCTCTACGGTGGGACACGCAACGTCGCCAGCTGCGACGTGGAGAAGCAGATCACCGCCCTCAAGGCGGACCCGTCGAAGAACACGGCCTTCGCCTCGGTGCTGGGCATCCAGCCCTCCGCCGTCCCCGGCTATCTGCGCACCCTCACCCCCGTACAGCTCCGGGCGGACACCCGGGTCACCAACCACGGCTACCGCAACGGTTCCGCCACCACCTATCAGGCCGTGCTGCAGGCGGGCACCGCCGTCCTGGTCGACGACCGCGGGGTACCGCGGGTGCGCTGCGCCTGCGGGAACCCGCTGACACCGCCGGCCGCGCAGCAGAGTGCCGACCCCAGGCCGGTGGGCCAGTCGTGGTCCGGCTACCGGCCCTCGCACGTGGTCGTCGTCGCGCCGGCGCCCCGCCCGGTGAAGAAGTTCGTCGTGGCGGGCCGGAAGAAGGGCGAATGGTTCACCCGGGACCAGGGCGACCACCGCGGCGAGCACGACACGAAGACGGCTCCGCCCCCGCCCCCGCCGTCACCGAAGCCGTCCACGCCGGGCAGGGAACAGACACCCTCGAACGGCAACACCTCGCAGGGACCGGGCAAGCCCTCGAAGTCGTCGGAGTCGGGTAAGCCGTCGAAGTCGTCGGAGTCGGGTAAGCCGTCCAAGTCGTCGGAGTCGGGCAAGTCCTCGGAGTCGGGTAAGCCGTCCAAGCCGTCGGAGTCGGGTAAGCCCTCCGAGTCAGGCAAGTCGTCGAAGTCGTCGGAGTCGGGCAAGCCCTCGGAGTCGGGCAAGCCCTCGAAGTCCTCGGAGTCGGGTAAGCCCTCGAAGTCCTCGGAGTCGGGCAAGCCCTCGAAGTCCTCGGAGTCGGGTAAGCCGTCCAAGCCGTCGGAGTCGGGCAAGTCCTCGGAGTCGGGTAAGCCGTCGAAGTCGTCGGAGTCGGGTAAGCCGTCGAAGTCGTCCGAGTCGGGCAAGCCCTCCAAGTCCTCCGAGTCGTCGAAGTCCGGCAAGGAGTCGTCACCGTCGAAGGACAAGTCCTCGTCGGAGTCGGGCAAGCCGTCCTCTCCATCGTCCGGGCCGTCCTCACCGGGCTCCTCCCAGCCCTCGTCACCGCCGCCGCCGTCGTCCGAGAAGTCCTCGAAGCCGCAGGCCCCGTCCTCCGAGCCGCCCTCCTCGAAGCCCGAGCCAAAGACGTCCGCGCCCCAGACCTCCGCGCCTCCGCCCCTGTCCTCCGCGCCCCAGAACACGGCGCCCCAGAATTCCGGACCCCCGCCCGCCGACACAGGACAGCAGCAACAGCAACAGCAACAGCAGCAACAGCAGCAACCGCCCGGCCCCGAGGGGTCCTAACAGCGCTGGTGCACATACGCCGTCCCGGGCGATCCTGCGCGCATACAAACCCCGAGTGCAAGCGAAAGGCGCGCACCCGGCGGACCGCGATCCGTCGAACGCGCGCCTATGTGACGCCCTGTCAATTCGGCGTCAGCTTCTCAGTAATGTGGCCACGGGCACCGGGACCGTTCAACTCAGTTGCCGGTGAAGACGATCAAGGTCAGATTCGCCCCGTAAGTGTTTGTGCACGCGCCTCGGTAGAAGTCCCAATGGCGTCCCGAGGCGTCCCGCACGTATCCCGTATAGCTGTTCGAGCACACCTGATGGGAATTCGTGATGTTCATCCAGCCTTGGTTGGCGCTCCCACCGTCCCAGACGTAGCAGTAGTGGCCGCCCGAGCCGTAAGAGACGTTGACGACGGACGACAGGTTGCACGTGGAGTTCACGACCGTGGCGCTGGCCGGGGTCGCAGCGAGGACGCCAGCGGTGGTGAGGCCGGCCGCGATGGCTCCGGCTGCCAGCTTTCGGGCGAGATTCATGTAGTTCCCCCTGAGGATGCGTGCTTGGTGAGTTGTCTCCCATGCGAGCAGTGCCGCCGAGAGGCGTGCGAGCCCCCGTGACGCGCTCCAGTGCATGACGGCTCGTTACGGTCGTTGTGCAAGATCGAGGCTAGGAGCTGCTGTCCTGGATCCGTCCTAGGTCCGTCCTAGGTCCGTCCTTGCGCACTCTTGTCACATGAGCGCATGTGACAAGTCGAAGCCTTGTTGGTGACAACCAGACTGCTTCGACCGGTCCGAATCGCCAGCTCATCCCTCTCCGCACGGTGTCCTCCCAGGACCACCGTGCGGCATCCTTTTTACGCGCTTTACCCGAATCGTTCCGCTGGGTCAAGTCACGACTCCTCGGAACGTGACCGCGCGGTGCCCGTGGGGCCTACTTGAAGTGCGGGCCTCACCGGAAAGGAAATCCGGAAAATGAATGAGGCAGGACGGTAGGACGGAAATCTTCGCCAGAGGGTTTTCTCTTTCACCGAAACCGCGAATTGTCCCGGTGTGGCGGTCCCGGTAAAACGGTCCGTCGGCTGTCGTCCCGAATTTCTGGGGAAGGCAGAAGAGTCCCCTGAATCGGTAGGAGAAAATCTATGAACCGTATTTTTCACACCCACAGCGATGTCCGTTCCAAGCGCCGGGGCTTCCGCTTCGCGACACTCGCCGCCTCGGCCGCGGTGATCACCGGGGGCATCGTCCTTCCGGCGTCCGCCGCGATGGCCGCCCCGATGCCCGCCGCGCATGTCGTGAGCTTCGTCCACGGCGGCGGTGCCGGCGGTGACGGCGGTGCCGGAGGCGGCGGCTTCGTCGGCGGTGGCGGGGGCTCCGGCGGCTCCGGCGGCGGCAGCGTCCTGGGCGTCGGCGGTGACGGAGGCAAGGGCGGCAACGGAGGCGACGGCATCCTGTCCGGCGGCGGTGGCGGCGGCGGTGGTGGCGGCGGCGACGGTGTCATCGGCGGCAACGGAGGCAGGGGCGGCGACGGCGGCACCGGCCTGTTCGGCGGCGGCGCCGGCTCCGGCGGCTCCGGCGGCGACGGCATCCTCAAGGGCGGCAACGGAGGCAAGGGCGGCAACGGTGGCTTCGGTGTCTTCCAGGGCGGCAACGGAGGCAAGGGCGGCGCGGGCGGGCTCGGCGTCCTCTTCGGCGGCCTGGGCGGCGGCGGTGGCGCCGGCGGCGGCAGCATCTTCTGACCGATTCGCCCTGGTGGGGCGGAGGCCCGCACGGCCTCCGCCCCCGGACCCCTCACCCCCCGCACCCCCATTGACCAGGACGCGGAGCCGGACGGCCGGCGCTGCGCCCGCAGAACCACAACCTCGCTCAAGGAAAACGGAGAACCCCCATGTCCAGAACTCGCTGGCAGCGTCCGCTCGTCCTGGCGGTGGCCTCGGTGGCCCTCGCCACCGGCACCGCGTGCGCAGCCCAGGCGGCGCCGGGTGTCACCACAGGCGCCAGCCAGATGGCCCCGGCCGACCCGTCCCACTGCGGCCATGGCGGGGAAGGCGGGAAGGGCGGGGAAGGCGGCAAGGGCGGTGAGCCCGGTCAGCCGGGGGAGCCCGGCAAGCCCGGCCAGTTCGGCTGCTTCAAGTTCGACGACCTGCCTGACAAGCCCAAGTCGGAGCTCACGGGCATGGACAAGATACGGATCGTGCTGACCGTGGAGTCCGGGCAGGCGAAGAAGGCCGACGTCGCCAAGAAGTACAAGATCTCCGAGAAGGAGTTCGACACCTGGGACAAGCAGTTCCGTGACGGGGACTGGGCCGCGCTGATGGGTCTGTGAATTCCCTCTTCGGCTCCTGAGGAACTTCCTTCGACGCCCCGGCCCGGTGCGGGCCGGGGCGTTCCTGTCAAGCCCCGAATTCCCGGGCCGTGACGCCGAGGCCCTTGACCGGGTTTATTCGATACAGCGGAAACCGCGGTACGGAAAATAATTCTTTGGGAAGAGGAATTTCATGCGTATGCGTTCTTGGAAGGTCCGTCTCGGTCTCACGGTCTCGACCGCCCTGACCGCCGGTGTGGCGGCCGGCGCGCTGGCGCCGGCCGCGATGGCCGCGCCGGTGCCGCAGAGCCATACGGCCGTGGTGGCCGCCGCCCGGCAGCTCCCCGCCGACGGCGCCCAGCCGGGCGGCGGCAGCCGGCCGGGCGCCAGTGGCCAGTTCGCCAGTGGTCAGTTCGGCAGTGGTCAGTTCGGCACCATCAAGGTGGGCGACGGCAGCGTGCGGATCGGCGACCGGGTGTGTGCGGGCAACTGCAACGGGACCGTCAACGGGAGCAATGGCGGCCAGGGCGGCATCTGCGCCGGGCTGTGCAACGGCAGCGCCAACGGCGGCACCGGCACGACCGGCGCGCCGGGCCGCGAGGGCGGCATCGGCGGCCAGGGCGGGATCTGCGCCGGGATCTGCGGCGGCAGCGCCAACGGCGGCACCGGCGGCACGGGCGGAGCCGCGGTGGGCACCGGCGACGGCGGCCGCGGCGGCAAGGGCGGCACCGGCGGGATCTGCCTCGGGCTCGGCTGCGAGAGCGGCGGCATGGGCGGCCGCGGCGGCACCGGCGGCGCCGGCTGACGCCTGCCCGCCCCCGCAGGGGGCCGGCCCGCGGTGCGGTGGGAGTGGTGGCGCCCGCGGGGTCAGGGCGCGGACAGGCCGAGCAGGTTCGCCGCGTTGGTGTCGAGGATCATCGTGGCTTCCTCCGGGGTGAGCCCCGAGTCGGCGATGTGGTCCACGGCCCGCAGGAGGACCTCCCCGTCCTCGTAGGGGAAGCCCGTGCCGAGGACGAGGCGGTCCGGGCCGGGAGTTCCCGCAGCGCGGGCGGCCCCGTGTCGTGGTCGAGTGGGTTCATGGGAGGGGTGAGGACCGTGACGTCGGGGCGGTAGGGAGCGCGTGTGGTGAGGGAGCGGATCGACTACCGGGCGCTGTTCGCCGCCACCCCCAGCCCGTACCTGGTGCTGGGCCGCGACCTGGTGATCGTGGACGTCAACCGGGCCTACCTCCTGGCGACCGGCCGCCCCCGGACGGAACTGGTCGGGCGGTACCTGTTCGACGCCTTCCCCGACAATCCCGCGGACCCGGGCGCCGACGGGGTGCGGAATCTGAGCGCCTCCCTGCACTGGGTGCTGCGTTCGAAGGAACCGGACACCATGGCGGTGCAGAAGTACGACATCCCCGTCGCCGGCCGTCCGGGCGAGTTCGAGGAGCGCTGGTGGTCGCCGATCAACACCCCGGTGCTCGGGCCGGACGGACAGGTGGAGTGGATCATCCACCGGGTGGAGGACGTGACCGAGTTCGTCCTGTCCCGCCCCCGGCGCGCGCAGAGAATCAGCGTGCTGGGCGAGCGGGAGGCGATGGAGGCCGAGCTGTATGCGCGGGCGCGCGAACTGCAGCAGCTGAACGAGGAACTGCGCAAGGCACACGCCCGGGAACGCCAGATCGCCGTCACCCTGCAGGAGGCCATGCTGCAGTCGCCCGACCTGGCGGGCCACCAGGACATCGCGGTGCGCTACATGCCCGCCGCCGGGTCCCTGAACGTGTGCGGCGACTGGTACGACGTGGTCGATCTGCCCGGCGGCTTCGCCGTGGCCGTCGGTGACGTCGTCGGGCACGGCCTGGAGGCCGCCGCAGCGATGGGCATGCTCCGCAGCGCCCTGTCCGCGGCGGTCCGCGCCCTGCACGAGCCGGCCAGAGCGCTGGAGGTGCTGGGCCTGTATGCCCGCTCGGTGGAAGGGGCGCTGGCCACCACCGTGGTCAAGGCCGTCATCGACGACCAGGGCCACCGCATCCGCTACAGCAGCGCGGGCCATCTCCCGCCCGTCCTGGTGCACCCTGGCGGCTCCTTCGACCTGCTCGACCAGGCCACCGACCCCCCACTGGGCGCCCGCCCCCGCCACGTGCCCCGCCCCCAGGCCGAGCTGCCCTACACCCCGGGAGACACCCTCGTGCTCTACACCGACGGGCTCATCGAACGCCGGGGGGAGGACATCGACGTCGGTCTGCGCCGGCTCACCGACACCCTCACCCGCCACACCCGTCTTGCTCCCGAACGCCTGGCCGACATGCTGCTCGCCCGCCTCGGTGTCAGCAGCGGCGGACGCGACGACGTCGCCCTGGTCGTCGTGCGCCTCTAGGGCCTGTCCGGCGGATCATGCCGTAGACGCGGGGATGAGGTCCTGCCCGTTTCCTGCGACCTGGTCCGCCGGACAGGCCTTGGCGGCCGCGGCCCCGTGCGGGTGGCGGTCAGCCGGGGGAGAGGGACTGCTCGGCCCAGACGGTCTTGCCGGTGAGGGCGTGCCGGGTGCCCCAGCGCCGGGCGAGCTGGCCGACCAGCAGCAGGCCCCGCCCGCCCTCGTCGAAGGTCCGGGCGCGCCGCATGTGCGGGGCGGTGCTGCTGGAGTCGAAGACCTCGCAGGTCAGCGTGGAGTCCTCGTGGATCAGCCGCAGCTGGATGGGCGGCCGGCCGTAGCGGATGGCGTTGGTGACCAGTTCACTGACCGTCAGTTCGGTGATGAAGGCGGCGTCGTCCAGCCCCCAGGCGGTCAGCTGCTCGGTGGCGTGTTTGCGTGCCCGGGCGACGACGGCCGGGTCGGAGGCCAGGTCCCAGGCGGCGACCCGGTCGGCGTGCAGGACCCGGGTGCGGGCGACGAGCAGGGCGATGTCGTCGTCGGGACGGTGGGTCAGCATGGCGGTGAGGACCCTGTCGCAGACCGTGTCGAGGGTCTTCGCGGGGCGGGCGAGGGCGGCGAACATCTTGTCCAGCGCCTCGTCGATGTCGTGGTCGCGGGCGGCGAGCAGACCGTCGGTGTAGAGGGCCAGGAGGCTGCCCTCGGGCAGTTCGGTCTCGAAGGTCTCGAACGGCAGGCCGCCCAGGCCCAGCGGCGGGCCGGCCGGGACGTCGAGGAAGCGGACGGCGCCGTCCGGGGTGACCGCGGCGGGCGGCGGGTGGCCGGCCCGGGCGAGGGCGCAGCGGCGCGAGACCGGGTCGTAGACCGCGTACAGACAGGTGGTGCCGATGCCCCCGGCACTCTCGGCGGCGCCGTCCGTGCCGCCCTCGTCGGCGGACAGGTGCAGGACGAGGTCGTCGAGGTGGGTGAGCAGTTCGTCGGGCGGCAGGTCGACGTCGGCCAGGGTGCGCACCGCGGTGCGCAGCCGGCCCATGGTGGCGGAGGCACGGATGCCGTGGCCGACCACGTCGCCCACGACGAGGGCCACCCGCGCACCGGACAGCGGGATGACGTCGAACCAGTCGCCGCCCACGCCGGCCCGGGTGCCGGCGGGCAGATAGCGGGTGGCGATGTCCAGGGCTCCCTGGTCGGGCAGCGTCTGCGGGAGCAGGCTGCGCTGCAGGGTCATGGTGCTGGTGTGCTCCCGGCTGTCGCGGCGGGTGGTGTGGATGCTGACGGCCGCCTTGGCGGTGAGTTCCTCGGCCAGCCACAGGTCGTCCGCCTCGAAGGGCTCCGCGCGCCGGTGCCGGCCGAAGAGGGCCACGCCGAGCGTGGCGCCGTGGGCCCGCATCGGCACCACCAGCACCGAGTGCGTTCCGCTCCCGAGGAGCCGGGCGGCCTCCGGGTCCTGTCGCGCCCACCGCACGAGGTCGGGTTCGGCCGCGTCGTACAGGGCGCCGTGGCCCTGGGCCAGGCACCGGGCCACCGGTGACAGGGCCGGGTAGCGGGTCTTTGTGTCCGCTGCGGCGGGGGGGCCGTCCTCGGGGACCGAGCGCACCGCGGTGCGGGTCATGGCGAGGGGTCCGGCCGGGGCGGCGGGGGAGGGCTCGCCGCCGTGCCGGGGTGCGTCCAGCAGATCGACGGCGGCGAAGTCCGCGAGCCGGGGGACGGCGATGTCGGCCAGTTCCTGCGCGGTGCGCCCGCTGTCCGCGGTGGTGCCGATGCGGGCCGAGGCCTCGCTCAGCAGGAGCATCCGCTGCCGGGCGAGATGCTCCTGGAGCCGCTGGTGCGCCGCCAGGCACACCGCGCGCACCCGGCCGGCGGGGTCCTTCAGCGGAACGAGGGAGGTCGACCAGCCGTCTTCCGCCCCGGTGCCCGCGGGGCCGGCGCCCGCCCGCAGGTGCTGCGGGCCGCCGCCCTCCAGCACCCGGCGCATCTTCGCCTCGGCCTCGTCGCTCACCGGATGCGGCACGATCTCCGGCAGGCGCAGCCCGCGCATCTGGTCCTCGGTGAGGCACAGCACCTGCTCCATACCGGCGTTGGCCCGCACCAGCCGCAGGTCCGCGTCGAAGACGGCCAGGACACAGGGCGACTGGCGAAACGCCCATTCCCCCAGCAGACCGCTCCCGGGCGTCCCGCTCCCGGACGACTCGCCTCCGGACGACTCGCTTCCGGGCGCTTCGCTTCCGGACGTCGCGCCCCCGGCTGCTGCTCCTCCGGGCGTGCCGGCAGGCGTTTCTCCTTCGGGTGCGCCGGTCACGGCGGACACCACGAGCCACTCGGTGACGGGGCCGTCCGCCGTACGGCGGTGCGCCAGCAGTTCCCGCCGCAGCCGGCGGCCGTCGCGGTGCCGCAGCGCCACGGTGCCGCTCCACCGCTCCTGTCCGGCCGCGTCCCGCAGCGCCGCCGCGCCGGCGTCGTCGGCGAGCAGACGGGCGGCGGGCTGTCCCACGACCTCCGAAGGCGGGTAGCCGAGCAGTTGCCGGGCACCTTCGCTCCACTTCGTCACGATGCCCCGCGCGTCGACGGCGGCGGTGGCCGTGGGAGGGGGAGTGGGAGGGGCCGTGCGGGCCGGACCGGGGGAGGCGTCCGACTCGTGTGGCCGCTCACCAGGATGGGTGGGAAGTCGCTCCATCGCCGCTCATCTCGCCCTTCGGGAACCTGCACGGCCGGGGGCTCTCCTGACAAGCATGATCCCGGGGGGCACGGAGCACCAACCCGGCGCCGTCACCGCGGGCGCGGCCCGCCGCCTCGTCCGTGAGCGCGCCTCTGCAAACCCGCGGGGATTGCCTGTGACAGGCCTGTGACAGTCGGCGGACACCGTCATGAAGTCCCCCGGCCACGCTTTATGTAAAGCGGACAAAAAGCCTTATTCGGTCATATGTCCCCTGCTTTCAAGGGTGTGAGCAGCGACGACCGAGCCGACACGTCGGAGGAAATCCCATGAGCCTCACACTCGCCACGCCGCATGCCGAAGCCCCCGTCCCCGCGCTGGCCCCCCGCGAGCAGGAGACGCTGCGGCATATCGCCGCAGGGCGCACCTACCTCCAGACGGCCCGCCACATGGGGCTCTCCAAGCACACCGTCGACGCCTACCTCCGCCGTATCCGGGCCAAGCTCAACATCAACAGCACCGCCGAACTCACCCGGCTGGCCATCTCCCTGGGCCTGTGACCACCACACACCCCGAGGCCGTGACCACCACGCTCCCCGCGACCGCGATGTGACCGCCGCGCCGCACCGCCGCTGCTCACCGGCCCGGGCCGAACTCCCCTCGGCCCGGCCCCGTCAGCAGCGGCACGCCGGCGCCAGCAGCGGCACGCCGGCGCCGTTTTTGGCGCCGCCCCGGTGCCGGAAGGCCATGCCCGGCCACGTTTCACATGCCCGGCCTGGGCCGGCTCGCTCGTGCGGCCTGGGACAGGGCGGTCCCCGCGAACGCCACGAAGGCGACACCGCACCCCAGCAGGCCGGTCCGCTCGGGTACGAGGAGGTCGGCCTCGCTGTCGGAGTACGTGCAGGTGAGGGAGGGCGGAAAGACGGTTCTTTCGATGTCCCGTACGTCGATCCGGATCAGCTTGGTTTCCGGGGGGATTGTCTTCGCGTGCAGGCACTCGTCGTAGAGCTCGGTCCGTGAGAGTTCCATCGCGGGGCCGACACCGGTCACCCAGATCATGACGGCCACCAACGGCGACCAGATCGCACCGGCCCGCACCCAGCGCGAGGCCCGCGACCTCCGCCCGATCAGGATGACGGAGAGTGTCACGGCCAGGACCCCGGTGCCCGCCCACATGACCCACGTGCCCAGGACTGTGGGGTGCGACGGTCCATAGGCCCCCGAGTCGCTCCAGTAGCAGGCGACGTCGGGCGGGAAGGCGTCCACGCGCACGCGCACCAGCGGGAAGTCGTTGTCGAGGGTCTTCTGGCCGCACACCTGCACGGGATCGGTGAAGGCCAGCCCGTACGCCACGGCACCCGCGTATCCGAGCACCGCCACACCCGCGCCGATGACGGCCCAGCGGACCTGCCGGGACGGACGACGCAGGGCCGCCCACAGAAGGTACGCAACCGATCCGGCCGCGCACAGGAAGAGACTGACCAGCGGCACGGCGTAGAACACCAGCATGCTCACGGCCTTTGCGCGCGCTCGTCCACGGACCGGGCGGATGCGGACCGGGCGGACATGGACCGGGCGTATACGGCCAGGGCCACTGCGCTGACCGTGAGGCCGGCCAGCGCCGGGTTCACGTATCCGGGGACCTCCCGGTCGTAGGTGGTCCCGTCGCTTCGATGGCACACGAACCGGACCGGCACCCACCAGACGTGGTAGTCGTCGATCCAGTAGTCGCGTTCCTGCACGCCCGTGCGGCACGGCCGGATGGGCGACGAGTCCGCCCCGCCGTCCTCCGCCTCCAGCGCCGCTCCCGCGACGTACAGCATTCCCCAGGCGTACATCACGGCCGCGCCCGCCGCGACGACATACGCGAGACCGCGGAGCGAGCGCGCGAGCCCGCCTCTCCAGACACAGGCCAGTCCCCGGCCCAGGAACACCACACCGGAGACGACCGCGACCAGGACGACCAGCAGACAGAGCAGGAAACTCACGTCATCTCCCCCCGGCCCTCGTCCTCAAGACGTATGTGATCCCGCACCGCATGATCCCCTCCTGTCACGGTTCCCCGGGGGCGGGGACGATCAAGGGAGGGCGGGCGGTTGCACGGGCCCCGGCCCAACGGCCGGCCCCGTCCCGCCCGGCGCAGGAGACTGCGGCCCCGTCCCGCCCGGCGCGGGAGACCGCAGGCCCGTCCCGCCCGGCGGAGGAGACTGCGGCCCCGTCCCGCCCGGCGCGGGAGACCGCAGTCCCGTCCCGCCCGGCGGAGGAGACCGCGGCCCCGTCCCGCTCGTTCCTCACTTGACGCAGGGCCGGCCGCCGACATGCGGCCGGCACAGTTGACCGGCCGTCAGAAGACTGTGCCCGCAGGCAGGTTGCCCGCACGGCCTGTCCGCCCGGGCCGCGCCGTCCATGATGCCGAAGGAGAAGCGGACCCTGGCGGACGCGGACGCCGCGATCCGCCAGGCCCGCAGGCGATCACGAAGATCGTCTCCCCGGGCCACGTCTTCAACCTGCCCGCCCAGCCCGCCGCCCGCTGACCGCCCCGCGCGAGGCGGAGCCTGCGTGCGGGGGGCGGTCGCGCAGCAGCGCGAAGGGGATGGGCGGTGCGCGGCCTCAGCGGCGGCGCCGGTACAGCACGAAGACGGCGCCCAGCGCGCTCCCGGCGGCGGGCAGTGCCCAGCCGCCCGCACCCCACCGGTAGTTCCCGCCCTCCTGCAGGCCGAAGGCGAGGCAGCACAGGGCGGCGGCGGACAGCAGGGAGGCCGGCCAGGTCGAACCGGCGCCGCCGCAGCCCCCGCCCCCACCGCTCCGCAGGCCCACGGGTGCGACAACTCGCTAGGGCCTGTCCGGCGGATCACGCAGGTGAGCGGGGTCTGGCACGCCCTCCCCCAAGCTCTTCGAGCAGGGGGTGCCCCCAGCGGCGTTGTCGTCGGTCGCCGACTCCCCCGAGCTCTCGGCTTCGCTCGAGCAGGGGGGACCCCCATCGCGTCGACTCCCTCCTCCGCCTTGCAGCTGCACGCACCAGACCCCGCTCACCTGCGCTTATGAGGCGCCGTTACTTCCCTCCGACCTGATCCGCCGGACAGGCCCTAGCCTGGACACCAGGGGGCGGCTCGGGCGAAGCCCAAGGAGGCTGACGTGGCTGAAGCGACTCCTGAGGCCGGAGCGAAGGACCGTGACCGGACATCCGCCGGCCCCCGCGGCACCGGCACCCCCGGCTACCTGCCCATCGCCGAGCACGGCCTGATCGGCGACCTGCGCAGCGCCGCCCTCGTCGGCACGAACGGCACCATCGACTGGTACTGCTGCCCCCGCTTCGACGCACCCAGCGTCTTCGCCTCGATCCTCGACGCCGAACGGGGCGGATCCTTCGAACTGGCCCCCGACGTCCCCACCCGCACCAAACAGTTCTACTTCCCCGACACCAACGTCCTGATCACCCGCTTCTTCGCGGACGACGGAGTCGGCGAGATCCAGGACTTCATGCCCGTCGTCGACGACTCACGCGAGGCCGACCGCCACCGCCTCATCCGCCGCGTGGTGTGCGTGCGCGGAGCACTCCCCTTCCGCGCCCGCGTCGCCCCCCGCTTCGAATACGGCACCGCACCCCACACCGTGCACGCCGAGGCCGGCCAGGCGGTCTTCGCCTGCGCCTCGCTGCGCCTCGCCCTGACCTCCACCGTGCCCATCGAGGTCGACGGCCCGGACGTATGGTCCCTGTTCAAACTGCACGAGGGCGAGACGGCCGTCTTCACCATCGACAAGATCGGCGGCGACGTGGCACCCCGTTTCTGCGCCGTCGCCGAGGCGGAAAGAGAATTCAACGCGACCGTGCGCTACTGGCGCCGGTGGCTGTCCCAGTCCCGCTACCGCGGCCGCTGGCGGGAAATGGTCCACCGCTCCGCCCTCACCCTGAAACTCCTCACCTACGCCCCCACCGGCGCCATCGTCGCCGCGCCGACCACCAGCCTGCCCGAACAGATCGGCGGTGAACGCAACTGGGACTACCGCTACGTGTGGATCCGCGACGCCGCGTTCTGCGTGTACGCGATGCTCAGACTCGGCTTCACCGACGAGGCCGAAGCCTTCATGGGCTTCGTCACCGAACACGTCCAGCGCGCCCCCGACGGCCCGTTTGGACCCACCGGCCCCCTGCAGATCATGTACGGCATCGACGGATGCCGTGACCTGCCCGAACGCGAACTGCCCCATCTCGAGGGCTACCGCGGCTCAGCCCCCGTACGCGTCGGCAACGCCGCCGTCGACCAGCTCCAGCTCGACATCTACGGGGCACTCGTCGACTCCCTCTATCTCTACGACAAGTGGGGCAAGCCCATCTCCAGCGCCCACTGGGACAGCATCAGCGAGCTCGTCGACTGGGTGTGCGACCACTGGGACCAGCCCGACGAGGGAGTGTGGGAGACCCGCGGCGGCCGCAAGACGTTCCTCTACTCCCGCCTCATGTGCTGGGTGGCGATCGAACGTGCCATGCGGCTGGCCCGGCACCGCGGCCTGCCCGCCGACATGGTCCGCTGGGGCGCCGCCCGCGACACGATCTACCGGCGGATCATGAGCCACGGCTGGTCCGCCGAGCGCCACGCCTTCACCCAGTACGAGGACAGCGACATCCTCGACGCCTCCCTGCTGATGATGCCGCTGGCGAAGTTCATCGCCCCGACCGACCCCAAATGGCTCGCCACCCTCGACGCCCTCGGCGAGGACCTGGTGTCCGACTCCCTGGTCTACCGCTACGACCCCCAGGCCAGCCCCGACGGCCTCCAGGGCGAGGAAGGCACCTTCTCGATCTGCTCCTTCTGGTACGTCGAGGCACTCACCCGCGCGGGCCGCCTGGACGAGGCCCGCCTCGCCTTCGAGAAGATGCTCACCTACGCCAACCACCTCGGCCTCTACGCGGAGGAGATCGGCCACACCGGCGAACAGCGCGGAAACTTCCCCCAGGCCTTCACCCACCTCGCCCTGATCAGCGCCGCCTTCAACCTCGACCGCACGCTCGGCTAGAACGCACGCCCGGCCGGCACCAGCAGCCCAGGACGCCGCCTGCCCCCGCGCCCGGCCCGGCCGCCGCGAGCGGCAACACCCGCCCCCGGGCCGCGCCGCCCCACCGCACCCCGCTGTGACGCAGCTCCTGTCGCCTCCGCGGGAGGCCGCCGTACCGTTGTCCGCCACGCACATCCCCGCCCGGGCGCGCAGTGCCCGCGACCGGATCACCCACACCGGAACACCCAGGACAGGCGGGCACACGCACAGGACGGTCCGCCATGCCCACCGCTCTCTCGCCCGTCATCGCCGCCTCCACACGCTGGCTGCTGTCGGCCTTCCCCCCGGCCGCCGGCCCGCTGAACCAGGCCCTGGCCGAAGCCCAGGCAGGGCACGCGGCCACCATCGCCGCCGCCCTGCGCTACCCCACCGCACTGGACGCCGAACTGCTGGACCTGCTCGGCCCCGGCGGCTCCGGCCGGCTGGACTTCGTCACCGGCGCCGACGCACCCCCGCTGACGGACGCCACCCACGCCTGGCGCACCCAGGTCGACGAGACCGTCGTCAGCTGGGCGGCCTGCCTGCTGGCCGACGCCGACCTCGCCGCCCTGGCCGCCGCCTGCCTGGCCGCCACCCACCACGGCCCCGACAGCGTGGGCGACGCACGCCGGCTGACCATCCCCAGCCCGCGCGACCACCGCGCGGCCCCCCTGCTGCGCCACCCGGACTTCCTCGGCCCGATCGCGGACCTCCACCGCGAGACCCTCCTCGGCCTCCTCGGCGCCGCCCCGGCCGTCACCGCCCCCGAGCCCAGGTGACCACCACGCCCGTACGACCACAGGCAGCCGGCCACCGTCCGGCCGCCGCGGCCCGTGGTGCTCAGGGCGCCTTGAACAGAGCCGGGAAACGCGGAGCGAGCCAGGGCTTGCGCCCCCCGACCAGGATGCGGCCCTGAGCGAGGGCGCCCCACTGGCCCCGGCGCCCGAGCGCCATCAGGAGAAACATGACCGGCTCGATGAGGATGGTGCAGTCCACACGCCCCGGCAGCCGCTCATCGACCGACACCGCACCCCCGGCCACCCGCACACCGAACCGGCCGCCGCCCCACAGGCGGATCGCGTAGCAGGCGCTCAGCCCGGCCGTGTGGGCCGTGTCGGTCACCCGTGGCATCACCGTCATCAAGAACGGCAGCGTCAGCCGCACCCGCTCCCGGTCGATCATGTGCGCACGCCCCAGCGCACGGGCGAGATCGTAACCGTGTCCCAGCATGTGCGCGAGCAGATACGACCCCAGCACATCCGGTCCCATCGGGCCCAGCGGAGTGACCACCGTCCCCTCCGCGCTCCGCTCCTCCAGCGCCCTCAGACACGCACCGGCCTGCTCCACGATCATCCCGGCCAGCGGCTCGGCCCCGCGCTCACCGAACGCGGCGAGCGCCTGCTCGTTGGCCGCGGCCAGACTCTGCGGCGTGCCGTCCCCGTAGCTGCGCGCACGTCCCGCCGCGATGTCCGCCATCAGCTCGTTGGCCAGTGCCAGATGCGCGGCCGCCTCCCCGACGCTCCACTGCGACTGCGGCACCCGGCGTTCCATGCCGGCGCCCGCCCGCAGCAGTACGGCGATCTCCTCGGCCGTATCCCGTATCGCCGCACCGAGCCCCTCGGGCACCGCGCCCCGTACGTCCGGTCCCGCCACTGGTTCCACGCCGCCTCATCCTCACTTCTCGTCCCCGTCACGGATCACCCGGCGTACAGAAGACCAGGTGACAAAGGCAGCGACAAGCCCCCGAACCACGCGGCCGGGACCAGACCGTTCACCGAGTTTCTGCGAATCTCAGTGATTCGCCCATTGCTGGCGAAGGTCCCCGTCTCACTCAATACCAGGAGGTATCAATGCGGGGTAGACGCTTCAATGCCACCGGCCCCGCAGGACGGGGTCTTACGGTCGGCTCCACGTCCGTTTTCTGTCTCCGGGCCACTCCCGGCGACGTGCCGCTTCACGAGCGCGGCGAGGTTCAGTGCCGCGTTCTCATCCCGGTCGAGGACGAGTCCGCAGTGTTCGCATACGTACATCCGTATCCGGAGAGGCAGTTTGGGTGTCACTGCCTGGCATCCGGAACACGTCTTGCTGCTGGGGAACCAGCGGTCCGCCACTTCGAGCGTTCCGCCGTTCCACCGGGTTTTGTAGGCGAGTTGACGCCGGATCTCGCCGAACCCGGCGTCGGCCACGACGCGGGCGAGTTTGCGGTTCTTGAGCATCCCCGAGACGTTGAGGTCTTCCACCACGATCGTGCCGTACTCGCGGGCCAGGCCGGTGGTGAGCTTGTGGAGCGCGTCCCGCCGCAGGTTCGCGGTGCGGTAGTGCACCCGGTTGCGGGCCGCATCCGCGCGCTGCCAACGCTTCGAAGGCTGCTGCCCGGTGCGCCGGTCAGGGCCCAGGCGGCGGGCGACCGTACGGGACAGGCGGCCGAGCTTGCGGCGCGCGGTGCCGTAGTGTTTGGGGTTCTCGGCCCTCGGGCGGCCGTCGGAGAACACCGCGAGGTGCTTGATGCCCAGGTCGACGCCGATCACCGTATCCGCTCGGGACGGGGTACGGTCGGTGCGCTCGACTTCGCAGGTGAAGGACACGAACCAGCGGCCCGCCTCGCGGCGGACGGTCGCCGACTTCACCACCGCCGTGTCGGCCGCGATCCGGCGGTGCAGCTTCCGTGTGGACTCATGCGCCCTGATCGTTCCCAGGACCGGGAGCGTGACATGCCTGCGGTCGTCTTCCAAGCGGATCGTGCCGGTGGTGAACCGAACCGACGGCGTGGTCTTCCGCTTCGACTTGTAGCGAGGAAAGCCCATCCGCGGGCCCTTGCGCTTGCCGCGCTTGGAATCGGACCAGTTCTTCAAGGCCCGGGCGAGCTGATCCAGCCCGGTGGCGTACGCCTCCTTCGAGCACTCCGCCCACCACGGCGCCACCTCCCTCTTCGCTGCGTTCCAGGCCTTGCGCATGGAATACATCGACCAGCCGAACGACGGCGTCAGATCGGCCTCGGCAATGCCGTAGGACCGTTCCGCCTCCCGCTGCCCGAGGTTCGCTTTCACCTGCGCGATACCCCAGTTGAACGCCACCCGGGCCGCACCGGCATGCCGCAGCAGCGCGCCGACCTGACCAGGCGTCGGGTCCAGTGCAAACCGGTAGGCATGCGTGACGATCACCCGATCAGGCTACTGGCCGCCACCGACAACACCCCGACCATTAACGGAAGTTGAGAAACGCTGAAATTCGATGACGAAGCCCACAGCCGTTAAGAACCCCCGCCAGGCCCGTCCGCCGGGCCCGTTTGCCAGGCGGGTTCGCCAAGTCCGGGCGCCCCGGGCCGTGTTGAGGGGACGCCGGAGGCGGATGGCATAGTGCCCCGCATGCCGATACGGACCGCACGCCCGCAAAAGGGCAGGTGGTGGGGAGCCCTCGTCGCACTCGTCCTCACGGCCGCCGCGCCCGCCGCCGCCGACGGGCCCGGTGAGACCGGCCTGCGGTTCGAGGCCCCCGGAACGTTCGTCATGTACAACGCCGACGAGGGCGCGAAGGCCGAGAACGCCGCCTTCGTCCTGCCGGTCGCCGTCGTGCCCGGGAACACCGGACCGGCCCGCAACATCACGGTCGTGGTGGACGTGTCGGGACTGGCCGGGGTGGCCCGCGGTGCTGATCTCGGCGGTGCTGGCTGCCGTGGCGGTCGCGGCCGCAGGGGCGACACACCGCCGCCGCCGGGCCGTGGCCGTCCCCGGAAGCTCCGCGGACGGCGAGCGCTCCGGCAGCTGACAGGCGCCGGCGCAGGGGAGACGCGGGTCACATCGGGCCATCCTCGGAGTCATGTCACAGGAGGCCGGGCTACCTCGTCTCAGGGGATGTAGCCACGGACGGCCTCAGAGGAGCACAGCATGGACGCGCGACTGGACTACTTCGCCGACCCGACCGCCGGAAAGGCCCTCAAGTACTTCATGGCGGCGGGCAAGGCGCTCAAGGACTCGCCGCTGCCGGCCGCGACGCAGGAGCTGGTGGCACTGCGCGTGAGCCAGATCAACGGATGCGCCGCCTGCATCGACATGCACACCAAGGAGGCCGCCGCTGCCGGCGAGACCCCGGTACGCCTCAACCTGGTCGCGGCGTGGCGGGAGGCCACGGTCTTCACCGAGGCCGAGCGTGCCGCGCTGGAGCTGGCGGAGGAGGGGACCCGGGTCGCGGACGCGGCCGGCGGGGTCGGCGACGAGGTGTGGGCGCATGCCGCCAAGCACTATGACGAGGAGCAGCTCACCGCCCTGGTGGTCCTGGTCTCCTTCATGAACGCGGTGAACCGGCTGAACGTCATCACCCGGCAGCCGGCCGGCAACTACGAGGCGGGGCAGTTCCATTGAGAGGTGGAGGGGAGATGCCGGGCAACAGGAGTGTGACCTCGTGAACCTCGCACTGTGGATCGGTGCCGGACTGCTGGCCGTGGTGGCCCTGACCGGTGGCATCAGCAAGACGTTCGTGCCCAGGGAGAAGCTGGCCGCGGTCCAGGGCGGGGGATGGACCGAGGGCGCCGGCGCCGGCTTCGTCAAGACCCTCGGTGTCCTCGAACTCCTGGCCGCGGTGGGCCTGATCCTGCCCGCTGCGGTCGGCATCGCACCGGTTCTGGCGCCGGTGACCGCCGTGTGCTGGGTCCTGCTGATGACGGGTGCGATGATCACCCACGGCCGGCGCGGCGAATCCCTGTATGTGGTGCTGAACCTGATGTATCTCGTGCTTGCGGCATTCGTGGCATGGGGCCGCTTCGGCCCCGAGTCCTTCATCGGCTGACCAGTGCCACAGTGCACCAGAAGATGCCTGCGCCGACGGGTGCGGCCGGATACGGGGCGTTCGAGGGAAGAAGGGGGTTCGGCGTGAGCAAGGTCGAGGAGTTCGAGGAGCTGCGGCCGCTGCTGTTTTCGATCGCCTACCGGATTCTGGGCAGCGTGGGCGAGGCCGAGGACGCCGTGCAGGAGACATGGCTGCGTTTTGACGGCTCGTCGACCCGGCCCACGTCGACCAAGGCTTTCCTGTCGGCCGCGGTCACACGGATCTCCATCGACGTGCTGCGCTCCGCACGGGCGCGGCGGGAGGAGTACGTGGGTCCGTGGTTTCCCGAGCCGCTGCTGAGCGATCCGTACCAGGATCCGGCACGGGCGGTGGAGCTGGCCGACTCGGTGTCGATGGCGGCGCTGCTGCTGCTGGAGCGGCTCAGCCCGCTGGAGCGGGCGGTGTTCGTGCTGCGCGAGGTCTTCGCCTTCGAGTTCGACGAGGTCGCCGCGGCGGTGGGGCGTTCGGAGGCGGCATGCCGGCAGCTGCTGGTGCGGGCGCGGCGGCACATGGAGGCCGGGCGGCCGCGGTTCGAAGCGGACCGGCAGGAGCGGCACGAGCTGGCGACGCGGTTCTTCGACGCGCTGAAGAGCGGTGATGTGGACGGGCTGCGGGATCTGCTGGCCGCCGATGTGCAACTGGTCGGGGACGGCGGCGGCAAGGCCCCGCAGCTGGCCAAGGCCGTCATGGGCGCGCAGAACGTGGCCCGGGTGCTGGGCACGGTCTTCCCCTTGATGAGCCGGATCGACGTGACGTTCGAGCCGCACGAGGTCAACGGCCAGCCCGGCGCGATCTTCCGGGACCGGGACGGCAAGGTGCTCCACACCCTGGCCCTCGACGTGCTCGACGGCCAGATCCAGACCATCCGCACGGTGATCAACCCCGACAAGCTCGGCCACCTCGGACCGGTCGCCGACGCCTGGGCCGTCGACCGCGAGGTGAAGCAGGCCCGCCGACAGATGAACTGACCCCGGTGCGCGGCGCGGACCGGCTCGTCCGCCGGCAGCTCATGCCGGCGGCCACAGGGCGGTTCCCGCCCGCCCGCACACGGCCACGCGGCCCGGTCACTTGAGGATGTTGACGGCCCGGGCGACCACCAGCACCACCGTCACCAAGGAGACCGAGGACTGCAGCATCATCAGCATCTTGGCCCACCGCGACAGTGGCATCACGTCGGTCGGGCTGAAGGCGGTGGAGTTGGTGAACGACAGATACAGGTAGTCCAGGAACGCCGGCTCCCAGTCCGGCGGCGCGGTCTGCGGGCTCTGCATCTGCACGAAGAGGAAGTCGGCGTACTGACTCTGGCCGCGGACCCGCGCCATCGGCCCGCCGCGGTCCCACTCCCAATACCACAGGGCGAACACAATGACGTTCGTCAGCCAGATACCGCCGCCGGTCAGCAGCAGCGGCCCGGCCTCCGTCGCCTCGGTTCCGTTGACCAGACCCGTCACCAGCCGGACCGCCGACCAGCCGTTGGCCAGACTGATCACACCGGTCAGAGCCAGCCCCCACCACCGCAGCCACCGGGTGCGGGGCTCGACCCGCCGGGGATTCGCCGCGATCAGACCGGCCAGCAGCACCAACTCCAGGGCCGGCAAAGCCCAGTACGGATGGAAGGCGAGCCGGTGCGGCAGCATCCACTGCAGCGCGACCGCCACCAGGATCACCGCGGTCACCGCCCAGCGCGGCTCACCCCGCGTCGCCCGCCGCCACGCGGGCGCCACCTCACGCTCACCGCTCTCCAGCAGCCGCTCGATCCGCGCCAGGCGGCTCTCGGCATCACCCGTACCGTCACTCATGGAGACGATTGTCCTCGGCGGAGCCCGCCCCTTTGAACGGGCCCCGACACACTTGGCGCCGATGCCGACCAGCCCCGCCAGTAGGCATCGACACCAGCACAAGGACACATGTTGCCGCCACTGACATACACCCTCCGGACCCGCACCGACCGCGGCTGCTCCTGGACGGTCACCGCCACCGGGGCCGACGACACCGGCATCGCGCACCGGGGCCCGGGGGCGGCATGAACGACTTCGAGGCGATCGACCAACTGCTCGCAGCCGCCGCTGAACCCACCCCCTCCCGCCGGCCGGACAACGGCGGGCCCTGCACGCGGCCCTCAGCCTCTCGCGCGCCGAAGTGGCCCGCGCCCTCGGCGTGAGCCCGTCCACGGTCGCCCGCTGGGAATCCGGCCGCGACCCCAGCGGCGAAACCCGCGAGAAGTACGCCTACTTCCTCAAGGGCGCCGACGCGAAGATCAGCACCCGCGACACCACCGCCCCCGAGTCGGCACCCACCGACCCGCACCACGAAGAGCAGGGCGAACTCACCACGCCGCAACCCTGCGTGCTGTGCGGACACCCCGCCCGCCACGAGGTCGCCGGATACCCCCCAGCACCTGGACCCGCCGAATGCCCCGCATGGGAGCACGAGCACACGCTCCCCAACCCCCTGGGCAGCAGGGACGAACCAGGCCCCCTGTGGGTCACCGAACCCACCCTGCGCCTGCTGCTGCGCCTGTCCTCCCCGAAGTACGGACTGTGCGACCCGCCCCAGATCCACGAGTCGTTCACCTCCGGCGCGACGGAGAACCTCCTGGAGAAGTTCCGCATCGCCCTCAAGGACGCCAGGGACAGGGCGATCGACACCGGTGACGAGGTGACCCTGGAATACGTCAAGGCGATGTACTCCAAGTTCGTCTCGACGATGGGGGAGTCGAACTGCAACCGCGAGCTGTACCGCCCCGACTGGATGCACCTCATCCGCTCACAGGCCTTCGCGAACCTCTGGACCGAGGCGTTCAAGGCGTACGAGGAGGGCCTCACCCTCGTCCGTGCGATAGGCACCGACGAGCTCCACGTGATCGGCGACTGGCGCGCGGTCTTCCCGGAGGGACGCGGCGTTTCCGAAGTGAAGATCAGGACACGTACGTCATCGGCTCCTAGAAGAACCATTCCGGACCACTAATGCCGGAATTCACCCAAGCCCATTGCCGCCCCCCGGATCCTGTATTCCTGACTCACCCTGAAATGCGGGACGATGAGGCACCGTCAAGTTCGGCTGCCAGGAAAGCGAGGAGACGAAATGTCGGAAAGGAACAACGATTTCGGCAAATTCGGCGCTCGCGGAATCAAGGTCCACGAGGCCGTGGCCCGGCAATTCGACGCGCTCGCGGGGTTCGTCGCCACCCCGGTCACCGCCCGGCGCTGCCTCCTCGCCCGGCTCCACTACCTCACCCGCTCGGAGCGTGCCCGCGCCGCGGCCCGGGAGGCCGGTCTGACGGTCACCGACCGGACGCTGAAGGCCTGGCTGGACGGCAGGCGGAGTCCCTCGAGGAAGAACCTGCGGAACATCGAGAGCGCGTACCTGCAGGTGCGCCGGCGCAATGTCGCGCGTTACCTGCTCGGCCGTCTCAATCGGGAAGGCCGCGGGACCCGCGTGGAGTTCCACCCGCTCAACCAGTCCCAGGTCACCAGGGCGGCCTAGGCCTCGACGATGCGGTCCCAGTGACGGACGTTGAGGGTGCGGAACTCGACGACGCGGTGGTGGGGCAAAGGCCCTCGACGACGCCTGGATCAACGAGGCCGTCGTGGACCTCGGTTCCCAGTGGGGCCAGTACGAACGGCTTCGCGGCCTGACCCGCAGGTCCACGGGCCCGCCTGCCGGACGGGTTAAGGATTCGGGGCGGTACCGCATTCCCGCGCCGAAGGATAAGAAACCCATAAACTTCGGGTGCATGGCGGGGTGTTGTCGGGGAACTCGCTGCTTCGGAGGTTGATAATTATGGTTCCCCTGCTTCTCGTTCTTCTGCTTGCTCTGGTTCTCTTCGGTGCCGGTTTCGCGCTGAAGGCTCTGTGGATCGTGGCCGTGATCGTGCTGGCCGTGTGGCTGCTCGGTTTCGTCATGCGTTCCGCCGGAACCGGCGGCGGCCGTGGCCGCTGGTACCGCTGGTAGCGAACGGCAGTCCCACCCCCCCCGTGCGGGGCGACCCCAGGCGTTGACGTCCGGGGCCGCCCCGCACGCTTGTGACTCTTGTGCCACCTTCTCGGCTGTGAACGGCCGAGCTTGTACGGCTCAGCGTTGTTCACGCCTTGTCGCGCTCCCGACTGTCCCCTACGACGAGACGGTCACGGGTCGCATCTCCCGCCTCTGGCTACACCGGTGGCGGGACGGGCATGGTGACGAATACCCACGCCGAGCGTGCACGGTCGCGCACGTTGACCCCGGCGACGACATCGGCGGGCCCAGCGAGGCCGCACCGACGACAACAGAAACGGTCCCGGGTGGGCCGGTTGGCCCGCTCCGTGTGCCCGCAGCGCGGGCAGCGCTGCGAGGTGTAGGCCGGATCCACTTCCAGGAACGGCACCCCGGCCCGACGGGCCTTGTAGGCGAGGTGCTGTCCGAGCTGGTGGAACGGCCAGGAGGAGAGCGTGGTCCGCTGGTCGCGGCGTAGCCGTACCCGCTCGCGGATCCCGTCGAGTGCTTCGACGGCGATCCCACGACCGGTGCGTTGCGCGACGGACACGATCTCCTTGGCGATCACATGATTCACGTGGGTGGCATGGCGCTGTTCCTTGCGCTTGCGGCGGGAAAGCCGCCGCCGGGCGGAACGGGTCTTCTTCTTCTGCAGTTCGGCGCGTTTGCGGGCCTGCCACCTGCGGTAGCGCGTCAGGCGGCGGCCCTGGTAGTTGGTCCCGTCAGACGTGGTCGCAAGGTTGGCGATGCCGCGGTCCACCCCGATCCAGTCCGCCGGCTCGAACATCTCGGCGTCGGGGATCTCGCAGGTCGCGATCAGGAACCACTTCCCGCCCCGCTGGATGAGGTCACTCTCGCCGCGCCGGTACTGGACCAGGGTTTTGAGCTGGTCGGGGTGGCCGGTGTAGCGGATTCCCTTCATCCGCCCGTCCACGGTCCAGATGGAGACGGTGCGCGCGTCGTGCTGCCATGACAGGCAGCGGTCGTCGAACGGCTGGGCCGCCTCCGGCCGGAAGACGATCGGTGTACTGAGCGCCTTGCGATACCGCCGGGATGTCGAGGGTCCCAGATTCCCGGCGTGCAGGTTGGCCCGCAGGGTGGCGTAGGCGTCGACCACCTTCTTCACCGCCCGCACCGCCGGCTGCGCGGACAGCCCGAAGGCCGTCTTCAGGTCCGCGTACACCTCCTTCTGCAGACCGTTGCGGTCCCTCACGCCTCGGTTGAGGGCGACGGTGGAGGCATGCGTGGCGGCCCTGTTGTAGGCGCGCAGGGTCGCCTCCAGTGCCGACGCCTGCACAGGCGTCGGCAGCAGCTTTACCTGCACCACCAGCTTCACAACCCCGGACGGTAGTACGACCACCGCACGCGTGGCCGACCCATGACCGGAAGTCACCACTGCCGGTGACCTGTAAGGCGGTTGTTCGTATTGCCTGGCTCTGCCGGGCAGCCGTGCGGGCACTCCGCCCGACAAGTGCAGATGAGGCGACGCTCCGCGTCGAGGCCGCAGGAGGCGATTCCTCCCTGGCGTGAACGCCGGGGCATCTTCGCCAGAATCAGGTGAAAATGCCGGCGCCGGTGTGCGGGCGGCGGGGGAGCGGGGCAGGAGAACGGTGTGGCCGGGAGGTCCGCTGTGCGCGCCCGGAACCGCGCACCTCCAACACGGCGGGCTTCCCGGGCGCACCCGGCCGCACGCCTCGGGCAGAGCGTGGATCACCCCGGGCCGAGGCGGAGAGGCGCTGAGGGCTCGACGCCGCGAGCTCGGCACACGGCGGCGCCGCCTCTCAGCGGACCGGCAGGACCGTTGTCATGGTGCCGTTGAGAAGGTGTTCTCGGCCCAGCCGGCGAACGACGTCCAGCGCAGATCCGGATGGGCGGCGTGCAGCGCCGGCAGGTCGACGCGGTAGCCGGGGCCACGCAGGAACGCCCACATCGCCCGCATGTCGTCGTTGCCGATCTCGTCGAGCTGCACTTCGTTGTGGCGAACGGTCGCACCGACTGCCGTGCTCAACGCGGCCGCCATGTCATCGGGCGTGGGGGCGTCGCCGGCCAACTCGATGCGCTGCCCGGCGAACGCGTCGGGCGCGGCGAAGACGGCGGCGGCGAACTCGCCCAGATCGGGGCGTGCCAGTTGCTGCAGCGGACGGTCCGCCGGCAGGGGCAGATCGAGCACTCCCTGGCGGATCCGGTCCTCGTCGCCGAGGGCGTTGTCGAAGAAGTAGGTGGGCCCCAGGATCGTGTAGGGCACCTCGCCTGCGGCCAGTTCCCGCTCGATGACGGCCTTGGTCTCGAAGTGCGGCACGCCGGTGTCCTGGTCGGCACCTGCCACGGAACTGAAGACCAGGTGTGGCACACGGGCATGACGGGCGGCGGCGAGGATGGTCCGGCCCTGTGCGATCTCGGCGGCCGGTCCTGACTCGAAGGGCGTGGTCATCGCGAACACACCGGCTACGCCCCGCATGGCTGAGGCCAGGGACTCGCGGTCCGTGAGATCTCCGGCCACCACCTCGACGTTGCGGGCGGCCAGAGCCCGGGCCGAAGCGGATCGAGGGTTGCGGACCAGGCCACGGACGGCGGCGCCGCGGGACAGCAACGCGCTGACGACGGCACCGCCCTGTCCTCCCGTCGCTCCGAGAACCAGCACCGACTGGTCGACATTCAAGAGGAAAGCTCCTTCCGGTCGGCCCCGAAGGGCCCCGCCGCTGGTGGGACCGAGCCGCTGGATCACTTCTTGCGATGCGGACGCACGGCTGCTCGTGGAGCATGCAAGCGTCCCGGTCCGGTTGCCGGTGAGGCGCGCCGGGTTGCCTGATTCTTCTGCTGAGGGCAGCGTGGTCGGTATCGGTCGGCTGTCCTGGGAGGAGTGTGCTGTGGCCGTGATCTCCGATGGGGCGTCGCGGACGGTGTGGCCGCGGCTGCGCGTCGCCGACTGGACCGAGACCCGGGACACACTGCACATGTGGACCCAGATCGTCGGCAAGATCAGGCTGGCCCACGCGCCCCTGGTCAATCACTGGTGGCAGGTCACCTTCTATGTCAGCCCGCGCGGCCTCACCACGTCGGCGATCCCCTACCGCTCAGGGGTCTTCGACATCGAGTTCGACTTCCTCGACCATCAGCTGCGTATCCGCAGCAGCGACGGCGCCGACCGCAGCGTGGCCCTGGAGCCGAGGCCGGTGGCCGACTTCTACCGCGAGACGATGCGGGCCCTGAGCGAGCTGGGAATCGAGACAAAGATCCAGGCGTCTCCCAACGAGGTGGACCCGGCGATCCCCTTCGATGAAGACGACCGGCACACTTCCTACGACCCGAGGGCCGCGCAGCTCTTCTGGCGGCAGTTGCTGCAGGCCAACCGGGTGCTGGGGGAGTTCCGCTCGTACTTCGCCGGCAAGGTGAGCCCGGTGCACTTCTTCTGGGGCGCTATGGACCTGGCCTGCACGAGGTTCTCGGGACGGGCGGCGCCGCCGCATCCCGGCGGGGCCCCGAACTGCGGTGACTGGGTGATGGTGGAGGGCTACTCCCGCGAGTTGAGCAGCTGTGGTTTCTGGCCCGGCGGCGGTGAAGAGGGAGCCTTCTACTCGTACGCCTATCCCGAGCCGGGCGGTTTCGCCGGCCACCCGGTCACCCCGGCCGGCGCGTTCTACAACCCTGACTTCGGCCAGTTCCTTCTGCCGTACGAGGCGGTGCGCACTGCGGCCGACCCGGACCGGGCACTGGCCGGCTTCCTGCACACGACCTACGAGGCTGCCGCGGAACACGGCGGCTGGGACCGGGCGGCCCTGGAAGAGGACCCGAACCGGTGGCGACAGCACCGGTAGAGGGGCGGGCATGTGTGCGGCGTGCGAAGCGCCGGACCGAGGACCGCATTCCCGCCCGGCCTGAAGGCCGGGATTCCCTGCGAAGATTCAGAGGATGGCGATGGCGATGACGCCGTCGCTGAACGCGACCACCCGGGCGGGATTGCGCTCCACACCGAACGACGTCGCCCCTCCTCCCGGTCCATCCGGTCCTCCCGGTCCGTCTGGTCCATGAACAGGTTCTGTCATCGCCCCAGCCTCCGGCACCGCACGCTCCCGCACGCGCAACCAGGGCGCGTTTCCCCTGGGGACGGCCAAGGCCGCGCCCGGCGCGGGGAGCACGCTTCTATCAGGATCGAAGTGATCGACCTGGGCGGCCCGTGTTCGGCATAGTGGCCGCAGCACACCGTGCCTCGACGCACCTTGATCCGGTCACCGCTGGGTGACACGACAACGCGGGGGAATGCATGCGTGCTCACAGGAAGATCGGCGCGGCGTTGGCGACAGCGGCGCTGGCCGTCGGGTTCGGCGCGGTGGCGGCTCCGTCCGCCGATGCGGCCGCGGGCTGCTGGACCAACGACGGCGGCATCAGGTGGTACTGCAACAACGTGTCGGGCGCGCCCGTCTACGGCATCATCGGCAACAACCACTCCTACCCCGACCCCGGCAAGATCGTCGGCTACATGTACTCCAACCCGAGCTGGTTCTACTGCAAGGAAGACGGCCAGGCGTGGGTCGGCGGACCGCACCCGACCCGCTGGCTGATGACCGTCGCCGACAACGGACAGCTGGGATTCATGAAGGACACCGCGATCTACAGCGAGACCGATCCGGTGCTGGACTGCTATCGCTAGCGGGTCACCGGGTGGAGCTCAGGCCCTGACGGGACACGTGTCAGGGCCTGCCTGGTCATGTGGTGCCTGATCATGTCGTCTCCGCCGCGGGAAGGGCGGGGCGAGTTCAGGCGTCCGGGCGGGCCGGCTGCCTGCTGCTGGCGGCGGTGGCGGCCTTGGCGGTGGGCCACTGCGCCAGCGAGATCATCCCCGTCACCCGGCGGATGAGGTAGAAGGCCAGGGGCAGTTCGACACACGCCGCGAGCACCGCCGACAGCCACACCCCCGAGGTGCCGAAAGCGAGCGACACGTCGAACCACGCGTCGCAGATCAGCAGCACCGCCGTCGCGGTCGCCGACACGATCACAGCGCGGTGCCGCAGCCAGCCGAGAAGCGCCGTGGCCGCCATCGCGACCATGAGCAGGGCGTCGAATCCGACCCAGGTCACGCGCCACTGGCGGACCTCGTACACGGACGGCAGCGTCATCGCCAGCAGGACCGTCCACGGGACAAGACCGAGGGCGCAGACGGTGAGCAGTTCCAGCGTGTGGCGCCGGTGCCGTCGTATCCGCTCGGGCAGATCGGCCGCCGGTGCCGCGGCTCCCTCCTGGGTGCTGGCTTGGGCGTCGCTCACGTCGGCTGCTCCGTTCTCGTCCGTCCCGGGCGGACAGCGGCGGGGCGCTCCGCCGGCGTCGGGCGGTCAGGTGCCGGTGATGATCCAGCCCGGAACTGCCAGGCTAGCCCGCACCCGTTCCGCCCCGGCTCCGGGCCCCCTGATGTGCCGTACGCCCGCAGTGGAGCTGCCGTCGTCCGTCAAGTCCCGAGTTCTCCTGTCACGTATTCCAAGGGCATGACTCCTTTCGTCCGCCGGTGCCTAATGGAGATGCGGGCCCGTTCAACAGCAGCTGGGCCCCCGCCGAATGGCCGCGAATTGTCAGGACTGTTCGGAAAACCCTGATTATTTCTCACGGAGGAGAATTCCCATGACCGTACTTCCCGTACCCAGCGCCTTGTGATGCTTGCCGCCTCGACCGCCCTGGCGGCAGGAGGCGCGCTGATACCCTCCAGCGCTTTCGCCGCCCCGGCGACGCCGCACACCGCGACCGTGGCCACGGTCGCGGCAGGCCACCAGGGCCACCAGGCCGCCGAGATCACGGGGTTGGTCAAGAACAGTACGACCACCACCACCAGTACGACGGTCAAGAAGGAATTGACCCTCAAGGGCCTCAAGATCACCACGATCGTCAAAACGACCAAAATCACCAAGAATTCCAAGGGCGTCGTGATCAAGAAGGTCGTCAAGGTGACCAAGAGTGTCAGGACGATCAGCATCGGTGGAAACAACGGCAACAACAATAATGAATAGCAGCCGCTAGGGCCGGGCTGAGGAACGTCGTCCCCGGCGGTGCGGGGTGCGTGGTGGGAGCCGCGTACCCCGCACCGCCTTGCTGGACACCGGCCGCATCGGCGCCCGGCCGCATCGGCGCCCGGCCGCATCGGCGCCCGGCGGCAACGCCGCCCCTCCGGCGGGACCGGACGGCAGAGATGTTGCGCGAAGTCTTGACGCGCCCCGCCCCGTTGCGTAGATATGACTGCGCAGTCATGACAGCGCAGTCATGCATCGGACCGGTACTAGGATTCGGCTGCCGAAGATCGGGAGACACCATGACACCAGGGGCAGGGCGCGGCGCGGGAGCCGCGCCGCGCAGTGTGGATGTGGCGCGCCTGGCGGGTGTGTCGCAGAAGACGGTGTCCCGGGTCATGAACGACGAGCCGTACGTCTCGGCGGACGTGCGCCGCCGCGTCCTGGCGGCGGCCGAGGAACTCGGCTACCGCTCGAACAACGCGGCCCGCGCCCTGGCCTCCGGACGCACCCGGTCCATCGGCGTGGTGACGCTCGGCACCGCCCTGTACGGTCCGGCCTCGCTGCTCATGGGCGTCGAGCGTGCCGTGCGGGACACCGGCTACGCACTGCGTGTGGTCAACACCATGGAAGGCGAGAGGGCGGGCATCGCCGGCGCCGTGGACTCGCTCCTGGACCAGGGCGTGGACGGCATCGTCATCTCCGAGCCGATCGACGAGGCGGACGGCGCGGATCTCTCCGCACGGGTCGACGTGCCGGTCCTCGTCCTCGGCGCACCCCCGCCCATCACCGCCTCCCACGTAGTGACGGCCGGCATCGTCTCCAGCCAGATGGCGCGGGCGGCCACCGAGCACCTGCTGGAGCTGGGCCACGCCACCGTCCACCACCTGGCGGGTCCACAGCGCTGGTACTCGGCCCGGGACCGTCTCGACGGATGGCGCGAGGCGCTCGCCGCGCACGGCCGGGCCGAGCCGCCGGTCGTCGAGGGCGACTGGTCGGCCGCCTCCGGCTACACGGCCGGCCGTGAACTTCTCGCCGACCCCGGTGTGACCGCGGTGTTCGCCGCCAACGACGACATGGCCATCGGCCTGATCCGCGCGCTGACGGAAGCCGGCCGACGCGTGCCGCAGGACGTCAGCGTGGTCGGCTTCGACGACATCCCGGTCGCCGCCTACGTGACCCCGCCGCTGACCACGGTGCGTCAGCCGTTCGACGCCATGGCCCAGGACGGCCTGAAGCTCCTCGTACACGCCATCGAGAACCCGCAGGCACACCCGCTGCCGATGACCGACCCACCGGTCGAACTCGTCGTCCGCGCCTCGTCGGCGCCCCCGCCGCCCCGCTAGACCCCGGGCCACTGGAGTCCCCTTCACCGACGGAGGTCCGCCCCCACCAGAGCCATCCACCGCTTCCACCGCTTGCGGCGTTGCCCCAAGCCAGCCCCGCCCCGCCCAACTCAGCCCAGCTCAGCCCAGCTCAGTCCAGCTCAGCTCAGCCCAAGCCAGCTCAGCCCGGCCCAGTTCCTCAGCCGTACCCACCGCCGCTCCCCGGGCCTCGATCAGGCCCCGCACCGGCCGCCGTTTTCTCTCGCGCCCTCCCTGGCGCGACCCCTGACAGGCCCGCCCTCCCGGCCCCGCCCGTCACGCCACACCGCGCCTGACACCACCCGAATCCAGCTTCAGCACGCCGTCGCCCGGTGTGCCGGTCCCCAACACCCTTCTGCGGGAGTTCACCATGTCCGGACCCTTCTCCAACCCCTCCTCCAGCCCGTCCCCCCTGAGCCGTCGGGGCTTCCTCGCCGCCACGGGCGCGCTGTCGCTGGCCGCCACGCTGTCCGCCTGCGGCGGCGACGGCGGCTCCACCGCCGGTTCCTCCGCCAAGCCGGTCGGCCAGGCCGACATCGACAAGGCCATGAAGACCCCGACCCGGCTGACGTTCTGGACCTGGGTCCCGAACATCGACAAGGAGGTCGCGCTCTTCGAGAAGAAGTACCCGGCCGTCAAGGTCAAGGTCGTCAACGCCGGTCAGGGCACACCGGAGTACACCAAGCTGCGCACCGCGCTGAAGGCGGGCAGCGGAGCCCCGGACATGGTGCAGATCGAGTACCAGGCCATCCCGACCTTCACCATCACCGACAGCCTGCTGGACCTGCGCCCCTACGGCGCCTCCGCGCTCAAGTCCACGTTCGTCGACTGGACCTGGGGCCAGGTCTCCGGCAGCGGCGGCGAGATCTGGGCCATCCCGCAGGACACCGGCCCGATGGGCATGCTCTACCGCAAGGACATCTTCGACCAGCACGGCATCGAAGTCCCCACCACCTGGGACGAGTTCGCCGCCGCCGCGCGCAAACTCCACAAGGCCGACCCCGACATCTACCTCACCAACCTCGCCGCCAACCAGGTCGCCGCCTGGCACGGCCTGCTCTGGCAGGCGGGCGCCAAACCGTACGTGACCTCCGGCAAGAGCGACATCACCGTCAGCGTCGACGACACGGTCTCGAAGAAACTCGGCCAGTACTGGGGCACCCTCGCCAAGGAAGGCGTGATCGGCGTCGAGCCGGACTTCACCGACTCCTGGTACGCCGCCCTCAACAAGGGCAAGTACGCCACCTGGCTCACCGGCGCCTGGGGCCCGGCCTTCCTGTCCGGCTCCGCCAAGGCCACCGCGGGCAAGTGGCGCGCGGCGCCGCTGCCGCAGTGGGACGCCGCCAAGCCCAGCGCGGGCAACTGGGGCGGCTCCACCACCGCGGTCATCCGCTCCACCAAGAACCCCGTTCAGGCGGCGGTGTTCGCGCAGTTCCTCAACAGCGACCCCGCCAGCGCCAGGATGTTCGCCACCGAACAGTTCTTCTTCCCGGCGACCAAGACCCTGCTCGCCGACGCGAGTTTCCTCGGGGACACGCCCGCCTTCTACGGCGGCCAGAAGGTCAACCAGGTCTTCGCCGACATCAGCACCCAGGTCAACCCCGCCTTCCAGTGGCCGCCGTTCCTCGACCGGGTCGCCACGGACTGGACCGAGACCGTCGGCAAGTCCCTCGCCGACAAGACGGACACCGTCCGCGCGCTCGGGTCCTGGCAGTCGCGCATCACGACCTTCGCCAAGAGCCAGGGCTTCACGGTCAAGGGAGGCTGACGATGGCCACCAGCACAGCGGCCACCACCGCAGCGCCCGCCCGCACGAACCGCACGAAGTCCCCGCCCCGCCGCCAACACGGCACCGCAGGCGCCCTGTTCATCACCCCGTTCATGGTGCTGTTCCTGCTCCTCTTCCTCGCCCCGCTCGGCTACGCCGCCTACCTGAGCCTCTTCCAGGAGAAGCTCATCGGCGGCTCGACGTTCGTCGGCCTGGACAACTACGTCACCGCCCTCAAAGACCCCCTCCTCCTCAAGGGCATCGGCCGCGTCGCCCTGTTCTTCGCCATCCAGGTCCCCGTGATGCTGCTGCTGGCCCTGTGCTTCGCGCTCGCCCTGGACAGCGGCCTGCTCCGCCTCGCCCGCGTGATCCGCCTCGCCATCTTCGTCCCGTACGCCGTCCCCAGCGTGATCGCCACCCTCATGTGGGGCTACCTCTACGGCCCCGACTTCGGCCCCTTCGCCCAGATCAGCCGCCATCTCCACCTGCCGGCCCCGCACTTCCTCAGCGACAGCTGGATGCTCGGCAGCCTCGCGAACATCGTGACCTGGGAGTTCGCCGGCTACAACATGATCATCCTGTACGCGGCCCTGCGCACCATCCCCGCCGAGCTGTACGAGGCGGCCGCCATGGACGGCGCCGGCGCCTGGCGGATCGCCTGGTCCATCAAACTCCCCGCCCTGCGCCCGGCGCTGACCCTCACCCTGCTGTTCTCGGTGATCGGCAGCTTCCAGCTGTTCAACGAACCGAACCTGCTGATGAAGGTCGCCCCGGACGTCATCGACAGCTCCTACACCGCCAACCTCTACGCCTACTCCGTCGCCTTCATCAGCCAGCAGACCAACTACGCGGCCACGGTGTCCTTCATCCTCGGCCTGGTCATCGTGATCGTGTCGTACGCCTTCCTGCTCACCGCGAACCGCAGGAGGACCGCATGACCTCCCCCAAGTTCTTGGCTTCGCTCGCACAGGGGAGACACCCCTTGACGCCCGCAGCCTCCGCCACCCCGACGGCGAAGCGGCTGCCCGCCGAGGCCCGCCCGCGACGACGGCCGTCGCCGGCCCACCGCCGCCGCAGCACCCCGCTCACCATCGCCATGCTGGCCGTCCTGGCGTACTTCCTGCTGCCACTGCTCTGGCTGCTCATCGCCTCCACCAAGAGCACCCAGGACCTGTTCAACAGCTTCGGCCTGTGGTTCTCGCACGCCCCGCAACTGCTGTCGAACATCAAGGCCACCTTCACCCAGGACGACGGCGTCTACGGACGCTGGCTGCTCAACACGGTCCTGTACGCCGGGGCCAGCGCACTCGGCGCCGCGCTGCTCGCGGCAGCGGCCGGATACGGGTTCGCCAAGTACCGCTTCCGCGGCCACGGCGCGGCCTTCAACCTCGTCCTGGGCGCCATCATGATCCCGACCACCGCGCTGGCGATCCCCACCTACCTGCTCTTCGCCAAGGCGGGCCTGGTCAACACCCCCTGGGCGGTCATCCTGCCCTCCCTCATCAGCCCCTTCGGCCTCTACCTCATGCGGATCTACACCGAGGACGCCGTCCCCGACAGCCTCATCGAGGCCGCCCGCATGGACGGCGCCGGAGAACTCCGGATCTTCCTCACCATCGCACTGCGGCTGCTGGCACCCGGCCTGGTGACCGTCGTGCTGTTCACCCTCGTCGCCACCTGGAACAACTACTTCCTGCCGCTGATCATGCTCAACGACCCGGACCTGTACCCCATCACCGTCGGACTCTCCCGCTGGGCCGACCAGGCGCAGAACGGCGGCGCCGGAGCCAGCAGCGACATGCTCGCCCTCGTCGTGACCGGCTCCCTGATCTCCGTCATCCCGCTCGTCCTGGCCTTCCTCATGCTCCAGCGGTACTGGCAGAGCGGCCTGGCCACCGGCGGCGTCAAGCAGTAGCACCCTCAACACCCCCTACTCCCCGGAGGTTTGTCCATGGCGGATCTGCCCGCCCGCGTGCTGTTCGGCGCTGCCTACTACCACGAGTACCACCCCGCCTACGGCCCGGACGTACGGCCCGACGAACAGCTCAAGACCGACCTCGACCTCATGGCCGACGCGCACTTCACCGTCATCCGGGTCGGCGAGTCGGTCTGGTCCACCTGGGAACCGGACAACGGCCGTTTCGAACTCGACTGGCTCCAGCCGGTGTTGGACGGCGCCCACGAACGCGGCATCTCCGTCATCCTCGGCACCCCCACGTACGCCGTACCGCCGTGGCTGGCCCGCCAGTACCCGGAGATCACCGGCGAGCGGCGCACCGGCGAGCGCATCGGCTGGGGTGCCCGGCAGGAGGTCGACTTCACCCACCCCGCCTTCCGGTTCCACGCCGAGCGGATCATCCGCAAGACCGTCGCCCGGTACGCCGGCCACCCGGCCGTCATCGGCTTCCAGGTCGACAACGAACCGGGCCTGGAGCTCTTCCACAACCACGGCGTCTTCCAGCGCTTCACCGACCACCTGCGCGCCAAGTACGGCGACATCGAGACCCTCAACCGCGAATGGGGCCTGGTCTACTGGTCCCACCGCCTGTCCACCTGGGCCGACCTGTGGACCCCGGACGGCAACGTGCAGCCGCAGTACGACGTCGCCTGGCGGGAGTTCCAGGCCCGCCAGTGCACCGAGTTCATCGGCTGGCAGGCCGACCTCGTCCGCGAGTACGCCCGCCCCGAGCAGTTCGTCACCACCTGCATCTCCTACACCCGCCCCGCCGTGGAGGACGACGAGCTCACCGACCGCCTCGACATCGCCACCGGCAACCCCTACTACGCCATGCAGGACGGCCTGCTCCTGCCCGACCCCACCCCGGACGACCACGAGCAGAAGTGGAAGACCACCGGCGTCTGGTCGCTGTACCAGACCGCCGACTGGATGTTCTCCTCCCGGCAGGAGCCGTTCCTGGTCACCGAGACCAACGCCTCCTCCATCGGCTACGCATGGGACAACCGCCCCGCCTACGACGGCCAGTGGCGCCAGGCCGCCTGGGCCCTCGTCGGCCGCGGGGCCCGCATGATCGAGTACTGGCAGTGGCAGACCCTGCGCTTCGGCGCGGAAACCTACTGGGGCGGCGTCCTGCCGCACAGCGGCCGACCGGGCCGCACGTACACGGAACTGGCCCGACTGGGAGCGGAGTTCGAGACCGCCGGCCCCCTCGTGGCAGGTCTTGAGCCGGACTGCGACATCACGATCGTCTACTCCACCCCCAGCAAGTGGCTGATGCAGAAGCACCCGCCCCTCGCGACCCCCGACGGCGAACCGGACCCGGCCGCCTACCACCGCATCCTCGACCCCTTCTACCGCGGCGCCTTCGACGCCGGACGCCAGGTCCGCATCGTCCACGCCCGCCAGCTGCATGACCCGCGTGGACAGAGGCAGGGCCTGACGCCCCAGGAGGCGGTCCGCCGCCACCCCGTCCTCGTCGTCCCCGCCCTGTACCTCGCCGACGACACCACCCTCGACTGGTTCGCCGCCTACGCCCACGCCGGCGGCCACCTGGTCCTGGGCCCCCGCACGGGCTACGCCGACCACGAGGCCCGGGCCCGGCACGAGACGGCTCCGGCGCGCCTGGCCGACGCGGCGGGCGTGTCGTACGACGAGTTCAGCAACCTGACGTGTGCCATCCCGGTCCGGGCGGTGCCCGGGAGCGCGCTGACCCTGCCGGAGAACGCCACGGCGACCGCCTGGGCCGACGGCCTGACCGTCACCGACGCCGACGTCCTCGCCACGTACGAGCACCCGCACTTCGGCCGCTGGCCCGCCGTCACCACCCGCCGCCACGGCGAAGGCCGCGTCACATACGTCGGCACCGTGCCCGGCCGCGACCTCGCCCGGTCGCTGGCCGCCTGGATGGCACCGGCCGCCCGCAGCGGCTGGGGCGAGCTGCCGCAGTCCGTCACGACGACCACCGGCACGGCGCCCGACGGCCGCCGCGTGCACATCGTCCACAACTGGAGCTGGGAGCCCGCGAGCGTCCACGCTCCGGTGAACCTCGCCGACGCCCTGAACGGCACGTCGATTCCCGCGGGCACGGCGCTCGACCTCGGCCCGTGGGACGTACGCGTACTCGTCTCCCCGAAACCGAAGGAGTAGCCGTGCAAGGAAGAAGAGCGGCAAAGGCACTGGGTACGTTCGCCGCGGCAGCCGCGATACTGGCGATACCCATGGCCAGCGCACAGGCGTACAACCCGACGGGCGGCATCCTCTACCAGCTCGGCAGCGAACCGTGCCTGAAAGGGCGCGGCAACTGCGCCGTCTACCCGAAGTCGGCGCAACTGCCGAGCGGACGCCTGGTCGCGTCGTTCGAGAAGTCCACCGTCGTACCGGCGACGGGCAGCGCCGACGGCCAGACCCTCCCGGTCTACAAGAGCGACGACCACGCAACCACCTGGCAGCCGCTGTCCGAGGTCAAGGCTCCCGCGTACCTCTCCAGCGACCCCAAGTACGCGAAGTACACCAGCAATTGGACCAACCCCTACCTCTACACGCTTCCGCAGGACATCGGGAACCTCAAGCAGGGCACACTGCTCCTCGCGAGTGTCGTGTCGGGCGACGACCAGTACTACCGTGAGCACAAGGCGGCCGACCCCAACTGGACACCCTCCAACGACGGCGACCGCAGCGACCTGGCCATCGCGCTGTACTCCAGCACCGACGAGGGCGCGACCTGGAAGATCGTCAACGTCGTCGCGACCGGCGGCCGGCAGGGCGGCAGCGCGGGCGCGATCGGACAGAACATCGCCGCGGCCAACACGCACCAGCAGGTGGACCCCGTCTGGGAGCCGTACCTGATGGTCTACAAGGGCCAACTCGTCTGCTACTACTCCGACGAGAACGACTACACCGGCTTCAACGCGACCACCGGCGTCCCGGCCCTCGACCCCGCCAACGACACCGCCACCGACTCGCACGGCCAGATCCTCGCCCACCGGACCTGGGACGGCCGCGGTGCGCAGTGGAGCGCCCCCGTCGTCGACATCGCAGGGCTGACCCAGAGCACGGGAGGCGGCAAGACGGAGATCGGCGGCGGGCGGCCGGGCATGGCGAACGTCGTCCGCACCACGGACGGCAAGTGGCTGCTCACCTTCGAGTACTGGGGCGGCGGAGCCAACACCCGGTACGTGATCGCCGACAACCCGCTGGAGTTCTACCGGGGTTCGGCCACCGGCACGGGCGTCACCTCGCTGCCGGTCGACACCGGCTCGCACGCGCTCGCGACGGGCGGCAGCCCGGTCGTCATCAGGCTGCCCGCAGGACGCCTGGTCTACAACGCGGCCGGCAGCGGCAACGTGTGGGTCAACGAGAGCGGACGCAGCGACGGCGTCTGGAAGGAGTACCAGACGACCTCGCAGGCCGGTTACAGCCGCAGTCTGCAGTACGTCGAGGGCACCGGCCGTATCGCGATCCTCAACAACCAGGGCACCTCCACGATCGCCTACGCCGAGACCGACCTCGGCCAATCGGACGGCGCCTACTACCAGTTGGTGAACCGCAGGACCGACCAGGTGATCGGCACCGGGAACAAGACCAACGACGCGAACATCGGCAACGCGGACGTTCCCGACGTCGTCCTGGAGGAGCCCGGCTCGGCGGCGAACCCCGACACCCAGTACTGGCACGTGGTGACCGAGCCGAACGGCAAAGTGACGCTGCTGAACAAGTCGGGCGGCCGCGCGGCGGCCATCTGGACCGGCAACGCGACCGCCGGGCAGCGGATCGGCCAGTGGGTCGACAACAGCGCCACCGGCAGCTGGAACCTCGTCAAGACCGCCGACGGCTTCTACCGGCTCCAGTCGGCCAGGAACACGAACCTGTACCTGACCGGTGCATCCGACAACGCACCGCTCACCCTGCAGAACGCGGCCACGGACGGCTCCCAGGACTGGGAGCTCGTCCAGTAGCCGCCGGCATCCCGGGCCCCGTACCACAACCGGGCCGGGGCCATCCGGGACTCCGGGGGAGATGACCATCACGCGGATGCCGTACTCGACCAACCCCCGCTCGGTCCGGTAACGGCTCGCGGGGGAGCCGGCCCACCTCATTGCGCCGGCCGCTGCACAGCCGCAGCGGCTGGGCCTGCCGCAGCCGGCGCCCCTTACCTCCCGGGTAATCGACCAGGATCGCGCGGCTCGGCAATGCTGCCGTACAGCGCGGCCGACGCATGACAAGGCCGCGAGAATTCCGGCGCGGCCGCCGTCCTCCGCGCTCCGTCACGAACAGGAGAGCCCGCATGCCTGCCTACGCCATCGGCAACCTCCGGCCGCTCACCCATCTGCCCGAGGACGTCCTGATCTACATCGAACGCATCCAGGCAACCCTGGACCCGTTCGGCGGACGGTTCCTCGTCCACGGAGCCCCGGAACGTGATGTGCGCGAGGGCACCTGGCCGGACGCGCTCGTCATCATCGCCTTCCCCTCCCTCGCCGACGCCCGCGCCTGGTACGACTCCTGCGCGTACCAGGAACTGCTTCCTCTGCGCACGCGGCACATCGACGGCGACATTCTGCTGATCGACGGTGTCGCCCCCGACTACGACCCGGCCGTAACGGCCACCGCACTGCGCGCCGCACAGGCAGCCTCATCGTCGGCGTGAGGAGGCGCGCCCGAAGCCGGCGGTCTCCGCTGGTTGGGTGAGCCCTTTCCAACCTGGTTCGGAGTGGGGCAGTCTGCCGCAGGCATGGTCGGCAGGGGCTGTCAGAGGCAGAATGCCAGGATGGGGCGCAGTACGGCGGACTGGTGGGGGCGGCGCGGACGAGGGCGGCGCACCGAGGAGACGGACAGACTCGAGGCGGACCTCACCCGCTTCGGCGAACGGCTGGCGGTACATCCCTTCAGCCCGAACAACTCCGGTGTGACCCAGGGGATGACAGCGGACTACGCCGAGGCCCTGGACGCTTACGAGTTGGCGGGCCGCAGGGCGCGCCGGGACGCCCAGGCCGCGATGCGGGCCCTGGACGAGGGGGAGCGTGCGCTGGACCGGCTGGACGCCCGTTTGACCGGCGTCCCGGTTCCCGAGCGGTTTCCGCTGTGCTTCTTTGATCCGCGCCATGGGCGGTCGGTCCGGAAGGTGTCCTGGGCCCCGGACGGCGGGACAACACGGTTGGTGCCCGTCTGCGCCGCCGATGCCGTGCGCCTCGAAGAGGGAAAGCCGCCGATCCGAACCGGCCGCCCGCCCGTGCGTTCAACCGGCACAACCCGGGACGGCTCACCCTCAACATCCCTGGCTCCTGCGCCCACCACGCCCGTGGACGCAGCCGTGGCGGTGGCCCGGCAGGACGCCGACTCCGCTGCCAAACCCCGTTTGCGGGACAGGTACACCACCCAACAGTTCCTGTTGTGGGGCGCGCTGGGAGCCTTCGCCCTCTGCCTCGCAGTGCCGGCCGCGCTCGGCCAGTGGTGGCTGGCGCTGACCGGCCTGGTCCTTGCAGCCCTGGTTGGCAGTCTTCCTTTCATGTTCGGCTTCGTCATATGGAAAACCTCGGCCAGTCTGTGGGTGCTGATGCGTAGGGGGCGCCTGGTGACGGCGCACTACACGAGGACCGTGTCCCCGGAGGAGTCGGCTTCGGGGAACGGCTGGCAGCACGAGTACGGCTACACCACCGGCCAGGGCCACCAGGTGACGCGACGGCGCGCAGCCCCGAACGGCGCGGTGCAGCCCCTGCCTCGTCGGCGCATGTGGTACGTCACCGGGCAAAGCCCCGAGCAGGACGAACTGCACGGACCGTCGTATCCGTTGTCTCTCGGCGCGGGGCTGCTGATGAGCCTTCCGCTGTTCCTCCTCGGAGCGGCGGCCGACCTCGCCGTCTGCCCTGGGCTGCTGGTCTGGGCGCTCCTGCGCTGAGCCTCTTCGAACCTGGTTGACACACGCCTGATGGTTGAGCCACTGGCGGCGGCGAAGTTGTTCGGCCGGGCTGAGGGCGGCACTGTTCCTGAGCTCAGGCCAGCTGACCCAGCGCTTTTGCCAGCGGTTCCAGCACGGTGGGGGTGTAGGGCGGGGGCAGGTAGACGATGGCAAGCTCCGCACCGGCCTCGCCGAACTCGGCGGCGGTGGCCGCCGTCGCGGCCGGATCGCCGTTGAACCGCACCTGGCTCGAAAGCAGGATCTGCGCCGGGTCCCGGCGGATGTCGGCGCAGTGCTGGTGGAGTACGTCGCGCGCGTGGATGAACTGCCCGACCGTGCCGCTGTCGAAGTTCCAGTGCTGTGCGAAGCGGGCGGCGGTGCGCAGGGTGCGCTTCTCGCCGCTGCCGCCGATGCAGACCGGCGGGTGCGGCTGCTGCACGGGTCTGGGGTTGCAGCGGGCATCGGTCAGCTCGTAGTAGCTGCCTTTGAACGTCGTGGTCTCCTGGCCGAGCAGACGGGTGATGACCTCGCACGCCTCTTCGAACCGGTCGCTGCGCTCCTTCGGGGTGCCCAGCTCGATGCCGTAGGCACTGGACTCCTCCTGGTTCCAGCCGGTCCCGATGCCGAGCTCCAGCCGGCCGCCGGACACGACGTCGAGGGTTGCCGTCATGTTGGCCAGGACCGCGGGATGCCGGTAGTGAATGCCGGTGACCAGTGTGCCCATCCGCAGCCGGCTGGTCGCCTGCGCCAGCGCGGTCAGCGTGATCCAGCCCTCCAGGCGCGGGACAGCCGGGTCGGCGCTGTGCGTCGGGTAGAAGTGGTCGGAGGTCCAGCCGGACTCGAATATTTCGATGTCGTCGGCAGCCTGCCACACCTGGAGCATGGCGTCCCAAGTCGTATTCTGCGGTGACGTCTTGAAGGCAAAGCGCATGCGGCCACGCTAGAGCCTGTCCGGCGGATCATCCCGCAGACGCGGGGCCTGGCACGCCCTCCCCGCATCGGGAAATGCGACCGTCTCGGCGATCTCCTGCGGCGAACCGAGCTGGCTGAACGGGTCCGCTCGGTTCGCCGCTGTGAGCATCGCGGCCACCTGGCCGGGGGACGTGCCCCGAGGACGAACGCCGGACGTGTCTATGAATCGGCCCGTTCCTGAGCGACCGTGAGCACGATCTTGCCCTGGATGTGCCCTCGGGCGGCGCGTTCGTGCGCCGCTCGGGCATCCGCGAGCGCGAACGTGCTGTCTATCGCGACGCGGACCGTGCCCGCGTCGAGCAGGCGTCCCAGTTCGGCGAGCTGCGCGCCGTTCGAGCGGACCTGGGTGCCCGAGACCGTGACGCCCAGCTTCGCGGTCTCTTCGTCGTCGAAGTCGCCGAAGAACACGGGGAACAGGGCGCCGCCGCGCTTGAGCGTGCGCAGGAAGCGGCTGCTGTCGGGGCCGCCGACGGTGTCGAGAACGAGGTCGACGTCGTGCACGAGTTCTTCGGGACGGCTCTTGGTGTAGTCGATGAACTGGTCGGCGCCGAGCGCGCGCAGGAACGGTTCATGCGCGCCCGATGCCACCGCGATGACCCGTGCACCCTTCCATTTCGCCAGCTGCAGTGCGAAGTGCCCCACGCCGCCTGCGGCGCCGTTGATGAGCACCGTCGTGCCGGCGTCGAGTGCCGTCGGGCGATGCCGCGCCGCCTGGAAGGGCGAGGGGTGATCGTGTCCGAGCTCGATCAGGAACTGCCACGCGGTGAGCCCGGCCATGGGCGCCCCCGCGGCGTGCACGTGATCGATGCCGGCCGGCTTGCGTGCGAGGTCCGACGCGGGCGCGGCCACGTACTCGGCATATGCGCTGCCGTCGAAGCTGGGGAAGCGGAGGAGGCCGAAGACTTCATCACCTACGTCGAGGCCGTCCACATCCGCGGCGACGGCCTCGACGACGCCCGACACGTCCGTCCCCGGGATCACGGGCAGGCTGAACTTCGGCCTCGTCTCCGGAGGCAGGGTCGTCAGCCCGTCGCGCAGGTACCAGTCCGGAGGATTGACGCCGACCGCGTGCACGCGAACGAGCACCTCGCCCGGCCCCGGCTCGGGAACCGGCACCTCGTCGTGACGCAGGACTTCAGGGCCGCCGTGCGCATGGAGCCGGACTGCCCTCATCGTGTGTGTCGGCATCGTTTTCTCCTGGCCGCGCTGCGGGATAGGCTTATTCGGATCAGCGATCCACATAACTGGATCAGTGATCCGAATATATGGACCACTGATCCGGATAGTCAAGAGGGGCAGATGCGGGCCGACGCCAGGAAGAACCGCGACCACGTGCTCGCCGTCGCGGGCACCGCCATCACCGAGCAAGGCGTCGACGTATCACTGCGCGACATCGCGCGCAGGGCCGACGTCGGGCTCGCGACGCTGCTGCGTCACTTTCCGACACGCGAGGCGCTGCTCGAGGCCTTGCTCCGCACGAGCTTCGACGAGCTGACGGCAAGGGCAGGCGAGCTCGAGACATCGAGCTCGCCCGAAGACGCTCTCGTTTCGTGGCTGCGCGACTGCGTCGCATGGACAACCGCGTACCGGGGCGTGACCGTGCTGATGGCAGCCGCCATCGAGGACACCGAGTCCGCACTCCACGCTTCGTGCGTCACCCTGCGCGCAGCCGGCGCGCGGCTCCTCACCCGTGCCCAGGCCGCGGGCACAGCGCGGACCGACATGGACGGCACCGATCTGTTCGCGCTGGTAGCGGCGCTCGCGTGGCTCAGCGACCAACCCTCGCTCGCGCCACGCGCCGATCACCTCTTCGATGTGGTCGCGAGCGCGATCCTGACGAGCGCAGGGAGCGGCGATACCGAGGGAGAACGCCGCCCTCGGGCCCGTAGGCCACCTACCCGTCGCTGAAGCGACGGGCTTGCACGACGGGCATCACCGGCGGTGATGTGTGGTTTGCGTCCGGCCCCATCCGGGTGCTTCCGGGGTGGGGCCGGGGCCGTTGACGGGGCCCCGCGTCGCCGCAACTCCCGGGCGCGGGCCCGGATGTTGCGGGAGTTGTTCCGGTCCGCGTGATCAACGAATCCGCAGATCCGGCACGCGAACCAGGCCTGGGAGACCCGGTCCGCCCTGTCGGTGAGCCCGCACTCGGCACAGGGCGTGAGGTGTACGCCGGCGGTGTGGAGGTTCAATAGGGTCCTCGGTGAGGGACACAGCGGGAGGGAGCTGGGTGTGGCGACCACGACGGAGGACTTCGACCGCCAACTCGAGCCATACCGACCGGAGCTGCTCGCCCACTGTTACCGGATGCTCGGCTCGGTTCACGACGCCGAAGACCTGGTGCAGGAGACCTATCTGCGGGCTTGGCGGGCGCGGGCCCGTTACGACCGGACCCGCGGGTCGCTGCGGACGTGGCTGTACCGGATCGCGACCAACGCCTGCCTGAATGCCCTGGAGAGCCGCAGCCGCAGACCGCTGCCGTCAGGGATGGTCGCGGAAAGCGATCCGCTCCGGTCATTCGTCCACGGCGGCGAGGTCACCTGGCTGCAGCCGATGCCCGACGCGCTGCTGCACCTGGGGGACCCGGTCGGCGCAGCCGTCGACCGGGGAAGCCTGCGCCTGGCGTTCGTCGCCGCGCTGCAGCATCTCTCGGCACGCCAGCGTGCCGCGTTGATCCTGCGCGAGGTGCTCGCCTTCTCGGCGGCCGAGACCGCGGACGTGCTCGGTACGTCGGTCGCTTCGGTCAACAGTTCGCTGCAGCGGGCGCGTGCCCGCCTGAACGAAGCAGGCGTCCGGGAGGACAGTGTCGCGGAGCCCTCACAGGCGGAACAGCGGGCCTGCGTCGAGCGCTACATGAAGGCATTCGAGAAGGCGGACATCGAAGGAATCAAGAAGCTCCTCGCCGACGATGTCCTCATGGAGATGCCTCCGATGCTCAACTGGTTCGTCGGCCGCGACAATTACGCCCGGTTCATGGGCTGGGTCTTTGCGAAGGCCGGCAGCAGCTGGCGTCTCGACCCGATTGCGGCGAACGGCCAGCCGGGCTTCGCGGCCTATCGCCGCGGCGACAGCGGCGCGTTCGAGTTGCACACCCTGCAGGTGTTCACCGTCACTGACGCCGGCATCAGCAGGACCACCGTGTTCCAGGACATCGAGGTCTTTGCGGCGTTCGGCCTGGACACCGAGAGCGAATCCTGAGGGCTGCTCCGCCCGCCGCGGGCCCGTGCCGATGCCGGGACGCGGGCGGGCCCCTCTGCGCCGGCTCCGGGGCGGCAAGCCGACCGGATCCGGACGCATCATCGCTGGTCAGGACGCTGTCAGCCGCCACTCGAAAAGAATCTCCGCGGGCGCGATGAGTTCCGGGCCGGCCGCCGGTATCTATCTGCGGAGCGCAGACGGCTCCCGGTGAGCCGCAGGCCGCGGCGACCTGTACCGGTACGACGAAGCGAGGAAGACCTTGACTGCGAACCAGACGCGCGCAGCGGACGAGACCGCCATCCGCAACGTGCTCAAGGGCGTCTACGAAGCCTGGAACGCCAGCGATGCTGATGCGTTCGTGGCCGACTACACCGAGGACGCCAGCGCGATTCTCCCCGGGTCCTACCGAAAGTCCCGGGAAGAGATCCGCGAGAGCATGAAGGCCGGCTTCAGCACCTTCCTGAAGGGCTCGACCACCACCGACAAGGTACTGAACATCCGTTTCCTCAACGACGACGCCGCCGTGGTCGTCAGCGAGACCGGCATCCTCTTCCCGGGCGAAACCGAGGTGCCGGCAGACCGCCTGGTGGTCGCGAGCTGGGTGCTTGCCCGGCAGGACGGCAAGTGGCTGCTCGCGGCCTACCAGAACTCCCCGGTGGTCATGAACCAGGGCTGAGGCCGCCGCCGACCTGGCGCCCCTCGACCACCGCCGCGGTAGAGGGGCGCTTTCGGGCCGACCAGGCCAGGGGGAGTCTCCCCTTCCCCCCTACGACCACCAGGTTCCCTCTACGACCACCAGCCCGAGCCACTCGCTCCGGCCCGCGGCCACGCCTCAGTGAGCCCCGCAACGCAAGAGGCTCACTCAGTCACCCCACAGACCCCCACGGGAGGGGATCATGCAGATCAGCACCCGAATGCGCGCGGCATCCACTGCGCTCGCCATCCTCGCTGCCAGTCTCACGTTCGCCGCTGTCGGCACCGGAACGGCCCAAGCCGGCTCCTGCGCCTCCGTTCTCGGCCCGTCCCAGGCCATAACGGTCAACTCGCAGACGATCGGCTCCTTCTACCTTGCCTGGAACTACTGCAACAGCAGCAATGAGGTTGCGTACACCGAGGTCAACCTCTGGAACACCAACTACGTCAACGGCAATTGGCACGGCGGCCAGATCGACGTGAAGTCCAGCTCCTCCTACAACGCGAACACCAACGCGCCTCTCCCCAACCTCAACAGCTGGTGGTGGGACTCCGGGTTCATCAAGGTGGCCCCCAACGTCTCCAACACCCGCCTGTACTACGGCAACATGAACTTCACCGCCGGCGGTCACTCGTGCTCCGGGCAGACCCCGACGTGGAACTTCTCCAACGGTGGCTACAGCACCAGCGGTATGTACGTGCATTGCAGCTGATCAGCGACTGAGGGCGGGCAACGGCGTCCCACTGGGGGCACGGCGGACGGGAGGGCCTTGTCCGCCAGAGCGGTGAGCAGGAGCAGCACGGCGCTGATGGTGAGGCCCGCTGACGGAACGGGCGTGGCGGTGGCATGACAGGGCTCCCGGGAGGGAGGCGGCGAGCGGGGTCCCGCAGGGAGGCCGGCTCAGACAGACGGTGTGGCGGGCGGTGCGGGCCGGTCGGCCGACGCGCACGCCCCCGCCGGGCAACGTCCGTCTGGCCCGTCACCCGACGGGCCCGCAGGGCCGTTCAGGGCCTGCGGCCGTGAAAGGTGCGGCGCAGGTCACTCACCCAGGCGTCGGGGTTCTCCCAGGGGATGAAGTGGCCGCCGCGGTCGTGGGCGTTGACGTTGACGTGGTTGAACCAGTCGGCCTGCGGGCCGGTCTTGAACGCCCGGACGCGCTCGTTGGCGGTGTGGATGCCGGGCGGGTTCTCGTACGTGACGAAGGTGAGGCCGACCGGGGCCTGCACGACCGGGGTGTGGTCGTGGGCGGGGGACCAGGGGTAGCGGTTGGCGTTGGCGTAGTAACGCATCGACGTGGCGATGGAGTTGTTCACCCAGTAGATCGTGGCGTGGGTGAGCAGGTCGTCCTTGGTGAAGACGGACTCCAGGTCACCGCCGTTGTCGCTCCAGGCGTTCCAGCGCTCCAGCAGCCAGGCGAGCAGTCCGGCGGGTGAGTCGCTCAGCCCGTGGGCCAGGGTGGCGCCGTCGAGCATGTGCACGGCGAGGTGGGACGCCGAGCGGTGGTCCAGCTCGATGATGCGGGCGCGGACGTCGGCGGGCTGGTCGTCGGTGAGGGGCCGATTCCGGGCGAAGTCCCAGGCACGGTGGCCGGTGAAGAAGTCGAGCGGCAGCCCGGAGCCGATGTGGATGCCGTACAGCTCGTCGGCGTACTTGTGGCCGAGCTGACTGGAGACGATCCCGCCGATGTCGCAGCCCCCGGCGGCGTACTTCTCGTATCCCAGGGTCTCGGTCATCAGGGTGTGCCAGAGGTCGGAGACCTTCCAGAAGTTGACGTCCGAAAAGCCGGTGAGCGGGCCGGGGAAACCGAAGCCGGGCAGGGACGGCACGATGACGTCGAACGCGTCGGCGGGGTCACCGCCGAACGCGGCCGGGTCGGCGAGCGGGTCGATCACCTTCGACCAGTGCCAGAACGTCCACGGCCAGCCGTGGGTGAGGATCAACGGGATCGGGCGAGGGCCGCGGCCGGGCTTGCCCATGAAGTGCACCGGGACACCGGCGACGCTCACCTGGTAGTGCTCGTAGACGTTGATGGCGGCCTCGGCCTTGCGCCAGTCGTAGCCGTCCCGCCAGTAGGCGACCAGCTCACGGAGATAGCTGTCCGGGACGCCGTAGGACCAGTCCCCATTCCCCTCGTCCAGCGGCGGACGGGTCAATGTGAGACGGGCGCGCAGGTCATCGAGGACCTCGTCGGACACATGGATCGGGGTGGGCTCCAGGGGGAAGGCGTGCAAGGTGGTCATGGAATGGTTCCTTACCGGGGATGTATGCATCTCAACACTGTTCTGACGTGCAACCTCAGAGCGGGCGTTTCTGCTGCTCGATGTACTGGCGGACGATCGCCAACGGCGCTCCGCCGCAGGAGGCGGAGATCGCCCCGGAACTCCTGGTCACCGGCGATCCTCAGCCCGCCGAACGCGCCGAGCGGTTCGACCTGGTCGGCCACCTCACCGAACCGGGCCCGGCCCTGAAACGGACCATGGAGCGCGCCGCCCTCGTGGCGTACAACGCCCTCCTTGGCCGTGGCAGCCGTCGAACGTGCCGTCACCGAACGGACCGCATTTCGCGACGAGGACGCCTTTGTCGAGCAGGATCGGATCGTCGCTTCGGTTCCGGCGTCCCACGACGCGAGGGAAGACGCCCGAGCCCTCACCGAGAAGCGCGCACCCCACTGGCAGGGCCGCTGACCCGGCGCCCGGCTCCAGCACGAAAGTCGGTGGCAACAATGACCGAGCAATCCACCGTCCACAGCGTGACCTACGACCTGCTGCGGGCCCTGAAACTCACCACGGTCTTCGGTAATCCCGGCTCGACCGAGCAGACCTTCCTGCAGGATTTCCCCGAGGACTTCACCTATGTCCTGGCGCTGCAGGAGGCGTCCGTCATCGCGATGGCCGACGCCTTCGCCCAGGTCACGCGTCGCCCGGCACTGGTCAACGTGCACTCCTCGGCCGGGGTGGGAAACGCCGTGGGCAACCTGGTGGCGGCCTACCACGGAAACACGCCCCTGATCATCACCTCGGGACAGCAGCACCGTGAACTCGTGATCGGGGAGCCGTATCTCGGCAACCGCGAGGCCACCATGCTGCCGAAGCCGTGGGTGAAATGGTCCTACGAGCCGGCCCGCGCCGAGGACGTCCCCGAGGCCTTCATGCGGGCCTACGCGGAGGCGCTGCAGCCGCCGGCGGGACCGGTCTACCTGTCGATTCCCATGGACGACTGGAAGCGGCCCCTGTCCGGATTCACCCGGGTGCGGACCGTCAGCGACCGGGTCGTCCCCGACGCGCAGCGTCTGCGGCTGTTCGCCGACCGCATCTCCGCAAGCCGTCGTCCCGCGCTGGTCTTCGGGCCGGAGGTGGACCGGGCCGGCGGCTGGGACGCGGCCGTGGCCCTGGCGGAGAAGCTGCGCGCTTCCGTCTACGGCGCTCCGCTGCTGGACCGCGCCTCCTTCCCGGAGGACCACCCCCTCTTCCGCGGCCCGCTCGGCATGTCGGTGAAGACCATCAGCGACCGGCTTACCGGGCATGACCTGGTGGTCGTGATCGGCGCGGAGGCCTTCCGCTACTACCCCTACGTGCCCGGCGACTACCTCCCCGACGGCACCGAGCTCCTGCAGATCACCGGCAATCCGGCGGTTGCCGCGGCGGCGCGGGTGGGCGACAGCCTCCTGGGCGATCCCGCGACGGCGATCGGACTGCTCCTGGACATGGTCGCCGAGGGGTCTGCGCGGACCGCTCCGGAGCCGATGGCGCGGCCCCGTGAGCTGCCGCAGACGCCGAACAGCCCGCTCACCCCGCCCGAGGTGTACGCCGCCCTGAGCAGGGTCCGGCCGCCGGACGCGGTCATCGTCAACGAGTCGACCTCCACGATGGCGCAGCAGATCGAGTGGCTTCCGACGGTCAGGACCGGATCGTTCTTCGCCACGGCCAGCGGAGGCATCGGCTGGGGCACCCCGGCCGCGGTGGGTGTCGCGCTGGGCGACCGGGACCGGGGCGTCGACCGGCCGGTGGTCGGCCTGATCGGCGACGGTTCCTTCCAGTACTCCGTGCAGGCCATCTGGACGGCGGCCCAGCACAACCTCCCGATCGTGTATGTGGTCATGCGCAACCAGGAGTACTCCATCCTCAAGTCGTTCGCGGTGCTGGAGGAGACGCCGGGCGTTCCGGGCCTCGACCTGCCCGGGCTCGACATCGCCTCCGTGGCCCGCGGTTTCGGCTGCCGTGCGGTCGACGTGGAGACCACGGGGGACCTGGAGCGGGAGTTCAAGGCGGCCCTGAGCGCCGGCACCACCAGCGTCATCGTGGTGTCCACGCAACCCCAGAAGGCGATGTTGTAGGCCGTGTGTTCGGCACGACGGGACACGGCACGACGGGACAGGAGGCAGCGGTCATGGACCTTGGGCTGAAGGACCGGGTGTACATCGTCACCGGTGGCACCCGCGGTCTGGGCAGGGCCGCGGCACGCGAACTGGTGGCGGACGGGGCGAGGGTGGTCGTCAGCGGCCGCAGTGAGAAGTCGGCCGCCGCCGCCGGGGCGGAGCTCGGCGGCCCGGAGCAGGCAGTCGGTGTCGTGGCCGACAACGCCGACCCCGCTGCCCCGGACCGGCTCATCGGCGCGGCACGCGATGCCTTCAAGCGGCTGGACGGGGCGCTCATCAGCGTCGGCGGCCCGCCGGCAGGTACGTCGGACATCATCGACGACGACCAGTGGCGGGCCGCCTTCGAGTCGGTCTTCCTCGGCGCGGTGCGGCTGTCCCGCGCCGTCGCGGCGGAGCTGGACGGGGGAGGGGTCATCGGCTTCGTCCTCTCCAGCTCCGTGTACGAGCCGATTCCCGGCCTCGCGCTCTCCAACGCCTTCCGGCCGGGCCTGGCCGGTTACGCGAAGAACCTGGCGAACGAGCTGGGCCCCCGGGGCATCCGCGTCGTCGGCCTCGTGCCCGCCCACATCGAGACCGACCGGGTCCGTGAACTCGACGCGCACACCGGCCACGCCGACGCCGCCCGCGCCCGTGCGACCGCCGGCGTCCCCCTGCGCCGCTACGGAACCCCCGAGGAGTTCGGCCGCAGCGCCGCCTTCGTGCTGTCGCCCGCCGCGTCGTACCTCACGGGCGTGATGCTGTCGATCGACGGGGGTGTGCGCAGAGGCTTCTAGCCAGGGCCTGTCCGGCCGGTCACGCCGCGCGGTCTCCGGCACGCGCGTCTGCGGCGTTGTCGCCGGTCGCCGGCTCCCTCCTCCGCCTTGCGGGACCTAGGCCCTGTCGTCACATTCCCGTCTGCCCGGGAATGTGACGACAGGGCCTAGGGGCGCAGTGCGACGTCGACGGCCATGGTGAGCTTGTCGACGAATGCCGGACGGTCGGCGACGCGGTGCTTCCAGCCTTCGGCGGCGGCGTGCAGGACCTCGGCGATCTGCCGCGGGGTGACGCTTCCGGTGGGCCGGCCGGAGATGGTGACGGCCTCGGTGAGCGCGTCGAGGAAGGCGGCCCGGTAGTCGTCGTACATGCTCTGGAGCTGTGCTGTGCCGTGCTCCAGCAGGTCGTCGACGCCCTCGTTGATGTGTGTGCCGACGTAGCGGCCCAGATTGGCGTCGAGCGCGGTCACCAGACGTGCGTTGAGGTCCGCGTCGGGCGCGGCCAGCGCCGTGCGGACGTCGTCCAGGGCCTCGTCCAGCGCCTGCCGCATGGTCTCGCGGAACAGCTCCTCCTTGCCGGAGAAGAGGAAGTACAGGCCGGGGCGGGAGATGTCCGCCGCCTGAGCCACCGAGTCCATCGACGTCTTGCGATAGCCGAACGTCGCGAAAACGGTCAGTGCCGCCGCGAGTACCTGCTCGCGGCGTTGGGTGTCCCCACGGGTCGCTGCCATATACACACCATACCGAGTGAGCGTGCTATACATGTTTTGTAGATTCTGTTTAGTGGCGGGCGTAGGGGCCACGCCACGAGAGAGGGCATCATGCGCAAGACCGTTCTGATCACAGGTGCTTCGACAGGCATGGGCGAAGCAGCCACCTTCGAGTACGCCGCGCGCGACTGGAACGTCGTAGCCACCATGCGTGACCCGGCCAAGGCCAACCCGGCCTTCGCCGACCTCGGCAATGTCCTGGTCACACGCCTCGACGTCACCGACGCCGCCGGCATCGAGCAGGCCGTCAAGGAGGCCGTCGACCGCTTCGGCGCCATCGACGCCCTCGTCAACGCCGCCGGCTACGGACAGGTCGGCGCGGTCGAGGAAGTCAGCCCCGACCAGCTGCGCGACCAGTTCGAAACCAACGTGGTGGGCCTCGTCCAGGTGATCCAGGCCGTGCTCCCGCAGATGCGGGAACGCGGCTGCGGCCACATCATCAACATCGGCTCCATGGGCGGCCACGTCAGCCTGCCCACGATGGCCGTGTACTGCGCCTCGAAGAGCGCCGTGCAGAACCTGACCGAGGGACTGGCCAAGGAGGTCGGCCCGCTCGGCATCCACGTCACCCTGGTCGAGCCGGCGGGCTACGACACCAGCTTCGGGACCAATGCGAAGCTCCCCGCCACGTCCGTCCCCGCCTACGCGCCCTCCTACGCCGCCATGGCCGAATTCGACAAGCAGGCGGTGAGGGGCGACCTCGTCAAGTCCATGGCGGCCGTCGCCGGCATCACGGGCATCGACGAGCCCCCGCTGCACCTTGCCGTGGCCACCGCCGGCCTGGAGATGGTGCGGGGCCGCTTCACCGAGCTGATGGACGAGTACGCCCGCTGGGAGCCGGTCACGGCCGGCACCGACTGACGCTGGAGGGGCGGCTCACGGACCGCCCGGGGGTGACCATCCGGTCGGCCGACGAGAGGGTGTGTTCATGCCGGGGCGCTGCGAAGGAGCGTCAAGCCGAGGTACTGGACGGCGAGCAGCGCGACTTCCAGATCGATGCGGCGTTCATGGACGGGATGTCCCATGATCTCCTCGGCCTTCCGGATGCGGTAGTGCACGGTGTTCTTGTGCAGAATCTGAGCGCCGGCCGTGGCGGTGTAACTGCAGCCGGTGTCCAGGAAGATCTGCACGGTCTCCCGCAGCCGTGCGCAGTTCTCGTCATCGACAGCCAGCGGACCCAGAACCCCCCACACCCAGGCGCGCATGTCCTCGACATTGGCGCACATCAAGGCGATCGGAGCCACCCGGGAGTACTCGGTGAACCGGGTGCCGGGACTTGCCAGCGTCGCCAGCTCCTGTGTGCGCAGTGCCTGATGGTGCGTGGAGCGGAATCCCCCGATGCCGGGCTCCACGTTCCCCACGCACACATGCACGGAGGGGTCGGTGCTCTCGATCGCGTCCGACACCTGTTCCCAGGAGACGTCGTGGTGCGAGCCGAACGGCAGCCACGCCCAGGACAACGCCTCGTCCCGGGGGACGAACAGCGGCCGGGCGGCACAGCCGAGCACCTCGGCGAGAACGGTGGTCATCCGGTCGAGCCTGGCCAGCCCCGCACCCGCCTCCGCCAGCGGGGGCAGCCAGGACACCAGCCCGAGGTGGTACTGCCGGATGCGGTAACCCAGAGCCGACTCCGCCCAGTCGAGGTCGACGTCCTTCCCGGCGAGGATGTCCCGCACGCGCGCGGCCCGCACGGCTGTCCGGCTCAGCAGCCAGTGGTCGCGTTCGAGCTGGTAGACATCGATGACATGCTCCGTGACCCGGTCGATGTAGCCGAAGCTCATGTTCAGCATGCGCCAGTTGGTCGCGGCGGCCAGGGACTCGTCGGCGCCCTGACGGTCGAGCTCGTCGAGACACCATTGCAGGAAACGCCAGTGCCCGATCCTGTAGGACCTGATCAGCGCACTGAGAGGCACGTTCCGCTGGGCCAGTCTCCTGGCGTACTCCGAGGCGACCGGGGGCCCCTCGACGTTGTCCAGCGGTATGTCGTTCTCGAAAATGTGCAGCAGCGTGGCGACGTTCTCCGCGACGCTCGCTTCGAGGATCTTGACGACGGTCCCGTCACCCCGGAGCTCCGGGATCTCCGCGAGCAGCTGCTCCCCGATGTCACGGCTGACATCCGAAAGATGTGCCCCCACGCTCTCCGCGACCACGGACAGCTGCTTTGCGGCCTCGGGATACTCCGCAGCCATGCCTCGATCCTACAAAACGAGATCACCGACCGCCCATCGGCAGACCACGTCGCAGCCCGCACTCGTCCGGCGGGTCAATGCACGTCGGCCACAACCCCTTCGGCCCAATCCGTACCGCTGTGACCTGGCCGCCGCCCCGTCTCCACCGCACGATGAAAAGCACTGGCTTTGGATGGCCGGGGCAGGTGAGGCGAGGGCGGTGACCCCACGGATGAACCGAGAGCCCGACGGGCAGTTCGGTGACTACCAGAACGAGATCTACCTCGACGGGCTGTCCGGTGTGCTGCCCGCCCTGCCGATGGAGTTCCAGGAACTGGAGGCGCGAGCGCAAGCGGTGCTGTCGCCGTCGCTGCTGTCGTATGTCGCCGGTGGCGCAGGAGACGAGTCCACCCAGCGAGCCAACGTCTCGGCGTTCCTGCGATGGGGGCTGGTGCCGCGGATGATGGTCGGCGCGGCCCGGCGCGACCTGTCGGTGAACCTGTTCGGGATGAGTCTGCCTTCTCCGCTGTTCATGGCGCCGGTCGGGGTGATCGGGCTGTGCGCGCAGGACGGCCGCGGCGACCTGGCCACGGCCCGCGCAGCCGCCCGTACGGGCGTGCCGATGGTGGCCTCCACCCTCAGCGTCGATCCGCTGGAGGAAGTCGCGGCCGAGTTCGGGGAAACCCCGGGACTCTTCTCGCTGTACACCCCCACCGACCGGGAACTGGCCGAGAGCCTGGTGCGCCGGGCCGAAACGGCAGGCTTCAAGGGCATCGTGGTGACACTGGACACCTGGATCACAGGATGGCGCCCCCGCGACCTGGCAACCGGCAACTTCCCGCAGCTGCGCGGCCACTGCCTTGCCAACTACACGTCCGACCCGGTCTTCCGGGCCCGGCTGGCCAAAGCCCCCGAGGAGGATGCGCGGGCCGCGGTACTGGAATGGACACGGATCTTCGGCAATCCGCTGACCTGGGACGATCTCAGCTGGCTGCGGTCGATCACCGACCTGCCGCTCGTCCTCAAAGGCATCTGCCACCCCGAAGACGCGCGCCGCGCCAGGGACGGCGGCGTGGACGGGATCTACTGCTCCAACCACGGCGGCCGGCAGGCGAACGGCGGACTGCCCGCCTTGGAGGCGCTGCCGGGAGTGGTCGAGGCGGCGGAAGGCCTGCCGGTCCTGTTCGACTCGGGTGTCCGCAGCGGCGCGGACGTGGTCAAGGCTCTGGCGCTGGGGGCCACCGCCGTGGGCGTGGGCCGCCCGTACGCATACGGGCTGGCTCTCGGAGGCACACAGGGCATCGTCCACGTCCTGCGCTCGCTGCTTGCCGAAGCCGACCTGATCATGGCGGTGGACGGCTACCCGGCCCTCGGGGACCTCCGGGCGGACGGTGCGATACGCCGCCTGTGATGTGCGGCGGCATCAACCCCGGCGAACAGCCCCGGAGTTCAGCGGCCAGGCCCTGTACGGCAGTGAGCACGGCGGGGTCCGCGGAGCCGCAGGACGAGGTGGCGCAGGACGAGGTGGCGCGCGCCGGACGCGCCTGGTTCAGGGAGTCCGCGGCGGCCCGCGCCCGGCACGACAGGGGGTCCTGGCCGGGGGAGTGCGGTGCGGTCGATGCGTGAAGAGCGGGGCCTCTCGGCAGCCCGGGGATGCGACGCGTCCGGCGTCCAGGAGGCCCTGTTGCCGCTGCGCGCGCCCGCACGGGAGGTTGTGCGGTCGGCGTGTCGCGCTGCCGGGATCGTCAGGTGCGGCCGGTGTGGCGGGCGAAGCAGACGACTGCCCGGCGCCCGGAGGGCTTGCTCAAGAGCGGTTGCTGCCGGGCTGCTGGTCGCGGCCCGCGTCCCCCAGCTCCTTGAGGAGCAGGGTGAGGGTCGCCAGTCGTTCGGGCCCGAGCAGATCTTCGATCCAACGGCTTGTTTCCTGTGCCTGCCGGCGGCCCAGGGCCGCTCGTTCGTGCCCGGCGGGCGTCAGGGCGATCAGCTGCCGGCGGCGGTTGCCGGGATCCGTGCTCTTGGTGATCAGGTCACGGGCCAGGAGCCGGTCGAGGAGGGGAGTGAGCGTCGACCGGTCGACCGCGGCGAGGGCGCCGAGGGTCTTCTGGTCGAGGCTTTCGCGTTCATCCAGGACTTGGAGCACCGCGAACTGCGCAGGCGTGAGGTCGCTGCTGCGCAGTTGCCACGAGGCGTTCACCGCCTGCGAGGCGCGTCGCAGCTGGTGGGCCATGCCGTCGGCCAGCACCCCGTCGTATCGAGCTCCGATCGTCACCGGCCCAGGATACATCCGTGCACTGTGAGTTGGTACACGGACTGTTTGCAACCGAAAGCTTCATCCTCTACATTCATCCGTGTACGGACTTACCGTGTACGGAAGGTGGTTCCCGTGCCGCGAAGAGTGATCTTGGGAATGACCGGGGCGACCGGCGCCGTCTTCGGCGTCGAACTGCTCCGCCGGCTGCGGAACCAGCCGGACGTGGAAACACATCTCGTTCTGTCTCAATGGGCCAAAGCGACAATCCATCTGGAGACCAGCCTGTCGGTTCGCGAAGTCACCGATCTGGCAGACGTGACCTATTCATGGAATGATCAGGGCGCGGCGATTTCGTCAGGATCATTCCGAATGGATGGAATGATTATCGCACCGTGCAGCATGAAGACGCTCGCCGGAATTCGAACCGGATACGCTGATGGCCTCATCCCTCGCGCCGCCGACGTCACGCTGAAAGAGCGGCGTCCCCTGGTGCTCGTGCCGAGGGAGACACCGCTCAGCGAAATCCATCTCGACAACATGCTGGCGCTCTCCCGTATGGGAGCGAGAATCGTTCCGCCGATGCCGGCCTTCTACAGCCGCCCGAAAACCATCGACGATCTCGTTGAGCATGTCGTTGTCCGAGTACTGGACCAGCTGGATATCCAGGTGCCGTCGGCGCGGCGCTGGGACGGAATGCCTCGCCCATCCGAATTGAAAGGCGTAAGGGACTGATGTCCGAAATCAATGACCTCCGGTCCTATATCTCCGCGCTCGACGCGCTGGGAGACATCCAGCGCATCTCGCGCGTGGTCGATCCGAATCTGGAAGCGGCGGCCGTCACCCGGCGGTCCACCGAGAACGGCCGGCCCGCCCCGTTCTTCGAGCACCTCAGCGGGGTCGGTGAGGGGTTCCGCATGATCGGAGCCCCGGGCGCCCTGTCGAGCGTTCCCGGGCATCCGCTGGCCCGGGTCTCCCTCTCCCTCGGCCTGCCGCACACGACGACCGCTGCCGAACTGGTCGAACATCTCAGGCGGGCAGGCACCGGGCAACTGCTCCCGCCGCGGCGTGTGGCAGCCGGCTCGGCGCCCTGCAAGCAGAACATCCTGACGGGTGAAGAAGCCCGTCTCGACCGATTCCCGATCCCGTTCGTTCACCAGAGCGACGGCGGTCCCTACGTCAATACGTGGGGTGTCATCGTCGCGAAGACACCGGACGGCCGATGGACGAACTGGTCCATTTCCCGAATCATGATGATCGACGACCGGCACATGACCGGACTGGTGCTGCCGGGTCAGCACCTCGGCATGATCTGGCGTGAGTGGGAGGCCATCGGCGAGCCGATGCCCTACGCCCTTTTCCAGGGGGGCGACCCGGGCGCTGCCATCGTCGGCGGAATGACCGTTCCGACCGAGGTCGACGAGGGAGCGTATCTCGGAGCGGTGCTGGGCAAGCCGGTCGACGTGGTGAAGTGCGAGACGAACGACCTGGAGGTGCCGGCCTCCGCCGAGGTCGTCATCGAGGGGTACCTGTCCGCAACGCGTGATGCCGTGGAGGGCCCGTTCGCGGAGTTCCACGGCTGGGCCCTGCCCGAGACGTCGCCGCAGCCGCTCTTCAGCATCGAGGCGATCACCTACCGCAACGACCCGATCTGGCCGCTGGCCGCCGCCGGACGGCCTGTCGACGACTCGCATGTCGCACCGGCCGCGGGCATCTCCGCAGAGGTCGTCGCGGTCCTGCAGAAGGCGGGACTGCCCATCACGACCGCCTGGCTGCCGCTCGGCGCCGCCTGCTTCTGGACGGTGATCACGGTCCCGCAGAACTGGCGCGATCTGCTGCCGGGCATGGACACCGCACGATTCGTGCACCGCATCGGTGAGGTACTGAACGGCACCCGGGTCGGCCGGCTCTCCCCGGTCGTCTACGTCCTCGACGACGACGTGGATCCGGCGAACGACTCGGATCTCCTGTGGGCGCTGGCCACCAGGGTGCATCCGTCGCTCCGCCAGGAGCAGTGGCACGGGCCGATCATGCCGTGGTACCCGTGCTTCCTCGAGGAGGAACTGCACAACGGCTGGGGAGCCATCGTCGTACACGACGCCCTGCTCCCGGCGGTGGGAAGCGGACGCGTTCCGCCCGCCACCTTCGACGGCGTCTTCCCGGCGGACGTGCGCGCCAAGGTCCTGGCCGCCGAGTCCGAGCAGGCGGGCGACACCGGCTCTGCCGCATCGGACTGACACCTGCGGTGCCGTAGAGCCGGCACCTGCGCTGCCGTAGACGTCTGGGACGCAACCACCACCAGGCGGCCCGCCACACGACCGGCACGACCCCGCCCCCTGACCGGCCACAGCCCGGCGGTCAGGGGGCGGGCGTCGGACCGGCCCCACGGGCCCAGACGCAAAACCGGGTGGGTCGTCGTGCGCGGGCCCCTACCCCGCTGAGCGGTGGACGCCGACCGGGTGAATGAGGAAGGACGAGAAGCCGCTGGTCGAGTGAGCAAGGGGATCTCGCGATCACGGGCGGGGTACCGATCAGCGTGCGTGCCGGACCGAAGCGGACAGCGGTCCTTCAACCCCAGGCGTCGAGACATCACTTGTGTGGCACGAGTCAGTGCGGTTGCCGACCCGATGAGTCAAGAAAAGGGACAGTCGTGACCCAGCAGAATGTGACAGTTGCTGTCACGGGAGCGGGCGGCACCGGTGTGGCCAAGGCCCTGCTCACCGCACTTCAGAGAGACGACCGGGTCGGGCATGTCGATCTTCTGGTGTCGGCCAACGGGCGCAAACTGGTGGCCTTCGAATTCCGGACCGGCGAAGACCCGGACTCGGTGGTCCAGGCCCTGGAGGCGACGTCACCGAAAGTACGCTTCCTGGACCCGGCCGACATGTCCGGACCAGTGACCAGCGGCAGCTACCCGAGCGACGCAATGATCATCCTGCCGTGTGCGGCCGGCGTACTCGGACGCATCGCTCACGGCCAGACCGAGAGCCTCATCGAGCGAGCCGCGGACGTGATGCTGAAGCAGCGGCGCAGACTCGTCCTGTGCCTGCGGGAAGCGCCGCTGAACCTCATCCACCTGCGCAACATGGTCGCTGTCACGGAAGCGGGAGCCACCGTGTACCCCATGATCCCCACGTACTACAACGTGCCCGAGACACTCGCGCAGCTGCGGGACGAGTTCGTCGAACGCGTCCTGCAGTTCCTGGGCCTGCCCGGCACGGACCGTTACCAGTGGGACGGCAGCGACACCGCGGCGCGACGCGAGCACACTCAAGCGCGCTAGCGCACCTGTCCGGCGGGCTGTTGACGGGGTATCCGGTATTCCTGCCCGGGGATCCGCCCCCACCGGTTCCCGTCCCTGGTCAGGGCGTCTTCGCCCTGCAATATGCTGGCTTGGTGAGTAGCGAACCGGTTCCGCCAGAGGGCACCGCCGTCGAGCTGATGCGAGCGATGACACGGCTGCGAGCGCGGCTGCGCACCGAGGCGCCGATCGACGACCTGCCGTGGAACTGGTCGCATCTGACCACGCTGCACCGGATCGTCACGGACGGTCCGATGACCGTGAGCGAGCTCGCGCAGGCCGAGCACGTGCGGCGGCAGTCGATGGCGGAGACCGTGGCCGCGCTGCGCGCCGGTGAGCTGATCACCACCGCGAAGGACCCGAACGACGGGCGCAAGGTCCTGGTGAGCGCGACTCCGGCCGGGCGGACGCTGACCGAGCGGATCCCGGCGGCCCGTGAGGCGTGGCTGGCCGAGGTGATCGGGTCCGCGCTTCGGGCCCCCGAGCGCCGGACGCTCGACAAGGCAGCCGAGATCATGAATCGCCTGGCGGACTCCGAGACCGTCTAGGCCCGCGGGGAGGAGCGGACCGGATTTCGGCGGTAGCGGTCAGCCGGTAGTGGACTGCTTCGGCACGCGCCCGGAGGCTCTGAGTTCCTGCAGGTCGGGGACGTGGTTGTAGAGGGTGGGAGTGGCGACGGTGGGCCGGCCGCCGGGGGTGGTGGTGTCCAGGCGCTCGTGCAGTGAGGAGAATCCGATCTCGCGGCGCCGCAGTTCGCCGACCGTGTTCACCAGGTCCTTGAGGGATCGGCCGTAGCGGTCGAGCGCGGGAACCGCCAGGGTGTCGCCGGCGGTGAGGGCGTCGATCTGGCGGTCGGGCTTCTGCCCGCCGGTGGACACACACCCGTGCGTAGCCGATGCGGATCTCGGTGAAGGCCCTGAGGGGTGCTCAGGCAGGTCGGCAGCCGGCCTTCAGGAATCGGTGGCTTGTTGAAGCCGGTGTCTCTGTCGGCGCGCGTCTGCAGGTGCCGGAACGAGAACTTGGCAGCCCACGGGCATCACCCGGGCATCACCGCAAGCCGGCGGGGCCGACCTCGGACCGTCGGATTCCCCCGGCCTGAGCTTGGAGTACACACGGATCTCTTGCCCCAACTGGTTTGTGATGCAAAGCTGATGCAATGGCAGACGCATCGGTGCCCTCTCCGGGCACTCCCCACGAAGTCCTCGCCGGCCTTGGTGACTTGACCCGCCGGGTCCGTGCCGCGCAGCGCGGCGCCTGGTTTCCCCTCCTGCTGCTGGGCGTGCTCACGCTGAGCGGGATCCTGGTCAGCCGCTTCACCTTCAAGGTCGAGACCGTGCCCTGCCCGGCGACCGCCCCCGCGGCAGGCACCGGCTGCACCCAGGTCACGCAGGTCACGCAGGGCTCGCCGGTCTACTGGCCCATCGCCCTCGCCCTCGCCTACGCCGCGACGGCGTTCTACTACATCCGCCGCTCCCGCAACCGCGGCGTCGGCACCCCGGTCCGGCCGTACATCCTCACCGGGATCGCCCTGGTCGGCCTGGTGACCGCCACCGAGATCTGGAGCATCCGTCAGGGGATGCCGCAGCCCGGCGCCCCGATCGACTTCTGGGGCCTGCACCTCGACCCCGCCTCCGGGGTGACGGCGTTCCTCCACCGACTCACCGGGAACGCCACAGCCGTCGGGCTGCCGCTGCTGGTGCTGGCCTGGGTGGAACGCAGCCGCACCCTGCTGCTACTCACCGCGGTGTACCTGGCCATCGAGCTGGTGCCGCTCACCACCGGCTGGGCGGGGATCTCGTTCACCTCGCCCTGGTCCGCCGTGCCTCGCTACGGCGTACCCGGTGTGCTGCTCCTGCTCGGCGCGCTCGGTTTCGCTCTGGCCGAGCTGTCCCGTCAGCGCGACGTCTCATGACCGATCAGCCCGCCCCGCACCCCGTCACCGGCCTGGACGACGTGGTCCACCAGCGTGTCCGCCTCGGCATCCTCACCGTCGCCCACCAGGCGCGCCGGGTCGAGTTCGGCTTCCTGCGCACGGCGCTCGGACTCACCGCCGGAAATCTCAGCCAGCACCTGGCCGTCCTGGAGAAGGCCGGACTGGTCGAGATCGAGAAGGGCTACGAAGGCAAACGTGCCCGCACCTGGCTCTCCCTCACCCCGGCCGGCGACCGCGCCCTGCAGGACGAGGTCACCCAGCTCAAGCGGCTCATCCACCAGATCGAGCAAGGCAGTTCAGCCCCGGAGTCCTGATCTGGACTCCTGCAAGCCGTGGTGAGCCGTGAGCGGCTCCCGCCGACGTCCGGCGGACCCGGACAGCACGCCGAACACCGTCCAAGAAACCTGGGGAGGACACGTGAGCATCACATCGGTCACCACGACGGACTTGACGCGCCGTCGCATGTTCGCAGCCGCGCTGGCGGCGGGGGTCGGGGCCGCCGTGCCGATCAGCGCAGCGCGCCAGGCGTGGGCGGCTCCGACCGCCCCCGGCTCGTCTCGACTCACGCTGCCCAGGCCCACCGGGCCGCACCCCGTGGGCACGGTGCCGCTCCACCTCGTCGACACCTCACGTCCCGATCCCGTGGCCGGCCCCGGGCATCACCGCGAGTTGATGGCCGGCGTCTGGTACCCCGCCCGCAGGGCGGAGGGCCTGCCGCGCGCCCCCTGGATGACCGAGGGCGCGTTGCGGGCGCTCCTCACGGACGCCGGCTTCCCCCTCGACCCCGCCCTCGGCCCGCTCACCGCCGCACACGTGGGCGCACCCGTGCACCATGCCGGCCACCGCCTGCCCGTCATCGTGTACTCGCACGGCTCGGGCAGCCACCGCGGCGACCACACCATCATGGTCCAGGAACTCGCCAGCCACGGCTACGCCGTGGTCACCGTCGACCACACCCACGACACGTTCACCGAATTCCCCGACGGCAGGGTGCTCACCCCGGACGACGTCCCGATGTACCCGAGGGACTTCGCCGCCGACCTCCGGTTCCTGCTCGACTGCGTGGAGGGGCTCGCCGCCGGGCGCAACCCCGACGCCGACGGCAAGCCGCTGCCCCAGGGCCTTCTCGGCGCCCTCGACCCGAAGCGCATCGGCGCGTTCGGCTGGTCGAAGGGCGGCACCGCCACCGCGCTCACCATGCTCGCCGACCAGCGCGTCCGTGCCGGGCTCAGCCTCGACGGCCCGATGCAGCCGACCATCACCGCCGACCTGGACCGGCCGTTCATGATGATGACCGCCGTGTTCACCCGGGACGCCATGCCGGACGTCGCCGAGTTCTGGACGCACCTTCGCGGCTGGCGGCTCGACATCCAGGCCGACGGGGCCATCCACCCCTCATACGGCGACAACGTGACGCTGATCCCGCAAGCGGGCAAGATCCTCGGCATGACCGACCAGCAGATCCAGGACATGATCGGCACCCTCGATCCGGCCCGGGCGGTACGGATCCAACAGGCCTACCCGCTCGCGTTCTTCGACCTGCACCTGCGCCACCGCAGGGAGCGTCTGCTCGACGGCCCGAGTACGGCCTTCCCAGAGGTGAAGTTCATCCCGTGAAGCGTGACCGCGCGATGCGCGGTTATACCAGGGCCGCCAGGAAATGCCGTCGCCATCCGGCTGCGGCCTTCGCGAAGGCGGCCATCCGCGCAGCCCTTCCCTCGCGTGATCGGCGCTCCTACCGCTCGCCGCCGTCCTCCTCGCCGGTCGAGGGTTCGCGCAGCGGCCTGCGGCCGGCCTCCTGCGGGCGGAAGAACACGTAGTGGCCGAGGAAGTTGATGTGATCGAACTGGAGCGGTGAGAGGCAGGCGAGCAGGTCGCCGGTGACGGGGAAGCCGTCGGCGGTGAGTTGCTCGCCCGCCCGGTTCAGGCAGAGGCTGTTCCACAGCACCACAGCACCACAGCACCACAGCACCACAGCACCACAGCACCACGGCGTTCAGCGCCAGGCCGAGGGCGCCGAGCTGGTCCTCCACCCGGCATCCCCCTGGCTCTTCCCTGGCTGCCGGGCGAGCGAGCCGTTTCGCCCCGACCATCTGTCCGCGCTCTTGAACGAGGTCGGGGTTCCGGCCGCTGCTGCCCGCGGCGCCGCCATCCGGCAGCAACTCCTCGAACTACCCGGCCCCGTTGTCGCGGACGCTCTCGGCTACCACGACAAGACCACCAGCCGCCTCATCAAAGAGACCGGCGGGACATGGAGCCGATACGCCACTGGCGATCACGCAAGGTCACCAGCGAGCCGGGTTCCCCGGGGGCGGCGGCAGTTGAATACGAGACCCACTCGTACCGAGACCGGGTTCGGCCGAAACGAAGTCACTCATCCCCTGCCTCTACGCCGACCCGGAATTGGGTACGCGTACTCATGCGTGTCACCGCCAGGCTCGGCACCCTGCAGCCATGACGAATCCCCTTCCGGCGCCGAATCGCTGGCGCCCCTGGGCGCACCGAACACGCCTGGGCGCGGACGTTGCCCTCGCGATACCGCTGTTCCTACTGGAGACCGCGTGGCTGGTGCTGGACTGGATGTTCGGCCTCGGCATGGAGGTATGGGCGGCGCAAGGCGACAAGGCGCAGGTCGACGCGGCAACCCTCGCGCACATCAATCGGGTGTGGGTGCTGTTGGTCGCCGTACTCATCGTGGCAGTACTCGCGGGACTGTTCCGTGCCCCCTGGACGGCGATCGCACACCTGCTGGTGGCTCTCCTGGCCGGCCTGATACTGGGGGCCACACAGCACCAGTGGGATACCGACCACGCCCCCTCGCCCGGGTGTATCCGCTACAGCGCCAACTGCTGAGACACCCGGGCGCGGCTCGAACCACGCTGTTGCCCGATATCACTGACGGTGACAGCCGAGACTGGGCTCCGCAGAGATCTGGCGGCAGTTGAATACGAGACCCCACCAGTACCGAGGGCCGCCCGGCGTCGTGCCGGCTACCCCGCTGCCGTGCTCAGGGCGGCGAGGTCCGTGGTGCTGATGATTTCGGCCTGGTGGGGGAAGACCTTCTCCATGAGCACCCGGTGCACCTCCGGATCGGGGTCTGCGGTGGCGTCGGCGAGGAGGAACAGGCGGTAGTCCTCATCGGCCGCCTGCCGAAGGGTGGTCAGCACCACGCCGCTGGTGGACAGCCCGGCGAGGACCAGGGTGTCCACGTTGCGGGCGCGGAGTTCGGCGCGCAGGTCGGTGTCGCTGGCGAAGGCACTGATCCGTGTCTTGCGCACGGTCAGATCGTCCTCCTCGGCCTTCAGGGACTCGTGCACCGCCGTCGCCGCAGTGCCGTCGGCGAGGTACCCGGCCGCGGCGGCCTGGGAGAACGTCTTGTTGTGGGCGGGCACGGCGGCGGCGTCCTCCTGCGCGAGCGCGACGCGTACGAAGACGACGTGCGCCCCGTGGGCGCGGGCCCAGGCCAGTGCCTCGCCCGCGCGGGTGAGCACGCCTTGCGGGTCGGGCACGGCGCCGAGCACGACGGGCTGGAAGTCCATCAGCAGCAGTGCGGTGCGGGCCGGGTCGAGGGCGGCGGTGGTGTGCGTACCAGTGGTCATGTCTGTGGATCGGCTTTCTGTGCGAGGGGGTTCTGTGCTGGGCGCGGGGCCCGGATTCCGGGCCCCGGCCGGGGGTTGGTTCGTGTGGTGCCGGTCGGCCCGGGCCAGCTGCCGGTCGAGGACGGTCAGGACGAGGACGAGAGCGGAGATCGCGACCAGCACCCACGCGATGGAGTGCAGGCCGCTGTCGCTCACGCCGCGGTGGAAGGCGGTGCCGGTGATCGCCGCCGAGGCGATGGACCCGATGTAGCCGAAGGTGCGCAGCAGTCCGGAAGCGGTGCCCAGCGCGGCGGCGGGGGCCTCCTGGTAGAGGACGGTCTGGTTGGCGACCGTCCCGGCGCCGGAGGTCAGGCCGAAGACCGCGGTGACACAGATGACCGCCGCCATCGGGGTGTTGCTGCCCACGAACAGCGTGGCCACCGCGCCGACGAGCAGCAGGACCGCGCAGGCGATCAGCGGCAGCCGTACCGCCGCCCGCCGCGACACCACCCGGGCGGCCAGGGCGGTCAGCACGCCCATCGGCATCAGCATCAGCCCGGCCTGGTAGGCGGACAGGCCGCGGGCCACCTCCAGCCACTGGGTGAGCCCGTACAGGATCACGTACGTGCCCATCAGGGTCAGGCCGTTGCGCAGGTAGGTGCGGGTCAGGGCGCCGTTGGCGACGAGCAGTCGTACGTCGAGGAAGGGCTGGGCGGCGCGCAGTTCCCAGCCGGCCAGGGCGGCGGCGAGGACCAGGGCGGCGGCGAGCGCGGGCCAGTCCAGGTGCGGCAGCGCGTTGAGGAAGATCATCAGCGCGGTGAGCGAGCCGCCGAAGCCCAGCATGCCGAGCAGGTCGATGCGGGAGGCGAGAGCGCGGGGCGAGCCGAGGCGCACCGGGTCGGGGTCCCGGGCGATCCCGGCCAGCGCCAGGAACAGGGCGATGGCGGCGACCGGGATGTTGATCCAGAAGGCGGCGCGCCAGCCCGCCCAGCCGATCAGGAGTCCGCCGATGGCGGGGCCGACGGCGACGGTGGCGGCACCGGTGATCGACAGACCGCCGAGCACCTCGCGCGGCGGGGTCTTGTGGCCGGCCTGTTCGGCGCGGCGGCGGATCAGCAGCATCGCCGCCGGGTAGCCCGCCGAGGTGCCCGCGCCGATCAGTACCCGGGCCACGATCAGTGCCGTCAGCGAGTGGGCCAGCGAGCCGACGATCCCGGCCGCGAGCACCAGCGTGATACCGGCCACGAAGATCCGCCGGGGCCCGAACTCCTCGGCGAGGCGCCCGGCGGCGGGCTGGGCCAGCGCGCTGGTGAGATAGAGGCTGGAGATCAGGATCGCGGTGTCCCCGACGGGGATGTGCAGGGCCGCGGCGATGGCGACCAGCGCCGTCGCGATGATCGAGCTGTTGACCGGGTTGAGCGAGGCCCCCAGGTACAGCGGCGCCACGAAGCGCGCACCGAAGGGATTGCCACGGGGTGCTCCGGCCTCGGATATTCGCTCCGGAGTGCGGGTGTCACCGGCAGACGGCACGACGCGGCTCCTTCCTCCGGGACCTTCCGTGACGGGGCGGACCTGCTGGGGAGATCCCGGCGGAGATGAGCAGGCCACCTGACAAATATTATCAGGCAGCCTGTCTATCTCCATCGGGACCTCCCGCCTCGGCCGGAGAGCGGCGGTCCCAGTGCAGCCCGTCGAGCCCCGCGACCCGGACGGCGACGACCGGGCCGGCGCGACCGCCGCCCTCTGCGACCGTCGCCGATGCGGACCACGGACGGCACGGCCCCACCGCAACGCCCCTCACATGGCGAAGCCGGTGAACGGGGGAGGGGAGACACGGCCCCGGTCAGAACCGGAGGACCAGCCGTCCCCGGACACGCGGGTTCCCGGACAGGAGACGACGGCCTCACAGCTCAGCCCCCGGCCGGCCGAACTCCTTCACCGCCGCGCCGCAGACAGGCGCCACCTCCCGGCACGGCCCGATGCACATGTACGAACCCGACGCCTTCGCCCCCCTGGAGCACGAAGAGACGGCAGCGTCGCGACGCGCCCTTTCCCCGGCCCGTTCCGGGATCGTTGTTACGGTTCGCCGGTGTCTGGCTCTTCACGCGATACTGCCGAAGGCGCCGGCTGGGGCGCCCTGGAACACGGCGAGCAATACGCCGTCGTTCCCGGCTTCCTGAAGGTCGGTCAGGGAACGGAATCCGCCGTCATCGCCAGCGACGTGATCTACCCCGTCGGCAGCGCGGCCGCCCCTGGAGTCTGTCGCTGGAGGACCGTGTCCTGCTGGTCACGGCTTACTGGCGCACGAACTTGACGATGCGACAGCTTGCCCCTTTGTTCGGGATCTCCAAGGCGGCCGCAGACAGGATCATTGAGCCCTTTCAGCGCTGCCGCTTCAGGGTGAGGGCGGCCGCGGCGATTGACGACATGCGATTCGGGTTGCACCGGGACCTGCGGAAGATCCGCCACGACTTCAGTCGTGCGACGCCGCGCTCGACCGGTGCCCGTGCCGCGGACAACGCGCGGATGACGGATCGACAGGGCCCTCTCTCCAGGCACCCATAGGGTCACTTTGCGCTCCGGGCGGGACGAAATCACGACCAGCTTCCTCTCTGCTGATAGCCCCTTCCTTCCATCACAGGTCAGCGGTCTGCCCCGTGGGAACGGCGTCCGGCACGCGGTGGAACTTAGTTGACCGGTCGGCTAGCTTCGGTGTTGTGGCGCGGATTGACGACCGCTTCTGATCCAGTTCCTCAAGGAGATGCACCGTGAGTGCGTACAGCCAGGGAGCCCTGCCGACCAGGCGGGGCTCCCATGCTCAAACGCAGCTCTATCCCCCGGCCGTCCTCGCCGTCGGAGCCATGTTCCCTTCAAACCCGGAGTAAAGCGATGAACGACAACAGTCATCAGGACGGCATCCACCCCTTCCCGGTCGGCATGCAGTCGCGTGAGATCGAAACCAACGGCACCAAGATCCACGTACGCGTCGGCGGGCAGGGGCCAGCGGTCGTCATGCTGCACGGCTTCGGCACAACGGGCGACATGTGGGGTCATCTGGCGAACGCACTCATCGAAGACCACATGGTTATCGCGCCCGACCTGCGCGGGTTGGGCCTCTCGTCGAAGCCTGATGGCGGCTACGACAAGAAGAACCAGGCAGCGGACGTGTGGGGCGTCCTGGACGCCCTGGGCGTGCGTACGATCGAATTGGTGACGCACGACATCGGCATCATGGTCGGCTTCGCAGTTGCCGCCACCCACCCCGAGCGCGTGAGCCGATGGGTGGCGATCGATGCGCCGCTGCCCGGCATCGGACCCTGGGATCAGATCACACAGGATCCGACCATGTGGCACTTCGGCTTCGGTGGTCACGACATGGAGCGCCTGGTCGCCGGCCGCGAGCGCATCTATCTCGACCGCTTCTGGAACGAACTCTCCGTGGAACCGAAGCGGTTTGACGAAGCGAAGCGCCAGCATTATGCGGTGCTCTATGCGCAACCCGGCGCGATGCGAGCGAGCTTTGCCCAGTTCCTGGCGTTCAGCCAGGATGCGGCCGACAACAGGACGTTCCTTGCGCAGGGCAAGCTTCAGATGCCGGTCTTGGCCTTCGGCGGCGAAGCTACATTCGGCCCTGGGATCGGCGAGGTGATGCGGTGTGTCGCCGATAACGTCGAAGATGCGATCATCCCGGATTGCGGGCACTGGATCACGGAAGAGCAGCCGCAGGCGACGACGGACCTGGTCGTCGACTTCCTGCGCCGGGCGCGTTGAAAGGCGGTCCCTGCCTTTGAGACCGACGCCCGGTCAGGTGTGAGCTGTGGCGGCGTCGCCGTTCAGGGCGGGACGTCGTTGTTGCTCACCGCCGTCGCCCCCTCCGCGGGAACCGGCACTGTCGACGTCACCATGACCACCCCGCCGGCGCCAGCCCCGTCTACACCGCCAAGGACTCCTTCACGTACGGCGCCAACCTCGCGTTGCTGGCCACCGCGTCCGCAGGCGACACCTTCCAGAACCTGCCGGATCGGGCGCCCTCGAAGGGCATTGACGGGAACGAGGAGACCCGGTGGGCCACCGACTCCGGCGTCACAGCGGCAACACTGCACTTGACCTGGCCGGACCCGGGGTCGGTCAGCCGGACCATGTTTGAGAAATGGACCACCGACGGGCAGCGGATCAGGCAGTACCGGATCCAGTACTGGGACGGCTCGGCCTGGGTAACCCTCGTCAACGGCGGCACGCCCACGGCGAATCAGGCCGACCAGTTCACCCGGTGACCACGACCAGGATCATCACCGCCGTCGCACAGGCGAAGAACTCCCCATCTGACAAGAGCAACACAACCGATCGCGCAAGCAGGTGCGAGCCCGCGTCGAACACGCCTTCGCGCGCATGAAGAACTGGAAGATCCTTCGCGACTACCGTCTCGAAGGCGACGACGTCCATCACGCCATGCTCCGCATCGGCCGCCTGCACAACCGCACCCTTGCCGGACAGGTGCACCGCTCGACGGCGGGTGAGCCGTGCCTCATCCAGTTCGAAGATCACTACGGGAAAAGCTTTAGATGATTGATTCCAAGGGGCTCAGCGGCGGCCTCGCCGATCCTCGTAGTTGACGAAGTAGCTCACAACAATGAGCAAGCCGAAAATCCCCAGGGCGAAGGTGCCGAGGATCGTCCAGATCCCCTTGCCGTCCAACGCAGAGCGCACCCCACCGGCGAGCCCGCCGACGGCAAAGCAGATGCCGAAGACGAGCGTCTGTGAACTTTGGGGTCTCAGCCAGTGCCGCAGGTCCGGGCGGCGTCGCCCGCGCGTGGGCGGGCCTGCGGAGTGCGTCATTGGTACCTCACCTTTCCCGGTTCTGCCGGGGCGTTCACATGGGTGTCGCCCGGGGTCCTGGGCTGGTTGGGCGTGTAGTAGAAGTCGATCCCCGTCGCGATCACGGAGACCGGCGCGCTGAATATCTTCTCTCCGAACTTGCCGATCGTGTTGATGAACGTGGGGCGATGATGGTTCCCGCGTACGTCGCTCAGGAGGGCGCCCTTGGCGAGGTGCTTGCTGGCCTCGCCGCCGGCGGCGGAGGGGGCGCCGCCGATTGCGCCCTGTATCGCGCCGTTGAGGTCTCCGTGCAGTGCCGCCTCGGCACCACCCATCCAGGAGCGGTAACTGAGGAACTCGGCAATGGGCTTGATGATGCGGCTGCCCCACTTCGCGGGCGGGGTGTACTCCACCGAATCGGTCTTCGTCTGCTGCGCCTGCCGGGCGTCGGTGCTCGCGTCCTTGAGGGAGCCGTAGTACGTGCTGCCGAACTCGTGTTTGTCCTTGGTGAGTTGCCACAGGCCCCAGGAACAGGTCGAGTCCGCTTCCGCTGCCCGGGCGGTGATCGCATCGATGCGGCGTTGCAGGGCGTCGAAGTCGTCCTGGGTCACCACGGACTCGGGATCCCCGTGCGACATGCGCTGGGGCTGGACGCTACGCCTCAGCGTGCCGTCGGCATGGCGGCTGGCCCCACCGACCTCATCGAGTGCCGAGCGTGAGCCTTGGGAAATGCGGAACGTGAACAGCGGGGAGGAGATGTGGGGACGGCTGGACAGCAGTGTCGCCGAAGCGCTGCGTCTCTACGCACCGATGCGGCCCCAGCGGTCCCCGGCGCCGTCGGCATTGGCCGTGGCGCGGTTCCGCCGACCGCCCCGCCCCGCTGGTCAGGGTCGCGGCCACGACGGGAAGCCGGACAGGAGCGAGGCTGCCGAGCACGACCACGGCCCGCTGCACATGTACGAACTCGACGTCCACGCCCCCTGGAGCACGAAGGGATGACAGCGTCGCGACACACCCTTTCCCCGCCCGCTCCTAGATCGTTGCTACGGTTCACCGGTGTCTGACTCTTCACGCGATACCGCCGAAGGCGCCGGCTGGGGCACCCTGGAACACGGCGAGTACAAGCACCTCATGCCGCACCGGGTCGAAAAGCTCTCATGGCTCAACCCGAAGACCCTGTGGGCCGCACGCAACGGCGTACTGGCTTCCTGGTTCGGGGATCCCACGGGCCACACCCGCAGCCGCTGGGTGGCACAGCGGACGGCCGCCGGAGCGTCTGCCGCCAAGGTGATCCGGCGCGACGACCCGGACCGGTTCTCCTTCATGGTCATCGGAGACACCGGCGAAGGGGACGATCCCCAATACGCCGTCGTCCCCGGCTTCCTGAAGGCCAGTCAGGGAACGAAATTCGCCGTCATCGCCAGCGACGTGATCTACCCCGTCGGCAGGGCGGACGACTACGGCACGAAGTTCTTCCGCCCGTACCAGGACTACCAGGCACCCATATACGCGATACCCGGCAACCACGACTGGTACGAAGACCTCGGCGGCTTCATGCGCGTCTTCTGCGACGACGCCCCGCCACTCGCCCCGCAGCCCGCGCCGCGCCCCCTCTCACGGGCCTGGCTGCGGTCGCTGCTGTGGCACCGGCCGCCCGCGGCCGACGGACAACGCCTCACCGAGGCACGGAAGTTGCGCTCCTCACCAGCCCAACAGGCCGTCCAGCCGGGCCCGTACTGGGCCATCGACGCCGGGCCGGTGCGGATCATAGGCATCGACACGGGACTGCTGGGAACCATCGACGCCGAGCAGGGCGCATGGCTGCGCGAGGTGTCCAAGGGACCTCTCCCCAAGATCCTCGTCACCGGCTCGCCCCTGTACGTGGACGGCGAACACCACCCTTGCCCCATCGAAGGCGGCGGCACCGTCGACGACCTCGTCCGCAACCCGGACCACCGCTACCTCGCGGCCATAGGCGGCGACATCCACAACTACCAGCGCTACCCGGTGCAGGTGGACGGCCGCACCATCCAGTACGTGGTGTCGGGCGGCGGCGGAGCCTTCATGCACGCCACCCACACCATCCCCCGTGTCTCCGTCGCGGGCGTCACCGAGCAGGAGTTCCGCTGCTACCCGCTGCGCGGCGACTCCCTCGCCTTCTACAGCAGGCTCTACGGACGCCGGCTGCGCCTGCGCCGCCTGTTCACCCTCACCGAGGCCGAGGCGACAGCTGTCGTCGCCGAGCGCCTCGGCATCCCGCCGACCCGCACCCAGGGGCCGCCCGCCCGCGTCACCTGGCGCACCCGTCTGATCGCGAACCTGCTGGGCGCGGGCGGCCGCCCCGAGCGCACCTCGCGCTTCCGCCTGCCCGTGCGGAAGATCTACACCCAGCTCTTCTCACCGAGCTCGGCGACCTACAGCCCGCCGTTCTTCAAGTGCTTCCTGCGCCTGGACGTCACCCCGGAGGCGGTCCGGCTGCGCTGCTTCGCGGCCACCGGGAACCGCGCGCAGGAACTCGACCCGCCGGTCGAGGACGAAGTCACCATTGCGCTGACGTCAACTACCCGGCGCTAAAGCGCCGGGCTTGCACAACGGGCATCACTGGGTGTGATGCTGCGTTTGCGTCCAGCCCCACTCCCGGTTTCCGGGGTGGGGCGGGGGCCGTTGACGGGGCCCCGCGTCGCCACAACTCCCACGCTCTGGCACGGATGTTGCGGGAGCCGTTGCGGTCTGTGTGATCAACGAATCCGCAGTTCCGGCACGCGAACCAGGCCTGGGAGACCCGGTTCGCCCTGTCGATGTGCCCGCACTCGGCGCAGGTGCGGGAGGTGTACGCCGGATCGACGTGCACCACCGGTACCCCCGCCTTACGGGCCTTGTATGCGATGAATAGCCCCAGCTGGTGGAAGGCCCAGGAGGAGTGGGTGGCCCGTTGGGGCTTGCGAAGCCGTACCCGCTCGCGGATCCCTGTCAGGTCTTCCAGGGCGATCCCGCGACCGGTGCGTTCAGCCTCGGCCACCACATGTTTCGCGATCTTGTGGTTGATGTCCCGTGCCCGCCGCGCCTCCTTGCGCCGCCGTTTCCTCAGGCGCCGCTTGGCGGACGGGGTGTTCTTCTTCTGCAGCTTGGTGCGCAGTCCGCGCGCCCGGACCCGGGTGCGGTTCAGCTCGCGTCCGGCCATGATCTCGCCGTCGGAGGTGGTGGCGATGTTCACGATCCCCAGGTCGATCCCGAGGAAGTCCACCGGATCGGTGTCGAGCGGCGCTTCAGGGACCTCGCAGGTGGCGTTGAGGAACCACATGCCGTCCCGCTGCAGCAGGTCCGACTCGCCCTTGCGGTACAGCGCCAGCGTGGCCAGCTGCTCGGGTGAGGCGGTGAAGGCCACGTTCTTGACCCGGCCACTGGTGGTCCAGACCGACACCGTCCGGTCCGGGATCTGCCAGGACAGCATCCGGTCGTCGTAGGGCTGCGCGCCCCGGGGGCGGAAGGCGATCGGCTTCTCGGCGGCCTTGCGGTAACGGCGCGCGCCGGGCCTGCCGAGGTTCCCGGCGCTCAGGTTCGCCTTCAACGTGGTGTAGGCGTCGCACGTCTTCTTGATGACGTGCTGGGCGGCCTGCGCACCCAGGTCCCAGCGGGACTTGACCTCGCCGTAGACCTGCTTGCGCAAGGCGAAGTTCTTGAACTCCCCGCGCTCGAAGGCGGTCTCACTCACCCAGGTGGCGGCCTCGTTACAGGCGTGAAGGGTCGCCTCGAGCGCCGCCGCCTGCACCGGCGTCGGCAGCAGTTTCACCTGCAGGACCAGCTTCACGACCACCGATCGTAGGCACCCGTGCGAGACCACGCCACACGTTCGAGTCCGTTCATCACATTAAGCGAACCGACCGGCCATGCGTTCGCACCACCCGCCTCCGCCGGAGAAGGCATCCGGCTGCTCCGCGACCGAACAGACACAGTGATACTGCGGCGCTCCGCGCCGCAGCCACGGGGATGCGATTCCTCCCGGGCGTAAACGCCCGGGGTTCCTCGCAAGAATTCGCTGAACACCCGGGGAATCGGACGCTGTCGCGCACGGCAGCCGGTCCGGTTCCTTCGCCGCCGTGTGATCCGGGACGCTGGGACTGCGCTATCGTTGATCTTGAGCAAGCCGCCCGAACTTCCGGCGGTGAGCCTCGCGTTGGTGGTCCAAGGAAAGACGCCCCGCTTCCTGCGGGGAGATGCAGGTGCAAGGCCTGCCCGGCGCTCCACACAGCCCCGCCTCCGGTATCCCGGAGGCGGGGCTGCTTTTTTGACTGCCGGGGACCGCAGTGCCGCCAGGAGACCTCCCGACCGGCCGGACGACGGTGCCGCCGACGAGCCGCCGTACTCCGGTTGCGGCACGGGGCGACGACCACACGCCGGTCTGGTCCCGGGAACAGGACACCGGCCGCGTCTTGTACACCGCCCTCGACCACGTCCCGGCCGCCTGCGCGGACCCCGGCTTCCGCGCCCGTCTGAGCGCCGGGATCAACCGGCCGGGCACGGCTGGACACCGAGTTCCTCCCGCCGGACCAGCAGCACGTCAACGGCCCGGAGAACCAGGGCCTGGTGGAGCCGGCCGCGCAAGAGGGCCGGGCCGAACTGCCGACGGGGGAGGGGCAGTCCGTGTGACGGGCGGTCCGCCTGACCTTGTACGGGCATGACACTCTCATCCTCAGCTGGGAGGGCCGCAACGAAGACGCGGGTAAGTCCACGGGCTGGTCCCCGCTGGAGCCACCTGCAGCCTCAACCTGTCTCCCGAGAGGTTCCTCCAGTTCGTCGTCTACCGTTCCTATGGACTGAGTGGGAGTGGGTCCTGGTGCCAGAACCCATGCTCAGCCGCGTGTCCCGAACGGTGTTGGGCACGCTGGTCGCCCGCTTTCGCTCCGCTGCCGGGCGGCACGCATCTGGTGCGTGGTCCGGGAACGTGGGGGCGGGTTTCCTCGCGCCCACCGGTGTCCGGTCGGGCCTGGACGGTCCGATGCCCCACACGATCGCTCTGGTCGTGTGGGGCGGTGCCGTCCGTCGCCGGATCGGATGCCCGAGGGCACGTCGCCCGATCGCGATGCCTGCCGCATCGTGACGGGAAATCTTGCGGGTGGGGGTGGCCAGCGGCTGTTGCCAGTGCTGGGCGCCCCACCGGCTGGTGTAGGCAGGGTCGACCGCGACGAGGGCGATGCCTTGTTCGGCGGCCATCGAAGTCAGCCGGGCCTTGAACTTGGCGGTGGGGAAGCGGGCCAGCAGGCGGCGGAAGCGTTTGTTGCGGCCGTGCCGCTCCCGGCACCTGCTGTCGGTGAAGTCGAGGTCCTCGATCGCGATCGCGGCCGCCCCGGTGCGCCGGGTGTGGTGCAGCAGCCTGGTCAGCGCGTGGCGGATCTGGGCGTCCCGGTGCTGCGTGTTGCCCGACAGGTCGTAGAAGAAGCGCTGGGGTTCGCCGACCGGGTTGCCGTGCACATCCAGGCGCCAGGCGGCAGGCGGCAGGCGGCAGGCGGCGAGGTGGTCGTCGTTCATGTCCACTCCGACCACACCCGGGCGACGGTGGAACCGACCGACACCAACCAGCCGATGTCGCCGGCCGCGTCTGCCTCCGCCGGCGGCGAGGGTATCGGCGGGGATGACAGACGGCGTCGCGAGGGTGCGGGTCATGGGGCATCACCCAGCCGGTTTCCAGCCAGCCTGGGTGGGCAGTTCGCCGAGTGCGTTGAGCGTCTTCCTCCAACTGGCATCGGTGGCGCTCACGACCGTGAAGTGATCGCCCTCCACTGGGATCAGGTCGGCGTCCCAGCCGGCCGCACGCGCGACGTCCGTGAAATGGACGCTCTGCGCGATGGGCACCATCGAGTCCGTCTCGGCGTGAACGGACCGCACCCATACCGGCCATGACGAGTGTTCGGCCAGGGTGCACGGATCGGCCGCGGCATACCGCTCGGGCGCTTCCTCCGGACTGCCTCCGAGGAAGCCGGGTGTCGCACCGTCGCCGAGGTCGTCCTTCACCGCCTGAGTCAGGTCGAGGACCCCCGCCAAGGAGACGGCGCCGGCGACTCGGACGCCATCGCCGTGCCCGGTCACGAGGCGCGCGGCGGCCGCGACGGCCAGCTGGCCCCCGGCGCTGTGCCCCAGAGTGACCACGGGGCCCGGCCTGAAGCGGAGGTCGCGGCTCAGCACGGCGAGGTGTTCCACCGCGGCCAGGATGTCGTCGAACGTCTCCGGCCAGCCGCCGTCGGCGCCCACGGTGCGGTAGTCGATCTCCCAGGCGTTCCATCCCTCGGCGGCCAGGGACTCAGCCAGTGGCCTGAGTTGGCCGCTGCCGAGCCCGCTGCGCCAGAACCCGCCGTGGATGACGACAATGCTGCCGCGCGGGGCAGCGCCGGGGGCGCGGTGGAGGAAGCCGTGCTGGAGAGGATGGCGCCCGTAGGCGGAACGTACGGGGGCAGGAGGAGTCGTGGGTGTGGGGGCCACCAGGGGGCCTTTCGTTTTCGTGCGGCCCCTGGCCGGCGCTGGGGCCGTTCTGCCCGGGGTCCGGTGCGGCGCGCGGAGCGGGCGATCAGGTGTTCGGGTGGTCATACGGTCCGGAGCCGGCCGGCTCCCGAAGCGGTGACAGTCCGCGGTCCAACGTGACGAGCTCGTCCAGCATGGCTGTCGCGGCCAGTAGGTTCCCCTCGGCGGGAGTGAACACGCCATCCTTGATCTGCGGAAACACCATCGGCAGGGCGACGCTTTCGGTGGCCACCGTGACCCGCAGGGCCCCGGAGATTCCCCGGATCGCCTGCCCCGCGCGCATCCCTCCCGAGATCCCGCCGTAGGTAACCAGGCCCATCGTCTTGTACGCCCACTCGGCGGACAGGTAGTCGAATGCGTTCTTCAGCGGGGCGCTGATGGAGAAGTTGTACTCCGGGGCGACGACCACGAAGGCGTCCGCCGAGTCCACCTGCCGCGACCAGGCCAGCGTGTGCGGGAACTGGTACTGGCGCAGGCGGGGATGGTTGGGCTCGTTCATCAGCGGCAGGCCGATCTCCGCAAGGTCCAGCACTTCGACGGTGTCGAACCCCGCGTGTTTCCGGGCGACTTCGGTGATCCAGGTGCCGATGGGCAGTCCGGCCCGGCCGGGGCGGGTGGAGGCGATGATGACTTTCAGCGTGGGCATGCAGTTCTCCTGGGCAGGCAAGACGGCGAAGAACCGGAGCAGGAGGCTCATCGGTTCCCGACTCCGGCCGAGCGGCGGCCGGAGTCTCTCCCTCGTGCTGCCGAGCGTAAAGTTTGACAGCGGTGCGAAGGTCAAGCGAGGAAGGCAACGAGACGGTGCGGATCGGTGAGGTGTCCCGGAGAACCGGGGTGAGCGAGCGGATGCTGCGCTACTACGAGCAGGAGGGGCTGCTCCGTCCGGAGCGGACCCCGGCGGGATACCGCGACTACGGCGAGAACGAGGTGCAGACAGCTACCGCGATCAGGGCGCTGAACGCATCCGGCCTCAAGCTGGACAGCATCAAGAGCCTGCTGCCCTGTGTGAACGGCGCGGAATCGGTTTTCACGCCCTGTGGCAGGGTCCGCGACACCCTGACGCAGGAATTGCGGGTGCTGGATGAGAAGCTGCGCGACCTCGGGGAGAGCAGGCGCCTGGTGGCCCAGTACCTCCAAGGGCTCGCGGCGGACCGCCGGACGACCCCCACGGGGGGCTGAGCACGGCGGGTCTACGGCACCAGGAGGATCTTGCCGCGGACCCCGCCGGCCGCCAGCCGCCGATGGGCCTCGGCGGCCTCTGCGAAGCCGAACCTGCGGGCGGCGGGACGCACCCTGAGCTTGCCTTGGTCCACCAGTTTCGCCATCTGGGCGAGCCGGCGGCCGTCCTGCTGGACGAACGAGGTCTCCACAGTGATCCCGCGCTCGCCGGCCGGTGTACGAGTGGGCACCACGGACACCACTCGGCCGCCATCGCGTACGCCGCTGATCGCATCAGCGATGCCCGCGGTCTCCAGAAGACCGTCCGCGGCACGGTCAGGGATCTTGCCCACGGCGACCTCCGCCGCACCCAGCGCCAGGGCCGCCTTGGTATCGGCCTCGCTGCGGACCAGGGCGGTGACCTTGAGGCCGCGGAGCCGGGCCAACTGGACGGTGAAGCCACCCACCGAGCCGAGCGCTCCGGTCACTACAACCGCCGAACCGGTCGGCAGGGCGAGGAGCTCCAGGGCCTGGTCGGCGGTCAGGGCGGCGAGCGGCATTCCGGCGGTCTCCGACAAGGGGATGGTGTCCGGCGCCTTGGCGACGACCTCGGCAGGCAGAGTGACCAGCTCGGCGTATGTGCCGCGGCCGGTGGCGAGTTGTGCTGACATGGCCATCACGCAGTCGCCTGGCCGCAGGGCCGTGACCCCTGCGCCGACCGCGGTCACCATGCCGGACAGGTCCCAGCCGAGGATCATCGGCAGCGGGACGCTGCTGCGTGCGGCATGGCCCCCTTCCCGTGTCCGTACGTCTACCGGATTGACTCCCGCGGCTGTCGCGCGGATCACCAGGAACCCCGGAGCAGGAGGAGAGGGATCCGGCACCTCCGCGACCGAGAGTTCTCCGGGACCGCCGAAAGCGGACAGCACAACAGCGCGCATAGTTCCTCCCAAAGGCCGCCGCACCTACAGGTCGGTCGGCCGCGGATCGATGGTGCGGGAGCGGACGCGCGGGGCCGGGAAACGTTTCGCGGGAATTGGCAGCGTCCGGTGGCGGTGGGCCACACCCCGGCTCTCTTCTTGGCGACGTTAGACCCTGACACGGTGTCAAGGTCAAACCAGCGATCGACCGTCCGGTTGGTGCCGCCGTGAGCCGGGGCCGGGTGGGCCTGGGCGTCACGGGCATGGCCTTCTTCTTTCGGGGCTTCCCGCCGCTGTGCCGTGCGTGGTCGGTCCGGGGCGGCGGGCGCAGCCGTGTCGTCCGAGGTGCGTGCCGGCGCCGGCCGCCTGGTGGGCGTGGGCTGGTCAGACGGTGGCGGGGAGGGCGGAGTCGAGCCAGTCGAACATGGTCTGGTGGGCGCGGCCCATCGCGCCCATGTGGCAGTGCTCGCCGGCTCCCTCGGCCTCGGTGAGCGTGACCAGGGTGGCGGAGGCGTTGGTGAGGGCCTTTTCGACCTCGTGCGGCTGACCCTTGAGGAACTGGTCGTTCTCGGCGTCCATGATCAGTGTGGGAGCGGTGATCTTGTCGGTGATGCCGCTGAGGGTGTACGCCCGGGTCTTGCGGACCAGGTCGGCGAAGGACTCGGCTCCCATCGCCCAGACGCCGTTGCGCAGTGCCCAGCGCACCTGGGTGCTGGCGCCGGTGAGCATCGTCAGGACCGGGACCGCGACGTCGTCTCGTTCCTCATCGATCCACTGGGTCAGCGCGGGCGGCAGCATCCGGTCGAAAGCGGCGTGGAAGTCATGGATGCCGTCGTCGAGGATGAGCGCGGCAATGCGGTGCTCGAACGCCGCGCTGCGGGCGACGAGGTAGCCGCCCAGGCTGTACCCGAACAGAGTGATCTTGTCGTCGGCGATCTCGGGACGGCTCACGGCGTAGTCGATGACCGGAGTCGTCACCGCTTCCCAGTCGGGGCGGAACACCAGCTTCTGCTCGCGCAGTGCGGCGCCCTGGCCGGGTCCGTCGAAGGCCAGCACGTTGTAACCGCGACGCAGGGCGGCAGCGGCGATGGCGAAGTAGGACTCCTCCAGGGTGGAGTCGTAGCCGCTGGTGTACACCACGGTCGGGCGGGGGGCGCCGGAATCGTCGACCAGGAAGAGATAGCCGGGCAGCGTGGTGTTTTCGTAGGGGATGTGCACCGCTTCGACCGGAGTGTCGAACAGCCCGGCCGCGGTGGCGAAGGCGTCGTGCGAGCGGGAGGACAGCAGGGTGACCTCCGGGTCGGTGGCGGGGTTCTCGCGCAGGAAGAACTCGGCGGTGCGGTAGTAGTTCGACGCCCGCAGCAACGCCTCACGCGCGCTCACGCGGTGGCCGTCGGCCAGCGCCTGCTCTCCGATGGCCTGGACCCGCTCGGCCGTCGCCTTCCACGCCCGGTGCCAGCTCGCCTCGTCGCCCTCCGTGATCTTCTGCGCAGTGGTGATGATCTCGCCCAGGTCGGCGCCGCCGTAGTTGGCGAACCCCGCCGCGCGCAGCGTCTCGAACGAGAAGGACTCGTTGTCGAAAAGGAACTTCATTGGAAACATCCCCTTTACCAGTCGAGACGGACCCGTTCCGCCTCGACTGGAGAAGGACGGTACTCCCGCGTCACGCGAGACGCAACCGTTCCGTCTCGTGTAGGGTCGTCGCATGAACGCCAGATCCGTACCTGCCGCGAAGCGGCCCCCGGGTGGCCCCGTCCTGCAGGGAGATGTGACGCGCGCTCTGGAGATCGCCTTTTTCGAAGAGCTCGCCGCCGTCGGGTACGGCAGGCTCTCCATCGAGGCCGTCGCGAGACGGGCCGGCGCCGGCAAAGCCGCCGTCTACCGCCGCTGGCCTTCGAAGCAGGCCATGACGGCCGAGCTCGCCTCGCAGGCCGCCCTCGCGTACGTACGCGCCCCTGACATGGGAAACCTGCACGACGACGTCGCCCAGTTCGTCCGCGACACCATGGCCGCCCTGAGTCACCCGTTGGCCTCCCGCATCGTCCCCGACCTGCTGGCCGAGACGACACGTAACGAAGAACTCGCCGAGGCTCTGCTGGCGGGTATCCGCACCCCTCGACGCGAAAATGCCGCCCGTATTCTTCACCGGGCCATCGAACGCGGGGAACTGCCCGCTGACGCCGATATCGAACTCGGCCTGGACTTCCTGGTCAGTCCGACTTACTGGCGGCTGGCCGTCATCAGGACGCCCGTAGACGACGACTACGTCGAACGCCTCACCGCCAAGATCATCGCTGCTATGAAGGCGTGAGGGAGACCGCTGCGGCCGACGCGGCGCCCGGCTTCCTCTCCCGCGTGCTCCGCTCGGAGTTTCCGTACCTGAAGTCGAAGATGCCCACCTCGTGGTCGTCGTTCTTCGTCGCCTCGACAAGGCGTTCGCGGCGTTCTTCCGTCGGGTCAAGTCCGGTGAGACGCCCGGCTGTCCGCGTTTTCGCGGGGTGAACCGGTTCGGCACGGTCGAGTTTCCCAAGGATGGGGACGGCTGCCGGTGGGAGTCCACCCCGCACGACCCCGTCAGCCGCGTGCGGCTGCAAGGTGTCGGGCACGTCCGCGTGCACCGGCACCGGGCGGTGAAAGGCAGCGTCAAGACCGTGTCCGTCAAGCGTGAGGGGCGTCGGTGGTACGTCATTCCCGCCCGTGACGACGCGCCCGCCGAACCGCTCCCCGCGACCGGGGCCGCGTGCGGCGTCGACATGGGCATAGCCCACTTCCTGACCGCCTCCGAGGGTGAGCACCAGCCCAACCCGGGGCACGGCACAAGGCCGGGCTGAACAAGAGCATCCATGATGCGGGTTGGGGGGTGTTCCTGGGCATCCTCACGCATAAGGCTGAAAGCGCCGATCGTGCACTGATCCCGGTGGACCCCCGCAACACCTCCCGCACCTGCCCCGCCTGCGGGCACGTGTCTGGCGAGAACCGCACCACGCAAGAGAAGTTCGAGTGCACCCGGTGCGGACACACCGCCAACGCCGACCACATCGGCGCACTCAATGTTGCTGTCAGGGCCGGACTGGTCCTTCCCGACGTGGCCTAGCCACGACAGGAGAAGCCCCCCCGGATTTATCCGGGGGAGGAGTCACTGACGTGGTGAAGCAGCACAACGGGCCCCGCGAGCAGGACAGGATCAGGGGGCACACATTCGTGCTATCGCGGTCGCACGCCGACTCGGTCCCCGCGTCGGGCACTCGGCTGCGCACAGGTGTGTGTCCGGGAACGACCGGGCGGTCCATCCGGCCTTGGCGACCTTGATGGTGACCTGGCGGTCGTAGAGGTCTTTGAGGATGGATTTCGGGGTGTGTTCGTCCACGATGACGGTTGAAGCCGGTGAGCGGGGCCAGGGCGTGCAGGGGGTCCGCCGTTGCCTCCCTTCGTGTTCCATTCAGCGGCATTGTGGATTCCGCTGTACGGCATCGACTCCTAGGGTGCGACGTGTGATGCGGAGGTACTCGACTCGGACGGCGCCTCTGGAAGCAACCTGGGACTTGAAGGAGCAGCCCATGGATGTCGTGCGCGAGGACGTCGTTCGGCTCGGTGATCAGCGCTATGAGCTTGGACCTTGCTGGCCACCCCGGTGACGCGTGCCACGTTCGGCAGGTTCCCGGTCCGCGTACTCGCCCGCCCCAGGTACGGCGGCGAGACACTCTTGCATCCGGCGTGCCGTCGGCCGGTTCCTGGGTTCACCCCTCCGATGTGCCCGGCTCCTTGGACCCGCTCTGTGACTCAACACATGGCGTTTCCGCCGCCGCTTACGAGTCCTGCTTCCAGACGCTCGGTTTCACCGAGCATGGCTGCCGCGGCAACCACGCCCAAGGCTCCTCTCCTCGCCACTGAGCACACCGATGCGACGGAACCTTCTGCCGGACACCAGCCGAGGGATGACCACGCGCAACGGCAGCTTGCCTGCCGCTTCGACTCTCACCCTGGCGGACGACGAGCAGTCCGAACCGCCACCCCTCACTGCCCGCAGGAAGAAAGCGACCATCATGACCGTCCTCGACGAACTGAGCCGCAGCCGCTACGTCAGCCTTACGACGTACCGCAAAGACGGGACAGCTGTATCCACGCCCGTCTGGCACGCGGTCGACGGCGGGAAACTGTACGTCTCTACCACCCCTGACGCCTGGAAGGTAAGAAGGATCCGCAACAACAGCCGAGTCGTCGTCGCAGTCTGCAATGCGCGAGGCCGGGTCGCGGATGACGCTCCGAGAGCCGAGGGGGAGGCGGTGCTGCTGGACACCGCCGGCACCGAAGGCGTTCGTCGTCTTCTCGCCCGCAAGTACTTCCTCGTACGGCTGACTGTCTGGGCCACAAAGATGCTTCGCTGCTCTGCACGTCCCGCGATCGGAATCGTCGTGTCCTTCTGACTTCACCTGCAGATGTGCACCCAGAAGGCATGGCCTGCTGTACTGGTCCTCGGCGACAACCCCCTCTCTCTGGAGGGTATTTCGTTGCGTGGACGAGTACTTCGTCGTTCCGGCTGCCCGCGGACCGGTCGCGGTCGCACGCCGACTCGGTCCCCGCGTCGGGCGCTCGGCGGTGCGCAGGTGTGTGTCCGGGAACGGCCGTGCGGTCATCCGGTTTTGGCGACCTCGATGGTGACCTGGCGGTCGTAGAGGTCTTTGAGGACGGATTTCGGGGTGTCTTCGTCCACGATGACGAGGTCGAAGTCGGTGAGCGGGGCCAGGGCGTGCAGGGCACGGCGTTCGAATTTGGTGTGGTCGACGTACAGAATCCGTTTGGCCGCGACATCCATCATCGCGCGTTTGAACGACACGGTGTCCTGGGTCTGGTGGTAGCAGGTGCCTGCCGTGATGGCAGATGTCGAGAGCACGGTGAGGTCGACGGAGAGGCCGCGGATGGCGTCAACTGTCATGCCGCCGAGGAACGCGTCGCCTGCTTCGTGATACATGCCGCCGAGGCCGATGAGACGGATGCCGGGGGCGCCCTTGAGCTCACGGATGATGGGCAGGAAATTGCTGATCACGGTTGCTGGGCCGGCGTCGCGCAGCATGCGGGCGAAGTGGATACCGGTGGTGCTGTCGTCGAGCATGATCGCCTGTCCGGGCTCGACGTACTGCAGAACTGCCCGGGCGATGGCGCGCTTGGCCGCGGCCTGGCTCTCGAGCCGTACGATCACGCTGCTCTCGAAGAGTGCCGACGGCTCCACGCTCGCGCCGCCGCGTGTCCGGCGCAGCAGCCCCTGCCGGTCCAGCGCGGTGACGTCTCGCAGGATGGTCATCACGCTGACCCCGAACTGCTCGGCCAGTTCCTCGTTGCGCACCGAGCCCTGCTTGATGACCTGGGTGAGGATTCTCTGCTGGCGCTGCGACGGCCGTAGCGCCCCCCGGTCGTCGGACTCGTCCGTGACCACGGTGCCGTCGCTCTCACTCACCGGTATTGCCTCCTGTCAGGGCGCGCACGCTGCTGTTCTGCGGGTACCAGCCTAGGCGGTTTCTTACGGAGCATTGTGCGGGCCGGACGAAGGGGCCTGCGAGGTGGACGGTGGCTGTCTTCTCGTAGCGGGTGAGGATGCCTGCGGCTGCTTCACCCAGGTGATGCGGTGCTCCGGCTGTGTTGCGCTGGCTGTGCGCCTCGCGGTTGATCGGCACGGGGATCACTCGACCGCCCGGCTTTCCAGTGCCCGCAGGCCAATTGGCCGGGACGATGAACGGTTTCCAGGGCATCTCCCCGGAACGGACCTGTGCCGCAAGGTGCTGCAGGGGCCCGAACGCTATTGGGCCGCAGGATGTTCTCGCGGTCTTGGGCGATGGTGAAGCGGCCAGCGTCCGGCGGACGTTGATCCGTGGTGGACGATCAACGTGACGGCGTGTTCTCGGGTGATCTCCCGGGGGCGGAGGCCGGTCTGCCGGACCGGGCGCGGTCAGCTCAGGGCAGGCTGCCGCTTGGAGACGGCCGCGGGCGACCGGCGGCTCTCTCCGCCTCGGTCCGGGTCAGCGGGCGGGGAATCGGCTGCGCTGCGGGGCCGGCCCGGGACCGGGGCGGACAGGGGGCGCGGCCGGTTCGAGGGCCTGCTGGCTCTCCTCCATCTCCTGGCGTGCGCCGGAGACGCGCGGGGTGACGACGAGGCGGTCGGCGAAGGCCGTGGTCAACCACAGATGCATCTCGTGCTTGCTCGGCAGGATGGGCAGTTCGGGGTACTCGGGCACCACGCTCTCCTTCGATTGTGGGACGGGAACAAAATTCGCCGGCACGGTCGGCGAGAGCCAAGACACAGGCTCATCCGGCGTCTTTGGTGCGCGGTGGCGTGCAGCCTGCAGCCCCGGCTGGGGGCGCTCCTGTCTGCGGGGTCCGGGCGTCGTCGTAGGCATACGGGAACCGACGGGGACGGGGCCGACGGTCCACGTCACGTGGCACCACCTGCGGCGCCCCGCTTGGAAATCGGTTGCGCCGTACAGCAATAGGGCGGCGGACCGCTTAGGCGGCGCATAAGGGCGGCTTCCTAGCGTGGCCGTGACACCCAGCGTCGCCACCCTTCGGCGGCAGGGGAACGGACCGTACCGACACGGCTCGGTTTCGGCGGTGCCCATCCGGCCGAGACCAGCAAAACAGGAGGCAGCATGTGCGTGCTGGAGGTCTCTGTGCTCCGCTCGCGTACGCCCCGGGCACTGTGGTGCGCCGTCACCGTGCACGGCCGGCACCCTGCCGGAGCGGCAACAGGCAGGCCGTCCGCCGCGCTCGCCGCCCCGGACGGCTGGTTGTTCGCCACTGGCGTGGTGCGGGCAGCGGCCGGGCCGGGTTCGTGCGCTGCCGGGGTGGCCGGCCCCGCCGGTGTGCCCTGGCCGCAGGATGCCCCGGACCCGGCGCTGCGCCTGGCGTGCCGGCTCGTCTCCCACGTACGACGGGAGGCGGCGACCACCCCGCGCTGGTACCTGCTGGCCGAAGCCGAGGAGGAGAACCACCCCGGTGTGCTGGGGGCCCTCCGATCGCTGGGTGCCGCCCTGGCCGAACATCCTTGTCACCAACAGGCCACTGAGGCGCTGACCGCTCGCGCCCCGCTGACCGTCCTCTACTCCGGGCTCGTCGAAACTCCCTGCCGGAGCGCCCCTCCCGTCGAGCGGTCCGGCTACCGCCAGCTCCTCCTCGAACGCATCGGCCAACTGGCCTACCAGGGCCTGGGTGCACCCGAGATCACCGGCCGCCTGGGTCAGGAAGGCTTTACCCTGGCCCCCGGCCGTGTGGACGGCATCGGCCTGGCCACCGTCCAGCGTTTGCTCCGGGAGGACGTCCGGCCCACCACGTCCATCCCCACCCGCAACCGTCCGCGCCCCGTCCCTGGCGAGGCCCCCGGAACCGATGAATGGTGGCTCCCCGACCTGGCCATCGAGTTGTCCATGCCCATCAGCACCCTTTACAGCTGGGTGCGCCGTGGCTGGGTCACCGCCGTCCGCAAGGAAACCTGTCCCCCCTACCGCTGGATCGTCCGCGCCGGCCCCGCCGATCTCGGCGAGCTTCGTCGGCGCCGTGTGCGTACCGCCAAGTCCGCCCTCGGCGAGGCATCCGGCCCGGCTGGAGCTGTCGCCACATGGCGGGCGGGACAGGCGGATGAGAGCGGACAAGGCCGATGCCTGCATTGAAGGCCGTGGCGGTGTAACCCGCGCGGTCCCATGGGAATCCGTGGAGCGCCGGACGCGGTGAGAGCCGCAGGTCCGGTGCGGGTGGAGGGTCGGGGAAACGGGCTGGTCACAAGGCCGGTAGCGGGCCCCGGTCCGCCCCCTGCCGCACCACCTCCCTGGCGTGGCGGGCGAGGCGGTGGTCGAGGAGCCGTTGCTCCTGACCGGGGGTGAGGGTGCCGAGGGCCCGCACGATCCACGAGGTGATCTTGCGGTGGGCACGGCGGATTCTCCTTTCCCCGAGCACGCGGAAGGGGCTGGAGACATGAGGATTCGGCCCGGCTTCGGGGCGCGGAGACTCACGGCAGCAGGACGACTTGCCCGGCGTAGGACAGGCCGGCGCCGAAGCCGATGGTCAGGGCCAGACCGCCGCTGCGGGCCTCACCTACCGCCAGCAGGTCCTCCATGGCCAGCGGGATGGAGGCCGCCGAGGTGTTGCCGCTGCGGATCACGTCCTGGGCCACCACGACGTCGGCCGGCAGCTTGAGGGTCTTGGCGAGCGCGCCGACGATCCGGAGATTGGCCTGGTGCGGGATGAAGGCGGTGAGCTGGTCGGCGGTGACGCCGGCCGCGTCCAGCGCCCGCTGGGCGGCCTCGGCCATCTGGTAGACGGCCCAGCGGTAGACGGCCTGCCCCTGCATGGTGAGCGCGGGGAAGCGCACGGGCAGGGCAGCGCGCAGATCGAGCCAGGACACGGACTGGTCGATGGCCTCGCGCTGCGAGCCGTCGGCGCCCCAGACGACCGGGCCGAGGCCGGGAGTGTCGGACGGGCCGACCACGACCGCTCCGGCGCCGTCACCGAAGAGGAAAGCGGTATGGCGGTCATCGTGGTCGATGAGGTCGGACATCCGCTCGGTGCCGACCAGCAGGACGTACTCGGCGCTGCCGCCGCAGACCATGTCGCCGGCCAGGGCGAGGCCGTGGGTGAAGCCGGCGCAGGCGGCGGACAGGTCGAAGGCGGCGGCCTGGTCGGCGCCTATCTGGTGGGCGATCTCGGTGGCGACGGCGGGCAGTTGGAAGAAGTGGGTGGAAGTCGCGACGATCACACAGCCGATCTTGTCGGGGGTGACGCCGGCCTCGGCCAGGGCCTTGCCCGCGGCGGCGACGCCCATGTGCGCGATTGTCTCGTGCGGGCCGGCCCAGCGGCGTTCGGCGATGCCGGAGCGTTCCCGTATCCACTGGTCGCTGGAGTTGATCCGCTGCGCTATCTCATCGTTGGGCACCACCCGGGAGGGCCGGTAACCACCCACTCCGAGGATGCGGGCATGCGTCGGTCCGACAGGCGGGCGAAGCACGGGGATGGTGGCGGACACTGAAGGTCTCCCGAGGTCGGAACGGACAGGGCGGACGGTGGCCCGGGCCGGACGGCAGCTCCGGGCCGGAGGAGGTCCCCCACCACGGTGGGGGACTCAGTCCAGGCCGCGGAGGATGTGCAGTTCGCCGGGGTCACCGACGATGTCGGCCTGGTGCAGCGCCAGCGGCTGCGCCCAGTTGTTGGCATACGAAGGCGGAGCGGAGGGGGCGCTGAAGGCGGCACCGGGTTCGGACAGTGGCGGGAGAGCGGTCGTCGGGTCGACGGCGTGGGGAGTATTCGTGGGGACCACCTGCTTCGTGACGGCCGGTGCGGACAGGAGGGGCCCGGGCTCGCCGAAAGGCGAGAGCGGACCCAGCGGTGAGGGGACGGTGGCGGAGGGCTGCGTCTCACATCCCCCGGGCCGCTGCCCGGCTCTCGGCCCGCTCCGCCAGCCGGCCGAGCCGCAGTTCGGCGACGCCTGCGAAGGCCGGGCGCAGCAGCGCGGCCAGCGCGCCGCGGTGCTTGAAGAGGTGCCTGACGTGCGTGCGATTGTGGTGCGGGCGCAGTTCCCAGGTGTGGTCCTCGATGAAGCCGGGCACCTCCCAGTGGGCCGCAATCAGGGTGCCGGTGACTTGGCGGTACTCAAGGAATCCCTTCAGAACGCCGCGAGTCCGGACGGGGTAACGCTGCCCGACGGCTGCGGTCTGCGGGGCCTTCACCGACAGGAACGCGGGGTTCCAGTCGGCCAGGGCCGAGGGTTCCAGCAGGATCTGCCGGACGACCTGCAGGGGAGCGTTGACCACGACCTGCGAACTGCGAGCGGTCATCGATCAGTACCTCATTCCTCCGTCGGCGCGAATGACGGTGCCGTTGATGAAGTCGGCCGCGGGGCCGACCAGGAAGGCGATGGTGTCCGCGATCTGCTGGCCCTGGCCGAGGCCCACCAGGGAGTTGTGGATCATGTGGCTGAGCTGGTCGGGGGGCACGGTCGCACCCAGCCCCGTGTCCAGGATTCCCGGAGCGAGGACGACCGAGCGGACGTTGTAGGCGGCGTACTCCTGGGCGACGGTCAGCGCGAGGCCATGCAGCCCGGCCTTCGAGGACGCGTAGGCGGCCTGGCCGGGGTTGCCGAGCGTGGCGGCCATCGAGGACACGTAAACGATGCGCCCGTAGCGGCCCCGCATCATGCTTCTCAGTGCGTGCTTGGTGGTGAGGAAGGCGCCGCGCAGGTTGGTCCGGTGGACCTCCTCCCAGTCCTCCACCGGCATCCGGACCAGGGGCTGGTCGCGAGTGATGGCGGCGTTGTGGATCAGGACGTTCAGCCGCCCGAACTGCTGGGAGGCGGCTACGAGGGCGACGGCGGTCTCCTCCTTCGCGACGTCGCCGGCCACGAGCCGCAGCCGGTCGCCGTACTTGTCGGCGAGCTGCGCCAGCTCCTCCGAGGGCGACCGGTGGCCTGCGACCACTTGGGCGCCCTGCTCCAGCAGGGCCCGCGTGGTCAGCAGGCCCAGGCCGCGCCCGGCGCCGGTGAGGACGACGACCCGTCCCTCCAGGGTGCCCGCAGGGGCGGCCGGGGTTTCGACCGGTTCGAGGCCGCTGTTCATGAAGAGACCTCCGATGCGGGTGGCGGAGTCACGGTGGACACCTGGGCGAAAAGGCGGTCGCTGAGCAGGGCGATGCGTTCCTGGTCGATCGGGCGCACGCTGCGCAGCTGGGCGAAGCGCAGGTTCGACGGTTCGGGGCCGGGCTCCTCCACGAGCAGGGGCGGCAGAAGCAGGTCGTGCTGCTGCGCGAGGAGGCGGGCGGCGTCCCGCAGGAACCGCAGCCCCCGCCGGCGGAGGTGCTCCGGCAGCCAGTCGAGGGCGGTCAGGTGCAGCTCGCTGAGTACACCGTCGGTGGTGATCGTGAACCGGGCGGCCAGCTCCTCGGGGATGCGGGCCGCTTCGTCCGCGAACATCGGGACGGTGGTCCTTTCCTGGTCCAGCAGGACCAGGACGTTGCCGCCGGCGGCGAGGTGGTCGAGCACCTCGGCGGCCTGCCCAGGAGCGGGCCAGAGCCCGGCGGGGATGCAGTGCCGCGGGTCCGAGGCGGACCAGACGAGCCGGCGGGGCCCGTCGAAGACCACCAGTGTGTTGCCGCACCGCAGGACCGGTGGCGAACTCATGGGCGGTTCACCTCACATGGGTTGAGGTAGGGCCGCCGCCGTCGGCGGCCAGTCGGGTGTAGTGGTCGGCGGCCCGGCGTTTGCGGTCCGCGGTCCGCGCGTCGGGCGCGGGGGCGTCGAGGATGCCGCGCAGTTGCTCCGCGGCGTCGGCGTCGTTGCCGGTCTTCATCAGTGCTTCGGCGTAGGCCATGGGGTAGCGGGTGTCATGCGCTCCGATCCGGGCCACATGCCGCAGGTGCCACAGTCCCTGCTCCCGCTTGCCACCGAGCGGCCGGGGTGCTGACAAATGCCAGCGGCCCAGCAGGTAGTTGGCCATCAGGTGGTCGGGCTCGGCGTCGACGACGCGCTGCGCCTCGCGGCGCAGCTTCGGCATCATGGCCAGGCGCCGGGGCAGCGCGGCGTCCATCATGCGGAGCCCGGTGAGCCGGGCCCGTGTGGCGCGGGCGTCGATGTTGCCGGGGCCGGTCAGGTCCGCCAGGTCGAGCAGAAGCCGGGCCTGACGCATCCGGCGGGCGGCCGGCTGGGTGTCGGTGCGGCTGAGCATCGTCTCCACGGTCGCCTCGGCCAGGTCGGCCAGTTCCTGTGCTGCCTGCCGGTCGCGCTCCGGTGTGGGGTTGCGGGCGGATTCGACCAGGGACTCCAGGGCTTCCCGGGCCGCTTTGCCGAGGGCCGCGACCCGTTGCGGCCGGGGAAGCGTGGGGTCGACCGCCAGCGGCGGCCCGAACACGACGCGCGCGGTGGCCCGGCGGGGCCGGTTGGCCCCCTTGGGCAGGACGTGCTGGACGCCCCACATGCCCACGGGGATCACCGGTACATCGGCCCGTACCGCGAAGCGGAAGGCGCCGTCCTTGAAGGGGAGCAGCGGCCACCCGGGGCCGCGGGTGCCCTCGGGGTAGACCACGAGCGTGCTGCCACCGGAAAACACGCGATCCACCGAGGCGAGCAGTTCCCGGCCGGGCTGATCGCGATCGACGGGTATGCCCCCCACCGAGGTTGTCCATCTGCCGCGCAACGGATGGACGAAGGCTTCCGCCTTCGTCAGGAAGTAGAAAGAGGGGTCGTCACGCAGGAGGTCCAGCAGCGCGTCGATCACGAAGTGGTCGGCGAAACTGCTGTGGTTGCACACCAGCACGAAGGGCCCGTTGGTCGGCACGTGGTGCCCGCCTTCGACACCGGCGAGGTACCGGTGCACGACTGCCGGACGGGTGACGGCAGTCGTGGCACCGGACATCAACCGGTCGATCCGGCTCACTTCGCCTGCGCGTTCTCAAGGGCGGCGTACTCCCGCAGCTTCTCGATGCTGGTGAGGACCAGGCCCTCGCTCTTGGCGAACTCGACCAGCTGGGGAAGCCGGGCCATCTCGCCGTCCTCCAGGATGATCTCGACGATGACGCCGGCCGGGGCGAGCCCCGCGAAGCGCGCCAGGTCGACAGCAGCCTCGGTGTGACCCGGGCGCTCCAGGACGCCGCCCGGGCGGGCGACCAGCGGGAAGATGTGGCCGGGCCGGCGAAGGTCCTCAGCGGTGCCGTTGAGCACCAGTTCGATGGTCTTGGCGCGGTCCGGCGCGGAGATGCCGGTGGTCACGCCGTGCTCGGGGCCGGCGTCGACGCTGACGGTGAAGGCGGTGCCGTTGGGGTCCTCGTTGCGTTCGACCATCGGGGACAGCCGCAGTTCTGCGGCGCGCTCCTCGGTGACGGACAGGCAGACCAGCCCGCGGCCGCGAGTGATCATGTAGTTGATGGCGGCGGCGTCGGCGTGCTCGGCCGCGACGATCAGGTCGCCCTCGTTCTCCCTGTTCTCGTCGTCCACGACGATGATCATCTCGCCGCGGGAGATGGCCGCGATGGCCACCTCGGCCTCGTCGAGAACGAACGGTTCGATGTCCAGGGCCTGCACGGTCATTCGCGTTTCCTTTGCCAGGAGGGTGCGGTGGGTGGAGCGTCTCGGAGCAATATCGATGCCTCAACATCGATGTCCCGTAAACGATGATCCATCATGCGTGTTGCGGCATCGTTGCTGCAACATCAATTAGGTAAACTCAAGATGTGGGCGGGATTGCGGTCTGCTCGCACCGGCGGGCTGCGGTCGCGTCTATCCATGGCGTATCATCGATATAATCGATGTATTAATGTCGCGTCAGCAATGAGTGTTGTGCGGCCCCAACAACCTGAATGAGGTGTCGCCATGCCAACCGGAAAGACCGTTGCGCACGCGCCACCGGGTGAGCACGGCTCGGCTGCGGCGCGCCCCGAAGACGACTCGGAGCTGCGCTACCTGCTGCTTGCGGCGCAGCGGGAGGGCTCCCGGTACATGGCCGGGCAGCTCAGGCCGCTGAACCTGACCCCGGCTCAGTCGGAGATCATGCTCGTACTGGCGGAGCGGGAGCCGCTCACCCTCGCCGAGGTGGGGCGGCTGATCGTATGCGAGAGCAACAGTCCGAGCCGGATCGTGGACACGCTCGTCAAGCGCGGGATGGTCAGCCGGACGCCGGGGCAGGTGGACCGCAGGGTGGTCTACCTGGGCCTCACCCCGCAGGGCCAGGACCTGTTGCCGAAGCTGAAGGAGATCGACACTGCGATGGACGCGGCGGCGGCCGGTCAGCTGGGCGCCGACGAGAAGCAGGTGATGATCCAGGCTCTGCGCCGGATCCTGGACGGCACCGTGAGCGGCGCCGCTCTCGCGGCGCGCTTCCATGACTGAGTTGCGGCGGCGGCGCATTCAGTGATCAGCGCAGGCGGCGCAGCTGCCTGCCGTACCGCTCCCGGTACGAGGGGGCGTGGCGGGCGAAGCCCGCGGCGAAACCGGTCCCGGGGACGCGCCCGGCCGGTACCCGGGACCGGGAGCGGTTCCACCAGCGGTCCACCGCATGGGCGCACGGCGTTCGATACGGCGGCCACCGACTCCCGGTACGCAGCGGCCGCAGGGGCAGCCGTCGGCGGGCTCCGCGGCGGTGTGTCTGCCCGCGGCCCCGGGGTGCGGGCCCTGCCCGCCGCATCGACCGAGGTGCGCGGTGTCCCCGGGGCGATTCCCGGACATCGGTGACCGGACTTGGCTGTCGCCCCCTGCGTGACGTGCACAGTGCCCGGCGGCCGGCCCCCGGTCGTCCGGCTGCCGCAAGCCCGCCTGCAAGGTGAACCTGCCATGCTCACAGTGATGCCGTGGCTGCGACGGAGCAGCGCTCCGCGAAGCCGAGGACCTGTAGGCAGTACTCGTGGCCGGGAGTGTCGAAGCTCTTCGCGGTGGCTCTTCCGTGGTGCACGAACACCGGCACGAGCATGTCCGTCGCCTCGTCGGGCAGTGCGGCGACCCGGTCGTTCTTCCATCGAGCAACGAGACGTCGCTGGTCCGAACATTCATGGAGAACTTCTGGGCCGGGGGGGACGGCGCCGCTCGGGCACCACCCGTGAACATGGCCCTAACCCAAGCATGTGCCATACAGCGGCATTAGATATGCCATTGAGTGGAACAAAGGAGCAGGAACGTGCCTGACAGGACCTTGCCCAGCAGCGCAATGAACGCCATAGGTACCGCCAGGGAGCGCGCCCGCGAGGAGCTGGTCCAGGAGATCAAGGGCTCGGCACGCCGCCAGCTGGCGGTCCACGGCGCCACGGCCCTCTCGCTGCGGGCGGTGGCGCGTGAACTCGGCATGGCCTCCTCAGCCGTCTATCGCTACTTCCCCAGCCGCGACGACCTGCTGACAGCACTCATCGTGGACGGCTTCAACGCACTCGGTGAGTGCGCCGAACGCGCGGCGGCCGGCGCACCGCAGGGCAGCACGCCGGCTGAACGCTGGCAGGTTACGTGGGAGGCGGTGCGGGACTGGGCGGTCGCGCACCCGCAGGAGTACGCCCTGCTCTATGGCTCCCCCGTCCCCGACTACAAGGCTCCGCAGACCACGGTGCCCCCGGCGGCCCGGGTGGCCCGGGTGCTGATCGGCCTGATCCGCGAGGCGGAGTCACAGGGCACCTTGCGGCCGGTGCGGCGCATGGCCTCGGTGGCCGAGGACGCCTCGGACGGGCTGCCGGGCTGGGCGGCCGCGCGCCTGGTGGAGTGCTGGACGCAGCTGTTCGGCCTGATCAGCTTCGAACTCTTCGGCCATCTGACGAACGTGGTCGTAAAGCCGGCCGAGTTCTTCGCTCAGACGGTCCGCGAGACCGCCGCCTGGCTGGGCTGAGCCCCCGCTGCCCGGCCGGAAGCCGCGGCGTTGTGCGCCGATACCAGCAAGGCGACCGTCTGGGCCCGAGTGCGCGCGGGGGTGTCGTTCCACGCGCACAGCAACTCCCAATCGTCGAACAGCGCCGTGCCGTGCGGATCGAGCTGACCTCGCAGCAGGGACAGGGCCCGCCGGGAGGACGCATCGTGGATCTCCGCGTGCCCCGTCGCGGCCCACAGCAGTGCTCCGGCCAGGCTGGCCGCCTGCGGCCGATGCGGGGAGCCGATGTAGAGCAGCCCCGATCCATGACACCAGCCCCGGTCGGCGATCAGCGCGGCGGCCCGACGGAAGATGCCGCTCGCCGGGGGAGGGGCGGAGGTGACGGACTGGTACGGGAGGGGCGTCGGAACACGTGCCTTCATAGCTGTCGACTCGTTTCTGGAGGATTCCCTGGAGGTCCGCGGTGCGCGGGAGCGTCATGCGGCGGTGCTGTTCTGCCGTTTCTGCCCGTGCGCCGCCTTGCGCTGCCGAACCGGGTGGGCGTGACGTGACCGCCTCCCTCCGCTGTCCGGGCCCCGGGATCGGGCCGGACAGCGGAACGTGGTTCGCACGGGACGGTGCTGCTGCTCAGCTCACCTCGGCGCCGGGGCTGAGAGATCCGGACCCGTGGGCGGGAGTTCGGTGCCCGCGGGGGCGCTCACCGGGGCGGCGGCCACCATGCTGCCGGCCTCCTGCGGGGCGGACCGGCGGTTGCCGCCCCAGATCCGATCGCCGAGCAGCAGCAGCGTGGCCGGCATGAGCAGCCGCCGGATCACGACCGCGTCGAGGACCACCGCGGTGGCGAGGCTGATGCCCAACTCCCGCACGATGCTGATCTGGGCGCTGGTGAAGGAGACGAAGACGGCGACCATGATGGCCGCGGCGCCGTTGACCAGCCCGGCGGTGCGGGCCAGACCGCCGAGCACCGCGTCACGGTGCGAGGCGCCGTCCAGGTACATCTCCCGCATCCGGCCGATCATGATCACCATGTAGTCCATGCTCAGGCCGAACATCACGGCGAAGAGCATCAGCGGGGTGACGCTGTTGATGGAGTGGTCGGCGCCGCCGGCGACCAGAGCCAGGAAACCGAGGCTGGCGCCGACGACCAGCACGTTGAAGGCCAGCGCCAGCAGGGGCAGCACCATCGAGCGGAAGGCAAGGAAGAGGATGAGGAAGCTCAACAGGGCTACGGCGAGGACGACCAGCGGGATCGAGCCGACGACCAGGTCGTCGAAGTCGGAACCGGTGGCGGTGGCGCCGGCGAGTTCGGCCTTCACCCCCGGCGAGGTGTCGCTCGTCAGATGCGAACGCAGGTCGCTGACCAAGTGGTGCGTTGCAGCGCTGTCCGGGTCGGCATCCGGCGTGACCAGGACACGGGTGACGAGGGTGTCACCAACCTGGGTCCACAGTTGTCCGACGGCCGCCTTGCCCGCGGTGTCCAGCCCGGTACCGTCGGCCAGTGCCTGTGACAGCGAACCGGGGGGCAGGCTCAGGGTGCTGACGCCCTGTACGGTGTCGGCACCCTTGGCGTTCTTGGCGTAGTCGGCGATGCCCGTGGCGCTCGTGAGCAGCGCGGACGAATCCTTCGCGTCGGCAGTCAGCACCACCTCGACCGGGAACATCTCGCGCACGCCGATGTCCTGCTTGATGCGTGCGATACCGACCCGGGCGCTGTCCCCGGCGGGCAGAATGTCCGCGCTCGCCACCGGTACCCGCAGAGTCAGCTGTGTGGCCGGCCACGCCAGAGCGACGAACCCGGCCACCAGTACCGCCAGGATCAGCAAGGGGTGCTTGGAGACCCGGCCCGCCTCGGCCTTGGGAACGACGGAAGCGGCGGCGGCCTTCTTGCGGCGGCGCAGGGTGCCTGCGTTGATGCGGTGGCCCAGGAGCCGCAGCACGGCCGGCAGCAGTGTCATCGCCATCGTGACGGCGACCACCGCCACCGCCACACCGCCCAGGGCGATGCTGGTGAAGGACATGGCCCGGGGAATGAAGAGTGCGGACATGGCGACCACGACCGCCAGGCCGCTGAAGAGCACCGAATGCCCCACCGTACGCATGGAGCGCTCCACGGCGGTCGGCACGTCTTGGCCGTCGGCCAGTTCCTCGCGGAAGCGTTTGACGATGAAGAGCGAGTAGTCCACGGCCACCGCCAGGCCGACCATGGAGACAATGTTGGTGAACAGACTGTTGACGTCGGTGACTTGGGCCATGCCGTAGCCGATGGCCTGGGTCAGCGCCAGCGTGACGCCGGCCATGACGAGCGGGACCGCCATCGCGACCAGCGACCGGAAGACCAGCAACAGCACGATGAAGAGCACCGGGAAGGCGATCATCTCCGCCCGTGTGACGTCCTCCTTCGAATGAACGTTCAGCGCATAGTCCAGGGCCGGAGCACCGGTGACATCCACCTCGACGTCTTTGCTGACCGCGGCGCGCACGTCGTCCCGCAGAGTCGGCACGACGTTCTGCACGGTGGTGTTGTCACCGGAGAAACCGACCTGGAGAAAGGTGGTCCGGCCGTCCTTGGACACCCACTCAGGGTGGGCGCGCTCGTCGGTGATCGTGGTGACGCCCGGGCGCTGCGCCGCCTGACGGGCCTCGTCGACCGCGCTCCGCACCGATCCGGCGCGGTCGTGCAGGACGATCAGCAGGGAGTTCGGGGCCTCATGGAACGCCTGCTCAAGCGTGTGCTGCGCGTGCACCGACTCGCCGCGCGGGTCGGAGAAGCCGCCTGCCTTCAGGGCCCCTTCGAGTTTGAGGGCGAACGGCGCGGACACAACGAGCAGCAGCAACCAGGCGGCGATGATCGTTTTGGGTCGTTGCAGGGAGAGAGAGATCAGTTGCTTCAAGGTCTGCTCCTGGGATCGAACCGTTGCCCTGGGGGCGAACTAATCCGGAGGTGGCGAGAGGTAGGCGCGATGACGGAACATCGATAATCACTATTGATGTCCCATCATGTATCACACAACATCGATGATGCAACATCTATAGTCGCTTCGCGCCGGTGCGGTCCGCTTGGCCGCCGGGTGGTCCGAGTGCGGCACCCGGCCTTGTGCCGCGACCGGGAGTCGGGCTCGATGCGCCTGCGAACGCCGGCATGTTGATCGAGAGGTGGTGGGAGATCGCCTCTAGGTGCAGCGGGAGTGGACCGGTGGCTGATGTGCACAGCTTGAGACCGTGTCGGCTGACGGCGCTGATGCCGCCTTCGGCGGCGGTGAGGCGGTTCTTGAGCCCGTAGCCGGTGCCGTTGATCGCGGGGTTCTCGTGGTGATGGGAGCGACGGTCGATGATGGCGGTGGCGAGGATGTGCCGTCGCCGAAGACTTGATCCCGCTCACTGAGGCTTTTGTTCGACATCGACAAGGTGGAGCCCTTCTCGTAGCGCTTGGAGAGCGTCCGGAAGGCGAGGTTCGCTTCGTCCCGCTCCGGCGGGAGGTGGCCGGCCTCGTCCACCACCAGGACGCCGGGCTGCAGGCAGGTGTGGAGCTTGCCGGCCGGGCGGCCGATGGAGTCGGCCGCTTTGAGCCGGCGGACCATGCCGTCCAGAGTCGTGAAGTGGATCGTGCAGCCGGCCCGGCAGACGGCGACCGTCAGTGCGACAGCAAGGTGTGTTCTTCCCTGCTCCCGGCGGGCCCGGCGGGGCGACGTCGGCCCTGGCCCCGGCGAACGCGAGGGCGGCCAGGTCCTTGGCTTTCCCGGGTCGAGTTCGGGCTGGTGGGAGAAGTCGTCCTCCTCGACCGTCATGTGGTGCGGCAGCCGGGACAGCCGCAGGGCGTGGCGGAAGCGGCGCTCTTCGCGGACGGCGAGTTCCTTCTTCCGGAACCAGGCCGGGGAAGCCGGGGCGGGCCGTCTGACCGGCATCGGCCCAGCCGACCTGTTCGGCCGGCGACCGGGTCGGGCGGGACAGGCCGAGCTTGCCCGGGTACCGGCGTGGAGCAGCCTTCCCTTCATGTTGCGGATGGCCGGTTGTACGCCCCCGCAACCCGGCCCTGGCCCGGTTGCCGGGAAGCACCGACGCGGATGGCAGGCCCTGCCCCTGACCGGCTCCGGCACCAGCGACGAACGACCGCATCCCGGCGTCCGGTTGACGCCGGTGGCACGCACCCCGCCCCGCTTCACCGCCGGGCCGGGAGGGAGCCGAGGTCCGACACGCCCCATTCCAAGCCAACTAACAGAAAAAATGTTTGAACAGACACTTGACGTGTGGGTTAAGACAGGATCATCGTGAAAACGAGCACGAAACCTGTTGGGAACAGTGAGATGTGTTCCCGTCGGACAGCACACTCGACATCCCTGAAGGTGATCACGATGGCCGCCACCACCTCCCTCGATCAAGGGCACCGAGGGTGGCACCCTGCGGCAGCAGCGGAGCCCGAACACCCCGGGGCGCAATCCGGTCACCTCAATGGTCTGGCGTGGTGCACGCTGCCGACCGAGGAGTCGGCGGTGCCCCAGGCCAGAGCCTTCACTGAAACGCATCTGGCGGCGTGGTGCATCGATGGCGAGATGTCTGACGCGACGCGCCTCGCCGTCTCGGAATTCGTCACCAACTCGGTCTGTCACAGCGGCTCCGCCGATGTCACCCTCCGGCTGATCCGGTGCGGTTCGCAGGTGCGTGTCGAGGTGATCGACAGCGGAGTGTGGCGGGAGTTCGACCCCTCAGGCCCTGGTGATGACATCGCCGAGGGTGGCCGGGGGCTGGCGCTGGTGAGCGTTCTGGCGCAGCGGTTCGGAGTGCATCGAACATCCTTCGGCACGTGTGTGTGGGCGCTGCTGCGGTAGCCGTCGGCGGCCGGCGCGGCAGAGGGTCTGCCGTTCTTCGCCACCCGTTTCGCCTCGCGCACCGGCGGGCGGAGTCGGTGGAGGCACCGGACACCCGGCGCCCCCGAGTGATTCAAGATCCAACAAAAAATACGTTAAAACAGACACTTTACGTGTTGATTAAGACAGAGTAATCGTGGAAACAAGCGCGGAATCTGTTGGGAACGGTGAGATGCGTTCCCTTCGGACAGCGCACTCGACATTTCTGAAGGTGATCAACGATGGCCATCGCCCTCTGTGTCAGGCACGGCAGCCGCCGGTGGGAGTGCGTGGGCGCACGTTGCCGCCCCGTCCATCGCAGCCGTGCGGATTGCAGCCTGCACACCACTACATCGAGAACTCCGGATCACGGTGAGCCGCATACGCCAGGTTCCGATGCAAATGAGAGGAGCTGAGGTCGTGCGCGAGGTCGCACTTTCCCTTTCGGCGCGCGAGTACGCGCTCGACGAGATGGCAGCCGCCGAGGTCGACGTCCTGGTCGTCGGAGGGGGTGTGGTCGGAGCCGGCGCCGCTCTCGACGCGGTGACGCGCGGGCTGTCGGTCGCGCTGGTCGAGGCGAAGGACTGGGCCAGCGGAACATCGAGCCGTTCGAGCAAGCTCATCCACGGCGGCCTGCGTTACCTGGAGATGCTCGACTTCAAGCTGGTCGCCGAGGCCCTGCGGGAACGGGCCCTGCTGCTCCAGCGGATCGCCCCGCATCTGGTCAGGCCTGTGCCGTTCCTCTACCCGCTGACCCGCCGGATCTGGGAGCGGCCGTACGCCGGAGCCGGGATGCTGCTGTACGACACGATGGGCATGTCCTCCGTTCTGCCGCGCGGTGTCCCTGCCCATCGGCACATGACCAAGCGCACGGCACTCGCCGAGGCGCCGGGGCTCAAGTCTTCCGCCCTGGTCGGGGCGGTGCGGTACTGGGACGCGCAGGTCGACGACGCCCGCTTCACCCTGTCCCTGGTCCGTACCGCCGCTTCCCACGGTGCTCTGTGCGCCAGCCGGACCCGGGTCTCCTCGTTCGTACGTGAGGAGGGCCGCGTGGTGGGCGCTGTCGTCCAGGACGTGGAGACCGGACGTGAACGCACCGTGCGCGCCCGTGCGGTGGTCAATGCGACCGGCGTGTGGACCGACGAGATGCAGCAGCAGGCGGGCGGGAGCGGCTCGCTGCGGGTGCGGGCGTCCAAGGGAGTGCACCTGCTGGTCCCGCGCTCCCGGATCGCGATGTCCTCCGGCCTGATCCTGCGCACCGAGAAGAGCGTGCTGTTCGTCATCCCCTGGGGCGACGAGCACTGGATCGTGGGCACGACGGACACCGACTGGACGTACAGCAAGGAACACCCCGCGGTCAGCTCCGGCGACATCGACTATCTGCTGGAGCACGTCAACACTGTGCTCGCCTCTCCGCTCACCCGGGACGACATCCTGGGCGTGTACGCGGGCCTGCGTCCGCTGGTCTCCGGTGATGCGGAGCAGACGGCCAAGCTCTCTCGGGAGCATGTGGTCGCGCGTCTCCAGCCGGGCCTGGTCGCCATCGCGGGAGGCAAGTTCACCACCTACCGCGTGATGGCCGAGGACATCGTCGACGCCGCCGTGCGCGAACTGCCCCACAGCGTTCCGGCTTCCTCCACGAAAGACGTGCCGCTGGCCGGCGCCGAAGGCTACCAAAGCGTGGTCCGGCGCAAGACGGTCCTGGCCAAGCGGTATGGGCTGGCCCCCGAGGGTGTCCAGCGGCTTGTGGAGCGTTACGGCACGCTCGTCACCGAAGTGCTCGAGCTGGTCGCCGAGGACAGCACGCTCGGCGCGCCGCTGCGCGGCGCGCCCGGTTACCTCCGTGTCGAGATCGTGTACGCCGCCACACACGAAGGCGCGCTCCATCTCGACGACATCCTGACCCGGCGTACCCACATCTTCATGGAGACCAAGGACCGGGGCCTCGCGGCGGCCGAAGAGGCCGCCCGCCTGGTGTCTGCCCCGCTCGGCTGGGACGAGTCCAGGGTCGATGAGGAAATCTACCGGTATCGGCAGCGGGTTGAGGCCGAGCAGGAGGCGGGCCGTCAGCCCAACGACCGACGCGCCGACGCCGCGCGGATGCGCGCACCCGGCTTCGGCGACCCACAGCCTGCACGTACGGGGTGACCGGCATGGACACCACCAGCGGGGCCTGCACGACGCCCCCGCACATCGACGACAACGACAGCCGGACGCGGCAGGGCAGGCGCCCCGACCGCCCCAACTGAGAAGGAAAGGAGGGCACATGGAGCACAGCAGCGGCAGCAGGTACGTCATCGGTATCGACAGCTCCACGACCGCGACCAAGGCCGTCGTGTTCGACGAGGCGGGCCACGCCGTCAGCGAGGGGCGCCGTACGTTCCCGCTGCAGCGCCCGCACCCCGGGTGGCACGAGCAGAACGCCCGGGACTGGTGGGACTCCACACGCGGCGCGCTGCGCGAGGCGGTCTCACAGATCGACGCCACCCGGATCGCCGCCATCGGCATCACCCACCAGCGCGAGAGCTTCGTCTGCCTGGACCAGCACGGCAACGAGCTGCGTCCGGCGATCCTGTGGCTGGACGGCCGGGCCGGCAAGCAGATCGCCGAGCACGGCAGCCGGTCCGTGCATGAGCTCTCCGGGAAGCCGCCGGACGTCACCCCGGCGTTTTACAAACTGCTCTGGCTGCGCGAGAACGAGCCGGACACCCTGCGGGGCAGCGCCCGCGTGGTGGATGTCGCCTGTTACCTGACCCACAAGCTCACCGGCGAGTGGCGCACCAGCTGGGCCTCGGCCGACCCGCTCGGGCTGGTCGACATGGCCTCGTTCACCTGGTCGCGGCAACTGCTCGACACGGTCGGCCTGACGGAGGATCAGCTGCCCGAACTCGTGCCCCCCGGTGCCGTACTGGGCGAACTGAGCCGTGACATCGCCGAGGAGCTGGGCCTCCCGGCGGACATCCCGGTCGTGGCGGGCGCGGGCGACGGCCAGTGCGCCGGCCTCGGCGCGGGCGTCACGCGCCCGGGACTGATGTACGCGAACATGGGCACCGCCCTCGCCGCCGGCACCTGGTCGGAGAGCTACCGCTGGTCCCGTGCCTACCGCACGCTGGGCGGCCCGGTCCCCGGCACCTACACCCTGGAGACCCTGCTGTCGGCCGGCAGCTATCTGATCAGCTGGTTCATGGACAAGTTCGGCGCGCCGCCGGGCCTGGGCCAGGGCCTGGGACTGTCCGGTGAGGAGGTCATGGAGGCCGCCGCCGCCAAGGTCTCGCCCGGCGCGGACGGGTTGATGGCGCTGCCGTACCTCAACGCCGCGCAGACCCCGTACTGGGACCCGAACGCCCGTGGCGCGATCATCGGCTGGTCCGGCTTCCACGGCAGGCAGCACCTGTACCGGGCCCTGCTCGAGGGCGTCGCGTTCGAACTGCGGCTCACCACCGACGGCGTCGTCGACGACACCGGCATCCCCATCGAGCGGTACCTGGCGATGGGCGGCGGCTCGCGCAGCCGCCTGTGGACGCAGATCGTCGCGGACGTCACCGGACGCCCCGTCACCGTGTGCGCCGAGACCGAGACCACCGCACTCGGTGCGGCGGTCCTCGCCGCGGCCGCCGTCGGGCTCGGCGGTGTCGACGACATCGAGGAGACGGCGGCCCGGATGGCGCGGGCCAAGGCCACCGTCGACCCCGACCCGATCGCACGCTCCCGCTACGAGGACCTGTACCAGGTCTACCGCCGCCTGTACCCGGCGCTGAAGGACCTCTTCCCGCCGCTGCTCGCCGCCTCCGGTGCGGCCGGCGGCAAGGCCTAGGGCCACCACACCGCCGGTTCACCGAACCGGCGGTCGGCACAAGCCACATCGCTCACCTTCCGTACCACTCCTGGAGAACGACATGAGCACCATCGCCATCGGCTCGGACGACGCCGGCGCAGCGATGAAGGATGCCCTGCGCGACCACCTGGTCGCGCTGGGACATGAGGTGAAGGACTTCGGCTCGGGCGAGCAGGAGGACTACCCGGACGTCGCCGAGCGCGTCGCCGTGGCCGTCGCCGGCGGCGAGCACGAGCGCGCCGTCCTCGTGTGCGGCACGGGCATCGGCATGGCGATCACCGCCAACAAGGTGCCCGGGGTGCGCGCCGCCCTGGTCGCCGACGCCTACAGCGCCGAGCGGGCCCGCAAGTCCAATGACGCGCAGATCGCCTGTTTCGGCGCCCGCACCCTTGGCATCGAGCACGCCAAGATCTGCCTCGACCACTGGATCGCCTCCGAGTTCGCCGGTGGCGGTTCCCTGCCCAAGGTCCGCAAGATCCACGAAGTCGAGCGGCGCCAGCTCGCCACGTACGAGGAGAAGTCCGCATGAGCCGGCTCGCCGAGACCATCACCATCCTCGGTGCGGGGGCGATGGGCAGCGCACTCGCCGCACCGGCCGCCGACAACGGTCACGAAGTCCGGCTGTGGGGCACCTGGCTCGACGACGAACTGCTGGACGCCGTCGCGCAGGGCCTTCCTCACCCGCGGACAGGGGTCCCGCTCGACCCACGCGTGAAGACCTACCGCAGCGGCCAGCTGGCAGAAGCCCTCGACGGGGCCACATACGTCGTGCTGTCCGTCAGCTCCGACGGCCTGGTGGACGTGCTGCGCAAGGCGGCCGGGCACCTGCGGCCCAGTCAGGTGCTGGCCATCACCACCAAGGGCTTCGTCCGCCTCGACGACCGCATCGTCACGCTCCCCGACGCGGTGACCAGCGTGCTGCAGGAGGCCGCACCGGACGGCAGCCCGGACCTGCCGCTGGTCGCCATCGGCGGCCCGTGCAAGGCCAATGAAGTCGCCGCCCGCAGGCCCACCGCATCCGTACACGCGTGCGGCTCGCCCGGCGTCACCGAGCGCTCCCGCGGCCTGTTCGCCACCGAGGCCTACGCGGTCGAGGAGAGCGACGACCTCATCGGCGTCGAGATCGCCGCCGCGCTGAAGAACGTCTACGCGATCGCGCTCGGCATCTGTCAGGGACTGGCCGAGCACGGCGGTGAGCCCTACCACGACCTACAGGCCGCGGCGTTCGCCCGCGCCGTCACCGAGATGGTCCAGCTGGCCGGGCTGCTCGGCGGCCGTGCCGAAACCGTGACGGGACTCGCCGGCGTCGGTGACCTCGAGGTCACCGCCCTGTCCGGTCGCAACCGCGTCTACGGCACCCGCATCGGCGCCGGCGAAGCCCCGGACGAGGCACTGCGGGCCATGCAGGACGCGGGCCAGACCGTCGAGGGCGTCCCCGCCGCGCTGCTCGCCCGTGAACTCGTCGACCAGCTGATCCAGTTCGGTGCACTGAGCGACTGGTCCGGGCTGCCTCTGCTGCGGCAGATCGCCGACCTGCTCAGCGGTCAGGAGCCGTACGCCGGTCCTGAGGAACTGGCCGGAGCATTCGCCCGAGCCGCCCTGCCGGCGCGCTCCCCAGCGGAGCGCTAGGCCATGCCCGGCATTCAGGGCCAGGGCGCCCGTGCTGGCAGCAAGGCCGCCGGCCAAAGCAAGGGGGCACGCGGATGACCGGATCGATCGATACGGCCGCAACGCACGACAGCCCGACAGCGGGAGACACCGTGAAAAATACGGCCCTCGAATGCCGGGGCCTGGCCAAGGCCTTCGGAGGGATCCCCGTCCTGCGCGGGGTGTCCCTGAACCTGGAACCCGGCACTGTGACGGCCCTGGCCGGTGAGAACGGCGCCGGCAAATCAACACTGATGAAGATCGTGTCCGGCCAGGTCAGGCCCGACGCTGGGGACGTCCTCGTGGGCGGAGAAGCGCTGCGCCTCGCGGACGCGCGGATCGCCCGTGAGCTCGGCGTCGGGATCGTGCCGCAGGAACTGGCGCCGATCCTCGACATGACGGTGTACGAGAACCTCTTCGCCGGCCGGGAGCTCAAGCGCCGCTCCGGCCTGCTCGACCGCCGTCGGATGGCCGCTCAGGCACGCGAGATGCTCGAGGTGTTCGGTGTCGACATCGACCCCCAGGCCCCGATGCGACGGCTCACTGTGGCCCTGCGCCAGATCGTCGAGATCACCAAGACCACGTCATGGGGCGCTCGGGTGGTGCTGCTGGACGAGCCGACCTCGGCCATCTCCGGGCACGAGGTGGAGCGGCTGTACGGCGTGGTCGACAAGCTCCGCGAGCGCGGCGTCGCCATGCTCTACACCACCCACAAGATGGAGGAGATCCGGGCGATCGCCGACCGCGTGGTGGTCCTGCGGGACGGTGCGCTCGTCGAGGACCGCCCCTGTGCCGACATCACGGACGACGAGATCGTCCACGCGATGATCGGCCGCGAACTCGACGACCTGTTCCCGGCGCTGCCCGCCCCCGGCGACGAAGTGGCCCTGCGCGTCAGCGGTCTGCACGTGGCGGGCTATCCGGAGCCGGTGGACTTCCAGGTCCGTGCCGGTGAGATCGTCGGTCTCGCCGGTCTGGTCGGTGCCGGACGCACGGAGCTCCTCGAGGCGTTGTTCGGTGCGCGGGCCAGCACCGCTGGTGAGATCACGGTGTCCGGTACGGCGGTACGGCGTCACAACGCTGCGTCCTCGATCAGCGCGGGCATGGCCCTCGTCCCCGAGGACCGCAAGGGGGCAGGGCTCGTCCTCGGGATGAGTGTGCTCGACAACGCCACGCTCCCGCGACTGCCCGACTTCAGCCTCGGAGGCTGGCTGCGAAGCGGCGCACGCACGGCGGCCGTGGACCGGGCGATGACCTCGGTGCACCTGCGCAGCAAGGGCCTCGGCCAGCAGGTCGGCACCCTGTCCGGGGGCAACCAGCAAAAGGTCGTCCTCGCCCGGTGGCTGACCGGACACGTCAAGGTGCTGCTGCTCGACGAGCCGACCCGCGGCGTCGACGTCGGTGCGCGCAGCGAGATCTACCGCATCGTCACCGACCTCGCCGCCTCCGGCATGGCGGTGGTCATGGCGTCCTCGGACATGGCCGAAATCCTCGGGCTCGCGCACCGCGTACACGTGATCCGCGGCGGCGCCGTCGCGGGCAGCCTGGACCGCGCCGAACTGTCCTTGGCCGACGCCCAGAGCCGCATCTTCCGTCTCGCCGCCGGACTCGACGACACCTCCACCACCCTTCCCCACCCCCAGGACGACGCTTCATGATCACGCAACAGTCCCCGCCCACAGACTCGCCCCACGCGACCGGCGCGGCCGAAGCCGCAGCCCCACTGCGCCGGCTCAATGCGGCGCGGTTGCGGGAGTTCGCGCTCAGCCACGCGATGGTCCTCGTGATGCTGCTGGTCGTCATGTACTTCAGCTACCGCAGCGCTCGTTTCGGCACGCTCGACAACTTCCAGACGATCACCACCGCCGCCGCGCCCTTCGCGCTCATCGCGGTCGGCCAGACCCTCGTCATCCTCACCGGCGGCATCGACCTGTCGGTGGGCAGCGTGATCGCCGTGAGCGCCATGGCCTCGGCCTCGACCGTCGCGGGACATCCAGACCGGCTGTGGACGGCCCTGCTGGTCGGCCTGGTCACCGGCCTCGTCGCCGGCTCGATCAACGGGGCGCTGGTCGCCTGGCTCAACGTACCGCCGTTCGTGGCGACGCTCGGTATGCTCACCGCGGCCTCGGGTATGGCCTATGTCATCGGCGACGGGGCACCCATCAACGGCCTGCCCGCGAACTTCAACCAGATCGCCGGCACCCGGATCCTCGGGCTCCAGCTGCCCGTGGTCGTGATGATCGTCGGGATCGTCGTCCTCGCCGTGGTCATGCGCTTCACCGCGTACGGCATGCGGGTCTACGCGGTCGGCGGCAACCGGGTCGCGGCCGAACTCGCCGGCATCAAGGCACACCGCGTGCTGTTCAGCGTCTACGCCCTCAGCGGCCTGCTCGCCGGCCTGTCCGGCGTCATGCTGGCATCCCGTGTGCTGTCCGGCCCGCCCACGCTGGGCTCGGGATACGAGCTGGACGCGATCGCCGCGGTCGTCATCGGCGGCGCGAGCCTCATGGGCGGCCGCGGCACGATCTGGGGGACCGTCCTTGGTCTCTTCCTCATGCAAACCCTCAACAACGGTCTCGACATCCTCGTCGTGCCCGCCTACTGGCAGAAGGTCATCAAGGGCGTGCTCATCGTCGCCGCTGTCACGGTCGACGTGTGGGCCAACAGCCGACGCCGCTGATTACTCCTGCCCCTCAGAAAGGCAACTCTCATGAACAGACGAGTCCTGCGGTTGGCGGGCACCGCCGCATGCGCCATGGCGCTGGTGACGACAGCCGCGTGCGGGGCCGGTGACACGGGGGCGCACAAGCTCCGTATCGGCGTCACCGTCTATGACATGTCGTCCTTCATCACCCAGGGCAAGGAAGGCATGCAGGCCTACGCCAAGGCCCACAACATCGAACTGGTCTGGAACTCGGCCGGCGGCGATGTCAGCACCCAGGCCACCCAGGTGGAACAGCTGGTCAACTCCGGCGTGGACGCCCTGGTCATCGTGCCGGTCGAGGCCAACTCGCTCGCCCCGCAGCTCGCGGAGGCCAAGGCGAAGAACATCCCCGTGGTGGCCGTGAACACGACGCTCACCAGCTCCTCGGCGCTGGCCGCCACCGTGCTGCCCGACGATGTCGCCGCCGGGGAGCAGGAGATGCAGATGATGGCCGACAAGCTCGGCGGCAAGGGCAACATCGCCATCCTGCAGGGTCCCCTCGGGTCCTCTCCCGAGCTGGACCGCTCGCGCGGTATCAACAACGTGCTCAAGAAGTACCCCGGCATCAAGGTGCTCGCCAAGGACACCGCCAACTGGAACCGAGACCAGGCCGTCGACAAGGTCAAGAACTGGATGTCCAGCTTCGGCGGGAAGCTCAACGGACTCGTCTCCGAGAACGACGACATGGGCCTTGGCGCGGTGCAGGCGCTGAAGGAGGGCGGCGGGAAGAAGATACCGGTGGTCGGTATCGACGGGATCGAGGACGGGCTGCGTGCCGTCCAAAGCGGCGACTTCATCGGTTCCTCGCTGCAGCACGGCCGGGTCGAACTCGCGGAAGGTCTCGCGGTGGCCCAACGCATCACCGAGAAGAAGACGGTCCGCACGCACTACTCGTACATCATGCCGCCGATCACCCAGTCCAACGTCGCCACCTATCTCGACCACGTGGTGACCGGCAAGGACGCCTTCCTCAAGCGGCTTCCCGCTCTCGTCGACGCCAACCTGCAAAGCGGAAGCCTGGCCAACGAGAAATGAGCCGCCCGGTGGGGGCAGTCCCGGAGCCGGCCTCCCCCCACCACTCCCCGGTCCCTGCCCGGGGCATGCCGACACCCCTTTTACAGGAGCACCCTTGAACGACACACTGCGCCGGCTCAACGACGCGGGGACCGCCGTCTGGCTGGACGACCTCAGCCGAGACCGCCTCGACTCCGGCGAGCTGGCACGGCAGGTAGGCGAAGGCCTGATCGCCGGCGTCACCACCAACCCGACGATTTTCCACCAGGCCATCACGGACAGCAGCGCCTACGACAGCCAGTTGGCCGCCCTCGCCCGGCTCGGCACCACCCCTGCCGACGCCCTGCGCCTGCTCACCTGCACCGACGTACGGCGCGCCGCGGACATCCTGCGTCCGATCCACGACGCCACCGGCGGGGTCGACGGCATGGTCTCCATCGAGGTCGCTCCCGGTCTTGCGCACGACACCGCGGGCACGCTGGCCGAGGCCCGGCTGCTCCACTGGCTGGTCGATCGCCCCAACGTCCTGATCAAGATCCCGGCCACGGACGCGGGCCTGCCCGCCGTGGCCGACTGCCTCGCCGAAGGCATCAGCGTCAACGTCACCCTGATCTTCGGACTTGCCCGCTACCGGCAGGTGATGGAGGCACATCTGGACGGACTGGAACGCGCTGCGCAGGCGGGCCACGAGGTCTCCCGCATCGCCTCCGTCGCCTCGTTCTTCGTCTCCCGTGTCGACGCCGCCGTCGACACACGCCTCGACAAGAGGGACACCGCGCAGACACGCGCACTGCGCGGCCGGGCCGCGATCGCCAATGCACGGCTCGCCTACGAACTCCACGAGCAGGTCCGCTCCGGGCAGCGTTGGCAGGCGCTCGCCGCGCTCGGCGCCCAGCCGCAGCGCCCGTTGTGGGCCTCGACGGGGGTGAAGGACCCCGCGTACGACGACACCCGCTATGTCGTCGAACTCGCCGCGCCCGACACCGTCAACACCATGCCCGCCGCCACCCTGAGCGCCGTCATCGACCACGGCGAGCCGCGCGGCGACACCGTGCGTGGCCAGTACGAGCAGTCCCGCAGCACCCTTGAGGAGCTTGGCGCCGTAGGCATCGCCCTCGACACGATCACGGAGGAGCTGGAGACCGACGGCGTCGCCCGCTTCCAGGACTCCTGGCAACAACTGACCGCCGACATACGCTCCGTGCTCGGCGCCGAGGAGAACCCCGATGCCTGAACTGCTCACCGACGGCGAGGGCCTCGACGACCTGTGCGTCACCACCCTGCGCACCCTGGCCATCGACGCGGTGCAGGCCGCGAACTCCGGCCACCCGGGTGCCCCGATGGCGCTCGCCCCCACCGCCCACACCCTGTGGCACCGCTTCCTGCGCTACGACCCCACCAGCCCCCTGTGGCCGAACCGCGACCGCTTCGTCCTCTCCGGTGGCCATGGCTCGGCGCTGCTGTACGCGCTGCTGCACCTGGCCCGGGTCACGGAGGTCACCGCCGACGGAAAGGTGTCCCAGCGCCCGGCCGTCACACTCGAAGACCTCCAGCGTTTCCGGCAGTTGGACTCGCGGTGCGCCGGACACCCCGAGCACGGCCTGACCACCGGAGTCGAGGCGACCACCGGCCCCCTGGGCACCGGTGTCGCCTCCGCGGTCGGTATGGCCGTCGCCGCCCGCTGGCTCGCGGCCCGCTACAACCGCTCCGGATATGAGCTGTTCGGATACGACACGTACGCGCTGTGCGGCGACGGCGATCTGATGGAGGGGGTCGCCGCCGAAGCCGCCTCGCTCGCCGGGCATCTGAAGCTGGCCAACCTCTGCTGGATCTACGACAGCAACCGGATCAGCATCGAGGGCAGCACGAGCCTGGCCTTCACCGAAAACGTCGCCGCCCGCTTCCGGGCGTACGGCTGGAAGGTCACCCGCGTCACCGACGCCAACGACCGGACGCGGATCGGCCGTGCGCTGGGCGTCTTCCACGCCGAGCGCACCAAGCCCACTCTGATCATCGTCGAGAGCAGCATCGGCTACGGCGCCCCGACCAAGCAGGGCACGGCCGCCGCCCACGGCGAGCCGCTCGGCGAGGACGAAGCCGCCGGTGCCAAGCGGTTCTACGGCTGGCCCGAGGACGCCCACTTCCTGGTGCCCGACGAGGCATACGCGCACATGGCAGCCGGCATCGCCGAGCGCGGGCAAGCACTGCGCCACGCCTGGGACGAGCAGCTGGAGGAGTACGCGGAGCAGTACCCGGAACTCGCCGAGGAGCTGCGCCTGATGCGGCGCGGGGAACTCCCCGCCGGCTGGGGGCGGGACATCCCCACCTTCCCCGCCGACCCGAAGGGCCTGGCCACCCGCGACTCCTCCGGGCAGGTGCTCAACGCGGTGGCCCGCAACGTGCCATGGCTGCTGGGTGGTTCGGCGGACCTCTCCCCGTCGACCAGGACGACGCTGACCTTCGACGGTGCCGGGGACTTCGCGGCGGACCATCCGCAGGGACGCAACCTCCACTTCGGCGTCCGGGAGTTCACCGCCGCCGCGGTCACGGGCGGCCTCGCCCTGTCGGGGCTGCGTGCCTACTGGTCGACGTTCCTGGTCTTCTCCGACTTCGCGCGCGGGGCGCTGCGGCTCTCCGCCCTCATGAAGCTGCCGGTTGTGCACGTCTTCACCCACGATTCCATCGCCGTCGGTGAAGACGGGCCCACCCACCAGCCGATCGAGCACCTCGCCTCACTGCGCGCGATGCCGGGCCTGGACGTCTTCCGCCCCTGCGACGCCAACGAGGCAGCCGAGACATGGCGTGTCATCGTGGGGCAGGCCGGCCGCCCGGCTGCTCTGGCCCTCACCCGCCAGGCCCTGCCCACCCTGGACCGTGCGGTATACGGCCCGGCGTCCGGCCTGGCCAGGGGCGGTTACGTGCTCGCCGACCCGGCCGACGGCGAGCCCCCGGAGGTGCTGCTGATCGCCACCGGCAGCGAGGTGCACCTCGCCCTGGAGGCGTTCCACAAGCTGGCCGCCGACGGCGTCCGTGCCCGCGTGGTGAGCCTGCCGTGCTGGGAGCTGTTCGAGCGCCAGTCCGCCACGTACCGGGACGAGGTGCTGCCTCCGTCGGTCGCCGCGCGCGTCGCCGTGGAGCTGGGGTCTCCCTTCGGCTGGGAGCGCTACGTCGGTCGGGACGGCGCCATCGTCGGGCTCCGTTCCTTCGGGGAATCCGCTCCGATGGACGTTCTGCTCACGGAGTTCGGCATCACCGCCGAAGCGGTCACCGAGGCCGCACGAGCTCAACTGGCCGCCGCGGGCTGACAGCCCGTCCCACAAGCGCGGTCCCCCCGCGTGGGCCGAGCGTCCCCGACCAGACGCTGTCCGGCCCACTGCGGGGGGCCGCCGTCTTCTCCCCGTATGGAGCGGCGCCGTCCGCCGGTTCCAGTTGTACCGCGCCCCGATCCACGAGTCGGCCACCGCCCGGCAGGACGCCTGGTTGATCTTATGGGGCGTACAGCGCCGTACCCCCCACGTACTGCCGACCCATCGCGCCGAGAAGGATCAAACCATGACGACGGCCGCAGCCCTGTCGCGTCAACGGCCGGCCGCCGCCCGCTTCCGGAGGATCACGCACATCCCCGCCGCCGCCGAGGAGTTCCTGTTCGGCGCACTCTCCCCGAGCGACTGCCGGTTCACCCTCACCGACCAACTGCCGTGCACAGAACTGCCGTACGAGGAGGGCGCCAGCCTGCCGCTCGATCTGCATTACGTCACGGAGGCCATGCACAGCATCTGCGAACTGGTCGCCGGCCGCGTGCCATGCTTCGCCGCTCTCGGTCAACTGGCCGTCGCCCGAGCCGTGGTGACCGTCGAGGGCGGCGAGTTCTGGCGCTGCGCCACCCAACGGCGCCACTCCGTCATGGAGTCACGGCTACGAGGAACCTTTCCACCCGCTGAACCGGCCACCCTGCAGTGCGACGCCACCCTCCTGGTCCAGGGCAAGCCCTACGCCTCCGGGTTCCTGCTGCTGCGGGAAGCGGCCGTACCCGAGAGCACAGGGAAACCGCCCCGCCGGCTGCCCTCCCGGCGGCCGGCTCCCGCCCAGGTGGCCCGCTGCGACCCGCGCAACGTGGTGCTCGCCGATCCCCGCTTCGACTCCCACGGCGTCATGCTCGCCGACATCGCACCCGATCCGGCCAACACCGCCTTCGACCCCGTGGCCACCTCCCGGGCCCGGATCACCATCACCGTCGAGGCCACCCGGCAGGCCGCCGTACTCGCCGCCGCGGAACTGCACGGATTTTCGGCCGCCCACTGCATACCCACCCGCTGGAGCGCCGAACTCCCCGAAACCCAGGTGTTCCCCGACATGCCGGCGCGGTGCCGGGTGGTCGCCGGCCCGGTGGTCCGCGATGCCCTCGGGCGCCCCGAAACCACGATGAGCATCGTCCTGTCCAGCTCAGACGGGGGCCCGGCCGGGGCGGTCACCGTCACGCTGGCCCAGGACTGCTGACCGATGAGATTTCGGCTCCTGGGGCCGCTGGAGGTCCACCCGCAGGTCCCCTCGGCCGCCAAGCAACGGACCATCCTGGCCCGCCTCCTGATGGACGCCGGCCGCATGGTGTCCACAGACAGCCTGATCGAGGAGCTGTGGGGCGCCCAAGCGCCCCGCACCGCCCGCAGCACCCTCCAGGTCTACGTCTCCCAGCTGCGCAAGACGCTCGCCGTCGGCGGTGCCACGGCGCTCCTCACCCGGGCCTTTGGCTACCAGCTCGATCCGGGGGCCGGTGAACTGGACCTGCACTGCTTCCAGGAACTGAGCGCCGCAGGTGACCGCTCGTACACGGCCGGCGCATACGAGAAGGCGGCCGGCGAACTGACAAGAGCCCTCGCGCTGTGGAGGGGCCCGGCCCTCGCCGACGTGCCGCAAGGGACGTATCTGCGGGGCGCCGTGGACCGGCTGGAACTGCTCCACCTGGACGTTCAGGAACAGCGGATCTCCGCCGACATCTGGCTCGGCCGCCATCGTCAGGTCATCTCTGAGCTGACTGCGCTGGCCCGCGCCCACCCGCTCCGCGAGTCGCTGCACGCCCACCTGATCGTCGCCCTCTACCGTGCCCAGCAGACATCCGAGGCCCTCGCCCGGTACGCCGCCCTGTGCACCCAGCTGGCCGACGAACTGGGCACCGATCCCGGCCCGGCGCTACGCGAGCTGCATCTGCGCATCGTACGGTCGGCGGAGGTCCGGCACGTCGAGGAGTGCCTCACCCCACGCTCCGCCCCGATCGGGATCACGGTCCTGCGGGGGGCGGACCCGGCACCGCTACCGACCGCACCCGTCGGGCACCTGCCCCGTATGCCCAAGGTCTTTGTCGGCAGGGGCAAGGAGCTGGCCGAGGCCGAGGCTGTCCTGCGCGACCGCCGGCCCGGCATCCTCGTGGTCACCGGCGGCCCCGGCGTGGGTACTTCCACCGCCGCCGCCGAACTTGCCCACCGCACCGCTGGTGCCTTCCCGGACGGCCTGGTCTTCCTCTCTCTCCGGTCGCCCGACGGCGGCCACATGACGACCGGCCGGATCCTGGCGCTGCTGCTTCGTAAATTCGCCCCCGAGCGCGCCGGACGGTACGCCGTCCCGGAGCTCGGCGTGCAGGAAATGGCGGACCTTCTGGCCACCGTGCTGGAGGGACGCCGGGTGCTGCTGGTCCTGGACGACGTCCACCACGAGGCGCAGGTCCGCCCGCTGACCGTGACCGATGCGACCCTGCTGCTGACCACCCGGCGCCCCGCGCTCGCTCTGGAGGGCGCCGTGTGTGTGCCGTTGGGGCCGCTGACACCGGACGACTCGGTGGCGCTCCTGTCCGGTGCGGCCGGCGGGGGGGCCGACGCCGTCCGGCAGGACCCGGAGACGGCCGGGGCCATCGCCGCGTATTGTGAGCACCTGCCCCTGGCGCTGCGCGCGGCGGCCGCCTGGTTCGGAGCCCACCCCTCCTGGCCGGCCCGCGTACTGCTCACCCGACTCCGGGACCCCGCGACCCGACTGGATGCACTGGCCGTCGGCGACCTCGACATACGCGCCCGACTGACGGCCGCTGCCGATGAACTCCCGTCCCACGTCCGCAGGGCCTTCGGCCTGCTCTCCCTCGCCCCGTCCGGCGGTTTCGAGGCATGGGCCGCGATCGCCCTGCTCGACGAGCCGACGCCGCACCCTGCGGACGAGCCCACCCCGTCTCGCGAACCGGCCCCAAAACCGGCGTGGGGTGACGACGCCGCATTAGGCACCGTCGTCCGCGGCAAACCCGCGCCGCACGCCGTACGGGGCGAGAAGGCACTGGAGACGCTGTTCCAGACGCGACTGCTGGACGCCCGTACGGTGCCTGACGGACCGGTGCGCTATCGGATGAACGGGCTCGCCGGCGCGGTCGCCACCGAACTGCTGGCCCACGAGGACCCGGACGGCACGCGGACCCGGGCTGCCGTGGAGCGGCTCAGCGCGGCCTACACCGCCCATGCCTGGCGGGCCATGCGGCTCCTGCTGCCCAGCCGGCGCCCCGCCCGCCCGTCCGCTATCGTGCCTGACCAGCCGGGCTTCGCCAGCGCCGCGGCGGCGCTGCTCTGGTTCCGCGAGGAGTGCGACGCCCTCGCGGACCTCACGGGCCGGGCACACGAAGCGGGCCTGTGGACCTGGACCGGCGCGCTGGCCGAGAGCCTCGTCGGCTACTGCGAGGCGGGTTTCCTCTGGAAGACCTGGTCCCGGGTGAGCGTGCTGGCCCTGGACGCCGCTCGGCACGCCCGGGACCCGCGCGCCGAGGCGATCGCCTTGTGCTCCCGCGGCAGCCTGGCCTGGCAGCGAGGCCAGGCGGACCTCGCCGCCGCCTGCTTCGACCTGGCCTACCGCCGCGCTCGTCAGGCGTCCCACCGGCACAGCGAGGTCCTCGCCCTGATCGGCCTCGCCGACACCGAATACGGCTGGGGCCACTTTCTGTCCGCCCGTCACCTCTATTCCAAGGCCCTCGCCCTCAGCCACACCGAGAACCATCAGCACAGCACCTGCGACGCGTTGCGCGGACTGGTCCTGGCCGAGGCCGCCGAGGGCCACCTCCCGGCCGCCCTCAAAGCACTCAGCACCTGCGCCGGCATCGCACGCGCTGCAGGCGACCGCCGTTGGTCCTGTTTCCTCGAACGGCTCGCCCACTGGCTCACCACCGACTTCCGGTCCGGCGGCCCCATCGAGGTGCGCCCCGGCGTCTGGCACGTGCCCGCCCATTCCGGCTAGGACCAGGCTGAATCGCTCCAGGCTTCGATGCCGGGCGGGTTGTGACGCGCTGACGGTCTGTCGGCGTGTGCCTGGTGGTGACGGCAGGGCGTTCTCGGCGGCTGTTGCGGATGGTGAGGTGCGTGCGGGGCCCACCACCACGGTGGAGCCGTCGCGCTTCTCCCACTGGATGATGCCGCCGTGGTTGTTGTCCGGCGCGGTGTGCACCGCCGTCACCTCGGCCCTGCCGGCCCATGGCCGATGCACCTACACGGTGGGCAGGGTACCGCCGTCGATGACGTGCTCGGCCCCGGCAATCCCAGAGGCACGGTCGGAGCTGAGGAAGGCGACGAGCTCGGCCACCTCCGCGGTCGTCACCGGCCGGCCGAGGGGGATCCCGCCGGGGTACAGCGCGTCGGCGATCTGCCGCAGCACGGTGGCCCGGTCGGTTCCCGCATCGTGAGCGAGCCGGTCGGCCGCCTCTTCGGTGGCGGGCGTCAGGATGAAGCCCGGGGCGACCGAGTTGACGCGGACTCCGGCCGGCGCGACCTCGGAGGCGAGTCCCTTGCTGTAGACGGTCAGGGCGGCCTTCGCGGCAGACAGCGCGATGCTGTTCTGCGGCGTGTCACCGCCCATCGCACCCAGCCGCACGTTCGTCAGCGGCATACCACGCTGGATGGTGGTGACGTGCAGTACGACACCGTGGCCGGCCGCGACCATGCCGGGCACGAGAGCCCGGTCCAGACGCACGGCGGCCATCAGCGCGATGTCCAGGATCTTGGTCCATTGCTGGTCGTCCACATCGGCGAAGCCGCCTTGCGTCAGGCTGGCGCCGACGTTGTGGATGAGCACGTCCAGGCCGCCGAGGTGATGGCGTACGTGGTCCACAACGGTCTCGATGCCGGAGATGGTGGACAGGTCGGCCGAGACGAAGAGCGGGTGCGCCGCGTCGGACGGAGGCGTGGTGCGGGCGGTCACCAGGACGGTCGCGCCGGCCCGGCTGAGGCGCTCGGCGATCGCCGCTCCCAGGCCTTGAGTACCGCCGGTGACCAGGACCCGTTTGCCCCGCAGGTTCTCGTCGGGGATGTGGTCGCTGAGGGGAGAGGCGTGGGTCATTGCGGTCCGACTTCCGTGTGCGCGCCGGTGCGAGCACATCGCGCGCGGCGCCTGGGGCGGTGGATGGGTGACGCGAGGGCCGGGAGGGCGAGTTCACCGGCCCCCGTACTACTGGGCCGGCGAACTCTGCGCGAGCTGCGGCAGCAGACGTTCGGCGTTGCGGGTGGTCAGGGTGTGCCACGTATCGGGTGACGGCTGTTCGGCTGTGTCGAGGGAGGCGATCTGCGCGCTCACGCCGAAGCCTGGGGTCCAGCAGTAGTCGGAGCCGTACAGGATGCGATCAGAGCCGAAGCCCGCGGCCAGAGCGGGGATCTGCCGGGGGAAGGGGGTGCCGGCCATGTCGAACCACAGGCGGCTGATCTGCTCCGGGACGGTTTGCTCAGTGCTGTCGGCCTGGCCGGTGTCGCCGAAGACGGTGCGGAACAGTTCCATGCGGTCGGCGAGCAGGGGGACCGCGCCGCCACTGTGGGTGAAGATCCACTGAATGCCGGCATAGCGGCTGATGACGCCGTTGAAGACGAGGTCGCTGATGGCACGTGCGGAGTCGAAGATGAACTCCAGCATGGGCCGGGGCCGTCCCAGGGCCACGGCATCGGCGTGCGGGGGAGAGGTGGGGTGGACGAAGACGACACCGCGGCGGCGGTCGAGTTCGCTCCACAGCGGTTCGTAACGTGCATCACCGAGGTACACCCCGCCGGTGTTGGTGGTGACGGCCACGCCGTCGCTGCCCAGGACATCCAGGCAATGGGCGAGCTCGCTCAGGGAACCCTCCACGTCGGGCAGGGGCAAAGAGGCGAAGTGGCCGAACCGCCCGGGATGCCGGTGCCGTGCCTCGGCCGCGTACTCGTTGACCGCCCGGCTCAGGAGCCGGGCGGCCTGATCGTCACCGAAGTGCACGCCGGGCGACGAAAGCGACAGCACGGAGGTGCGGATGCCGTGGCGGTCCATCAGCTGGAGGTGTTCGGTGGCGTCCCAGCGGGGCCAGTGCGGCATGCCGTCGGGGTAATGGTGCCCCGCCGACCGGGCCGCCTCGACATACTGCTCCGTGACGAAATGGGCGTGCAGGTCGATGAGGAGACCGGCCGGCGTGGGCATGGGGCGATCCTTTCAAGGTGCTGCGCCGCAGCGGGAAGAGGTACTGCCTCCGTCCCGTGCCGCGGACGGGGCGGGTGGTGGTACCCGTTTCAGCGGCCGAGAAGCTGGGGGATCCTGGCAGCGACGGAGCAGCGCTCTGCGAAGCCGAGGACCTGCAGGCAGTACTCGTGGCCGACGACGCTGTCCGCGACGCCGTGCGCGGAGCCGGCGAAGAGGGCTGCGTCAACGTAGGGGGAACTGGTCAGCAACGCGGCGGCGAACTCGTCGACGAGGTCCTGCCGGACGGTCCACATGGTGTCGAACTCGCCCAGGCGGTAGTGGACGGGAACGGTGATCGAGGAAGCGATGCGCTGCCACTCCCGCACCCAGCCGCCGACGACCTCCATCCCCTCGGCCCGCAGCACGGGCTCCAGAATGCCGGGCATGGCGTGGAGGCCGAACTGATAGGGGGCCAGGGCCCACAGGGGCGGCATGGTCAGCTGGGCCTGCAGCTTCGTCATGTCGGTGCGTTCTTCGACGGCGCTGGAGCGCCAGGCGTTCACCACGTTCTCCCGCGGAAGCTGGCCGATGTCCGCGGCGGCCAGACCGAGCAGCGGCCAGCCGGGCTGGTCCTGCTCACTCCACAGGGAGGCCAGATGCAGGCTGATGGCGGCGCCGATGGAACACCCGACCACGACGACACCAGGTGCGGTCTCGCGGTGACGTTCCCACAATTCGGCGATAGCCAGGTCGAGGCGCTCCGCGTGGGCCCTCATCCCGCCCGTGTCGGTGTCGGGCGGGAAACCGAGCGTCTCGTTGCCGCCGTAGCCGGGACGATTGAGCGCGTAGGAAGGGAATCCGTGATGCGCGGCCCGCAGGATCTGGGAGTGCCCGGGAATGTCGAAGCTCTTCGCGGTGGCTCCCCCGCCGTGCACGAACACCAGCACGGGCATGTCCGTTGTTTCGTCAGGCAGTGCGGCGACCCCGGTCGTTTTTCCCTTGAGCAACGAGACGTCGCTGGTCAGAACATGCATGGAGAACTCCTGAGTGGGGGGGACGGCGCCGCGCGGGCACCGCCCGCGAACATGGCCCTAACCTAAGAGCACGTGCCATACAGAGGCATCAGGTATGCCATTGAGTGGAACAAAGGAGCAAGAACGTGCCTGACAGGACCTCGCCCAGCGAACCATCCCCCCTACGGGGCCGCAGGCCCCCGCAGGGGGACGCGGTCATCGACAGGGCCTTCGCGCTGCTGGGCGCCTTCGACCCCGCACACCGGGTCCTGTCCCTGGCCGACCTGACGCGCCTGACCGGCATGCCACGCAGTACCACGCTGCGCCTGGCCAGGAAACTGACCGGCACCGGCGCGCTGGAACGCCGCGAGGACGGCCGGTACACCATCGGCCTGCGGCTCCTGGAGATCGCCTCGCTGGCGCCGCGCGGCCACGGCCTGCGCGCCGTCGCCATGCCGTTCATGGAAGACCTCTTCCATGTCACCCGTCAGCACGTCCTTCTGGCCGTACGCGACGGCGACGAGGCACTGCTGGTCGAGCGGCTGTCCGCCCACGACGCCGACCCGGTGCTGTACCGCGTCGGCGGACGTATGCCACTGCACTCCACAGGCGTCGGCCTCGTCCTGCTCGCCGGCGCACCGCCATCCGTGCAGGACCGGGTTCTGGACAATCTCCCCGCTGAGGGGGCTGATCGGCGCACGCAAGGACCGGCAGAACTGCGCCGGGTCCTGGCCGAGGTGCGCCGCGGCGGATTCGCCACCGTGACACTGACCACCCCGTGGCCACGAACCTCCGTAGCCGCACCCCTCCACGGTCCCGACGGCACGGTCTGCGCCGCCCTGTCCGTCGTCATACCCAGCGCGACCGCAGACCACAAAATCGTGACACCCGCCGTCCGTACCTGCGCGCGGGCGATTTCACGCGAGCTGTGCAGCACACCTTGCGAAGACAAACCCCACCCCTTCACCGGTTGAAACGGGCAGCCGTCGCCCGAGGTCCGTGGAAGCCTGCCGGAGCCCCGCTGGCTGCGAACCCCTTCGTGTACTGTACGTACAGTAAATGAGAGGCGTCGTGGCGTCGCTCGGCGCAGGCAGCTGTGTCCGTGCCTGGCGCGTCCCTCCTCGGCGGTGACCTGTCGTTCCGTCGGCTGAGCGGGAAAGCCCACTCCTCACTGCATGAAAGAAGCCACAGGCAATGAGTACTTGGATGGTTACTGGAGCCTCCCGCGGATTCGGCGCGCGGATCACGCGAGCCGCCCTCGAGGCCGGGCACGACGTCGTGGCCACCGCCCGCGATCCGCGGGTGGTCAGCGCTCACTTTCCCGACGCGGGCGACGCGCTGCTCGCTCTGCCCCTGGATGTCACAGACGAGGACCAGGCGCGGGCGGTCACCGCCGCGGCGACCCAACGGTTCGGCGGCATCGACGTCCTCGTCAACAATGCGGGCCGAGGCCTGCTCGGTGCGGTCGAGGAAGTTTCGGACGAGGCGGCCAGGGGGGTGTACGAGACGAATGTCTTCGGCACCCTCAACATGCTGCGCGCTGTCCTGCCGGGCATGCGCGAACGCCGCTCGGGCCACATCTTCAACATAAGTTCCGTCGGCGGTTTCACCGGCGCTCCCGGCTGGGGCGTCTACGCCTCCACCAAGTTCGCCGTGGAGGGCCTGTCCGAAGCGCTCGCGGCCGAGACCGCGCCGCTGGGTATCAAGGTGACCGTGGTCGAACCCGGCCTCTTCCGCACCGACTTCCTCGACGGCTCCAGCCTCCACACCGAGACGAACGTCATCGACGACTACCAGGCCACCGCGGGCGGCACCCGGACCTTCGCCACGGACCGCAACCATGGCCAGCCGGGCGACCCCGCCAAGGCGGCCCGCATCATCGTCGGCCTCGGAGGCAGCGAGAAGGCCCCGCTGCGCCTGCAACTGGGGGCAGACTGCGTGGCCCGGGTGGAGGACAAGCTCCGATTCGTGCAGAGCGAGTTGGACCAGTGGCGCGAGGTGGCCATGAGCACGGATCACGACGATGTCGCTGCCGGCTGAGCCGCCCTCCGCGGTGCCCGCGCCGGCGGTCCACCCCCGCAGCGTGCGTGCGAGAGAAGCGGTCCTGGCCGCGGCCGCTGAGCTGCTCGCCGAGGGCGGAATCGCGGGGGCGACGGTCGACGCCATCAGCGCGCGGTCGGGTGTGAGCAAGATGACCATCTACAAGCATTGGCCGTCCCGCACCGCCGTTGCGGCCGAGGCGTTCGGCCGCCGGATGGCCGATGCGATCCCGTTGCCGGACACCGGGGACGCAGCCGCCGACCTGCGTGAACAGGTGCGCCGCGTGAGCGCCTTCTACGCCAGCGACACAGGCCAGGTCTTCCGGCAGCTGCTGGCCGCGTGCGCCACCGATCCCGAAGCGGCCCCGTACTTTCGCACCTACTTCCTCCAAGCCCGCCGCGAAGCCATCGCCCTGCTGTGGGACCGGCTTGCCACACAGGGAAAGGCCCGTGCCGGCGTCAGTGCGGAGACGGCGACTGACATCCTCTTCGGCCCACTCATCTTCCGCCTGATGAGCGGGCACGCCCCGCTCGACGAGGAACAGGCCGACGAGATTTCCATGGCGGCTCTGAACGGACTGATCGGCCCCGACACGTAGGCGGTGGCGGTGCGCAGTGCCTCCGGATCCTGCCCTCGGTGCCGATGTCGGCGAGTGCGGTGAACATCGCCCACCTCTCTGGCTGGTGTGGTGAGCCGGAGACCTCAGGGAGCGATACCGACGCCGTCGATGAGGCTCCAGGACTTCTCCTGGGCGGCGGTCATGGCCGGCCAGACGAGTCCGCCCGACCGTGCATTGACCCGTGAGGCGTAGGAGCTCGGGTGGAAGCTCGGGTCGTAGAGGCAGCCGGTGCCGTATGTACGGTCGAACCGCGCGCAGGATGCCGCGATCGACTGGGGCGTCGGCTTCTTTCCGGTGCGCACCCACCTGTCCAGGGTGGAGATGGAGTTGGCGTACTCGGAGTTGCTCAGTGCGCTGTGCTCGCTCTCCTTGGTGAAGGTCTGCACCAAGTACTTTGCCCGGTGCGCGCCTTGGAGGGTGGCTCGGTAGGCCGCCTCGTGTTCGACGAACGCCGTTGGGTCGTCGATCGCGTGGAGGGTGAGGACCGGGATGTCGACCTTGCCGGTGAGGTCGCTGTCATAGGACAGGTCCCGTACAGCGGTCGGGTCGGCAGAGAACCGCTCGACGCCGGCGTTGAGCGCCTTGTCGTCATGTGAACCGGAGTACCGCACGCCCTGGTTGCTGAACGGATTGCGGTCGCCGAGCCGGTTGTGCACGATGTCACGGAAGGTGAAGGTCGCGAACTGCAGATGTGACTCCAGGGTGCGCTCGGGGATCTTTGTGACGGCGAGGATGTCGTCGAGGTTGCGCTGCTGCAGCGCGGTCCGATCCTGCGGGGCGGAAGCGTATCCCGTGCATTCCTGCAGGCGGGCGCGGAGCCCGGCGGCTGTCATGGTCGAGCCGGCGCGCAGCCCTTCCCACAGCGGGTACTGAGGCTCGCTGGGACGGGGGTGGTTCCGGCAGTAGTACTGGTAGACCACACGCAGGTCGACCCGGTAGTCGTATCCGCGTGAGCCGCCGCCGAGGACGCCGCTGGTGAGCAGGGCTCCGTCGTAGGGGCCGTCTTTCTTGCCGTAGAGTTCCACGACCTTGGCGGCGACGTTCCCGCCCCAGGACTGGCCGTGCACGTAGGTTCGCTTCGGCTTGCCGAACTCCTGGACGAACAGGCGGCGCAGGTTCTCGGTGTCGGCGGCCGCCATCCGGGTGCCGTAACCACCGCGGCGATAGGACGAGCCGGCCCAGGCGTAGCCCTCGTCCACCATGACCGACCAGCGGTCCAGATCATTGATGCTGCGGGCAGGGTCGGAGCCTTCGCCGAGGTCGGGACCGCCGTGGGCGTGCACGACGAGCGAGCCGTTCCATGTCTTGGGGATGGCGATCGCGTAGTAGGCGCCGTTCGCATCCTGGCCGGTGTAACACGTGGCCCTTTCCGCCAGGCTTGACGGGCATGCGACGGATGCCGGATGGCCCGCGTCCGCGTGGGCGGAAGGTGTGCTCGTGAGTGCGCCGATGACCACCCCGGCAAGACAGGCGGCCAGCCCCACGCGGCGCTGCTTACCGGATCGGAACCATCTGGGGATGCGTGCGAGCGTTCTGGACCTGTCCAAGGTGCGGCTTCCTGTCCTCGTGGGCGCACCGTTGCGCCGCGAGTTGTGATGCTAAGAAGGCTGCAGTCGAGGGGCCACGCTCTTGATCATTATGTTCATAGTGTTCGCTCAGCAATGCGCTGACCCGCGGCCTGCATCTCTCAGCCGGCCGGCCCGAGCCCGCGGCCGTACGCAGTCACACCCACTCAACTCCAGCGACATCAGCGCCATGCTGCACGGCACGGCCCTGCCTTCCTGGGAAGCCGTTGACCACCTGCAAGCCCCCGTTTCTCCAGCCCGCCCATTGAGGCCTCCGGATGACACACCACAACTGTCGTTTTGTCGTGTGAGCCGCCCCGAGTTTCGTAGCGGCCGATCGTATGTGTTCAGGCGGCGTTTGGGGTGGTCATGGAACGTTGGTAAGCCGCTTCGAACTCCTCGGGTGGGAGGTGGCCGAGTGCGGAGTGCAGGCGTTCGGTGTTGTACCAGCCGACCCACTGCATGACGGCGCGTTCGACCTGGCCAGCGTCCCGCCAGGGACCTTGATGTTCGATCACCTCGGCCTTGGGGGTGCCGTTGAGCGCCTCGGCCATCGCGTTGTCGTACGAGTCCGTGACGGAGTCCGCCGACGCGGCGGCACCGACGTCCATCAGCCGTTCGCTGTAGCGGATGGACACGTATTGGGCTGCCGCGATCACTGTGATGGTTCAGCCCCGATCCCTTCTTGATGCCCCGGCGCCACAGCGCCATCTCCAGGGCATCCAGGGGGAGATCGGTGCGCATATGGGTCGCGAGCTGCCATCCCACGATCATCCGCGAGTAGACGTCGAGGACGAATGCGACGTAGACCCAGCCGGACCAGGTGGGGATATAGGTCAGGTCCGTCACCCAGAGCTGGTTCGGCCGGGTCGCGGTGAAGAGCCGGTTGACCAGGTCCGGTGGCCTGGGAGCGGTCGACTCGGGCACCGTGGTGCGTCGTCGCCGGCCGCGGATGACGCCCTCCAGGTCGTTCTCGCGCATCAGCCGCTCGATGTGCAGCGGGCCGCGGTGACTCCTTACCGGCCGTCTTGGACCGCATCGGCGCCCGCTGCTGCCCGCTGACCGGCACTCGGCCGGTGCCGTGTGAGACGACCATCCGCCGCATCCTGGCCCGCGTCCGCTGTTGAGGCCACGTGTTTTCGATCTGTGGGCTGCGACGAGCTGTGTCTGCGTTCCTGGGATGGAGAGCGTTCCCTCCTTCCGGCCGGGGAGGTGCCGCCCCGGCCGGGGGGTGTCCGTCGTGCCCCGGGTCAGTGCGCGGCCTGGAAGGCCCGGCCCGCTGCGGTCGTCGTCGTGCCGTTCGTGAAGAGGCCGCTGCTCGGCTTCGATGGGTCGGCGCCGAGCCCGAACCACGCATAGCGCTGGAGGTGGGGAAGGGAGTCGAGGGCTTCGGTGGATGCGGTGATGAAGGCTGCCTGCTGCGCCGGAGTGGGGAAGCGGGTCCCGTGGGAGAAGTCGATCAGCGCGTATTCGGTGAGCCAGATCGGCTTGTGGTAGCGCTGGTAGACGGACTCCAGGTACGACCTCAGCTGATCGACGGCCTGTGGGGTGCGGAAGTCCCCTCCGTACCAGTGGAGCGTGATGAAGTCGACCTGGTACCCCCTGGCCGCAGCACCGGACATGAAGCGGTCCAGCCAGCCGCCGGGGACGTCCGCGCCCGTCGCTACCGCCGGGCTGCCCAGGACCTTGCCGGCCTTCATGAGCCGCGGCCACAGCTCCAGCGCCTGCTCGACCGTCATGTTCGACTGCTGGGCCATGTCGGGCTCGTTGAACCCGAGCAGGTAGGGGCCGTGCGCGCGGGCCTGGGCGAGGGAGGCGTCGGTGACGGAGGCCGCTCCCCAGATCATGGGTACGAAGGTCGCCGACGGCGGTGTGGTGACGCCCGGATGCTGGGTGGCCCAGGTGTAGTACCAGCTCGCCCCGGATGCGGCGAGCGCCTGGCTCGCTCCGTTGAAGGGCCACACGCCTACGCCCTTCTTGGCGGAGGAGGCGACCTGCACCGGGGCCGCGGCCCCGGCGGTACGCGTCGGCTTGGAAGTCGGTGCCGCCGTCCGCGTCGGGGACGTGCTGGGTGAGGCGGACCGGACACCCGAGGGGGAAGGGCTCGGGGACGCAGTGACAGCAGGCGTGGGCGGAGTGGGCAGTGTCGTCTTCGCGGCCGGGGCAGAAGAACCAGGCGTCAGATGGGCCGCGACCAGTACGGCCACCGCGACCAGTGACACCGCCGCGCCGCCGAGGACCGGCTTGGGGATGGTACGTGTCGCCCTTCGGTCGGGCCGGCGCGCCGGGCGTCTGCGATTCGCCCGATGGCTGCGCCCGACTCCCGCCGCACGCGCGGGCTCCGAGGAGCCGCCGGTGTTGGACGACAGCCCGTGGTGGGTGCCGAGGTCCGAGGGGGGCGTACCGCTTCCGGTGACAGCGGAGAGCACGCGAGCCGGGTCGAGGCTGGTGGGAAGGGCGAGCAGGGGCAATCCGCTCAGCAGGCGGCCCATGGGGACCAGCTTCCGGTCCAGGCCCGCGCAGACTGGGCAGTCGCGGATGTGGCGGGCGAACCGCTTACGCCACAAAGGGCTTGGCGTGCCATCCCACGTCGATGCGGTTTCGTTGAGCTCGGAGCAGCCCGGGGCGGCTCCCAGGCCGCGCACCACCAGACGTGAAACCTCCATCTGCTTCTTCATACGCTGCACACGCACGCTCGCGTGACGGGCTGACAGCCCGAGGGCGGAGGCGAGTTCGGCCCGCTCCAGCTCGCCCGTCTCCTCCAGCCACCACAGGGACAGCAGTTCCTGATCGTCCGGGTCCAGCCAGCGCGTGGCCTCGGCAACCTCACGGCGCTGCTCGGTCAGTCCGAGACGCAGGATGGTCAGGCCCGCGAAGTCCAGCGCGGGGTCGGGTATCGCCTCCGCCTCCTCCAGGCGCGTATTACGGGCGCGCGCCGTGGTCCTGACACGTTCACGGTCCCGTACCTGCCTGATGGTGATGGCTACAAGCCAGGACCGGAACGCGGAGGGTTCCTGCAGTTCCGGCAGTCCTCGCACCATGCGCAACAGCGTCTCCTGTACGACGTCGTCGACATCGGCGTGACCCTTCAGGGCCCTGCCGACGATGTTGTAGACCAGCGGTAGGCACTGAGCCACCAGATGATCCAGGGCCTGTCGGTCACCGGCGCGCGCCGCCATCACCACCCCGGTGCCGGGTCCACTCCGGTGAATCTTGAGCATGTAGGTCCATTCCTCTGCGTGTGGGTCCAGCCGTGGCAGCTTCCCCGGCCCGCAGTCCGGACCGTGAGGACGCTCCCTTGAACGGAGACCGCCGGCGCACACGCGGACAACAGAAAGTTCGGCAGGGGGGTTTGAATTTGTGTTGTCAGGCTGCCGCCGACACGGTCACCGATACGTGCGCACGCACCCGAAGAGCACGAGGAAGGCACAAGGATGGCACGAGGACGCAGTCGACACGGCGCGAGACCTCCGCGACACCGCTGGTGGTACGCCGGGGCAGCCGCCCTCGCGACGGCCGCCACGGTCCTGATCACCTACAGCGTCTGGTCACCGTCCGGGACCAACGGCAATCCCACGGCGGACCGGCAGGTCGCCGCCGGAGAACCCACGGCCACCGCGTCCCCGTTGCGGACGCCGAGAAGCTCTCCCTCCCCGTCGACATCGCCGAGCCACAGGCCCTCTCCTTCCGCCACGGCGAGCGCGTCGGCGCACAGCGGGAGCAAGGCAGGGGGTGGGAGCAAGGCAGGGGGCGGGGCGGGCACGTCCGCGCAGCAGCCGTCGACCGCGCCGGCGGGCAAGCGCCTGATCACGGTCGTCAACCGCACCCAGAAGACGGTCTGGGCGGTTGTCACCAACACCTCGGTCTACCCGGAAGGCCGCAAGCTGGCGCCGGGCCGGAGCCTGTCGCTGACCGTGGCGAACAACTGGGGCGGACGCATCTGGGGCCGGACGGGATGCACCTCCACGGCAGCGGGGTTCTGCGCGACCGGAGACTGCACCAGCGTCTGCAACGGCGCCAACCCGCCCACCACCCTGGGTGAGTTCTCCTTCAACGCGTACGCCGGCATGGACTTCTACGACGTGAGCATGGTCGACGGCTCGAACCTGCCCATGTACATCAACATCTCCCACACCACGACCGCCGACCCGGTCAGCCCCGCGGGATGCTACAAGGGCGTCTGCACCACGGAGGTCAACTGTCCCAGCCGAATGCAGGCCGTCTCCAACGGCCAGGTCGTGGGCTGCAAACCGCCGTGCGCAGCGTTCGGAGGCGACACATACTGCTGCCTCAACAAGTGGGCGGGCCGCGAAAACTGTGTCCCCTCGAAGTGGCCGGTCGACTACACCCAGGTCTTCAAGAAGGCCGCGCCTTACGCCTACTCGTACGCCTTCGACGACGGGGCGACGATGCCGTGCAAGGGCGCCTGCTACTACCGCGTCACCTTCGGCACCACCGGCTAGCCCCGCACCCTCAAGGCGGTCAGGCCGCTGTGAAGGGGTGTGCACAACAAACGGCTTTGTCGCACTTTCGGCTCCGTCGCACTTTCGGCGGTGACGGAATGCGAGGTCATGCCAAGAGGATGCGGTGGCGGGGGATCGGGAAGTCGGCTCGACCGTACATCTGCCGCGCGATCAGCTTCGTCTTGGTGTTGGCGCCCTTGGTGGGGCCGTTGCCGTAGGGGAGAGCGAGCCCGGCCAGGACTGCCTCGCGGTCTTGGCCGAGGCCGTTGAGAAAGGGGGCCGGCTCGGCGTCGAGGTGGACTTCCCCTTCGAGCAGACCTGCTGCGGCCAGCCGCAGTACAACACCGGCTACCGCCGGGAGACCGAGCCGCTGGTGCGCCGCATGGCCAAGGCGTTCGACGACTACGACTACGTGGTGGCCCCGTCGGGCTCCTGCGCGGCCATGGTCCGCGACAACTGTCCGCGGCTCGGCGCACGCGCCGCCGCTGAGGGGCGAGGCAACGAGTCGGCGACCAGGCCCGTTCGCCGGCCGACCGGGTCCACGAGTTCACCGAGTTCCTGGTCGACATGCTGGGCGTGACCGACGTCGACGCCTACTTCCCCCAGGCCCACGCGTCCAGCACCCGGTGGTGCTGCTGATGCTCGAACGGTTCGGCTCTCCCGCCCAGCTGAGGAAGGCCGGCCGGAATCCGCTACCTGGTGTGCTCGGCACCGTCCCGGTCCCGTCCCGCCGCTCGCCGGCCAACCCCCTGAACGTTGATCTTCCGGTCGCGGTGCCACCGGACCGCGACCCGTTTGGCGGTGGCACGAACGCCCTTTCGTACGGCGCGCACCGGACCCGAAGGGCCCACCACAGGGGAGGGAATGATCCTCGTGTCCCTCTGGTTGCAGAGGGAGTGGTCGTGGAGGGGACAGTGTCCCCGGGCCTCACCTATAGCCCATGAGGACGATCGTTCGGCTGAAGCCTCATGGAGCCTTTCGCCGCGTAGGCGACCGCCCTTCACGATCACGCACACGTTCAGCCCCGGCCAAAATCCGCCGGGGCTGTGTGCGTCATGGGTCATCGGCCGGAAGGGCCGGGCGAGCTCCTCCGCCGGCTGCCGGCCCAGTTTTCGTTGTCCACGACCCCACACGCCGTCTCCTGAATGTGGGCCTCAGCCGACCCGCCATGACTCGGCGGTGCGCGGATGCGGACAGGACAGGAGAAGTGAACATGGATCATTCCCCGCCGTCGAGGCGCCGACGGAGTCGGCCGACGGGTGCTTCCGGAGGGCGAAGGCGCGTGTCACGGCGCCCGTTGACCGCGCGCGGCGGCGTACGCGCGGCCGGTGTGGCCGTCTTCGCCTGCCTCGCATTGATGACAGGCGTGCTGTTCGCCCGCACGCAGACGGACACCGGGCCGAGAGGGGGCACCGTCTCCGCCGACCGGCCGTCCGCGCCGAGCACGGTGGGTGCCGGGGGAGCCGCCCTGCCCCGTGCCTCCGCCCGTGCTTCCGCCAGTGCCTCTGCCTCGCCGCGGCCCTCCGCTTCCCCGAACGCCCTTCCGTCCGCCACGGTCCGCGCTTCGAAGTCCCCCACCGTCAAGAAGCCGCCGGCGGCCGGGCCCGGCGAACGGACCATGACGCTGGTCAACCGGCTCGACCAGACGATCTGGCCCGCCATCGCCGCAGACCCCGTGCACCCGGTCAAGGCAACGGGCTGGGTCCTGCCGCCCGGCGGCAGCCTCAGCTTCACGATCCCGGACCACTGGGACGTACGGGTGTGGGCGCGCACCGGCTGCGACTTCGACGCTGCCGGTAACGGTCACTGCCTGACCGGTGACTGCGGGCACTTCCAGTGCGGGCGGACCTGGGGCGAGTTCCCCTCGACACTCGCCGAGTTCAACCTCAACGCCTGGACCGGCATGGACTTCTACGACGTCAGCCTGGTCGAGGGCAACAACCTCCCGATGTGGATCAACAGTTCCGGCGGCACCTCGCACGACAAGATCGATGCCAACGGATGTTCGGCCGCGGGCTGCACGCACGACGCCAACGCTACGTGCCCCGCAAAGCTCCAGCGCATCCGTGACGGCCATGTCGTGGCCTGCCTGAGCGCCTGTTTGGTCTTCAAGACGGACCAAACCTGCTGCACGGGCCCCAACGCCGCCCGGCCGCAGTGCGTTCCCTCGTCCTGGCCCGTCAACTCTGCCGCAGTCTTCAAGAAGGCGGAGCCCTTCGCCTATTCGTACGTCAATGACGACGAGACGAGCGTGCTCACCTGTTCCGGAGAGTGCGACTACCGCATCACATGGGGAGCCAGTACATGACCTGCCTTCAACGAGGAAGAGAGTGACAGGCTGGTATCGAGTGACGTCCGATGAGGCCCCCGTTCGTTGACAGCTCGGTCATGTCACGGCGATACGATCTGCGTCGGCCAACGGGCCGTTCACGGCTTCACCGGCTTCCCGTCATGAATCCTGCATCGTGACAGAGGCCGGCCTGGACTCGTGCGAGGCATGCCATCGCTACCTGGACGGGGGCCTTGGAGAGCGTCTGTGAACTGGGCCAGCAGGTGAGGCGGTTGCTGAGCTGCCAGGTGGCGGCTGTCCAGATCATGGCTTCGTGGGTGGCTGGGAGGGTCTCGTAGTCGCGTACGAGGTGGCGGAACCTGGTCAGCCAGGCGACGGAGCTTTCTACGACCCAGCGGCGGGGGAGCAGGACAAAGCCCTTGGCCTGGTCGGGGCGCTTGACGATCGCCACGGCCAGGTCCTGGATGCTGCGCGCGTCGCGGACGAACCGGCCTGTGTACCCGGCGTCGGCCCACGCCGGGGTGATCGTGGAGAACGCCTGGCACAGCGCGGCGGTGATGCGGAACGCACCGTCGCGGTCCTGCAAGGAGGCGGTCGTGACCACGACGGTCAACAGCAGCCCGCCGTGTCGACCGCGACGTGCCGCTTGCGGCCCTTGATCTTGTTCCCGCCGTCGTACCCGCTGCCGGCGGTCGGGACGGTGTCGGCGGCGCGGACGGTCTGGGAGTCGATCACGGCCGCGGTCGGCACTGGGCCACGCCCATCGGCCAGACGAGCACGTACCTGATGAGCGCCCCCACCCAAGCCGATGCCGCGCATACGAACACATCCCGGCGAAGACCGCAGGTGGCGAGCCGACCACCATGCGCCGGTGGATGCTGCTAGGAGCACGTGTGGGCCAAACCGCTCAACGAGGCCAGGCTGGTCGACATCACCGCTGATGTCCTCCCTGCTTCCGGGCCCCGGGCACACACCGCAGAGCCCCTGCTCCTGCATGCCTGTCGGCCCGTCTGCATCGCAGCTCTGTAACCACGCGGCAGCTTACTCCCGTGGCGTAGCCCTCTGCGCAGCCGGATGTCACAACTCCCCTCGAAATCAGCACTGTTGTGGTGCGTGTGCCGCGACTTCTTCCCCGACTGGGACGAGTCCCTGAACACCGCCGTCTCCCTGCTACGCACCGAAGCCGGCCGCGCTCATCACAACACCGACCTGACCGGCCTGATCGGCGAACTCGTCACGCGCAGCGAGGAATACCGCACCGCCTGGGCCAAGCACAACGTGCGCCTGCACCACACCGGCCGCAAATCCATCCGCCACCCCGCCATCGGCGTCCTCATCCTGGACTTCGGCGCCATGGAACTGCCCGTGCAGCCTGGCCTTACCCTCACCGCGTACACCGCCACGTCCGGCACCCCGACTACGACGCCCTGCAGCTCCTTGCCGGCCGGGCCGCCACCGAGAACCCTTCGCCCAGGGGCAGCCATGGCCCCGCCGACGGCAGAACCGGTGAACACGGTGCTGTGATCGGCCAGCGCCTGATGCGCGAGTTCTGCGGGAGGCCCCGGGGTGATCACGTATCCCTGGGGCGCCGTTGGTTCGTTCAAGATCCAGTGGAGTTCCCGTTGCCGAAGGTCCAAGCCTCGATGTCGCGGTAGTGGATCGGTCCGCGGCTACGGCCGACGTTGCTGCCGACCAGGTGCAGACGTTCGGCAGGCCATCGGCGGCCGGTGAAGCCGGCGAACCCTTCGGCGATTTCTCCTGCCGAGGATCGATCTCCTCGGCGGGCACGGGCCAACGTCAGATGGGGGCGCAGGGGTCGATCCTCGAAGGCGACACCGCAGTTTTTGACGGCGGTACGCACGTTGGCGGCGAGCATGTGCAGCTCATCGAGGTCTCCGTCGATTCCGCTCCACAGCACCCGGTCGTCGAAGCTTCCGCTGCCGCGCAGTGCCAAACAAAGTGGTTGGTGGTCCGCTGCGAGGTTGGCAAGAGGCGGTCGCAGGAGCGGAATTGTCTCGGCCGGGAGCTCCCCCAGGAACGCCAGGGTGATGTGCCAGTCTTCAATGCGGTTCCACCGCATGTGAGGGTGTGTGTCATAGGCAGGGCGCAGCTCCCGGGCTAGTTCTTCTTTCGCATGGTCGGGCGGGGCGAGGGCGATGAACACGCGAAAGGTCGCGGGCTGAGTCTGATCATTCACACCGGACTTCGTACCGCACCCGGGTCGTGGATGCGACAGCCCAGGTACTGCAGGAGAGGCGCTCGCGGTCGCGATGCCGAAGAAGCCGCTTCTGGCGGGCGGCGACAAGGCCGAGCCCGAGCCGCTGGATCACAGACCAGGGAAGCGGACGGCATGGGTCTCCTGCCTGCTGACTCGGCACGACCGCGTCCCTGTCGACCGTCCACGAACGACACGCCTGAGACATTCCTGAGACGACCCGCGATCGCCCGGAACGCGATCTTGGCATGTCGCCCGCGCTGATCGCGATCTGCCTGTTGGACCGACCGACCGGCCGACCGCGACCACGATGATTCTCTCAACCCGCCCTGCCCTCACCGCAGTTGCTCTCGGCGTGGTGGATGGCCCGGACGGCCGTGGCTCCGTGGGGGGCTCTCAACTGCCCGGAGTTCGGTGGGCTAGTGTTCTGGCATGTCCAAGATCTTTAAGAAGTCTTTCGAGGTCCGCTGGGACGACGTCGACCTAAACGGCCATCTACGCAGCACGAGGTATTCGGAGTATGCGAGCACTGCGCGCCTGAGCTTCCTCACGGAGTCGGGGTGGGACGTTCGTGCGCTGCAGAAGGAGGGCTTTGGTGCTGTCCTGCTCAGCGAGGAAGTTACGTACCTGCGTGAGGTTTTCCTCGCTGAGCAGGTCAGCGTGTCATGCCAAGTCGTGGGGCTGAGTGCGGACGGTGCGCGGTGGCGAATCCAACATGCGGTGTCCCGGGAGAATGGGGACGAAGCCGCTGTCGTGCGCTCGCTTGGCGCGTGGATTGACGTTCGCGCCCGGAAAATCAGCGCACCACCGTCTGGACTCCGGGCCACTTTCGAGGCCGCTCGATCCGATGATTGCGAAGTCATCGGCGACCGGCCCTGAGAGTCCCATGATGGTTGCGCTGACAGACTCGCGGTGTCGCTGACCGGCGGGAACCGTAACGTGGTCACCCAGTTGCTGCCACCGCGCACGGGTGGCCGGACAGCGTTGGATGCTGCCGCAGGTCAAAACGGTGATCGGCGGCCGCTTCCACAAGAGTTGGACCGTGCAAGGGGCGCACAAGCCCCGCTGGTGTGGCACAGGTTCTCCTGCCAGGTGCCGGCCGGACGGGCCGAGGAGCGGCAGCAGGAGACAGCCTGCGGACGGGTGAAGGAGACCTGGCCGCAGCCGGCTTCCCGTGAGGGTTCATTGCTGGTCGAGGACGATGCGGATACCGGTGGAGCCGTGCGTGCCGTTGCGCAGGCGGCTGCTGAGGAGAGTCAGGCGGCCGACGATGCCGTATTTGCGGGTGATGAGCTTGCGGTAGCGGGCGGTGGTGTCGGGATCACAGATCTCGGCGGTGGCAGGGACCTGGTCGCCGAGGGGGTTGCCTCGCAGGTCGCAGGGGCCGACGAGGATGTCGCCGCGGGCACGGATGCGCTTGACCTTGTAGGAGTCGGCGGGGGTCCAGATGCCGAGAGTGTCGCCGTCGCGTACGACCCAGACGGGGGTGGGGACGGGGCTTCCGTTCTTGCGGTAGCTGGTGACGAGCAGGTACTTGCCCGCGCCGAGGCTTTCCAGTGCGGTGGCGCCCATGTCGAAACGATCTCCTGGTCCTGAGGGTGAAGGCGTGGCGGTGGCGGTTGTGCGGAGAGAGGCGGGAGTGGGGGAGGCGCGGTGCCGGCAGCCGCCGCCGTGTCCGGGCCCGGTTCCCCGACGGGGCGGGGTGCGAGCGGGTGGGCGGCGGCTGCCGTGGGGGAGTCAGAGGTTGTTGCGCAAGAAGCTGTCGATCTTGGTGACAGCGGGGGTGACGAACTCGGGGAGGTCGTAGAAGTCGAAGTGCGTGCCGTCCTCGATCAGGAAGAGTTCCTTCGGTTCCTGGGCGGCGTCATAGGCGGCCTGGCTCTGCTGGAGAGTCTCGGCCTTGGTGCCGGCGATGAGCAGCAGAGGGGTGGGCGCGAGGAGTTCGATGGTGTCCAGGGCGGAGAACTGGGCCATCTTGTCGTACGACCACAGCAGCATCTTGTTGTTCCAGGCGGGGTCCTGGTTGCGGTCGCTGAGGTAGAACTTCTTGCCGTTGTTGACCCATTCGCCGCCATCGCCATCGGGCATGAAGGGCACGTACTGCGCTTCCGCGCCCTGCGCGTACACCTCGCGTGCCAGGGCTGCGGCGCCCATGGTCTGGCGCCAGTCGCCCGCGTAGCCGCTGGTGATGGTGGCGCGCAGGTCGGGCAGGCCGCTGACCGTCGCGACCGCCTTGATCCGCCGGTCGGCGACCGCGGCGTAGGGGACGTAGCCGCCTCCGCCGCACACGCCGACCGCCGCGATCCGCTCCCGGTCCACCTCCTCGCGGCCAACGAGGAAGGTCACCGCGTTCTTGATGTCCTCGGTCTTCGCGTACGGGTCCTCGTCGAAGCGGGGAACTCCCTCGCTGTCGCCATAGCTGGTGTGGTCGAACGCCAGGGCCGCATAGCCGAGTTCGGCGAGCCGGGTGCCGTAGGCCGCCGGGGACTGCTCCTTGGTGCCGGAGGCGGCTCCGACCACGACGACGGCCGGGAGAGCGCCGGTGCGGTTCTCGGGGAGGTAGAGGTGGCCGGCGAGGCGGTTGCCGTGGCTGTCGAAGGAGATGTCGAGACGCATGACTGATTGCCTTTCAGGGGAAGTTCTCTCGGGCTCGACAATGAGTATTCGGTGGTAACGCCACTCTGACCAGGGGAAAGAGTCTTCCTGGGAAGGAGCTTTCCTAGGTTCGCCCTACCCCTTCATGTCGGTCTGTCCATGGGAGACTATGAGTGGCATGAGCCCACGCACGGACCGTTCCGGGGAACTCGCCGCGTTCCTCAAAGCGCACCGCAGCCGCCTCGACCCGGGGGACGTCGGCCTGTCCACGCCCGGGCAATCCCGCCGCGTCCCGGGCCTGCGCCGCGAGGAAGTCGCCCAACTGGCCTCGATCAGCACCGACTACTACACCCGCCTCGAACAGGGCCGCCTCGCCGGCGCCTCCCCGGTCGTCCTGGACGCCCTGGCCGACGCCCTGCGCCTGGGCGAGGACGAACGCAACTACCTCTTCCAACTCGCCAGCAAAACCGACCAGCGCCCCCGCAAGCAGACAGGGGCTGAACGAGTGCGCCCCCAGCTTCAGCAACTGCTGGACAACCTGCGCGACAGCCCCGCCCTCGTCCTTGGCCGCTACCTCGACATCCTGGCCTGGAACCCGCTGGCCACCGCCGTCTTCCGAGACTTCGCCCACGTGCCCCACCGCGAACGCAACTTCCTGCGCATGCTCTTCCTCGACCCCCAGATCCGCGGACGCTACACCGACTGGGCACCCCTCGCCCGGATCTGTGTCGGCTTCGTCCGCGTCACCACCAACGGACACAGCGAACCCAGAATCTCCTCCCTCATCGGCGAACTCTCCCTCACCGACGCCGACTTCCGTACCTGGTGGGCCGAACAGCACACCAGCTACGACACGACCGGCACCAAGCACCTCACGCACCCCGACACCGGCGACTATCCCCTCGACTGGCAGGTCCTGCGCACCCTCGACGAACAGCAACTGCTCATGGTCATGACCGCGCCGCCAGAGAGCAACAGCCTGGACGTGTTGCGCCGGCTCGCCTGCGCCACCCCCACCGACTCCGACACTTGAGCTCCGGTCTCGGTGACTGCCCCAGACCCGTATCACGCCATGGAGGTCACCCTGACCAAGCAACTGGTCATGGTGGTCCGCGGCATAGGGACACAGCAGTCCAGCGACTGTTCTGCCCTGGCTCTGTGCGCCGCAGGTGTTCCTCCGGCCGACATCCTCATCAAGCGTCGGGCTGGATTACCAGTGGATTGTCCTTGAGAGCCGACCATGCCTCATCGACGCCCGCCCACCTTCAGATGACGTCGCCGCCGACTACCGTCCTGTGACGAGCACTACGACTGCCAGCCCTGCCAGTCGTTGAGCTCGACGCGCTCCGTGCCACTTGCCGACTTTGGGCTGGTATCAAGAGCAGCCGGGGAGTTTTGCAGCAGGACTGTTGTACGAGAGCCGCCTTTTTCGCGCGCGCTCATCTGCCCGAGAAGGATGCGCACCGCGTGGTGCGCTGCGCACTGGGCGAACTGGCCGTCAGGTGGCCCGACATCGTCAGCCATTCCAACCCTGTCGCCCGGGCACGGACGCTGCTGAGCGCCTACATCCGCACCCAGCGCCCCGTCCCGCCGCCACTCAGCGACTGCCCACCCCTGCAGTACGACGCCCTGGTACTGAACTGCCTGCTCGACTGCAGCAGCACCGCGGCCGCCGAAGTCATGGGCCAGGACCCCAGCAAGATCCGCTACCTGGTCTGCTCGGCACCGTCTCAGTCCCGCACCGCCGCGCGCAGGCTGCGCCCTTCGCGCTGACCTCCCGGCCGGGGCGCGTCAACTGGGGTGGGCATGGTGGCGGCTGGTTGAGCGGCCGGAGGAAGCTCAGCCGGCCACTGCCTCCTGCTGCGGCTCGGCCGCAGCGGGCTCCGAGGCGGCCGTGGCGGTGTAGAAGACCGACGAGCCCTGCTTGGTGCGGTGAGCATGGCTCTTGGCGACCAGCCCTTCGAGGGTGGTGCGCACGACCGTGGTCTTCACGCTCCGGTCGGGGTGGGCCTGCGTGAGCGCGGCGGCGATCTCGGCAGCGGAGCGCGGCTCGCTCTCCTGCTCCAGGTGGCCGCGGATCAGCTCGACGAGGGTCGGCTTGGTGGCTGCCGTGGGTGCCTTCGCGGATGGGGCCTTGGCGGCGGGCTTCTTGGGTGCCGTCTTCTGCGCGCTGGTGGCGGTCGGCTTCTTGGGCTTGCTCTGCTTGGGCTCGGCGGAGGTCTGGTGAGGCACGGACGGTGCGGCCGCCGGGGTTGCCTCGGCGGCGGGACTTGCACTGCCGAGTGCCTGCTGCATGTTCACCAGCACGGTGTGGTCGTGCTGCAGGGCACGCAACTGCTCCTGCAGGGCTTCGATCTCCAGGCCGATACGTTCCTGTTCCTTGGTGTTGCGCTCAAGGTCGCCCGTCACCTGGGCGACGTACTGGGAGGTCAGTTCTGTGGAGTGGGTCTGGCTTTCGGGCATGGCATGGGCCTTTCTGCAGTCCGCGGGCACGGCGGTGAAAGCAGGAGCCATGTGCGCGAACGGATGGAAGTGGGTGTCCCGTCTGAGATGACCGGATCACCCGCAGGACACAACTGCCGCAGCATGCGGCAGTTTAGAGATAGTACGCACGAGGGCAACCGGATGTTCCTCTCGCGTGATGCCTCACTCTCCCCTTGCAGGGTGAGCAGCCGGCCGACGCGGGGCATGTGACACAGCTGCTGACCGTTGCGCTGTCACTGCCGAACCGCCGCGCGACCCACCCTGACCTGGCGAGACAGGCGCCAGGCGACTTCGCTGGTATCCCGGCAGTAGTGCCAGGCAGCCAGCGACCGTGAAGCCACCAGCCGGTCCAGGAACTCCTCGGCCTGGTGGGGTGAATGGCCGCACAGACGTGCGAGCACCTCCATAACTAACCCCCCTCTGAGCGTCACCAGAACTGCCGGAGGTTGAAGGTGCGCAGCGAGATGTGGTTCGCGGGCTCGGTCGAACTCCTGGCGTAGAGCAGCGGCATCGCCGTCCGGGTCGACCCGTACGCGGCGCTCCAGGCGAGCCACTGGTACGCGTCCCAGCCCCGCTCCATGCCGATGCCCACGCCGTCCTTGTGCAGGGTGGTCAGCGCCAGCCGGTGGTGGAAAGCGACGTCGTAGCGGGCCCGGACCTCAAGCGACTGCCGCTGATGCCGGTCGAACCAGTGCAGCGCCGACACACCGCGCTCGCTGGCGTGGTCGGAGTTCTTGTGCAGCGTGAGCAGCCGGTCGAGGTCGAGCGGCTCGTTCCGCATGAACCGGGCCATCTTTCCCTTCGCCTCCTCGACGGCCGCGTCCAGCGTCCCCCCGCTCTCCCATCGCGGGTCGGCGGGCGCGCCGGACCAGTCCGGGCCGAAGACTCTCTCCATGTCGCGCTCGACCGAGTCGCTGAAGGGATCGAGCGGCGTGAACCGGAATTCCGTCCGCGAAACAGTGTTGTGCCGCGCCAGTACCGTTCTCATGTCGTCCGCGTGCTGATCGAGAATGCGGAGAAGGTGCTCCAGCCTTCCTTCGGCCGCGTAATGCGTGAAGACGAGGGAATTCACCGTGCTCGCCGCCCGGTCGGTCGCCGTCTGCTGCGACACGTTGACCGTCCGCTTCCTCGCGAGCGAGTTGTCCAGCAGCGCGCCGACGAACGCCACCATACGGTCGGCGCCCGTCGGGCTGACGTGCTCGGGGAGAACCGGATTGGTCACCCCCGCCCGGTGGGCACAGAGCCCAATCTCCACGTCGAGGGCCGGCCGGTCCTCCAGCAGCACCGAGAGGAAGCGCGCGCCTTCCAGGTAGCGGTTGGCCTCCGGGTTGAAGGTCTCGCCCTGCCGGCTGAAGCGGAAGCCGGCGATCATAGCGGGGACCAGTGCCAGCATGCGCGACACGGTGAGGGCGCTCCGCTCGGGCCTGCCGAGCCGGTCCAGCAGCTCTCTCGCCTTGATGACCTCCTGTCGCGCGGCGATCTGGCCGCTGCAGGCGTAGATCACTGCCGCGATCGCCGCCTCCCACCGGCGCGGCCGTTTGAGTGCCAGCGGGTGAATTCCCGTCATCTCGTCCGGCGAAGGGAATTGCAGGTCGACCGAGTCCGCTTCCTTACGGATGGCGCACAGCTCCGCCAATTCACGCACGTCGATCACCGAACCGTTGAAACGGCTGAGCGTCTGCGACCTTGAGTAGTCCCAGAACGTCATCCTCTCGGTCATCCCGTCATTCCTTCCACTCGTCAGTCGCTGCGCCGTCCGCGCAGAATGAGGAAATATCCCGCGGCCGCGAGCGCGCCCAGCGCCGCGCTCGCGCCCCACAGGGCGGCCTGCCCCACGGTGTCCAGTGCGTAGCCCGAGACCGCTGGGGCGACGCACGCCGCCGCCGCCCAGACGAAGCTGTACATGCCCTGGTGGCGCCCGTGCGCATGGCCGGGCACCAGTTCGGCCACGACGGCCATGGAGGTCGGCGCCAGGAGGATCTCGCCGACCGTCCAGACCACCACGGTCAGGGCGTACGCCGGAAGCGAGGCGGCCCCGGCGGTCAGGCCCAGTCCTCCCCCCAGCAGCAGAGCGCCGAGAACCAGCGGACCCGCGGGGCCGTACCGGGCGATGACCCGGCCCGCGGGGAGTTGCAGCGCCACGACGAGCAGGGCGTTGAGACTGATGACCAGGCCGTAGTCGCGCGCGGTGTGGCCCGCTCCCGCCATGGTGAGCGGGAGCGCGGTACTGACCTCCTGCATCAGCAGCGCGACCAGGAAGGTCACGGCCACGAAGGCCAGGAACCGACGCCGCCGTGACCGGTCCCCGGCCTCCGCGACCGGGTCGGCGCTCGGCCGCCGTACCGGATCGGGCCGGGTCTCGGGCACCGCGGCGTACACGGTCAGCGCGCACAGCACGGTCACCGCCGCCTCGCCGAGGAAGAGCGGGAGGTAGCCGTGCTGCGCCAGTACCCCGGCGAGCGCGGCGGAGACGGAGACACCGATGTTGACGGCCCAGTAGGTGAGGGAGAACGCCCTGACCCGGGCCTTCGCCGGGACCACGTCCGCCACCACGGCCTGGACGACCGGCCGGGAGGCGTTGCCCGCCAGGCCGATCAGGCACGCGGTGACCGCCAGCGCCACCCGGCCGTGGGCGAACGCCAGCGCCCCCGTGGTGAGGGCGCTCAGGAGCTGGGCGCCCAGCAGGGTGGCTCGCCTGCCCAGCCGGTCCGCGAGGAGGCCGCCGCCGACCGCGCCGACCGCGCCGCCGACGCCGTAGAGCGTGGTGACGAAGCCGGCGAAGGACGCCGAGTAGCCGCGTTCCAGCGTCACGTACAGCGACAGGAACACGACTACGAAGCCGCCGAGTCGGTTGACGAGCGTGGCGGTCCACAGCCACCAGAACGCGCGTGGCAGCGCCGGCCTGGCGGCGGCCGCCTCGCGCGCCTCGCTCTGGGTATCGGTGGTCACGGTGGGACGGACTCCTCCGTTTCGGGCACCGGCACACCAAGGTGTGCCGGGCCCTCGTCGGTGACGGTCTACTCGGCGTCCGCGCTCATACGGCGGCCATTGCGTTGCCGATGTAGTTCGGCAGCCGGACGAGCCGGTCCCACAGGTCGTCCAGGCTGACCGGATAGCGCTCCCGGTAGCGTCGGGTGACCGCCTCCACCTCGGCCCAACTCGTCGGCCGGGTACCGCCGTTGTAGTCGGCCGCCAGCTCGTCGTAGAGCGGGGTGCCGGGGCGCAGGAAGAGCTGGTTGAGCCCGAAGTACCCGGGCAGCGAGGCGGCCCAGTCGACGACTTCGCCGCTCAGGCAGGACGGGTCGCCGGGCAGACCCAGCAGGATGAAGGCGAAGGGGGTGATACCGGCCCCCGAGAGCCTGCGGATCGCCGCGTCGATCTTCTCCGCCGAGACCCGTTTGCCGACGCCGGTCTCGGCGACGGCCGGTGACTCGGCGCCCAGCCACATGCCGTTGCATCCGGCGGCGGCCCACAGGTCGACGTCCTGCCGCAGGACCACCTCTGCCCGGCTCTGACCGCTCCAGCCGAGGCCGCCGCCGGCGAGTTCGGTGCACAGGTCCTTGTAGAAGGTCGGGTGCAGACCGAAGACGTAGTCGAGGAAGAACAGCGAGTCCACGCCGCGTTCGCGCATCGCGTCGATCTCCGCGAGCGTGCGCCCCACGGCCTGCGGGCGCATCCGCGTACCGAACGGCAGATGGCAGAACGTGCAGCCGTAGGTGCAGCCGCGCACCCCCAGCACCATGCCGCAGGGCCCGCGCTTTACACGGCCGCCGGTGAACGTCTCGGCGGTGTAGGCGGTCAGGTCCAGGAGGTCGTAGGCGGGCAGCGGTGCCTCGTCGAAGTCCAGCGGGAGGTACGTTCCGCTCAGCGGCAGTTCACCGAGCACGGGTCTGCCGCTCAGCAGGTCCCGGACGCCGTGCACCGCCGCCGCGTCCGCCTCGCCCCGCGCCACGTGGTCCACGCCCAGCTCGCGCCGTGTGGCGTCGGGCAGTTGGGTGGCGTGCGGGCCGACCGCGACGACCTTGGCGGCCGGCCAGGTGCGCCGTACCTGTTCCACGGCGGTACGCACCGGGTGCAGATCGAGCGGATAGCACTGGGCGCGGTCCGCGATCGCCGTGACGACGACGGCCACGTCCGCGTCGACAGGGGGTGCCTCGGCACTCAAACGGCGGTCCCAGACCGCGACGTGGACCCCGTCCTGCCGCAGCAGGGCCGCCGCGTTGGCGACGTCCAGGGGAAGTTGCAGGAAGTCACGCTCGAACTCGTCGTCGGCGACGACGAAGATGACAGTGGTCATGCCGGCTCCGGGGTCATGGGGGCGGATGGGGCAGCTGCCGTGGCGAGGGCGGGAGTTGAGGCCGGCGGCACTCGGGTGACGGTGCCAGTGCGCGCCGCCTCGTACATGGCGAGGACGGTCAGCAGGGCTCTACGGCCCTCCTCGCCGTCGACGGCGGGCGCCCGGCCGGCGGCGACCGCCTCGCAGAAGTCGAGGAGCTGGTCGCCGTGGGGCGAGGGGAGCAGGCCGCTGGCGTCCCGCCGCTCCGCGGAGGTGACCGGGCGGCGCTCGGCCGCCTGGTTGCCCACCCCGTAGGCGCCGTAGGCTGAGGTGTCGTCCCCCGGCGCGGCGGCGTGGAAGTAGGCGAGTTCGTCGTTGTCGATCACGGCGCTGCCCCGGTCGCCGTGGACCGCCAGGCGCGTGGTGCGCCCCGGGTACGCCGCGGTGGTCGCCAGCAGGGAGGTCAGGGCGCCGCCGGCATGCCGCAGGCTCGCGGTGACGACGTCCTCGACCTCGATGCCGCGGTGGCCCCGCAGGGCGGTGTGCGCGGTGACCTCCACGACCGGGCCCAGCAGCCACTGGATGAGGTCGACGGCGTGCACACCCTGGTTGAGCAGGGCGCCCCCGCCGTCCAGGGCACGGCTGCCGCGCCAGTCGCCCGAGTCGTAGTACGACTGGCCGCGCCACAGGGGGATTTCGACCAGTCCGGACGTCAGCGTGCCCAACTCCCCCGCGTCGAGGGCGGAGCGCAGCATCCGTGAGGCGGGGTCGAAGCGGCGCTGGCTGATGACGGCGAGGGTGCGTCCGGCCTTCCGTGCGCTGTCGATCAGCCGGTCCGCCGCCGCGGCGGTCACGTCGACGGGCTTCTCCACGACGACGTGTTTGCCTGCGGCCAGGGCCAGTTGACCCAGTTCGGCGTGGAGTCCGCTGGGTGTGCACACGCTGATGACATCGATGTCCGAGCGGTTCAGGAGGCTGTCGACGTCGGTCGCCTCGCTCCCGGTCTCCGCCGCCAGCCGGTGAGCGCGCTCCGGTGCGGACGAGGCGACGGCGACAAGTCGCGCCCGCGCGGCGAGCGGTGGGTAGGAGCTGAGCACCCGGGCGTGCAGACCGCCGATCACCCCGCAGCCGACCACGCCGAAGCGGAGCCTGCTCATGCGGCGCCTCCGCTCAGCTGTACCGCCGCGGCGGTGACCCGACCGCGCCCGAAGTGGCCGGCGAGGGCGCTGATGCGGTGCACGGGCCCCAGGTCGACCGGGGGCAGGGGCAGGTCGCCGAGGAGCCGCGCGACCGCGGTGCGCAGGGCGTTGTCCATGGGGGAGTCGTTCACCAGTATCTCCTGGCGGCCGGTGGGGAGTTGGGCCGTCAGCCGGTGGGTGTTGGCGGGCAGCCGGTCTCCGTCGGGGAGGGCGACGGGGTCCATCTCGGCCGTGAACAGCGCGCCACCGACCTGGAGTTGGGCGAGTCGCCGACGGCCGCCGGTGGAGTGTCCGAAGCCGACGGCCCAGTCGGGGGCGTCGGTCTCGCCCGGCGGGTCGCCGACGACCGAGGAGTACAGCTCCACCTCCACGCCGTCCGCGACCGTGGCCCGCTCCCGGGCGGCCGTGACGAAGTAGTCGTGATGGACGACGCCGCGCACGTCCTCGACCGGGCCATCGACGTAGGCGCGGTAGGCGTCGGTGGGCAACAGCCGGCTCAACACCGCGAGCATGTGCGGCCATTCGTAGCCGAAGACACCGTGGTCGCGGTCGACGAACCGGCCTGCCTCCATGTCGGCGCGCCGGTCCTTGCTGAAGGCGACGTGGACCGCCGTCACCGGGTGGGACGGCAGGTGCCGGCGCCGGAGGTCGTCCAGCAGGCGCAGTGCGTGGGCGTGCCGGTACTGGTTCATCACCACCACCCGTGCCTGCGGGTGCCGCTCCAGCAGATCCAGGAGGCGGGGTATGTCCTGCGCCCGGCAGGCCGGTTTCTCCAGGATGACGCGGGCCCGGGGATCGCGTTCCAGGACCGCCGCCAGGGCGTCGACGTGCGTCTGGGTGGGGGTGCAGAGCGACCACAGGTCAACGGGGGCCGACACGTCCGCCACGCCGGCCCAGTGCTCGACGGGGCGGCGGGTGTAGGCGCCGGCGGGCACGCCGGTCAGTGCCGGGTCCACGGTGCAGACGCGCAGGCCAGCGGCTTCCAGCAGTCGGTGGTGCAGTCGGCCGGCCACTCCGTAGCCGACGACGCACACGCGGGGCAGGTCATTCATGCGCGTCGCCCCCGTCCTCGGCGCCACCGGCGGCCGGCCCGGCGGTGTCGGCGAGATACGTCTCGTAGTAGGCGTCGTAGAGCCCGGCCTCCCGCACCACCTCGTCGACGACCCCCAAGTGGATCCCGGACGACAGCGTCGCCGCGGAGCGGCACAGGTGCTTGGCGGCGATCAGGGTGGCGGCGCGGTAGGCGTCGTAGCCGCGGTTGGGGATGCCCTCGTACGTGTACAGGTTCAGGGACCGGCCGTCGCCGAGGAGGACCGCCGAACGGTTCCCGGGCAGGGCGTAACGGACGCCCACGCCGGGGACGTCCGTCGCCGTGGTGGCGACGCGGCCCTCGCTGAGCAGGCTGAAGTCCCGGGTGGCGAAGCCGGCCAGCAGCACGCCGTCGGCCAGCAGTCCCAGGTCGGCCTCGGTGAGCGCGTCCTCGCCGGTGGTGCCGACGATCAGGAAGGGACGGATGTGGAGCAGGGCCTCATGGGCCGAGCGGCTGGTGTCGAACCCCTCCTCGGCGGCGCGTACAAGGGCGAGCGTGTCGGTGTCCACGACGGTGACGCGGCACCCGGTGGCGCGCAGTGCCCTGGCGATCCGGGCGCCGAGGGTGCCGAAGCCCAGGGAGAGCACACGGCGTCCCACGAACTTCTCCCCCGGCACTATGGCGCGCAGCCGCCGGACGCAGGAGTCGGCGATCTCGTTGTAGGCCAGGTGCGTCTTGACCTGGGAGCGCGCCATGTTGAAGACGGGCAGGTGCATGTCGTCGGCGGTCGAGATGCGTTTGAGGCCACTGACGGTCAACTCCAGTGCGGCGTCTGGCTGTTCGGTGACCAGCCGGTCGTGCGCGGCGCCGAGGGCGATGATGCCGCCGTCGTCGACGATCAGCACGCGCCTGCCTTCGGCGCGAGCCGTCCGGACGAAGGCGTCGACGTCGGCGCCCACGGCCCGGGCGTGGGCCACCTCCTCGTCGGTGGCGGTGCCGTTCACGACGGAGTTGTCGAGCGTGGCGCTGCGGTAGCCCCGGGAGAGGAACCACGCGTGCACGCGGTCCCGGCGTAACGTCTTGTCGCCCTTGTCCAGGGCGTAGATCCACCGCGGTGCGAAGCCGGCGCGTTCGGCGGCGAGCAGGAAGCCGACGCTGTTCTCCACGTAGTGGTCGCGGAAGATCAGGGCCCAGTCGGTGAAAGCGCTCTCCTCGGTGGCGTAGCGGCGCAGCAGCGGCATCGCCTCCCACAGCGTTGCCACCTCAGTCTCGCTGAAGGCGACGCCTTCGCTCCCCAGCGCCTCGGCCAGTGCCCCCGCGACCGCGGCCGGCCGCGGAGCATCCGGCCGCCCGCCCTCCGTGAGCACAGCGGCGCGCCAGCGCGGGGTGGGCGGGTCGCTGTGTTCCAGCGTGTGCGGCGCGGAGTCCGGCTCGGGTGTGAACTGCACCGTGACGAGACCGGTGCCGGTGTCCACGGTGTGCGCGTAGCCGCCGTCGTCGAGAGCGACCACCTCGTGGCCTTCCAGAGGCGGTTCGGCCGGGTCCGGCCATTGCCGCAGTCGCAGGCGCAGCAGCACGTCCGACGGCCAGTGTCCGCTGATCACTGCGTGGAGCCGCGGGGTGGCGCCGGTCCGCGACAGTCTGTCGCCGTTGGGGGATGTGCCCATTAGGGCGTCAAGCGTCATGTGCACACTCCTTCGTCACTCGCGTCCGGGTTTCCGGCATGGCGGGTGTCATGGTTGGGGTGACGGATATAGCGGCGAAGAATGAATGCCTTCAGCCGGGGGCCGGTACGCAACCGCGCCGGGCGGATTCGAGTCCTCATGGCCCGAAAGCCACAGCTGACCGCGGAGCGCTGCTAGGTTCCTTTCTCATGCCTGGCGGTTTCTCCCAGGCAGGCGTAACGGGGCAGCGAGAGCGACTTCGCACTGCCCGAATGCCCACTGCTTCGGACCGGTTGGATCATGCGCCTTGATCCGCACTGCATGATCATGTCGCCCGGTAAACAATGTCAACCATGGGTCGGGGCCGGTCCGTGTGTGCTACATGAATACAATTCCGACATTTCAGGGTGCCGGGATGCGGGACGCCCCGGATTTCACGGCCCCATGGGAACGGAGAGCCCCATTCCACAGAATGGCCAGTTCGCAATTCCCTCTGGCCTATTCCAGTCTCTGCGGCCTCTTCGCATGGCGCGTTACGCCTGCGGAAAGGCTGCCGAGCGGCTGACGTACTCCCGCTTGCGCAGACGCGCCGAGAGCCCCGAATTACTGCGGTAAACCTCAGAACAGTGGAAATTCCGATGACTGGCCGGCAAAGGGCGTCCGGGAAGCGGGGCGCCGGTCTGCCCGGCGCTCCCGCTCGGCCGGCTCGGTACTGCTGCTCGTACCGGAGGTTCGCCCAGCGTCCCGCGGCGATGTCCTCGCGGGCGCCCACGACCAGGTTCATGGTGAACAGGGTGTGGTCGACGCCGTTTCCGGCTATCTGCGCCAGGAGCACCAGGCCGTCCTGGTCGGGAGCCACCTGCCACTGGTCGGAGAACCCGCCGAGCTGCGCGACGGCGGAGGGTGCGGGTCCGCCGTGGACGCTCGCCTCGACGGCTGCCACGAAGCGGTCCAGCGAGCGACGACCACGGCGACGGTCAGGCCCTCCCCGCCGTCGTCGGGCAACGTGTAGGCGGCGCGCAGGTCGGCCGGGCCGAAGCCGGGGGTGCCTGTGCGGCCACGGCGCCGGACCGAGGAGTTCAAGAAGTTCCTGGCCAAACCGGACCGGGAGATCCCGCCGGGTCTCGACGTGCACCTGGTCCTCGACAACTACGCCACCCACAAGACTCAGGCCATCAAGACCTGGCTGATCGCCCACCCGCGCTTCCACCTGCACTTCACACCCGCCGGATCGTCTTGGCTCAACCTGGTGGAACGCTGGTTCGCAGAGCTCATGAACAAGAGCAGACAAAGCGAGGCGTCCACAAGGGTGTTCAGGTCCTGGAGAAGGACATGCGGACCTGGACCGCCGACTGGAACACCAATCCCAGGCCATGCGTCTGGACGAAGACCGCCGACGAGATCCTCGAACGCCTCGCCGGCTATCTGAAACGAATTCCTGACTCAGGACACCAGTAGTGCTGGCGCTGGTGCCGGCCCGAGGGCGGCCGCACTTGGCGCAGGGTGCCGGTCCAGCACCGCGGCAGGTCAGCAGGGTGTCGAGGGCCTGGTAGAGGGGTCGCACCGCTGCCGCTGCGGCGATCGATGCTGTGTGCCGAGGTGCGTGAGGCGCGACGAGATACCGGTGATGCAGGTCACATCCGCCAAGGTTGTTTGAGTTTGAACTTCCTGGCTAGTGTTCTGCCCCGTCAGGAAGTTCCAATTCAAACAACCTCGACTCGGGAGAACGTCATGCCCCGTATGAGCTTCACCGTTGCCGCCGCTATTGCCACCGCAGGTGCCGTCGCCGCTGTGCTGACCACCCTGCCCAGCGCGTCCGCCACGCCGAACGCGGTTGCTTCCCAGTCCACCACCAGCACCAAGCTCGGCACCGCCTCCTACCTGCCGCTGTCGGTGGCCAAGAAGGTCTCCGACATCGCGATGCAGAAGGGCCTCGAGAAGGGCTACCCGGTCTCCGTGACCGTCGTGGACCGTGACGGCGTGGTCATCAACCAGCAGCGTGCGGACACCGCGACCGGCGCCACCGTCCAGGTCAGCTTCGAGAAGGCCTACGCCGCGGCCGGCTTCCAGACTCCGACCGCCGACATTCAGAACTTCGCCAAGACCTCGCCCGGCTTCACCTACATTCCCGGCTTCAGCATTCTGCCCGGCGGTGTCCCCATCAAGGTTGACGGCAAGATCGTCGGCGGCATCGGTGTCTCCGGCGCCCCCACCGGCGAACTCGACGCCGACTTCGCCAACGCAGCGCTCGAGACCCTCAACTGACCACCGATCACCCCACCACGTGCCGCCCGACCGCCACCGGCCGGGCGGCACGGGCATGTGCGCACCAGGAGGCAGCTGCTCCGCGGACAGGGCAGTGGCGGTGACCCCTCGCCCTGTGCGCACAGAAGCCTGGCGGCACATATGCGCACCGGCAGCTGAGTCGGTCAAGCAGCCGACGGGACGCCGGCGGTGGGATGTAAGGGTGTCAACTCGCCTCGGGGCGGTGTCATGAGAGCGCTCGTGCTCCGCACGGGCCGTTACCGACAGGCATCGCCAGCAAGTGGCTGTTGGTCGACGCCGCAGCAGGGCGCGGCGCTCGCGCTCGGTCGTGCCTTGCACGTGGTGACCTGCGCGGTGCACCCGCCCACCTGCAGCGTCTCCCCGCCACGTCCAAGCACTACGCCTCGGCACCGAGCCCGCCCGAAAGCCATCGCACCGCGCCCCACTGGGACGGTTGCCCGATGTGGCACACAGCCATGAAGCGAGTCTGACCGCCAAAGTCGGCTCCATTCGCATCACCGCATGCCCGCCAGTGCGTTCGCTGCGACCGAGCCCGCTTCGTCGCAGGCGGAACCTGGAAACCGCACACACGCAAACAAGTGGTTAAAATTGGAACCACGGGAGGCTCGGGGTAGCGAGAACGGAAGGGATGCCGATGACCGACACGAAATGGCTGGACGAGCGCGAGCTGACCGCGTGGAGAAACTTCTTGCTGGTGAACACGCTGATCGAGCGCCAGGTCGAGCAACAGCTCAAGGATGACGCGAAACTCTCCCACCAGCAGTACGAGGTCCTCAGCCGCCTCGCCGACGCGCCCGACGGCGAACTGCGCATGACCGCGCTGGCGGATGTCGCTCTCACCTCGAAGAGTGGCCTGACCTATCAGGTCACACAGTTGGAGAAAGCCGGACTCGTGCGCCGCCGTTCCTGTGCCGGCGACGACCGAGGGGTCGTGGCCTCGCTCACGGAAGAGGGAATGGAAAGGGTCCGCGCTGCCGCACCCGGACACGCCGGTCTCGTACGCGAGTTGTTCCTCGACAGCCTGTCCGATGAGGAGTTCGACGGCCTCAGCAAGGGCCTGAACGCCCTCGTCGCCCGGTTGGCGGATTCAACGGGCCACCCCTCCTGACCGGTCACCTCGAGTATCCCGGTCCTGAGGAGGAAGAGGGCATTCGGTGCACGGTCGGGCGTCGCGTTCGAGGGTCTCGCCCGAGCCCGTGCGGCCGGACCAGAGCCGTCCTCAGCCTGCCGTACAGCGACGCGCCCGACCCTACGCACCGTCCTCACGTCCGACGGCGCACGTGGCTGGCGTCTCCCGCCGAGGCGGCGGGGAGACGCCGGGCGATCCCGCTCCGCGAACCTCCCATGGGCACGAGCGCGCGACCCGTTCCTGGCTTGTTGAGGTGTCATGCGTTCAGGTGACGAGGAGGCTCGCTCCGGCATGAGCGAGGGCGGTGTGCAGTTCGGTGTTGGGAGCACGGTCGGTGATGAGGGAGTTGAAACCGTCGATGCGACAGACGCGGTGCGCCGCAATGCAGCCGAACTTGGTACTGCAACGGTGCTTGCCGTGACGGCTGGACACTCGCGGAAGAAGCCGGGCACACGGGTCCCGATCGCATCCACCGGCTGCTGAACCGGATCGAGTGGGATGCCGACGAGGTCCTGAACGACGTGCGCGACTACGTCGTGGAACACCTCGGAGACCGCGAGGCAGTCCTGATCGTCGATGACACCGGCTTCCTCAAGAAGGGCCTCGCCGATGAGGCGTACGCCCCGCCCCTGCTCGACCCCGACTACTTCGCTGAAGATCAGGACGTCTGTACGGTGCTGTCCGGCATCGCGGCGGCACGCAAGATCGCCAGGTCTGGTGCGACCAATGTCGTAGTGCACCCTGCCGGGGATCCCACGGTCTGCCACCGAAACAGCCATTTCAGGCGCGTCGAGTGGACGATGTCAGGACGTGCCGGTGCGCCCAAGCTGACCGATACACCCCGTCGGCAGGGACGACGACGCGGTCGGCGGCTCCGGGCATCGCTCGGAGCATCGGCGGCTGCTCCCGCCGCGGACCGCAGTCACCGGCGAGAAGAGGCAATCATGTCCATCTCCAGCGATGCTCGTGCGTCCCGAGCGTCAAGAGTGTTGCCGCGCCCCTGGAAGACTCGCGCTCTGGCGGCCATGGCCGTCGCGGTCTGTCTGACAGTGACGAGCTGTGCCGCCGCAGACGGCGACGGCGCCAGCGGCTCCCAGAGGCCGAAGGGCGACGCCGACCTGGCTGCGGCGAAGAAGGTCGTCGACACCTACTCCAAGCCCACGGCCTTCCCCGTTGATCAGCCGCTGGCCCGAGGACTGAAGCCCGGTCAGCGTATCTCCTTCATGCAGTGCGCTTCCCCCTTCTGCGCGCTGCTGGACCAGCTCTACGGCATGGGCACGAGCACCATGGGCATAGCGCCGGTCGACACCGTCAAGAGCGGCAGCTCGGCCGACGCCGTGCAGAGCGCACTCTCCTCGATCACCGCCGACGACCCGGTCGCACTGCTGCTGCCCGCCGTCAACCTCGGCTCGGTCGGCACGAGCATCAAGAAGATCAAGCAGGCGGACATCCCCGTCGTCGGCGCTGGCGTGATGGGAGGCCCCAAGCAGGGCATCGACGCACCGATCAACGGGCCGCTCAACTACGAGCGGCAGGGCACGATCCTCGCCGACTGGGCCATCGTCACCGGAGGCGGCGACACGAACATCGTCTGGTACGGCAACCCGGAACTCGACTTCACAAAGGTCTCGACGGAGGCGTTCACGAAGGAGCTCAAGAAGAACTGCCCGGGATGCACGGTCCGCTACGCCGACATCCCCCTGTCCGCGATCGGCACCACCGCGCCCAGCCGCGTGGTGAGCGATCTCCAGGCCCATCCGGACACTGACATCGCCCTCTTCAGCAGCCTGGAGACCGCCACCGGCCTGGCCCCTGCGCTGCGCAGCGCAGGCATCACCGACGTGAAGATCGCCGGCTCCGCACCCGTGCCGGCCAACCTGCAGGACATGAAGAACGGCGGCATCGATGCCGCGGTCGGCCTGGACGCGGGCGTTCTCGCCTTCACCCAACTCGACGCGGCCGTGCGCCTGGCCACCGACCAGCCCCTCACCGACGCACAGAAGGCCGGCGAGGTACCCCTGCAGCTGATCACCAAGGAAGACCTTCCCGCCGACGTGAGCAAGGGCTTCTCGGCCTACCCGGACTTCGTGCAGCGCTTCTCCAAGCTGTGGGCCAAGGCGAGAAGGGCACACTGATGGGCAACTCCGCTTCGCAGGGCTCCCGCACCCTGCCGGATGGACCGGCAACCACCGACTCGGGGGCGAACAAGGACCGTCCCGACGGTGTGCGACCGCTGCTGCGCGTTCAAGGACTGTCGAAGTCCTTCGCCGGGACCAAAGCCCTGGACAGCGTCGGCTTCGAGGTGAATCCCGGTGAGGTCGTGTCGGTCGTCGGACAGAACGGCTCGGGAAAGTCCACGCTGGTCAAGGTATTGGCGGGCATCCATACGCCCGACCCGGGGGCCGAGATCGAGCACCAGGACATACGGTTCATCCACCAAGACCTCGGCCTGGTGCCCGGTCTGTCGACGATAGAGAACTTGGACATAGCCCGGCCGCTCGGGCGGAGGGGCTTCCGGCCGGCCAAGGCACGCGAGGAGCGTCAGGCCGCGGAGAAGATGATCCGGCGGTTCGGCGGCGACTTCGACGTCACCGAGCCGATCGCTGCGATCGCGGCGGCCGAGCGGACCATCGTGGCCATCGCCCGTGCGATGAGCGACTGGTCACCGACGGGCAACGTCCTGGTGCTTGACGAGCCAACGGCGGCACTCGGCGCGGCCGAGGCCGATCTGCTCTTCGACGCCGTGCGCAGGGTGGCCGCCGAAGGCGCGGGAGTTGTCTTCATTTCCCATCACCTGGACGAGGTGCTCGGGCTGTCCGACCGAGTCGTCGCACTCCGGGACGGCAAGCTTGTGGCCGACGTACCGGCGGACGAAGTCGACCACGACCGGCTGGTGGCCCTGATCGCGGGAAGCGAGTTGGCCGAATTCCGGATGGAACACGCCGACGAGCGGGGCCGTCTCACCCTGCAGGCACGTGGCCTGGTCACCGACGTCCTGCGCGGAGTGGATCTCGACCTCCACGAAGGCGAGATCGTCGGAGTCTGTGGGCTGCTCGGCTCAGGGCGCGAGCATGTGGCGGGTGCGCTGTTCGGCGCCATCGACCGGCACGCCGGTTCGGTGACCGTGGCTGAACGTGCCCTGAAGGCCGGCGACCCCGCTCGCAGCATCCGGCACGGACTGGCCTACGTGCCCGCCGACCGGTTGCGTCAGGGCGCCGTCATGACCATGACGGCGACGGAGAACCTGACCCTTCCCTGGCTGCGCCCGCTGCGCAGCGGGCTCGGGCGCCTGAACCGGGCCGCGGAACGGGGAGAGACCAGGGCCTGGACGGATCGCGTCGCGCTGCGCCCACCGCAGCCGGACCGGCCGCTGGGCCTGTTCTCCGGTGGCAACCAGCAGAAAGTCGTGATGGCCAAATGGCTGCGCATGGCCCCTGCGGTGCTGCTGTTGGACGAGCCCACCCAGGGCGTCGACGTCGCCGCCAAGGCAGCGATCCACGAGCTGATCGCCGAAGCCCGGGCGGCAGGCACAAGTGTCCTCGTCTCCTCCACGGACACAGGGGAAATCCTCGATCTCTGCGACCGGGTCCTCATCCTGCGTGAGGGCAAGGTGAGCGCCGAACTAGGCCGGCACGAGCTCAGCGAGGTCCGCCTGATCAGCGAAAGCATCGGGCTGCCCGCGACGTCCGCACCCAGCGACCCACTTGATTGAGATGAGCCACATGACCGTGATTGATGACACCGAGACGCTCACCGAGCGCCCGTCACCCCAACGCGCCCGCCCGCGCCACCGACTGCGCGAGGCACTGTCCTTCCGCAGCATCAGCGCCGTCTACATCTTCGCCGCGCTGTTCCTGCTGTTCTCGATGTGGGTGCCGGACACGTTCCTCGACTGGGACACCTGGAAAGCCATGCTGGACGACCAGGCCATCACGGCACTGACCGCGGTCAGCCTTGTCATCCCGCTGTCCGCGGGTGTCTTCAACCTGGCGATCGGGTCCCAGGTCGCCGTCGGTTCGATCCTGTCGGCGTCGCTGCTGTCCCGGCACCTGCCCATTCCCGCCTCGGTCACGCTCACACTGGTCGCGGGCGCCGTCATCGGCCTGGCGACAGGACTGCTGATCGTGCGCGCGCGGATAGACTCCTTCATCGCGACCCTGGGCATGTCCTCAGTGCTGCTGGCGATCACGACCTGGATCTCCGACGGCCAGCAGATCCTCGATCTCGGTGCCGCGTACCAGGAACTCGCCACGGGGCAACTGTTCGGCATCACCTACCCCGTCTACTTCCTGGTGATCGTGGCGCTGGCCGTCTGGTACGTCCTCGAACGCACCCCTGCGGGCCGACGGGTCTACGCCACCGGCGGGAACATCGAGGCCGCGCGCCTGGCCGGTGTGCGGACCTCCACCACGATCGTGCTGTCGCTGATCGCCTGCGGGGTAGTCGCCTCCGCCGCAGGCACTCTGGTCTCCTCCCGTCTGGCCACGGGGGACCCGAGCATCGGCCCTGGCTATCTGCTGCCCGCGTTCGCCGCAGCGTTCCTGGGATCGACCCAGTTCCGTGGCGGACGCTACAACGTGTGGGGCACGGTCATCGCCGTGTACGTCCTGGCGACAGGCGTCAAGGGACTGCAATTGGCCGGAGCCCCGGTGTGGATTCCGGACCTCTTCAACGGGCTGGCGCTGCTCCTCGCCGTCGGGATGGCCGTGCGGCGGGGCGCCACGGGCCGTACCTCGGCGATCACCCGGTTCATGCGGCGCCGGAAAGCATCACAGGAGGCATGACTCCGCTGAGGCCGCTCCCGCACAAGGGGCGCCCGCAGCGGCCCCCTGCAGGAAGGCGAACGGGCGGGGAACACGCCTGTTGGGCGAGGGAGCGGGCGAACACCGGTGAGCCGAACAGGTCCGGTGTTCGCCCGCCTGCCGTCCATGCCCCGGCTCAATCACAGCAACGCGAATCAGCCTTCCTTCGCGACCAGGGTCTGCTCAGCCCAGATGGTCTTGCCGCCGCCCGAGTACCGGGTCCCCCAGGCCTGGGTCAGCTGGGCGACCAGGAACAGCCCACGGCCCCCCTCGTCCGTCGTCCGGGCACGGCGCAGATGCGGAGAGGTACTGCTGCTGTCGGATACCTCGCAGATCAGGGTCCGGTCCTTGATGAGGCGCAGCCGCGCCGGTTGTGCCCCGTACCGCAGGACGTTGGTGACCAGTTCGCTGACCACCAGCTCCGTCGAAAACTGCAAAGCGTCCAGATCCCACCGCTCCAGCTGCTCGGCGACCATGGCACGCATGTGTGAGACCTGCTGAGGATCCTCGCTGATGTCCCACGTGGCGTATGCGTCGGGATTCAGTGCACGGGTGCGGGCGAGCAGCAGCACGGCGTCGTCCACGGGGGAGGGGGGGACCAGTGCGTCAACCGTCTCCCGGCACATCTCCTGCAGCGTGCGCTCTCGCTGAGGGCGGCTGACGAGGAGACGTAGTTGCCGGAGCCCGGATGACAGATCACGGCCGGAGCCCTGCTGGACCAGGCCGTTGGTGTACAGCACCAGGAGGGTCCCCTCCGGGAGCGTCACCTCGGCGGACTCGAAGGGCGGGCCTCCCAGCCCCAGCGGCGGGCCGACCGGCGGATCCGCGAACTCCGCCGTACCGGACGGCGAGAGGACCAGGGGCGGCATGTGTCCGGCGCTGGCGAAGGTACACCGGCGCGAGACCGGATCGTAGACCGCGTACAGGCAGGTGGACCCCGCCGCGCCCTCCGCTTGCGCTGCGGCCGTCGGCGCGTCCTGCGAGTAGGCCCGTTCGCTGTCGAGGGACATGCTCTGCTCGTCGTCCATACGTCGCACCGCGTCATCGAGATGGGCGAGCAGCTCCGGGGGCTCCAGATCGAGTTCCGCCAGCGTCCGTACCGCGGTACGCAGCCGTCCCATCATGGCCGCGGCGGGCAGATCGTGTCCCACCACGTCCCCGGTGACCAGCGCCACGCGTGCTCCGGAGAGCGGGATCACGTCGTACCAGTCGCCCCCCAGACCGAGTTCGCAGGCCGCCGGCCGGTAGCTGGCGGCCACGTCTACGGCGGAAGAGCCCGCCTCGGGGTGCCCCAGCAGGCTGCGCTGCAAGGCGAGGGCAGTGGCGCGCTCGCGGCTGTAGCGGCGGGCGTTGTCGATGCTCACGGCGGCGCGAGCGACAATCTCCTCTGCCAGCAGGAAATCGTCCTTCTCGAACTGCTCCCGCGTCGTGCCGCGGGCAAAGGTGACCACTCCGAGCGTGATTCCTCGCGTGACGATCGGTACGTACAGGTGTGAGTGGCCGCCCGGCTCATCGGCCGCCCCCCGCTCACCGACACTCGTCATGGTTGCGCCGGTGCTGAGCGCCCGTTGCTGCACCGGGCCGAAACCGCACCCGCACACCGCGGCGACGCCTGGGCGCGGGCGGGGCAGCTCCGGTCGTACGGCGGCACAGCGCAGGACGGAATGCGGGCTCACACGCCCGGGAGCCGGGGTCCCGCCGTCGAACACCTCCTCCAGGAGGTGAACGCAGGTGATGTCGGCGAAGAGAGGAACCGTGGCACAGGCCAGGTCCAACGTCGTCTGACGAAGGTCCAGGGTGTTGCCGAGACGACTTCCCACCTCCGTCACGAGCCCCAGCCGCTCACGAGCGTGAACGCGTTCCGTGATGTCGAGAATCGCTTGCGCCACCGCGAAGACCTCACCGTGGTGGTTGCGCAGGGGGAACATGGAGTCGGCCCAGACATGCTCGTGGGAGGGGTCGGCCGGGGTCATGCCCCGTACCTCATCTGTGCGTGGCAGCCCGGATTCCAGCACTTCGCGCTGCCGCCGTTCCACGGCCTCGCCTTCGATGCCGGAAAGCGTCTCACTGGTGGTGCGGCCCAGACGCTGCTCATCGGCCAGGCCTGAGACGCGTTGCAGTTCGCTGTTCTGCAGTACACAGCGCAGATCCGCGTCATAGACGGCGAGAGCGACCGGCGCCCGGTGCAGAAGTGCGTCGAACAGAGCGGCGTGGTAGTCGGGATCGCCCCGTCCGCGATCCACGGTGAGGCGGACCAGCCACTGACGTCCCTCGTCCGCGCCCAGCAAGACGGTTGCCGACAACTGCCCGGTCAGGACGCTGGCGTCACGATGGCACAGCGCCACCGGACAGGGTCCGAAGGCTGTTCCCGTAGCGCGCTGCAATCCGCCACTGATTCCTGCCGCAGAGCCGGCCAGCAACTCCTCGAACGGACGGTTCAGGATGTCACAGGCCCGATGGCCAAGCAGTTCCTCCGCCTGCGGACTCCAGGCGACGACCCTGCTGCCGGCGTCGAGCACAAGGGTGGCCTCTGGAGCAGACCGGGACGTCGGCGCCGTGGACTCGGACGGTGAGAGCTGAGATGTCATGGGAGCCGGCCGCATCGCGGCGGGTTTCCGCCGTTCACGCAGAGCATGTGTAGGAAGCCTCCCTGCTGTGTCTATCCAGAGCATAGGCTTCCTGCGCCATCCCCTCCTCCTCGGCCGCATGAATCCATGCGTGACCGAAATGACCGGTCTCCTTGGTGCTCCGGGTGCCGCGGAGCCGGTGGACGCGTCCTGATCGCCGCCGCGCAGACGGCCGCCGTGCGGGGACCATCTGATCCAGCCGCTCGCACGACAAATGTCCGGTCGGCAGTGTCCGCAACAGCCGGGCCATGTGCCGTCAGTAGGACGATCTGCCCGGGCCTGCCCCCCACTTGACTGGAGCGACCTCCTATCGGAGGTGCTGAGTTGAAGCGTCCAAGGGGCAACCGTGAGGACCAGCCGGATCTCCGACGGCAGTGTGACCGCGCTGCTCGTCGTCGATGACGTCCGCGTCCGTGAGGCGATGAGGGACCTGTTGTCCGCAGCGGCCGGATTCCGGCTGGTCGCGGCGGTCGCCGATCCTGCCGAGGCCGTGGAACAGGCCACCCGTCATGCACCAGACATCGGCATCGTGGATCTGTGGTCCACCGCCGATGACGTATCGAGAGGATTGAACGTGGTCACGGCTCTATGCCGGTACGAAGTGGCGGTGCTGGCGCTGACTCCCAGGGAGCGGATCGGCGCTCTGGCCCTGGAGGCAGGAGCCGCAGCCTTCGTCGACAAGGGATGTGGACCCGACCAGGTCCTGGAGGCAGCCCGCAGCGTCGCCGGGGCCCGCAGCCGCGTGCCGGCGGTTCCGCGGGGCGAGATCCGGGCGGACCCGGCGTGAGCGGCACCCGGCCGGGCTTCGCCCCGGCGCCGCTCCGGCTCGGCGAACGGATCATCTACCCGGAGTCGCCCCGGTGGAGGGACGGCGCACTGTGGTTCTCCGACGTGCACGACTATGCCGTCAAACGCATAACCCCGGACGGCTCCGTGGACACGGTCGTCGGCGTATCCGGCCGTCCTGCCGGCCTGGGCTTCCTGCCCGACGGCCGACTGCTGATAGCCAGCGCCCTCGACCGGTGCCTGTGGACGTGGGACGGGGAGGCCTTGACCCTGGTCGCGGACCTCAGTGGTCTGACCCGCGGCCTCCTCAACGACATGGTCGTCGACGGCACCGGACGGGCGTTCGTCGGCGACACCGGCTTCAACCTCATGGCCGGTGAAGATCCCCGCCCCGGTCAGGTGATCCTCGCGGCCGAGGATCCCCGTACGCGCGCATTCAGGACCAGGGTCGTGACCCGTGACGTGGTCTTTCCCAACGGGGCGGCCGTCTCCCCGAACGGCCGCGTGTACTGGGTGGCCGAGACGGCTGCCCACCGGGTCTCCCGCTTCCGCGTCACTCCCGACGGCGATCTCGTGGAACGGTGCACCGTCGCCGAGCTGCCCGACATGCCCGACGGCCTCTGCCTCGACGAGACCGGCGCCCTGTGGGTGGCCCTGCTGCGCCGAGGCGAGTTCCGACGCATCGGCGCCGACGGGACCACGACCGACGTCGTGTCCGCGGACGGCCGACTCGCCGTGGCGTGCACGCTCGGCGGCCACGACCGGCGCACGCTCTTCCTCTGCTCGGCCGACACCACCATGGCCGACCTCGCACGCGGCGTGAGCACCGGGCTGATCCACACCCTCACGGCGCCGCCCGGCGCCGGCTGGCCCTGACCGCCGCCCCCAATTCCTCACCCCCGCACCCGACGCACACACCACCCGCACACCGACAAGGAGTTCCCATGCCCCAGATCATCAAGGGCGCGACCACGCCCAGAGCTGCCCGCGTCACCGACGACCGGGTCAGAGAGACCGTCGCGGGCGTCATCAGCGACATCCGCACCCGGGGAGACGAGGCGGTGCGCGCTTACTCGGAGAAGTTCGACAACTGGTCGCCCGCCTCCTTCCGGCTCACCGAGGACGAGATACGCCGCATCGCGGCGGGCGTGCCCGAGACAACGCTGGACGACATCCGCACCGTCCAGCGCAACGTGCGCGAGTTCGCCAAGGCACAGCGCGACTCGATCGGCGACTTCGAAGTGGAGACCCTGCCGGGGGTCTTCCTCGGCCAGCGCAACATCCCCGTCAGCGCGGCCGGCGCCTACGTGCCCGGTGGCCGGTATCCGCTGGTGGCCTCCGCCCACATGACCATCGTGACCGCGAAGGTCGCCGGAGTGGAACGCACGGTGGCCTGTACCCCGCCCATCAAGGGTGAAATCCCGGCCGCCACCGTCGCCGCCATGTCCCTGGCGGGCGCCGACGAGATCTACCTCCTCGGCGGCGTGCAGGCGGTGGCCGCCATGGCGGTCGGCACCGAGACCATCGGGCGTGTCGACCTGCTGGCCGGCCCGGGCAACGCCTACGTCGCCGAGGCCAAGCGCCAGCTCTTCGGCGAGGTGGGCATCGACCTGTTCGCCGGCCCCACCGAGGTCCTCGTGGTCGCCGACGAGTACGCCGACCCCTTCGTGGTCGCGGTCGACCTGCTCTCCCAGGCGGAACACGGACCGGACTCGCCCGCCGTGCTCATCACCACGTCCGAGCAGGTCGCCCGGCAGGCACTGGAGCACATCGGCACCCTGTTGCCCACGATGTCCACCCAGGACTACGCGGGCCCCGCCTGGCGGGACCACGGACAGGTTATCGTGGTCGCCCACCTCGACGAGGCGTACGCCGTCGCCGACGGTTTCGCCAGCGAGCACGTACAGATCCTCACTCGGCAGCCTCGGGAGGCGCTGGATCGGATGAGTCAGTACGGGGCGCTCTTCTTGGGCGAGGGCACCTGCGTCTCGTACGGCGACAAGGTCATCGGCACCAATCACACCCTGCCCACCCGGGGCGCGGCCCGGTACACGGGCGGCCTGTGGGTCGGCAAGTACCTCAAGACGGTCACCTACCAGGAGGTCGTGAACACCGACTCCAGCGCCGAGCTCGGCGAACTGTGCGGACGGGCAGCGCGTGTGGAGTCCTTCGAGGGCCACGCCCGCTCCGGCGACGTCCGGGCGGCGAAGTACGCGGGTGCCGACCTGCCGTGGGCCCCGGACGTCTACCGGGCCGCGTCGGCATGAGCGTGCTCGACGGCCGTACGGCCTTGGTGACGGGAGCCGGCAACGGCCTGGGGCGCGCTATCTCGCTCGCCCTGGCCGGCGCCGGGGCGCGAGTGATCCTCACGGGCCGCACCCAGGACAAGCTGGACCAGGTGGCGAAGGAGATCGGCGGGCGCGGAGGCTTCGCCCGTACGGCGCTCTGCGACACCTCCGATCCGGCCTCCGTGGAACGGCTGCGCGCGGAACTCGACGGCGAAGTGATCTGCACACTCGTCAACAACGCCGGCGTGGCCGGGCCGGTGGCTCCGCTGGTCGACATCGACCCCGAGGACTGGGACGACGTGTTCGCCGTCAACGTGCGGGGCGTCTTCCTTGTCTGCCGCGCGTTCCTGCCGCCCATGATGGCCGCCGGACGCGGAGACGTGATCAACATTGCCTCGGTGACAGGCAAGCGTCCCCTGGCCCGCCGGACCCCCTACGCCGCCTCGAAGACGGCAGTCCTCGGACTGACAGCAACCCTGGCCTACGAGGCCGGCCCGCACGGAGTGTCCGTGAACAGCCTCTCACCGGGGCCTGTCCGCGGGCCGCGCATGGAACGCAACTTCCGCTTGGAGGCCGAGCGGACGGGCACCGACGCCGCTGCCGCGGAAGAGGCCTTCGTGTCGCGTTCCGCCCTGGGCCGGATGGTCGAGGAGGACGAGGTCGCCGCCGCCGTGGTGGCCATGCTGCAAATGCCCGGGATGACCGGTGCCGATGTGGACCTCTCGGCGGGCATGATCGCCCGCTGAGAGGCCGGATCTCGGTGTGACAGGACGTCGGCTCCGCGCGCCGGCGGCCATGCCCCTGAAGGCATGGCCGCCGGCTCACGGAGCCGACGTCATTCCCTGGCGGATCGCCCAGAGAGCCGCCTGCGTCCTGGACGTCACGCCGATCTTCAGCAGGATGCTGCTGACATGCGTGCGGGCCGTACGCTCGCTGATGGTCAGGGCGTCGGCGATGTCCCGGTTGCTGTAGCCGTCAGCGACCAGTACCAGCACCTCTCGTTCCCGCTGACTCAGGGATGACAGGCCTTCGGACACTCCGGTCAGCGCGCGGGTTATCTTGCGTGCTACAGCCGTGTCCAGATGGGTCTCGCCGACGGTCGCTGCCCGGATCGCGGTAGCCACCTCGTCGGCCTCGGCGTCCTTGAGCAGATACCCGGATGCCCCGGCGGCCAGCGCGGCACGGACCCGCTCGGTCTCGCTGAAGCTGGTCATGGCCACCACCTCGACGCCGGGGTAGTGTTTCTTGATCGCCTGGATGCCGGACACCCCGTCGAGCCGGGGCATCACCAAGTCCATCAGCACCACGTTCGGCATGACGCCATGCACCGAGGCTGCTGCGAGAAAGTCGAGTGCGGCCTGTGCGTCGCCTGCTTCCCCGACCACCTCCATATCGGTCTGCAGGGACAGAAAGGCTCTCATCCCCTGCCGCACGACCGTGTGATCATCCACGACGAGTACTCTGATCGGCTCGGATCCCGCTTGCCCGCTCATCGCGTTGTTCCTTCTTTCGCCCTGTCGTCCGGGGAACGCAGTACTCCAGGAATCGCTGCGCGTACGGTGGTCGGCCCGCCGGGGGCGGAGAACACCGTGAACGTGCCGCCCAGCCGGATGATGCGCTCGGACATGGAGACCAGTCCCAGGTGGCCCGGATGCGGTGTGTCCGGATCGAAGCCCTGGCCGTCGTCGCGCACCTCTATCAGCAGGTCCCGCCCGTCCATGCCCTCGCACCGGATGTGGACCTCCAACTGCTGTGCCTGAGCGTGTTTCACAGCGTTGATCATCGCCTCGCTGACCATCCGGAACAGATCGGTCTCCTGCTCCGGCAGCAACGGCAGAGGGTGCTGAGGAATCTCCACCACGACGGGGAGATGGTGCCGGGTCTCGACGGCCGCGGCATGGCGCCGGACGGCGGAGACCAGCCCCTCTTCATGCAGCGCTTCGGGGCGGAGCTGGAAGATCAGCGCCCGCATCTCCGCCAGTGCGCCTTGAACAAGGTCGCGGAGCTCGGCGAGGCCGGCCGTCACCTCCGGCATCGGAGGTGTGGCCTGCTCGGCCAGTATCTGCACCGCACGGCTGCGCAACGTCATGGAGAACAGCGCCTGGCTCACCGAGTCGTGCAGGTCACGGGCCAGTCGGTGCCGTTCGTCCAGGGCGGCCTTCGCCTCGAGCTGAACCAGCATCCGCGCGTTGTCGACGGCCACGGCCGCCTGGTCGGCGATGGCCGACAGGAACACCAGGTCGGAGTCGGAGGGCTGACTGCCCTTGAGGTAGAAGCCGTTGAAAACCCCGACGGTCGTGCCGCGCACGATGAGCGGGAGCACCGCAATGGTGTGCCAGTTCTGCCGCAGGCTGATCTTGTGCAGCGGTGCGAAGCGCTCGTCGGCCAGCGTGAGCTCCCTCCATCCCTCGACCACGAGCGGCTTGCCTGTCCCGAAGACCTCTGCGGACAGCAACGGAGCTCCCAGTTCCCGGCAGACCTTGAGACGCTCTACGTAGTCAGGTGTACCCGGGTAGTCGCCGCATGTGCCCACCTGACGCAGTTCGCCCTGATCATCCATGATCAGAAAGGTGCACGCCTCCATGCCAGACGCATGCCGGACGTCCCGCGCCAGGGAGTCGAGGCCTGTAGTGAGCGACTCGGCAAACGCGATGCTCGCAGAGGTCCGGCTGAATGCCTTGAGCTGCCGCTCCTGACGCCGAGCGTCGGTCACGTCGCGGAACCGGATGATCCGTATGGGCTTTTGAGGCGTCCGCACTTCCGCCGGCATGTATTCGATCTCCCGATCCCCGAGAGCCACGACGGTCATCACACCAGGTTCCTCATCGACTATGGGGAGTGGGAAGTCGGCGGCCGGCAGGGCCCGGAGCTCTTCGAGCCTTCGGCCCAGAATGTGGCAACCTGCCTGGTTGACGTGCTGAAAGTGCTCGCCGTCCGGGCTGAGCACCGCGATTCCGTCGACTGCGCTCTCCACCAACTCGACGAGTACCGCCAAACCCATGTTCTCCAGGGACACGTGCGCAGCGTCTCGCATGTCCACCCATTTCGCATAGGGCAAATGTCCCGTCCGAGACTGCCTGAGCGGCCACTCCAGAAGTCCGTGTCCGCGTGTGCGCCGAGCGTCAGCTGTCGGATGTGCCGGGTAGTGGTCAGGCCGGAGACTCGCGTCACGCCAGTGTGACGCCGACGTTGCGCCCGCCGGCTCTTCCTGTGTTCCACTTCCGAAAGGCGTCCCATGCGGTTGGCGAATCTCGGCGGACGGCTGTCCCTCGTACACGGTGACGGTCTGGTCGACATCGAGCGACTCAGCGGCGGGCGTTTCGGCCCCGATCCGCAGCAGGCATTCGAGCGCTGGGACGAGCTGTCCCGCTGGGTCGCGACGGTCGGCCTTGAAGCCGCCGAGGTGCTCCCGTTCCGGCCCGAGGACCTGGGCCCGCCTGTCCCGGCCCCCCGGCAGGTGTTCGCTGTCGGACTCAACTACGACGAGCACGCCCGTGAATCCGGCTTCGTGCGCCCGGCCGCGCCACTGATCTTCACCAAGTACCTGTCGTCACTCACCGGGCCGGTGAGCACCGTGGAGCTGCCCACCGACACCGTCGACTGGGAGGTGGAGCTGGTCGCCGTGATCGGGCGAGAGGCCCAGAACGTCTCCGCCGACGACAGTTGGTCGTACGTCGCCGGCCTCACCGTGGGCCAGGACCTCTCCGAACGCACCTCCCAGCACGCGGGCCCCGCTCCGCAGTTCAGCCTTGCCAAGTCCTTTCCCGGCTTCTCGCCGACCGGCCCGTTCCTGGTCACCGCGGACGAACTCGACGATCCCGAGGATCTGGCGCTGAGCTGTGAGGTCGACGGCGTGGTGCTGCAGAATGGACGCACCAGCCAGATGATCTTCTCGGTCCGGGAGCTGGTCGCGTACCTCTCGTCCATCGTGACCCTCCACCCCGGCGACCTGATCTTCACAGGTACGCCCGCCGGAGTCGGCGCGGGTAGGACCCCGCCGGTCTACCTGCGGTCGGGCCAGACACTGCACAGCCACATCGCTGGCCTGGGCGACCTCCGGCAGACCTTCACCGGAGGTGCCTGATGCCCACCTACCTGCGATCCCAAGACGACGACTCCGTCAAAGCGGACGGCGACAAGATCCACGACCTTCTGATCATCGGCGGAGGGTCTGTAGGACTGACCCTGGGTGCGACCTGGGCGATGCTCGGCCGCGACGCCGTCGTCTTCGACCGTCAGCCGGAGTTGTACGGCCTTCCCCGGGTCGGTCACATCGACCACGAGATCATGCGGATGCTCCAGCAGCTCGGTGCCGAAGGCCCAACCGTCGAAGACGCCTATGCGACCAAGAGCTACACCTGGATCAACGCCGAGGGCGAGACCCTGCTGGAGTTCCCCTGGGGTGAGGATGGCATCTCCGGCTGGCACTCGGACTACATGCAGAACTCCGCCATCCTGGAGCGCAGCCTGCTCGACCGGCTCCTTGAATCCGAGACCGTCGAGCACATGCCGAGCTGGGAGGTCGTGGACCTGGTCCAGCACGACGACCACGTCGAACTGACCGCGGAACGCACCCGCATGGTCCCGGGCGAACCGCGCCCCGTCCTCACGGGTGAGCACCGCCGGTTCCGCGGCCGATACGTCGTCGCCTGCGACGGTGCCAACAGCCGAACCCGCCACATGCTGGGCGTCGACCGCGACGATCTCGGCTTCAACGAGAAGTGGCTGGTCATCGACGCCCGCATCAAACGCCCGTTCTCGCTGGCCTTCGACTCCGGCCAGGTCTGCGACCCACGCCGACCGACCACCGTGCTGCCGCTGGGCAAGGACCACCGGCGGTGGGAGTGGCACCTGCGACCGGACGAGAACCCGGAAGACTTCCTCCAGCCGGACAAGGGGTGGGAGCTGCTCGCCCCGTTCGACGTCACCGAGGACGACGTCGAACCGGTCCGGCAACTCGTCTACACCTTCGAGGCCAGGATCGCCCGTCGCTGGCGTTCCGGCCGCGTCTTCCTGGCCGGGGACGCCGCTCACACGATGCCGCCCTTCATGGGCCAGGGCATGTGCTCGGGCATGCGGGATGCCCGCAACCTCGCCTGGAAACTCGACCTGGTCCTTTCCGGTGCGGCGGACGAGACACTCCTCGACACCTACCAGGCCGAGCGCGACCCCCACGTCCGGGACTGGACAGTCATCTCCTTGGAGAGCGGCAAGATCCCCTGCATCATCGACCGGGAAGAGGCCCGCAAGCGCGACGAGATGTTCCGCGCCGGCTTCCGCCCGCCCATGCCGGACTTTCCGCAGCTGATCCACGGAATCCTGCACCGGGCGGCCGACGGCAGCCTCGTGGCACCCGCCGGGGAACTCGGGCTTCAAGGACGCGTCCAGGTCGCAGGCCGGACCGACCTGTTCGACCGCCTGCTGCCCACCACCGGCTTCACCGTCGTCAGCATCACCGACGATCCGCGCACCGCACTCGGCCCCCAGCGCACCGCCGCTCTGGAACGCCTCGGCTGTCACTTCTACACGGTGCGTCCCTCCGCCTCCGGCACGTCGAGCCCCACCGACATCGTCGATACCGACATCGTCGATGTCGACGGAACCTACGCGGACTACTTCCGTACCCGAGGCGTCGAGGTCGTCATCAACCGGCCGGACTTCTACGTCTTCGGCGGCAGCGACATGTCCGGTCTGACGGCGCTCGCCGACGACTTCCTCGACCAGACCGCAGCCGCGCAGCCCTCTGGCGCGAGCCGGCATCGGGAGCCCGTCACGGCAACCCCGTCACGCGGTCACGCATGAGCACCGACTGGTCCCACCCTGTCCGCCCGCCCACCCGTCAGGGGAGGAACCCGTGCCACTGCACAGGATCGAGCAGCTGACTCTCGGAGTGCCCGACGTCGCCGCTGCCGCCGTCTTCTACGAGGACTTCGGCCTCGTCCGAAGCCGGACCACGGGAAATGCTGGACCCGGCCCTGTGTTCGGGACCACCGACGGCGGCGACCAGCTGCGCCTGGTGCACAGCGCCCGGCGCCGGCTGCTCGAGGCCACGTTCGCCGCCGACGACACAGACGACCTGGCACGCATCACGCGCCGACTGCAGCACCTGGACTTCCCGGTGCAGATCACCACGACCGGCACCGGGAAGGACACCGAGTGCGTCGCAGTCGAGCCGGCCACTGGGGTCAGCGTCCGTGTCGTCATACGATCCCGCCTGGTGCAACCGCCCGTACCGGCTCCGGTGTACAACGGTCCCGGTCGAACGTCCCGCCTCGCCCAGCGGTCCCTCAGCCTGCTGCGCTCCGATCCGGTCCGGCCGCGTCGCCTGGGCCACTTCGTCCTGGGCACAACTGACTTCGAGACCACGCGCGCGTTCTTCACCAACGGATTGGAGTTCAAGGTCAGTGACATAGTCAAGGACGTGGGCGTGTTTCTGCGGTGCTCCACCGACCACCACAATCTGCTGGTCCAGCGAGCTCCGGTGCCCTTCCTGCATCACACCAGCTGGCAGGTCGACGACGTCGACGAGATCGGCCGCGGCGCGATGGGCATGCTCGAGACGGACCCTGGCCGTCACGTGTGGGGGCTGGGGCGCCACTACGCCGGAAGCAACTTCTTCTGGTACCTGAAGGACCCGGCCGGAAACTTTGCCGAGTACCACAGCGACATGGACTGCATCCCTGAAGACGCCCTGTGGACCCCAGAGGAACTCGAAGGTGCACGCGGCCTCTTCCATTGGGGTCCTCCGCCCCCTCCGTCCTTCATCAGGCCCGAAGACCTGGCGGACATGATGATCTCCAGCCACCCGTGAGGCCTCTGGGCGCCGTCGAGCACCGACTTGACGGCGCCCGCGAACGGACCGGGGCGGGGCTGATGGACGCCACGCCTTCCGCGTAGGCAGACCAAGGCACGCCTTGAACGTTGCAGCGCCGCCGCCATGCCGTCAGCACACTCGACCGTGCCGTTTCCGGTGTCCTGCGGTACGCCCTTCAACGTCGTCGACACAAGCGTCCACACCCGCTACCACCCGGCCGGCGCCTCCAGGCCCGCCTCCACGGCCGCCACCCACTCAGCTCGAATCCGAAGGCCGACATGACACCATCGCCAACGCGCACTGAGGCTGCCAACGAGTCGATGCCACGCAGACGCTGGCGGGCACGCACCGTCCTGCTGCCGGGCATGCTTGTTTTCTTCGCCTACGGCTACGATCTGTACGCTCTGCAGACGGTTGCGCCATCACTGCTGGACCACCCCACCTGGGACGTCACACCCAGCACTTTGCCCCCGGGACCGCTTGGTCAGACCGCGAGCGCCTTGGCCATCCCGGCGACGGCTTCGGTGAGGACGTGGGGGCCGGTGCCAAAGTTCAGGCGTACGTGACTACTGCCCGCCGCGCCGAACTTCGGGCCGGCTTCGACCGCGACCCGCCCGTGCTTCAGGAACCGCTCCTGGGCCGCAGCGCCGTCGCCGATGCCGAGTGCGCTGCAGTCCAGCCAGGCCAGGTAGGTGGCTTCGGGCGGGGTCCAGGTGATGCCCGGCAACTGTGCCGCGACAAGGTCGGCGAGCAGTGACCGGTTGTCGGCCAGGGTGAGCAGGAGCCGGTCGAGCCACACCTCGCCCTTTGTGAACGCGGCCACCGTGGCCAGCACGCCGAAGTGGCCGATGCGCCAGCGGGCGTCCGCGGGGAACTGCTCCACCGCCTCTTGCATGCGCTTCGACCCTGTGACGATGGCGGCGCACTTGAGCCCTGCCAGGTTCCAGGCCTTGCTTGCCGAGACCACCGACGCCGCCACGCCAGCGGCACCCGGCACGCTGAGCAACGGGGTGAACTCCGCACCGGGCAGAACGAGCGGAGCATGGATCTCGTCGCTGATGATCGGCACATCGTGGCGGGCCGCCAGTTCCACCAGTTCGGCCAGTTCGCCGGGCTGGTGCGCGCGGCCGACCGGATTGTGCGGGTTGCACAGCACGTAGGCGGCCGGGCGCTTGGCGAAGGCGTCCTCCAGGGCAGGGAGATCCAGTCGCCAGCCCTGGGCCGGGTCGTGGGCGAGCGGGACCTCGTAAACGTGTGCTCCGACCTCCTTCACCAGGTCGTAGAAAGGCGGGTAGACCGGAGGACTGATGACCACCGCGTCGCCGGGCGCGGCCAGCACGCGCAGCAGTTGGGCGATGCCGACGCTGACGTCGGTGACCGCGGTCACCGACGCCGGGTCGATCTTCCACCTCCATCGCCGCTCGGCGAAGGCGGCCACGGCGCAGCCGAGATCGGGCGTCGGCGCGGCATAGCCGGTGTCAGAGTGTTCAAGGGCCTCGTGCAGGGCCGCGTGGACGGGTTCGGCCAGCGCGAAGTCCATCTCGGCGATGCCCAGCGGGAGGACATCCGGCGTGTAGGTGCGCCATTTCGTGCTGCGGCGCAGCCGCAGCTGCTCGAGCGGCTCGACCGTCAGGCGGGCGGTGTGCTGATCCATCAGATCTCCTTTGTGGGGGCCGCCGGCTCTAGCCGACGGGGAAGCGATGGTCCTTCGGGGTGGCCACCGCAAGGTATGTGTGTGGTCAGAGGGTAGGGGGAGGGCATCTACGGTGGCGGGACTCCTGAAGACGACGAAGGCGCCGTCATCCTTCGCCGGCGTCGACGGTGACGCCGGCGTCGTCCAGCCTGCTTCGGAGCGCGACCCACCAGACGGCGCCGGACAGCACCAGCACGGCGACAGCGTCCGGACCGAAGGTGATGACGCCGCGGCCGCCGCCGAAGGTGCCAAGCCACGACAGCAGCGCCAGGCCGCCGAAGTACGGGGCGAGCCACCAGCCGGCGCGCAGGTCCAGCGGCCCCCTGGGCCCGCGCTGCCCTGCCCGCACCACGGTGAGCAGGACGAAGCCGATGAGCAGGGCGGTGAAGAGCTTCCAGTTCGTCTGCCAGCCGCTCCAATAGACGACCAGGTTGGCCACGTAGAAGGCGAGGAACGCCAGCGGTTGGCCCAGCGGCAGGCGGAAGGGACGAGGCAGGTCCGGGAGTTGGCGCCGCAGCGCGGCCCAGCACAGCGGCATCAGCGCATACATCAGGACCAGGGAGGAGCTGATGAAGCCGACCAGGGACTGCCAACTGGGGAAGGGCAGGAAAGCGATCATCCCGATCACGAAGGCGCTGCCGATGCTGAAGGCGGGAGTGCCGCCCTTGTTGACCTTGCTGAAGCGGTATGGCAGATATCCGTTGCGGCTCATCGCATAGGTGGTCCGGGCGCTGGTGCCGATGTACAGCAGGCCCTCGGCGCCCGGAGAGACTGTCGAGTCGATGTAGAGCAGTGTCGCGAGCCACCCGAAGCCCAGGCCACTGGCTATGGCGGCGAAGGGGCCGAAGTTTCCGGCGATGTCCACGGCCCCCCATCCGTGTTCCAGGCTGTGCGGGTCCACGGCTCCGACGAAGGCCAGTTCCAGCAGCACATAGACACAGACCGCGAGGAGCACCGAGCCGATGACGGCGCGCGGCACGTTGCGGCCCGGATTGCGGGATTCTCCGGCGAGGACCACGCCCTGCTCGAAGCCGGTGTAGGAGAAGATGACGCCGCCGGAGGCGACGGCGGTCAGGATTCCCTTGACGCCGGACGGCGAGAAGCCGCCGAATTGGTGCAGGTTGCCCGGGTGGAACGCAGCAGCGATCAGTACGACCGCCGCGAGCACCGGGATGGCGATCTTCCACCAGACGACGGCGGTGTTCGCGCGCGCGAGCCACCGGACCCCGGTGACGTTGACGACCGCGAAAACGAGCATCAGCAGCGCCGCCACGACATAGCCGGCGCCGGAGAGCACCACCGTCTCGTGGTGGTCCGACACGGAGACGTGGGCCACCCAGGGCGCATAGTTCGACGAATACTGCAGCGCGGTGAGGACCTCGATCGGCGCGGTCGTGACGAAGCCGAGCCAGGCCAGCCAGCCGGCTGCGAAGCCGACCAGGCTGCCGTGGGCCAGGTGCGGATAGCGCGCCACTCCGCCGGCGAGCGGAAGCATCGCTCCCAGCTCGGCGAAGACCAGGGCCAGGATCAAGATGGCGCCCGCGCCGATCGCCCAGGAGACCAGGGATGCGGGACCGGCGATCTGCGCCGCCGTCATCGGTGCCAGCAGCCAACCCGATCCGATGATGCTGCCGACGGCGGCAAACAGCAGGCTCAGCCGCCCGATGTCACGACGCAGTCCGGTCGGCGGCGGGGCGGCGCTCTTGGCGGGCGACGCCGCAGAGGTCGTTCCGGCGGGTTCGGCTGTCATGGTGGTCCGCTCCCTTTGCTGCTTTGGGCCTGGGTGCCACGGATGCGGTCGGCGCGACCGGCACTGGCAGGTCTGCGCGCCTGCGCGCATGGGCGGGGAGTCTTCAACGCGTGTGCCGGAGGCGAGGGACCAGTGGAGGCCGGGCGGCGTACGACGGTGTGCGCAGCTCCTTGCCCCGTGGAGAAGTGAGGCAAAGCATGGATTGTTGTGGATGCGTCGTCAAGGCCTTGGGGCGCGTAGTCCGGAGCGGCGACCACCGGTGCGCAATTTGCTCATCCATGCACCTTTTATCGCCTGCGTGTTATCGCCTGCGCGGCTCGGAAGTAGGTGCCAGGGAAAGAATCTTGAATCAGGGGTTGTGCAGCGCAAAGGGGGAACCCCACACTGCTCCACAGATTCGTTCACTAATCCTCGCCTCTGTGGGGTGACGTGGGATGGAGCGGGATGGAGAGAGATGCTTCCCTCAGAACGCCGCAAGGCGATCGCAGCGGCTGTCACGGCTGGTGTGCGTACGGAGGATCTGGCCACACAGTTCGGTGTCTCGGTGGAGACCATCCGGCGTGACCTGATCCGGCTTCAGAAGGACGGGGTGCTCGCACGAGTCCACGGTGGTGCCACACCTGCCGACAAGCCCCGTGCCAGCGAGGCCGCCTTCGGCAGCAGGCGCACGATGCACCTGGAGGAGAAGCGCGCCATGGGCGCGGTCGCCGCTTCCTTGGTCGAGCCCGGCAGGATCGTGATGATCGACGTCGGGACCACCGCACTGGAGGCCGCGCGCGCCCTGCCCGCCGACTGGACCGGGACGGTGATCACCAACTCTCTCCTTGTCTGCGCCGAACTGGCCGAGCGGCCCGGACTCGACGTGATAAGCCTGGGCGGCCGCATGCGCGGCGGAGACATGGCCTGTTCCGGCCCGCACACCCTGGCGGCGCTCTCCGAGTTGTACGCGGACATCGCCTTCCTCGGCTCGGGGGGCCTGGACGCCACGGCGGGGCTCACCGACTACTACTCCGACGAGGTCGACGTCCGCCGGCTCATGATCCAGCACTCCGCGCGCGCCTTCGTCCTCGCCGACTCGACCAAGTTCGACGTGGTGTCCGCGCGTGCCGTGTGCCCTCTGCGTGACCTCGACGGCCTGATCTCGGACCGCATGCCGGACGCGGTCCTGGCACAAGCCCTGCGCGACGCCGACGTGCAAGTCCTCACCCCGCCCGCCCTCTCCGTGGCCGAAACCGGCTGACGGCTGCCCCACCCCGGACGATCTGTCCGGCAGTACTCCGCACCACCAGATCCAGGAGGAACCAGAACCATGCGCAACTTCGCGATTATCGAGGCGCCTTCCGTCCTCGGGCACATTCCCACCCACCTGGGTGTCGCGGCGATGCCCGACGCCTTGCTCAACGCCGGACTGGCCGGGCGACTGGGAGCCCGCAGAGCGGGCCGGGTCGAGTCACCGACCTGGCGCGAACCGCGCGATGCGGACACCGGGATCATGAACCCGCAGGAGATCAACGACTACTCGGTCTCGCTGGCCGACGCGGTCGGCGGCGTCATCGACCAGGACGAGTTCCCCGTCGTCATCGGGGGTGACTGCTCGATCGTGCTGGGCGCGATGCTCGCACTGCGGCGGCGCGGACGCTACGGACTCCTCTACATAGACGGACACACCGACTTCTACCAGCCCGAGGCCAACCCCATCCTGGGCGCCGCCTCCGCCAGCGACCTCGCCTTCGCGACCGGTCGGGGACCGGCCGTGGTCGCCGACATCGAAGGACGCGGCCCGCTGGTGCGCGACGAGGACGTGGTCGCCTTCGGCTACCGCGACGGCGCGACGCAGAACTACAACCGCAGCCAGCTGCTGCCACCCGACATGCTGGCCCTCGACCGCCACGCGGTGCGCGTCCTCGGCACGGAGACCGCGGCCGAAGAGGCCGTGGCCCACCTGACCCGCGACGACGGCCCGGACGGCTACTGGATCCATGTGGACGTCGATGTGCTGGACCAGAGCATCATGTGGGCCGTCGACGCCCCCCAGCCCGACGGCTTCTCCTGGGAGGATCTCGCCACCGTGCTGCGCGTCGCGATGAGCTCGCCGCGCGCGATCGGCTTCGAGATCACCATCTACAACCCCGACATGGACCCGGGTGGCCTCAGCGGCCGAGGGCTGGCTGCCACGGTCGGCAAGGCACTGGGTCAGTTCGCCAAGCAGTAGACAGCAGGCCGCACCCCATCACCCCGCCCGGCCCGGCGTCCCCGGACAACCACCGTGCCCTGTACCGGCCGGCGGGCGACACCCCCGCCGCGCCACGCGGCGCCCAAACCTCATCACACCCCGCCGGGCATCCCTGTACCCATGACGCCGGGACCCCCTTACACGCCCGCAGCCGCACACCTGGACCCGCACGGACCATGCGCTGCAATACCCACGAGCCAGCTGTCCCCGCTGGCTCGGAGGAGGACGCAAGCCAGAGGAATGGCCATGACAGCACAGCACGACCAGCTCGACCCCGACGCCAGACGCCTGTCCGAACTGGGCTACAGCCAGGACCTGAAGCGCGGCTGGAGCGGATTCCAGAACTTCGCCATCTCCTTCTCCATCATCTCGGTCCTTGCCGGACCGTTCACCAGTTTCAGCCAGGCATGGCTCAACGGCGGACCGCTGATGATCTCCATCGGCTGGCCGCTGGTCAGCGCCCTGATCCTGGTCGTCGGCTTCTGCATGGCCGAGTTGGCCTCCAGCTATCCCACCGCCGGCGGCATCTACTACTGGGCCTCGAAACTGGGCGGCCCGGCCTGGGGCTGGTTCACCGGCTGGTTCAACCTCGTCGGCCTCATCGCGGTCGTCGCCTCCGTGGACTACGCGGCCGCCGCCTTCAGCAACGCACTGCTGGGCATGTACGGGGTCCAGGTCCCCGTCGACTTCGGCACGAGCGACGCGCAGGCCACCTTGAACCACACCTTCGGCCTGTTCGTCGTGATCCTGGCGCTGCACGCGATCATCAACATCACCTCGTCCCATCTGGTCGCCCTGCTCAACCAGATCTCGGCGTGGTGGCACATCATCGGCGTCGCGGTCATCGTCCTCGTCCTGGTGCTCGCTCCGACGCGCCATCAGGACTTCGGCTTCGTCTTCCTGCACCGCCTGAACATGTCGGGCTTCGGCGACGGAATGTACTGGTACTACGTCCTGCCGCTGGGAATGCTGCTGCCGATGTACACCATCGTCGGCTACGACGCGTCCGCGCACATCTCCGAAGAGACCCACAACGCCGCCACCGCTGCCCCGAAGGGGGTGTGGCGCTCCATCTTCTACTCGGCAGTGATCGGCTGGGTCCTGTTGCTGGCCCTCACCTTCGCCGCCACCGACCCCAAGGCCGTCGATGGCGGCGGCGGCACCGCGATCGCCGTGCTGTCCAGTGCGCTCTCCCTGGGACTGACCAAGTTCGTGATCCTTATCTCCACGATCGGACAGTTCTTCTGCGGCATGGCCTGTGTCACGAGCGCGTCCCGGATGACCTACGCCTTCTCCCGTGACGGGGCCGTACCCGGCCACCGCCACTGGTCGAAGCTCAACGCCCAAAGCGCCCCCACCCGGGCCGTGGTGCTGGTCGCGGTGCTGGCCGTCCTGATCACCCTGCCCGCGCTGAAGGGCAACGGCACCGGTACGAGTGTCGCGTTCCTCGCCGTCACCTCCATCTCGGTGATCGGGATGTACGTCGCCTACGCGATCCCCATCTTCCTGCGCTGGCGGATCGGCGACGCGTACGAGTCGGGCCCGTGGACCCTCGGCCGCAAGTACCGCTGGATGAACCCGGTCGCCTTCGTCTGGGTCGGCATCTGCGCGGTCGTCTTCTGCCTGCCCTTCACCCCCGCAGCCGTTCCCTTCCGCGACGGCTTCAGCTGGGAGAGCGTCAACTACGCACCGCTGGTAACCGGCGGAACTCTCCTCGCCGTCGGCGCCTGGTGGCTGTTCTCGGCCCGCAGGACGTTCCGCGGACCGATCCGCACCCTCACCACCGCAGACACCGAGACGCACGGCGCCGCGGCCGACCTCGCCACGGACACCGTCGGCGCCGAAGAACACTGACCGGCACCGAAGAACACCGACTCAGAACCGGAGACACGCACGTGAACGGCATCACCGACCGGCCGACGACCGTCTCGACCGACGCGCCGTCCGCCGACGGAGCCGGCTTGGCCCGTTGGCAGACAACCCGAGCGAGCGCTCGATGACGGTCCTCGCCATCGACCAGGGAACCTCGGGAACCAAGGCCCTGGTCGTCGACCCGGCCGACGGCGTGCTGGCCGTAGCGGAGATCCCGCTGCGGCCCACCTACCTGGCTGACGGCGGAGTCGAGCAGGACCCCGGAAAACTGCTCGACTCCGTCCTGACAGCAGGCACCCGCGCCCTCTCCGAGGCCGGACGCCCCGTGCAGGCCGTGGCCCTGGCCAACCAGGGCGAGACCGTCCTGGCCTGGGACCCTGCGACGGGCCGACCGCTGTCGGCTGCCCTTGTCTGGCAGGACCGCCGCGCCGAGTCGCTGTGTGCCCAACTCTCCGACCATGCCGAGCTGATCGCACAGCGCACGGGCCTCGTCCTCGACCCATACTTCTCCGCACCGAAAATGGCCTGGCTGCGCCGACACCTCACCACCCAAGGCGTGGTCACCACCACGGACACCTGGCTGATCCACCACCTCACCGGCGCCTTCGTCACCGACGCCGCCACCGCCAGCCGGTCCCTGCTGACGGATCTCGACGAGGTGTCCTGGGACCCGCAGCTCGCCGACCTGTTCGGCCTCGAAGGTGAACGCATGCCGCAGATCGTGGCATGCGACGACACCGTCGGCACCACCACGGCGTTCGGCCCACGTCTGCCCGTCGCCGGGCTCGTGGTTGACCAGCAGGCCGCCCTGCTCGCCGAGGGCTGCCTGACCCCCGGAACGGCCAAATGCACCTTCGGCACCGGCGCGTTCCTGCTCGCCAACACCGGCCGATGGGCGCCACGCTCCCGCTCCGGCCTCGCCACCTCGGTGGCCTGGCGGATCAGGGAACACACCTCATACTGCCTGGACGGGCAGGTGTACACGGCAGCCTCGGCCGTGCGCTGGCTGGCGGACCTCGGCTTCATCGAGACGGCCGCGGACCTCGACGGCGTTGCGGCGGACGACGCGGCAGGGGTACTCAGCGTCCCCGCACTGGCAGGACTCGGGGCCCCGTGGTGGCGTCCCGACGCGAAGGCGGCATTCACCGGCGTGACCCTGTCGACCCGCCGGGAGCACCTTGTCCTCGCCGTCCTCCAGGGCATCGCCGCACAGGTCGCCGAACTCGCGGACTGCGTGAGCGGCGACCTGGGCACTCCGCTGGAGAGGCTGCGCGTGGACGGCGGCCTGACCCGCAGCCGGACGCTGATGCAGGCAACCGCCGACCTCTTGCAGATCCCCGTCGACGTCTACTCCTCACCCCACGCCACCGCTCTCGGGGCTGCCGCGATGGCCAGGCTCGCCCTGGACCCGGACCTGGCAGTGGAGCAGGCGGCGTCCGACTGGACCGCGCAGATCAGCTACGAGCCGCACTGGTCCGCCGACCGCGCCCAGGACCACCGAGCACGGTGGCGGGCCGCGGTGGAGGCGGCACTACCTCAGGAGGATGAGAATCCCGTATGACGGGCTTTCCGACCGATCATGAAGCCGCCAGCGGCGCGTTCGACGTCGCCGTGATCGGGGCCGGAGTCGTCGGGTGCGCCATCGCCCGCGACCTGTCGGCCCACCAGATCTCGGTTGCCCTGATCGATGCACGCGACGACGTCGGCGATGGGACAAGCAAGGCCAACACGGCGATCCTGCACACGGGGTTCGACGCGCCGCCGGGCACCCTCGAATCGCGCCTCGTCCGGCGCGGCTACGAACTCCTGTCGCACTACGCGGCCCAAACCGGCATCCCCGTCGAGCGCACCGGTGCCCTCCTCGTGGCGTGGACCCAGGAAGAGCTCGACGCCCTGGCCGGCCTGCGGGACAAGGCTGCCAAGAACTCCTACGACCGCTGTGAAGTCGTCGACGCGGACGAGGTCTACCGGCAGGTGCCCGCGCTCGGCCCAGGCGCACTGGGCGGCCTGACCGTGCCCGACGAATCCATCATCTGCCCCTGGACCACCACCCTCGCGTTCGCCACCGAGGCCGCAGCGCGCGGCGCCGAGCTGATGCTCGGCCGTGCTGTCACCGGTGTGACACGCGGTGGCGACGGCGGCACCGTCCTGCACACCCACAGAGGGGACATCCGGGCCCGCTGGGTCGTCAACGCCGCAGGCCTCGGCGCCGACCGTGTGGACTCCCTGTTCGGGCACGACCGTTTCACCGTGACTCCCCGCCGCGGCGAACTGCTCGTGTTCGACAAGCTCGCACGCCCGCTGGTGGACAGGATCGTCTTGCCCGTGCCCAGCTCCCGCGGCAAGGGCGTCCTGGTCTCCCCGACCATCTACGGCAACGTCATGCTCGGCCCCACCGCCGAGGACCTTCAGGACCGCACCGAAACCGGAACCTCCGAAGCCGGGTTCGAGTTCCTGCTCGGCAAGGGACGGACACTGATGCCCCAGCTGCTGGAGGAGGAGGTGACCGCAAGCTATGCCGGTCTGCGGGCCGCCATCGATCACGGTGACTATCTGATCGACCTGGCCGCACCCGAGCGCTACCTCCTGGTCGGGGGAATCCGGTCCACCGGGCTCACCTCGGCCATGGCCGTCGGCGAGCACGCCCGGGAACTCCTGCAGGGCGCCGGCCTGCAGCTGGAACCCAAGCCTGCGCTGCCCGAGCCACCACGAATGCCCAACCTCGGCGAGGCATTTGAGCGGCCCTACCAGGATGCGCAGCGGATCGCCGAAGACAGCGCATATGGCCACATCGTCTGCCACTGCGAGCGGGTGACGGCCGGAGAGATCCTCGACGCACTGAGCTCGGCCCTGCCCCCAGCAGGACTGGACGGCCTGCGCCGCCGGACCAGGGCCATGAACGGCCGCTGCCAGGGCTTCTTCTGCGGCGCCGAGGTGGAGCGACTGACGTCCGCACACCACGCCACCCCCGGGGCCCGGCCACCGCACACCTTCCATCCGTCCCACGCTTCCGGGGAGAGCCCGCGATGACCGCCGCACGCCACGTGCTGACCCCCACCGTCGCCATCGTCGGCGCCGGCCCGGCCGGACTGACCGCCGCCGCCACCCTGGCCCGACGGTTGGGCGGCGATGTCCTGGTCTTGGACCGGGAGCAGGCCGCAGGCGGCATCCCCCGCCACAGTGACCACACCGGATACGGTCTGCGAGACCTGCACCGCGTCATGACCGGCCCCACATACGCACAGCACCTCGCCGCCGAAGCCACGGCCGCGGGCGCAACCATCCGCACCCGTGCCACCGTCACCGGCTGGAGCGGCACGCGCTCCCTGGAGGTCACCAGCCCACAGGGACTGTTCCGCGTGGAGCCACGCGCGATCGTGCTCGCCACAGGCGCCCGCGAACGCCCGCGGCCGGCCCGATTCATCCCCGGCACCCGTCCCTCAGGCATCTACACCACAGGCCACCTCCAAAACCTCGTGCACCTCCAACACCGCAGCGTCGGCAACCGTGCGGTCGTCGTGGGCGCAGAACCGGTCAGTTGGTCCGCGGTACTGACCCTGCGCAAGGCCGGATGCCGAACGGTACTCATGACCACCGGACACGCCTCGCCGGAGTCGTATGCCGCCTTCCACCTCCCCGGCAGACTCCTGCTCCGGGTACCGGTCGCCACCCGTACCCGGGTCACCCGGATTATCGGACAACGCAGACTGGAGGCCGTCGAGATCGAGGACCTGGCCACCGGCAGACGCAGGACCGTCGCCTGCGACACGCTGATCCTGACCGGCGACTGGATCCCCGACCACGAAGTGGCCCGAACTGCAGGACTCGACATGGACCCAGCCACCCGCGGCCCCCTCGTCGACACCGCGCTGCGCACCAGTCGGCCAGGGGTCTTCGCCGCAGGGAACCTGCTCCATGCCGTGGACACCGCGGACATCGCCGCCCTGGGTGGCCGGCACGCCGCCCACCAGGTGCTTGCATGGCTCGACGGGGAAAGCACACCCCAGCCTGCGGTCCCGATCATCGCCGACGCGCCGTTCCGGTGGGTCGCACCGGGCCTCCTGCGCGTCGGCGCACCCGCGCCGCCCCGCCACCGCCTGCTTCTGTGGTCGGATGAGCTGGTCCGGCTCCCCAGGGTGACCGTTCACCAGAACGGCCGCGAACTCACTCGGCGCACGCTGCCTTGGCCGGCCTCACCCGGGCGGGTCTTCCGAGTGCCTTGGAGCATGCTGTCGACCGTTGACCATGAGGGCGGTCCCGTGCACCTGGGCATCGCACGCACCTGATCCGGCCGGCTGAGAGGACACCTGTGTCGCGCAGTTGGGCGCAGACGGAGCCGCCGCCCGCGCTCTGGCCGGCGAGGGTGACGCGTGTGTCGCCATCCCAGTGGGCGATGTTGGCCTTCACCCGGCGCAGGGCGGCCTGTTGGTCCCTGAGGCCGTAGTTCCCGGCCGGTGAGCGGGGGGCGAGGGCGGGCGCGGCGAGGAAGCCGAGGGCGCCGAGACGGTAGTTGACGGTGACGACGACGTTGACGAACAGGCAGTCCTCGGAGCCGTCGCGGCCCTGCTGGGGGCAGCTGGCTCCCTTCCGGTCGGCGGTGCGGGTGCCGGTCCAGGGGGGAGGTGCAGCGGGTTCGTGCCAGCGCAGTTGCCCGGTGGAGGCGGCGGCGTAGCGGACGCCGAGGAGCTGGTCGGTACCGTCGCGGGTGATGCCGAGCAGGGCACCTTCGGCGGTGTGCAGCACGAGTGGGTCGCCTGGTGCGCTGACGGCGGGGGCGGCGGTGAGGAGGAGAGCGAGGGCCGTGAGGATGCCGACGGCAAGGCGGGCGGGGGAGGGGCGGCTCCAGGGTGTGCGGGGTCGGGCCTCCCTCGGGGGCCGAGAGGGTGTGTGGAGTGCCGGGGCCGTCAGGAGGCGGGCAGCGGGTTCTTGGTGAAGAAGTCCCGGATGACGGGGTGCGACGCTGGATGGCTGTCGGGCAGGGGGGCGACCCGGTGTCCGCTCCCGGGGATCAGTCTCAAGACGACTGCGATGGTGAGGTGCCGCAAGCCGTCTCGTAGCCGTCGGGCCAGGCAGCCCTCGGCCTCCGGCGAGGCCCGGAATCGACCTGATGTTCCAACGGCATGGCGCTGCTCATGGCCCGCCCCCGACGCCTGGGCGCAGACTGGGTCGTCTTCTGAGTCCGGCCCGCCGATCCGACCGTGGTGGCCTGGACGGGTCGGCCTTCAGCATCGAACTCGTCGTCAGCGAACCGGTCAACGACGCCACCTGGCACGCCACCGGCCCGGTCCGGCGGGGCCTCATCGTCGAGCACGCCCTGATCTGCGAGGTCTACGACGCCGCGCAGTGCGTCGGTGACCGGAGGCGCCCCAACTCAAGCCGGCCCGGACTGCTCAGTCTTCCGGGTCGGTGCCTCGTTGGAGGTCGGCGCGGCCGTCGGCGGCGCGGATGAAGCGGGTCATGCCGAACTGGTTCGCGCCGGGGGCGGCGGAGGCCGTGTCGGGAGGGAAGTCGAGGGTCCGGGGAGCCAGTGGCAGGACGTAGGGGCGGCGGAGCACCTCGTCGAGGATGATGACGGTCTCGGTGGCGCGGACGGCAGGGATGTTGGCCAACTGGTCGGTGACCAGGCGGTGTACGGCACCTACGTCGGGGACGCGGATCTGGATCATGGCGTCGTGCTGGCCGGTGGTGATTGCGCAGTACTCCACCTCGGGCATCTGGGCGAGGGTGGCGCGGAACTGCTTCCACAGTTCCTGGCGGACGGTGACGAAGACCAGGGCGCAGATGTCGAGGCCGACGCGGGTGGGGTCGACCCGGGCGCTGAAGCCGCTGATCACACCGTCGGCGCGTAGGGCCTCGAAGCGAGTGTAGGCGTTCGCGCGGGAGACGCCGACGCGTTCGGCGAGCGCTGCGACGGAGATACGGCCCTGTGTACGGAGGACGTCAAGGATCTTGAAATGCACCGAATCCAGGGCAAGACCGATGCCGATCCGTCCAGAACGGCGATCACCGGACGAACCTTGACCTGACAGATCTCCCACGATGGCGCCTCTCCGTTGATTTTCGTCTCGCACTGATCCCAATGGCCGGATGCATTGGTTAACTTCAGCCCACCCTAACGGTGAAACGTCCAGGGCCTTCCCTCGGCGGCCGTCGATGCCCGCCTGGCCTTCTGCTGCACCCCGCTCCCCGCTCTCGGAGGCACCATGTCCAGATCCCGCACCGGGTCGTACCCGGCGGCACTTCCGCTCATCGCTGTCGCAGCGCTTGCCCTCAGCGCCTGCTCGGGCGGCGGCAGCACGGCCGGCTCGTCGGGCGGTGGCAGGACGCTGGTGGTCGACACGTCGTTCAACCTGAAGACCGCCGACCCAGGCCGGGAATTCGAGCCGACCGGCCAGATCGTGGACAAGGTGCTGTACGAGACGCTGCTGACCTTCAAGGGAAGCGACGTCACGAGGCCAGTGGCGGGACTGGCGTCGTCGTACGAGCAGTCGGCGGACGGCAGGACGCTCACGCTGCACCTGCGCAAGGGCGCGAAGTTCTCGGACGGGAGCGCGGTCACGGCGGATGACGTCGTGTACTCACTGAACCGGGTGATCGATCTCAAGGGCAATCCGTCGTTCCTGCTGGACGGGGTGACCGTGAGCAAGACGGACGCCTCGACCGTGACGCTGACGTCGAAGAAGGCGAACCCGGCACTGCCGTTCATCCTGCCCAACCCGGCGCTCGGCATCCTGAACGCCAAGACGGTCAAGGCGCACGGCGGCTCGGAGAAGTACCTCAACACGACCTCCGCCGGCTCCGGCCCGTACACACTGACGTCCTTCAACACCAACACGCAGGTCGTGCTGACGAAGAACCCGAAGTACACCGGGTCGCAGAAGCCGGCGTACGACAAGATCGTGATCCGGAACGTCCAGGCGCCGACGCAGAAGCTCAACGTGCAGCGCGGGGACAGCCAGATAGCCCTTGACCTGACCTCGGACCAGGTCACGGGGCTGACGGGCGGTCTGAAGGTGAGCAGCGGGGCGTCGTCGGACGTGATCTTTCTGCTGTTGAACCGGAGCAGCAAGGTCAGCAGTACCACGGCGAACGCCAAGTTCGCGGAGGCCGTGCGCAAGGGAATCGACTACGACAGCCTACTCAGCCTCGCCGGGGCGGGCTCGGTGCAGCCGGCCGGCATCATTCCGTCGACCTTCCTCGGGGCGCTGCCCTCGTCCGAGAAGACCAGCCGGGATCTGGCGGGGGCGAAGGCGGCCCTGAAGGCCGGCGGGACCAAGAAGCCGTCGGTGACGCTCGGCTACCCCAGTGATCTGACCGTCGACGGACTGTCGCTGCAGACCCTGGCGGAGCGGGTGCAGTCGCAGCTGAAGGAGGTCGGCATCACGGTCACGCTGGCCCCCGCACCGACCACCACCGAGCTGGACAACTACCGCAATGGCAAGGAGCAGGCCGGCCTCTGGTACTGGGGCCCGGACTACCCGGACCCCAGCGACTACCTGGCGTTCCTGCCCGGCAACCTGGTCGGCCTGCGGGCCGGCTGGAAGGCCGGCGCAGACGACACGCTCACGGCGCTGGGCGAGAAGGCGGCGACCACCACCGGTGACGACGCCCGCAAGGCGCTCTACGAGCAGATCCAGACCCGGATGAACGACGGCGGTCCGTTCATCCCGCTGATGCAGCCCAGCCGCAACACGGTGGCGGCCGCCACGGTGACCGGTGTCGCGTACAACCCTGTGTGGACGATCGATGTCGCCGCGCTGGGTGCCAAGTAAGGGCCAGGGCAGGGACAAGGCGCGCAGCGGTGGCGGGCGGCTCCTCGCCCGCCACCCGCTGGCCCGGTTCCTGCTCCGGCGCACCGCGACGGCCGTGCTGCTCGCCTTTGGGGTGACGCTGGTGACGTTTATCCTCACCAACCTCGTCCCCGGCGACCCCGCGGCGGCCGCCCTCGGCCAGCGGGCGGTCGGCGACCCGGCGATCGTCGCCCAGTTCCGGCACCACTACGGCCTCGACAAGCCGCTGCCGGTCCAGTACGTCACGTATCTCGGCAACCTGCTCCAGGGCGATCTGGGCGAGTCCCAGCAGAGCCACCAGCCCGTGCTGACGGACCTGTCGACCGCCGTCCCGGCGACGCTGGAGCTGGCCGGAGCGGCGATCGTGGTCTCGCTGGTCGTCGGTGTGGCCTTCGGGGTGGTCGCGGCGCTGCGCCGGGACCGGTTCACCGACCAACTGCTGCGGGTGGTGAGCCTGTTGGGGGTGTCGGTACCGACCTTCTGGCTGGCGCTGCTCGCCTTCTACCTCTTCTTCTACCGGCTGGGCATCGCGCCGGGCAGCGGCCGCCTCGCCCCCGATCTGAGCGCTCCGCCGCATGTCACGGGCCTGTACACGGTGGACTCCGCCCTCGCCGGGCAGTGGCCGGTCTTCTGGAGCGCTGTCGGCCACCTGGTGCTCCCAGCGCTGGTGCTGACCGCGTACACCGTCGGGCTGCTGACCCGGTTCACACGCTCCGCCGTTCTGGAGGTGCTGGGCCAGGACTACGTGAGGGCCGCGCACGCCAAGGGCCTGCCCGGCCGGACCGTGCTGTTCCAGTACGTGCTCCGGGCGGCCCTCGTGCCCGTCATCACGGTCGCCGGGCTGGCCTTCGGGGCGCTGCTGTCGGGCACCGTCCTCGTCGAGTCGATCTTCGCCTGGCCGGGCCTGGGCGCGTACGCGTACCGGAGCGCGACCACGCTCGACCTGCCGGCCGTGATGGGCGTCGGGCTTGTGGTCGGGATCGTGTATCTGACCGTCAACCTCGCCGTGGACGTGCTGTACGGCGTGATCGACCCGAGGGTGAGGGTGCAGTGAACGGGTGGAAGGGCTTCAGCCTCCTCAAGCGGCTGCCGCGCGCCTGGCGCAGGCCGCTCGCCGTCACCGGCGGCGTGGTCAGCGCCGGGTGGCTGGTGATCGTGCTGGCCGCGCCGCTGCTCGCCCCGCACGACCCGCTGGCGCAGGACCTGCCCCGGCTGGCCGCACCCGGCGCCGGGCACTGGTTCGGCACCGACGAGCTGGGCCGTGACGTGCTGAGCCGGGTGCTGTACGGGGCCCGGGTGTCCATTCCGCTCGCCCTGCTGCTGGTCAGCCTGTCGTTGCTGATCGGCGGGGTCCTCGGGGCCTGCGCGGGGTTCTTCGGGCGGTGGGTGGACGAGACCGTGATGCGGATCGCGGACCTGGTGTTCGCCTTCCCGACCGTCATCCTGGCGATGGTCGTGGCCGCCGCGCTGGGCGCGAGCCTGCAGAACGCGGTGCTGGCGGTGCTGGTCGTCGCCTGGCCCTCGTACGCCCGCGTCACCCGGGGCCTGGTGATGGGGCTGCGGTCACGCGAGTTCGTCCTCAGCGGACGGCTGCTGGGCTTCTCCGCCTGGCGGTCGCTGCGGGTGGACGTCCTGCCCAACGTGCTCGGGCCGCTGCTGGTGCTGGCCACCCTCGACATCGGGACCGCGACACTGCTGCTGTCCGGGCTGTCCTTCCTCGGCCTCGGCGCCAAGCCGCCTACCGCCGAGTGGGGGGCGATGGTCGCCGACGGTACGCAGCAGTTCGACAAGTGGTGGATGGGGGTCTTCCCGGGCCTGGCAATCCTCACCGTCGTCCTGGCCTTCAACTTCCTCGGCGACGCGCTGCGGGACGCCCTCGACCCCGGCACCGCCCGGACCATCGGCGCGGAGAAGGAGCGTGTGGCGTGACCGGCACCACCAACGCGCTGGAGATCACCGGCCTGACCGTCGACCTGCCCACTGAGGCAGGCGGTATCAACCGCATCCTGCACGGCGTCGACCTCGCCCTGCGGCCCGGCCGCATCCACGGACTGGCGGGGGAGAGCGGTTCCGGCAAGACCATGACCGGCCTCGCCGTCCTCGGCCTGCTGCCGTCCGGCGCCCGCCCCGGAGGGCGGATCCGGCTGCACGACACCGACCTGCTGGCCCTGTCGCCGAGGAAGTTGGGCGAGCTGCGCGGCCGGGCAGTGAGCATGGTCTTCCAGGACCCGTCGACCAGCCTGCACCCCATGCTCAGCATCGGGCACCAGCTCACCGACCACCTCCGCCACCACCTGAAGCTGGATCGCAAGGCGGCGAAGGAGAGGGCCGCTGATCTCCTCGGCCAGGTCCGCATCCCCAACCCCGATGAGGCGCTGGGGCGTTACCCGCACCAGTTCTCCGGCGGGATGCGGCAACGCATCGCCATCGCCATCGCGCTGGCCTGCGAACCGCAGGTGCTGATCGCCGACGAGCCGACCACCGCCCTCGACGTCACCGTCCAGGCCGGAGTGCTGCGGCTGCTGCGCGGCCTATGTGACGACCTGGGCCTTGCCGTCCTGCTGGTCACCCACGACCTGGGCGTGATGTCCGCCATCGCCGACGAGGTCAGCGTGATGCGCCACGGCCTCGTTGTCGAGACCGGCCCCCGCGGCCAGGTGCTCACCGCTCCGCAGCACGAGTACACCCGTACGCTCCTGAACGCGCTCCCCGGAGCGGCAGCGGCCCGCGCGCGGACAACGACCGACCCCGCCCCCGACCTCCGGAGCGCCCCATGACCCCGCCGCCGTCGCCGCTGCTGTCCGTCGACGACCTCGTCGTCCAGTACCGCCGTCCCGGCGCGCCGCCCACCCGCGCGGTCGCCGGGGTCAGCCTGGAGGTGCGCGCAGGGGAGGTCGTCGGTCTGGTCGGCGAGTCGGGCTGCGGCAAGTCGACGCTGGCCCGCGCGGTCTGCGGCCTCACGGCGCCCAAGGAGGGCGGGATCAGCTTCGACGGGACGCCGGTGCGGCCGCTGAAGGTGCGCCGCCGGGACCCCGCGCTGACCGCTGTCCAGATGGTGTTCCAGGACCCGTATGGATCGCTCAACCCCCGGCGCCGGGTGGGCGCGCAGATCGCCGACGGCATCCGTACGGCGGCGGCTCGCGGCGACAAGGGGGAGGTGGGCACCCCGGAGGAGTATCTGACCCGCGTTGGACTACCGGAAAGCGCCGCGCAGCGCTACCCGCAGGAGTTCTCGGGCGGCCAGCGCCAGCGCATCGCCATCGCCCGCGCCCTCGCCGCCCGGCCCCGCCTGCTGGTCGGCGACGAGCCGATCTCCGCCCTCGACGCCTCCGCCCAGCTCCAAGTGGCCACCCTGATGCGGTCGCTGGCCGTCGAGTCCGGCGCCGGGCTGCTGTTCATCAGCCACGACCTGTCCGTCGTACGGCTCATCGCCGACCGCATCGCCGTGATGTACCTCGGCCGGATCGTCGAGACCGGCCCCACCACCGAGGTCTGGGACAACCCCCGGCACCCCTACACCCAGGCCCTGCTGGCCGCCATCCCGCAGCCCGACGGCGCCGGACTGCTGCCCGCCGAACTCCCCGGCGACGTACCCGACCCGTCCGCCCCGCCGAGCGGCTGCCGCTTCCACCCCCGCTGCCCCCGCGCCTTCGACGGCTGCGACCGCGAGGAGCCGCAGCTGCTTGCCGGCGGCGTCGCCTGCCGCCTCTACGCGGCGTGACCTGAACCGCAACGGTCCACCTGCCCGCGGCCGCGGAGGTTCAGCATGCCCCGGTGCCTGGCCGGCGCACACAACCCGGCCTTGCCAAAGCCTCGCCCCAAAAGAGATCCGGGGCTGCCCCGAACCGGCCGCGGTGCGCCGCGACCACGCCGCGTCAGCGGCCTCCCGCTTCCGGGCCGGACGACACCTTACGGAGACCGCATGCACATTCAGACCCACGCCACAGAGTCCGGCCAGGACCTCTATCCGGCCGACCGTCTCCACACCGCCCGCGAGGCCGCGGCCCGCGCCGGGCTGGACGCCCTGCTGATCTCCCCCGGCGCCGATCTGCGCTACCTGACCGGCTACGACGCCAAGCCACTGGAGCGGCTGACCTGCCTGGTCCTGCCCGTCGACGGCTACCCGTTCCTCCTGGTGCCGGCGCTGGAGGAGCCCGCTGCCCAGGCATCCCCGGCCGGCGGCCTGGACATGGAGATCACAGGCTGGAACGAGACCGACGACCCCTACGCCGTCATCGCGGCCCGGCTGCCGTCCTCCGTCGCCCGCGTCGGCGTTGACAACCACATGTGGGCGGAGAAGACCACCGCCTTCCACGCCGCTTTGCCGGGCGCCCGGCAGGAACTCGCCGGCAGCGTTCTGAGCGGTCTGCGGATGCGCAAGACCCCGCAGGAGGCGGGGGCCTTGCGCCGGGCGGGGGAGGCCATCGACCGGGTGCACGCCCGCATGGGCGAGTGGCTGCGGGCCGGACGCACCGAAAGAGAGGTCGGCCGGGACATCGCGGACGCGATCATCGCCGAGGGTCATGTCCGGGTCGACTTCGTGATCGTCGGCTCCGGGCCCAACAGCGCCAGCCCGCACCACGAGCTGTCCGACCGGGTGATCCAGCCCGGCGACCCGGTGGTCGTCGACATCGGCGGCACCACGCAGGACGGTTACTGCTCCGACTCCACCCGCGTCTACGCGGTCGGGGAGCCGCCCGAGGAGTTCCGCCAGCTGCATGACGTACTACTGCACGCCCAGATCGCCCAGACCGATGCGGTACGGCCAGGCCTCACCGCAGAACAACTGGACGCCGTCGGCCGCGACATCATCGCCGACGCCGGATACGGCGAGTACTTCATTCACCGCACCGGACACGGCATCGGCCTGGAGAGCCACGAGGAGCCCTACATCGTGTCCGGCAACCGACTGCCGCTGGAGCCCGGCATGGCGTTCTCTGTCGAGCCCGGCATTTACCTCCCTCACCGGTACGGGGCCCGGATAGAGGACATCGTGATCTGCACCGAGGACGGCGGGGATCGCCTCAACCGCACCGGCCGCTACCTGGTCGTACTCCCCTGACACCCAACACCGCCGCCGCACACGGCAGAAAGGCGCCGTCGATGACCAGTGACAACACCGCCCGCCTCACCTTCCCACCGCAGGTCCGGCTGACCGGCGAGGGCCTGGTCCTGCGAGAGTGGACCGACGACGACCTGCCCACCATGGCCGAACTGTTCGACGACCCCGACATCGCGTACTGGACCCCGCTCGCCTCACCCTTCGACGCTGCCGCCGCCCGCGCCTACCTGGCCAGAGCCCGCCAGGAACGCGCCGACGGTCTGCGCCTTCGGCTGGCCATCACCGCCGCCGGCAGCCCCCCGCTGGGCGAAGTCCTCCTCATCCGCAAGAGCACCGACGACCCCGCCGTCAGCCTCGGTTACACCGTGGGAGCCGCCCACCGCGGTCAGCGCCTGGCGTCCCGGGCCCTGAGGGTCATGACGGACTACGCCCACTTCACCGTCGGCCTGCCCCGAGTGACGCTGGGCATCGAGGCCGAGAACGGCGCCAGCATCGCGGTCGCGCGCGCCGCGGGCTTCCACCTCACGGACGCGCCGCCACTCACCGTGGTCAATAAGGGACGCCCGCTAGCCATGGAGGCCTGGGCACACGACAGCCCCTGACTTTCGCGCCGCACCCCGCACCCGCCTACGCACCGAAGGACACCGTCATGCCCGCTTCACCGCCCCCCACCCTCCCGCCGATACCCGTGGGCGGGCGCCCCGGCGGCACTCCCGCCGACCTCGCGGCCATCTGGGCGGTGATCACCGGCACGTACCAGGCCTACACCGCAGGCGACCGTGAGCGCATCGACTCCTTCCTGGACCCCGACGCCACCATCTGGGACTCCGCCACCCCCGAACTCGTATGCGGCAAGGCCGAGCTGGACCGTGTCCGCGACGCCCGCACCGCGGCCGCCGCCGGCACCGCCGAGGCGGGGCTGACGGCGTACGGCCAGGTCATCGACGTCTTCGCCGACCTGGCCGTGGCCCGCTACTGGCTGCGCGTCGACTTCCATGCCGCCACACCGGAACTGGCGCGCAACACCGCCGTCCTGCGACGCGGCGGCAGCGACGCCGGATGGCTGATCGTCCATCTGCACGAAGATGTCCACGGTGCCGCGGGCACGTAGGCATGGCGCATGGTGGGTTGCCTGCATACGGTGGCCGGGCCGCTGCCTCCTTCGCTTCGGATCCGACCGTCCGGCGATCGTCAGGTGGTGCTTGATGTAGCTGGCGGTCTCCTCCCTTGTCATGGTCGGCATCGGTAGCTGATCGAGATCCGCTGCTCCAGGGCCGCCAGGACGCCGTGCTTCATCCGCTTCCGCAGCGTGGGCTGCCCGATCAGCAACACCGCGAACGGCGTCGTGGAGTCCATGTCGTAGTTGGTGAGCATGCGGATCGCGTCCAGCTCGTGGTGGTCGAGGAGGTGCGACTCGTCGATGACGACCGCGGGGGTGCGTCCGCGCTCGTCGACCTCGGAGGCCAGCGCGGCGGGGGGCTTGATCACCTCGACCCGTGGGCCCAACAACTATCGCGACTACAGCGAAGCAGCCCGGGCCGCGTTCTGCAGATCCGCGAACTGCTGGACGCCGGACTGTCGACGCAGCTCATCCGAGCGATCCTGCGTCCTGATCCGCAACCGTGACGCGGTCGCCGGCTACCTCACCGAGCTCCAACGGCACGCGGCCTGACCTGTCGATCAGGGGCCGGACCCGTCTGTCTGAGACGGTCTGCAGCAGTTCCTCGCCCAACGCGGCGATAACGGCGCCGAGTTCCGCGGGCCGGGTGAAGCGGACAGTGACACGGACACTCTCTTCGAGATTGCCCTCTGCTTCCGTCGACCGCCCCACTGCGCACATTGCCATCATCGCGAGCCACTGCCGGGGTCTGGCGCTGTACACCGCCGGAGCCCTGCTGGCCACCTGGTTGACGTGGGCTTGGCCGTCGCTGGACACCTTTGCGGAGGACTTGCTGAATCTGACGGAGTCCTGAACCGGCATGCCTTGAGCGGGGGTCGGGTCGTCGGGATCCTGGATGGGGTACTCCGCGTCCCCGTACTACCCGACATCCGACGCCGACGGCCGCCGATCACGAGGACCTGATGATGACCAAGTCGCACGATCCCCGATGGCTCCGTGTCGAGCGTGGCAACCCCTCGCCGGAGGAACTGGCCGCGCTCGTGGCGGTCCTGCTCGCACGTACGGCCGACGGCGCAGCCGCGTCGGCCCGGGCGGAACCGGCGCCGGCCATACGGTGGCGCCGCCCGGAGCGGGCCTTCCTCTACGACGCTCCCCGCGTCTGGCGCGCTTACGAACGAGTCGCGGCCTGAGCGGAATCGGCGCCCGGGTTGGGCCGGGACCTGAGCGGAGCACGTGCCCTCAGGCCGCCGGGAAGAGGCTGCGGTAGTGCCGGTAGAGCAGGCCTGTGCCGCCCAGCTCCTTGAGCAGCGGCTCCCAGACCGCCTCGATGTGGGCGACCGCCTGGGCCTCCGTGACCCACTCGGAGAAGCTCAGGATTCTGGTGCCGTCGAGGCTGATGTGCATGTTCGCGGATATCCCGCCGGGGTACGCGCGCTCGTCCCCCTCGCCGGCCTCCTCCGCGGCGAAGAGGCCGTCGACGAAGTCGCGCGCGGCCTGGTGGTCCTCCGCGTCGAAGAAGGCCACGGGGAAGGACCCGGCGACGGGCGCCGGGTCGCCGACCGCGCTGCCGCGCACCGCGCGGTACAGCCGGTACGGCACGGGCGCCGGGGACTCGGTCCCCGTGATAACGGCCGTGTCGGAAACGCCGCCCGTCTCCTTCAGCGACCGCACCAGCGCCTCCTGTGAGGACCACTGCGCATACGTCAGCACCGAGGTGCCGTCGCTGCTGACGTAGACCGTGAGCGAGAGCAACTCCGCTGGCCAGGAGAGGGATTGCCAGTGCCCGATGACGGCCTCCGCGACGTCCTGCTGGACACGGCCGCCCACCGGCGTCGTGCCGACCAGGACGACGTCGCTCTGAGGATTCTCGATCACGGGCCGTAAGGTGGATGTGTCGGACATTCTTCGGCTCCTCGGGACGGGCGACCCCACGAAAGACGCGGGCCGCAGCGTGGTACGGAACATTCTCCGACCCGCTGTGACCCGCGCCCAGGGACCTTGGATCAGGATTGCGGAAAGAACATCAATTTCGTTTCAGGGATAGTCAATTCCCGGGTATGACGCCGGTCCGCCACCGATCCCACCGCTGGCTCCGCCGCTGGTTCGGCCCCCGTGGTGGTCGCGCAGGAGCTGCTCCGTGACCTCCTCCAGCCGCCGGGCCGCGCTCCGGTCGAAGCCGGAGTTCTCCACCGAGATCCGCCGACCCTCCACGAAGGCGCTGAGCGCCTGTGCGGGAGGCGCGTCGATGGCCGCGAGGATGGGCGGAAGGGCCGCCGAGACCGGCTTGGCCTGTGCCTGCATCGCCGCGATCTGGCTGAGCGTCGCCGCGTCGTACTCGCCGGCGAAGCTGGTCGACGTGACGCCGGGGTGGATCAGGACGTAGCGGATGCCGCGGTCCCCGTAACGTTCGGCGAAGGAGACGCCGAGCAGGTCGTTGAGCTTGCCGCCCTGCCCGAGCGCGGCGCCGCCGTGGTAGCCGCGCTCCAGTTGCAGGTCGTCCCAGCGCACCAGGCCAAGGCCCGCGCCGGGCCCTGCCACGTTCACCACCACCGGCTGCCCGGCGCCCTCCAGCGCGTCGGCGAGGTCGTGGCCGAACAGGTAGCGGCTGAGGTAGAACAGCGCGAAGTTCTCCTCCAGCCCCTCGGCCGTCTCGGTGCGCTCGCTGCGGTAGAACCGGGCGCAGAACACCAGGGCGTCGACCACGGGGAAGCGGGCGCGGACCGATTCGAGGACGCGCTGGTTCTCGGCGAGCAGACCGAGGTCCGCGGGGAGGAAGTACGCCCGCTCACGGGCGCCCGATTCCTCGGCGGCGTCCAGGAACGCCTTCCCCTTCACCTCGTTGCGCCCGATGACGACGACGGTGTCGCCGCCTTCCAGCCGGGTGGCGGCCAGCTCCTTGCCGATGCCGTCGGTGCCGCCGGCGATCACGATGGTCTTCACGTGCCGTCTCCTTGGGCCGCGACGGGAGTGGGGGCTTTGTCCGCGGGGCTCGACGCGGTGCTCGGCTCGGGGCCGGACTCGGCTGCCTGCGCGGGCAGTTCGCCGGTGGTCTCCGGCGGCACCGGGCGTCCCGGCAGCAACGGGGCGGCGAGCACGACGAGGGCGAGCGCGCCGGTCACCCCCCAGTACGCGGCCCGGAAGCCGTGGAGGGCGTCCCCGTTGCCGGCGCTTTGGACCAGCAGCGCGACCAGCGCGATGCCGATCGCGGCGCCTAGCTGGTTGAGCATGTAGAGCACCGTACTGCCCTGCGGTACCAGCTGACCGGGCAGCGTCCGGTAGAGCGAGGCGATGGTGGGGGCGCCGACGCTGCCGAGGCCGAGTCCGATGGTGAACGCCAGGACACCGGACCAGATTTGGGAGGTGTCCGCGGCGAGCTGGGTGAACCCCACTGCGCTCAGCCCGGCCACGAGCCCGCCGCCCAGCACCAGGTTTCGCGGGCCGATCCGGTCGGACAGCCGACCGGTCAGTGGCATCGAGAGGGCCGAGCCCACGCCGAGTGGGGCGAGCAGCAGCGCGGACTCGAAGGTGTCGTGTCCGCGCACCTGCTGGTAGTAGAGCGGCAGTGCGAACAGGCTCGCGAAGGTGGCGAGGCCGACGAGGGCGCCGACCGTGACGCTGGCGGAGAAACTGCGGGAGGTGAACAGCCGCAGGTCGATCAGCGGCGATGCACGGCGCCCGCGCAGCGCGTGGATGGCGTAGCCGCCGAGCAGCACGACCGCGGCTGCGAGCGGGACGAGCACCTGCCAGGTGGCGAACTCGGTCCGCTCGGCGTACTGCGACAGGGTCAGCACGGCGGTCGCGACGCCGGGGCCGATCAGCGCCAGGCCCACGACGTCGAGCTTGCCGGCGGTGTGCTCGTCGGCCGGCTTGTCGTCCGGGACGACGCGCAGTGCGAGCACCAGGGCGGCCAGCCCGATTGGAATGTTCACCAGGAACATCCAACGCCAGGGCGCCCCTTGCAGGATGAGGCCGCCGAGGACCGGGCCGAACACCGGGCCGCTGGAGCCGACCACGCCCATCAGGCCCATGACCCGGCCGATCCGGCTCGGGCCGGCCGAGCGGGCCAGCAGGGTCAGCATCAGCGGGTCGAGGAGCCCGGCGCCGAGGCCCTGCACCACGCGGAAGACGATCAGGCTGCCGATGTTCCAGGCCAGCCCCGAGCAGATCGAGCCGGCCAGGAAGACGACCAGGCCGAGCAGCCACAGGCGTCGGCCGCCGAACCGGTCGACGGCCCAGGTGGTCACCGGGATGCTCACGGTCAGCGCGAGTAGATAGCTGGTGGACACCCAACTCACCGCGCTGAGTGAGGTGTGGAAGTCCTTGACGAGGGTGTCCGCGGCGACGGCGACCATCGAGCCGTCGAGGATCCCCATGATCCCGCCCAGCAGGATCACGCCGATCAGCCGCCGCAGGGCGGGATCTAAACCTTGGTCCGAGGGGTGCGCCATGACTCTCTCTCCGTTGGCATCGACTGGCGTCAGGTGGCAGTGGCATTGAGGGAATCTGCAATCTGCACTAGCCAGTGCATATTATGGGACTGTCCAGTTTGACTGCAACCAGTCTGGACAACGAAATGCACTTGTGCGTGCAAAAAAAGGTGCGGCCGGTTATGCTTTGGGGATGGCTAGAACTGCGGCATCCTCATCGACGGCGACGGCCGACCGGGCGACCCCGCGAGGGCGCATCGACAAGCGGCAGGCGATCCTGGACGCGGCGTTCACCGTGTTCGCCAACCGGGGTTACGCCCGGGCCTGTATGGAGGAGATCGCCGAGGCCGCGGGTGTCGCCAAGCACACGGTCTACAACCACTTCGGTGACAAGGAGAGCCTCTTCCACGCCGCGATGGAGGCGACCGGCAATGCGGTGATGGGCGAGAACCTCGCGGTGGCGGAACGCCTCACGGCCGACGGCGCCGGGCGTGCCGCGACCGGGAAGGCCGGTGCCGGTGAGGGCTCCGACCCGGTCCGGTCCTGTCTTGAGGACGTGGCGCACGGTCTGCTGCAGCAGTGTTGCGACCCCCGCTCCTGGGCGCTGCGTCGGCTCCTTTATGCGGAGATCACCCGCTTCCCCGAACTGCTCGAAGCGGTCTGGGGACGCGGCGCCGACCGGCTCAGGCAGACCCTGGCCGACCGGATGGCGCGGCTCTCCCTCGCCGGCGGACTGTGCGCCTGCGATCCCGTCGAGGCCGCGGAACAGTTCCTCGCCCTGCTCACCGGACCCATGGAGGCCCGGTCCCAGCTCGGCACCCGGCACGTCCCGGCGGCTGAACTCGACACTGTGGCGGAAGCGGCGGTCCGCACCTTCCTGCGCGCCTTCCAGGCCGACCGCCCGCGCGCCGCCATGTCGGCTGCCGCTTCCTGAACCTTCCTTCCTCAGTCCCCATCCCAAACACCCCCACAACGGCAGTTCCCCGATGACTGGGAGGCAAGCAATGGCGCTTGCGGCTTTGAATCCACCCTCGGCCCGTGCAAGTCCAAGGGAGGCACCGTGCGCATTCTTCTGGTGGAGGCGGAGAAGCACGAAGCGATGACGCTGACCCGTCATCTGGAGCGGTACGGACACGAGGTCACGACCGTCAACTCTGGGACGACCGCGCTGGAGAGCCACCAGCAGGCGGACTTCATCCTGCTCGACCTCGATCTGCCGGACATCGACGGGCTGATGGTCTGCCGCAGCCTCAGCGAGACGGCGGGCATCCCCTTGATCGCGTTCACCGGCGGCGGAACCGAACTCGACCGCGTTCTCGGACTGCGGGCCGGCGCCGATGACTGCCTCGACAAGCCGTATGAGATACGCGAGTTGGCGGCCCGCATGGAAGCGGTGATGCGCCGCTGGGAGCCCCGCAGCCCGGCGCCCGCCCCGAAGACGACGGTCTCCGTCGGGCCCCTGCGGATCGACGCGGCCTCACGCGAAGTGCAGTTGCACGAACGCCGCGTGACGCTGACCCGCAAGGAGTTCGACCTCCTCTACTACCTTGCCCGCCATTCCGAGATGGTCGTCACCCGGCAGCGGCTGATGGCGGAGGTCTGGGAGATCCCGATGGTGCAGGTCCTCGGCTCACAAGCGAGCCGGACCGTCGACACCCATGTGAACTCGCTGCGCAACAAGTTGGGGCGCAGCAGCTGGATCGTCACCGTCCGCGGTGTCGGATTCCGGATCGGCGTCGGCTGACACCAGTGGCGCGCACGGCGTCCCACTCCGTGCGCGCACCCGTGCCCAGCCCGCCGGCGGGACGTCCCCGTGAGTCAATGCCGTGCGGCCAACGCCCCTACAAGTAGACCGTGTTGGGCTCAAGGCCGGTCAACGACCGGCCGTACAGCTCGATGTTGGTGCCCGGTGTGATCAGGGAGTGCAGGGACGCCGCGTGGACATCCCGCTGGATGCGGGTGATCGGCACGCTCCGGAAGATCGAGGAGCCGCCGCTCGCCGAGGCCAGGATCTCCACGGCCTGCTTGGCCTGCTTGGCGATCCAGCCGATCTGCACCCGCGAGAAGACCCGTTCCTCCTGGGACCACGGCTCGTCCCGCCGGATCTTCTCGGCCAGCAGATCGGCGAACCGGTGCGCCCGCGCCTCGGCGTCCTCGATCAGCAGCGCCGCCTCGCCGACCTGGAGATGGGTGGCCGGCGCCTCCTGTTGACTGGGGTAGTTCGTGTACGTCAGCGGCCGCCCGGGGAGCCGCTCGAGGAAGCTCGACAGGGCGTACTTGGCCGCGCCGATCAGCTGGCCGGTCTGCATCACCGTCGCCGTGACCAGCATCGGCACCCGGTAGCCGCCCTTGGCCGCGATGACCGGGGACTTCGAGGCGTTCTGGTAGAAGTCGGCGCCGTCGATCACCCGGTGGTCCGGCACGAAGAGGTTCTTCGCCACCGTGGTCACACTGCCCGAGCCCTGTAGGCCGTTGGTGTGCCAGTCGTCGACGATCTCGAGCTCGGAGACCGGGACGAGGGCGAAGACCGGGAGGGTCTGCCCCGCCGGGCCCTCTTCGGGGATCGCGGCGGTGATCTTCCAATGGGCGTGCAGGATGCCGCTGTTGAACCCCCACTTCCCGTTGATCAGATAGCCGCCGTCGACCCGCGTCGCAGTCCCCGAGGCGGCCGTCGTGCCGGTCACCCGGATGTGCGGCTCGGCGAACACCTCGTCGAGGGCCTCGTCGGGCCACAAGCCGACCATCCAGGTCAGCGAGGCGTAGATGGACAGGCAGAAGGCGACGGAGCTGTTGCCCTTGGCGATCTCTGCGAGCACGTCGACGAAGGCGCGCGCGTCCGACTCGTATCCGCCGTACTCGTTGGGCACCTGCATCTTGAGCAGCCCGGACGCCTCGATTGCCTCGATGACGTCCGGGGGCAGTCGGCGGTTCTCGTCGATCCAGAGCGCGCGGGAGCGCAGCAGCGGGACCAGTTTGGCCGCGGTCTCGACGAGCTCTTCGCGGCTCGGTGCGGGGGTCGGCATTGTCAGTTCCTCTCGATGGATGAGAGCTCTGGATGGGTGGGATCTGGACGGGGGACGGTGGTCTCAGGCCCGCAGGCCGTGCAGGAGGTGGTAGCGCTTGAAGCCGATCGGCCGTACGCCGGGGGTGTCGTGGGTGGCGCGCAGCGTCGCCGTCCGCGTGGCGCCTGCGAGGAACTCGACGTGCGCCTCGTCGCTGGTCCACTCGGCGTAGTTGAGTACGCGGGTGCCGTCGGCGCTGAGGTGGAAGTTCGCCGAGATCATGCCGGGGTGCTGTCCGGCCGGGGCCTGGGCGAGGGCGCCGGCGATCGAGGCGACGATGCTCTCCTGGGGGCCCGGCCCGTCGACGTCGAAGCTGGCGACCACGAAGCTCTCCGGTACCAGCGGCCCGTCGTCCAGCACGATCGCGCGGTGCAGGGTGTACGCGACGGTCTCGGCGCCGGCCAGGCCCCCCAGTCCCGTCGTGAAGACGCGGAGCGCCCGGGCGTCGGAGGTCTGGACGTACGTCAGCACGGTGTCGTGCTCGGTGCTCAGGTATCCGCTGAACGAGAGGATGCCGGGCGGCCAGGGCGTCGCGCGCCACTGCCGTGCGGCTTCGTCCAGGGCTTCGAGGCCCGCATCACGGTCGGGGACGTACCACTGGGCGACGTGGACGGACGTGGAGTCGGCGCGTTGGATGTCCGGAGGTGCGGAGGTGAGCTGCTGGGGCATGGCCGTTCCCTTTCCAGGGCTTTGGTCGCAGGGGTCGAAGGGGGATACGGGCGTCAGCGGGGATACGGGCGTTCGCTGCGCGCGGTGCGCAGCGCTTGTCCCCACCAGTTGAGTTGGTCGAGGAGTAGTCCGGCCGAGGCGACGTTCAGCTCGGGTTCGGTCAGCCGGCCCTGCGCGTCGAAGCGGTTCGCGGCGTCGGGCAGGGCGACGTTCTCGCGTACCGTCAGCGCGTGCACCTCGGCGAAGACCTGCCGCAACTGCTCCACGGCACGTATGCCGCCGCTGAGGCCGCCGTACGACACGAAGCCGACCGGTTTGGTCGCCCACTCCTGGTAGAACCAGTCGATGGTGTTCTTCAGCGCTGCCGGGAAGCTGTGGTTGTACTCGGGCGTGACCACAACGTAGGCGTCGGCCGAGGCGAGCACGGCGCGCAGCGCCTCCCGTACCCGGGCGGTCTCGACCGGCACCCCCCGGCCGGGCCGGGGCAGGGCGAGCGGCAGCGGGTAGTCGGGGAGGTCGACGTTCTGCACGGCGAACTCGGGGCGTTCTTTGACCTGTTCGAGGAACCAGTCGGCCACGGCGGGGCCGAGCCGCCCGTCCCTGACGCTGGCGGTGATGATGGCGAGCGAGAGCTGGTCGTCTGTCATGGTGCGGCCTGTCTGTGAGGGGTTCGGAGTCCGGTCAGCGCGGTCAGCAGGCCGATCGCGCCGACCGCGGTGATGAACGACAGCGCCGGCCGGTGGCCGTAGTGCGAGCCGAGCAGCCAGGCGGTGGTCGGGAGCATCAGTACGGCGCCGAGCTGCACGGCGGCCTGGTAGAGCGGGACGGCGGCCGCCCGGTCGGCGGCGGGGAGGGCCGAGGTGGCCTGCATGTTGAGGGCGGCGAAGGAGAGCACGAAGCCGGCGCCGACCAGGAGCAGTGCGGGCAGCATCCCGGCGGCGTATGGACGAGCGTCCGGCCGCCACAGGTAGAGGGCGTAACCGAGCAGGGGCGCGGCCGCGCCGAGGGCGATCGGCCGGCTGGTGCCCCAGCGTGCCGTCATGGACCCGGCGAAGGGCACGGTCACCGCGAGCGGCACGCAGGCCGGCAGCAGTGCGAGCGCCGATTGCCAGACGGGCCAGCCGAGTTGGCTCTGGGTCTGGAAGGTGAGCAGGAGCAGTAGGCTCTGGTAGGTGCCGTTGAGCGTGGCCGCGCCCACCGCGGAGCGCAGCAGCGGGCCGTTGCGCAGCAGCGCCGGGGCAATACGCGGGACCGGCGCGCGGCCCCGGTCGGCCGGGACGATCCGCAGCGCGAACAGGAGCAGCACCAGTGCGACCGGTGCGGGGAAGAGCAGCGTCCAGCGCCAGCTCGCGGTCAGCAGCGCGCCCGACAGCAGCAGGCCCGCCGTGAAGCCGGCCGCGCCGAAAAGGGAGTAGACGGATACCGCCCGGCGCCGCTGCGGCCCCTCCGGGAAGGTGGCGCCGATGATGGCGAGGCCGGTGGGCGCGGTGAGCGCCGCGGCGGCCCCCTTGACCACTCGGGTGGCGATCAGCAGGGCAGCGGTGTCGGCGAGTCCGCCGGCGACGGACGCCGCGGCGAAGACCAGCATCGCGGTGAGGTAGACCCTCCTGCGGCCCAGCGCGGCGTTGAGTTTCGGCCCGACGACGAGCAGGGCGGCGAAGCCGAGCGCGAAGCCGCTCATCAGCCACTGCACCGTCGACAGGCCGAGACCGAGCGAGGCGCCGATGGACGGCAGGGCGACGAGCACCACGGAGACCTCGATCGCGTCGAGGATCATGTTGGCCGAGAGGATGAACAGGACGGACCACAGTCGTGCGTCCCAGCGCGGCGGGTCCGCCGCGGACGGTGTGTCCGGCGCGGACCGTGCGGCCGTGGGGGAGGCTGGTCGGGAGGAGGCGGTCATCGCGGTCACGCCCGCAGCAGCGGTGGCAGCGTCTCGGTGACGAGCCGGATGTTCTCCTCGACGACGTCCTGCGGCATCCCGGCGATGCTCGCCCAGAAGATGAGGTGGCGGACCGGCAGGTCCTTCGTCAACTCCTCGATGCGGACGGCCGCCTCCTGCGGCGTGAGGATGTCCAGCAGGCCGCGGGTGTCCTCTGCGTCCGGGGCGCGGAGGTCCTCTGCAGTGAGCAGCGGGATGCTGTGGTCGGTACCCTCCACCGACCCCTGCCGGTAGGAGTTCACCTGGTGCGCCAGGTGCGGTGCCACACGGTGCCAGGCCTTCTCCGGGTCTTCGGCGAGGATGATCGGCAGCAGGTCGGCGACCCGTGCCGCCCGCGGGTCGTGGCCGCCCTCGACCAGGCCCTGCCGGTAGTGCTTGAACAGCGGACGCGAGATGTGCAGCAGGCCGATGCCGAGCCGGCCCGCGATGCGCGCGCCGCGCGGCCCGTAGAAGCCGCCCCACACCGGCGGCGGGTCCTGGATCGGCAGGGGGGTCACGGCCCGTTCCTCCCACAGGCGCAGGATCTCGCGGATGTTTTGTTCGGTGGCGGCGAACCGGCGGCCGAAGTCCGCTCCGAACAGCTGGTACTCGGGCAGCCGGTAGCCCGCGCCGAGGCCGAGTTCGAGCCGGCCGCCGCTGAGGAGGTCGACGAGCGCGGCCTGTTCCGCGATGTCGACGGGGTGGTGCAGGGCGGGCAGCACGACCGAGGTCCCGATCCGGGCCCGGCGGGTGCGCGCGGCGACGGCCGCGGCGACGGTCAGCGGTTGCGGCAGGTAACCGTCATCGAAGAGGTGGTGCTCGGTGAACCACAGGCCGCCGGCTCCGCGCTCGTCGGCCTCCTCGCACAGTTCCAGGGTCCGTGCGTAGTGGTCGGCCCACGGCCGGTGCCACTGCTCGGGGTTGCGCAGGTCGAAGAGGAGTCCGATGTCCATGGCGCGATCCTTTTCACTGGGGTTCGCTGAGGCCCGTCACCGGGCCTTGTCACTGGGGTCACTGAGGCGGGTTGCCGTGCTTGCGGTGCGGCAGCTCGGCGCCCTTGGCGGTGAGCATGGCCAGGGCGCGGCAGAGCACCGGCCTGGTCAGGCGCGGGTCGATGACATCGTCGACGAGGCCGCGCTCGGCCGCGTAGTACGGGTGGACCAGCTCGTCCCGGTACTCGGCGATCTTCCGGGCGCGCATCGCGGCCGGGTCCTCGGCCGCTGCGATCTCCCGGCGGAAGACCACGTTCGCGGCGCCCTCGGCGCCCATCACCGCGATCTCGTTGGTGGGCCAGGCGAAGGCCAGGTCGGCGCCGATGGAACGGGAGTCCATGACGATGTACGCGCCTCCGTACGCCTTGCGCAGGATCAGCGAGATTCGCGGCACGGTCGCGTTGCAGTAGGCGTACAGCAGCTTGGCGCCGCGCCGGATGATGCCGTCGTGCTCCTGGTCCACACCGGGCAGGAAGCCGGGGACGTCGACCAGGGTGACCAGCGGGATGTTGAAGGCGTCGCAGAACTGGACGAAGCGTGCGCCCTTCTCGCTGGCCGCGATGTCCAGGACGCCGGCCGTCACCGCGGGCTGGTTGGCGACCAAACCGACCACCCGGCCCTCCAGCCGGGCCAGCGCGCAGACCAGGTTGGGCGCGAAGGCGGCGTGCACCTCCAGGTACTCGCCCTCGTCGACGATCTCCTCGATCACCCCGCGGACGTCGTAGGAGCGGTTGCCCTCGGCGGGAACCAGATCGAGCAGCGCCTCGGACTCGCGGTCCGGCGGGTCCGCGGTGACCGTCCGGGGCGGCAGCTCACGGTTGTTGGGCGGCAGCAGCGAGAGCAGATAGCGGACCTCGGCCAGGCAGGTCTCCTCGTCGTCGTGGACGAAATGCGCGACCCCGGAGGTCTCGGCGTGCACGTCGGCGCCGCCGAGCCCGTCCTGCGTGATCTCCTCGCCGGTGACCGCCTTGACCACCTCGGGTCCTGTGATGAACATCTGCGAGGTCTCCCGCACCATGAACACCACATCGGTGAGCGCCGGGCTGTAGGCGGCGCCTCCCGCGCACGGGCCGAGCATCACGCTGATCTGCGGGATGACCCCCGAGGCGGCCGTGTTGCGCCGGAAGATCCCGCCGTAGCCGGCGAGTGCCTGGACGCCTTCCTGGATCCGTGCGCCGGCGCCGTCGTTGAGTGAGACCAGCGGTGCCCCGGCGGCGACGGCGAGGTCCATCACCTTGTGGATCTTCTCGGCGTGCGCCTCGCCCAGCGCGCCCCCGAAGATCCGGAAGTCGTGGGCGTAGACGAACACCGTGCGGCCGTCGACCGTGCCGAAGCCGGTCACCACACCGTCGGTGTGCGGCTTCTTGGCCTCCAGGCCGAATCCGCTCGCCCGGTGCCGTCGCAGTCCCTCGATCTCCGTGAAACTGCCCTTGTCCAGCAGAAGTTCGATCCTCTCCCGGACGGTCAGCTTGCCGCGGGCGTGCTGTCGTTCGGTTGCCTTCGGGTCCGGCCCCTGGTGGACCAGCTCCTTCAGCGCGCCGAGGTGTGCCATGCGTTCGGCGATACCGCCGGAGACCTCTGTCGTCGGCATGCTGTCACCTCACCTCCAGTCCTGTTCGGTCAGTCGCGCGTCTCGGCAGTCGCGTCTCGGTCTGCCGCGTTCGGTTCGGTGGTCGCCTGCGGCGGGGTCAGCCCAGCAGGGTGCCGCCGGTGGCGTCGATGAAGGCGCCGGTGATCCACCGGGCCTCGTCGGTGGCCAGGAAGGTGACCACATCCGCGACGTCGCCGGCCTGGCCCACCCGCTTGAAGGCCGACAGCTGGGCCATCTGCTCCACCGCCTCGGGTATGTCGAAGACGGAGCTGCCGTTGTCGGTGATGCCGGGTGCGACGCTGTTGATGGTGATGCCGCGCGGGGCCAGCTGTCGGGCGAGGTGCAGGGTGAGCTGCTCGATCGCGCCTTTCGTCATCGCGTACGCGACCTGGTCGGGGTTGGAGACCCGGGTCAGCCCGGATGAGATGTTGATGACGCGGCCGCCCTCGGGGATCTGAGGCAGCGCGCGCTGCACGATGAAGAAAGGCGCCTTGGCGTTCACCGCGTAGAAGCGGTCGAACTCCTCGGGAGTGACGTCCTCGGGGGCAATGCCGGTCGAGGTGGCGGCGCCCGCGTTGTTCACCAGGATGTCGAGGCTGGTGCTGCCGGTTCGCTCCTTGAGGCCCTGTTCCAGGCCGAGGAAGAGTTCGTGAACGTCGCCGGGAACCCCCAGCTCGGCGCGGACCGCAAAGCCGCGGCCGCCGTCTTTCTCGATGCGTTCGACGGTCTCCTGGGCGGCCGCCTCGTTGGCGGTGTAGTGCACGGCGACCAGCGCGCCCTCCCTGGCCAGCCGTACGGCGATGGCGCGGCCGATGCCGCGGCTGGATCCGGTGACGAGTGCCGTCCTGCCGACGAGCCTGCTCATGGTGTCTCTCCTACGATTTTGGGGGGTGACGTCGGATGGGGTGAGATGCGGTCGCGCTCGGCCGACAGGGGCTCTAACGGCCCGGACAGCGGGAGTTCCGGCTCCGGCGGCCGAAGTCCGCTGATCGCGCGCGCCAGGTGGCGGCGGGCCGGGCCGATCTCCAGCAGTTCGCCGAAGACCGACCTCAGGCCGTCCACTTCCGGGCCGCCGAGCAGCAGCCGAGCCTGGGCCTGGATGTTGGTGATCGTCGCGGCGCCGATCCGGTGGCGGGCTTCGTGGTAGCTGTCGAGCAGCGTGAATCCGCCCGCCTCCTCGGGCCCGCCGAAGTCGTCGGGCCCGGCGACCTGTTGGGCGAGCTTGCTGCCGAGGTCCGCGGCGTCCTGCAGCCCGAGGTTGAGCGCTTGGCCGCCGACCGGCATCTGCACATGGGCCGCGTCGCCTGCCAGCAGGATGCGGCCCTTCACGTAGCTGCGGGCCTGGAGGCTGGTGTTGTCGAAGGAGTTGAGCCAGACCGGGGTCCCGGCGCTGATGTCCTCGCCGGTCACCAGGGCCCAGGCGTCGACCACTTCGTCCAGTGCGGGTGCCCCGGCGCGCCGTCCGGGCGTGCTGCCGTGGACGTGCACCATGACCCGGGTGGTGCCGTCGGGCCAGCGGAAGGCAGTGGCCAGCCCGTGCGGATGCCGCTCGAAGCGCCGGTTCGGCACGTCAATGCCCGCGAGGTCCGCCCTGAGCATCTCCAGGGTGCCGTCCTCACCGGTCACCTCGAACCCGGCCAGCTGGCGTACGGTGCTCCGCTCACCGTCGCAGCCGACCAGGTACGAGGCGCTCAGGACGGCCGGCTGCCCACCGAGGGCGATGAAGCCGGCCTCGACGCGGTCGGTGCGCGAGCGCAGGCCCGTGAGCACGTGCCCACGCAGCACCCGCGCGCCCGACTCGGTCGCCCACTCCTGCAGCACGGCCTCCAGGCGCGACTGCGGGCATTTCCACTGGCCGGCGTAGGGGTGGCCGGGAGCAGCCGCGGTCAGGTCGAGCGGCATGCCGCCGAAGTGGCCCGGGCCGCCGCTTTGCAGCGGGCCGAGCCGGTCCAGTAGCCCGCGCTCGGCGAGAATCTCCATGCTGCGGGTGTGCAGCGTGGAGGCGCGGGACTCCGTGGTCGGCTCGGTGCGCTGCTCAAGGACGGTCACCCGCGCGCCGCCCAGACGCAGCTCACCGGCGAGCAGGAGCCCGACGGGGCCGGCCCCGATCACGACGACGTCGGTGTCCAGTGAGTCCGCCATGCTCAGCGCCGCGCTTCCGCGTACTCCTTGGCGTGGTTCAGCGTGGTCCGGCTGTTGCCGCCGAGGGCCTCGCGGATGAACCGGCGAGCCTCGGGGACGCCCGCCTCCGGGCCGAGCACTTGGGCGATGCTCTCGGCGTTGAGCACCACGGTGTGCTGGGAGGTGGCGGTGGTGACGCCGTCGGCGCCCTCCTCGAACGTCCAGTAGCCGGTGTGCAGGTCGAGGAGCGCGGGCAGAGTGGTCTGCTTGTAGGCGATCTTGTGGTGCGGGAAGCAGACCCGGACCGACTCCGTGGTGTGCGTCGAGCCGTCCTTGGTGAGGGTGTTCAGCCGCAGGGTCTGCAGGCCCGGGGTGTCCTCAGTCAGTTCGACCTTGGCGACGTGCGGCAGCCGCTCCGTCCACAGGTGCGCCTCGTTGACGAAGTCGTAGACGTCCTTGGCTGCGCCCTCGACCCGGACGCTGTCCTCGAAGGACAGGCTCAGCTCGGCGTTCTGCGCCGACAGCTCCAAGTTGGCTTTCAAGCCCGGCAGTTCGGCCCGGCTGTTGCGGTCCACCGCCGCGTCGATCCAGCTCAGACCCTCCGGGTCGTCGTCGATCGCTCGGTAGGAGTGCAGCAGGCGCACCCGGGACTCCTGGTCGCCGACCCGCTCGATGATCCAGGTGCCGGTCATCTCGGCCACCGGAGGCGCCGAGACCTCCTGCCAGAACCGGATGCGCAGCGCCTCGGGGTCCAGCGTGCGCCGCGAACTCCAGTTCTTCGCCTCGCCGTTGGCGGTGGCCCAGACGCGGATGCGCTCTTCGTTGCCATCGCGTTCGAGGTAGTCGACGTAGACCGACGGCGGGAAGAGCCGGGGCCAGTTCTCGACCTCGGCGAGCAGCCGGTAGACGTCGGCGGCGTCCGCGTGCACGGTGATTTCGTGTTCGACCTCGCGGGTCGTCATGGTCGCAGCTCCGATCGGTGCGGAAGGGGGGAGAAGTGGGCGGTCAGAAGTTGCCGAGGCCGCCGCAGACGTTGAGCGCCTGGGAGGTGATGGAGGCGGCGGTGTCGGAGGCGAGATAGCCGACCAGGCCGGCCACTTCCTCGGGCGACGAGTAGCGGCCGAGCGGGATCTTGGCCTCGAACTTCTCCTTGATCGCCTCCTCGCTGGTGTCGTACGCGGCCGCGTAGCCCAGCCGCACGCGCTGGGCCATGGGCGTCTCGACGTAGCCGGGGCAGACAGCGTTCACGGTGATCCCGGTGGGGGCCAGCTCGTTGCCGAGCGCCTTGGTGAAGCCGACGACGCCGTGCTTCGAGGCCGAGTACGGGGCGCCCAGCACCACGCCCTGCTTCCCGGCGGTGGAGGCGATGTTGATGATCCGGCCGCGGCTCTTGACCCGCAGGCCGCCGCCGTTGAGCACCTCACGGGTGACCCGGAAAACGCTGTTCAGGTTGGTCTCGATCACGTCGTACCAGAGCTCGTCGGCGATGTCGGCGGTCACGCCGCCGCCGCTGCGGCCGGCGTTGTTGACCAGGACGTCAATGGGGCCGAAGCGGGCGACGGCGGCCTGGACGAACGCCCTGACCTCGTCGTCGCTGCGGACGTCGACGGCCTCGCCCTCGACCTCCAGACCCTCGGCGCGCAGCTCCTTGACGGTTGCCGCGACGTTGTCGGCGCTGCGGGCGCCGATGAACACCCGGTGGCCCTGGCCGGCCAGCAGCCGGGCGACCGCGAGTCCTATGCCGCTGGTCGCGCCCGTCACCAGGGCGACGCGTCCGGTGGTCTCTGCCATGGTCTTTCCCCTCAGGCGGTCGGAGCAGCGGAGAGCTGCTTGTTGACGATGTCAATGAGGCCCCGGGGGGTGACCGCGTCGGTCAGCGCGGAGTCGTCCAGCGAGATGCCGAACTCGCGCTCGATCCGGCCGCCGGTCTCCAGCAGTGCGAGGGACTCGTAGCCGAGCGCTTGGAACTCGGTGTCGACGATGTCGCCAGTCAGATCGACGCTCTCGTCGACGCCGGCGGCCTCCAGCAGGATGCGCCGCAGGTCGTCGAGGGTGAACGGGCTTGTGGACATGTCCGGGCCTTTCGTGGATGGGTGGTGTCCAGGAGGGGAAGGGGGGCGGGAGCAGGCGGGTCTGGGTGGTGGCGCCCCGCGGGATCGACGACGGCGCGCGGAAGCCGACGTGCCCGCGCTCTCAGCGGGCGGCGGCGCGCACCACCAGGGCGGAGTTGAAGCCGCCCTGGCCGCGGGCGAGCACCAGGACGGTGCGCACTGGCGCGGACCGCGGGGCGCCGGCCACCAGGTCGATGTCGTACCGGTCGGCGAGCGAGGTGCCGATGGTCGGCGGGACGACACCGTCGCGGATGCTCAGCAGCGCGGCCGCGACGTCCAGTGGCGCGGCCCCCGAGTAGAGACGCCCGGTCATGGTCTTGGGCGCGGTGACCGGGACGCCCTGCGGCCCGAACGTCTTGGTGATGGCCTCGGCCTCGATGCGGTCGAGTTCGGGGATCGCGGCAGCGTCCGCGAAGACCACGTCCACGTCGGCGGGGCCGATCCCGGCGTCCCGCAGTGCACCGTCGATCGCCCGTTCGATGCCCGGGGCCCGGCCGCTGCCCGGCCGGGGGTCCATGGTCGCCGCGTGCCCGGCCAGCTCGCCGTAGACCTTCTCGGCGCCGCGCGCCCGGGCCCGCTCGGCGTCCTCGACCACCAGCAATGCGCCGCCCTCGCCCGGCACGTGGCCGCGCGCGGCGGAGTCGAAGGGCAGGTAGGCGCGCTCGGCGTCGTCCCCGCCGGCCAGCCGGCCGCTCGCCAGCTGCGCCACCCATCCCCAGGAGCAGATCGACGCGTCGACCGCGCCGGCCACCACCAGGGATGTGCCCTTGCGCACCTGGCGGCGGGCCTGGGCGAGCGCGTCGAGGCCGCCGGCCTGGTCGCTGATGACCACGCTGCTGGGGCCGCGCAAGCCGTGGCGGATGGAGATCTGCCCGCTGTTGACGGCGTAGAACCAGGCGAACGACTGGTACGCCGAAACGTACTTGCCGCCCTTGCTCCACAGCGCCTTCAGTTCGTTCTGGCCGAACTCGAAGCCGCCGGAGTGGCTGGCGGTGATCACGCCGGCCGCGTAGGCGGGCAGTTCCGCCGGGTCGATCCCGGCGTCCTGAAGCGACCAGTCGGCGCTCACCAGGGCCAGTTGGGTCATCCGGTCGGTCTGCGGCAGCAGCCTGCTGGGCAGGTGCTCCCCGGCGCTGAAGCCGTCGATCTCACCGGCGAGCCGCGACGGATAGTCCGAGGGGTCGAAGCGGGTGATGCGTCGGATGCCGCTGCGACCTTCGAGCGTCGCCGCCCAGTACTCCTCCACACCGAGGCCGTTCGGCGCGGCCACACCGAGGCCGGTGACGACCGCTGACGCGTTCACCGTCGGCGCCTGTGCGGGGCTCGCGTTCGCCTCCCGGGCGTTCACCGCAAGCGCGTTCACCGGGCGCTCCGATCGGGCCGGGCGAGCACCACAGCGCTCTGGAACCCGCCGAAGCCGCTGCCGACCGAGAGCACGCTGTCGGTCCGCCAGTCGCGCGCGGTCACCGGCACGTAGTCGAGGTCGCACTCCGGATCGGGGTTGTGCAGATTGGCCGTCGGCGGCACCACGCCGTGCTCCATCGCCAGCACGGACGCGGCGATCTCGATCGACCCGATAGCCCCCAGCGAGTGGCCCACCATGGACTTGATGGAGCTGACCGGTGTCCGGTAGGCGTGGTCGCCCAGGCTGCGCTTGAACGCGGCGGTCTCGTGCCGGTCGTTCTGCTTGGTGCCGGAGCCGTGCGCGTTGATGTAGTCGATGTCCTCCGGGATCAGCCGGGCCTCGTCGAGCGCCACCCGGATCGCCTCGGCCATCTCCGCGCCGTCCGGGCGCAGTCCGGTCATGTGGAAGGCGTTGGACCGAGTCGCGTAGCCGGCTACCTCGGCGTAGATGTGGGCGCCCCGGCGGCGCGCGCTTTCCAGCTCCTCCAGGACGAAGACGGCCGCGCCCTCGCCGAGGACGAACCCGGTACGGCTGGCATCGAACGGCCGCGAGGCGTGCTCAGGGTCGTCGTTGCGGGCCGTGGTGGCCTTGATCGCGTCGAAGCAGGCGACGGTGATGGGGGAGATCGGCGCGTCGCTCGCCCCGGCCACGATCACGTCGGCCACGCCGTCCCTGATCAGGTCGGTTGCGTAGCCGACCGCGTCGAGGCCGGAGGTGCACCCGGTGGACACGACGGTGCCCGGGCCCTCCGCGCCGACCGCCCAGGCGACCTCGCTCGCGAATGAGCTGGGCACCAGAAAGTTGTAGAGGTGGGGCACGGCGTACTCGTAGTCGACCAGGTCGAGACGGCCGCCGTCGCTGACCGCGCGGTACTCCTGGTCGAGTCCGGTGGTCGCGCCGACCGCGCTGCCGATGGTCACACCGATGCGGTGGGGGTCCAGGGCGGCGAAGTCCAGTCCGCTGTCAGCGACCGCCTCGCGGGCGGTGACCACCGCGAACTGCGCGGCGCGGTCCATCCGTCGGACCTCCTGCGGGGTGAGCCCGGACAGCTCGGCGTCGAAGTCCGCCTCGGCGGCGATCTGGGAACGGAACCGCGAGGGGTCGAAGAACGAGATCCGCCGGGTCGCGGTGCGCCCGTCGGTCAGCAGCTGCCAGAAGTCCTTGGCACCGATGCCGCCGGGGGCGGTGACACCGACTCCGGTGATGACGACCTGGCGGCCGCCCGGCCCGCTCACGAGGCGTTCCAGTGGTAGAAGCGCCGGGCCATCGCATCGGCCGGCGAGCGCCAGGTGGCCGGGTCGTAGGCCTCGATGTGCGGCTTGAGGTCCTCACTGATCCGGATGAACCGGGGGTCGGTCCTGGCGGCCTGGATGTGCTCGCCGCCGTTCTCGCCGGCGAAGTCCTGGAGGTGGAAGTACAGGCCCCGGTACGAGAACAGCTCGCGGCGGCGCGTGCCCATGAGGTGGGGCATCTCGGTGGCGTCGAAGGCGCCGAAGATCTCGGCGACGTCTTCGGCGGAGCCCGGTTCCATGCGGGCGACGATCAGGGTGCTGTACATGTCTGCCTTTCGTGGATGTCCTGGATCTCCTGGCTGTCCCGGCTTCACTGGTTTGCCTGGGACGGCCGGGGAGAGGGGAATGCGCGTCGGGCGGGGCCGAACCAGCGGCTCAGCGCCGCGGGAAGGTCGTGGTGGCTGCCGGGTCCGGCCCATGCGACGTAGCCGTCGGGGCGGATCAGCACCGCGGTGGTGGCATGGAGGGCGGGTGGGACGGTCACCTCGGTGTCGTGGGTGGCGGTGACGATGTCGATCCGTTCGCGCCAGGGCGCCGCGCGGCGGCGCAGGTGCGGGTTGTCCGCCAGGTCCAGCAGGACGCCGCGTCCGGTGTGGAGCAGGGCGGTGCTGCTGGTACGGCGCCCCCGCACGGTCAGCCCCAGGTGCGGCATGCGCACCCCGAGCAGCGGGTTCGGGCCGGGTCCCACGTCGTACCTGATCGACAGCCCGCTGACCTTGGCCGCGAGATGGCGCGTGACGTCCTCGTAGCGCACCAGCTCGGCCAGTACGTCGCGGAGCGGCTGGGCCTGCGCGCCGCCGAGGATCAACTGACTCTGGGCCGCGGTGTTGGCGAGCAATTCCTTGCCTACCGCGTGCCGTTCGCAGTGGTAGGTGTCCAGCAGCGACTCCGGCGCCGTGCCGTGCAGGACCGCTGCGAGCTTCCAGCCGAGGTTCACCGAGTCCTGGATGCCGGTGTTCATGCCCTGGCCGCCGGCCGGCAGGTGGATGTGCGCGGCGTCGCCGGTGAGCAGGACGCGGCCGCGGCGGTACTCGGCGGCCTGGCGCGCCGCGTCCGTGAAGGCGCTGACCCACACCGGCTCCGCGTGCGAGATGTCGTCCCCGGTCAGCCGCTTCCAGGTGTCGGCGACCTCCTGGAAGGCCGGCGGACCGCTGCGCCTGCGCGGCGGTGCGCCTCGCTCGCCGACGATCACCCGGTGGACGCCGCCGGGTAGCGGCGCCGACATCACCATCCCGGCGGACAGCAGCTCACCGGTCATCCGTGGCGTCACCTCGACGCCGCGGACGTCCGCGAGCAGGAGTTCGGTGGTCGCCGCGGTGCCGGGGAAGTCGAAGCCGCCGGCCTTGCGGACGCTGCTGCGGCCCCCGTCCGCGCCGACCAAGTAGTCCGCGCGCAGGGTCCGTTCGCCCTGCGGGGTCCCGACGCGTACGGCGACGGACGCGTCCTCCTCCCGGTAGGAGCGGAACTCGTGGCCCCGCTGGATGTCGGCGCCCAGCTCCCGCGCCCACTGCTCCAGGACGGTCTCGGTGACGGACTGCGGCACGGTCTTGGCCGACCGGTACGCCCCGTCCAGGACACCGAGGTCGAGCGGGACACCGCCGAAGTGCCCCTGCTCGCTCGTGGTGACGTCGCCGAGGCGGCGCAACAGTCCGCGCTGGGCGAACGTTTCGACGGTGCGGAGGGTCAGACCGATTCCGCGTGATTCCGCCGTCCTGCCGGAAAGGCGCTCCAGGACGGTGACCTCGATGCCCGCCAATCGCAGTTCCCCGGCGAGTGCAAGCCCGGCCGGACCGGCTCCCGTAATGATGACCGAGCCGCTCATACACCTCTCCCGTCTGAAGGGGTAATTGCGTGTGGACTCTTTCTGGAATTAGTTACTTGGCGGTGTGTGACGTTCCGAAAACGTCGGTCCGGATTTTCGCCGGACATCGATATCTTCCGTCATCGGTCGTGTCGCATTCAAGCAAAAAAATCAAGGGTATCTGAAAATGCCCGTCAGGAGAATGTCAAGTCGCTACACGGAACCTGGCATTTCGGGGGAGCGCCCTACTTCAGATTCCGGATTGAGATCCGGGGAAGACTTAAGAAAGCGTCAAGGGAACTACAGGTTCCTTGACGCTTCGCCGCGATACCGGTCTTCCCAACTGGCCTGGAATGCAGGACGGTTGCCGGGACTTTGCAGTGGCATGAAATGTGCCGGCGGACCTTTGAAGTGCGACGGGAGCCGGTTAACCTGCATGATAAATTTCGAGCGAACGCCACAGAGGCTTGGGAGTCATGCAGGTACTGGTAGCGGATTCCGGCGCCATCGGGGCCGACAGTCTGAGCGCCGAGTTGCATCGCCACGGATTTTCCACCGCGCTGTGCGGCACCGGAGCGGAGGCGCTGGAGAGGTACCCGAAGTTCGATTTCTTCCTCATCGACCTTGCGCTGCCCGACATTGACGGCCTGGAGGTCTGCCGATTACTGCGGGCGGCGAGCGACATACCCATCATCGCTTTCACCGACCCCGGTACCGACCTGGACCGGATCCTGTGCCTGCAGGCTGGCTGCGACGACTGCATGGCCAAGCCTTTTGGTTTCCGCGAGTTACTCGCCCGCATCGAGGCCGTACTGCGGCGCTCCGGTTCCCGGTCGGCGGCCCGCCTGCTGTCGGAGCCGATCGTGATCGGCTCGCTGTGCATCGACCCGGACACCCGGGAGGTACGGATCAACGGCCGGCTGATCAACCTCACCCGCATCGAGTACTGCCTGCTGCACGAACTCGCCTCGCACCCGCAGACCGTGTTCTCCCGCGCCCAGCTGATGGCCGACGTCTGGGGCTACCAGTACGACGGCCGGCCGCTGAGCGCCAAGGCCAGCCGCACCATCGACACCCACGTCAGCGCGCTGCGCAAGAAGCTGGGCGATCCCAGCTGGATCGTGACGCTCCGCGGGATCGGGTTCCGGATGGGACACGGCTGAGCGGACACCCCCTGAGCGCCACATCTCCTACCACCCGCACGGACGGCCGCCGGCCGCCGGACGACGACTCGACCCCGCCGCGCACCGAGCGCATGGCTGCTCAACGCCCCACCATCCCTCGCCCGGAAAGGCCACTCCATGCCCGGCTCACGCCCGCCTGCCGCTCTGCTCGCCTCCGCCGTCGTCCTGTCGGTGACGCTGGCGGCCTGCTCCTCGACGTCTTCTTCCTCCCCGTCCTCTTCGGGCGGTGACGCCAAGCTGCACGCGGGCGGCCACCTGACCTTCGCGCTCGGCTCGGACCCCCTGTGCGTCGACCCGCACCAGGCGGCCACCAACGACGCGGTGTACGCGGCCCGCGGGCTGGTCGACTCGCTCACCGACCAGGACCCCGCGACGGGCAAGATCGTCCCCTGGCTCGCCTCCTCCTGGGAAGTCGGCCAGAACGCCACGGCGTTCACGTTCCACCTGCGCGACGGCGAGACCTTCAGCGACGGCACGCCCATCGACGCGCAGTCCGTCAAGGAGAACCTCGACGCCGTCGTGAAGCTCGGCGCCAAATCGATCTTCGGGTCCGGCTACCTCAGCAGCTACAAGGGCACCGAGGTCGTCGACGCGCACACAGCCAAGGTCACCTTCGACCACCCCAACGCCCAGTTCCTGCAGGCCACGTCCACCACCACCCTCGGCCTGCTGGCCGACGCCAGCCTCAAGAAGGCCGCCGAGAGCCTGTGCACCGGCCCGCTGATCGGCTCCGGACCCTTCGTCCTGAACGGCTACACGCCCGGAAAGTCGGTGGAGCTGAGCCGGCGCGCAAGCTACAAGGGCGGCTCCGCCCTGGCGCGACACACCGGGCCCGCCCACCTGGACAAAATCAGCTTCAAGGTGGTCCCCGAGTCCGGCGTACGCACCGGCAGCCTCGAATCCGGTCAGGTCGACGTCATCGCCGGCGTCGCGCCGCAGGACGAGGCAGGACTGAAGAGCCAGGGCGAGAAACTGCTGTCCAGGCCGAACCCCGGCGTCCCCGTCGCCCTGAGCGCCAACGCCGCCAGGCCCCAGGCCGGCGACATCGCGGTTCGTCGCGCGCTGGAGATTGCCGTCGACCGAAAAGAGGTCGTCGACACCATCCTGAGCAGCAGCTACCGCCCGGCCACCAGCTCCCTGTCCAGCACCACCGACGACTACCGGGACAACTCCGCGCTGCTCGCCCACGACCCCGCGGGCGCGGAGCGGATCCTGGACGCAGCCGGCTGGAAGCCCGGCCCCGACGGCATCCGCGCGAAGAACGGCGTGAAACTCGACCTCAAGATCATCCTCGCGCCCAACTTCGGCCCCAACCAGTCCGTCCTCGAACTCGTCCAGCAGCAGCTGAAGAAGGTCGGCATCGGCGTCACCCTCAGAGTGCTGACCATCGCCGACTACCAGCAGGCCCAGAAGGGCGGCGACTACGACCTCGCCTGGGGCAACGGCACCCGCGCCGACCCGGACATCCTGCGCACCGCCTTCTCCAGCAAGCTGCTGAACCTCTCCCGCATCCAGGACCCCCAGCTGGAGAAGCTGCTCGACCAGCAGGCGTCCGCGGCCGACCCGGCCAGGCGCGCCGAGTACGCCGCCACCGCGCAGCGCAGGGTGCTCGAACAGGCCTACCAGATACCGGTGTTCGAGATGACCAGTGTCTACGCGCTCAGCTCCCGGGTGCACGGGATCACCCTCGGCTCCTCGTCCCAAGTCCAGTTCTACGACGCGTGGCTCTCCTGACCGGCTCTCCCGGCCGGCCGTGCTGTCCCACCTGCCACTGTCCCGCTCCGGCATCCCGAAGGCGATGATGAGGAACTACCTTCTGCGGCGGCTCTTCCAGGCCGTGTTCGTGCTGTGGGCCGCCTACACGGTGACCTTCGGCGTGCTGTACCTGCTGCCCGGCGACCCGGCGACCATCATGGCGGCGGGCGGCGGTGACGCGAGCACCGTCACCCCGGAGCAGACCGAGGCGCTGCGCCACCAGTACGGACTCGACCAGCCGCTCGCCGAGCAGTACGGCACCCGGCTGCTGCACGCTGCGCACGGCGACTTCGGCCGGTCCGTGCAGAGCGGCACCCCGGTCACCCACCTGATCGCGCAGGCGCTCCCGACGACCCTTCAACTGGCCGCCGCCGCCATGCTGTTGGCAGTGGTCCTGGGCGGCGCGCTCGCCCTGCTCGCGAGCTGGACCCGCAGTGGCCGGCTGCTGCTGTCACTGCCCGCGGTGGGAGTGTCGGCGCCCACTTTCTGGGTCGGGCTGGTCCTCGTCCAGCTGCTGTCGTTCCGATGGCGGGTCTTCCCGGCCTTCGGTGACGAGGGCCTCGACGCGCTGGTCCTGCCCTCCGTCACCCTCGCCCTGCCGGGCGCCGCGCTGATCGCACAGGTCCTCGCCAGGAGTCTGCGGACCGCGCTGGCGGAGCCGTACGTCCAGACGGCGCTGGCCAAGGGCGCGGGCCGGGGGCGGATCCTGTTCCGCCACGCCCTGCGCAACGCCTCTCTCCCGTCCCTGACCCTCATCGGCGTCATGACGGGCAACGTTCTGGGCGGGGCCGTCGTCGTCGAGACCGTCTTCGCCCGCGCCGGGATCGGACGCGAGACGGCGGCCGCCGTGACGGCGCAGGACATCCCGGTCGTCCAGGGCGTGGTCGTGCTCGGCGCCGTCGCGTTCGTGCTGACCACCCTCGCCGTCGACCTGATTCATCCACTGCTCGACCCGCGGATCACCACGACGACGCCCCGACCGGCGGTGGCGGCATGACCGAACTGACCATCCCTGACGCCGGAACGCCCGGCCCCGGCGAGGACGTCCCGGCGGCCGCGGCAGCCCCCGTCCGGGACGGCACGCGGTCCCGGACCGGCCGCCGCAGCGCCGGGTTCTGGCTGCGGCGGCCCGGCCTGGTGCTCTCCGTGCTGCTGATTGCGGCGGTGCTGCTCGCCGCGTTCTTCCCGGGCCTGCTCACCTCGCGTGACCCGCTGGCCGCGGCGCCGCGGGACAAGCTCCTGACTCCGCGCGCCGAACACCCCTTCGGCACCGACCAGTTGGGACGCGACCTGTTTGCCCGGGTCGTACACGGCTCGCTGCTCACCTTGCAGGCGACCGTACTCGCGGTGCTCGTCGGTCTCGTCGTCGGCTCACTGGCCGGGCTGGCCGCCGGGTACCGCGGGGGAGTCACGGACGACGCGCTGATGCGGCTGACCGACGTCCTGCTCGCCATCCCCGGCCTGCTGCTCTCGCTCGCGCTGGTGACCGCGCTGGGCTTCGGCACCGTCCAGGTGGCCCTCGCCGTTGGGGTGACCAGCATGTCGACGTTCGCCAGGATCATGCGCGCCGAAGTGCTCAAGGTCGGGCAGTCCACCTATGTGGAGGCGGCGCGGGCCTGCGGCACCCGGTGGCCGTCCGTACTGCTGCGCCACGTGCTGCCGAACGCCGCGGGCCCGGTACTGGTCTACGCGGCCGTCGACTTCGGCGCGGTCGTCCTCCAGGTCTCCTCGCTGTCCTTCCTCGGCTACGGCGCGCAGCCGCCCGCCCCCGAGTGGGGCTCGCTCGTCTCGGACGGCCGCAACTACCTCGCCACCGCCTGGTGGCTGACCACCCTGCCCGGACTCGTCATCGCGGCCACCGTGCTCGCCGCGAACCGCATCGCCCGCGCCCTCGACGGCGAGGACACGGAGGAGACACGATGACACTCGCAGGCACAGCTCCCGGCGAACCGCTTTTGGACATCCGGCAGTTGAGGATCTCCTACCGCACCCGGGCCGGCGCGGTGCCCGCCGTCCGGGGAATCGACCTGACCGTCCGGCCGGGCGAAGTCGTGGCGCTCGTCGGCGAGTCGGGCTCCGGCAAGAGCACCTCCGCCCAGGCAGTCATGGGGCTGCTGCCGCGCGGCGGCTCGCTCGACGGGGGCGAGATCCTGTTCGCCGGCGTCGACCTCGCGCGCGCTGACGAGCGCGCCCTGCGCGGGCTCAGGGGCCGCGAGATCGGCCTGATCCCGCAGGACCCGATGCTCTCGCTCAACCCCGTGCAGCGCATCGGCGGCCAGGTGGCCGAGGCGCTGCACGTCCACCGCCTCGCCGACCGGCCGGCCGCCGCGCGCCGCGCCGTGGAACTGCTCGACGAGGCGGGCCTGCCCGACCCTGCCCGCGTCGCCCGCGAGTACCCCCACGAACTGTCCGGCGGTATGCGCCAACGGGTGCTGATCGCCGTCGCACTCGCCGCACGCCCCCGGCTCGTCATCGCCGACGAGCCCACGAGCGCGCTGGACGTCACCGTCCAGCGCAGGATCCTCGACCACATTGCGGCACTGACCCGCGACCGCGGCATCGCGGTCCTGCTGATCACCCACGACCTCGGGATCGCCGCGGACCGCGCGGACCGCGTGGCCGTCATGTCACGCGGCGAGGTCGTGGAGACCGGCCCGGTACGGCGGGTCCTCCAGTCACCCGTCCACCCCTACACCCGCGCACTGCTGGCGGCGGCCCCCAGCCTCGCCCACCCCTCCCGGCCGGCGCCACCGAAACGGACCGACGACACGCCGCCCGCCGACCTGGTCGTAGCAGGCGACCTGGTCAAGGAGTACCCCACCCGCCGGGGCGACCGGAACCCTGCGCCGCGCGCGGTCGACGGCGTCAGCCTGCGGATCGGCCGCGGCGAGACGCTCGCACTGGTCGGCGAGTCGGGCTCGGGCAAGTCGACCACCGCGCGCATGCTTGTACGCCTCACGGCCCCGACCTCTGGCCGCGTGGTCTTCGACGGCCACGACATCACCCGCCTCGGCGGCAGCGAACTGCGCCGGCTGCGCCGCCGGATGCAGATCGTGTACCAGAGCCCGTATGCCTCGCTGTCACCGCGCCTGTCGGTCGCCGAGATCGTCTCCGAGCCGCTGCGTGCCTTCCGCATCGGCACCCGCGCCGACCGTGCGCGGCGTGCGACGGAACTGATCGACCAGGTGCGCCTGCCCGCCGCGCTCCGGGGCCGGCGGCCCGCCGAACTCTCCGGCGGCCAGCGGCAGCGTGTCGCCATCGCCCGAGCGCTGGCGCTTGGCCCGGACCTGGTGGTGTGCGACGAGCCGGTCTCCGCGCTCGACATGTCGTCCCAGGCGCAGATCCTGGACCTGCTCGCGGACCTCCAGGACGAACTGGGGCTCAGCTATCTCTTCATCTCCCACGATCTGGCGGTGGTCCGTCGGATCGCCTCCCGCGTCGGCGTGATGCGCAAGGGGCAGCTCGTCGAGACGGGCCCGGTGGACCAGGTCTTCGGCTCGCCCGCCCACCCCTATACGCAGGAGCTGCTCATCGCCGTACCAGGAAGCCTCGCGCATTGACGCACTCGCGCCCCCGCGTGGCTGCGGCGTACGAGTAAGGCCTCTCAACCCGGCATCGGGGCCGGGTCTGCGGCGGCGGGACCGAGCTCCAGGGCGATGACCGAGGTCGCCCGTCCCTGGAAGGTCCCGACGTCGCACCCGGTGAGCGCAGCCCAGCGGTCGAGGCAGTACCTGGCGCTGTTCGACGCGCAGCCTCGTACCCGCAACCGTCTGGGGCGCGATCGGAACCCCATAGGTGCCGTCCGATTCCTGATGGATCCGGTTGATGTGCTCGGCGAGCTCGGCATCCGCCCTCGCCCGGCCGGCCCGCGCGGATGCGCCGGCCGGCCACCGGTAGAAGCCGGAACGCGAGACCGCGAGTATCCGGCACAGCCGCTTGACGCCGAAGGCGCCACGGTGATCCTCGACGAACTGGAAGCGGCTGCTCACCAACTGGTCTCCGCCGCAGAATACTTCGCGGCCCTCGGCAGGATCTCCCGCTCGAGCTCGAGTTCCTTCACCCGCGCCCGCAGCTGCCGGTTCTCCTTCTCCATCGCTGGACGACCATCCGATCGAAGTGCAAGAGATCTGGGTGCGACGTCAGGTCGGCGCGAGTGGGCGGTCCCACTTGTGATTGCAGGCCATGCAGCAGGGCCCGGCGGATTCCGCCGGGCCCTGCCTCTTGCTGTACGCCCTTCGGCCCCGCGAGAGCTGTCATCGTCGGGCAGAAGGAAGTCCAGTACCTGACCCGTGGGCCTTGCCACCTTGCGGAGGTGCCCCGCTGCAACGGGGCCTCCTGCGTTCTGCGGTGCGTGTCCGGACCGGGACCTGCGCCTCTCTTGTACGCGTGCACGCACTTACGGGCGTCGAGTAAGGGACGTACATCTGTGAATAGGCCAGGCTCGCGATTCCGGCTACGCCGGACACCACCACACTGAGGGCGACACCTTTGGGGTGGGGGACCCCTTGCCGCGCCTTCTGACGGGTCAGCAGCCAGAACGCCCAAGCAGCCCACAGCACCAGGGTGATCCAGAGCCAGAGGAACGGGGTGTACGAGCGGCCCTGGATCTGTGTGAACAGGAACATCAGGTTCGTGACCGTCACGGTGCCCACGCCCACCAGGATCGCCGCGCCCGAGTAGCGCAGGACCCTCTTGCCCCAGTAGTCGCACACCGCGAGGGTCGCGACTGCTTCCACCAGTGCCGCAGTGAGGAAGGCGACCCCCATGACTCGGCCCCCGTACGCCAGCGCGTTGAAGGCGTCTGTGCTGCCCACGCGGAAGAGCACCGACGCGGACGCGAGAAGCCCCAGCGCCATCAGGACGCCGGCTCCTCGTCTGCGCCATTGCCGGTCGGGCCCCTCCGGCTGCCTTCCCTGGCCGCGCATCCAGCCCGGCACCGGCAGTAGCGGCCGGACCACGGCCCATTCCGCGTCCGTCATGTCCGAGGGATACCGCCGAACACGTTGCGGGTGATCGGCCGCATTCCCGAACCGGTGAGCGACACAATCACACGTCGGTGCAGCCGAGTTGAACTCCACCGGCGCGAGCGCCTACACCTGCGGCAACAGGGTCTCCTGAATCTCGGTTGGCTTCGCAACCCCGAGCTACCAAGAGGCCCTGTTCTCATGCCCGTGGCCAGCTGCGATCACCCGATCGAGACTCCCGTTCGACGCACACCCCTCGGCGGCGTCCGGGCGTCGACAGGTCTCGGCCCCACCCGCCAGCGAGGGACCGGTTCACCGACCGGGGTGACGCGATCGTCGCCCAGGGCTGCGGCTTCTGGGTACCGAATCCCATGGCCCACCCCTCTACCCGGGGACACATGTGGCACTGCCACATGCCTCGCAGCAGCAGTGACGCAACGCAGCTCATCCTCAGGGGGACTAGTGCCGCATCAGGCAACGTTCGCCCTGTCGAGGACGGTGCGTAGGCGCTGGTCGTCGGCGTGGTGGTTTCGCCAGATGATGTAGCGGCGGATCATGCTGCCCTGTTGCTTGTGGTCGGCGTGGTCGGTGCCGTCGAGGGTGAAGTGGCGCAGGGCGGTGAACTGGGCCTCGATACGGTTGAGCCAGGAGCTGTTGGTCGGGGTGTAGGCGATCTCGACGTTGTTCGCCGTCGCCCAGGTGCCGACCCGCTGGCATTTCTTCGTGGTCAGGTGCGGGGAGAAGTTGTCGCAGACGATCGCGATGCGGACCTTGGGCGGGTAGAGGCTGCGGAGGTAGCGGCAGAACTCCGGGAACTGGGTGCGCTTCTTGACCGGCTTGATGTGTCCGTAGAGCTTGTCCCTGGCCAGGTCGAGTGCGGCGAACAGGTGCCGCACTGCGCCGTAGCGGTGGTAGGTCGCCCGCCGTCTGCGGCGGGGTTCGCGGTCGGGGTCCTTGTGCCTGCCGCCGCGTTCGGCCCACAGGCGTCCGGGGTGGGGCATCAGGTTGAGCGGCCCGAACTCGTCCATGCAGAAGATGACTTCGGGTTCGCCGTCCTCGGGTATGACCTCGCCGTCGGCGATTGCGTAGAGGTGTTCGACGCGGGCTTTCTTCATGGCGTAGTCCGGGTCGCGGGAGGTCTTCCAGGTCTTCAGGCGTTGAAAGGAGACGCCTTCCTCGCGGAGCAGGATGCGCAGGCCCTCGTGGCTGATGTCGTCGACCACCCCCTCGGCGACCCCGGGGTGCCGTCCCACGAGGCGGCGACCCTGCTCAGCGATGGCGTGAACCCCACCTTCGCGAACGCCGCCTGCAGATCGACCGGACGCCAGATGTCGAGCTTGCCGCCGTCCAGCGCAGATTCCACTTCACCGCAAGCTCCCCGTGTCCGCGACCAGCCGCTGCCCGGCCCGCGCTCCCGACGACCGCCAGCGGTCCGCCTGCTCCAGATCGGCCTGGGCCGTCGCCAGATAATGGACTGTCGTAGTCGACCAGACGTGTCCGAGCAACCGCTGTACCTCCCCCTGACACACCAGCGGGGCACCCCGGGTTCTTCCGAGGCACCCCGTCTGATGTCGTGATCGTTTCAGCTCGTGATCACAGGGTTGAGCACTGCCCCTGCCGTGCACCGGCTACCGAGTTGGGATGCCCGTCGTTGGTGGGCGCTGGGACGTTTCCTGAGCAGATCAGGGATCCGCCGATGGTGTTCCCCTCGACTTCGGCCCGGGAGTCCTCGGGGAAGGGGCCGCTACCGGTCGTGCCCTGCACCTGTACCGAGCCTCCGACATGGTTGGCGACGACCTCCGCACCGCTGCGGTTGTCGGACAGCGCCAGCTGGCCGGTAATCCTGTTTCCGGCGCAGCCGTCGTCACCAGGGTCCCCGAGCACCACGAATCCGGTGGCCCTGGCGACGTTCACCGATCCGGTGACCGTGCTACCGCAGACGCCGAGCCGGGTGCCGCCCGAGGACAGGACGCTGCCCCGGATCGTGGAGTTGCTGATGAACAGCGCCCCACCGGCCGCGCCGTGTACGGTGCCGCCGATCGTGGCGTTGACGATGCAAGTGCTGCCGGTGCCCGCGAACACCGCGTTCGCGACCGATCCGGAGATGGTCCGGGTGCAGGTCACCGTCTGGGTCGTGGACTCCAGGCTGCCCGCCAGGTAGTTGGTGTCACCGCTGTACTGGGCCGTGATGGTATGGGCTCCGGGCAGTAGGTTCGAGGTGCTGACCTGCGTCCGGCTGCAGTTGGTGCCGCCGCCCAGCGACAGCGTTCCGGTGCCCAGGAGCGTGCTGCCGTCGCGGAACACCACCGTTCCGGTCGGTGGCGCTGGCGGGTTGGTGCTCGCGCCGGTGGCACAGACCGTGTCGGTGAAGGTGACGGCCTGGCCGAACGCCGACGGGCCGGCGGACGCCAGGGTCGTGGTGACCGGCGCCTGGTTCACCGTCTGCACCAAGGTTGTGGCGGTGCTGGGCTTGAGATCGCCGTTACCGCTGTAGGCGGCGTCCACGTGGTGCTGGCCCGGGCTCAGGGTGGCGATGCTGCTCGACATTGCCTGCCCGGTCGTGGTGTCCACCGGCACCGGGCTGCCGAGCGGGTTGCCGTCGACCTTGAAACTCACCGTGCCGCCGTCGGGCACGGGGGCAACCATCGCGGTGAAGCTCACCGGCTGGCCGTACACCGAGGGGTTGGCGGAGGACGCCAGCGAGGTCTGGGAGTCCTGCGGGGTGGTCTTGAAGAACATCGCGTCGACTCCCGGCGGCGTCGTGGCCGGGTTCGGCCCGCCGGCGTTGCCGGAGAAGGAACCATAGAAGACGTTGCCGACCGCCTTCATCTGCTGGAAGTCACCGAGGACACGCTGGGCGTCGTCACTGTCGCTTGTCTCCGGCGAGGAGAACGACTGCAGGACGGTGTCGGTGAACGTGACGCCGTGATCGGTGCTCCGGGCGAGATGCGCGGAGAAGATGGGGAAGCCCGCGGTATTGGGGCCGTCGGAGGTGGTGTACAGGACGCCAATGGTCCCGTCGGCGAGCACCGCCACCGAGGGGAGCGCCGCGTTAGTTGAGGTGGATACGTTGTGCTCCGCCCCGACGGCGAGACCGCCCGCTCCGTCGTCGGTGAGCCGCCGGATCCTGATCTGATTGTTGCCCGAGACGTCCGCGCCGTAGGCCACGTACACATCGCCGTCGGACGGGTCGACGGCGGCGTGGTCGATACCGCCGAGCAGGGCGTTGACCCCGCCGAACTTGTACGTTCTGCCCTGGTGGGTGTCGGCCGTGGCCACGGCGATGCCTTGCGGGTTGCCACCCAGCGTCCAGCCCGTCCCATCACCCTTCCACCGGTTGATCCGGAAGGTGATGTTCTGCGGATCGCCGGTCCCGGCACCGGTCTGGAAGAGGGTGTAGACCCAGCCGTTCCGCGGGTCGGTGGCCAGGCGGACACCGCCGCTTGTCGCATCGTTCGTGACAACCGTGCCCGGTGAGTCGGGCGCGGTGAAGTTGAACGGCTTGGCGGGAGACGAGACCGCAACCTGCGCCGCCGGAGAGGCGGCGGTGTCCTCGTACGAGACGTAGACGTCGTCCTGGTTGGCGTTGGACGGGTCGCGATTCACCAGCAGCCAGGGCTGGTCGGCGGTCGTGCTCGTGCCGCTGACGGGCGCGGTCGGGGTGCCGTTCCAGGTCCACGCTGCCGGATTGGTGGGATCGCCGGTCGATCCGACCACCACTCGGCTCTGGGTGCAAGGATTACTGGGGCACGTCAGGAAGGCACCGTAGAGCGTGCCGTCGCGGCCGTAGTCGACGGTCTGGTCGGCCGGACCATTCGCCTGGTCGGTGAGACCGGGGGGCGGGATACTGGTCTCGTTATCCCAGTTCACGCCGCCATTCTTCGAGTAGAGCAGGTCGGCGTTGGCGCTGCTGCTGCCACTGCCCCACTTCATATTGTGGAAGCGGGTGATGACGATCTGGTCGGGGTTGGCCGGGTTGATCGCGATGGACGGCTCGCCGCGGCCATTGGGGCTACTGGCGAGCGCGCTCGCGTCAACGACGGTCACCGGGGCGGCGCTCAGCCTCGACCTCGGCTGCCCCCCGGCCGGAATCCGCAAGTCCAACGGCGCGCCCCGCACGGTGCGACTCGCCGAAGCCGTCGAGGCACCGTCCGCCCACGCCCGCGAAGGCAGCAGGACCATGGGTACTGAGGTCAAACAGAGCGAGATGGCGGCAGCAAGAGCTCGTCTCGCCACAGTCGGCGCCTGGCGGAGCGCAGGCGCGTCTGTTCCGGGTAGCACGGGCGGGTCCCCTCATCGGTCGCACGGGTCGATCGCCAGGGTGCCGACGATTGCGGCCGGGTAGACGTCAGCAGCACTGCCGATCCATGCGTTTGCCTTTGCGAACCACTCGCGTGGCCCTGCTCGACCTGGTCGTCACCCTCGCCCTCCAGCTGCGCCGCCGTGGCCAGGCGGCCCGCGGCCTGACACTGGCCCTGTGCTTCGCCGGAGGCACCGCGTGGGAGAAGACTTGCCGTCTGCCGGAGGCCTCTGCACACGATGACGACCTGCGCACGCTGGCCTACGGCTGATCGATGCGGCAGGACTCCAGCGAGGACGCCTCACCGGAATCACGCTGAAGGGCGACGACCTGATCGCCGCAGACCAGGTTGCCGAGCAGATCAGCTTCGACCGGGCCCGCGAGGCCCGGCTGGTCGCCGAAGAGGTCAGCGACCGCATCCGCGCCAAGTTCGGGCCCGGCGCGATCCGCACCGCCACCACACTCCTGCGCGTCTCCTGACCCGTCCGACCCCGCCGCGGAGGCGAGACCCGTGCTGCTCCAACCGCCAGGACTCCCAGGCCTGTTGCCCCACACCTTGCCGCACTGGCCGTACGCCACCGTGGCGGATCAGGCGCTCGTCGACCGCGGTGTCCCGCCGAGCATCGTCCGAGTCGAGCGGCTTCCGGGCGAGCCGGTGCAGGCGTGCGGGATGGAGCAGGCCGGAGGCATCGCGGGCGACGTCGACGCCGTTCTCCACCACCAGCTCGGGCCTCACCAGCGTGACGTTCAACGTCTCCCTGGTGCCCCACCCGGCGGAGAACGACCAGGCCCGTCCATGGACGGCCGGGCCGGAGCAAGGAGGCCGGTGACTGCAACACCGCCCACTTCACGGCCGCGTGGAGCCCGCGGCGCGCCGGGTCCGGGTGGGTCGGAGACGGCTTGCTGCGGTGCGAGGTCAGGATCCCCGTTCTGGAGTGGATCGCTGGGCCCTGGATCGCGCGCCGCAGGCTGAGCTCTACCGTGTGACCTCTTCCGGTTCTGTGCTGGTCTCGTCCGCGATCAGCCCGTAGGGAGGCTGGTCCTCGTTGCGGCTGTAGCGGGCCACCACGTCGCCTTCCGCGAGGAGCGGCGGGCTGTTGTCGGCGATGATGAGCTGCGCTTTGGTGCCTCGGGCAGCGAGCCAGACAGAGAGGTGATGGTAGAAGTCGTCGATCGCGACGGCATCGGCGATCACGGCATCAAAGGTGCCGCCGCCGTGGCCGAGGTTCTTCTGCGGGCTGTCGATCATGAGGAAGCCTGGGTGCGCGGCGCCGGTCTCGACGGCGATCTCGAAGACGGCCAGCTGCCAGGCCAGGGGCAGCAGTGTGCGGGCGCCAGAGGACGCCTCCTGGTAGGGCTCCCCGCGCACGAACGGTGTGAGGTTGGACTCGATGAAGGGCTGGCTGAGCTTGGGGTAGCGCCACTCTCGCAGGAGGTCGCCGTACCGGCGGCTGACTTTGGTGATGATCCGGTCTCGGTCGTACGCGGCGTCACCGAGCTGTGCGAGTTCCTCCTTCAGGCGGGCGATCTGCGCCTCGTGCCGCTCCACCGCGGCAGCGCGCTTGGCAAGTCCCTCCTGGAGTTTTGCGGTGCTTTCGGCCTGGTCGATGAGGCGGAGTACATGCTCCCGTCGGCGGTGGAGGTCGTCGCGGGCGGCGAGGAATGGCGACACCGAGGGCGAAGTCGCCTCGTCCAGAGCGGCGGCAGCCTGCTCCTCAAGAATTGCCGTTTCTTCGGCCTGCAGTTTGAGCGAGGGCGGCATAGCCGATGGGGACGACACCGCGCGCGCTGAACACCATCGGGTCGATCCGAGGGAAGAAGGGGTCCGAGGAGTCGGATCCGCCGCCGCCCACGGCCTGGTCGATCGGGCCGCTCCACCAGGTCACCGCGAGGCTGGCCTGTCCGACGACGGTCATGGTGGCGAGGCCGAGCTTGGTCGCGAGCGCTCCTGGCCGCCGCCGGGGCGGGGCTGCGGGTGATGGCGTCGGCCCCGCTGCACGGCGGTGAGCTCCCCGGCATGGTCGGCCAGGAGCTCGCCGACCTCATCCGGCCGGGCCTGACCCCCGCACAGGCGTGCGTCCTGGCGGTGGCGTCATGCCCAGGAGTGACGGACGTCCTTCTCGCCGCCTCTGGTGCGCCACACTGGAAGGAGGCGGCCGACGCCGTCGCCCAACCCTCCCTGACCGCCGCCCAGTTGCGGGAGATCACTGGTGTACTCGCCTCCCCCTGACCCGGACACCGAACAGCGCATGCGCACCCACCACGCGCGTACCGCCAAGGCCCTGGACGTCCAGGTGGAGCCGGGCGCGGAGTTCTGGGGCTGGGCCGGGCGCACCCTGGGTGCCCCGGCCCGCACCACTACGGGCGCGCCCGTATGGCTGCGCCTGGTGTCCGCGCCGGAAGACAAAGCCGCGGGGAAGCTGTGGGACGGCGCCCTCGATGCCCAGCACGCCTTCGGCGACCTCGACGGCCACCGGCCCGCCCTCCTGGCCGTCCACGACGCCGTCGACGACGGCACCGCCTACCGGGCGGAGCTGTCGGTGCGCGTCGATGAGCCGGTCCTGTCCGACGATCCGATCCTCCAGCACGACCTCCAGCTGCCGGACTCCTGGTGGAAGGAGCTCTCCGGGTCGCTGGAGAAGGTGTCGGCCGTCGACACCGGCCGTGTCGCCGTACGACAGCAGTACATGGACCGGGCCATCCCTGAGTTCGTGGGCATCCCGGCACCCGCCGTGACCCGTTTGAGCACCGCCCACGCTGACGTTCACTGGGCGAACCTCATCGCGTCGCCCCTCCGGATCTTGGACTGGGAGGGATGGGGGCGCGCGCCTGAGGGGTTCGATGCCGCCACGCTCTACGCCTACACGCTGCTCCGGCCGGACACCGCCGCCCGCGTCCGCGAGACCTTCCCCGTCCTGGGCAGCCCGGCCGGCCTCGCCGCCGAAGCGACCGTGTGCGCCCAGCTGCTCCAGACCGTGAGCCGCGGCGACAACCTCAATCTGGCCGACCCGCTGCGGAACTGGTCCGAGGAACTGCGCCGACGCTGATCCGCCGAACAGCCGCGGCCCGGGCCAGTGAGGTTGCTCTACAGGGCGCCGTACGAGGCGCCGTACGAGGCGCCTCAAGTACCTTGCCACGGGCCGTCTCACGAGGCGCTGACCTGCATGCATGGGGCCGACAGCGAAGGTCGCGACTGCCGACTACTTCTGTACGACACCCTCTTCGGCCGACGCCGGTGTCCTTGGACAGTGAAGCCAGTCGCCCTGTCATCCAATCGAGGCGTTTGACACCGAGCCCAGGCATCCATGCCCTCGCGCCGCCCCCGACCGGCCGGAGGATCCCAAAACGATGGTCCGCAGGCGACGTTGCGGGAAAGAATGGCCGCCATGACGTACGAAGGCTCCTCCATCGACCCGGCCAAGCCCAGCATCGCTCGCGTCTACGACTACCTGCTCGGCGGCAAGGACAACTACGCCGTGGACCGTGAGATCGGCGACGTGTTCAAGCGCGACCTGCCCGGTTCGGTGGCCATCGCCTTCGCCAACCGCGCGGCCCTGACCCGGGCGGTCAGGGAGATCGCGAAGACCACCGGCATTCGGCAGTTCATCGACCTGGGCAGTGGCCTGCCGACCGCGGACAACGTCCACCAGGTCGCGCAACGGCACGCCCCCGAGTCCCGAGTCGTCTACGTCGACATCGACCCCCAAGTGCTGGTCCACGGCCGCGCACTGCTGGAGAACAACGACCGGACCCGCGTCGTCGCGGTCGATGTGCGCAACCCCGAAGGCATCCACACTCACCCCGACACCCTGGAAATCATCGACTTCACTCGTCCCGTCGCCGTCATCCTCAGCGCCATCCTCCACCACGTCAACGATGACGAGGACCCGGCTGGCATCGTCCGCTACTGGCGAGACCACGTCCCCTCCGGAAGTTACTTCTTCATCAGCCACTTCCGCTCCGGCAACAACCCGGAGACCGCGGAGGCCGAGAAGGTCCTCCAGCAGACGTTCGGCCGCGGCCGGTGGCGCACCGACGCGGAGATCGCCTCCCTGCTGGACGGCCTGGAGATCCTCGACCCCGGGATCGTCCCCGCGTCCCTGTGGCGTCCCGACGAGAGCGACAACCCGTGGAACAGCGGCGAAAGACGAGAGCTCACGGTCTGGGAACACCTCATCGCCGCCGGACTGGCCCGGAAAGCCTAGACGTGTTCCCCGGATGACGATCGCCGGGCAGCTGTGCCTTTGGCCGGCAGGTCGCCGGGGTGGCGAAGCTCCTCGGCATCGACGTCGGCAAGTGAGCGGATTGATGTCCTGCTCGACCGTACCGCCCAGACCCTGGCCGCGTGGCTGCACGAGTTTCCCGGGGCCGAGTACGTCTGCCACAACGGTGGGATTGATGTTGCGACGGGCTGGTCCATCGTGCCTGGCGAAGCCGAGGACTCCTCGCCTCCCTGTGGCGGGTGGCCACAAGGCAGACGCCTTGACGTGAAGTCAGTCGCCCCAGATCAGAGCGACGACGTCGACTGACTTCAGTGTCGAAGGACACCCCCGCCGAGCGGCTCACCCCCGCCTGCGCGGGGAGGACCCGTGTGTCTGTAGGCACTTTTTTGGGCTCCACTGCACGGAGTTTCTTTTGGCTCCATAGGCGAGCTGGAGGGGGCATGCGGGGAGGTTATTCGCGCCCCTGTAGCAAGGTGATTCGGCCCCACTTCGATCGGGTGGTTCTGCTGGTCCGGGTGGGTGCGTCAGACGGGGTGTTCGACCGTGGCTGGCCAGACGCCCCTTTTGGACAGGTGGAGCACGAGGGCCGCGATGTTCCAGGCATCGTCCTCGCCCCGGTGGTGACGGCCTTCAAGCCGCCGCCCGGCGATTTCCAGGGCCTGTGCCATGCCGGGGCGTTTGCGCAGACCATACGCCTCGGTGAAGACCGCCTTGGCGTTGGTGTGGTGGCGGCCGAAGGGGTAGGGCGTCCGTGTGGCCTGGCACTGCCGGGTGAACTGGTGTCGGTCGTAGTCGCCCCAACTGACCCACGGTCGGGTGCCTGCGCGGTGCTCAGCCGCCAGCAGTTCGCACGCCTCGGCGAAGCTGACCCCCTGATCGACTTCGTGTGGGGTGAGGCCGGTCAGCTCCGTGCAGAACTCGCTAACCGTGGACCGGACGGGCCTCACCAGGATCCGGTGCCGGGCGAGGCGCTCACCGGCGTCCAGTTCGATGACGGTCAGTCCGATCTCGATGATCTCGCTGACCGCGCCAGGCGGCTGGGAACCGGCCCAGCAGGTCGCCTCGACGTCCACGACGTTGACGAGGTGCTCGGTCCAGGTGCTGTCCATGGCGGGAGCGTAGGGAGGGGCGGCGGCTGGGGCACCTGGTTTTCGGGGCTGCCCCGACGCCGGCCCGCTCTATACCGTCCTCACCTGTGTCGGATTCCACCAGAACACCGCGCCGACGGCCCGCAGTGAAGCACTGGAAACGAACAATTCGCCTTCAAGGACTACGAGAACCACCCAAGACTCGCAGAACGCTCTCTGGCATGGCCTCGCCGTGTGTGGAGCCAGATCAACTTCTCACGTCGTGGGGCCACTTCCGGTCCGTGCACTGGAGCCCAAGAATGTGCTTACACACAACCCGTGCATCACGGGCGTCAGCTGGTACGAGGGCGGCTCACCCCCGCCTGCGCGAGGAAGACTCCGGAGGGAGGCTGCTGTAGGCGTTCACGGCCGGCGCACCCCCGCCTGCGCGGGGAGGACCCGGGGGAACCCTGGCCGGGGTGCCGGGCCTTGGGCGTGCCGGCCCAGGCACTGTCCTCCCGGCCGTGTGGGGTCGCCGGCGCCCCGGTGGCCGCCGGTTACGAGATGTCCACCCGGTCTGCCTCGGCCGGTGCTCCCGTCGGGGCGCGCAGAGCCGGTCGCCGCGGGGGCGGCAGCAAGGTGCCCGCCAGCGTTGCGGCGACGCCGAGGCCGGCGGCCACCGCCATTGCCGCTCCGAAGCCGTCGCTGAAGGCCGCGGCGGAGGTGTAGCCACCGGTGGCGGCGAAGACCGCGGCGGTGATCGCGACGCCGAAGGCTCCGCCGAGCTGTCGCATCGTGCTGTAGGCGCCGGAGGCCTTGCCGATGTCGGCGGGTGTGCTGGTGCTGACCACCGCTTTGGTGACGGCGGGGATCGCCAGGGCGAAGCCGATGCCCGCGAGGCTCAGCGGGACGACCTGGGGCGCGTACGAGAGGTGCGGGGCTGCGATCAGGGCGATCCAGGCCGTGCCGATGGTCTGCAGGGCGAGGCCGGCGACGACGAGAGAGCGTTCGCCCCAGCGGTCGGCGAGTGCTCCGGTGCGCGAGGCGAGCAGGACCACGAAGGTGCCCCACGGGAGCAGCCGCAGACCGGCGCCCAACGGGCCCTGGTCCAGAGTGACTTGCTGATACTGGGCGATGAAGAACACCGAGGCGGACATCGAGCCGCTGAGCAGGAACATCACTGCATTGCCCGCCGAGAACGCCCGGGAGCGGAACAGCCGCAGCGGCAGCATCGGCGTACGGGCCCGGGACTGCCACACCAGGAAGACAACGACCAGGACCGCTCCCCCCGCCAGCGCACCCGTCACCTCCCCGCTGCCCCAGCCCGCCGCATCCGCCCGGACCAGGCCCCAGACGAGCCCGAACGCGGCCAGGGTGAAGAGCAGCAGGCCCGGGAAGTCCACCGCCGTGCCCTGGCCGAAGCCCTCCTTGATCCGGGCGAGCACGAAGGGGATCGCGACCAGGCCGACTGGCACGTTCAGCCAGAAAATCCACTGCCAGGCCAGTCCCTCGGTGATCACGCCGCCCAGGACCGGGCCGAGCAGCACAGCGAGGCCGGTGACGCTGCCGTAGATGCCGAGCGCCCAGCCGCGCCGCTCGGGCGGGAACGCGGCGTTCAGCAGGGCCAGGGCGAGCGGCATGACGGTCGCCGCGCCGATGCCCTGGACGGCGCGCGCCGCGATCAGAGTGCCGGTACTGGGGGCCAGCGCGCATGCGGCCGACGCCACGGCGAATAGGGCGAGCCCGGCGACGAACAGCCGCCTGCGGCCGAAGCGGTCGCCGAGCGACGACGCGGTCATCAGCAGGGCCGCGAAACTGAGGGTGTACGCGTTGATCGTCCACTCCAGGTCCTCGATCGACGCATGCAGGTCGCGCTGGATCGCGGTCAGCGCCGTGGCCACCACCAGCAGGTCGAGGACGACCATGAACGAACCCACCGACGCCAGCGCGAGCGTCCACCGCTGCGCCGCCGTGACGGACTTCTCGTTGCTGTTCACTGGTGCTCCCGTCGCCGTGTGTCTGCAGTCGTGCTGTCGGTGGTGAAGACACGGGGTGGTCCGGAAACTGGGCGGCGAACGGTCGCGGATTCTGCGATCGGCTGTGGATTGCGCGGACGGTCGGGATTCGGCGACCAGTTTCGGCCGCCGTGGGTGTCATAACTGTCGACGGACCCGAACTGCCCAAACCCTCGACGAACCGGAGCCTGGGAGGCGACGTAATGCCGAGCGAGGAGACGCCGATGCCGATGCCCATGTCGACGCTCACACTGGAGCGGGCGCGGGCGGGCGACGGGCAGGCGTTCCGTGAGCTCACCGAGCCCTACCGGCGCGAGCTGCAGGTGCACTGCTACCGCATCCTCGGCTCGGTGCAGGACGCCGAGGACCTGCTGCAGGAGACCCTGCTCGCGGCCTGGCGCGGGCTCGACGGGTTCGAGGAGCGGTCGTCGCTGCGCTCCTGGCTGTACCGGATCGCGACCAACCGCTGCCTGAACGCGCTGCGGGACGGCAGCCGCCGGTCCGGCGAGGGCTGGACGTACCGCTTGGAGGTTCCGTTGCCCGAACCCACCCGCCGCGGTGACCCCAGCTGGCTGGAGCCCTATCCGGACGTGCTGCTCGCCGGGCTGCCGGACGCCGCGCCCGGACCGGAGGCCCATTACGAGACCAAGGAGGCGGTCTCCCTGGCGTTCCTCGTCGCGCTGCAGCACCTGCCGCCCCGGCAGCGGGCGGTGCTGGTCCTGCGGGACGTGCTCGGCTTCCGCGCGGCCGAGGTCGCCGGAATGCTCGACACCAGCGTCGACTCGGTCACCAGCGCGTTGAAACGGGCCCGCGCCACGCTCGCGACCCGGCTGCCCGCGGACGCCCACGCCGAGGCGGAGCTGCCGTACTCACCCCGCGAGCGCAAGCTCGTTGACGACTTCTCCCTCGCCTTCGAACGCGCCGACGTCGACGCGATCCTCGCGCTGCTCACCGACGACGCGTGGCTGACGATGCCGCCGCTGCCGTACGAGTACCAGGGACTGGAGGCCATCGGTCACTTCCTGAGGACGGTCGCGCTGCGCGACGGCCGCCGCTTCCGGCTGGTGGCCACGCACGCCAACGGCCAGCCCGCGTACGGCGTTTACCTCGTCGATCCGAGGACGCCGATCGCGCACGCCCACGGTCTGCTCGTCCTCACCCTGTCCGGGCACCGCGTCTCGGCGCTGACCCGTTTCGTCGACAACGGCCTGCTCCCTCGCTTCGGCCTGCCCCGCTCGCTACGCGCCACCGGCGCCTAGTGCTGTGACCGGCAACGTTCACCGGTTTGCCATGGATGAACGGAAAGTTGGGCAAGGCGGAGTCGATGTCTGGGCTACTGCGCTGAGGGAGCGCGCTGTGCGGTGAGCACGGGCTGGTAGTACCCGCTGGAGGCCGGACTGTGCCAGGCGATGTTGGTGAATCCGGCTTCAGTCACGAACTCTGTCAACTGCGGGGGCGTCAGCGCCCAGTGGGTGGTCCGGCGGACTCGGACCTGCCAGGTGGTCTTTGCGGGGATGAGCTGGAAGTGCTCCAGGTCGTAGCGTTCGCCGTCCTCGTGCCAGTGCCACAGCTGGAAGGTGATCGCTTGGCCGTCGCGTGCTTGCGAGACCTGGGGAGGTGTCGACGTGGGTCTGGTCTGGCGCGCCTCGTCGTAGGTCCGGACAGTGATCATCAACAGTCCGTCGTCTCGGAGTACCCGTCTCATGCCGCGGAGTGTCGTCCGGAGGTCTTGCCCGGAGAGTAGGTGCGTGAGCGAGTTGTCCGCGCAGAGGACGACGTCGAATGACGTCTCCTTGAAGGGCAGTTGGCGCATGTCAGCCGCAGTGGCCGGAAGCCGGCTGCCACGGGCCGCCGCCTCGGCGGCGGCGCGCGCGGCGGCGACCGGGCTCAGGTCGCTGCCGACGACATGGTGCCCGGCCAGGGCCAGCCCGATGGCCTGGGTGCCGATCCCGCACGAGCAGTCCAGGACGGTGTGCGGCCCCGCGCCGAGAGATTGGCGGACGAGCCCGCCCAATACCTCGGCCTGGTAGGCCATACTCGCGTCCCAGTCCCGGAACATCAGGTGGTAGTCGTGGGCCAAATCGTCGTAGAAATCCCGCACGGAGGGCTCGGACATGTATCCCACCGTAGTGCGTGGCCGCCGGGGAGTGCGGGCAGTTTTAGGCAGCGGCTGCCTGACTTCGGCCGCCCCAGCGGATGCCCTTCTCGCTGCGGATACGGGCGCGCTCGCGGCGTTGGGCGGCCAGCACGTCGGGATGGCGGGCGTTCGCATTGCGCCAGCGGAGGTAGGCGTGGAGGGCTCGAGTCTGCGCGGTGTGGTTGCGGTGGTTGGAGTTAGCGATGGTGAACTGCCGCAGCGGCCCGAAGTGGGCCTCGATCGGGTTGGCCCAGGACGCGTAGGTCGGGGTGAAGCACAGCTCGACCCGGTTCTTCTTTGCCCAGCGCCGGATGGTCTCGCCCTTGTGGGCGGACAGATTGTCCAGGATGACGTAGATCGGGGCGCCGTCCGGGCGGGCCGCCCGGATTGACCTCAGCGCAGTCAGGGTGTTCGCGGCCCCCTTCTTGCGCCGGTTGACGCCCCAGAGCGTGTCGTCGCCGACCGAGTAGCAACCGTGAAAGTAGCGCACCCCGTGAGTACGGTGATAGGTCGCGGGATGCCGCTCGGGCCGACCCTGTTCGGCCCAGCACGACCCGGCGGTGGGCCTGATGCCGAGCGGGCCGAACTCGTCGAACGCGAACACGCGGTCCGGGAAGTGCTCCAGCACGTGCTCGATCCGGTCGAGCTTGGCGTCGCGCTCGGGGTCGGGGGATTTCTTCCAGGTCTTGGTGCGCTGGAAGGTGACGCCACGGCGGGCGAGCAGGCACCGTAACGCCTCGCGGCCGATCCGGATCACACGGCCGTGTACGCGGCGCAGGTAGGCGGCGAGTTTGCGGAGGGACCAGCGGGTGAAGGGCTGCCCGAGCTTGGTCGGGCGGGTGGTGGCCGTCTGGACGACGAAGTCCTCGTCGTCAGGACTGAGCAGGCGGGGACGGCCTCCCGCCCACCGAGGGTCCAAGCAGGCCAGACCGATCTCGTTGAACCGGTGGATCACGTCCCGGACCGTGTCCTCGTCGGCCTGCACCAACTTCGCGATCACCGGCACCCGGTTCCCGCCAGCCGAGGCCAGCAACATCATCGCGCGCCGGTAACGCACCGCACTGGTGCTGCCCCGGCGCACGATCTGCTGCAGCTTCTGCCCCTCCTGGTCAGTCAACCTGCGCACACGGACAGGCTCAGCCACCACACCCCCAGCGGTCAGATCGGACGTCACCGCTCACCCCACCGCTCGGACACCCAACCCGGCGAACCTACGTGGTCAGAGCATTAGCTCGCCTCAAGGAGGCCGGCCTGGTGCGCGAGCGCACCACTCAGCGCACCGACTCCACCCATGTCCTGGCCGCGGTGCGTGACCTGACCCGCCTGGAGCTGATCACCGAAGCGGTCCGCGCCGCACTGGAAGAAGTCGCCGGCACCTCCCCTCACCTGCTGGACGAGCTGGTCGATGAGGACTGGGGGCGCCGTTACGGCCGACCGGTCCGCCTGGGTAAGAACCCCACCAAGCCCAAGACCAGGATCCTTGCCACTGGAAACGACGCCGTCCGGCTCCTGGAACACCTCTACCGGCACGGGACAGACCGCGCGTCCGGTCCTCGTATCCAGGCCCTGCGCCAGATCATGGTGCAGAACTATCACCGTGACGCCGCGGGACACCTGCGCTGGCGCACCGCCGAGACGGAAGACGGGCCCGGGCTGCCGCCCTCGTCCTGGGCGATCGTCTCTCCCTACGACACCTCGGCCCGCTACGCACGCCACGGACACATCATCAGATGGAAGGGGTTCGCCGCTCACCTGACCGAGACCTGTGCTCCCGACGGCCCCAACGTGATCACGGACGTGGCCACCACCGCGGCCACCACCCACGACAGCCAGGTCCTGCCCGGCATCCACACCCGCCTCTCCCGCCGCGGACTGCTGCCCGCCGAGCACCTGGTCGACGCCGGCTACACCTCCCTGCCCCACCTGGAACAAGCCACCCGTGAACACCAGGTCACCGTCTCCGGGCCACTGCGGAGCAACCTCACCCGTCAGCACCGCCGGGACGAGGGCTTCGCCCGGGACGACTTCCACATCGACTACGACCGTCAGCAGGTCACCTGCCCCCAGGGCCAGGTCAGCCAGGGCTGGCACGGCCCTTACCCGACCTCCTCACCCACAGCGGCCCCGCTGATCGTGGCCAGGTTCACCAAAAGCCAGTGCCAGCCCTGCCCGGCGCGCACCCAGTGCACCACCTCCCGCGAAAGCACCCGCACCGTGGGTTTTCCCCCACGAGAACTCCGCGACCTGCAATTTCGCGTCCGCACCGAGCAACAGACGCCCGAGTGGAAGACCCGCTACGCGGTCCGCTCCGGAGTGGAGGGCACGGTTAACGAGTTCGCCCACGGCTATGGCATGCGACGCTGCCGCTACCGAGGACAGGGAAAGGCCCACATCCAGCACGTCCTGACAGCCATCGCCGTCAACATCGAGCGCCTCAGCGGACTGCCACCAACCGAAGAAGCACCCACGCCCCGCCGACCGACTGCCTTCCAGAACTACCTCGATCAACGCGAGATACCCCGGCCGAAGTCCTGGCGAACCCTGGGCAGCTGACCTCGGCGGCACCAAGATCCCCGACAGAGTCAAGCTCAGCCTTCCCTACGTTGTCCTGCGGGACGTGGTGAGCCCTTCGTATGGTTCATCCACCCAGGGGCGTCGGGTGTGGCTTTCAAACTTCTGCCGCTTGTGGCTTTCATCGATTGGCCGCCCGAAGCCCCACGACGACTCGACGCTGAGGCGGTTGATGGCCCAGACCGTCGACGGGAGCTTCGCTGAAGCCCAGGTCGTCGCGGCTCAGCGCACCGAGGGGAGCGACCGAGGGGCCGGGTGACGCCGCCACCGACAACACCACACCCGTTAAGGGAGCTGCTACACAGCCTCTTTCCGGAGGTCAGGCCTTGAAGCACGGTGGCGTACCGCTTGCCGTTCGGGTGAGTGTCGATGGACGGGTAGCCGAACGGCAGTGACGACACGCCGTCCCTGCCCGCACGGGCACCGTACGACGGGCAGGTGACTTTCGGGGGCGGAAGGGTTGCCTACTTGTCTGTCCCGCAGTCTTTCAGAGGCTCCGGGGCATCCACTGGAGAGTTGCCCGCTCCTGGGATGCCACTCGCGCCTGAGACGTCCATGTTCCCGAATAGCGCCTTGATCGCCATCTGGTACTGGATGGACCCATCCGTGTCTTTGGCTGACGCCTCCTTGATCGGTAGCAGAGGGCCAGACGAGAGGCGGGTCCACCGCTGACCGTAGACGTCAACGAGGGACACGCCAACGATCCTGTAGTTGACTTCCGTTCTGATGCCTACGGCATGCACAACTTCTGCTGGGATGGTCACTTTGGAGCATGGGGGCAGTTCTCCCAGGTCGAGCGTGAAGTTGTGCGCCTTTTCGTTGACGGTACCGATATCGGCTTCCGTGGTAATGCCGATGATGACCTGGGCGACCGGATCCAATGAGCGGTTCATTATGAAACCAGTGATCTTGCCCGGCTCTCCGCGTGGCGCGTTGGTGCCGTCGATCTGGGTCCAGGTCGAGACCTGTACAGCCTGCTGACGGAGTTCCCGGTCGGCGTCCTCGCGTGACTGGTCGAGCTGGGCCTGTGCAGTCCGAACGCTGTAGTAGCTGGTCCAGCCTGAGAAGGCCAGACCTACGGAGGCTGCGAGCGCCGCGATCACAGTGCTGATCTGCATCCAGTCGATGCGCCGCGGCTGCTGGGTGGAGGAGTCGTTGGTTTGAGTCTGATCCGATGCTCCGTCATCCGCTGGTTGCGGTCCTTGCTGAGACTGTTGATCCTGAAGCACTCAACCCCCTTGACGATTACCCCAGTGTTTTCCCGCCGGGCTCCAGCCACCGGGCCCTCCTGAGGTGACCCCTTCGTAATTGGCATGCGTGATGAGACACAGCTTCTATGGGCCCTGACCACCACGGCGGGCTCTTACGTTTACCCCCCAACTCCTCAGCGGTTCATCGCAGTACAGCTACGCTTCCGCCACAGATCACGTCACGGGGGGGAACTTGATGTCACCACGCCGCAACCGCGGTTCGTCCTGCCAGTCCGTCGGCATCCGCCTCGTGTGGGGTGTTGGCGTCCCACAGACAAGCCAGCGGCAGCCGTACGGGCGGCAGGGGTGAAGCGCACGACGGTCTTCCTCTCGAAGATCACGAACGGTTTGCGATCTTCGTAGCGGTCTCGGAGGGTCCGCTGAATGATCAGGCGGCCTGCGCCAGGTAGTACGGGGTGACGTCGCGGCGGGCGGCGGCCCGCGCTCAGCGCCGCCGCGAAGCCGAGGCCACCCGCTTCCTGGCGCTGCGCCGCGTGCGAGCCGAGAGTCGGACCGGCGCGCGCGACAGTGGGGAACTACGGGAGGGGGTGGGCGACGAGCCAGTCCTGGAGTTCTCGGTGGCGGAATTGGTAGGCCATGCCGGAGATTCGGAGCAAGCCCGCTTCGTAGGCCCAGTGGAGGAAGGCGCCAAGCCGCCAGGGCAACAGGCCCCGGGAGCAGCAAAGGAAGGCCAGGTAGCGGCGGCCAGCCCCGGAAACGAAGTACAGCCCGACGGCGAGCCCGAATGTGAGCCCGAATGGGGGCCCCAACGTGAGCCCGAATGTGAGCCCGGCTGCGAGCCCGAATGTGAGCCCGACCGCGAGATCGTCCCGTACCGGATGGCGAGGGTCTGTTGGCGTAGCGTCGCTGGTGACGGGCTCCGCGAGCCCGGCCCTGAGCCCGAGCGCGAGCCCGAACGTGAGGCCGAACCCGAGATCGAACATGAGCCCGAACAGGAGACCGGCCGCGAGTCCCAGCACGAGTCCGACCGCGAGAGCGCGAGCCAGCCGGCGGCGGTCGGCAGGGTTGCGCAGCCGGTGGAGCTGGGCTGTGTACGGGGCGGGCGCACTGGCACGGCTGGCTTGCCAGACGACCAACCAGGGAGTGTCTGGATCTTTGTGTGCGGTCTGGTGTGGATGATTCCTGTCAGTGGTTGGTGACGCGGTCGCCGTAGTAGCTGGCGAGGCTGTTGATGGCCTGCTTCCAGGCGGGTGTCTTGCCGGTGACGTTGGCCCGGTTCTTGATCGGGTTGCGGATGACCAGGTAGAGCACCTTCAATGCCGCGTCGTCGGGGAAGTGGCCGCGTCGCCGCGTTGCTTGCCGGAAGCGGGAGTTGAGGGACTCGATCATGTTGGTGGTGTAGACGACGCGGCGGATCGGGGCCGGGAAGCGCATGAAGACGATCACGTGTTCCCAGTTGTGGCGCCAGGTGTCGATCACCGCCGGGTAGCGCTGGCCCCACTCCTCTTCGAAGCGGACGAAGCGCTGCTCGGCCTCGTCGGCGGTCTTGGCTGTGTAGACCTCGCGAAGCTGGCGGGCGATGGCGGCCCAGTGCTGCTTGGCCGAGTAGCGCAGGCTGGTGCGCACGAGGTGGACCACGCAGAGCTGGACGTCGGTCTGGGGCCACACGTCGTTGATCGACTCCGGCAGCCCCTTGAGGCCGTCGCAGCAGGCGATCAGGACGGCCCCAACGCCGCGGTTGCGTAGTTCGGTCAGCCAGGTCATCCACTGCTTGGCGCCCTCGCCGCCGGTGCCGACCCACATCCCGAGCACGTCGCGGTCCCCATCGAGGTTGATGCCGACCGCGATGTAGACCGGCTTGTTCGCGACCGCGCCGTCGCGGATCTTGATGTAGATGCAGTCGATCAGCAGCACCGCGTAGACGCGGTCCAGCGGCCGGGTGCGCCAGGCGGCCAGGTCCTGGGCGACCTGGGCAGTGGCGCGGGAGACCAGGTCGCGGGAGACCTCCACGTCGTAGACCTCCGCGAGGTGGGCCTGGATCTCCCCGGTGGTCAGGCCCTTCGCGTACAGGGAGACGATGGTCTCGGTGAAGCCCTCGACGCGGCGGGCGTGCTTGGGCACGATCTGTGGCGTGAACGATCCCGCGCGGTCGCGGGGGATGTCGATGGTCACCGGCCCCACCTGGGAGAGCACGGTCTTGCGGCTGGTGCCGTTGCGGTGGTTGCCCGACCCCGCGCCGGCCGGGTCTGCTTTCTCGTAGCCCAGGTGCTCGGCCATCTCGGCCTCCAACGCACCCTCCAGGACCAGCTTCACCAGCCCGGTGAGCAGACCGCTCTCGCCCACCAACTGGAGCCCGTCCCGTCGGGCCCGTTCCACCAACTTCGCCTTCATTTGATGGGGCCTCGACCGGCGGTGCTGCTGCGCGCCGACTCGGCCCGGCATGCTGGTGTTCCGGCCGGGACGCCTCGGGAGTGCGGTCTGGTGATGGGTACAGGGGCTCCTGCGGTTTTCCTCAGTCACCCCATCTTCCTGCTCCGGCTGAGCCGGAGCAGGAAGATGGGGCCGCGGCGGTCCGTACCGTGAGCACGATCACAGTCTAATTCGAGGGGCCCCTCATGTTAGTCTGGATGCATGAGTCACCAGCACGTCCTGTCCGCGCCCCAGGCGCCGGCCAAACCGCTGCGCCGCGACGCGCAGCGCAACAGGGACGCGATCGTGGCCGCTGCCCGCAAGGCTTTCGCCGAGCAGGGGCTGGACGCTTCCCTGGAGGGTGTTGCCCGCGAGGCGGGTGTCGCGATCGGCACGGTCTACCGGCACTTCCCGCGCCGGCTCGACCTGGTCGAAGAGCTCTTCACCGCGAAGTTCACGGATCTGCTCGCCGCAGCCGAAGAGGCCGCAGCCATGGACGACGCCTGGGAGGGGTTCTGCTCCTACCTGGAAAAGCTCTGTGAACTGCAGGCCTGTGACCGCGCCTTCAACGACCTGGTCTCGGCCCGCCTGCCGATCCATGTGCTCGGCAGGGGAATGTTCGAGCGCACGAAGGAACGGCTTGCTCAGATCTTCCGCAACGCCCAGGAGCAGGGTGTCCTGCGTGACGATGTCACTCCGGAAGACATCGCTTTCGTGATCTGGTCCCAAGTGGGGATCATCCAGGCCACCCGTGCCGTCGCCCCCAACGCCTGGCGCCGCCACCTGCACCTGCTGCTCGACGCCTTCCGCGCCGAGTGTGCCCACGAGCTGCCCGAGCCCCCGCTGACCCCCCAGCAGGTCGAGCAGACCCTCACCACTCTCGAGTGCCCCGAAGAGGAGTGCCGCGAGTGCCGCGAGGAGGCATGAGCCGCGGCTGACGACGTCGGGCAACAGGGCATACGGCGGGACATGCGGCGGGCCCGGTGCCGCGGTCGGCATCCGGGCCCTCAGTCCCACGAGGGGCGTCACCATCCAGGGGGAGGCGTTCAGTTTTCCGCCAGCAGCTGTGCCAGTTCGGCGTCCAGGTCGAACCGGCTGGATTCAGCCCCCGGCGGTACCGCGGACCATGTTTCGCGCAGGAAGGATTCCACGCCCTGCGCGGGGAACTCGAGCAGGGCCGATCCCGCAGGCGAACTGAGAACCATGCGCACCGCATCGCGTCCCGAGTCACTGGTCGGCCACATGTGTACGTCTCCGTGCCCGGTGTGCTCGCTCAGAGCCTGAGCCAGCATGTCGCGGCTGAGGAACCACTCGACCGTTCCGCTCTGGTCCAGGGTGTGGAAGACGGCACGCGCGGCATAGGGATCATCCGCGTCGTACTGCAGTGCTGCGCGTATCGACACCGACAGGTCGTGCGACAAGACGAGCCGCACGGGCAGCTCGTGTGCCACGGTTCTGACCGATCTCACTGTCCCTCACTTCCATGTCCCCGCTCGCCCGGCACTGCGATGGCTCCCTGTGTGCTTCGAGGTGCGGGGGTGGCGGTACCGCCGGCGCAACCAGTAGCGCCGGTGGACGGGAGCAGCACACACGGATCCCGCGTGTTGTCCCTGTTCAGCCGGGGGGCGATTTCACCGGCTCGCGCTCGATGTCGGCTCGGCGAGCGGTCGGTTTGACGAGTCGCAACGGCACAACCCAAAGCCACGTCGTTGCGGCCGGTCAAACCGACCGTGCTGGCCTGCGGCCGCATCAGCGCTGGTCCGCGTACCACGCGACCTGGTCCAGGTACCAGCGCTCGGCGCTGACGCGGTACGTCGTCGCCTCGCCCCAGCGGTACCCGTCCCAGACGTACAGGTGGCTACCGTTCCAGCGCTCTTCCCCGTAGTGGCCCTGGCGGTCGTCGTTCGTGTACCAGCCGCGGGGTGCGCCCCAGCTGCCGTCCTGTGCCTCGTGGTGAGCGCTCTGGTATCCCTTCGCGCGGTCGCCGCCGGTGGTGAAGGCGGTGATCGCGGTCTGCGTGTGCTCCCCGGGCGCCGAGGCCGTCGCCGCCGAGGCCGTGCCGCTGACTCCGAGAAGGGCTCCGCCTGCCAGCGCCGTAGAAGCGACAGCGGTCGAGGCGCGCTTGATCCACTTGTTCATGGTCATCTCCTTGTGATGTGCCGCGACTCCGTTGACCGGGCGGCCGTCCTGTCCGTGATCCGGGGAATCCGGATCGGCCGGGTGCCGAACTGTGAGGATCATCCGGAGGGGGTCCTCATGTTCGACGTTGCCCAGCGTACTCGAGGGGGCCCTCATGTTTGCGGTGAGGCTCATCACAGCACGTCGGAGGGGGCGAATGGCACGAGCAGGGCGACGGTGGCCGAGGCGGCGGGCGACGGGTCCGACCTGTGCAGGAACGGGCATCCCGGACCCGGGGCGCCGACGCCAGGCTCGCGCTGGGAGCCGCCGGGATCAGGCTCCGCCTGCGCCGCGACCTGCGCATCGGGGATGTCGTCCAACATCACCGCTCGGCTCTTCCGCGGCCGACGCTGCCCTTGCCGAAAACCTCATCCGCTCAGGTGGAAGTCGGTGTGCGGGATGCGCGGGGTCTCGAGCGCGGATGCTCGGACCGGTACTCGCGCGCGGCCGGCGATCACCCCGGCATGATGGCCGGTCGTGCTGCTGCGACTGGCTTACCTGACCGTGGCGAATGCGTTCGCCGTGCTGCGCCTGCTGCCCATGAGTGATCGGGGCAAGCACACAGAGATCCTCGCCCTGCGCCATCAGATCACGGTGCTGGAGCGCCAACTCGGTGGCGAGAGGATTCGGTTCTCTCCAAGCGATGGCACGTTCCTGGCAGCGTTGCTGCACCGCCTGCCCTCGGAGGTGCTGTGCAGGATTCGGCTGGTGGTGCGTCCGGACACGGTGCTGCGCCGGCAGGCTTCGACCTAGGGTTACCGGGAGTGGCAGTCAGCCGCGGTCACGGAGGCTGGCTTCTTCGAGGTCGAGTTCGTACTGGATCCGGCGCCGGGTGGCGTTGCTGATCTTGTTCGCTTCGTAGAGGCGCTGGAGCTCGGCCGCCTCGATGGCGATGAGTGTCTGGCGTATCTCGCGGTAGGCGTCGGCAGGACGGGCGTCCGGGTCGCTGTAGTGGGCGTCTTCAACCTGGTGGATGCGCGCTTCCAGATGGCGACGGGCCTGTTTCAAGGCGGCCTCGGCGGCGGCACCCAGATCAGCGAGCTGATCCAGATCGCCAAGCTGTTTGAGCTCTTCGAGAGCGGCGTTTGCAATGTGTCGGCGGGTCCGGGCCTCCTCGCGGGCGGTGCGCTCCGGTTCCAGAGCGATGCCGGAGCGGCGGACGATGGGGACCAGGGTGAAACCCTGGAAGATCAGAGTGAGCGCGATGGTCCCGGTGGTGAGCGTGAGAATGAGCGCCCGGTGCGGCAGCGGCGCCCCTGTGTGGGTGACCAGGGGGATGGAGAGCGCGGCTGCCAGCGGCATGACGCCTCGGGTGCCCGCCCAGGACAGGACAGCCGGGACGCGCCAGGAGAGGCGGTTGTCGACCTCCCTGTGCCGGTGGTGGATCAGGGCGGACAGCGGGAAGATCCACAGCAGGCGGACCGCCAGCAGAGTGAAGGCGATCACCGGCACCCACAGTGGCCAGCCGTGCTCGTCGCGCGCGAGATGACGGACGGCCGAGGGGAGCTCGAGGCCGATCAGGGCGAAGACGACGCTCTCCAGCAGGAAGGTCACGGTGTCGTAGACGGCGTGGACCTGGAGGCGGACGGGGGCGTTGCTGAGCTTGTGGCCGGTGCTGCCGAGGACGACCCCGGACACGATGACGGCGGTCACGCCGGAGGTGTGCGATTGCTCCGCGATGACATAAGAGGCGTACGGCGTGACCAATGCGATGACGGTCTCCAGCATGGGGTCCTCGGTCCGTCTGCGGATCAGGGCCACCACTGCGGCGACCGCCGCGCCGATGAGGCCTCCTCCGCCTGCAAGGATCAGGAACTGCTCAACGGTCCCGGGCACACTGATGGCGCTGCCGGACACCGCGGTGGCCACGGCGACCTTGTACAGGACCAGTGAGGTGGCATCGTTGAACAGGCTTTCCGCCTGCACCATGGCCTGTACGCGCGGTGGGAGAGACAGGCGCCGGCCAAGCGCGGTCACGGCCACGGGGTCGGTGCTGGCCAGGACAGAGCCGAGGATGAACGCGGTCGCGGCCGTGAGCGGGGTGATCGCGTGGGCCACGTACCCGACGGCGATGGCCGAGGCGAGGACCAGGCCGAAGACCAGGCCGGTCACAGGCCGCCACACGGTGCGCAGGTCGCGGACGGAGATTTCCCCAGCCGCGGCGTAGAGCAGCGGTGGCAGCACCAGCACGTTGATCACGTGAGGCGGCAGGCGCACCTCTGGAACCCAGGGCATCAGCCCCACGACCAGACCGGCAACTACGAGGAGCGAGGGGGCGGGCAAGCTCCAGCGTCGGGCACCGGTCGCCACGGCGGTGGCCAGAACCACGAGCAGCAGGATGACGGTCAGGCCGGTCATGGAGTGTCCCGGGTGGGTTACGGCTTGTTACCCCCCTCTGACCAGGTGCTTTATCAACGTAACCGACCTCGGGCGGTGATGCAGCTGACATGGAGCCGCGACCATCAGGGCGCGGCAGTCGTTGCGGCGGCGCACGGCAGCTCCGTGCCTGGGGGTCGTGACACTCACGACCAGTCATGACGCAAAGTAGTCAAATAGCTACACTAAGTAAACGATCACACTCGGAACCCCGTTTTCCGAGATCCTCGACAGCGTCAGACACTCACCGAGGTTCCCCGCCTCGCTTGAGGACTTGATCAAGCGAGGCGAGGAGTAGCCCCGGTCGTTTTCAACGGCCAGACCTGCTCTTCGGCCTTACTTGATCTGGTACTGGACGATGTGGGGAGCAAGAGCGTGAGTGGCCAGGTCCGTGGTCACAGAGGAGCGGGCTGCCGCGGTGTATGGGCTCTGGGAAATCGAGATGTCCACCTGGGCCATGGCCTGCCAGAATCGTCGTTCCAGTTGGACAGGGCTGGCGTGAAGTGACTTCGGAGGTCTTGAGGGTGAGTGACTGCGCCTTCTGCAGGATCGGGCGAGGCGAGATCGATGACGACTTGGTCGCCTATCGATCGGAGAACGTCTTCGTCGTCCCCGCTCTCAAGCAGCGGCAGAACAACCCCGGTCACGCCCTTGTCCTGCCGGTGTCTCACGTGACCGGCTTGTATGACGTCCCAGTTGATCTCCTGCATGAGATCTTCGAGGTCACAGCGAGAGTGACGTCTGCGGTGAAGGACGCCTATGGGGCTGTCGGAAGCACCGTCACGCAGAACAACTACATCCCGGGTCAGGTGCTTCACCACGTGCATGTCCATGTCGTCCCCCGGTTCGAGGACGACGGGTTTCGCATGCCTGACCCGCAATCGTGCGAAGCACCATGGGACGTGCGACGTGCGCGCGCTGTGGCCCTGCGGAAGGCATTGCCCGGCGGCCGAAGGCCGCCGGGTTCCTGTTGATCGGTGACGGTCAGGCGGAGTTGCTGCCTGCGCCGGTCACTGGGCGTAGAAGGAGCGGACGGCTGAGATGGCACGGGCCCGGGAGGCGGCGAGCGGGGTGCCGTCGAAGGCGGTGAGTCTCGAGGCCCAGTCCTGGATGTGCAGGGGTTCGACGTGCCAGACGAGATCGCCAATGTGGCGAACCAGTCCTGGCCCCATCCGGCGGGGACCTCGATCCCGGCGAGGTAGAGGCCGTAGCGGTAGCGGGTGTCGGCGTCCCAGGCGCGGCCCCGGACTTCCTGGCCGTCGGGCCGGACGTACGCCCCGGCGAGCCAGCCGCGCACGCCGCGCCGCATCGACGTCTAAGGTCGGCGAACGCGTACGGACATGGGCACACGGCGGGGGAGTGGGATGAGGAGTTGGGAGAGGGCGCTGTCGGTGCTGGAGGCGCTGTGCGAGCGCGGGCAGGCGGCCGGGCACGGCTGGACGCTGGACACGGAGCTCCTCCCGGCACACCAGCAGCAGGTGAACGCCTTGGAGAATCAGGGCCTGGTGGAGCTTGCCTGCCGGGAGGACCGCGCGGAGCTGTCGGCTCTGGAGGGTCGGCCCGTGCGGTGGGCTGCCCGCCCGACTCCGTACGGCCATGACACCCTCGCCTACGGCCAGTCCCGCCCCCGGGCCGAGCCTCCGCCCGGCGGGGAGGAAGCAAACCGGCAGCTGGTGGAACTGATTCCGTCGCAGATGGCGGCGCTGCGCGTGTTCGTCGGCCTCGCTGATCAGCTCTGGTGCCGCCGGTCGGCGGGCTGGCGGAGCAGGTCCGTACGGCCTCGTGCGACCACGGGATCAAGCGGTGGCGGCTGCATCTGACGCAGGAGCAGATCGCGTCCGTGGCATTGCGGGTTGTGGCTGCACCGGATGACGGGTTCGGCCACGGAGGCTAACGACGTTGTGAGCGAAGTCGCCGTCTCACGCGGTGTTGTCGCCGCCGACTCGGGTAGCGCCTGGGGTCTCCGATGGGGTTGCCACCGGGATGGCAGCTTCGGGCAATGGGAACCGGCACCGTGGGCTGATCGTCATGCAGAGCATGCCTTCCGTTCTCATTCTTGGTTTCGACCCTCACGCAGTGCCTGGTATGGACGGGGACGCCATGCGCGCGGTCCTGGACAAGGAACTGGCCCGTTTTGGCGAACATGCCATCGACGCTTCCATGACGCTGATCGCGCCGGACGAATCAGCCGAGTCCATGGTGGTCGCGGCACTTTCCGAACAAGACTGGGACGTCGTCGTCATCGGGGGTGGGATACGCAAGCCTGAACCCCTTGTGACGTTCTTCGAGCAGGTCGTGAACCTGGTCCGGCGGCATGCACCAGGGGCCGCGATCACGTTCAACACCAGCGGCGGCGACAGCGTCGAGGCAGCCAAGCGGTGGCTGTGAGGCCCAGCCCTTGGGCTGAACCGCCGTGGGCGCCCAAAGTGAGGACCCTTGATTCCGTCCGCCCAGGTCATGGCATTACCCACCAGCAATGATCAACGGAGATCGTGAGGGCGCCGGGCGTGACGTGGAGGCGGCCGCACGAGTTCCTCGTGTGTGACGACGAAGGAATGGGCCCGTGCGGCCTTGTCTCATTCTGCCTTCACGGGCATCTCCCGTGCCCATCTTGGCGCTTTGATCGAGGAGTTGGCCGGTCCGTGGACCGCGCGGTGCGAGTCCGCGCTGCACGAGCGGCGCGGTGGCCAGCGCAAACAGCAGCCGGGCGCCGGACCGAAGCACGACCTGGTCTTCACCGATAGGGTGCTGATCGCCCTCGTCCACCTGCGCACCCAACTCCCCCACGCCGCGCTCGCAGAGCTGTTCGGACTGGAACGGTCCACCATCACCCGAGCGATCGGTGAGATCCGCCCGCTGCTCGCCGAGCGGGGCTTCGCCGTCCCGGGCCGCCCCGGGGTGCGGCTGCGGACCCTGGCCGACGTGTTCGCCTACGCGCAGGCGGAGGGCGTGAAACTGCGGATCGATGGCACCGAGACTCAGGTCCGCCGCCCGAAAGCCCACCAGCCCGGCCGCTGCGCGTTCGTGTCCGGCTCCGCCCAGTTCCCGACAATCGGCCTCCGGCAGACGCCACGAGTACACCGTCTCCCCCGACGGTCGGGATCGATGTTCCGATTCGATCAGGGTGTCGAGAGGCACCGCCATGACCGCTTCCAAGCGCTGCTCGATCGATGGCACTGCCTCGGCTCCCCTCCGCACTTGAGAACCCGGCCCTCGCAAGCAAGTGCCTGGGATGCTCGCCTATCTGTTCACACAACCTAGCTCTCGGGACTGACACCGGCGCCGTCGTCACAGCAGGGGAGGTCAAACGGCAAGCTGAGCACCCACATCTCCAAGGCGATGAAGTCATTCGTGGCCGAGCGGGACTGGCTGACGGTGGTCCTGCTGCCCGGGCATGCACCCGAGCTCAACCCGGTCGAGGGCATGTGGGCACATATCAAGCGGAGCCTGGCCAACCTCGCCGCCCGCGCCCTCAGCGAGCTGGAGACCCTGCTCCGCAGGCGACTCAAGGCACTGCAGTACTGGCACAGCATCCTCGACGGATTCCTTGCCGGGGCAGGCCTCGCTCTCGACAGACCGAACTGACCCTAAAACGCCGAAATCAGTAATCCGGTTCGTCACCGGATCGCCCCCGTCTGCCGCACGAACCAGTTGTTGTTCTGGTTCTGTGTGCCGCCGTCGCCGATCTGCATACCCTGGGCGTCGGCGGCATCGATGTGGGGCCGGTCATTGCCTACGGTCATGAGCGCGGCGCCGTCAATGGAACGTGTTGTTCCGTGCACCGCCACCGAAGTGCGCACCGTTGGCACCGCGAGCGTCGACGGTGAACCCGCCGACCCGGCGCTCGGCGCCGAGCAAGATGCGGGCCGCCGCGAGGATCTCCTCGTCCTCCTCCACCCCGGAGCCCGTCAGCACCTCGACCAGCCGACTCTGCCACACGTCGGGGTCCGCCTCGTGCGCGTCCAGTACACGCACGCAGTACCCGCTGCCTCCGGCCAACCGCCGCCGGACCACCTCGCGCAGCGCGGTGTAAAGGTCGTGGACGGCCCCACGTGCGGTGTCCGTCAGCCCGGCCGACGCGGCGGCCACCAGCTCCACTTCGGTCACCTCAGACTCCCTGTCCATTGCGCGACGCTGCTCCGTGGTTCTCGGCCGCGTCTGCAACCATGGCGGGGCACACTGCAATGCTGATGAAATTCCGATGATGTGCGGGAGCGGAGGCTTCGGGGTGGACGGCGGATCTCCTGCGCGGCTTCGGATGGAGGTGCTCGGGCCGTTACGGGCCTGGCGGAGCGGAACACCACTGGATCTGGGGCCTGTCAAACGACAGGCCGTGCTGGCCGTGTTGCTGCTGCGCCCGGACGCTGTGGTGAGCCATGAACTACTACTCGACGGGGTGTGGGGGGCGGAGACACCCGCATCCGGTCACAAGGTACTGGCCAGTCATGTCAACCCGCTGCGCAGGACGCTCGACGCGTTGGGCACCCGGCCTGCGGAGTCGGTGATCCGCAGCGGCAAGGGCTGGTACCGCTTCGTCGTCGACGGGGTCCGGCTCGATACGGCGGACCTGACAGAGCGGGGCGACGCGGCGCTGCGCACCAAGGCGTCCGGCGATCTGGCCGGCGCGACGGACCAGTTGTCCGCAGCGCTCGCGCTGTTCCGCGGAGAGCCCTTGGCCAACCTTCCGGGACCCTTCGCGCAGAGCGAGCGGCAGCGGCTGCTGGAGCGGCGTCGGACGCTCCGGCTGACGAGTCTCGAGTGCCTGGTGCTGCTCGGCCGGTTCGGCGAGGCCCTGGACGACCTTGCCGCCCCGTCCGATCCGTTCGACGAGTCGCTGCTGGCGCTGCGCATGCGGGTCCTGTACGGCTGCGAACGTCAAGCGGAAGCGCTCAACGCCTATCAGGAGATGCGCGTACGCCTGCGGGACGAACTCGGAGTTGATCCCGGTGAGGAGCTCCGCCGGGTGTACGAAGCGGTGCTGCGTCAGGACGACGCCTACCTCCTCCGTCCGGCAGCTCCTCCCGCGCAGACGCTCTCCGAGCTCATCCGCAACCATCCGGCAACGGCCGCACCGATACGACCCGGGTCACCGCAACGGTCCGCTCGCCCGGCCGGCGACAGCGCTCCGCCCTCGCCGGCCGAGTTGCCGCACGACGCCGCAGGATTCGCCGGCCGCACCGACGAACTCGCCAGGCTCCACGCGCTGCTTCCGCCCGACCAAGGCCGGGGGCCGACGAGCACCGTGGTCATCTCCGCCATCGGCGGCGCCGCCGGCATCGGCAAGACGGCTCTGGCAGTGCACTGGGCGCACCAGGTGCGTGACCGCTTCCCGGACGGCCAGCTGTATGTGAACCTGCACGGATTCGACCACGACCGGCAACCCCTCGAGCCCGGCGAGGTGCTTGAGCTGCTGCTGCGGAGCCTGGGGCTCGCGGCGTCGGAGATCCCCGCGAACCACGAGGCCCAGGGCCGCTTGTACCGGACCCTGCTGGCCGGCCGACGCCTGCTCGTCCTGCTGGACAACGCGGCTTCGGCGGAGCAGGTCCGCCCGCTGCTCCCGGGCAGCCCGTCCTGCTGCGTCGTCGTCACCAGCCGCAACCGGCTCGGCGATCTCGTGGCCCGCGACGGGGCACACGCCCTGCCGTTGGACCTCCTCCGGCCGGCCGAGGCCCACGCGTTGCTGAGCGAGGCACTCGGCGCGGACCGGCTCTCCGCCGAACCACTCGCGGTCGACGAACTGATCCGGCTGTGCGGCAGCCTTCCGCTGGCGCTGCGCGTGGCCGCCGCCAGGATGGCGGGCGATCCAAGCCTGCGCCTGGCTGATCTGGTCACCGAACTGTCCGAGGGCAGTCGGCTGGAGGCGCTGGAGCCGGGCGGTGACGACAACTCCCCCTTGCGGACGGCCTTTTCCGCGTCGTACCGAGAGCTGGCTCCTGCCGCGCGCCGCGTGTTCCGCCTGCTCGGCCTCTTCCCCGGACCGGAGCTCACCGCCGAAGGCGCGGCAGTCCTCTTGGGCGCACCACTGCAGCCGACCCGACGCCTGCTCAGCGCCTTGGCCGCCGCCCACCTGATCGAACCCGCGACGGTGGGCCGATACCGTTTCCATGATCTCCTTCGCGAGTACGCGCAGGAGCGTGCGCGGGTGGAAGAGACGACAGCGGATCGCGACGCCGCGTTGCGACGACTCCTGAGCTGGTACCTGAACGCCATTCGCGCCATCTCGGGAACCTTCCTCTTCCCGGAGCTGCCCCCTGAGCTCCGCCCCGAGGACGGTCAGCCGAGCATGCCGTCCGCCGCCGAAGCCGAGCAGTGGCTGGAGGCCGAGCGGGCAAATCTGCTCGCCGTCATCAACCATGCCGGCCGCCATGGTCCCCGCCCCGTCGCCTGGCATCTGACCGACGCCCTGTACGGCTACTTCTGGTACTACCTGCCGCGTGCGACGTGGCAGGCCACCGCGCAGACGGTGCTGGAAACGGCGGAGGCCGAAAGCGACCTCTACGGCCAGGCAGCCATGCACCACAGCCTCGGACAGGTCCAGTGGGACCGGGGGCACGCCAGGCAGGCGATGGAACATCACGCACGCGTACTGGACATCAGTCGGGAGCTCGGCTGGGCGACGGGCGAGGCGGCGGCTCTCGAGGGCAGAGGCCTCGTGGAATGGAGCATGGCGCGGCTCGACAGTGCGTACGAGCATCTCACCACCGCCGTGCGGATCACCCGTGAAGCCGGAAATCTTCACGTTGAAGGGCTGGGGTTGGTCGGCCTCGGTATGACCTGCCGGGATCTGGGCCGGCTGCGCGAGGCTGCCGATCACTTCGAACAGGTCATCAGGCGAAAGGAGGAGATCGGCTGGTACGACACCAGCCCGGCTCTGCAGAATCTGGGCTGGGTGTACTGGGAACTCGGCCGTTTTGCCGACGGCCTTGACGTCCTCGGCCCCGAGGTGACCGCTGACGAGAGCGGCGGATACCGCGACGCCCGCGCCATGATGCTCGACGCCGTCGCGAAGATCAATCTCGAGCTCGGCCGCCACGACGAGGCGCTGATGGACGCCGAGCGTGCCTTTGCCAAGGTCAAGGACACGGGACGACGCTGGATCAAGGCCGGCATCCTCAACACGATCGCCGCCGCCCACCGGCGACTGGCACATTTCGACGAGTCGCTTCGGGCTGACGGGATGGCTCTCACCTTGGCCCGCGAGGCGAGATTCAGGCGTACCGAGGCGGACAGCATCCTGGGACTCTCCCTCACACAGAAGGAGCTGGGCCGGCACGACCAGGCCCGCTGCCATGCCGAGCAGGCGCTGAGCCTGGCACGCGAGCACGGTTTCCGTGTGGTCGAGGGCCAGGCGTTGACAGTCCTGTGTGGGACAGCGGAGTCCGAGGCGGCGTACGCCACAGCCGTCACGCTCGGCCAGGGGGCACTGGCAATTCACCGTGAGACCGGCCACCGGCTCGGCGAAGCCCGTACTCTCATGGCCCTCAGCCGCTCCCTCCAAAAGCGTAGAGACGCTGCCGCTGGACCGGTGAGGCAGCAGGCATTGGACATCTTCTCGAGCGTTGGCGTGCCGGCGGAGGAGTACAAAGACCTCGACCGGTAGAACAAGCCCCGTAAGGTTCGCCCATGGCAGGAAAGCGATCGTGTGGTCGGCGAGCCTCCTCCGTGCTACCAAGCATGGTTATCGTCGCGCCATGGACCATGACCTGGCACCGTTTCTGCTCCAAGACATCGAGTTCGATCCCAGCTACAGCCTTCTGCTCACGGGCTGGAGCGAGGTGATGCCGGCGATCCAGGCTTCGGGGCGGGAGGGGAACGGCTATACCTGGGAAGGTGTTGCGCGACTCCTCGTGGCCCGGCACCTGCCCGAGGCAGCAGATCAGGTAGAGCACGATTCCGAGTCCGGGATGTTTGCCGTGTACTCGTCCAATCGCCAGGTTCTTGAAGCCTTGGGCATCCTCATGCGCGACCTGTATCGATCGCCCGAGCAACTGGGCGTCTTCCTGACCACGGCCGATCCGGACTCCTTTGACTACTGACACCAGCCCTGAGTAGTAGACGACAAAGGTGAAGCCCAATGACAGGGGCCCCGCCTGGGGCGGGGCCGGGGGTTGTTCAGGAGGAGGTGCTCGTATCGGCGGCCGCTGTCCGGGCAGTGGTCGCCTCGAGTTCGGTGTGGCGCTGCTGGAGCTGGTCTATGACCGTGCTATCGGTCAGGGCCGTCTTGATCAGGGCGCGTTGGTACTCCATGCCGTCGAAGACGCCGCGGTGGTAGCGGCACTGGTCCTGGGCTTCGGCGCAGCCGGGCAGTCCTCCCAGTCCAGCGGGTCGTACGGCGCGGTCTCCGGTCCGGGGAGCTCCAAGACCGTCCGGCAGGTGGCGGCGGGGGAGTGGGGGCTGCTGGTGAACAGGTCCTTGTGCCAGGTCGGCGGCAGGTCGCGGAGGGAGACGGCCAAGGCGCCGAGCGGCGGGTGTCGGTCTGGACGGTTGCCGGGCGGGTGGAGGACGTGGCGTTCACCGCCTCCCCGGAGCAGCTGGCCACCCTCGCCCTGTACCGCAAGGGCGAGTCCGACTTGGTGTGCTGGGACGGCATGTGGTTCCTGCTGTCCACCTGCGAGGTGCCCGAGGCTCCGCTCAACGCCGAGCCGTCGGACTTCCTCGGGATCGACCTGGGCATCGTGAACATCGCCACCACGTCCGACGGCGAGATCATGGCAGGGCGCGAGATCAACCGGATCCGGGTCCGCGAGCGCAAGCTCCGTACCAAACTGCAGAAGAAGAACACCCTGTCCGCGAAGCGCCGCCTGAAGAAGCGCAGGCGCAAGGAGGCGCGGCGGGCGCGGGACATCCACCACAAGATCGCGAAGCATGTGGTGGCCGAGGCAGAACGCACCGCACCGGTCGCGGGATCGCCCTGGAAGACCTGACGGGCATCCGTGAACGGGTACGGCTTCGCAAGCCCCAACGGGCCACCCACTCCTCCTGGTCGTTCGCCCAGCTGGGGAGCTTCGTCGGATACAAGGCCCGCCGGGCAGGAGTGCCGGTGGTGTACGTCGATCCGGCGTACACCTCCCGCACCTGCGCCGAGTGCGGCCACGTCGACAGGGCGAACCGGGTCTCCCAGGCCTGGTTCGCGTGCCGGAACTGCGGATTCGTTGATCACGCAGACCGCAACGGCTCCCGCAACATCCGCGCCAGAGCATGGGAGTTGTGGCGACGCGGGGCCCCGTCAACGGCCCCCGCCCCACCCCGGAAGCACCGGATGGGGCTGGACGCAAACGCAGCATCACCGCCAGTGACGCCCGTTGTGCAAGCCCGGTGCTTTAGCGCCGGGTAGTTGACCTCCGAGTGGCTGCTCGACCTCACCCCGGCCGGACTCGCCGAGATGAGCGACGAACTTGAGGCGCTGGCCCGGCGCTGGCGGGAGCGAGGCAAGGCCGCCAAGACGGCCGGTGACGCCGAGGACCGCGAGCACGTATCCGTGCACCTCTACGGCCGTAGGGCTATGCCTGGACGTCACGGTGGTCGATGTGCCGCAGTCCGCAGAAGGCATACAGCTCTCCAATGGCGGAAAGGCGCCGGCTGTAGGGCCCCTTTGGTGCCTGCCCCAGTGCTGCAAGGTTCTTGTCCCGTAACAGGTGCCGCTTACTGCCTGTTGGGATCTTTGGAGAAGATCACTCGATAGTGCATATGGGCTGCCTGGGGTGTGTTCGGTGGCCAGACTCGAACCGCGTTGTGCCGAACACTGCTACGTGCTGCTCTGTGCCAGCCGGCCGGAGCCGGGGCGGGCTTTGCCGCAGGGGGACATGCTGTGACACACCATGACGGCCGCAAGCTGGGCCTGACCGAGGACACGGTGGCCCTGGTGGCCGGCCTTGCCGATCTGGCGGTCTGCGGGCTGAGCAGCGCGGTGGGCGGCGTCAGCGGCCTGCTGCGTCGCGCCGATCTCGGGGACCTTCTGGTGGACGGCCAGGAGGAGACCAAGGCGCGTGGCCGCCTGCTCCTGGACCGGCATGCGGCCGGGGCGCCGGCTCACCTGGAGGTCCTCGCCCGCACCGTGACCGCTCGCACCCAGGCGGAGAGCGGCAGTGAGTGAACGGGATGAGCACGCCTTACTGAAGAAGCGCATTGATCAAGTCCTCGGCGAATTCGTTACCGTGGAAGCACAGGCGCTGGCCGATATCGATGCCTGTCTGGCGCCGGTTGCAGAGCAACTTCATGCCGCGACCGGGCACGGCAAGCGGCTCAGGGCGGCGTTCTGCTACTGGGGCTGGCGCGGGGCCGGCCAGCCCGACAGCGAGGCGCTGGTACGCGCCGCCGGCGCGATCGAGCTGGTCCATGCGGCCGCCGTCGTGCACGACGACCTGATCGACCACAGCCGCACCCGGCACGGCCGACCCACCGGGCACATCGCCCTGCGCGGGGTGCTCACCGGTCATGCGCGGCCGAAGGCCGGCGCCCGGTCCCTGGCGATGCTGGTGGGTGATCTGCTGATGTCGATGGCCGGGCAGCTGTTCACCACCTCCGGCCTGCCCGGCGCCTTCCTGAGCAGGGCCCGGCCTGTGTGGGCGGTTCTGGCCCGCGAACTGGTGGCCGGTGAGTGCCTGGAGGTCTTGCGCACCGGAGCCGAGCCGGACCCGGACGCATCGGTGAAGGTGATCCGTTATAAGACCGCCAAATACACCGTCGAACACCCTTTGCAGATCGGCGGCCTTCTCGCCGGCGCCCCGCCGCGGCTGTTGCAGGCGTACAGCGACTACGGCCTGCCGCTGGGCGAGGCATTCCAGCTGCGCGATGACCTGCTGGGCCTGTTGGGCGATCCTGAGGAGACCGGCAAGGATCCGGCCGATGACCTGGCCGGGAACCGGCCCACCGCTTTGATGGCTCACGCGCTCACGTCCGCCACCAAGGCGGAACACGGCGAGCTGCACCTCCTGCTCGGTCAGGCGAAGCTCAGCGAGCAGCAGGTGGAACGGGTCCGGGAGATCGCTCACCGCACCGGGGCCGTCGCCCGCGTCGAAGACATGATCAACGCCCGGCTGCGTGAAGCACACGACGTCCTGGCCGACGCCGATCTGACCACCGAAGCACGCCGCGCGCTGTCGGCCTTGGCGACCGTCTCAGCCACCCGCACTCACTGACCGCCACCCCACCGAAGGAGCACTATGACCTACACCCAAGCGTCCATGGACGCCCTGCGCACCGAAGGGGACGAACTCGCCGACGCGACCGTGGCGGCACTGTTCGAGCGCGGAGAGGTCGGCAAGTTCAACACGCTCATGCGCTACGTCTCCACCGTCGGGCAGGACCTTCCCGAGGGGCTGCCCGACGTCGCCCGCGAGTACCTGGAGACCAGCACGCCCCCAGCCTGGGTGGACTGGGGTGAGATGGAGAAAGCACGGCTGTTCTTCATAGACAACAACGTGCACATCTCCACGGCGCTGTCGTTCGCCTCGATGCCCGCCTGCTACATCCTGCCCCACGTGGCCAAGCTGCTGTCGGCCACCCACTCGCTGAAGTACCCCTCCAAACGGATGGCTGAGACGGGCCAGTTCACCGTCTACCTCATGCAGCCCGGCGCGTTCGAAGCCGGCAGCCGTTTCATCCCCGCAGCCCAGAAGGTGCGGCTGCTGCATGCCTCCATCCGCCACCACCTCAAGCGGGAGGACCGCTGGGACACCGCCACCCTGGGCACGCCGATCTGTCAGGAGGACATGATCGGCGGGCAGATGATGTTCTCCATCCAGGTCCTCGACGCCCTGCACCGCCTTGGCATCCACATGAGCAACGAAGGCGCCGAGGCCTACTACTACGCCTGGCGGGTGGTCGGCGCCATCCTCGGCATCGACCAGGACCATGTCCCCAAGGACCTGCAGGCAGCCCGCGAGTTCTCCGACCTGTACATGACCCGCCACATGGGCCCCAGTGAGGAAGGCGCCCGGCTCACCCGCCAGCTCATCGACCTCTACGAAGAAGTCGTGCCCGGCACCTTCTTCGACCCGATCGTCTCCGCCCTGATCCGCTACCTGATCGGCGACACCTGCGCCGACTGGTTGCAAGTCCCCCGCACGACCTGGGACACCGTCGTCAAGGCCGCCCCCACCTTGCTGGGACTGCTGGAAACCATTGAGGACCGCTCACCCCTGGCGGGCTGGGCCCTGGACCGACTCGGCCACCTGACCAGCATCTTCGAACTGTCCTCCCTCACCCGCGGCCGCGTCATGCACTACGCCATCCCCGAACAGCTCAAGAACGACTTCGGAGTCAGCAGCACCATCCCGCCCAAAAACCGCTGGACCCCGCCGCCGGCAACCATCAGCCAGTAGCGACAACAACCTTCAGGGGCACCGCGGCGCGGCCGCCGACAAACCATGCCCGCACCCGTGGCTGGAGTGAAGTGGGCGGGGTGGGCGGCCCGGACGCTTCCGGGGTCGGGGTGCGCTTGGGGACGTCGGCGGGGGAGAGGTCGGGGGCAGGTGCGATGTCAGCGTGCGGGGTGGCGCCACCGGCCGGAGGCGTCGAGGGCGACGTCGACGCCGACTTCCCCACCAGTTCAGGTTCCACCGGCTGATGTTCAACGTCTCCTGGCTGCCCCGGCCGTTCAGCGGGAGTGCAGCAGGCGGTGACGCCGCAGCAGGAGTCGCTGCCCGTGCTCGCCTCAGCCTTGTTGCTGGTGGTGGGCTTCGTGGCGCGGACGATGGCGGAGTGCATGCCGTCGGCGACCGCGTGGATGGGGCTGAGTTCGATGTTGGTGAACCCGGCGGCTTCGAGGCCCTGGCGGTACTCGGCGAAGGAGAGGGCTCCGGCGATACAGCCGACGTAGTCGCCGCGCTCGGCACGCTGATCGGGGGTGAGGGTGTCGTCGGCGACGACGTCGGAGATTCCGATCCGGCCGCCGGGCTTGAGGACCCGGATCATCTCGGCGAAGACGGCGGGCTTGTCGGTGGACAGGTTGATGACGCAGTTGGAGATGACGACGTCGATGGTGTTCGCGGGCAGCGGGATGGCCTCGATGGTGCCCTTGAGGAACTCGACGTTGGTAGCGCCGGCCTTCTGCTGATTCTCGAGCGCGAGGGCGAGCATCTCCTCGGTCATGTCGAGCCCGTACGCCTTGCCGGTGGGGCCGACGCGGCGAGCGGAAAGCAGTACGTCGATGCCGCCGCCGGAGCCGAGGTCCAGGACGCGTTCGCCTTCGTGGAGGTCGGCCACCGCGGTCGGGTTGCCGCAGCCGAGGGAGGCGGCGAGGGCCTCAGCGGGCAGGGTGTCGCGCTCGTCTTCGGCGTACAGGGTGGAGCCGAAGTTGTCGTCGATCTCGAGGGCCTCGGGTCCGCAACAGGCGGTGCCGCCTGCGCCAGTCGACCATTTCCATAAACCATGAATATAAAAATGCTATGCTTCGAGCGTGAGTCGTCAAGACACCGCTCCTGGCGCGTCCGCCGCCATCGGGGCAGCCCTCTACGGCCTGGCCACCAGGGCCGCGAGACGCCTGCCCCGGGACATGAGCCTGACGTCCGCCGCCACCCTGGCCACCCTGGACCGGACCGGCCCGCGGCGCATCACCGATCTGGCCGCGGTCGAGGGCGTCACCCAGCCCGCGATGACCACCCTGGTCCGGGTGATGGAGGAGTCCGGCCTGGTCGAGCGGCGGGGCGACGCGTCCGACAAGCGGGTCACGCTGGTGTGCCTGACCGAGGCCGGCGCCTCCTATGTCCGGACGCGGCGCCAGGCGGGCGTCCACGCGTTCGAGCGGTTGATCGGCGAGCTCACCGGCGACGAGGTCGAGGCGCTGGTGGCGGCCCTTCCGGCGCTGAAGCAGCTGGCAGAGCTCGAAAGCCAGGACCGCGAAGGGCCGAAGCAGTGACCGGGCAGCGGGTCGGCGGGGTCGCGGTGAAGGCGTTCCCGGTGGCGCGTTCCGAGGCGCGGCTGCTGGTCCCCGCCCTGATGTTCATCGCTCTGGTCGTGGCGGCGGTCGCCAGCCTCGGGACGCCGCTCATCACCAGCGTGGCGACCTCGTTCCACGTCTCGCTCGGCAGCGCGCAGTGGACGCTGACCGTCGCGCTGCTCAGCGGCGCCGTCGCCACGCCGGTCCTGGGCCGGCTCGGAGCCGGCCCGCACCGGCGGGCCACGATCCTCGCCACGCTGGCGGTCGTCGTCGCCGGCAGCGCGCTCACCGTGCTGCCGCTGCCGTTCGCGTGGCTGCTGGCCGGCAGGGCGGCCCAGGGCGTCGGGCTCGGGCTGACGGCGCTGATGATGGGCGTGGCCCGGGACCACCTCCCCGAGGAGCGCAGCGCGGCCGTGATCGCCCTGATCTCGGTGGTCTCGATCATCGGGGCCGGCGTCGGCTACCCGCTGGCCGCACTGCTCGCCGAGCTCGGCGGGGTACGGGCCGCCTACGGCCTCGGCCTGGTCGTCACCGCCGCCGCCCTCCTGACCGCGTGGCGCTCCATGCCCGAAGCCCCCGAAGGCCGCTCCGCCCACGTGGACGTGGCAGGCGCGGTCGTCCTGGCTGCTGCGCTGCTCCTGGTGCTGTTCCTCGCCGGCGAACGGAATCTGTGGAGCCGGCACCTCGCCGTGGCGGCGGGCCTCGCCGTCGTCGCGGTGGTGCTGCTCTGCGTCTGGGCCGTCATCGAGCTGCGCAGCACGACGCCCCTGGTCGATGTGCGGGCGGTGCGGCACCCGGCGGTCGCCGGGGCGAACCTCGCCATGTTCGTCGGCGGGATCGGCATGTACCTCCTGCTCACGCTCATCACCCGGTACGCGCAGACGCCGCACGGCGCCGGCTACGGCTTCGGGCTGACGACCTTCGTCGCCGGGCTGGTCCTCATCCCGTTCTCGGTGCTGGGGTTCGTCGCCGGCAAGCTCACGCCGCGGGTCCGGACGCGGATCGCCGACCCCCTGCTCCTGGCCGGCAGCGCCGTCGTGGTCGGCGGCGGGTTCGCCCTGTTCGCGGCGGCCCGGTCGGACCTGGCCGAACTGTTCGCGGCGATGGGCGTGCTCGGCTTCGGCGTCGGCGGCTTCTCGGCCGCGATGCCCGGCGTCATTCTGGCCGTCACCCCCAAGAGCGAGACGTCGAGCGCCATGAGCTTCCACTACGTCGTCCGCAGCGTCGGGTACTCCCTGGGCAGCGCCATCGGCGGCCTGATCCTCGCCGCGGGCACCGGCCCCGGCCACTTCTTCCCCGACGACAGCGCCTACACCACCGCGGCGCTGGTCGGCATCGGCGCCATGGCGATCACGACGCTGACAAGCCTCGCTCTCGCCCGCCGACGCTCGTCCGAGACCAACTCGTAAGTCAGATGCACTCATCCCAACACTGGAGGTTCCATGCCCAAGGGCTACTGGGTCAGCGTCTACCGCACCATTTCAGACCCTGAGAAGCTGGCTGCTTACAACAAGCTGGCCGGTCCGGCCGTCGAGGCCGGGGGCGGTCGGACCTTCGTCCGTGGCGGTCGGGTCGTGGCGCATGACGCCGGAATCGCCGAGCGCACCGTCCTGATCGAGTTCGACAGCTTCGAGCAGGCCGTCGCGGCGCACGAGAGTGCGGCCTACCAGGAGGCGCTGGTCGCCCTCTCCGACGGCGTCGAGCGCGACTTCCGCATCGTCGAAGGCATCGACTGACCGAGGTCCAGTCGGATCTTCACTGAAGATCCACCATCTTGGTTTTCGCTGGTGCGGCTGCTGTGTGGCGGGGTTCGTGGGTGCTCGTGCTGGTCGTGGGCGGCTGTCTTCGGTCTTGATCGTCTGTCAGCGGTCGAGGTCGACTCGATGACGACGGACGACATCTCCGGCTACCGGGACGAGTACCGCCAGGCGTTGGAAGCGGTGATCGAGGCGAAGGCCGAGGGCCGGCAGCCGCCCAAGCCGAGCACCGAGGCTGAGGAGCCGGGCGGCAAGGTCGTCGACCTGATGGCCGCCCTGCAGGAGAGCGTCCGCAAGGCCCAGGCTGCGCGAGGCGAGGACGCCGGCGAGGCCGAGGTCCGCGAGATGCCGACGGCCAAGAAGAAGGCGGCCGGGAAGACGGTGGGGAAGGCGCCTGCCAAGAAGACCGCGACGGCGAAGAAGCCGGCCCGGCGGCAGCGGGGCGCCTAGCGTGCCACGCGGTAGCGGAGGTAGACGACTCTTGAGCTGAAGGTGCGGGTCTCGACGAGTTCGAGATCCACCCGGCGCTCGTGCTGGGGAAAGAACGGAATGCCACCGCCGACCAGCACCGGGTAGACCCTGGCCCGGTACTCGTCGATCAGACCCAACGCGGCCGCTTCGGCGGCGAGAGTCGCGCCGCCGATCGCGATGTCGCCCTCTCCCGGCTCGGCTCGCAACCGCTCGATCTCCTCCGCCAGGCCGCCGGAGGCCAGCCGGGCATGGCCCTGCACCGCCGGCAGCGTGGTGGAGAACACCACCTTGGGGAGCGGCTTCCAGATCGCGGCCCACTCGAGCATGGAGTCGTCGAGCGATGGATCCTGGTCGGCGGTCTCCCAGTACAGCATCGTCTCGTACAGCCGTCGTCCCAACAGGTGGACGCCGACCTCTCGAATCTCGTCGATCCAGGAGCGAAAGACCTCCTCGTCGGGCGCCGTCCAGTCGAAGTCGCCGTCCGGCCCGACGATGTAGCCGTCAAGTGAGACGTTCATCGAGTAGGTCACGCTGCGCATCAGAAGTCCTCCTCGTAACGGGTTCGACAGTACGACCGCCGGACGCTGCAGGACTCATCGCGGCTTGCGGGATCCCCTGGGCATGCGTGCTCGGCCCCCGGGCTGCATCTTCTGGTTACGCCGGCCGGCCGCCTGTACGCGGCTCCTGCCTCGATCCGACACGCCTCATATCCATATGCAAGTTGTGTGACTGCTGTGCTTCGATGACATGAACGCGGCGGGGGCATGCGTTAGTTGACGGTGTGTACCCGCTGTTTCGACCACACAGGGGGAATCGGACAAGCCGGTGGCGTGCCTGTCTTGGAACACGGCGGCATCCGGCGCTGGACTCCGGGCGAATCTCAGTGCCTGGCCCACACCCAACTGGTGTGACGATCACGGCGCGAGCGCCCAGTGGTACGTCACCCGTTTCAAGGCCTGCGGCATCTTTCCCGCTGATCTGACCGTGCATGATTCCCGTACTGGGGAAGTAGTCGGCCGGATGCACTACCTGACCGTGGCCTACGCCTACAGCGTGCGGGACGACAAGCGCTGGGCGTACCAGGTACTGCTCGAGCAGGTCTCCAGCTCGGGCGCCGCCACCGGCAGCAGCGCGAGCGGCAGCGGCACGTGTGCGGGCAAGTGCAAGGTGCACCACGGAGACTTCCCGTCCCAGCCGATGAGCCAGACCAAAGACGTAGTCGGCGAGTTCTTCCTCGACTCGACCATCCGAGCCACGCCCAAGGGCGACAAGGGCGAAGGCCAGGCGTCGGCCTCGTGGAAGTTCCCCCACCCCGCCTGGGCCGGCCCCGTCAAACGCGGTGACGCTGCCCACGCCGCCCGTGCGCTGCGACAACGCTCTGCCCGGCACGTCCAAGATCGGCTGTGTCATGCCGAACATCCCGGAGATGGTGTACGCGAAGAACGGGCCGTACCCGGAGCTGGCCAAGCACATTGAGTACGCGCAGAACACGAAGAACCTGCCCGGCAAGCACAGCACCAAGCGCTACCTCCCCCGGCTGACGAACCAGTCCAAGATCACCCAGAATCGCAAAAAGGCCTGCCCGTCCAGCCGTCACCGGCCTCCTGGCAAGCAGTGCGACGAATATCCCTTCGCCTCGACCTGGCAGGGAGCCTCGACCGGTGGCGGGAAGTTCAGCTGGCGCCTGATCAACGCAACGCAGAACGAGGACGGTGGCCGGGCCCTGAAAAACTTCTACGGGTATAACCGCATCATTGAGAAGGACAAGTTCCGCGTCTGGATCAAGTAGCCGCCAACCGCGGGTAGAGGACTGCAATATGAGCGATGAGGTTGAACGAGACAGCCAGCACGTCCCGGTCGAGTACCACCATTTCGACATCAGCGACGAGGACGGACCCACCGGCCTCGACCTGGACCGCACTCACAACGGACTCGTCAGGACCGCTGACGGCGTCACCATCGTCAGCACGGGGATCCACACCGGCTACGTCGACGTCACCGTCTCGCTCCACGAGGCCGAACCGTCACCCGACGACGGCAACTGGCAGGAGATCGTGGAGATCTCGGCCCACTCCGCGGCCGGCGGCTTGATGGTCCGCGGCATGATGGCCGACCTCGAGGAAGAACTCCCCGTGCTGTCCTTCAGGGGGCCAGGCGACTACCGGCTGCGTATCCACGCCCGCGGCCGGGACACCGCCGTCGACCTCGCACCCGACGAAGTCACCGAGTGGTACCTCATCCAGGCCTGGCCCGCACCCCGGCAAGAAGCGGCCGCCCTCCGCCTCACGGACGGCTACGGAGCCACAGTCCGCCAGCGCTGACCCCAGCGCCCGGCCGCCACCGACACGCCCGCTGCCCGCCTGCCCGTACCTGGGCAGGCGGGCAGCTCAGCATGAGCTGGGGCACAGCACGACCGTCGCCGGCGGTTCCGGACGAGGCACGGCTGACTCCAACGGCAGTCGCAGGCCCCGAGCCCTGCCCCGTTCTGTTCCGAAGAAGCCGCCTCGGATCGGACCGCAGGGCAGTTGCACGCGCGCCGTTCTTCACCCGAGACCGAGGGTGCTGAGGGCCGTGGTCCAGTCGGTGACGATGGCCTTCTGCGCGGCCGTCAGGGAGACCTTCCCGGCGCAGACAAGCGCCCGTCCGGCCGCGTGCGTGGTGATGTCCGGCGGGCCGACAAATCCCACACAGGACAGTCGAGATGTCAGTCAGTCGGCGAGTCAGACCCACCCGCGGCGTCACCACGTCACATCCTCACTGTCAGTCGAGGATGCGGAGCTGGGCGTCGGGCTTGCAGTGCGTGCAGGCGCGCACGCCCGAGGTGAGGAGCCGGCGTGCTTCGTCGCGCGGGACGGGGCGTCGTCGTTTGCCCGCGGCGTAGCAGCCGCCGACATGCACTTCGATGGGCGGGCGTCCGTTGCCGATGCCGAGTTCGACGATCCAGTCCGGCTCCTGCGGCCGGTTGTTCCGGCCCTGTTCCTGTTCGGCGTTCCGCTCCTGGAGGGCGGCGATCTTGGTGTCGATGCGCTGCAGCCACATGGCGTACCACACCCGCATTCTGTGGAATCAGCTTTGTCAAGCCCGCGGCTCAGTAACGAGCCGGGCCGGTTCAGCAGGCGCCGCAGAACGGCTCAGCGGCCGTCACTCTGCGTCATCCAAAGATGCGTCCTCTTGTAGGCTCGCATTTCACATGTCCCTTTCTTATTTGACGATGGCCTTTGTCCGGCCCAAGGGACAGAGCGATGAGACGCACTCTCTTTTGATCGATTACGTGTCGGAGTGCTGATCTTGCTCTGCGCCGGTGCCACGCTCTGGATCCCGCCGAGTGATGGTCTTCCGTGGGGGCCGGAAACGTCTGCCGCGGATCGGGCGGAGCGACTATGAGGCGTCGCGAGTGAAGCGCCAGGCTCCGCAGGTGAGGGCGAGTGCTAGGTAGAGGGCAAGGTCGACGAGGGCGAAGGAGAGGGAGGGGGTGCGTTCCGGGTGGAGGGGGTGCGGGTGGAGCTGGCCGAGGGCGTCCGCAGCGTTGCTCAGCATGAGCTTGCTGGGCAGATAGGACCAGCCTTCGGCGGCCTTGGCTGCGCCGTAGCCGAGATAGACCAGGGCGAAGAGCGCGGCGATGGCTCCGGCGGTGTGCCGGATGACGGCCCCGAGGCCGTAGCCCACGACGGTGACGACGAACAGGTAGAGCCCGGCACAGGACACGGCGCGAAACACGCCTGGAGTGCCCAGACCGACGTCAAGGTGCTGCTTGGCCAGGACGGCCTGCCCGATGAAGAAGCTGGTGAACGCGGCCAGTTCGCCCAGTAGCAGGGCGAATCCGCCGATGACGAGGGTCTTGGCGGTGTAGGCGAGCACGCGCCGGGGCGTCGCGGTCAGCGTCGAGCGGATCAGTCCGGTGGTGTATTCGCTGCTGACGCCCAGCACGCCGAGGACGCCGAAGGCGAGGACGGCGAAGGCGAAGCCGGAGAGTGAGTCGCCCACCGGGTCGAACTGGGCCCGGTCGGCCGTCATCATGTGGGGCCAGGCGTTGGCGGTGTGCGCGACGTCCATGACGCTCAGCGCCAGGCCGAATGCCACGGCGATGAGGGCGGTGATCCAGGTCGAGCGGAGGGAGCGCAGCTTGATCACCTCGCTGGCCATGGCACCTGTCAGTGCAGTGGGCATCAGTGTTCCGTCCCTTCGGTCCGGTACTCCACGGCGGATTCGGAGAGGTCGAGGTAGGCATCTTCCAGTGAGGCGCCGGCAGGAACGAAGTCGGTGATCGGGACGTCAGCGAGCAGACGTCCTCGCCCGATGACGAGAAGGTGGTCGACGGTGAGGGCCATCTCGCTCATCAGGTGGCTGGAGACAAGGACGGTGCGTCCTTCGGCGGCCAGCGACCGCATGAGGTTACGGATCCACCGGATGCCTTCCGGGTCCAGGCCGTTGGCGGGTTCGTCGAAGATGAGCACGGGCGGGTCGCCGAGCAGGGCGGCGGCGATGCCCAGGCGCTGCTTCATGCCGAGCGAGTAGGTGCCGATCCTGCGGTGGGCGACGTCGGCGAGGCCGGTGAGGGCGAGCACCTCATCGATTCGCCCGCGCCGGATGTGGTTGGTGGCCGCGAGCGCGGCCAGATGCGCCCGCGCCGTACGGCCCCGGTGGACGGCCCCGGCGTCGAGGAGCGCGCCGACACGGCGCAGCGGCTGTTCGGCCTGGCTGTAGGGCACGCCGTCCACCAGGGTGCGGCCGGCGTCCGGGGTGTCCAGGCCGAGGACGGCCCGGATCGTGGTTGACTTCCCCGCGCCGTTGGGACCGAGGAAGCCGGTCACGCGGGCGGGCTGGACCTCGAAGCTGAGGTCGTCGACGGCGGCCTTGCGGCCGAAGCGTTTGGTGAGATGTTCGCATCGAATCACGTCCATGACGATGCCGGGACGGGCGAGACTCTTCATCTGCCCGCGGGCAGGTCCTTTCGGGCCCGGGTCTGCCGTACGGCATAGGGCCCGCGGACGATGTGGGCATGACCGGGAGACGCATAGGCTCAGGTCGTGGAACGGAAGACGCAGGCGGCCCCGGAGTCGTTCCGGCCCTATTGGCCGGAGGCCCTTGTTGTTCTGTCATTGGCGGTGTGCGGCCTGGCACCGTGGCATCCGCAGGCGATTTTCTGGGGCGGGTTGCCGCTCGCCTTCGCGCTCTTCTGCGTCACGTCCCTGCGCCCGGCCCGCACCGCGGGAATCGCCCTGGCCGCGGCCCTGGCGATGGCGCTGTCCACCGGCCTGCCCAGGTTCGAACACACCGGGGCCGTGGTGCCCTTCGCGCTGCTCTTCGCCGTCGCCTGGGCGGTGGGCTTCGCGGTCGGCCAGCGGCGCCGGTATCTGCACGCGCTGGTGCGGCAGGAACGCGACCGCGCCGATCGGGAGGCGGCCGCGGAACGGCTGCGAATCGCCCGCGAGCTGCACGACAGCATCGCCCACTCGATGAGCGTGATCTCCGTCCAGGCAGGCTTCGGCCGCCTGGTGCTCGACGACCGTCCCCAGGACGCGCGCAGCGCGCTGGAGGCGATCGAGACCACCGGCCGGCAGACCCTCGTCGAGCTGCGCCGCATGCTCGGCGTGCTGCACGACGACACCCACGACGCAGGCGACACGGGCCTGGCCCCCGCCCCAAAACTCGCCGACCTGAACCGTCTCACCGAACGGACCCGGCGCCCCGGCCTGCGGATCGACCTCACCGTCACCGGGCACGCCAGGCCCCTGCCCCCAGGGCTGGAGGCAGCCGCGTACCGGATCGTCCAGGAAGCGCTGACCAACGTGGTCAAGCACGCCGACGCGAGCACCGCGCACGTCACCGTCGCGTACGGACCCGGCGAGCTGACCCTCACGGTGATCAACGACGGCAGCATCCGGCCGGCCCCGGGCCGCACCGGACGCGGGCTGCCCGGGATGCGTGAGCGCCTCGCCCTCTACGGCGGCACCCTGCAGGCGGGGCCGGCCGCGACTGGCGGCTTCCGGGTACGGGCCAGCATCCCCGTGGACAGGCCACAGCCCACTGCCGCCGCACGGGAGCGACCGTGACCATCCGGGTCCTGGTCGCCGACGACCAGCAGCTGATCCGCATCGGCCTGGCCGGAATCGTGGACACCGCCCCGGACCTCGCGTCGATCGGCAGCGTCGCAACGGGCCGGGACGCCGTCGCAGCAGCCGCCGAACACCGGCCCGACGTCGTCCTCATGGACGTGCGGATGCCCGAGATGGACGGCATCGAAGCCACCCGTCGTATCACCGCCGCCGGCCACGCCCGTGTCCTGATGCTCACCACCTTCGACCTCGACGAATACGTCTTCGGCGCACTGCGCGCCGGGGCCAGCGGCTTCCTCCTGAAGGACGCCCCGCCCCTTGACCTGCTGTCCGCCGTCCGCACCGTCGCCCAGGGCGAGGCGTTGCTCGCGCCACGCGTCACCAAACGGCTTATCGCGGCATACGTCAACAGGCCGGCGCAACCGCACGTCAAGGAACCGCCGCGGCTGCCCGAGGGCGTCACCACGCGTGAACGCGAAGTGCTGCTGCTCGTCGCCGAAGGACTCACCAACGCCGAGATCGCCGAACGGCTGTACATCGGCGCGGGCACGGTGAAGACCCACGTCGCCCGGCTGCTGGCCAAGCTCGACGCCCGCGACCGCGTCCAACTCGTCATCCACGCCTACCGCAGCGGCCTCACCGGCTAGTCCGCCAGCCCTCGACTGTCCCCGAGAAGCCAAGATCGTGAGACACGACGCCTTGGCCCACAAATGAGACAAACCATAAACACGCAGGTCCCCACGACGGAACGGGACATTCCAAATGAGGCCCTACACCTCACCAGTTCCGAGGCTGTAGTAAAAAGGCGAAGGCCTGTCGATTCCCGCACGCTCCAGGAACAGCGCCTCGTAGTGCTGCAGCAGCTCCATGCCGGAGTCGACCTCCGGGGGCCGTCCCGTCCTCCTTGAAGCTGCCGAGAAGAAGCTGCGTCCAGCGCTGATCGATAGCCGTGCCCTTGCCGATAACCTCATCCGCCCTGGTCAGAGCCCGTGTGCCGTGATCTTCGTTCCGTCGGATGCTGAGGCCGACGCAGTGCTCTGGCGGAGATGACGATCACCTCGGCATGATGGTCGCTCGTGCTGTTGAAACTCGCCTACCTGAGCGTGACCAACATGTTCGCGATGCTGCGACTGCTGCCGGTGAGCACCCGGGACAAGGATGTAGAGATCCTGGCTCTACGCCATCAGATCACCCTGCTGCAACGGCATCTGAACGGGCAGCGAGTCCAGTTCGCACCGGGGGATCGGGCGTTCCTGGCGGCGCTGCTGCATGACCTCCCGAAGGAGGCGCTGTTCCGTATGCGGTTGCTGGTGCGGCCGGACACGATCCTGCGTTGGCACCGTGACCTGGTCGCCCGCCGGCATGCCGCCCGATCCCGGCCCCACCGCGGGGGCAGACCCCGCACCGTCCGCTCCATCCGGGCCCTCGTACTGCGCCTGGTCCGTGAGAACCCGAGCTGGGGGTACCGGCGCGTGCACGGCGAACTGCTGGTACTCGGAGTGAAGGTAGCCGCGTCCACGGTCTGGGAGATCCTCCAGGACGCCGGCATCCCGCCGGCCCCCGAACGGGCGTCGAGCACCTGGTCGGACTTCCTGCGCTCCCAAGCGGACGTCCTTCTGGCGTGTGACTTCTTCGAGACCGTCACCTTGTCCGGGGCGCGGTTGTACGTCTTCGCGGTGATCGAGCACGCCAACCGGCAAATCCGGGTCCTGGGCGCCACTGCGCATCCCACCGCGGCCTGGGTGACCCAGGCGGCGAAGAACCTCGTCATGGACCTCGAAGACGCCGACTGCCGGGCAAGGTTCATGATCCGGGACCGGGACGGGAAGTTCCCCGCACTGTTCGACCCCATCCTCACCAACGCCGGCATCGAGGTAGTCCTCAGCGGCGTGCGAATACCGCGCATGAACTCGATCATGGAACGGTGGGTGCAGACCTGCCGCCACGAACTCGTGGACCGCACCCTGATCTGGAATCATCACCACCTGCTCCGCGCGCTGAGGGAGTTCGAGCAGTTCTACAACGGGCATCGACCGCATCAGGGCATCGCCAACGCCCGCCCACTGCACCCATTGCCCCCACCGATCACCGATCCGGGGCAGATCGCCCGCCTCGACATACGAAAACGCGACCGACTCGGCGGCATCCTCCACGAGTACCAACATGCCGCGTGACCTGTACGGACGAAGTTTTCGGCAAGGACTCCTCTTTTCCTTCGGGATGGGAGCACCCGCCCCCGGCGAAGTCGGCCACAGTCGTACGCGCGGCTGGCCTTCCCCGTCGCCTACACGGAGGTCTGCTCTGCGGCGGGCTTGGGCTTCCGGCAGGGCCCGGGGCGGCCGGCCACCCTAGGGCCCGCGAGCCCCCCGGCGCGGCGCGGCAGTCGCACCGCCACCCGCCACGAATCTCTCGGCGCGGCCCGGCTAGAGCCCCGTACCCGGCAGCAGCTGGCCTGTCAGATCCCGCGCCTAGGCTGTCTGCAGAGATTCGATCAAGGAGCAGGGCAGTGCGAATAGAGCGTCACCAGGTGGGCGGGTCCGTCGTGTCGGCAGCACGCGAGGACTTCACGAACCGTATCGGGGGTCAGGTGCGGTCCATGTCGCGGGCCGGCCGGATGGCCACCTACGAGTGGCAGTCGATCGCCGACGAGTTCCTCGACTACCTGGGCGCCCTCTCCGTCGAGACACCTGACCTCGACACCTCGGAGGCCAAGGCCGCCCTCAAGGACGCCTCCGAGGCCGCGGCCGGCGCTGTCGCCTACGCGGCGTACCACCCGCACTGCAGCTTCCAAGTCTTCCTGGAGTACGTGAACTTCGGCATGAGCTACGACCCGGGTGAGGATGCCCCCGAGGAGAGCGTCACGCCCGGGGAGTGGATCGACGCGCTCTGCCTGTCGGTCCTCAGGGACAAAGCCAAGTGGCACGGCGAGGCCTTCCACTTCGCCCGGGAGAAGTTCGCCGCGCAGGCGCAGGGAACGCCCGCCGGCGAGCTCGCCACAGGATTGATGGCCGTGGTCCTGGACGACACCGGTGACGACGAGGAGTACCCGCCGAGCGCGCAGGTCAAGCTCGCCGCCATTGACGCGGCCCTGGACCGCATCCGTACCCGCGCCGGGGAGACGGGCGAGCCCCTCCTGGACCGGCCGGACAGCGTAGCGCTGCACACGCTGCGCGCCCTGGCCGCCGAAGACCGGGAGGCCTTCGATGCCGCGCTGGCCGACCTCCTGGTCAGGCACACCACCCTGCACGGCCCCGCAGCCTCCCCGAGTACCCTTCTCCCGCTTGTCCCCATGGCCCTCGCCGCGCTCGCATACCGGATCCTGGGCTGGGCGCCTGCCGTCCACACCGACTACCTCCCGCACGCACTGATCACCGGCTTCGAGAGCCGAGGCTCGCGGGTCGCGGGGTTCGGCCGGAACCGGCGGCCGGACGCGGTGGCCGCGCTCGCCGCAGGCCCACTGGCGGTGGAACGGCCGGCCCTCGACTGGACGGTGGGCCCGCAGATCGAGGCCATCTACGAGGAACACGCTCGGGAGGCGTTCACCCCCGTCGACGGCAAACCCCTCGCTGTCCGGCAGCTCGGCAGCGTCATGAGCGACCAGGAGCGCCTCTTCAAGTGGCGCGCGGGGAACCCCGGCGGCGTCACGGACGCCCAGCTTGCGAACCTTCGGCTGGCCTCCCAGTTGGGGGCGGCCCTTTTCCGCATCGCACTGGCGGAGCCGGGCACCGAGGTTGAGGTGACCATCGACGGCCGCAAACTGCGCTACCCGGCCCAGCGGGACGAGGAAGCCGGAGCCGGCAACTGGCAGACGGCCACGACCTTCGCCCTCATCACCGGCGCACGCGAAGACCTCGCCCCGCTGGTCCTCACCGGCCCTGCCTTCGCCCGCCCGGACGGCTCCGCCTTCACCGCGTACCGCGAAGCCCTCCACGCCTACCTGAAGGGCACCGATCCCGAACCGGCCGCGCAGCGGGCCTTGCAGCAGGCAGAGAAGGCCAAGGACTGGGGCTTCGCCATGCCGCCGGCCGTGCTGCTGTCGCAGCTCGTGGAAGGCGACGAGGAGAGCTTCAACCTGGCCCTGGCCGACGCGCTCGAAGCCCACCGCGACTACTACCAGGTCGCCGACCGCGCCGACGATCCGGATGCTTCCGTCAACCTCGACGTCCTCGCCCTGGCCTGCCACGCTCGCCGCCGCGGCTGGGACATCCGCGTCGAATCCCCCTACCTTCCGCAGGGTCTACTGCGCGCCGCCGAACCCTTCTAGGGGCGGGTCCACGGCGGAACGGCCCTGCTGGCCTCTCCGCCGCCCGGCCTGGCTCTCTGCGGTTGTCGTCGCCTGGCGAAGGTCGTCCTCGTAGCTGTGGTGGATCCACTCCAGCACGCGAAGCTCGGCCTCCGTCGCGGTGGAGGCGTCAATCGCGAACGTGGTGGTGGCGCAGGGCCACCCCTCGTCCGGACGCTCGAAAACCGTGTCCCTCACGCGCTGGGCGTGCCAGGCAGTCTCGGGGTCCTGGGGAACGGGCGGGAGGGTCACGGGGTAGTCGGTGGGCATGCAGTCCTCATTCCTGGTGGCCGCGCGCGTCGGTGATGGCGATATTTGAATCTGGCTCTGGCCGCTGTTCCGTGAAGTGCAGGCAGGCTGAGGATTGAGGCCGGGTACGGGCAACGAAGCGGCCTCCGGAGGTAAGTGACTGTTTTCGATCCTCGGTTTTGTGTGGCTTTGGGCACTAAGCTGACGGCGTGTCCGATGGCGCCGGGCGGACGGCCGGGCGAGTGTGCGAGGGCTGTGGTGAACGGCTGAGGCCGGAGGCTCCAGCTCGTGCGAGGTGCTGTCCGGCCGCGACGCCGACGCTGCACCCGGCCGGCGGAGGACTGCCGCGTCGGTCGGCTAGGATCCGGTCTTTGTCCCGATGCCGTGGGCGAGGAGGCTCTCGGCGGTGTCCTCGATGGTGTCGTCGATGGGGCGCGCTCGCCATCCGAGGAGCTTCTCCGCCTTGGTGCTTGTGGCGTCGAGATCCCGGCCGAGCTGGTGCTTGAGCAGTCGCAGTTCCGGGTTCACGAGGCCCAGTGTGCGGGCGAGCCACACGGGCAGTTCATGGGTCGGGGCCTTCGCGGCGCGCTCACCGAGGCGGTCGTGCAGGACGCGTGCTATGTCGATGACGCGCAGGCTGTGCCCGGCGATGGCCAGGAAGCGTTCGCCGGCGGCTGCCGGATCGGTCATCGCGCGCAGGTGCAGATCCGCGACGTCGCGGACGTCGACGAAGCCCATCGCGAAGGGAGGGCACGCGGGAACCTGTCCTTCGAGCATTCTGCGGACCAGTCGCAGGGATGGCGGGTCGTCCAGGCCGAGCAGGGGGCCAAGGACCCCCACGGGGTGGACCGCTGCCAGTTCCAGACCGCCGCCTTCGTCCTGGATGAACTGCCAGGCGGCGCGTTCGGCGAGTGTCTTGGAGCGCTGGTAGGGCGGGATGTCGCTGTCGACGTTCGTCCAGTCCTCCTCGGTGAACGGGGTCGAGCGCGGGGGGTGCCCGATCCCGATGGCGCCGAAGGCGCTGGTCAGGACGACCCGGCGCACACCGGCGTCGCGGGCGGCGCGCAGCACCCGCAGGACTCCCTCGCGTGCCGGGACCACCAGGTCGTCGTCGTTCGCCGGCGTATGACGCAGCGTCGGCGAGGCGACGTGCAGGACGAACTCGCAGCCGGCGACGGCAGCATCCCAGCCCTCGGGCTGTTCGAGGTCGGCGCGTACGACCGTGAGACGGTCGTCGTCGAACGGTGTGGCCGCGTGCAGCCAGGACCGTAGTGCCGGTTCGCGCCGCAGGTCGCGGACCGTGGTGCGGACGGTGTGCCCGGCATCCAGCAGGGCCTGGATGCACCAGCTTCCGATGAAGCCGGTTCCTCCGGTGACCAGTACCTGTGTCATCTGTCTCTCCTCAGCTCTCGGCTCGTGCGGTAAGGGGTGCCAGCGGGTGCGTCGCACGGTGGTGGCGCTGGGTGGCGGCCACGCTGCTTCCGAGGAGGGCGTGGCCGATCATGATCGGGTAGATGACGGCGCGTTCGAACAGGCCGATGTTCCACATCCAGCCGGTGAACACGTTGGTCATGAAGAGGGGGAACGCGATCAGTCCGGCGGTGCCGAGCGCGGTGCTCGCGATCGAGCGGCCCCTGGTGAGGCCGATGCGGGTTCCGCTGGTTCCGACGGCGATCGCCATGATGTTGCCGGCGAGCATGACGCCCTGCGCGCCGAAGGTTTCGAAGTGATCACCAGCGTGCCCGGCCTGGGCATCATCCTCGGTGCCGAGTTCCTCGCCGCCACCGGCGGCGACATGAGCGTCTTCGGAACTCCCGACCGGCTCGCCGGCTTCGGCGGCGTCGCCCCAGCACCGCGAGATTCCGGGAAGATCAGCGGCAATCTACGGCGCCCCCAGCGATACAACCGCAGGCTCCAACGCGTCTTCTACACCTCCGCCTTGTTCAGCATCCGAACGTGCGAGGAGTCCCGCCGGTTCTACGATCGCAAACGAGCCGAGGGCAAGCGTCACACCCAGGCCGTCCTCGCTCTCGCCCGACGCCGTGTGAACGTCCTCTGGGCCCTTCTGCGCGACGGACGGTGCTACGAACTCACGCCGCCCACCGTCCTCGCGGCTTGACAGACCGCATTAGGAATCGATGACGAGGCGTTCGATGAGGCCGTCGCGGAGTGTGAACTGGTAACGCAGATCGATGGTCCCGCCGGGGAAGTCGCCCTCGAGGTGGTGGGTGGCGATGTAGCGGGTTGCGTCGGTCTGCTGGGCGCCGGTGAGGTGGATGGTGTAGGTGAATTCGGTGGCCGATCGGTCGAGCCACTTCCCGATCGCCTTGGTGCCCTCGTAGGTGTTGCCGTCGTCGATCACGGTGGCTTCGCGGGTGAACGCCGTGATTGCGGTTGCGGTGTCGTGGGCGCGGTGCGCTGTCAGGTAGCGGGTGATCACCTCGGGCAGGGTGTCCGGGGTGCTGGTTCGGGGCTGGTTGTCGTGCATGACGCTCCTTGGGGTGGTGGCGGGTTCAGACGGTGGGGGTGGTGCCGCCGTCGATGACGTGTTCGGCGCCGACGATGGCCGATGCGCGGTCGGAAACGAGGAAGGCGACGAGCTCGGCGACTTCCTCGGGCCGGTTGGGACGGCCCAGCGGGATGCCGCCCAGGGAGTCCATGAGCCGGCCCAGCGCTGCTTCCTGCGTGATGTCTGCTTCGTGGGCGATCCGGGCGACGAGGTTGTCGGCGGCCGAGGTCTGCACGAAGCCGGGCGAGACGGTGTTGACGCGGACGCCGTGCGGGGCGACCTCGTTGGCCAGGCCCTTGCTGTAGGTGGTCAGGGCGGCCTTGGCGGCTGCGTAGGCCAGGGTTCCGTTCCACAGCGGCATGCGGCGCTGGATCGAGGTGACATGGACGATCACGCCCTGACCCGTGGCGATCATGCGCGGCAGGAGCGCGCGGTCCAGGCGGACGGCGGCCAGCAGGTTCGTGTTCAGCTCCCTGGCCCAGTCGTCCTCGCCGAGCGCGGCGAACCCTCCGGCCGGCGCCTCGGACCCGCCGAGGGTGTTGACCAGGATGTCGACGCCGCCCACGCGGGCGTCCACCTCGGCGGCCACGTGAGAGGCGCCCTGGGCGGTGGACAGGTCGGCGGTGATGAACGCCTTCTCCTCGACGTCGTCGGGGCGACTGCGGGCCGTGACCAGCACGGTCGCGCCGGCCTGGGCGAGACGTCGGGCGATGGCGGCTCCGGTGCCCTTGGTGCCGCCGGTGACCAGAGCACGTCGGCCTTCGAGGGATTCGCTGATGGATGTGGTCACGGTGTGCTCCGTTCCCGGGTGCGGGCGCAGAAGGCACCGCTCCCGTCATTACTGCTAAAATAGAAGCTACTAACTTCGACTTTAGCAGTAACTGAGGGGATGGCCACCATGGCAAGCCGGATCAGGCTGGAGGACCGGGAGTGCCCGCTGTCCACGACGGTGGACCACGTGGGCGAGTGGTGGACGCTGCTGATCCTCCACGACGCGTTCGACGGCTACACGCGCTTCGACCAGTTCCAGGAGAGCCTGGGTATCTCCTCCAGCATGCTCACCACCCGGCTGAAGACCCTGGTCGCGGACGGGCTGCTGGAGCGCCGGCCCTACCAGACCAACCCCGTACGCCACGAGTACGTCCTCACCGAACTGGGTCGCTCCCTGCGGCCGGTGGTCGTCGCCCTGGCCGCGTGGGGCAACTCCCGCCTCACACCGGCCGAACGCAGCATGATCCTCATCGACGCGCACAGCGGCGAGGAAGTCGAGCCCGTCGTCGTCGACGCCAAGACGGGCCGCCGGCTCGACGACAGCGACACCTACGTCTTCACCGCAGGTCCTGCAGCCAGCGACGCCATGCGCCACCGATATGCGACACGACCGACCACCCCCGCGGAGGCGTAAGAGGTTGTTGTCTTTCCGGGCTTGAGGACTGCGTTCTCGCTGGTCAGGCATAGGGTCGGCGGTCTCGTGGCAGTGGTGACGTGTCGTGTCGTTGCTTTGGTGGAGGTCGAGGATGCCGTCGGTCGTGGGACTGCTGGAACAGCGTGAGCTCACCGCTCGCCGTTGTGTCGACGATCTGCGGGAGGAGGTCGACCGCCTCCAGGCGGAGCTGGCCGTGGCTGAGCGGGAGTGGAACGAGTGGGTCATCGCCCGCTCACGCGTTGGCGAGGTACTGGCCCCGGGCAACGACGCCGTCGTCGGCCCCGCTGCCTCCGAGGGTCTGCCGGCTCCCGGTGTGCAACCGGCGCGGCCCGAACCGGCGGAGGCGGCGAAGCCGAAAACAGTGGTGCCGGTGTGGCGCGCGGGGCTGGCCTGGTCGGCGCTGTCGGTGGACTACCAGCTCATCCTGCAGGCCCTCAGCGACCGTAACCGACTCGGTCAAGGAGCGTTGACGTGCCAGGAGATGGCCGCCTGCTTCGGCCTGGACCCCGTACCGGGAAAGGTGGAGGCACTGCGATCGAAGGCCAAGCGGCTGACGGCGCGCGGCTGGCTGATCGAGCCGGCACCTGGCCGATTCACGCTCGCGAAGGACGTGGCCGGGCAACGCGGCGGGTCATGAGCATCGTCATCGACCAGTAGACCATCGCCTCCGCGCTGGCGATGGAACGCTCGAAGTCGCGCACGAGACGGCGACTTCGCATCAAGTGGGCGAAGAACCGCTCGACGATCCACCGCTTGGGCAGCACGACGAAGCTGCGCATGTCGTCGCTGCGTTTGACGATGGCGAGGACCGGGGGCGAGGGCCGCGAGGCAGTACTCGACGAGGCTGCCGGTGTATCCGCCGTCGGCCCAGACCAGGGCCAGCAGGTGGTGCGCGGCAGTGACCTGGGTGAGCAGGACCTGGGCCGCGGCGCGGTCGCCCACATCCGCTGCGGTGACCATCACCGCGAGCAGTAGGCCAAGGGTGTCGACCACGACGTGCCGCTTGCGCCCGTTGATCAGCTTGCCGCCGTCGAAGCCGCGGCTGTCAGAGCCGACGACCGCGTCCGCTTTGACCGACTGCGAGTCGATCACGCCCGCGCCCGGCTCCGAGTCCCGCCCGGCCCGCTCGCGGACCAGGCGGCGGAGCCGGTCGTGGAACTCGCGGACCAGATCGTGGTTGCGCCAGCGCCGGAAGAACGCGTAGACCCGGTCCCACGGTGGGAAGTGGCAGGCATGGCCCGCCACTTCGTGCCGTTGTCGACCAGGTAGCGGATCGCGTCCAGCATCGCGCGGTGGCAATAAGCCTCCGGTTGCCCGCCCCGGCCCCGCAGCCAGCCCGGCACCGGCAGCAGTGGCCGGACCACCGCCCACTCGGCGTCCGACATGTCGGTGGGATACCGACGCTCGCGCCCCGTGGTCTCTGGCGTTCCCGAACCTGTGAGCCAGACAGTCACACGCGAGAGTGGCCGAAGTGGACCCCACTCCCGCGTTGCCGTAGAAATGCGACAACAGGGCCTCCTGGACCGCACGTTGGCTTCGACACCCTTCGAGCTACCAAGAGGCCCTAATCCGTTGCTAAGGGCGTTCCGAGGAAGCGGTTGGTTCCCGGGATGTTCGAGTGCCGGACCGTGACACCTCGTGGCTGCCGGGCGGGCAACGCCTCGCTTTAGACAGCGTGCATGGTCCTGGTGCTCATGGTGGTGGCGGTCACGTGAGCGCCGTACGGATGCCCCAAGAGGCCCTGGCGTGTGATGCCTCAAGGCAGAGCGGCGACATGCGGTGCAGCGTGGCCGCCCGGTCGGCTTGGTGACGCCCCGAGGCCGCCTCGCGGGTTTGAGCCCGGTGGCGCGACTGACGAACCTGGCGAAGAGTCGTGTCCTACCGGCTCGAGGCGCGGCCAACCGCCCCCGCTACGTCCTACTTCTCCTCCGGCTCCCAGGCGCGGAGCAGGTCGAGCAGCCCTGCGTCTCCGTCAACGTGCAAGGAGTCGGCCTGGATCCGGTCGTACAGGTAGAGGACCAGCTCACTGGCCGTGCCGTGGACGGAGGCGCCGGCTGCGTCCGAGTCCTCGCCGGTCGCGGCGGTGGGCGCGGGGATGCGGGTGGTGCGTGCGCCGTCGCCGTCGACGGTGAGGCGCCAGGAGCGGCCCTCGGCGGCGTGGAAGTCGAAGGCCGTGGGCTTGTGCGGCCAGGCACTCGGCGTTGCGCAGACGGTGAACAGGAACTCCTCCACACCGTCGAGTGCCAGCTCGACCGGCAGCGGCTGCGGGGCGCCCCCGGCGAGCTGGGCGTCGTAGGTGTGCACCGCGGTCTCCTGGACCCGGTGCCGGGCGGTGCCGCCGGCGGTCTGCGGTGACTGCGACGCGGGCCACCACGTCCAGCAACCGCTCTCCGGTCCCGCCGCGCGCAGGGCGCCCAGCAGAAGCTGCGTCGACGCGTCCAGCCAGGCCAGCAGGGCCTCACGCTCCTGCGGCACTTCCAGCGCGGCGCGCGCGGCGACGGCCTCGGCCGGGGGAGCGTCGGCAGGCCCCGCGCCGACGATGGCGGCCCAGAAACGGTCTCCCCCACCCAGGTGCTTCACCAGATCGAACAGCGTCCACCCGGGGCAGGTCGGCACCTGCGCGTCGAGACCGGGCGCGGCGGCGACCACGGCGCGGAAGGCGGTCGACCGTTCATCGATCAGTCGCAACAGGTCGGGGAACTCAAGATTCTTTTCCACGCCGGATGTCTATCACCGTGCTCCGGTGATCGGACAGCGATTTTCACAGTCGCCGCCGGTTGGCCATTGCGGACGTCCTCGCCTCCCACCGCTCGGGTGACAAGCTGCGCACTGCTGCGAGGACGCTGGTGGTGGCGGTACGCCAGGCGTCGTGCCTGTGGGTGCTCTGGCCTCGCCGTGCGGCCTGGCACCTCGGCGACGTGACGTCCACCCGGTGCGCGCGGTCATGCTGCCGCTCGATGTGATGGACGCGGAGGTCACGACGGCGGGGGAGGACCGGTCGAGTCGGGAGTTCAGGTGACTCCCGTTCGACCAGCACTCCTCAAGTTCGGAACAACAACAGCCGCTCACCACCGCCCGTTCCCTGGATTCCATCGGGGGGCCGGGCCGTGTCAGACCGATGGGCGCTGGCCGGTCCAGACGGCGCTGAGACGGTCGAGTTCTACTTCAGCCTGGCGCAGGCCGAGGGCATAGGCCTCAGAGGCCGCCTGCGGATCCATGGCGTTGACCACCCGGCCTTCCTCCGAGCGGCCGAGCGGCTCGACCGTGGCAAGCCACCTGTCCGCGCCGACGGCGGCGAGTTCGCGGTCAGCGTTTTTACCCATCGCGGGGGGTATGCCAGGCACGTCGACGCCCAACGGGACGGAGGAGATGGCGATCATGCGGTCGGTCCGGGGTGCAGCAGCCGGGTTGAGGTGGTTGGCAATCCCGCCGTCGATGTAGCGGCGCCCCTTGAGGGTGACGGTCGGATAGATCATCGGAACGGCGCAACTTGACGCCACCGCGTTCTGCAGCGGCACACCGGACTCGGGGCCCCACACCACCAGTTCACCGGTTTCGGCGTCGACGGCGGTGCAGTGGTATGCGCTGGGCCAGGGCAGGTCGGCAAACGCTTCGTACAGGCCCAGGTATGCCCGCTCATCGATCGTCTTCGTTCCTTCGGCGGCCTTGGCGATCGAGTGCAGCCCCTGGACGGGACTGGTCTCGAGATCGGCGTGCCAGACCGCGGTCATGAAGTTCTTGAAGCCCGCAGCCAATTGCTCGGCGCCCACGAGTTCGGCCACGGCGGCCATTCTGGCCTGCACGGCCGTAACGTCGGTGCGGGAGGCCACCAGGGCCCCCACGACCGAACCGGCCGAGGTGCCGAGAATTACCTCGGCGTCGGCCAGGTCGAGCCCGGCTTCACGCAGGCCCGTGAGCAAACCCGTCTGCCAGGCGATGCCCACCAGGCCGCCGCCGCCCAGGACCAACGCACGCGTCGGTTCACCGTTTTGTGTCGTCATGGCATTCTCCAGTTTCGCGATCAAGAGGTCAGTTTGGTTGTGGGGGGAAGGTCATCCGGCGTTGCCAGCGGGTCGGCGGACGGCATCCGAAGACGTGCGGACTCGCTCGGCATTGCCCGGTCACTGGGCGAAAGCCTTGCTGTCGGCAGATCCCGCCTGTGGTGTCCCGGCAGGTTGCCGGTCCCGGCCGAGTGTGCCCAGGAACCGCACGGTGCGCTCGCGGTCCGTCTCCCCCGCGATTTCGGTCTGGGTGAATACCACGTCGGTGGCGCCGGCGTCGAAGTAGCGGCGCACCGCCGCGGCCAGGGTGTCCTCGTCGCCGATAACCGCCAGATCAGCGGCCCGTTCCGCGCCTTCCAGGGCGATCACCCGTTGGTAGGACGGAATTCGGTCGTAGAAGGCCATCTGCCGGACCGCGGCCGCCTGTGCCGACTCTGGGTCCGACGTCAGCGCGCCGGCCACGAAGGCCACGATGCGGGGCGCGGGACGGCCGGCTTCGGCCGCGGCCGAGGTCACAGCCGGGACGATCCGCTCACTGAGGGCTCTGGGCCCGGCGAGGTAGGGCAGGATGCCGTCGGCCAGTTCCCCGCTGACCCGCAGCGCCTGCGGCCCCATCGCGCCGATCAGGAGCGGCACCCGCGGATCGGCCCCGGGCAGGCCGACGGGCAGCGTCGGCGCGGTGCTGAGCAGTTCGCCGTGGAAGTCGGCGCCGCCGGTCTCCAGGAGGGTGCGCAGCGCGGTCAGGAACTCACGCAACCGGGCGATCGGCCGCTCGTAGGGGATACCGAAGGCCGTTTCGGTGAACGCCTTGCTTCCCAACGCGAGCCCGAGGTGGAAGCGGCCGTGGGTGGCGGCTTGGGACGTCTGCGCCTGACCGGCCACCAGAAGCGGGTGGCGGCCGAAGATCGGGATCGCGGAGGTGCCGACCTCGACGCCCGAGACCTCACGACCCACGATCCCGGCGAGGGCGGCCGCGTCGTAGCCGAACGGCTGGCCGAACCAGACCGACCGCAGACCGGCCTCCGCTGCCTCGCGGGCCTGGCGCGTGACGGCGTCGACGTAGTTGCCGGAGCGTGTGGCGGTGGTGGCGAGGACCACACCGATGCTCATACCATTGCCTTATTCTCGGAAGCCATCGTCTTCCGCTCGTGGGAAATCCGTACGACGGCGTCAATCGGGCCGCCCAAAGCCAACGCACGCTTCGGTTCAGCGTTTTGTGCAGTCATGACCTTCTCCAGTTCCGCAATCAAAATGGCCCAGTCAGCCGTGAAAGCGGCCGGACCGTCCGGAGTCGTCAGCGGAACGGCGGCCTGCCTCCGAAGACCTGAGGACTCGCTCCGAATGCCCGGTCGCTGGGCGAAAGCCTTGAGAACCCAGCGCACCCCATCGGCCGTCGCAGAGTTCGACGGCCTGGTGGACATGGCGAGGCACCCCGCCGTACGGACGCTCGGCTGTCCGCCGGGCAGGACTGCCGCGACTTCACCGGCTCCCGCCGGACACGGGGGGGCAGGCCACCGGTCGGCCGGTCCTGCTCAGCCCAGGGTGGTGATGCAGAACGGATGGCCGGCGGGGTCCAGCAGGACCCTCCAGAGATCAGGGTGAGGCTGAGTCGCCGCCTCGACAGCGCCGAGGGCGAGCAATCGTGCCTGGGCGGCGTCCAGGTCGTCGACGCCCAGTTCGAGATGGGCCTGCTTTTCCTGGACGGGGTCCGGCCAGGTGGGACGCTGGTAATTGGCCAACCGGTTGAAGCTCAGTCCGGTCTCGCCCTCCTTGCCGAGCAGGATGAAGTCGTCGCTGGAGAAGCGCACGGGCAGGCCGAGGACCTCGCCGTAGAAGCGAGCCAGTTCGGCGGGGTCCGGGCAGTCGAACGTGACGGACGCGTAGCGGATCGCCGGTGCGGACGTGGTTCCGGTGCTCATGGAAACGACACTAGGCCGGGATCAGGACAGGTTCTGTCCTGGTCATGGGCGATACTTCGAGATGTGATCAGTACCTCCGCCCGTCTGCTGCGACTGGTCTCGCTGCTGTCCTCGCGACCATCGTGGACCTGCGGCGAGCTGGCCGGTCGGATGGAGGTCACCGAACGCACCGTCCGCCGGGACATCGCCAGGCTGCGGGAGCTGGGCTACGGCGTCGAGTCCGAGCCCGGCCCTTGGGGCGGCTACCGCCTGGGGAGCGGTACCCGCATGCCGCCACTGATCCTCGACGACGAGGAGACACTCGCTGTGGCCGTCGCCCTCCGCGAGGCCGCATTCAGCGGCGTCCTCGGCAGCGACGAGGCATCGCTGTCCGCGCTGCTGAAACTGCGGCAGGGACTGCCCCCGCGGATCGCGGACCGGCTCGGCGAACTGGACGGCGCGTTCGCGTACACACTCAGGCACGACGAGCAGCAGATCGCGCCGGGCATGCTGCTCGAACTGGCCATCTTGTGCCGCCGGAGTGAGCGCACCCGCCTGTCCTACCGAGACCGGGAAGGAAAGGCCACGGTCCGCGACGTCGACCCGTACCGCCTCGTGCACACCGGGCGCCGCTGGTACTTCGTCGCCCGGGACGTGGCGCGCGACCAGTGGCGGACGTTCCGGGCCGACCGGGTGGCGCACGCACAACCGACGGGGCAGGTGGTGGAACTCGTCGACCCACCCGACCCGGCGGTCCTCGTCTCACGCAGCATCGGCGGCGGCACCTACCCGCTTTCCGCGAGGGTCCGCCTACCGTTGCCGTTGGACGCAGCACTGCGACTGGTCCGGCCCATAGTCGGCATCCACCATCCGGACGGCCTCGAGGGCACCATCGTCGAGATCGGCGGCAACGACGCCGACGAGCTCGCCGCATACCTGCTCAGCCTGGGCACCCCGCTACAAGTGCTGTCCCCGGACGACGTGAGGCAGGCACTCCTGCACCGCACCCGAGAACTGTTCGAGGACAACGGGGGCAATCTGCCCTCGTAAAGGATCACGCCGAGCGCGAGCGCCGATCTCAACCGGCGCCGGAAGCGTCTACGGGGGCTTTTTTCTGTTCGCCGTTGCTGCTCGGCGGCGCGTGTCATCCGAGGTCGCGTCCGGAACATGATCGGACGAGCGAAAGCGCCTTCTGAGCTGCAACGATGAGGCTTGTCTAGTCGTACCAGCAGGAGGGCACTTTCTGCGTGCAGATCATCTAGTTAGTTGTTCGGGGGAAGGGCCGGAGAGGCGAGGCTGTCTCTGACCTGGGACGATGAACTTGTCTTGGGCCCTGGACGTGGGTTGGGGAGACGCACCCCTCAGGTGAGGAAGCGTATCGGGTTGCTCGCCGTTCAGGGCGACGGCTATGTCTGCTGTCCGGGCGGCGGTCCGGCGACCTCCGGGTCCAGATAGTCGGGACCGGGCAGACCTTTGCGGCGCATTGCGATCCCGGTCAGCGCCTCGAAGATGGCTCGGCGAGCGTTCATGGTGGTGGTGTAGCCGGGATCGAGGTGGGGTGCGACCTCGACGATGTCCATGCCCACAACGGGCGTCTCGTGACAGATGCGTCGGATGGCCGGCAGCAGTTCGCGGTTGGTCAGGCCGGGAGGCTCCGGGGTGCCGGTGCCCGGCGCGAAGGCCGGGTCCAGCACGTCGATGTCCAGCGACACGAAAAGATGTTCCGGCCCGTCCAGCGCCTCGTCGATGGCCTGTTGGAGGACCACGTCGAATCCGCGTCGGTCGATCTCGGCCATGAAGTGCGCGCGCAGTCCGTGCTCGCGCATCCAGTCGAACAGTTCGTCGTCAGGCGCGATCGCGCTGCGCAGGCCGATCTGGATGAAGTTGCGCCCGGGGACATGCTCGTCCTCGATCAGCCGGCGGATCGGTGTGGCGTGCGAGGTGAGATGGCCGAACAGGTCGTGGGAGCAGTCCGGATGGGCATCGAAGTGGATCACGCCGACCTTGCCCGCCCCGTACACGTCGGCCATAGCCGCGGCGTCCGGCCACAGGATCGAGTGGTCCCCGCCGAGCACGATCGGGATCGCGCCCGTTCCGGCGATCTCGCGGACCAGAGCACGGATCGGTTCCATGGAGTTGTCGATGCTGAACGGGTCCACGGCGGCATCGCCGTAGTCGACTACCGTCAACTCCTCGAACGGTTTGATGCGGGTGCTGGGATTGACCAGTATCTGCGGAGTGTTGGGCAGAATCCGCTCATCGGCCCTGATCGCACGTGGCCCGTAGGCCGCCCCCCGGTGCCCGGTGGACATGTCCACCGGCGCCCCGACGACTGCCACATCGACGTGGCCGGCACGCAGGTCGTCCGGATTGAGGCATAGCGGCAGCCCGAAGAACGTGGCGATCCCGGCGTAAGCCGGTACGAACGCATACCGCTGCAGGTTGATCGGCCCGGGCTCGCGCCTCGGGTCGGACGTACGGTCGAGTTCCCATTTCCAGGCATCCGGCGGTACACCCTCCATGAGCGGCTCCTTTCGATCCCGTCCGGACAGCCCTTTGGTACGGATGGCGCCGGGCCGGCCGCACACAGCCGTCACTCAACCCGACCTGCGGTGATTCGCCGCGAACCTTGGCGAGACAGACCGCAACAGTCAGTCGTTCGGACTGGTAATGGGGGTGGCGCATGGGCTCCCGACGGACACTCTCCACGCGTTCACCCCGTCGTGCGGGAATCAGGCGGACAGTGGCCGATGGCTGACGACACACGAGGAGGTGGGAAAGGGGTGCGCCGTGTGGGCTGGTTCTCCCTCCTCACCGCCCTACGAGCCCAGGAAAGCATCTGCCGTCGGACAGCTCCCGCGCGTTCACATGGCTGGGCGTCCGATGGGTGACCAGAAACGCGAAGAGCGCCCCTGACCTGCAGCGGTGGTACTTGTCTTGGGTTCAGGTCGTCACATGAGGCTGATCCCCGGGAGTGGACACGGGGTTTCATGCGACGAGTGACAGCGTATGTGACGTGATCAGTTGCTGTTCGAACTCGGCTGGTGTGAGGTAGCCGAGTGCGGAGTGCCGGCGGCGCCGGTTGTAGTACGACAGCCAGCGGAACAGCTCGAGTCGGGTCTGTGTCTTCGAGGTCCAGCGGCGGCCATGGAGCAACTCGCGCTTGAGGCCTTGGAAGAACGACTCGGCGAGGGCATTGTCATAGCTTGAGCCGACCCGGCCCATGCTGCGGCGGATGCCGTGCCGGCGGCGGACCTCGGCGAAGGCGGCCGCGCTGTACTGGGCGCTCCTGTCGGTGTGGAACACGACGCCGTGGACCCGGCCACCGCGGGCGGCCACAGCCATTTCGATCGCGTCGGTGACCAGGGAGGTGCGCATGTGGTCGGCGATCGACCAGCCCACCAACTTTCTCGAGCAGATGTCGATCACCGTTGCGAGGTAGAGCCACGTCGCGCCGACGGCTATGTATGTGATGTCGCCGCACCACCTGGTGTTCAGCGTGTCCGCGGTGAAGTCGCGCATCACCAGGTCCGGCGTGGGCGGCGCGGCCCTGTCCGCGATCGTCGTCCGCTTCTTCTTCCGCAGGTGACGGCCAACGATGTGGTTGATCCGCATCAGCCGGGTGACGCGCTTGCGGTTGATCCTGCGCCCTCTCGCACGCAGTTCAGCATGGACGCGCGGGGCGCCGTAGGCGCCCTGGTGTTCGGCGTGGATGGCGCGGATCTCGCTCACGGTCCGCTTCTCCTCGGCCTGGCGCTCGGTGCGGACCTGCTCGGTGGCCAGGTGCCGGTAGTAGCCGGCGCGGGACGCCCCAAGCACCCGGCAGATCCGCTTGACGCCGAAGTCGGCGCGGTTGTCGGAGATGAAGTCCCAGCGGTGGGGGCTCACTTCACCTCCCGGGCGAAATAAGCAGCAGCCCGACGCAGGATCTCGCGCTCCAGCCGCCACTCCTGCTCGGCCTTGAGTAGCCGAGCGTTCTCCGCTCGCAGCCGGGCCAGCTCCTCGGCCGTGTTCACGCTGCCATCGCGGCCCTCGGGCACGGCCCCGGCCTCGTCCTTGCGCACCCACGTCCGAAGCGACTCTGCGGTGATGCCGAGATCCGCCGCTACCGCCGCGTACGTCCGCTGCCCGGCCGCGGCGCGGTAGAGCGCGACAGCGTCCTTCCTGAACTCCTCCGGATACGGAGACTTGCGTCCCACCTGGACATCCCTCCCTGGACCATCAAGATCCATTGTCAGGGTGTCCACTCCAAAGGATCAGCCTCAGTGATCTCGGGTAACTGACAGTTCGAGGCCGTGGAAGAAGTGGTCCTCCGGCTGGAGGAGTTCCTGTTCCCGTCGATCGCGGACGTGGCGGTGGTGGCGGTGGACATGGAAAACGAGACGGTGCGGGTCGAGGCCCGCAGTACGGCATCTGGTTCGGAGTGTCCGGGCTGCCGGAATTGGTCGAGTCGCGTTCATAGCTCCTACCTGCGGTTTCCGGCGGATGTGCCAAGCGCAGGGCTGCGGGTGGTGCTGTGTCTGCGGGTCCGCCGGTTTGGCTGCCGGGTCGCTTCGTGTTCGCGGCAGACGTTCGTTGAGCAGGTGCCGGGGTTGACCCGGCGGTACGGCCGGTGGACCGAGCGTCTGCGTTCGGCGCTGGCGGCGGTCGGTCTCGCCCTTGCTGGTCGGGCGGGCGCCAGGATGGCTGGTGTGTTCGGGGTGACCGTCAGCCGCAGCACCGTGCTGCGACTGATCGAAGCGCTGCCCGAACCGGAAGTACCGACCCCGCGGGTGGTCGGCGTCGATGAATACGCCACGCGCAAGGGCCGCCACTACGGCACCGTGCTGGTCGACGTCGAGACGCGACGGCCGGTTGACCTGCTGCCGGACCGGGAGGCATCGAGCCTGGCCGCCTGGCTGGCCGAGAGGCCAGGGATCGAGGTCGTCTGCAGGGACCGAGCCCCGTTCTTTGCCGAAGGTGCCACCGCTGGGGCACCTCAAGCGGTGCAAGTCGCGGACCGCTGGCACCTATGGCACAACCTCAGCGAAGCCGCTGAACGGTGTGTCGCCGACCATCGGGAGTGCCTGCGTGGCACTGCGCCCGAGCCGCCCCGGCAGGTCAAGGAACCGGAAGAACCGGCCGACCCTACTGGCTCACCGTGGCCGGCGGGCCACCGGTTCGCCGACAGAACCCGGGCCAACCACGCCGCTGTCCACGCTTTGCTGGCCGCCGGCCACAGCCGCCGCGCGATCCAACGCCAGCTCGGCATGACCTACCGCACGGTCAAACTCCTCGCCGACGCCACTACCCCGGAGGACCTCTTTCACGGCCAGTGGCAAGGCCGCCCCTCCGTCCTCGACGAGTACAGGCCCTACCTGGACGACCGCTGGAACCAGGGCTGCACCAACGCCTGGAAGGCATGGGAGGAGATCGTGCCACTCGGCTACACCGGCAGCTACCAGCGAGTTCGCGCCTACTTCCGCACCAAGCGCCTCTCGGCCGACCCGGTCACCGCACCCCCGCCCTCACCCCGCACGGTCGCCGGCTGGATCCTCCGGCACCCCGAGTTCCTCTCCGAGGGCGAACAGCTCCGGATGAAGGCCGTCTTGGCCCACTGCCCCGAACTGGAAGCCCTCACCAGACACGTCCGTTCGTTCGCTCAGATCCTCACCGAGCGACAGGGCCAACGGCTGCCCGAGTGGCTCGATGCCGTCCGCCAAGATGATCTGCCCGGTCTCCACACCCTCGCCGCAGGCATCGACCGCGACCGTGACGCCGTCGTCGCCGGCCTCACCCTGCCCTGGAGCTCCGGAGTCGTGGAAGGGCACGTCAACCGCATCAAGATGTTCAAGCGCCAGATGTTCGGCCGCGCCGGCTTCAACCTCCTCCGGAAGCGCGTTCTCTTGGCGTGATGAGCCCCGGGAGAAATTGCAAAGCGGGCTGAACCGCCCCAGGCGAGAATGACGCGGTGTTGATCGTGAATGCCGTCCTGGAAACCCCAGACACCGTTGACTTCTCTTTCTGGCCGGTGGCTGACCTGCCTCCGTACCAGTTCATGGCTCTGTCGAGCAGTATGTCCCCGCTCGAAGTCGGCAGCGCGCTGGCCATGCTGGCTGACTACAACTCGCGGACAGGTGACGACGATCGCCCTTTGATGGACGCCAGCGAGGCGATTTGCCGCCTGCTGGAGACAGACAAAGTCATCGCACCGGGAGGGCTGCGCGTCCACGACACCCGTACCAACGTCACCGTCCAGCCAGGATGTTGTTGTGGGCTGGAGGACTGGCGCGAGTGGCTCGGCGTCGCAGACGGAGAGACCCTGTGGCTCGGCCATGACCCTTCACCAAGGCTTGAGCATGCCGATGAGGTCGTGCAGCTGTGGCCGGACAGCGTAGACGCTCAAGAAAGTTCTTCCGGGCAGCCCATCGAGATCGTGGTGGGTGACCTACCGCGGATCCTGCATACCGTGCAGGAGGGACTGCAAGGCTTTCTCTCTCTGACCAAGCAGTGGGCCACTCTCCATGTTCCGACTCTCGCCGAGGACCTGGCAGCCAGACTCGACGAAGATCTGGCCATCAGTGCACCACTGCCGGGTACCAGTGGCCAACACGCACCGTAACCGATCACGAAATCTGTGCCAGAGCCCGAGAACGGACGGCACTTGCTCGCCGTTTTGGGAAGCGGGCGGCGACGAGGTGCGAATCGAACGTTCACGAGTTTCGACAGCGCCTGCACCGGGGGGCTCGGGCACTGGCTGGCGCCCGAAGGACGGCAGCTGACCGCCCGGCTGCCCCCTCGGGCATCTACCACCGGGCGGGGGTTCAGAGGTCCCTTCGCATGAGAACGCACATCGTCTCGTGGCGACGGATCAACCCGTCAGGTCCTTCCTCGTCCCAGGCATCCGGCTCGCGGCCGTACGCGACGTAGCCCAAGCGCTCGTACAGGGCGCGGGCCCGAGGGTTGTCCTCCTCCACGGCGAGTTCGGCCCTGCGCAGGCCGCGGTTCCTGATCCTCTGTTGGGCGGCTCGGATCAGCAGCGTTCCCAGGCCGCGGGACTGGAGTGCCGGGAGTACGGCGAGCTGCCACAAGGTTCCGGCTTTCTCGCGAACCTGGTAGTCGATGCCGCCGATCGCCACCGGCAGGTCCACCGCGGTGCATACAGCCAGGTAGTCCACCTCGCCGGCCGCAGCGCGCGCCAACTCTCGCTCTACTTGGCGCAGGTGGGTGGCCGAGCCCGACCAGGTGCATGCGGGCAGGTCTGGGGGCAGTAGGTCGCGCACGCTGACGGGCATGACGATGGTGGCATCGGTGGAGTCGTGTGCAGTGATCACAGCTGTGAGCATGCCGACCGACGCGATGGCATGGCAATGCCTTTCTCCTGCCTGGGACCGCGCGCGGCGCCGACCTGGCCCGCGGCGGCGTGCTGCCACTTCTCGTGAACATCGAGCATGACGTGCCTTGAGCGCCTCCCGAAGCGCTGAACAAGTGCTGTCAAAGCTGGGGCTCTGGCTCAGGTTCTGTGAAACTCGCAGGCCGTGACCGAGATCCATGGCCGGGCCCAAACTCTGTGGGGGTCCCGTCTGGCATGTGGCATGGTCTGATCCCATGGGGTGCACCTTCTGTCGGCTCATCCGTGAAGACACCGGGCGCTGGGTTGCTCGCAGGCCCATGGCCTGCGCCTTCGCTCCGCTGAACCCGCTCGCGCCAGGCCACACCCTGGTGATTCCGACATCGCACTACGCGGACCTCTTCGACGCTTCACCCGACGTGCTGGCCGGAACAATGGCGCTGGTCAAGCAAGTCGCCATGGCGATGCGGACCGGCCTGAACGCCTCGGGCGTGAACATCCTGAGCGCCAGCGGCCCGGGGTCGGAACAGTCAGTGCCCCACCTGCACTTCCACGTCGTTCCGCGGTGGGTGGACGACGGAATCTCGACCTGGCCGACCGGGCGGTCCGGGCACCACCTCAGTGGCGATCCCGTCGCGGAGCTTGCGGACGCCCTGGCATCCGGACAGCACCACAGAACTTGAGCCAGAGCCAAAGCTGGTGAACAAAGCCACCCGGGCGAGCTCCTTCGGCGCCATCCGGGCCGTCGGCGTTCCGGCCGCAGTCTGCCAGTACGGGTGTCCGGCGGTACGCCGGGACAGCTCCTGCAGGCGTCGCCGGTGAGCGGCGGTGCCGTGCGCGGACGAGGTGTCGGCGAGCTCCTGGTACGTGGCGTACCAGGCGGTCTGAGCCTCCACGAGTTCACTGGGGAAAGCGTTGGCGTCCATACCATCGATTAGAGCGCATGTTCGATTTTCTGGCAAAGTGTCCTGTCTCTGTGATGTCCGGGCAGTCTCGGAGATCTCCGGGCATCTGAGTTGACGTCTCACCGATTCGCGGGACCAGCCGCGTCTGGCTCACGAAGACTGTGAAGTCGTCTGCGGCGGAGATCGAGTATCGGCTCGGCAACCCCGAACGCGTCCCCGCACTCATCGCCAACTGGGCCAGCGCAGTCGCGACGGAACTATGCGCACAGAGCTCAGCGTCCATCCCTGACGTACAAGATCACGGATGACGACGGAGACCCGGGACATGACAGACACAGCCACTCGATACCTCTACCTCGCCCGGCACGGTGAAGCGTCAGCAGATGAGACGACCCTGACGGAGAGCGGCTGGCGCCAGGCCGTTCTCCTCGGTGAACGGCTCCGGAACACCCCGCTTTCGGCGATCTACCACGGGCCGCTGTCCCGGGCGCAGCAGACGGCCCAGCTGATCAGCGCACAACTTGACGCCGTCCCACTGCACCAGTCGGAACTGGCCGGCGACTACATCCCCTACCTGCCTGCGAAGGAGGAGCTTCCGCCGGATTCGGCCGACGCCATGCTCAACTTCCTCGCTCAGGTTCCCGAAGAAGAGCGCAACCGTGGTCCTGCACTGGCCCGGGAGGCACTCGCAGAATTCACAGGCCCGGTCGACGGCGATCGCCCCCGCCATGAACTGGTCGTCACCCACAACTTCCTCATCGGATGGCTGATCCGAGCCGCCCTCGACGCGCCCGAGTGGCGCTGGATGGGCCTCAACCACGGCAACGCGGCCCTGACGGCCATCCGATACGCACCCGGCAGGCCGTCCTCCGTGCTGTTCCACAACGACATGCGGCACCTGCCCGCAGAACTGCGCTGGACCGGCTTCCCACCCGAACTCCACATCTGACGAAGAAGGCCGCTTGCCCGGACTTGAGTGAGACGACCTTGCGAAACCCGTCTCACTCAAGTCCGGGCACCGCAGGTCAGGGGCCCGCTCCACCCGGACTTATCTGAGAGCGGACAGGGCGCAGGCACCGGGAGGAACCGTTGGCAAGGTCGGACGACGCTGCGGCCATGCTGTCCGAGCGGGAAAACACCGAGGTCCTGAACCAGGTCATCCTGCCGTCGGCGACGCGCCGGGCGGTGCGCCAGCCCCGTCCGGTCGTGGTCGTCGTAGCCGGACAGCCCGGGGCAGGAAAGACCTGGATCGCCGACCTCGTGCAGGCGGTGCTGGACCACCGCGGCGGTGCCGTGCGCGTCGGCCGCGACCTGTACAAGCCCGCGCACCGGCACTACCCCGCCCTCCTGGCCGCCGACGTCCGTACGGTCGGAGCCCTGGTCCGCCCCGACACCGCGCACACTCCAGCAGCAGATCGACTCGACCATCGCCCAATACGGCGGAACACAGATCAGCCCTTACGAGATCTCCTGGGACAACGGAGACGTCATCATGGCCTTCCCCCTCCCAGGAGAGGAGACGGCTCCGCCTTCGAGCGCCGCCGCGCAGGAATTGCAGCACCCGCCGCCTGATCAGCCAGCTCAACCGCCTCGGCTACCAGGTCAACCTCCAACCCGTGGAAGCCACATGAACGCTCCTGACCGGCACAGACGGGGGATTTTCGTATCAGCAGCCGACGGCCCGTCAGAGGCCGTCGGCGTGCCAACGCATTGGGTCTACTTCTGTCTGCTTCTGCCGCATGTCATTTGACCGGGGGAATTGGGCAAAGCTGATGGTGCGAGTGTCGCGCCAGGATCATCCGACAGATTCGGCGCTGAGATAGGTGCGGTAGTCGATCACGGCGGGGATCCGAACGTTCAGCTTGCCCGCAGTCTCGGTCAATGTCTCCTCCAACCCCAGCACTTGGCCCGACCGGGCCTCTACGATGAAGGTGTAGCGGGTGGGCAGGCCACTGCCTGCAGAGGTTGCAGAGAAGGCTTCTCCTTGTCGGCCAGCGCGGTCCACGACCTCCCCGTCGAAGGTGAGGCCCGGCAGCTGTCCGATGACCTGCAGCAATGCGGCGCGCTGCTGTGGCCCCAGAATCTGCCTCTGTAGCAGGTCACCTGCAGCCTGAGCGGCACCCATCGGGTCGGACAGCGAGACGTTGGACCTGGATTGAAGCCACGCCCTGAAATCCTTCGGTTTTTCCGGAATGACGCCGCTCAGCCTGGATCCACCCAGTGAGTGAGTCTCTGACCGGCCCTGGATAGTCTGCTGCTCGGTGCCCGTGCCGTCCGCGTGAACCGTCACCACATAGTCCTGGGGCACGAGGGTCGACTCCGCATCGCCGCCGGTGTCCTCGCGGGTGAACAGCGACCAGCTCTTCCAGTGAATCCTCCCGCTTGCGGGTGCAGGGCTCGGGGGCCGACCGTTAGCGGCTTGCTTCTCGATCTGCTGTAGAAGCACCGCGGCCGACGCAGCCTTCGCGGCCTGCGAATAGCGCAACGGTGGTGGTGTGGCGGCGTAGGCAGAAGTCGAAGAGTTCGTGAGGCCGAAGCCGAAGACCACAGTGCCGATCGTCGCGGCAGCGATGGCGATGCCTGCCACCGCGATCCTCAGCGGCCGGCGACGTAAGCCGACACGGCGGACTGACCCTTGTGATGGCAACGGGGCGGACGAGAGAATCTGCTGTAGATCCGCATTGGCACGCTGTGCGTCAACAACGCAATTCTCCGCGGGATCAGCCGGAGCCATCGTCCCTCGAATCTGCGCAGTCAGTCTCATGTTCTGACCTCCGGTTTCGTCTCTCCGAGAAGGGCCCGATCGGTGGCCTCTTCTTGCAACAGCTGGTTTTCAAGGCGACGTCGAGCCCGGTGCAACCGAACAGAGCACACGGCAGCGCTACAGCCGAGTACACGGGCCGCCTCGCCAACTCCTAACCTCTCCCAGCCGATCAGGGCCAGAAGTTCACGATCTTCTGCGCTCAATCGAAGCCACGCTCGCTGGACCGAGTTCGCCTGGGCCACTTGATCGCCCACGTCCCGGACCAGTGCCACCCGAGACGCCTCACTGGCCTGCCGAACCAAGAGACGACCCGCCCGCTCAGACGACCGCAGATGGTTGGCCACGGCTTTTCGGGCCACTCCGTACAGCCATGGCAGGACCTTGGGCGGTATTTCATTCATCCGCCGCCAGGCGACGGCGAAGACCTCCGCTGCGATATCCGGTGCCTCGTCCGCGCCTACGCGCCGATACGCGTATCGCAGTACAGCGTCGTAGTGGGTCGCATACAGCACTCTGAACGCCTCCGAGTCCGGCACAGGCACTCCTCTAAGTGGGTCATGTCTTCTTCTTGTCCGGCTGGCTACTGCTTCTTACAAGGTGGTGCTGTCGGATGTGGGCCAGTGTCCCCAGTCGGAGCGTTGGACGATGTGGGGATCGGGCTGCACGAGGGGCGGTGAAGTCGCCAGCGATCCAGATGAGGTCGTGCTCCTCCTTGTGCAACACCACTGCGTTTAAGGGAGCTTTCGGTGATCGAACACGACGACTTGACAGGGAAGACGACGCCTTGGACGACGTGATCTGGTCCTGCACCACCAGCAATCCCCGGATCGCGCACGCGCTGCTCACCGAGATCCAGACCGGTGACCTGCTGCACGTCTCCGGCGTCCTCACCCAACCCGACAACCCGGCGGAGCCCGCCCGGCTCACCGTCGACGACCTGGAAGTGCTGGCCACCGCACCGGCCCGGGCCCTGCAGGAGATGGTCCTCGACAGGTACGGCGACTACGTCGTGGTGTTCGACGCAGACACCAATACGGTCCCGGTCTTCACCGCACGCGGGCAGTGGGTCGGCACGGCAGACTGCCCCGACGCCATCGGCACGCTGATTGAGATCCACGAGCGCGTGAACGGCGGCGACGGGTGATGGACACGACCACCGCACAGCCCCGCACCGTCCTGGAGCGGTTCCCCGCCGGAGCTCCCCGCGGCTCGTGGCCGGCGGAAGAGTTCGCCACCGGCCAGCGCGACCAGGGCATCGACGCCCACGTCGTGATGGACCTCAAGAGCGACCAGTTCCTCGTGGTCACCGACACCCTCTAACCCTCCCCCTCAACCCCGAGCGCCGCGCCCCGCCTCCCCGGCCGGGCGCGGCGCTCTCTCGTCTGCGACAAGGAGCAGCACCCATGGCACGCATCAGAAGCTGTGTCAGAACCGATGATCTGTGACGCTCTGTGACTCGTGTACCGGTTGGTCGATCTGGGTGCTGCGGGCCGCAACAGGGGCCGGAATTAGCCATGTTGGCTCAGAGTCTGGTGATGTTGGTGGTGCAAGGTGGAGTCTGGACGGCATCGCCGGGCCGGGGTTCCGCAGCCGACGCAGGACGCCGACGCTTCGGCCCGCGCCGGGTGGTGCGCCATGGCCCCAATGGTGGAGATGGTCGGGAAGGTCACGCGGAGCCGTTACGACGAGCTGGTGACCGAGTCTCTGGACATGGTGGAGGAGGACACCCGCTGCCAATTCGCGCTCGGAGACGCAGCTCTGGAGCTGGAGCCACTTCGTGGGCACGGCGGTCACCTGCCGCTCGACGAGGGTGACCAGGGTGTGGAGGAGTCGCTGCGGTTATTCGCCGACGAGATCGGGCTGTCCTTCTATACCGTCCGCACACACCGGTGGGTGGCCGCGCAGTGGCCCGCCGAACACCGGCAGACGGGGGTCTCCTACGAGGTGCACCGGATCCTGGCCTCCGCGCCGGACCGGTTCGAGCTGATCGGGAACCCGCCGCTGAGTGAGCGCACCGGCCGGCGCCGGTGGAGTGCGGAGGTGGCGAAGAAGGTGGTGGGCTGGAAGACCGAAGAGATACAGGTCCCGGTCACGGCCCAGGAGAAGGTCGAAGCGATCCGGGAACTGGCGCGCGATGACGAGGCGGTGGCGGCGCAGGTGGCCACCGACTTCCTGCGCCGGCCGGAGGTGGCGTTCAAGGCCATGCGCGATGCCGAGGCCCGGGAGAACGTGAACGAGGCCCAGTTCGAGCAGGCCGGGCTCGACGACGAGTTCGACGAGGAGTACGAGGAAGCCTTCGCCGAGGAGGGCGAGCCGTTCGAGGACCCGGCCCGCATCGTTCACAGCTGGCGGAAGTCGATGGAGTTCAACGACCTGATCGCCGTGTGTCAGGGGTTCATCGCCGGGGCCGCGCGGCTGGTTCCGAAGCTGCGGGGGCACGAGTTCACGGACACCCAGACGAAGGTGTTGGAAAACCACCTGGAGAAGATCCGCGCGACGGCCGACTGGATCGAGACCGCGGCGGCGACCGGTCAGGTCGATCTGGACGAACAGCTCGCCCAGCTGCTGCGGGGCCAGTAGCCATGGGGGCGGGTCTGCCCGCCCACGTCCACGGCCAGGCGGTACGCAAGGCTCTGCAGGAGGCGCGGCCGACGGGGCTGACGCTCCCGCAGCTGTGCCGGGCGACCAAGCGCACGCCGTCGCAGGTCTGGGCGGGATTGAGGTTCCTGCGGAAGGTTGCGGTCAAGGAAGGGCTTCCTCCGGTGACCTACAGCAGACGGGACGGTTTTCAGATGTCGGAGGAGAGCGAGGTCTGGATCTCCTACGAGCGGGCGATCTTCCAGGCGGAACTGCATCGGGCACCAACTTCATCACCGGGATCATTGCCCCGCACGCCAAGAAGGCCCCGGACGACGAATGGATCCGCCTGGTCCTGGACCAGCTCGGCGGAGTCAAAGCCACCCTGGAAGTCCTCACCCGCATGGAACGCTGATGACCAGCATCAACGAGACCCGGCCGCCGGCCGTGCGCAAGCGGCGCTACCCCAGCGACACCATGGACGCCGAATGGGCCGTCCTCGAACCGCTGCTGCCCGTCCCCGCCTGCGCGTTACCGACGGGCGGGCGCCCGGAGAAGCACCCGCGCCGCAACGTCGTCGACGCCATCCGGTACGTCAATGACAATGGCTGCAAGTGGAGGGCCGTTCCCGTCGACTTCGGGATCCCCTGGCGCACGGTCTACGGCTTTTTTCAAAGGTGGCGGGCGAGCGGGGACCTGGCCCGCATCCATGCCGAGCTGCACCAGATGGTCCGTGTTCACGACGGCCTCAATCCCCGCACCGTCGCGGTGATCCTGGACTCCCAGTCCGTCAAGGGCGCAGAGACGGTGGGCCAGGACACCCGCGGCTTCGACGGAGGGAAGCTGATCAATGGCAGGAAGCGGCACCTGGCCGTCGACATGCGCGGCATGGCTCTGGCCGTCATGGTCACCAAGGCCTCGCCGCACGACAGTATCCCCGCCCGTGACCAGCTGTTCCGCCTGCGTCTGACTCATCCCGAACTCGCTGTCGCCTGGGCGGACTCCGCATACGGCGGAACCCTCGTCGACTGGTCCCACTCCTTCCTCGGCATCACGCTCAAGACGGTGCCCCGCCGCAAGGACCAGGACGGATTCGCCGTCCTCGCCAAGCGGTGGCGAGTTGAGCGGGCCATCTCGTGGATCACGAGAGCCCGGAGAAACGTTCGCGACTACGAGCGACTCGTCTCCCACAGCGAGGCCCACATCACCTGGACCTTCATCACCCTCATGGTCCGCCGCCTCACGCGCCCTCCCCGACCGCCGCGCACCTCACCCCACCCCGTCGAGCCCGTGAAGGAGGCCGGCAAGCTCAAGCCCATACGCCTCCGTACGCAGCCACAGGCGATCCGACTGGCCCTCACCACCTTGCGCTGATCCCGCGCAGGAAAGCCCACCGAAACGGAGGCACTGCGAGTGGGTCACGTCCCGTCGGCCGTGGCCGGAGTTGTTGGTATCACCCGTACACCGGCCTCACGCAGGGTCGTGCACGTCGCGTCGTCTTCCATTGCGTTGGTGATGAGCACATCCAGGTCTTCTGGACCGCAGATTTTCACCATGCCGGATCCTGGAAACTTGCTCTTGTCGGCTAGGAGGACCACCTTGTCGCTGGCCGCAATCATGGCGCGCCTGGCGGGCACCTCGGCCACGGTGGTGTCCATGACCTGGCCCCCGGGGCGGACACCGCAAGCACCCATGAAGAGCCAGTCGGCGTGGACGTGGCGAAGGTTGTCCTCGGCCATGAAGCCGTCCGACATGCGTGACTCACGGATGACCATGCCTCCGAGAAGCATCAGGTCGATGTTTTCGTCGTCTCGGAGTTCCTCATAAACTGCGAGGTTGTTGGTGATCACAGTGAGGCGACGACCGCGCAGTTGTAGCGCCAACCGGTGCACGGTGGTTCCGCTGTCGAGAATGATCGATTGGCCATCCTCGATCATTGTGGCCGCTTGGGCGGCGATCACGTCTTTCTCGTTCCCCCGAACTGCGGCGGCCTCAGTGAACGAGGGCTGATCCTCTTCGATCACGGCTCCGCCATGAACCCGGGTGAGCAGCCCGTCCACCTCCAGCTTGAGAAGGTCACGCCGGATGGTTGCCGCGCTGGCATCAAGCTGCTCGGCAAGATCAGTTACGGAGGCGGCACCGCCGGAGCGTAGGGCCTGCAGGATGAGTTGGTGTCGTCGTTCAGCCAGCACGCAACCGGACACTACACGCTGCTGGCGACGCCAACCTGCCGACTTCTAGCCGCAGTTGCAGACTGTAGGTGTTCCCACGCCAGAGTCACCTCTACTCTGGTCGCCCGCTCCTGGTGCGGTCGGTACGCACCCGTCTGACGCCGGCCCGGGTCGTCTCGTCGCGGCAGAACTGCTCGTAGTAATACACAAGCGAGTGCTCTGGCAGCCGCCCGTCTCATGGTGTTCGCCCTGTAACCCCTCGCTTCGGCATGCGGCAGAACCGCATCTATTACAGAGCGTCACAGATCATCGGTTCTGACACAGCTTCTCACCTGTCGGGGGTGATGTCTGTCCGGTCGGGTCTGTCCAGCCGACGGTCGCCTCACTCGTCTCGCGTGCCTACTTCTGCCACCCCCCCCCGACCATGAGGCCGACCACGGGGCCAGCCGCGCCGCGCCCACCCCCGACCACGGCTGGTCGCGTGCTACGTCTCCCGGGACGCGAGCCCGGTCCAGGGGACTCGCTGATCGGGGTCGTGGACGGGGCGCCACACGGGTGCGGATGGGCCGTGGTGGAGCAGGTCGGCCAGCGGCGCCGCGAGGATGGGGACGTCGTACGGGAAGCGGGACGGCGCCAGCAGTCCGGCCCCCGCGCGCAGGGCACGGATCCGGTTCTCGACACCGACAGGTCCGGTGCCGTCCAGGACGAACAGGACGCGGGGGAAGAGCGGATAGCGCCGCCGCCACTCCTCCACCGCCGGTTCCTGGAAGGTCGGCCGGCGCCCCGGGACCGCGGGCACGTAGCGGTGAAGGCGGTCGTACGCGGTGAGCTTGGCGGCGAGGCGTTCGGGGCCCATGGTGGCCCGGTCGACCTCCACGAACGCCCGCAGCATCGACCAGTCGTCGCCGTCGGCGGGGCCGCGCTTGTAGTACAGGAGTGCGTCGGGGATGACGGCCTCGCCGCTCCCGATCGAATGGTGGACCTCGGTCAGCCAGTCCAGCGGCCGGCATAGTTCGCCGCGGCGGCGGGCGTCCTCGAGGAAGACGAGCGCGGTCTCGGTCACGGTCAGCGTGTGGCCGGCCTTCAGCCGCACGGCGGTCGGATCGGACACGGTCCTGGAGGGACGGCGCCCGCGCATCTCGGGCCACTCGGAGGCGAGTTGCACGCCGTAGGGGGTGGGGAACCACACCCGGGTCCGTCCGGCCCGCGGCAGGGTGATGCGGTCGACCAGCCCCTCGGTGCGCAGTCGGGCCAGCCGCCGCCGGGTCTGCTCGATGCGCACATCGGGGGCGATCACCCGGTGCATCTGCTCGGTGGTGGCCATCCGGTACTGCGTCAGCACGGCCAGCGCCAGCCGGTCTCCGCTGCCCACGTCCACGCCGATTATCACGGATCTGCTCGCTTCCCGTACGGTGCGGCGCCGTCTTGCCCGGCGCCGCGCGTACCGGTCACAGCAGCAGTCGGCTCCCACCAGAACCCCGACCACGAAGGCCCGACCACGGTCACGAAGCGACAACACCTCCGTGGACCAGGCCCACATCCCCTCCGACAACCTGGCCGACAACCGTCCGCACCCGCACCCGCACCCGCACCCGCCCGCGAACCCGCAGGTCACCACGCTGGTGCGGCCGTGCTCGGGAGGCCGACATCCCCTCTACGCCCCCGGACCACGCCCCACAGCAGGAAGAACAAGGAAGTGGGTGGGTGGGACAGGTCCCGGGCGGCGGGCGAGGGGATCGGGCGCCGCCGGTGCTCCTCGCGCGTCGGCCGGGACCGCCGCGCAGCGCCGCCGTCAGAGCGGCGACGTCAGACGGGCGACATCGGTGGGGGAGAGGTCGGGGCGGGCACGGTGCCAGCGTGCGGGGTGCCGCCACCGGCCCGATGGAGCAGGTCTTCGGTACGGAAAGGCAGGCCCCGAGACCAGCAGTCGTCTGGCGGCCTCGGGGCCTGCGGCGCGCAGTCTGACCTCCGCATCGCGGCAGCGCACCGTGTACCGGTCCGGCCGAGCCATGCCCCTTCTCTGCACCAAGTCAAGTCGACCTGGGTGGGGCTCGTCAGTGGTGGATACGACTACCTTGGCACCGCCGCCGCGCTTCTCATCTGGCTCCGCGCATGCCCCATCCCCCTGGCAGGTCTCGAGAGGACGCACTGAGTAGGGGAACTCATGTGCGTCAGGATGCGAGCTGGCAGGCTTCGCGCATGACAAGCGGCAGAGGGGCGCTGACTGCCCTACATCTCTTCCTGGTCTGGGTGACGATGGCGGCTGCGATGCCGGCGCTCGGCTTCGAATTAGTGGTGACGGCCTGGGGCGGCAGTGCCGGGGCGGCGGTGCTGGTCCTCGCGTTGGGCGTACCGCTGACGGTGGGTCTGCTAGCCATAGCGGGCATACCGGCGAGGGCCGTGGTGCCGCTGTGTGGCTCGGTGCGCCAGCGGCTCGGCTGGGCGGCCCTGGTCTTCGTCCTCGGCACGCTCGGCGTCCTGGCGGGCCTGGCCGCCTACGGCGGGGACGTCGACCTGGGGAGCGCCAGTACACGGGTCGCGCTGACGGGGGTGCCGTACGCCGTCGCCGCGGCGTTCTTCGTACCGAACCGGTGGGTACGGCTTGGGGCGGTCGCCGCGCTGGTGGCTGGTGTGGCCTACGGAGGCTTCGTCGGCCCGGTGCAGGCGCAGCAGGGTCGGCAGGTGGCGGAGATCGCGCGCTACCATGAGCATCCAGAACTGCTGTACCTGGGCGCTGCGCCGCCTGGAATGCGGGTATCCCGTGCCGTGGTCGGACCCGCCTACTTCGGCGTCGAATACCACCCCGTCCGGGAAGGATACGAGTTGGGGTACGTGGGCCTTGTGGTGCGTTCACCGCTCACACAGACACCACGATGTCCAGAGCCGGTGGGGAAGGGTGTGACCTGCACGGTGGACGTGCACGGCGAGACGCGCATGATCCGTCGCCTCCCCGGCGGCACCCGCGACATCACCCTCACCCGCCGATACCACGACGCGGAGGTTGAGGTCACCAGCAAGTCCCTCGGCGAACCAGGCCTGCGCCGCCTCCTCAACACCCTGCACCCGCTGTCGAATGCGGAGCTGGAATCAATGATGAGGGAAAAGGTGATCGCCCAGGGCTACTGAGCCATGCCCGCCTCGGACCTCAAGGTAGCCAGCCCCTGTCCGGCCCCGGGAGGTAGAGCGCTGCCTGATCTCGCGTGCCGGCCACCGTATTTGAGTAGCTGTACTCAGTCGTGCGGTCCGCCCGCTCACCCAACATGGAAAGCATGGCTAAGTGGGTTTTCGATGTCGGCCTGGCCGTCCTGCTGGCAGGGCTCGAAGTGGCGGGACTGCTCGCTGTCTGGTTCGTCGGAGCCATGGAGAAGTGGGCTGCCAAGGGAGCACCGGTTCCCGACCGGACGGGCCGGGACGTGCTGGTGCTGAGCATGGCGGCGGCTTCCTCGGCCTCCATCGGGTACGGCTGCTCTCTGGCCGCATTGCCGGTGGCCTGTGTGTCCCAGGCGGTCATGGCCGTTCTCCTCGCGCTGCTGCTGATCCTGGGTGTGGGAACCGAGTGCAGCAAGCGGATCAGGACTGAGCGAAGACGGCGCCGACTTCGGCGGGAGCGACTTCGCTGGCACGAGTCCCAGCGAGACGGCAGCAGCTAGGCCTGGGCGCAGGGCCGTCAGCCTCAGCGGCCCGCCGCGAGTTCTTCTTCGGAGGGCAGCCGCAACTCCAGACGGGGCGACCGCACACGCAGCGTATTGAGCGGCCAGATGTCGATCAGCATGAGTGCCAGTGTGCACAGATCCATATGAGAACGCCTCGCCTTTCTCGATCTTCGCCCGCCTCAGACGTGACCGGAGAGAGACACCGCCTAGTTGGTCCGCGGACGGGGGGCAGGGATGCCGAGGTCGACTGGTTGGCGTTGTGCAAGTCGCACGGCATCGGCCTGCTTGGTTCGCACGAAGGTCAAGGTCATCTCGATGCCCTCGATCTCGCCGAGCCACTGTTCCTCCTCGGCCCGCTTACGGCGTAGGAGCAAGTCCCTCTCGATCTCCGCGAGTCGCGGCAGCATCTTCGGGTTGACCTGCAGCATCGGGCATCGGATGCAGGCATGCTCGTGCTGGCAGGAAGATCCGTAGGGGCGGGCGCAGTTCCCGAGTTCGACCTTGCGCCTGTCGAAGTGCTCCTCGAACTCCGCCCACTCCTTCGGGGTGACGTCGACGTATTCATCGCCAGGTCTCTGGGCCCGGCGGCGGTTGAGAAACTCCTGATAGGACGTGACGACATCCTCCGCGAAGACGGCGACGTAACCCTGGGTCGTCTGGAGATTGACGTGTCCGAGCAGGGCGGCGCCGATGTGGATGGGCAGGCCGCCGTTGACGACCTCGGTGGCGAAGAGCCGGCGGAAGTCATGTGGGGTGAACGTCATCCCGTCGAATGCGTCATTCGTCTCGGCGATCCTCTTGCAGGTGCGGCGGAGCATCTTGAGGGCCGTGCCCGCGGCCAGGACACCCCGGACGGTGCCGATCTTGCGTTGAAGGAGGAACGGCATGGGCTCTGACCACGTCTTTTCGTGAGGGTCATAGCGGCTGACCAGCGGAATCGGCTTCCCGCCACGGGTCTGGCGGCGGATGACCTGCGCGACGACGTGGAAGAGCTCGGCGGACATCGGGATCACGCGTTCGCGGTCGCTCTTCGACGGCGCCACCACCAGCAGGGCGATGACCTCTCCGTTTGGCCGCTGATACTGGCGGACGCTGAAATGGGACAGCTCGGTCAGCTCTTCCACCCGGATGCCGCTGTGCCGCAGGAGCTCGACGATCGCCCATTCCCAGAAGGACGTGTCCTCCGCCGAGGACACGTCGATCGTCTCGCCCGTGCCGTGGTCGACGACCCTGACGCCGGGGTCTTGAAGGAGCCGGGCCTGGCGCCGGTCCGCGCGAGAGTCGGTGCGGCTGAAGCGGCACCCGTTGAGGGTGAACGTCTCCCCCAGCGGGACCCCACGGCCGGCTTCGAGTAAGGCGGTGAGGTGCTCGTGCCGTGACTCGACATGCTGGACGAGCACGGGTAGCAGAGGCTGACGGACCCGTGTGCGATCGGCGATCTTCCGATTGTTCTCGCGCTGCCGTGCGCCGAATCCCTTCAGATCACGCGGCAGGACCGGACAGGGAGCGACCCACTGAGCCCACCTTTCCGGCTCGGCGATGGCCCAACTGTGCAGGTCGACGTAGAAGGCGCGGACGGCCAGCAGGATCGTCTCGAAGTGCTTGCGGACCCTTGTTTTGTCGTTCGTCCAGTACTGAAGATCCGTCCGCCACTGCTCATAGACCAGCGGGCTGAGCACGAGGTCCTCCTGACTGGGATTGATCTTCTCGATGCTCACCCAGAACAGGCTGACCAGGTTGCGAGCGAGGGCTCGCAGGGTGCTGTAGTCGGTGTCTGCCCGGCGCCGGGTGAGGTAGTCGATCAAAAGCTGGCGGACGCCGGCGTTCTTGACGGGGTAACTGTCGACGAGCTCCTCGACGGTCTTCTGCCCGTTGTAGATGATCATGCGCAAAGTTGGCGGGGTGCCCTCAGGGAAGTGGCCGGTGCTGTGCAGCACCTCCCAGGCTGCGAGGCCGCCGAAGCCAGCATTGCTGCTGCCGCCACCGTGATTGACTCCCAGCCTCCTGACCTCCGTCGCGTAGTGCAGGAGCGCGGACGGCGTGAGGTCAACCAGAGCGATGCCCTGGGTCGTCAGCGTGCAGACAATGTCGAACTTCGCCCGCAGCCGGTTCACGGGGTTCCACTCCGGGTGAGAGTCGATCGCACTGAAGAGCTCATCGAGCTGAGGATCGCGCTGAAGCCTGCGGAAAGGTTCCGGATAGTCCAAGAACTTGTTCGCTCTGAACCCGGACAGCGACGGCTGGAACACCCTCAGGCTGAACGCCGTCTTCAACGCGGAGATCAGGTTGGAGCTGTCGTAGCGAACCTCCGGCCTGGCCAGGACGGTCACTGACAAGGCGTTCTCGTCGTTGAAGCCACTGGCCTCCCAACGCTCCTGCCAGGTCTCGCCAGGCAGCGCCGCCAGGTGGCCGAAGAGTCTTCGGATGCCACGGCGGCGCTTCTCCCCGACCGATTTCGCCTCCCCGTTGAAGATCTCTGCGACCAGGGCGCAGAGATCATCGACCGAGGCACTCGTCAGGTCTCCGAACGGCGCCGGCGGATGTTCGGGGCGCGGAGCCGGTGCTGCTTTGAGGACGGCCCCCGGGAATCGGGTCTGCCCGGCCTCCCGGCCGCTCTGGCGGGGCCTCGGTCGCCGGTTGCGGGCCGTGTAGATCTCGACCGTGGTCCGGTTAACCACCGAACACCGCCTTGAAGTCCTCCGGGTCGTAGCCGGGGGCGACGGTCCGCTCGACGCGAGGCCGGCTGTAGTGCTGCTGAAGGGCATCGAAGAGGTCCTCGACCCTTGCGCTCAGGTAGCGGCCCGTGGTCGCCAGGTCCGTGTGCCGCAGGATCGCGCGGACCTGAGCGAGCGTGAGGTTGGGATCGTTCGCCATGCGGGTCGCCGCGGTGTGCCGCAGATCGTGCAGCGTCCAGTTCGTGCCGAGCTTGTCGTTCACCCGCTGGATCACCCGCCGCATCGCCCAGTACGTCAGCGGCCGGTCATCGCCCCGCCGCGTGCGAAAGACTGGCTCATCGGTCGGCGGCAGCCCGATGTGGTCGAGATAGACCGCCAGGACCGTCAACGCCTGCGGACTGACCGGTACAGGCTCGCGATCATCCGTGCCCTTCGTGACCACCCAGATCAGCTGCTTGGGCCAGTTGATGTATCCCGGCGTGACACCGAGAAGTTCGCTGGCCCGCGATCCGCTGGAGACGTAGAGCAGAACAGCAGCCCGGTCCCGTTCACAGGTCAGCGCGCCGAAGAATTCGTCCCACATCCCGTCCGGAATCGAGCGCGGATCGGACCGGCGCTCCCTCTGACGCAACCGGGCCCGACGAAAATTCGGGACCTCCCCGTCAGGAGTCCTATGAGCCAGAGCCCGGCGCTGTTGCCTCGAGTCCGGCACCGGGTTGACCAACGGGCCGCGGTTGTAGTGCCGGTGATAAGCGTAGAAGCCGCTGACCACGGTCAGGCAATGGTTGATCGTGGAGGGGGCGTAACCGGCCCTGAGGTAGGACTTTCCCGTGCGGGAATTGACCGAGCCTGGCTGCGGCGTTGCGGGGTTCCGTCGGCGACGTTGCGGATTCGGGGCGATGCGGAGCCATCCGACCAGTACAGAGGCTTCGGCTTCCGTCGCCCGGTCCCAGCCGATTCCCAGGAACCACAGCAGTCGGTGCCAGCGAAGTAGATCGTGAGCGTAACTCTTGGCGGTCGCCGGGCGGTTGTCGTCCAGCATCAAACCACGGAGGTAAGGAACAACGGGAGCAACGACGGTGCCTTCAGCGTCGACGACGGCGTGCCAGGGGATGGTTTTCAGCTCGATGACCGAACCGACCCGGGGCACATCGACCCGACCCTCGATCAGCTCGTAGCGCAGGTCTAACAACAGGGACTTCCTTCAGACGTCGATCAGCTCGCTCCAGGATCCGAGCCGCTTAGTGCAGTTAACACACCAGACCCGGCCCGCTTTATAGGCCGATCGGAGCGGCTTCGCCACGATCCCCTCAACACCAGTTCCTTCGAGCGTCTCGTACCAGAGCAGGGCCTCGCTCAGGTCGGTGGTCGACCACACCGGCTCGATTGGCGGCCCGACGTCGGCGAGCACGTCCAGGAGGACCTGGCGGCGCTCCACGTACGGCCGCGGGCGCAGGTCCGGGTTGCCTGCCGCAGGATGGGCCAGGACGTCGAACGCCACGTACGTCGCGGGGTGCCGGTCGGCGAGCTCCCTCGCGCGGCGGGGGCTGGACAGCGCGCGAGACTGTGCCGCCCCGAAGCTGATCCGGGCGGTGCCGTCGTCGTCGGCGACGTACACGACGGCCTCGCCGTCCAGGATCACGCCGGGCGGCAGGCTCATGGCGGCCAGGGCGAGATCCATCCAGAGCGCGGTGACGTCGCGGCCGGTCCGCGACTGCAGCCGGACACTGTCCTCGGTCCGCCACAGCACGGTCCGGTGACCATCGACCTTGATCTCGTAGGCCCACGGTCCCGTCGGCAACTGCGTCACGGGGCGGGCCAGCGCGACGTCTACAGGCCACTCCACAGGATCAGCCTGCGCCCTTGGGACACCGGCCGCCTGCTGGCGTACTCCCACGCCGTCAGCAGACGGTCCGGGCGGCGCAGCCGCTGCGGTAGGGCCGCGTCGCCGCACGGCCCGACCCCAGCCGTGCCGCGCGCGGGCTCTGAAGTGGTCTGTGGTGCTCGACCCGGGGCTCTCTACCAGCGGAGCCGCGGGTTCTGTGCCCGCCATTGGATGAGGTGTTCGTAGGCCGCTTGCGCACGTTCGACGTTGCCGCCGAACGCGCCTGCTCGGAGCAGCGGCCAGTTTGGTGTGAGCTCGGCTTTGATCGTGTTGGCGATGCTGGTGTCGTACTTCCAGTGCACGTCGTTGACGAACTCGCCGATCCATGGGGGGCGGGTCTGTGTGTCGTCGTCCATGGCGATCAGGGAGGCGAGGAACTCGAAGCGGGTGCAGGCGGTCTGGTATGCCGCGTCGTCGGGTTCGATGCTCTTCAGCGGCTCGCGTGCTTCCTGCCGAAGGAAGGTGCTCTGCGGGAATCGCCAGGTCTGCCTATCCGGCGGGGGCATCACGGAGTTGAGGTCGGCTGCCAGGATGCGGACGGGGTTGAGGTAGACGGCCGGCGGTTGGGTCCGGGTCCTGCCCGACAGGGTGTTCCAGGTGGGCTGGGCCATGATGGTCGCCAGGAACTCTTCGCGACGGCTGATGACGGCGGTGACGCCCATGGTCCAGGTGGCCAAGAGCGCCGGGTAGTGCCTCAGTGCCTCCAGCGCTTCGTTGAAGGCGCCGGAGAAGCTGCTGCGCATGCGGGTGAGCCGTTCGACTGCGCGTAGCCACAGGGCGTCATGGGTTCCGTCGTCGTGGAAGACCCCGTGGGCCAGAAGGTGCAGCAGGACGTCGCAGTCGGCCCGGTAGCCGCGCACGCTCTCGTCGAAGACGGGGCCGCCTAGAGGACGCGCCGCTGCTGCGGTTCTGTCGAGGATGTCAGTGACGGTCTGGTGGACGAGGTCGGAGGCCTCGATCCTGCGCACCGGGTCGGGCAGGGCACGCTTGAGGCGGGTGACGGCAATGTCGCGGGTGAGGGGCGGGGCCGCCATCCGGTCCAGGGCCTCGACGCGCCGCTGGAGGTCGGTGAAGAGTTCGTCCGCCGTCATGCCCTCGATGACGGCGGCGCTGCGCTGGGCGGTCAGGCGCTTCGCCGCTTCTCCGAGCGTGCTGAAGGACGACCAGAACATCGGATACCGGCGGGGACGCACGCCTTCCAGGGCGCGGACGAGCGCCGTGTCCCAGTCCGCGGACCAGCCGCAGATGATCAGCCCGTACTCGTCCAGGACCCGCTTGAGCAGCTCTTGTTGTTCTGGCTCGTAGGTCTCCAGCTCGTCCACCGTGTTGAGCTGGTCCAGAGCGGCGTAGTCGCCATGGAGCTTGATCACCGTCACCGGGGCGTGGGGGAGCGGCATCATCCCCGCGATCTGGCCCGGCCGGCTGATGACCTGGGGCGAGATACCCGCCTCTTCCAGAGCCCGCTCGGTGAGCCGGTCGAAGTTGGTGGTCAGGATGACGCGGATACCTCCCCGCTTCACCAGCTGGGCGATCGCGTGGTGGGCGGGAGTGGGACCCTTCGCGCCCGGCTCATCGTCTTCCTGGGGCTGGAAGTACCGGGCGAGCTGCGCCTGGCGAGCGGCTGCCGTGGGGGCCACAGCGCCCAGAAGGCCCGAGTACCCGAGGACGTCGTCGTAGTGCTGCGCCCACCAGGCGACCGGGTCGGTGACCGCCTTCTCGGCGGCATCGGTGTCGTTGGGGTCCCGCATGGCAGCGACGCGGCCGACGAGGTCTTCGACGATGCCCCATCCGGTCTTCACGCCGGACGTCAGGGAGATCCCGGACCCGAGCAGGAGCGCATACACCCCCGGGCTGGCGTGGACGTTCAGGGCGAGCGCAGTCTTGGCGTCCAGGATGCGGCCGGGCGGTACCAAAAGAGGCGCCTGCGCGGGGGGCTCTGGCGCTGTGCCGTCGGTTTCCATGGGAGGAACTCCTTTCACGGGCGACGCTCCGAACGCGTTGTACCGCCCGTTCGCGGAACACCCTACCACCCTTTATCGTCGTCATGACGATAAAGGGTGGTAGGGTGTCGTCCTATGCGGCCGACGGGGAAAACCGCTGCCGCCGGGGACAGTTGGCCTGCCATCATCAGGCAACAGCGCAACCAGGCGAGGAACGATGGCCAACTTCGCATTCGGCTCGAACGACTACAGCGTCAACATCCGGGCACAGCACAACGTCAACTTCTTCCCGGGCTGGGACACGCACCGTCTCGCCCTGACCTTCGAGGTGACCGGACTCGGCAACTACACCGTGGACGCGCCATTCCTCGTCTCCGGCACCCTCTGGGCGCACGAGACGCCAGGCCCCGCGAGCTGGATCGGCGTCCTCCACACCCCGAGGCCAATCGGACTGAAGTCCTTCGCCACGAGCCTCACGCTTGAGACGAGCGTGACCGACCGGCAACTGCACGGCTTGGAGAAGACGCGGGCGGGCAACGACCTGACCCTGCGCGCCGAACTCTCCCTGACCGCCCTGGCAGAGACAAAGCACTGGCCCGTCGCCGATGACCAGGAGCTCATCCGCGTCCCGCACGCGACGTGGAGCAACGCCCTCACCCAGCTCGATGCCGGCGCCTTCGTCGACGTCCTCATCCCGATCACCACCGTGGAGGCCCGGGCCATCGCCGCACGACGGATCCGCGAGGCCAAGACCGCCATCCAGGGCCAGCGCTACGAGCACGCCGTGACCCTCGCCCGCCAGGCCCTCGACGCAGTACGCGACGCCTGCGACACCGTGAACGTCAACGCGCGGGCGCTGTCGAAGACGAAGAAGGACGACCGGGACCAGGAGGAGCGCTGGGCGGTGCTCACCCAGAGCGCCTACCACCTCTTCAGCGGCGCCCCGCACGACGACGCGGGCAACACCGAGAACTTCAACTGGACCCGCGCCGACGCAGTTGCGGCAGTCGCCACGGCTGCCGGCCTGCTCGCCCGGCTTGAGGATCGCCCGTAGCGGGCCGACAACCGCACAGGCTGCCGTTGGCCATGCTCCGGTCCATCCGTCCGCTGTCAGCGCGACTGGATCCAGAGGCCGCCGTACGCGACGACGGCGCCGCCGACCGCGGTTGCGGCGCCTCGGAGCAGATGCAGCCCCGCCTCGTTCCGTAGCTGCCGGGCACGCCGGACCCACCGGGTTTTCGAGGACGCGCCATCCGGCGTTGCGAGGGGTTCCGGGTCCGGGCTGTTGCCCTTACGCTCAACCTTGGACATGAGCTTCTCCTTCGCTGGGGATGTTCGGTCATCTGCAGACGGCTCCCTGCCCACCAGGGGGCCGTCGCCGTTTCCGGAGACGGCCGCGCCGCCGTTCACCCCTTGAGACGGTTGGAGTCTCGTGGGGTGGACGACAACAAAGAAAGCACCCGGAAAACCGCTCTGACCAGCAGAAACAGTGAATTGCTCAAAGAAGTTCGTCCGTGGCGACAGCGGTCAAAGTCAGTTCATGCGGGTTTTCATGGGTCAACACGTGCCTGACTGAGCTCACCTGTGGCGTCATGCCGTGCCATGCCGTGTCTTCATGTGTCGAACCGGGTTCAGCCGTGCGAGAGTTGGCGGATGCCTCAGATGCTGCGGATGCCCGGCAAGGACGCCTTGCCGCCTGGACCCACGCGCGCGTTCGTCGCCGAGCTCCATGTCCACTTCCGGGAAGCTGGGCGCCCCTCACTCGCCAGTATCGCTGAAGCAACCGGCCGTCTGGCGAGTCCGGTGCCGGTGAGCCGGGAGACCATTCGCCGACTCCTCACCGGGCAGACGGTCAGCACGTGGGCGAAGGTCGACGCAGTGCTGCGCGTTCTCTGCCAGCTCGGTGGCCAGGACCCTGATCGACGACGTTGGCCGGAGCCTGAGGACCGCTTTGACGAGGACGATCCGGCGTCGTGCCGGGAGTACTTGCGCCGTTTGTGGAACGACGCCGTTGACGGCGTGGAACCAGAGGAGGCGCCGGCTGTCCCGCCGCCGCGGCCATCCTCCGGCGGGTGGGGCGGCAACCCCTCGGTGCCTGCGGATGACCCGTGGGCCACATCGCAGGCACCCGCTCCCGCCAAGGAGTACCCGGACGAACCGCCTTTCTGAACCGGGTCTTTCCCCCGGCAGGGCGTGCACCCCGATGCTGAGGAATACGCCTCGGGATGGACTACGCCCAGCGCACTCCAATTGCGGCCATGCCGTCATGGTGGGGTACCGGGGACGGTGGGTGCGGTTGGGGCAGGCCCATCCGAGTCAGCCAGTGAGGTCGCACGGGGACCTTGGGCGACGACCTGGGCGAGGTGGCGGGCCAGATCGGCACGGTCCCGCGCCGGGATCCTGCTCGTCGCTTCCAGAAGCTTGTCCGCGAAGTCGAACTGGCGACGCGTCTGGTACTGGTTGGTCAGGTAGCCGAGGACGGACGGCACCACGCTGGCGAGGACACAGAGGACCACGATCGGCCAGGGCATGCTGGCGGCGGTGGTACCGAGGCCAGAGACGAAGGCGGTTATGGGCGTAGGGATCTTCACGCGGTTCTCTGCGATATGAGAGCGGGCTGGGAGGCGGACACCTGTGGTGGTGTCGTCCGCGTGGGGAAGCCGCGCGGTCGGCCCGCCCTCACCAGGTGGGGTACCTGTGTGAGGTGCAGGATCAGCGTGGCACAGATATCCCGTGGCATTGCCCCTGCTCCCTTCCGGCCGCAGCGGCACGTCTGGTACCGCTGCGGGTGACGGTGTCTTATCGGCTTCTTCACCCCCTGGGGCCGGGAGTCAGGGCACGGACAGCACCGGCTGGGGAGAAAATCGCGAGACATTGCGAAGGCCCGGACCACCTGGTCCGGCCCTCTGCCCATACATCGGTTATGGGCCGCCAGCAGGGAAATGTGACGCGCGACTTCTATGCCCAGCGCATCCCGATCGCGGACAGCTGCTCCACCCGCTCCGGTGTGAGCGTCGCAGCCCGGGAACGTTGGTTACCGATCCAGGCGCCCAGCTTGATCTGCCGCTCCACATGGTCCCCGCCACCGTCACCGTCGATCACGATGGTCTCCACGTGCTTCCTGGGCACCTGCAGGTGTCCCTCGCGCTCGTAGAACTGCTGGGCGGCGGTGAAATTGAGTGCCCACTTGTCGGCCTGTGTACGGCGCGGCTTCGGCTTTTCCTCCTCGGACGCGGGGGTGATCCCGAGGACCTGCTCACACATCCACTGCTGCACGGCGGTGAGCTTGTCCCAGCCCAGACGCTGGGCGCGCACCCACCGCCCGAGATCCTCAGACTGCACCAGCACCTCGCTCGGTTCGGCGGGGAGTTCGCCGCCCTGCTCCAGGTGCTGCCGGGTGAGGTGGAACGCCCTCTGCCACTCCACCGGCCAGGTGGGGCACCACGACGGGTCGATCTCCTCCAACTGCTCCCGCCGGTCCGCCGACAGGGCGCCGGCCGACGACCCCACGGGCAGCCCCTCGGCACGCCGCTGCTCGATCTCGGCAGCCTTCCGTGCGGCGGCCCGCGCGTTCTTCAGAAAGATGCCCACCTTCGCGCCCTGGAAGGTGGCGTCCAGCGGCGCCAAGAGGTGCCCGTTCTCGGCAGCCCACCCGCGAACGGCAGCCAGGCCCTCCTCCCACGCGACGTCGAAGTGCGACCACACCATGCCCAGCTTCTCCAGCTGCTCGACACGGCCCTCGTCCAGCGTCCCGCGGGCGTAGAACCGCCTCGCATCGGCCACCCATTGCCCCAGCGGGAAGTTGGCCAGTGAGGCCGGCCACCCCTCAGCCTGAGCTTTCTCACCCTTCGGCACGCGGTACGTGAACGGCACCTTCAGGTCCCCGTGCTCGCGGGCGTAGATGACGGAGGCCTCCACGCCCCGCCTCCAGTGCTCGTGTTCCGGGTTGAGGACCCGTAGGTTGATGAACGCGGCGAGCGCGGCCGGGTCGCGCGGCGTGGAGAACTTCAGCAGCGCCTTGGCCGGGGCGGAAGCGCCGCCCGCACCCGCCCCGCCCTCCTCCTTGCCCTTCAGATCCTTCTGGACGGGCTTGTAGCGGCTGGGGGCCTGTGGCTCGGCCAGCTGCTCCACGATCCGGGCGTCGTGTGCCCTGAGTGCTTCCAGCAGCTTCGCCAAGCCGCCGTACGCCCGGGAAGTAAGCATGTTGTCCGCGGTCTCTCCGGGCCCCAGCAGGACCGGCACCACGAGGGATGCCATCTTGCCTTCGCCGGGCTGCATCCGCAGCGTGCGGCCGACGGCCTGGACCAGGTCGGGCATGGAGCCGCGGACGTCTGCCCAGTAGACGGAGTCGCAGTTCTTGGTGTCGACGCCCTCGCCGAGCACCTTCACCGAGCCCAGGTAGCCCTTCTCCACGACCGTGCCGTCCGCGGCGATCCCGTCGGCGAACTCGGTGAGGACGCGCCGTCGGTGGCCCGGCTTGTGCTCGCCGCACAGCCAGTCCGCCCAGACCGTCGCCGGGTACAGCTCGGGGTCGGCCACGTGCAGCTGCGCGGCGACATCCGACAGGCCGGTCGCGAACGCCTCGGCTTCCTTGACGACATGGTGGAACACCAGCGTGCGGCGGAAATTCTCTTCTGACGATGCCTTGACCAGCGCGGTCTGGAGCGCGGCGAGCCGGGCCCCGCGCACCTGGTCCGACCGCCCCTCCGCACCGAGCAGCACGGCGGCTTGGAACTGCGTGTCTGTGACGTCCACGCACACCACCTGGTACGGCGCGCAGATCCCCCGGTCGATCGCCTCCGACAGCGTCAGCGTGTAACAGCGGGCACCGAACGCCCCGTTGGGATTGTCCTCCATCGAGGCCACCAGCTCACCCGGCGCCCCGCCCTGCTCCTGGTCCTCATCGAGCTGCCACAGCCGCGGCGTGGCCGTCATGTACAGCCGACGCAGCGACGGGATCCGGGTGTTGTCGTGCACGACCGCCCACGACTTCCCGATCCGGCCCGACGTCCGGTGCGCCTCGTCCACGACGATCAGATCCCAGCCCGGAAGGCCGAGAGCGTGCGCGCGCTCCAGGGTGCCGAGCCCGAGCGAGGCGTACGTGGCGAACACGGTGACCTTGTCCAGGTACCGGGTCCACTCCACCAGCATGTCCACGTCCGTGGTGTTGGGGAAGGCCGCCTCCTCCCCGCGAAGTGAGGACACCCCGATCATCGGCCCGGTGCGCCCTCCCTCGCGCCACGCGGCCTCGGTCTGGGCGAGCAGGTCCAGGGACGGAACAAGGACGAGCACACGGCCGGCATGGAGTTCCATCGCGCTGCGGACCGCGACGAAGGTCTTCCCCGCTCCCGTTGCCATGACCACCTGGGTGCGCAGCCCGTGCTCGGGCACCAACGATCGGGCGGGAAGTTCGAGAGTACGGACTACTGCGTCCGTTGCTTCTCGCTGATGCGGGCGAAGGTCCACGCCGACTCTCCCTCTCGGTTTTCAGGCTGACGAGTGACTGGTTCAGGTGGCGTCGTAGGCGAGTTTGGCCAGCTGCAGGGCATGGGCGAGGCTCGTCTCGTCGCTGAGGTCGACGCTGACGCGGTACTCGCGGTGCCCGGTGGTGAGGGTACGAGCTGTGATCGCGCCCAGTTCGTCGAGCTGCTGCTTGGTGTAGTTGAGCCGGAGGTTGATGGCGCTGTGCTCCGCGTAGACGTAGGCGAAGCCGCCGAACTGGGACCCCTGCCTGCGTAGACGCAGATAGCGGCTGTAGTCCAGGGGAGCGTCGGACGGCGCGTTCTTGCGCTTGATGCCGTGGACGCTGACGTTCTCCCAGCGGGTCGTCTCTGCAAGAAACTGAACGAACAGACCGGGAGCCGGACTACGGCCCAGCAGCTGCCGCACAGGTTGTTGTCCCTCGTCGGCCACTCCTGGGATCCAGGCCGGCAGCACGCCGTCCCGAACTCCCTGCGCAGCAACCGAAGTTGAGCCGTGGTGCTGGTCTGCGAGCTCCCGCAGCACCTGTGAGGCATCCAGCTCCTCGGGAGTGCCCTCGAACTGGAATACGGTCAGCTTCATTCGGATCCCCTCAAGGTCAACTTTCCCTCATACTACCACTGACTATCCAGAGATGTAGCAACTATCCATAGTTGGTAGAGGACTGACTAGGCGTCAGGCGGCCACCTACTAGATCCCCCACCCAGGCTTTGCCCGGGCCTACGGACCCGTCCACGCGCGACCGACGAGCCGGCCGAACAGATTCCCCTCGCCAACGACCGGAGAATTCCTCTCACGTTGCACCTCAGGACCAGATGCATTACCGCACGGAGCGGTCCTCTGCTATAAAGGAAGCATCCAGTTACAAACCAGCAGAACAAGATCACAGGTCTCATCGAGGGCGACCCCCTCACCCTTCCCAGAAATAGTCTTGAGGTGTACAGTCCATCCCTGAAGGGCAGTAAAGGAGAGACGTGGACTACGTCGTATCCCACGTCGACCCCTATTGACGGGACGAGCTCCTCTCCGTATTATCGAAGCGTAATCAACCACGACCCCACGAGGCAGAATCAGCATTTACCCCGGCAGTACTCCGTCTTAAAGCCGAAGGGCACAAGCCCCTTCGGCTCCTTTGTACCCAATGGAGGTTGCAATGAGTAATCAATTCATTACACAAAGCCACAGATTGCCGAGCTGCAGGCCGAAATCGTCGATGGAGAGACCCATGGCACCCAAAGCAAAAGGAACGAGAATCGCAATCTGCGTAAGGCTATTAGGCACCTGACATTTACTGTCTGCTCAATGCCCTCACAGCAGTGGGGGTTATTTCTTTGCTCAAAAGCTTCAACGAAGGGGGAACTCTTCGAAATGTACTCACCATCTATCAAGGAGAACGTAAGACATGTCCCGAATCCATTTCCTCTATCACAATTACAAGAAGCCTCTTTTCTCCACGGCCGTCATCGCCGTAGTTATCTGGGGAACTGTCACTAACTTTTGGCTGGTTAGCATCTTCGTACCGCTCGTAAAGCAACCCAATGCAGGTGAGATTATTGACCAGTGGAAGACAGCAAACCGCACGACCCGGAAGCACTTCATGTTCCGAAACCACCAATTGAATTTTCGCGGAGCTGCCCGCAATCCATTCCAGAGTTAATCCATAACTTAGATTGAGGCATTACTTTGCCGCAAGCCTCTCACCTCTACCTCTGTCGGACCGTCACCCCCTCACTGCTGCCGCTTTTCCCGCCATTGCCCACTATGTGTGGGGCTGGAGCGCAGCGGAGGCCCCGGTGCCGGGCGTGGGCGCGCAGCGGCCCCGCGCCCAACTCGTGGGCGCAGCCCGCGAGTTGATGCCGGGTCACGCAGTGACCCGGCGGGCGCTCACGCGGAGCGGGAGCGCAACACCTGTGCGCAGCACAGGTGTTCGCTTGCATATCGCGAAGCGATATGGTACCCGCTCCGCGGG